>NZ_LQBK01000006.1 GCF_001483755.1 Kocuria rosea subsp. polaris
CCGGCGCTCGACCACGGTGGTGGCGGGGATCCGCCGCTCGGCGACCACAGCCGCCAACGTTGCGGTGGCGACCAGCGTTGTGCCGGCGACAGCGTCGCACAGCAGAGCGTGTGTCATTTGCATCGCGCACCAGACGTTCAGCGCCAGGAGGATCGAGTAGACAGCTACGATCCAGTTTCTCACCGTTTTCATGTTTCGGATGCCGCGGGCGTGACGGAGATAGGTGCCCTTCGACAGTACGTAGACGAGAACAACAGCGCTCAGCAGAGCGCCCACGACAGATGGCAACATTGGTTTCCCCCCGGACCTGCTGCGGCTGGAGCGACAGCATCCTCGCTCCACTCCTTCGACACTGCTATCCCCCGATGCGGTGCCTTCGGATCGAAGTCTGGACCCATCATCGTCAGTCAAGGGACTTTCCGCTAGTAACGAAGGGTGCATCGAGTAACAAAGCGGTGTAGCACCGACCTGTGCTTCGCGCAGGTACACGTCGGACTCCCGTGGACCTGTGCTTCGCGCAGGTCTACGGGAGTCCGACCAGCAGATAGTGATGAGGAATTTTTGCGTCGGGTCGATATTGAGTTCAGGGCGGCAGGCACGAGGCAAAGGCTCGTACGGTTCCATGCGAGGTTGGTTTACGGAGCGTCCAGCTTGTCTACCACCACGCCCTGCTCGCGCAGCTTCTTGTAGTGGGCGTTGCGCACGGCCAGCAGCGTGCCGCCGATGACGGCGGCGATCGCCGAGCCGGTGAGGATGCCGACCTTCGCGTGGTCGTTGTGCGGATTGCCGATGCCGAAGCTCAGCTCCGCCACGAGCAGCGAGACGGTGAAGCCGATGCCGGCCACCATGGCCAGGCCGCCCAGGTCCAGCCAGGTGTAGTCGTCGTCCTTCGTGGCCGGGGTGAACCGGTCCATGAGCCAGGCGGCGCCGAAGATGCCGATCAGCTTGCCGACCACCAGTCCCAGCACGATGCCGATCGCCACGGGGTCGGTCAGGGAGGTCACCACGCCGTTCGCACCGCCCACGGCCACGCCGGCGGCGAAGAACGCGAACACCGGGATGGCCAGCCCGTTGGACAGCGGACGGAAGCGGTGCTCGAGCGTGGGGGCGAGGCCCAGCTCGGGGACGTCGCCGCGGATCACGCGGGGCTTCACGTGCAGCACCGGGACCATGAAGCCCAGCAGCACGCCGGCGATGGTGGCGTGCACGCCGGCCTCGAGCACGAAGAGCCAGGTGAGGACGCCGATGGGCATCAGGATCACCCACGCGGCCCAGGGCCGGGTCAGGAAGAAGATCATGAAGCGCTGGGTCAGGACGTAGAACAGCGCCAGGGGGACCAGGGCGAGCAGCAGGAACTCGGTCTGCACGCCGTCGGTGTAGACGAAGGCGATGATGACGATCGCGATGAGATCGTCCACCACCGCGAGGGTGAGCAGGAAGGTGCGCATGGCCGTGGGCAGCGACGCCCCGACCACGGCGAGCACCGAGACCGCGAAGGCGATGTCGGTGGCCGTGGGGATCGCCCAGCCGTCGATGGTGGTCGGGTCCGCGTTGCTGATCCGGTTCACGGCCACGTAGATCAGCGCCGGGACGATCACCCCGCCGAAGGCCGCCACGATGGGCAGCATCGCCTTCTTGACGTTGCGCAGCTCGCCGTCCACGAACTCGGTCTTGAGCTCCAGGCCCACCAGGAAGAAGAAGATCGCGAGCAGGCCCTCCGAGGCCCACTCGCCCACGGTGTGGTCCAGGCCCGGGAAGTCGATCCCGATATGCGTGTCCCGCAGACTGAAGTAGCCCTCCGCCAGCGGGGAGTTGGCGATCACGAGCGCCGAGAGCATCGCGACCAGCAGCAGCACACCGCCCACCAGGTCCTTGCGGAGGAAGTTGCCCAGCCCGGGCCCGTGCTCGTCCGTCTCAACTGCGCTCACAGCCGGACTCCTGTTCGTCGTCGGAGGAAGATCAGGGGTCAGTCTACGACCGCCCTGTGAGCGGGGTTACCGCCCGGCCGCGAGCGGTGTGCGGGAGCGGAACGGTGCCGGGGCTCAGCGGTTCGCGAGCCAGGCCTCGGCCTCCTGGGACTGCAGGGACAGGGCCTTGCCGATGAACGGCTCGGCGGCCTCGGCGACCATCTTGCCCACGAACGGGATGTTGGCCTTGACCACGCAGTGCACGTGCACGTCGGTGGCCTCGCCCTGCGGGGTGAGGGTCTGGGTGGCGGAGCCGGAGACCGGCAGGGCGGCCACGGAGATCTCGGTGCGCACCACGCGGATCCCGTCCGCGTCGGCGGTGGAGTAGGTGTCCACCTGGGTGAGCTGCACCGAAGAGCCCACGAACTTCCGGGCCATCTCGGGCAGCCGGTCCGCGGCCATGTTCCGCACCGTGGTCACGGCGAACTGGGCCTCGACGTCCCCGACGACCTCCACCGACTCCAGGGTGGCCCCGGCCCGGTGGGTCACGTGCCGGATGAACTCTTCGTCGGAGAAGGTCACCACGACCTGGCCGACGGGCGCGGGGACGGTGGTGGAGGCGGTGACGGCCATGAAACTTCCTTCGTTCGTGCGGAGAGCCCGTCCCAACAGAGATGGGCCCGCGCGGGGCGCACGCATCATGGTATGTGAGTGGCGCGGGCACTGAACGAAGAGCTCTGTGAGCGGCGGTCTTGGCCGGTGCGTCACAAATCCGTCGCAGTGTTGCCGACCGAGGGGCGTGGAGTCGCCGAGGATACACTGACCGAGATTTGGGCCACCGTAGGGAGACGGGGAAGGAACCGGGGACGTCGAGTCTCGTGTCTCGCGCGGCGCTGAGAGCGGCGGAGAACACGGATTCGTGACCCCAGGCAGGACATGAGCACGTCGAGTCGAGGTCCCTGGGTGACTATGCCGTTGCCCCTCCCTGCGGACGACCATCAGGACTTAACAGCTCGTACAGCAGAGGGAATGCGCTATGAAAATTGACGATTACGCCAGATTGATGCGGAAGGGGTGGTGGCTCATCCTCGCCTTCGGAGTGCTGGGCACTATCGTCGGACTGGTCATCTCATCGAGGACGGCGCCGCAGTACCGTGCCGTGAGTTCCGTGTACTTGCATATGGCCCGGGTGGACACTCCGTCAGACCTCTCCATGGTCGCTGGCTACATGGAGTTCCAGACCTCGACCTACGCGGAGCTCGCGGACAAGCCTCTGCTGCAAACCAGGGTGGTAGATCGATTGGGAGTGGACATCTTCCCTGCATCGATGATTGACCGAGTGTCGACCGAAATTCCGGAGAAGACCTACTCCATCAACATCATCGCTTATTCGCCCGACCGGCAGGAGAGCGTCGACACAGCAAACACCACGGCCGCTGTCCTTTCCGAATATGTGAACGAGACGGAACCGCAACTGGACGGTCAACCCGTCGTGCGCATGGACGTCAGCGCACAAGCCATGGGTGCCACGTCGGAACGGCCGTCCTCTGCCATGTTCGCTGTCGTCGGTCTCACGGTGGGACTCCTCCTCGGCGCTGCGGTAACTCTTGTGCTGCCGCAACGGCCCTCGCAGAAGGATTTCGGCACGAGCCGTGGCTGACGTCGTGACCCATCACATGGCGGATACTGAGAGGAAAAGCGCGGAGGCACCTGACAAACGATTGGCGATGTTCGCCGGTATTATTGTGTTTTTAGTGCTTATTCCTTTCTGGTTGTTCTTGTACACGATGACCCCTGAGGGGGATGCCCAACCAGGGGCGCCTTTGATGGCGGTCATATTCGTGGCCGGGGTCAGGTTGGTCTGGATACTCGGCAGTTCCGAGCGGCACTTGTACGAAATGGTTTTCTGGCTGTTCGTCTATGTGTTCCTTGGCGTGGCACCGTTTGTGCAAGCGAGGCTCGGTCTAGAGCCTGACACAACTGATCACCTCAGCGGGGCGCATTTTGACGACGCACTACTTGTCGTCGTGGTTGGGTGCATAGCTTGGATTGTGGGCAGTACCTTGGCTGCGAGGCGGCCACTGTCTACGGCTTCCTCGTTCGTTTCCCGAATTTCACCGGCACGGTCGCAAGCATTTTTTGCCGGAACCTTGGTGGTCACTATTTACTATGTCCTTTCGGTCGGACCTGCCGTCCTGTTCCAGAGCAGGGAGGCGCTGGAGCTGGCTCAGTTCACGGCATGGACAAATCCTGCACTCGCTAATCTGATCACGACGGCTGTGCCCATGGCCTTGGCGGTGGCATACGTAGCACAGGTCCAAGCAATAGCACAGCCCGCAACACGGTCAACTCCAGGGAGCAAGGCGCTCGTCTTTCTCAATGTTGTGGTGATGTTTGTCGTCGTCAACCCGATCAGCAGCCCTCGATATGTGTTCGGTACAGTCTTGTTGGCGGTCGTGGCAACGGCCGGAGCCTATGCGACTTTAGCGCGCTTCCGCGCGGTAACGTTCGGAACAGTTCTCTCGCTCATATTCCTCTTTCCTGTGGCCGACATGTTTCGTCGACTCAGCGGGGACGAAACCTTGTCGTTTGACCCGGTGCGCGCCATGCTCACCGGAGATTTTGATTCCTTTGCGCAAATTATGAACGCAACGGAATATGTGGACGAACTCGGAACTCGATCAGGTCACCAGTTGTTAGGGGCCCTGCTTTTCTGGGTGCCCAGGTCCATATGGGCGCAAAAACCCGAAGCCACGGGTATCGTGCTTGCACACTACAAGGGATACTGGTTCGACAATCTTTCTGCTCCGATATGGGCCGAGTTCTTTATTGACGGCGGTTGGGTGTTATTGGTCCTGGGCATGTTTTTTCTTGGATATTTTTTCCGTTTTGTCGACCGAAGGACGGAAATAAGACTTCGGGTGCATCGGATGCCCAGTGTGCTCGGCTGTATTACACCCTTCTTCCTGCTGTTGGTATGGCGGGGGTCCCTCATGGTTACCATTGCAGGTCTTCTCGTGCTTGTTGTCAGCACCATGCTGGTGACCGCGAGAGACCAAGGTGATGCCGCCCCCTCTTCCGTTCCGTCCCGCGACGGCTGGCCCCCTGTTCTTGAGGCACAAGCTCCCTCGCAGGGTGGATGGCGCTGAGCTCCTGCCCTGGGCGAGCTCACAGCCTGCGACAGTTGCAGGAGCCTGAAGTAAGTAGACGAGTATCTCTTTCTAGCGCGGGCCTATGATCAAGAGGCCTGCCCTCGGTTAATAACCAACAGGGTGTCGCCCGAGTTGGCTCATTTGCCTAGTGCGTGACTTCCGCGCCACAGATGGCGTCGAGGATGGCCTGCCGCTCGGTGGGGATGGCCGGGGCAGAGGTTTTAGTCGTGCCGTTGATGGCGATGGTCGCTGAGCGCAGGGACCGCAGCTGCCGGACAACGATGTGGATCGCCAGCCCGGTGCGCGTGATCGTCAGGGCGGTGAACGCAATGGCCAGGTGCTCCTCGATTGCGTCGCGTCGCAGAGACCCAGATCATGAGTCGACTTAGGTTTAGCGCAGGCCTATGCTTAAGAGCCCTGCCCTCGGTCAGAGACCAACAGAGTGTCGAGATGCTCGACCATCAACACGCGCGGCGGTCGATGTCTATGGCCGCCCCACGACGCGGCAATACTTCGCAGGTACGCGAGTAGATTCAGCCGGTCAGGAAAAGTTCCCCCACCAGTAGTTGGATGTCGGCGTTCACGGCGAGAAACGGCTCGGGCCCCTACCACACCGCTCGGTTCTGCTCCGGGACCCGCGCTGCCACGCTGACAACGCCGCAGCGGCTTATGTACGGATGCCGTCCTGGTGTTCGCGGTACCACTCGACGGTGGTCCGGAGCCCCTCTTGCAGGGGGATGCGGGCGGTCCAGCCGGCGGCGGTGAGTTTGGTGACGTCCATGAGCTTGCGGGGGGTGCCGTCGGGCTTGGTGGTGTCCCATTCGATGCGGCCCTCGTAGCCCACGGCTTCGGCCACGAGCCCGGCGAGGTCCTTGACGGTGAGGTCGGTGCCGGTGCCCACGTTGACGTGCTCGGGTCCGTCGTAGCGCTCGAGCAGGTGCAGGCAGGCGGCGGCCATGTCGTCGACGTGCAGGAACTCCCGCAGCGGGGTGCCGGTGCCCCAGTTCGTCACCGACTCCGCCCCGGCCAGGCGGGCTTCCTCGTAGCGGCGGATCATGGCCGGCAGTACGTGGGAGCCGGTGGGGGAGAAGTTGTCCCCGGGCCCGTAGAGGTTGGTGGGCATCGCGGAGATCCAGGGCAGCCCGTACTGGCGCCGGACGGCCTGGATCTGCAGGATCCCGGCGATCTTGGCGATCGCGTAGGCGTCGTTGGTGGGCTCCAGGTGCCCGGTGAGCAGGTACTCCTCCTTCAGCGGCTGCGGAGCCAGCTTCGGGTAGATGCAGGAGGAGCCCAGGAACAGCACCCGCTGAACCCCGTGCTCCAGGGCGGCGTCGAGGACGTTGACCTGGATCCGCAGGTTCTCCGAGAGGAAGTCCACCGGGTAGGTGTTGTTGGCCAGGATCCCGCCCACCTTCGCCGCGGCCAGCACCACATAGCGCGGCTTGGCCTGGGCGAAGAAGGCGAACACCGCGTCGCGGTCCTTGAGGTCCAGCTCGGACGAGGTGCGCCCGATGAGGTCGGTGAAGCCCTCGGCCTGGAGCCGGCGCCAGATCGCGGAGCCGACTAGGCCGCGGTGGCCGGCCACGTAGAACGGGGCCGTGCGATCCAGCGGACCCGGCACGAACCCGGTCGGCCGGCCGGCTGCTTCAGTGTCGCCGGCAGCGGTGGGGGACTCGGTGGTGGGTGTCTGTGTCATGGGTGCTTTTCCTGTCGCTTCCCGGTTCACTTGGCCCAGGAGGCGAGCTCGACGGAGTCGACCCAGGCGTCGTTCTCCAGCATGGCGATGTCGGCGTCGACCATCAGGCGGGCCAGTTCGGGGGCCTTGACGGTGGCCTCCCAGCCGAGCTTGTCCTTGGCCTTGGCGGGGTCACCGATCAGGGCGTCGACCTCGGTGGGGCGCAGGTAGCGCTCGTCGAACTCGACGTGCTCGCGCCAGTCCAGTCCGGCGTGGTCGAAGGAGATCTCCAGGAACTCCCGGACCGTGCACGGGTGGCCGGTGGCCAGGACGAAGTCCTCGGGCTCGTCGGCCTGGAGCATCCGCCACATGCCCTCGACGTACTCGGCGGCGTAGCCCCAGTCGCGGATGGCCTGGAGGTTGCCCATGTAGAGCTTCTCCTGGGTGCCGGCCTTGATCGCGGCCACCGCGCGGGTGATCTTGCGGGTCACGAAGGTCTCCCCGCGCCGGGGGGACTCGTGGTTGAACAGGATCCCGTTGACGGCGTACATGTCGTAGGCCTCGCGGTAGTTCTTGGTGATCCAGTAGGAGTAGATCTTCGCCGCGCCGTAGGGGGAGCGGGGGTAGAAGGGGGTGTCCTCGGACTGCGGGGGCGGGGTGGCGCCGTAGAGCTCGGAGGTGGAGGCCTGGTAGTAGCGGGCGTCTACGTTGGCCAGGCGCATCGCCTCGAGCAGGCGCACAGTGCCCAGCCCGGTGGTGTCCCCGGTGTGCTCGGGTTCTTCGAAGGAGACCTTCACGTGGGACTGGGCGGCGAGGTTGTAGACCTCGTCCGGGCGGATCTGCGCCATCAAAGTCACCAGCCGGGACCCGTCGGAGAGATCGCCGTAGTGCAGGAACAGTCGCGGATCGGTCTCGTGCGGGTCGGAGTAGAGGTGGTCGATCCGGTGGGTGTTGAAGGTCGAGGCGCGACGGATCAGGCCGTGGACCTCGTAGCCCTTGGCCAGCAGCAGCTCCGCCAGATAGGAACCGTCCTGACCGGTGATTCCGGTGATGAAAGCCTTCTTGCGCGATGTGGTCATGGTTTCCCCCGGGTCTTCCAGCATGTGCCCGTCAATGTACAAGTCCGGGCCGGACGGTCAAACATCAACACCCAACGTGACGGTCCACGAAGGCTCAATCCGCGAGCAGGTCCCTCAGCACAGAGTCCCAGTGCCGCACAGCCGCTTCGGTCGAAAGTCTCTCGATCGCATACAGGGGTCCCTTGGCGCCCAGTTCGGAAGCCGCACGACAATCCGCCCCCATGATCTCGGCGGATCGCAGTAGGCCCATCGGATCCCCCGACGGCACGACTACTCCGGCTTTGGACGCTTGTACCTCGTCCGCAGTAGCACCGTCGCTTTCCACAGCGGCCAGTACAGGGCGCCCGGTGACAAAATAGGAGGTCAGCTTGCTTGGCACGGACATCTCGCGCATTCCTGGTTTTTCGTTGACCAGCAGGATGTCGGCCGCTGCCAGCGCGGAGGCGTACTGGTCGTCAGGAAGGGGGTCGATGAACTGAAGGTTCGCCACTTCCTTCCCCAAGTCCTCGAGATGGTGCCGTTGATTGCCCCCACCGAGGAGGACGAAACGGACGTTCGGCGCGTTCTGCACCGCAAGACGCGCTGCTTCCACGACATTGTCGAGGTACTGCTTCACCCCCATGTTGCCGGCATGCAGTACAACGATTTCGTCATCCCTCCAGCCAAACTGTTGACGGATGGTCGCACGATCGAGATCATGCGAAGGAATGATGTGTGACCAGTTGCGGATCACCTCGACGTTGTCCAGGGGGAGCTTGAAACGGTCACATACATACCGCTGAAACCGCTCATGAATGACGATGGTCTTGTCCATACGTGCGAGGATCCGACCCTCGAGCCAACGCATGGGTACTGCAAACCCGGACGCGGAAGCATGTGCTTCCTCGAAGGTCCGGGTATAGATGTCTTGGACCCAGATGGCAGTGCGAGTCCGTGGACGTCGCCAGGGCATGGTCAGCCGCGCGATCCCGGACGAGAATAGCGCTTGCGAGACGAACAGTACGACATCGGGTTCGCCCCAGTCCGTCCGGGCGACCTGGAACCCGAAGTGCAGTTCCATCAACAATCTGTTCAGAAACCTGGGCCGCCGCGGGACGTAGTGACGCAACCGTAGAACTTCCGCCTTGCCGAGCGACTCCCTCCGGTACGTCCCCGTGTACCCATCGAACACCTGCCATTGCGGATAGTGCGGAAAGCCTGCGATGACCTTCACGGTCCACCCCCTGTCAGCAAGTTCGGTGGCCAATGAGGAGGTGTAGGGAGCGTTCCCCGTGGGCTCCGGCGCGAGATTCAAGCCGATGATGGTCAACCGCGATGACATGGCGTAACTCTTCTCTTCGAACGCTGCACGGCCAATTGGTCTGGTTAGTGTGTAGCACGACACCCCCGTGCTACGCGGTGGAGCGTCCCGTGTGACTAGTCACCGGGGCCGCGACTTCTGAAGGATTCATGACGATGACCCTGCCTCTCGAACCAGCTTCCGACTCTCAAGACACCCCCGTGATCGACCTGTCCAAGGCACCCGGCTCCAGGGAGACCTGGGACCGTCCGACATGGGTCGTCTACCTGTGGTCTGCCGCCGAACTTGTCTTCGTGACCAACCCTTGGCAGATCAGCTCCTCACTGCGTGCCCGAGTGCTTCGGATGTTCGGTGCACGCATTGGAGAGGGAGTTCTGATCCGTCCCCGAACTCGAGTCCGATTTCCCTGGAAGCTGAGCATCGGGGATCGAGCCTGGATCGGCGAGGGTGTCTGGATCCACAACCAGGACCAGGTCACCATTGGCGATGATGCAGTGGTTTCGCAGGACACCTTCATTACCACGGGCAGCCACGCTCACCGCACCGATATGGGCCTCATTACGAGTCCTGTCATCATAGACAACGGCGCATGGATTACTTCACGGTGCGTAGTGACAGGCGGGGTCACGGTCGGTCGGTCGGCGCTGGTGCAACCGCTGACACGGGTCAGTGTGGATGTTCCTGCGAACGCCATTTTCGGTGCCGAGTCGCCCACAGTGAAGGGAGAGCGCTTTCGGACCTCAAATTCGAAGAACAGCGCTTGACCATGTGAGCGCGGTTCTGAGGCCGTCTGAGCAAGGGGGAAAGAAGAATTGAGGATCGTTCACGTAGCGACTCTGGTCTCGCCGGACGGTGCCTATGGGGGGCCCGTGCGAGTGGCGACAAACCTGACCAAAGAGCTTTGTGCGCAGGGGCACGATGTCCAGTTGTGGTCCGGTTCCAGGGACTATCCGTTGGACACGGCGTTACTGGATGGAGCTCGCGTGCGCCTCTTTCCCGCGCGCGTCACTGTTCCCGCGCTGGGATTCGCCACGACTGTGGCACTGGGCCACCTCCGGGCGATCTACGCAGAGCGTCACCGCATCGATGGGCTGCACATTCACCTGGCGCGAGATTTTGTGACCCTGCCAGCGGTCCTGTTGGCCAAAATACTCGGTATCCCGTACATCGTGCAGACGCACGGCATGATCGTGCGCAAGACCAACCCGATCGCCGTGGTATTCGACGCGCTCTTGACCCGACCTGCTCTGCGTGGCGCCAAGAGCGTCCTCTGCCTCACCGCGCTCGAGCAGTCCCAGCTGCGCGAAATGGACAACCGGCTCGACGATTTGCCGGTGCTTGCGAATGGCATACACATGACGCCGGGGCCGCCCGACGCGCCGGCGAATGAGATTTGCGAAGTCCTCTTTCTTGCTCGCATGGCGGCACGGAAGCGACCTCAGGCATTCGTGCGATCCGCCGTGGATGTTCTCAACAAGGGAAGGGAAGCCACCTTTCGATTGGTGGGGCCTGACGAGAACGAGGTCGATGCCGTCAACCATGAAATCGATTCAGCCAAACTCGGGAACGCTCTCCTGTATGAGGGTGCACTACCTCCTGATAGGACCAGTGCCCGCATCGCCCAATGTGACGTCTATGTCCTTCCGTCGGTGGATGAACCATTCGGCATGTCGGTATTGGAAGCCATGGAGCGCGGGAAGCCAGTAATCATCACGGATTCATGTGGTTTGGCTCCATATATCAAAGCAGCCGGTGCGGGGCTGGTCGTCGACGCCTCCCGAGAGGCGCTCACGGAAGCCATGGACAAACTCGTTCTCAGCCCGGATGCGCGGCAGGCTATGGGCACACGCGCCAGGAACCTTGTGCGGCAAGAGTTCGACATTCGCGTTGTAGCGAAAAAATTGAGTCAAATCTATGCAAAGTCGTTTACTCCAGGAAAACCCGGGGATCCCAGTGCCGTGGCCAGTTTGAGACGCAGAGGGCGGCATGCAGCAAGACCACGTTGATGCAGGTAACACCGTGTTTCGCCGCGTAATCATGCAGTTCTCTGTGGTGGTGGCTGGCCGGTTGTTCGCTGCACTGGCGCAGGCGGTGACCATCGTCCTGCTGGCGCGGTGGTCGGCTCCAGAGGACTTCGGCCTTGTCATTGCGGTTCAAACTGTGCTCGTCGCGCTAACAGTCGTCCTGAGCGTTGGAATGCCCCAGTACATCGGTGTGCTGCGCGCCAGGGATCCTGCGTCCGCCACAGTGGACGCAATGTTTAACTGGAGCCGATTAACCAGCGTCATCGCAGCCGCCTCGTGCCTGATCGTGTTTGTCATACTAGGCTTCTTCGATTCCGCGTTCCTCGTCTTCAGCCCACTGGCTCTGGCGCTGGGGCTGCAACGCCACAGTGCGGTATGGGACAGCATCGCCGTTGCCGATGGCCAGGTGGCACTTTTCAGCAGCAATCTCGTCATACGGCGGGTTATCGCCCTGTTGTGCTTCTTCTCTTTGCATCTTGCCGACGTCGATGTGGCTCTTGCATATTGCACAGCCGTGTTCATCTCAGAGATTGCTTACAACCTCCGCATGAAAAGGGTTTGCGTCTTCACCCCGGTGACTGCAGCACGTGCTGACATGCGGCCAGTTTTCAAGGAGTCGAGGCACTTCTGGGTCGATGCCATGAGTGGGCATCTCCGATTGTTGGATGTCGCTGCTGTCGGCCTGGTCCTCGGGCCGTTGGCTTCGGGGTTCGTGGCAGTTCCCTCCCGTATCGCTTCTCCGCTGATGATGTTGCCTTCGTCCTTCGCGACTCTGATCCTTCCCCGTGTCAGTGCAGGGCGGGGGCACACAGCTCGGCAGGGACTCGTCCTTGCCGGCGGCGTGACGACTCTGATCGCATTGCTTCTCGCTGCAGTGACGCCATTTCTCGACGAAATCGTGCTCGTGTTGTTGGGGGGCGATTATCTACCCGCAGTGGAAGTGACCAGGATCTATTTCATTGGGTTCATCGGGCTCTCCCTGCTGTACATGCTGGGTGCCGTATTGCAGGGCGTCGGGCTATACTCGGCCGTGGGGAGAAATTCGGTCTTCTTCTCTGTGCTGTCCATCGGTCTACTTTGCGCGGGTGGCTACTTCTATGGACTTGAGGCAGCAGCATGGGGATACGTCATAGGTACCATTGGGCAGGTATCGGGACTGGTTTATCTGTATCTCTTCCGATTCCGAGGCACGGGTTCACACATCGACGACAATACGTCAGCGAGGTCGTTGGCGCGACGTGGAACGACATATGGCGAGCACCGGCGCTGACCGTGCACCATGGCGCGAAGCCGCACCCGGCCTTCTCGTGCTGTGCATCATGATCGCAGGAGTGTTGGGCGCCATGTACGCGTTCGCGGATTGGGGTCGGTCCCTGGGCGAGGCTCCGACTTTGCCCCCGTCGTCGGCTCCCACCTACACATGGGCACCACCACCTAAGACCGCCCTTTTCATCGGGGACTCTTATGTCGCCGGCACCGGAGCCGAGAATCCCTCCGACAGATGGACCAGCATTGTCTCCCGAGAGATGGGATGGAACGAGTCCAATCGCGGGCTGGGCGGGACCGGTTACTACTCGACCGGTCATCCGGAGGCATGCGGCCAAGAAACGTGCCCACGGTATGAGGATCACCTTGCCGAGTTAGCCGACGAAGTCCATCCGGATGTAGTGGTGGTCTCAGGGGGGCTGAATGATCTGGGCCGGTACCACGAGATTTCAGAATCTGTCGATCGGGCAGTCCAGAACACCTATGTCACAGCAGAACGTCTATACCCGGAGGCGCAGATCATTGCGGTTGGGCCTTCTGTCACGGGCTCGGTGCCTGAGACGGCCGTGCAGATGGATGCGGCGGTTCAGCGCGCCGCCGCTGCCGTAGACGCAACGTACATCAGTTTGATCGATCCCCCCGTCGTCAAATCGCACATGGTGCTCGAGGACCGAGGGCACGTCGGGGAGGACGGCCATGCCGCCATTGCCGAACGAGTCGTGTCCGGACTCCGGCGAGCGGAGGGCGTGTAAGCCGCAGGTCCGCATGAACCGGTGTCCTGGCCCGGGAGTAAGCTGGGACCCGCGAACGTTGGCTCCAACAGCCTCTGTGCTCCACCAGCACCCCACTCAGCGTCCCAGGAGACTGCTTCCCCATGACCTTGTCCGGACTGCTCGCCGCCCTCGGGGCGGAGCGCTCCTTCGCCAATCTCCGCACCCAGGCCGGCCTGCCACCGGGGGAGCGCAGCGCCGAGACCGTGATCAGCGCCCCGGACGGGATGCGCGCGGTGCTCACCGCCCAGCTGCGCGGCGCCCTCGACGACGCCCCGGCGCCGGCCGACGACCGCGCCCCGGTGCTGCTGGCCGTGACCGCGACCGGCCGCGAGTCCGAGGACCTCGCCGCGGCCCTGGGCGCGTACCTGCCGGCCGAGGAGGTCGCGGAGTTCCCCGCCTGGGAGACCCTGCCGCACGAGCGGCTCTCGCCGCGCTCCGACACCGTGGGCCGCCGCCTCGACGTGCTGCGCCGGCTGGCCGGCCGGGACGCCGAGCGCCCGCTGCGGGTGGTCACGGCTCCGGTCCGCTCCGTGCTCCAGCCCGTCGTCGAAGGCCTCGGGGACATGGACCCGGTGCGCTTCGCCCGCGGGGAGGAGCTCGACTTCGACGCCGCCGTGAGCGCGCTCGCCGAGGCCGCCTATGCCCGGGTGGACATGGTCACCCGGCGCGGGGAGTTCGCCGTGCGCGGCGGGATCATCGACGTCTTCTCGCCGGTCGAGGACCACCCGGTGCGGATCGAGTTCTTCGGCGACGAGGTCGACGAGCTGCGCTGGTTCACCGTCGCCGACCAGCGCACCCTGACCACCGGGGACCACCCGGACCGGCTCGTGGCCCCGCCGTGCCGCGAGGTGCTGATCACCCCGTCCGTGATGTCCCGGGCCGCGAAGCTCAAGGACTCCCTGCCCGGGGCCGAGTCGATGCTCGAGCGGATCGCCGGCGGCATCTACGTGGAGGGCATGGAGTCCCTGGCGCCCCTGCTCGTGGACGGGATGGTGCCGATGCTCTCCCTGCTCCCGCCCGGCTCGCTCGTGGTGGTCATGGAGCCCGAGAAGGTCCGCACCCGCGCCCACGACCTCGTGGCCACCAACGAGGAGTTCCTCCTCGCCGCCTGGGACTCCGCCTCGGACGGGCAGTCCGCGCCCATCGACATCAGCTCCGCCGAGCAGGCCGTCCGGGCCGACGACGGCGAAGGGCGCACCCTGGCCTCCGGGTCCTTCCAGACCCTCGCCGAGGCCCGGGCCACCGCGCTGGGCACCGGTCTCGGCTGGTGGGCCGTGACCGCGCTCAACGTCAACGCGGTGGCCGGCCAGGACGTGGACGCGGACACCGCCGCGGAGGACATCGCGCTGATCGACTCGGACGCCGACACCCTCACCGTGGCCGCCCGGGACCCGCTGGGCTTCCACGGCGACGTCGAGGCGATGCTCGAGTTCCTGCAGGGACGGGTGGCCGACGGCTGGCGCGTCGTCGCCGTCACCGAAGGCCCCGGCCCGCTGGCCCGGATCGCGGAGCTGCTGCACGAGGCCGGGATCCCGGCCGCCCGCCGCGAGTCCCTCGCCGAGGAGCCGCAGCCGGGGATCGTGGAGCTCACCACCGCGGTGGCCGGCAAGGGCTTCGCCCTGGACGGCCCGCGGATCGTGCTGCTCACCGAGGCGGACCTGCTCGGCAAGGCCAGTCCGTACACCACCAAGGACATGCGCAAGCTCCCCGTGCGGCGCAAGCGCAACGCCGTGGACCCGCTGGCGCTGAGCCAGGGCGACTTCGTGGTGCACGAGCAGCACGGCATCGGCCAGTTCGTGGAGCTCATCCAGCGGCCCATCGCCGGGGCGATGATCAAGCCCGGGCAGCCGAAGCCGGTGCGCGAGTACCTGGTGCTCGAGTACGCGCCGTCCAAGCGCAACGGCCCGCGGGACCGGCTGTTCGTGCCCACGGACCAGCTCGACCAGGTCACCAACTACGTGGGCGGTGAGACCCCGACCCTGTCCAAGATGGGCGGGACGGACTGGAACAAGACCAAGCGCGCCGCCAAGAAGGCCGTCCGGGACATCGCCAACGAGCTGATCCGGCTGTACTCGGCGCGGATGGCCTCCCGCGGCCACGCCTTCGGCGGGGACACCCCGTGGCAGCGCGAGCTCGAGGAGGCGTTCCCCTACATCGAGACCCCGGACCAGCTGACCACCATCGACGAGGTCAAGGCGGACATGGAGCGGGAGGTCCCCATGGACCGGCTGATCTCCGGGGACGTGGGCTACGGCAAGACCGAGGTGGCCGTGCGCGCGGCGTTCAAGGCTGTCCAGGACGGCAAGCAGGTCGCCGTGCTCGTGCCCACCACGCTGCTGGCCCAGCAGCACGCCGAGACGTTCACCGAGCGGTTCTCCGGCTTCCCCGTGCGCCTGGCCGCGCTTTCCCGGTTCCAGACCGCCAAGGAGACCAAGGAGACGCTCGCCGGGCTCAAGGACGGGACGATCGACGTGGTGATCGGCACCCACCGGCTGCTGTCCAAGGAGGTCCAGTTCAAGGACCTCGGCCTCGTGGTCATCGACGAGGAGCAGCGCTTCGGCGTGGAGCACAAGGAGAAGCTCAAGGCGATGCGCACCAACGTGGACGTCCTGGCGATGTCCGCGACCCCGATCCCGCGCACCCTCGAGATGTCGCTGACCGGGATCCGGGAGACCTCCACCCTCGCCACCCCGCCGGAGGAGCGCCACCCCGTGCTCACCTACGTGGGCGCCTACACCGACAAGCAGGTCTCCGCCGCCGTGCGGCGCGAGCTCATGCGCGAGGGCCAGGTGTTCTACATCCACAACCGGGTGTCCTCGATCGAGCGCAAGGCCAAGGAGATCGCCGAGCTCGTGCCCGAGGCGCGGATCGCCGTGGCGCACGGGCAGATGTCCGAGTCCCGGCTGGAGCAGATCATCGTGGACTTCTGGGAGAAGAAGTTCGACGTCCTGGTGTGCACCACCATCGTGGAGACCGGACTGGACATCGCCAACGCCAACACCCTGATCGTCGACGGCGCGGACCGCTACGGGCTCTCGCAGCTCCACCAGCTGCGCGGGCGCGTGGGCCGCGGCAGGGAGCGGGCCTACGCCTACTTCCTGTACCAAGCGGAGAAGCCGCTCTCCGAGACGGCGCTGGAGCGGCTCAAGGCCGTCGCCGCCCACAACGAGCTCGGTGCCGGCATGCAGCTGGCCGTCAAGGACCTCGAGATCCGCGGCGCCGGCAACCTGCTGGGCGGGGAGCAGTCCGGGCACATCGCCGGGGTGGGCTTCGACATGTACCTGCGCCTGGTGGGGGAGGCCGTCGCCGAGTACCGCGGCGAGGAGGACGAGCGGCCCACCGAGATGAAGATCGAGCTGCCGGTCAACGCCTATCTGCCGCACGACTACGTCCCGGGGGAGCGGCTGCGCCTGGAGGCCTACCGCAACCTCGCCAACGCCGCCACGGAGGAGGCGATCCAGGAGGTCGCCGCCGAGCTCGTGGACCGCTACGGCGAGGTGCCCGAGCCCGTGCAGAACCTGCTGGAGGTCGCCCGGTTCCGGGTGACCGCCCGCGCCGCCGGCCTCACCGACGTCGCGGCCCAGGGCAACATGGTCCGCTTCGCCCCGGCGGACCTGCCCGAGTCCCGGCAGATGCGGCTCACCCGACTCTACCCGGGCGCGCAGCTCAAGACGGTGCCCGGCACCGACACCTCCCAGGTGCTGATCCCCAAGCCCAAGACCGAGCGGATCGGCGGCAAGGACCTCGTGGACGGCGCGGTGCTCGCGTGGGCGCGCGGCGTGGTCGAGTCGGTCTTCGCGAAGGAGCCGGCCACGGCCTGAGCCGTCACCCGCACAGCAGCGGCCGGTGCGGATCACGGAACGTGCGAAGGCCCCCTCCCGGTGCGGGAGAGGGCCTTCGAGGCGACAGGTGTCGCTGCCGGCGAGGTGGCTACTCGGTGGCCTTGCCGTACTTGTCGTGGTGGTGGACGGCCGCGGTGCGGGCGTCGCGCTCGCGGGCGTCCCGCGGGCCGTCGTCGAACGCGGCGGCGGTGCGGTCCACGCCGGGCACCTCGGTGGTCGAGGGGACGTCCATGGCGACGGTGCGCCCGCCCTCGGCCCTCTTCGCCGTGCTGGACTGCAGGATGCCCACCGGCACGAGCAGGGCCAGGGCGTAGAGGCCCAGGCCGATGATCCAGACCAGGGGGCTGTTGGGGTAGCTGGCGAAGGCGATGAAGCTGCCGATCATGATGGCCATGCAGGCCACCAGGAAGACCAGGTTGTTGACCGTGCGTCCCTGGCCGGAGTGCGAGCGCACGGTGGCGCCGCTGCCGACGCTCCGGCCGGTCGACGCTCCGGTCGCGGACGTGCTGGTGGACGACGGAGCTCTGTTGGCCATGGTTCCCATCCTTCTGGCGATCTGGGGGCGGCCGGCCACGGGCGGGCCGCGATGCATTCGCGTCCAGTCTAGTCGTTCCGGCCGACACCCCCGGACCCTCCTCGTGCGCACCGGCGGCTCCTGCCGGGAACGCGTACGGCCCCCTCCCGTAGATGCTGGGAGGGGGCCGTACGGCGTCGTCGTGCGGGGCGGGCTTACTGGGTCGCCTTGCCCAGGGTGTCGTCCTTGTGCTCCGAGCGGACCTCGGCATCCCGGGCGCCGATGTCCCGCGGGCGGTCCGGGAAGCTCTCGGCGGTGGTGGGGGTGCCGGCGACCTCCGTGGTCGGGGGAACGTCCATGGCGAGGGTGCGCCCGCCCTCGGCCCTCTTCGCGGTGCTCGTCTGCAGGATGCCCACCGGCACGAGCAGCGCCAGGGCGTAGAGGCCCAGGCCGATGATCCAGACCAGGGGGCTGTTGGGGTAGCTCGCGAAGGCGATGAAGCTGCCGATCATGATGGCCATGCACAGCACGAGGAAGACGAGGTTGTTGACGGTGCGGCCCTGGCCGGAGTGGGAGCGGACGGCGGCGCCGCCGCTGCGAGCGCGGGGCGAGGCGTCCTCCGAGACGCTGGTGGACGACTGGGCTCGGTTGGCCATGGTTCCAATCCTTCTGGCGGTGGGAGGCGGCCGGTCACGGGCGGCCGCGGAGGCGTTCGCGGTCAGTCTAGTCGTTCGGGCGCGGCCCGTCGGGGTGCGGCCCGCGGGGGGCGCGGCGGTCTCAGCCGAGCAGCGCGGGCCCGCTGCTGGCGCCGATCCGGGAGGCGCCGGCCTCGATCATCGCGAGGGCGTCCTCGCGGGTGCGGATCCCGCCGGAGGCCTTGACGCCGATGTCCGGGCCCACGGTCTCCCGCATCAGCCGGACGTCCGCCACGGTGGCCCCGGCGGTCGAGAAGCCCGTGGAGGTCTTCACGAAGTCCGCGCCGGCGGCCACGGCGGCCTCGCAGGCCAGGACCTTCTGCTCGTCGTTCAGCAGGCACGTCTCGATGATCACCTTGAGTCGGGCCCCGCCCCGGTGGGCGGCCTCGGCGACGGCGCGGACGTCCGCCTCGACCCGCTCGCGCTCGCCGGCGCGGGCGGCGGCGATGTCGATGACCATGTCGATCTCGTCCGCCCCGGCGGCCACGGCCGTGGCGGTCTCGAACGCCTTGACCTCCGTGGCGGAGGCGCCCAGCGGGAAGCCGACCACCGAGCAGGTCAGCACGTCGCTGCCCGCCAGCTGCTCCCGCACGAAGGAGGTCCACACCGGGTTGGTGCACACCGAGGCGAAGCCGTACTGCTTGGCCTCCGCGCACAGGGTGGCGATCTGCTCGCGGGATGCCTCCGGCTTGAGCAGCGTGTGGTCGACGTACGAGGCGAGCTGAGGGGTGGTCACGGGCGGCCTTTCGACGGGTCGGGCGGGTCGCGCCCAGCCTACCCATCGACTCCTCGGATCCGTGGCTCTCACGCCGCCGGACAGTGCCCTGGGAAAGCTGCACCACGGTGTGCGTTCCATGGGAACCAGGTGGTGTGAGACGTAGCTGCGCGGGGGCCTTGTGCCTTCGCAGCAGTGCCTGAACGGCCGGCCTTCTGGGGACCCTGCGCTCAGCCGCCCAGTGCTTTCCGCATGGCCTTGTAGGCCCGGGTCGGGCGCCCGTCGTCGAACAGGAAGTCGTTGCCCTGGCGCAGTCTGTCGTGGCCGTCGATCCACCAGTTGTAGCGGTCGTCCACGCCCCACGTGGTGTAGGAGACGCAGGTACGTGAGCGCAGACAGGTGGCCAGCACTGCGGCGTACTGCTTCGCCTGGGCTTTCTTTCCCCGGCCGTCCGTGACGTCGTTCTCGGAAATGCGGACGCGCAGACCGGCCTCCTCGAAGAGGTCGAGCGTATCGGTGAGGTCGTCGGCGGAGATGGCGTCGGTCCCGAGGTTGTAGACGTGGGCCTGGAGGCCGACGCCGTAGATGTGGCCGCCCTGTGCGTTGGTGTCGAGTGCGAGCTCGAGCAGGGCGTCCTGTCGATCGCCCGGCACATCGGCCCCGTTCTCGTTGATGTACTGCTTGACGTCGGGGTCGGCGTCGTGGACGGCCTGGGAGACGACCGCCGGGTAGCCGGGCCCGAAGACGCGGTACCAGACGTTCCGCTGGAGGCGGGTTCCCTGGTTGCGGTCGAACGGCTCGTTGACGACGTCGAGCGAGACCAGCCGCCCCTTGAAGTGCGTCACCACGGTGGTGACGTAGTCGAGGAGGGCCTCGGCGCTGGCACGGCGCTCACGCTCGGAGCCGGTCGGGAGTTCCTGCATCCAGCGGGGCATGGCCTCGCTGAAAGCGATGGTGTGCCCGTGCACGGTCATGCCCTTGCTCTCGGCGATCGCGAGGATCGCGTCGGCCTCTTCGAAGGTGTACTCGCCCTGCCGCGGGGAGAGGTGCTGCGGCTTCATCGCGTTCTCCGGTGTGACGGCGCCGAAGTTGCCCACGAGCTCCTGCGCGTAGTCCGCGTCCGAGACGAGCGGTCCGAGCGCCACTGCCGCTCCGATCGAGAAGCCCGGCCGGGCCCGGGCGGCCATGGCCTGCAGTCCGTCCGCCGACTGTTCGGCCTGCGCCACCACCGGGTCCGCGGTGGCCAGCCCAGTGCCCTCCGGCGCGGTGGCGGTGAGGGAGCTGACCTGGAAGGAGCCGCCGGCGCTCGACAGCCCCAGCCAGAGCTTCCCCGACTCGAACACCCCGCCGAAGGGCAGGGAGGACACGGTGTTCTCGCCGTCGGCGATCTCGATCGTGTCCCCAGACCGTCGCACCGTCAGCGTGGGCTCCGGATCCGAGACCGTGACGTGCTCGACGTACGCCGACTGGGGGCCGGACACGTTCTTCCGGGGCGAGCCGTCGAAGACCGCGATCTCGAGGTCGTCGCCGCGGAGCGTGAGCCGAAGGCCCGCCGGTTCGAGCCGGAACTCGTCGGCAATCACCGGCGGGCTGTCGTAGACGGCCCAGGACGCGTCGGCGACCACGTCGGTGAACGACGCGCTGAGGGAGAAGTCCCCCTCGGCCACCAGGTGCGTGCCGGCCAGGTTGAGCGGCGGATTCGCCTGGCCACCCTCGCCGTCCTTCTCGACGATGTGCCGTGCGGTGGCTGTGACCTGCAGCCCGTCGTCGTCGGACGTCACCCCCGGCATGTGCCGCCAGTCCTGCTGGAGCAGGTCGACGGGCACACCGGGCCCGGGCGCCGGATTGTTCGAGGAGCACCCCGCGACGGCGAGCAGCAGGCCGGACGCCAGCACGACCAGTGCGCGCGCGGGCCCGGCCCTCAGGACCGCCACCAGCGGACGTCGTCCAGGCAGGCCAGCACTTCGGGGTCTCCGCTGACGTTCACCTGCAGACCGGCGACCTCTCCGGTGGTGCGGTTCCTGATGGCGAGGTGCGCCGAGATGCTGTCGTTGCCCGGCGCCACGTCGACCGGCGGTGGGAACAGGTGGCCGTCGGCCGTGGTCCCCTGCAGCTTCACCGAGTTCACCGGGTCGGCCGGGGGCCGTTGCCGGCGTCGAAGGTGCCGTTGGCCACCAGGTTGGCGGGCTGCGGCGACGGGGCCTCCGCGCCGAGCGCCAGCATCTCCACGTTGTCCAGAAAGGCCGTGATCCCGGTCCCCGTGACGATCACCTGGAGACTGGCCCTGGCGACGTCCGTCGAGCTCGGCGTGTAGGTGAAGTTGAGCTCCTCCGCCCACCGGGAGTTCTCCCTCGTGCGGTACTGCCCGGAGACCCATTCTCCGGCAGCGTTGTACTCGTCGACGTAGAACGCCACCTCGCCCGAGGTCAGCGCGGAGACGTTGAGAAAGGACTTGTACAAGTAGTTCGTCCCCGGGGTGACGGCGACCTGTGGTGAGAACAGGTGCGACGGGGCCGAACCCGACACGAGCTTCACCGACCGCGTGGGGTCGGGGTGGCTGCCGTTGCCGCCGGCGTCTGCCGTGACGGTCGTGGGGGCGTCGGTCCGCCAGCCCTCGCCGATGCCCGAGTCGAAGCCGGCGTTGGGCATCTTGTTGGGGGAGCCGGTCACGAGGCCCTCGGACACGTTGACGTTCTCGATCTGCCCGGCCGCCACCTTGGTCTGCACGTAGGCGGCGAGCTCGTCCAGCTCCGCGGTGCCGTACTCGAAGTCGTCCGGATTCTGGCTCGGGTTCGCTGCGATCTCGTGGAAGGTGAACACGACCCAGGTCTTGTCGGCGATCGCTTCGTCGACCTTCGCCTTCAGGGTGTCGACGGGGGTGACCCCCTCCTGGACCGGGATGTTCCGCAGCAGGTAGTCGCTGAGCGGCCAGGTGTTGTTGCCCGTGTCGGCGAAGCCCCGCATCGAGCTGTAGTGCTTGGCCACCTCGGCCATGACCGTCGGGTCGTAGTCGCCGTACGGCGGGGCGAACGCGGTCGCGTTGATGCCGTGCGCGGCGAGGGCGGACTTGCTGTTGGACAGTTCCGCATCGACCTCGGGGCCCGTCAGCTTGTCGGCCTGACAACCGTTGCCGGCGCTCACCAGGCACCGGTGGCTGACGGTGTGCGACCCGATCTCCCAACCGTAGGTGTTCTGCAGCTGCAGGATCTGGTCCCAGGTCATGTAGGGGACGCCGGGATTCGCGCGGCACGCGTTCGGGGCGGTGGTCATGCCGACGCAGCCGGTGGTGACGTAGTTCGTGCCGGTGAGACCGTGCTGCTGAAGGGTCGGAGCGGCCTGGGTGAGAGCGCTGAGGTTGCCGTCGTCGAAGGTGAACGACACCAGCGCCGAGGGGGCGGGATGGCCGACGGCGGCGTTCGCCGCCGTCGGCGCCAGGAACCCCGCGATCAACGCCAGCACCGCCCCTGCCACTGCAGCGAGCTCGGTGCGTGCCCTCGAGTTGCGGAACCTGCTCCTGCTCATCGGTTTCTCCGGGGTTCTCTCTCGGGCGGGCGGCAGCGCTGGGCCCGATCGCTGAACGGTCATCACGAGCCCTGCAGCTGCTCGAACGCCCGTGCGACCGGCTGGACGTCGATGCCGCTCTCATCGATGACCCGCAGATGATCGGCGAAGACGTCGCTGGTGACGGTGTTCCGGTCCGCCGGGATGCTGTTCTCCTGAGTGCCGGTCGACTCAGGTTCCGCCACCTGGTGGTAGACGAGGATCAGCCAGCCGTTCGCCTTGGACGTCTCGGCGAGTGCTGCGGCCAGATGGTCCGGCGTCGTCTCGTTGGTCACGTAGTAGACCTTCAGATTGTGCGATTCCAGGTTCTGCCGGGTGTTGATACCGATCTTCGTCCCGCGCACGGTGTCGAAGTACTTGCTCGCGTACCAGTCGACCTGGGGATCCGACCGTCCGTACGGGGGCGCCAGGTTGCTGGTGCCGAGGCCGGCGTCCTCCAGCATTTCATCGCTCTTCCGCATCTGCTCGTCCAGCCGGTCGGCGCTGATCGCGGAGAGATCGACGTGCTCGTAGCTGTGTGAAGCGATCTCGTGTCCGGACCCGTGCATCTGCCTCAGCTCGTCGGCCGTCATGAAGTTCGGCGTCTCGATGGCGCTGGCATTGATGTACTGGGTGGACGGGAAGCCGTGCTTGTCCAGCAGAGGAAGGGCACGGTCGTACACCGACTGCCAGCCGTCGTCGAACGTGATCGACACCATGGGCTGGTCCCAGCGGAGGGGGCCCGCCTTGGTGACGTCGACCAGCGAGTAGTCGCGGACCCCGGTGGTGCCGTTTCCGCTCGACACCAGGGTGACCACGGCCGTCCTCGCGCCCTCCGGGACCTGGAAGGCTTCCTTGATCGCCGTCCACTCTCCTGCAGGCGGCACCGTCGCCAGGAGGTGGAACTCGCGCTCACCGTTCGCGAGCACGAACTCCGCCACGACCTCCACTTCGCGCTCGGACCGGTAGGTCGCGCCGAACTCGAAGTATTGGTCGGGAGTCACCGGGACCGGCTGGTACTCCCACTTCGCATCGCCGCTCCGGTGGTTCGCGGTGCGGGTCCAGAGGAAATTGCCGTCCTCGTCCTGGCCGCGTCCGGACTCGACCGTCGACGTTCCGGAGATGTACGTGGACCACGAGACGGGTGCGCCCGGCTGGGGACCGGTGAGCTCGGGGTTGGGAACGAGGTTGGGACCCGTCGCCGCGACGGACGGCAACCGGACGTCGTCGGTCGCCTCGAGGTACGCGCCCTCGACAGTGACGCTGCCCTCCGAGGCGACCCGGAAGACGTACTCCACCGCCGTCACCGTGTCCGCGCTGTCGAACGCGTCGCTCACGGTGAACGCGGAATCGCCCGCCAGCTCGAGCGGGTCCGGCAGCTGCTCCAGAGTGGTGCTGCCATCGGCGTGGTATTGGCGGGCCAGCAGCGCGAATTCGGCGTCGTAGGAGGTGAACGCCTTGAACAGGTAGGTCGTGTCGGGCTCGACCTCCACCCGCGGGCTCGTCAGCGTGACATCCCCCGAGGCGTACCTGGTGATGTCGAGCTTCAGTGCTCGGTCGCTCACCTTTCCTTCGACGAGCTGCAGCGAGGCTCGGGCGTCACCGCTGTGGCCGGCCTTCCAGCCGCCCACGGAGTCGGCGGATGCCGACAGTCCCGCCGGCGCCGGAGGGCCCGCCGCACTCTCATCGAGCGGGGGGAGCAGGTTCGAGTCGGGCCGCGCCTGAGCGATGTCGTCCGTCCCCTCGGTGTACAGCACCCACCCGCTGGTGAGGACGGCCACCACCAGCGAGACGACGACGAGCGGATTCAGCAGCACCCGGCGAATTCGTCCACGTTCACGCCCCACTGGGCACCTCCACACTGCCGGCCCGTTCCGGGGACTTCCACGTGTTGATCTCAGGGCGCTTGAACAGTCCGTGCCCGTTCGCAATGCAGCGAAGGGCCGCCGTCAGCTGGATCAGATCCATGATGTAGAACAGGAAGTACGCCGTCGGTGCATAGGCGGACAAGCGGGCACGTTCACGTCCCGTCAGGTTCTCGTCCATCCAGACCGTCAGGAGTGTGTAGGCGGTGATGGTCGCGTACGCACCGATCATCAGGCCCGGCGTTTGCGCGGCCAGCGACCAGTAGACGGCGTACGTCCAGGCGAGAGGCGAGACGAGCAGCGTGAACTCGCTGAGCAGTGCCATCGGCATCCGGTAGTAGGTCAACGTGCCGGTGTACCGGCGGCTCGGGTTGAGCACCAGACGGCGGTACTTGATGAGGTTCTGGAGGCTTCCGTACTTCCAGCGGTAGCGCTGCTTGGCCAGCGCACGGAACGTGAGGACGCCCTCGGTCTTGGCGACCACGTCCGCGCCGTAGATCATGCGGAAGCGCCGGTTGCCCAGGTTGGTGATCTTGGCGCTCAGCCCGATGTCCTCGGTGAGGGTGTCCGTGTCGTAGAAGTCGACCTTGCGCAGCACGCTCATCCGGTAGGTGGAGGCCACTCCACCGACCACGAACTCGCAGTTCAGCATCGAGTAGAGCTTTTTCGAGCGGTAGCCGATCATGTGCTCGAAACGCTGCAGGATGCCCAGCGCTGTCGGTTCTTCCAGGATCTGCACGTTGGCGGCGACACCGGCCACGTACGGGTCGTCGAAGTAGGACAGGGCGTTCGTCACGGCGTCCGGTTCGATGATCGAGTCGGCGTCGAGTGTCATGACGAACTGGCCGGAAGCATATTGGCGAAGTGCCGCGTTGAGGGCTCCGCCCTTGCCGACGTTCTGGGGCATCCGCACGATGTGCAGGTCCATGTCGGGGTGCCGCATCTGGTAGTCGAGGACCAGCTGACCGGTGCGGTCCTTGGAGGCGTCGTCGGCGACGATGACCTCGTAGAAGGGATAGGTGCTGCGCCGAAGGGAGTCGAGCGTCCGGACGATCACGGCCTCCTCGTTGTGGGCGGCGATGACGATGGAGACGAGTCCGGACACCTCGGGCGCGTCCGAGCCGCCCCAGGCGGCCGTCGCCGCGCACTCCGGCTCGTCCTCGTGCGGATGCCGGACACCACCCCTCATGCTCTTCCGCCGCTGCTGCCAGACGTCATAGACGTTGGCGCCCACCAGGTACAGACCGAAGTGCACGACGTAGAGGATGCTGACGCCCGCGAACAGCCAGAAGACCATCAGTGCGATGTCCATGCTCACCATCCCGAGGAGCTGGTGGCGAACTCGGGGGCGTGGCGCGGCATCCTCGCGGACACGGCGACCGCGGCCGAGGCGCCGGCGGGCTGCCGGATCTCGTCGAACGAGGCGGTCGTGGCCGTGGCCGGAAGGGTCTCGTTGGGCACCACGGCGCGGACGAGAGCCGAGCGAGCGCCACCACGCCGATACATGAAGATGCCGATGAAGCGGAAGATCAGGGTGAAGAGCACCAGGGCCCACAGCACAACACTCAGCTGGGCCACGAAACCGAGCAGACTCTCGAACATTGCTGCGTTCCGCCCGAAGGTCACCTGCCCGGTCACCGTGACAACGCTCCCGACCTGAATCATTGGATTACCTCCCCTAGTGCGTGCGTGCAATTGGCTGCGGAGCGGCCCTGGATCGGGCCGCACCATTCCGCCGGACCTCGTGTTGTACGAAGCGCGCTCGGAATTCCACGTGGAGGGAACGGAAGGCAGCGGGCTGGGCGGACAATCGTCACAGCAACCAGCAACAGCAGCAGAAAGGCCAAGAACGGAACCGTGTTGATCATGATCAACAGGCCGCTGGCGCTCTGAAGTATTTCCTGCGCGGATTCCGCCGCATAGGCAGCGTCAACGGGCATGACAAACTGAATCAACAAAACCCCCAATGGATGGCCGACCCGTCCCCCGACGAGTCGATCGGTGTCCTTCCCCAAGGCCAACCGACGGGTCCGAGCATTCCAGGCGGTCGATGCTTCCGCAAAACGCGCTGGCCCATACATTTCTCCGCAACGGGGGCAGCCACGAGGTGTACGGGGCGATATCAATGCAAAGGCTTTAGTTCACAGCGTTCTGTGGGTGGTTCGGAGTTTTCTGTGGGTGAAGATGGGGACATACACCCCTGCGTTGCAAAGGTAAACTCGGCCGACTGTTACATCGACGTGCGCCGGTAGATGACGAGGTGTTGCACTCCGGGTGGGCGACTCTTGTGGCCATCAGCACGTGCGTCATGCCGCCGTGGATCCGCGCAGCGGTTGCGAGCACGAGGCAGGATCATGTCTGCGACCCGTGGTCGTGGAGGGCTGGTGGCTCGCCGTGATGCCACGGGTTGCCCATGTCAGCGTGGTGGGGATCCTGGCGTGCTTCTTGATGCTCAACGCTGCGGCGGCGTCCGTGGAACCTCGGCGGATCGGTGTTCGTACCATGCGGCGCCGTGACCGTTCCGTCACCATTACATCAGGAAAGTGTTCGCTAATCCGGCGGGGAGTGCTACATTCAGTGCACGGCGAACCAAGGCTCGCCTGACCTGCGACGACGGCGGTGGCCGAGCGGTCGCAGGGGTGCGTCGGGGTACCCCCGGTTCCCCTGACCCCCGCCCCGGCGCGCCCCCGCAATCGTCCTGACCCGTGGCGAGCCGGCGAACGACTGCGCGCCGGTGGCTCGAGCCCCGTGCCAGGGTCGCCGTGCCGACATCCGGCGCCTGGCAATCCGTGAGGCCTCCAGCACCGGGCACCCGCCGCGTCCAGCGGCGGCCGGAGCGGCTACCGGCCGTCGTCGGCGTCCGTGCCGGCCAAGGCCTCCGTGAGCTGCTTGAGCATCGCGCCCATCCGGAACCGCTCGGGCACGAGCGGCTCGATCCCGAGCTCCAGCAGCGGCGCGGCCGTCACCGGCCCCACGGTCGCGGCGAGCATCCCGCCGCGGAATGCCGCCAGCAGCTCCTTGTGCAGCCCCAGCTCCTCCGCCGTGCTGAACAGGGCGTCCACGGCCGGGGCGGCGGTGAACGTCACGGCGTCCACCCGCCCGGCGGCGGCCTCGCGCACGAGCACCGGCACCTGCCCGGCGTCGTCGGCGGGGGCCCACCGGTAGGGGGTCACGGTGAGCACCCGGGCCCCGGCGTCGGTGAGCCGGCGGCGCTGGACCGCGTCCGCGATCCCGTGCAGCTGCAGGCCGACGGTGCGACCGCTGAGGTCGCCGCCGTGCTCGGCCAGCACCAGGTCCACGAGCCCGGCGGTGGTCTCGTCCGCGGACATCCCGGCGTCCTCGAGGCCCAGGCCGCGCACCGCGCCGCGGCCCTTGGGCCCGCGCACGTAGACGGCGGCCTCGCGCAGGCACAGCAGCAGGTCGGCGTCGAAGCCCTGGGCCACCGCGGCGTCGTGCCAGCGCCGCAGCCCGTAGCCCGTGGTGAGCAGCACCAGGTCCGGGCGGGCGTCGAACATCGCCCGGGACGCGGCCGCGAGTCCGGCGTCCTCGCCGACCGGCTCCACGCGCAGCGCGGGGGCGTGCAGCACGCGGGCGCCGCGGCGCTCGAGCGCCGCGATCTGGTCCTCGGAGCGGCGGTGCGCGGTCACGCCCACCACCCGCCCGGCCAGCGGCAGGTCCTCAGCAGCCATGGGCGGTGACCTCCGCGAGGAACGCGTCCCGCTCGGCGGTCGCCAGGCGGACCACGGGGCCCACGACGACGACGGCGGGCGAGCCGCAGCCCGCCGCCGCGGTGTCCGCGACCGCGTTCGTGAGGGTGGTGATCGTGGAACGCTGCCGGTCGGTGAAGCCGCGCTCCACCACGGCCAGCGGGGTGCGGGGATCGGCGCCGTTGCGGACCAGCCCGGCCACGAGGTGGGGGAGGGTGGCCACGCCCATGAGCACCACGAGCGTGCCCCCGCCCGCGCCGAGGCCGGCGAAGTGGGCGAGCTCCGCCTCGGAGAACGGCACGTGCCCGGAGGCGACCGTGAACATCCGGGACACCTCGCGGAACGTCACCGGGATGCCCGCCGCGCCCGGCACCGAGACCGCGCTGGTGATCCCCGGGACCACGTCCACCGGGATGCCGTGGGCGGCGCACGCGGCCAGCTCCTCGGCGCCGCGGCCGAAGACGTAGGGGTCCCCGCCCTTGAGCCGGACCACCGAGCGGCCGGCCAGGGCGTGCTCCACCATGAGGTCCTGGATCCGTGCCTGGGGGACCGGGTGGTGGCCGGGGGTCTTGCCCACCGGGACGATCTCGGCGCCGGGGGCCGCGGCCGCCACCGCACCGGAGGGCGCGAGCCGGTCCACGAAAACCACGTCGGCGTCCTGCAGGGCGGCGACCGCGCGCACGGTGAGCAGGTCGTCCGCGCCGGGGCCGCCGCCGACCAGGGTCACGCGGCCCCCGGTGGGGGCCGCGGGCTCCTGCACCACGGGCACCCGGGCACCGGCGGCGCGCAGCGCCTCGCGCCAGCGCTGCGCCGCCGGGCCGACGACCACGGCGAGCGCGACGCCCACCAGGTCCGCCGGGCCGAGCAGCGCCGGCTCGGCCACGGAGCGGACGGCCGCGCCGGCCGCCTCGTAGCGGTGCCGGGCGCGCCGGGCGTCGTGCGGGTCGCCGAGGACGAGCACCGGGACGTCGGTGAGGTCGGCGGTCAGCAGCATGCGGTCCTCCAGGGGGCGAGCGGGGGGTCGTGCGTCCCTACCAGGATGCGGCACGCGTGTTACAGCACGGTTGCCCCCGTGACGCCGCATGACGCGGGCGCCCTTCCCCGGGTACCGCTCGTAGGGTGGGAGCCATGACGAGAACCGAGCCCCCCGTCCTGCTCGCCTGCGCCCACGGCACCCGCTCCCCGGCCGGGCGCACCGCCGTGCAGCGGCTCGTGGACGCCGTGGCCGCCGAGCTGCCGAACGTCGAGGTCGTGCCCACCTGGGTGGACGTGCAGACCCCGGACCTCGCCGAGCGCACCGAGCAGCACGCCGGGCGCCCGGCCGTGGTGGTCCCGCTGCTGCTCTCCGCCGGCTACCACGTCTACGTGGACGTGGCCGAGGCGGTCGCCGCCGACGACCTGCACCGCGTCTCGGCCGCCCTGGGCCCGGACCGGGCGCTCGCCCAACTGCTCGCCCGCCGGGTGCACGAGGCGTGCGCGGCCGCCGGGGCGCCGCTGGGGGAGCACGACGCCGTGGTGCTGGCCACCGCCGGGTCCTCGGACCGCCGCGCGGTGGCCGACTGCGCCACGGTGGCGGGGCAGCTGGCCGAGGAGCTGTCCCGGCCCGTGACCGTGTCCTACCTGGCCGCCGCGCGCCCCCGCGTGGCCGAGGCGGTGGCCGACGCCAGGACCGGCCTGGCGGAGGAGGGCCGCGTCGTCGTCGCCAACTACCTGCTGGCCCCCGGCTACTTCCTGGACCTCTCGCGGAAGGCCGGCGCGGACGTGCACACCGAGCCCCTGGCCGTGCCCGAGGGAGAGGTCCCGCCCGAGCTCGTGGACGTGGTGGTCTCCCGCTACCGCTCGGTGGCCTGAGCTCCGCGCCCACGCCCCACTCACCTGGTGCGGCGAGTCCCCAGTCCTGTCGCGTTTCCCCACGATCAAACCTGGGGATGCGCGACAGGACTGGGGACTCGACGAAAGGGTCGCCCGGTCGCTGGGGACTCGGCGGGAGTGTCGGCCCGGAGCCTGGGGGCTCGGCGCGGGGGCGTCAGTCTCGGACGCGGGTGAGGTCGGCGTCCTCGTAGCGGACCATCCTCGAGCCCGTCACCAGGCGGTGGCCCAGCCACAGGGCCAGGAACAGCGGCAGGCCGATGTAGGCGGTCAGCGCGGCCATCAGGTCCATGTCGCCGATGAACGCCTGGTAGTTCTGCCCGAGGATCACCACGGCGCACAGCACGAGCGCCACCACCGGGCCGAGCGGGAAGAACCGCGCCCGGTAGGGGAGGTCGGCGAGGTCCTTGCCCTGGGCGGTGTAGGCCTTGCGGAAGCGGTAGTGGCTCCAGGCGATGCCCATCCACACGATGAACCCCGCCAGCCCCGAGGCGCTGACCAGCCACACGTAGGCGTCCCCGTCCCCGATGAAGGTGGTGAGGAAGGACGCCCCGCCCACCAGGGTGGTGGCGATCAGCGCGTTCATGGGCACGCCGCGGCGGTTGACCTTCGCCAGGAACCTCGGGGCCTTGCCGCCCTCGGCCAGCGCCCAGAGCATGCGGGTGGAGGCGTAGAGCCCGGAGTTGCCGGCGGAGAGGATCGCGGTGAGGATCACCGCGTTCATCACCGAGGCCGCCGCCAGCACCCCGGCGTTCTGGAACACCAGGGTGAAGGGGGAGATGGAGATGTCCTCGACCCCGCTCGTGAGCAGGTTCGGGCTGGTGTAGGGGATGAGGAAGCCGATCACGGTGATGGCACCCACGTAGAAGAGCAGGATCCGCACGAACACGGTGCGGATGGCCCTGGGCACGTTCTTCTCGGGGTCCTCCGCCTCACCGGCGGCCACGCCGACAAGCTCGGTGCCCTGGAAGGAGAAGCCCGCCACCATGAAGATGGCGAGGATGCCGAGGCCGCCGCCCACGAAGGGCGCCTCCCCGGTGGTCCAGTTCTCGAAGCCGGGCGACTCCCCGCCCAGGATCCCGACGATCATCAGGATGCCGAGGCCCAGGAAGAGCACCACCGTGACGACCTTCACGAGGGAGAACCAGAACTCGCTCTCGCCGTAGGCCCGGGCGCTCAGCGCGTTGAGCGCGAACAGGATCGCCAGGAAGGACCCGGACCAGATCCACGAGGGCACGTCCGGGAACCAGTAGCGCATGATCAGCGCTGCGGCGACGAGCTCGGCGGCCACGGTGATCGCCCAGTTGTACCAGTAGTTCCAGCCGATGGCGAAGCCGAAGGAGGGGCTCACGAAGCGGGTCGAGTACTCCTCGAACGCGCCCGAGACCGGCAGGTAGGTGGCCATCTCGCCCAGGGACTGCATGAGCAGGAAGACCATGAAGCCGATGACCACGTAGGCCAGCAGCGCCCCGCCGGGGCCGGCGGTGGCGATGGTGTTGCCCGAGGCCACGAACAGGCCGGTGCCGATGGCCCCGCCCATCGCGATCATGGTCAGGTGGCGGGGCTTGAGGCTGCGGCGCAGCCTGTCCTGGGCCGGCGGCTGCTCCTGGATCTCAGGTGCGCTCTGCTCGGCCCGAGGGCGTGCGGTGATGCTCACGCGGAATCTTCTCCTCTGGTGTGGTGGACGGACCACGGAAGGAGGAAGTGGGGGGCGCCGTCCCCCCGAACGGTCCTGGCCGATTATGGGGGAGACGTTGCGCACCCAGAAATCGGGCGGGGGACGCCTCCGGGCGCGCGCCCTAGGATGGACGGGTGAAAACACGGACGGGACCGGGCGGGGCCGCGCCGCGCCGCGGTTCCGGCCGGGCCGTCGATGTGGCCATTCTCACCGGCGCCCTGGTGCTCCTGGTCGCCGCGACGCTCGCCGGCCGCTGGGCGTGGCAGCCCGCCCCGGCGCCCCCGGACCGCGTCTCCTGCGCCCCCTACGGCCTGGAGGACGTGCGCGTCGCCCCGCGCGGCGGGATCGCCCCCCTGAACGACGGCCCGGTGCGCTCCGGCGGTCTGCGCTGGCGCGAGGGCCCCTCGGACCGGATGGACGTCGCCTTCGAGCACGACGGCACGACCAGCAGCTACCACGTCTTCGCCGACGGCATCGACTGGAGCGAGCCGGTCGGCGTGGTCTTCCGGCTGCACGGGGACGGGGCCTACGAGTTCCACCACCCCCAGCACAAGGTCTCCTGCCTCGCGGAGGTCGCACGCTCGCACAACGCGGTGCTCGTGGCGCCCCGCACCCCGGACCGGCAGGGCGAGCCCACCTGGTGGGAGGACCTCGACGGCAACGCCGAGTGGTTCCTGGCCCTGGCCGAGCAGGAGATCTTCGCCGAGTACGACCTCGACCGCTCCCGCACGTGGCTGCACGGCTACTCCGGGGGCGCCGAGTTCATCAGCTACGAGCTGCTGGCCGACCGCGCGGACTTCCTGCGGGGCGGCGGCGCGGTGCTCTCCGGCGGCGGCGGGGCGCCGTCCTCCGGGGACTCGGAGCCGACGGAGGAGCAGCTCGAGCAGCTGGTCCTGCACTGGGACGTGGGCCTCGAGGACGACGGCACCGACCCGTGGGCGCCGTTCGACGCGCTCTCCGCGGCGGCCGCCGGGCACGCCTGGTACGAGGACGCCGGCTACGAGCGCACCAGCGTGCGCTACCGCGAGGGCGTGGACCACTTCGAGCTGCCCGAGGCCCGGGTGCTGGACGCCGCGATGACCGCCGGGGAGTCCCCGGGAGAGCGCTCGGCAGTGCTCTCGTCCGGCCCCTCGGCCGAGCCCCGGAGCGGGGCCGCGGCACGCGGACGTGACTGATCTCTCGTCGTCGTCCCTGGTCAGCGCCCCATCCGCGGAATGACGCGGAACAGCGGGGGAGGCGCGGGCCCGGAACCGGCCCGCCACACCCGTTTCAGCTTGCGAACGCACATAACCGGCCGTACGGTGCAGTAAAGAAGTCGGCAGGGGAGCCGGCTCAGGGGGAAGGCCGATGCGGGGGCATCACGGCCGAACACTCACTCTCGGCACCGCGCTGATCCGGCGCGCGTGCCCCCGGGGTGCCTTCCGTCCGGTCCGTCCGGTCCCTGGGCTCGTCCTTCCTGTCGGCACCGGCCGCTGTGCAGATCCGCAGCGGCAGCGAAGTCGATGGGGGATTCAATGACAGTGCGCCCAAGCACGCGCAGCGGCTCGACCCGCCAGGGAGGCGGGCGGCACCTGCTCGAGGACCGGTACCCGGAGCAGGACCGGCCGGAGGACGGTGACGTCCTCGACCGCGCCCTGCACACGCAGCCCATGCCGCAGGTCCCGGGCCGCGCCGTCTTCCCCGTCTCCTCCGCGCCGGCGCCGCGCACGCTCGTGGACATCGTCATGGACACCGTCTCGCGCCACCCGGATGCCGTGGCCGTCGACGACGGGACCACCGTGCTCAGCTACGCCGAGTTCCTCGAGCGCGTCGAGGCCCAGGCCCAGCGCCTGTGGGACCTCGACATCGGCCGCGGGGACCGCGTGGGCATCCGCGTGCCCTCCGGGACCGTGGACCTCTACGTGGCCGTCCTCGGCACCATCTTCGCCGGCGCCGCCTACGTCCCCGTCGACTACGACGACCCCGACGAGCGCGCGAGCACGGTCTGGGAGGAGGCCGGGGTGTGCGCCGTCTTCGGCGCGGGCCTGACCCTCCGGCCGCGCGCCGAGGTCCGCGCCGGCGCGGACTGCCGGCAGCCCGGCACGGGCGACGACGCCTGGATCATCTTCACCTCCGGGTCCACCGGCAAGCCCAAGGGCGTGGCCATCAGCCACCGCTCGGCGGCCGCCCTCGTGGACGCCGAGGCCGAGCTCTACCTGCCCCGGCGCCCGCTGGGCCCCGGCGACCGCGTGATGGCGGGGCTCTCGGTGGCCTTCGACGCCTCGTGCGAGGAGATGTGGCTGGCCTGGCGCTCCGGCGCCGCCCTGGTCCCCGCCCCGCGCGCGGTCGTGCGCTCGGGCACCGACCTCGGCCCGTGGCTCGTCGAGCGGGACATCACCGCCGTCTCCACGGTGCCGACGCTCGCGTCGATGTGGCCGGCCGAGGCGCTGAGCCGCATCCGCCTGCTCATCTTCGGCGGGGAGGCGTGCCCCAACGAGCTCGCCGCCCGCCTGGTGCACCCCGGCCGCGAGGTCTGGAACACCTACGGCCCCACCGAGGCCACGGTCATCGCGACCGGGGCCGTGCTCACCGGCGAGCCGCCCGTGCGCATCGGCCTGCCGCTGCCCGGGTGGGAGCTGGCGATCGTCGACACCGCCGGCAATCCCGTGCGCTGGGGCGAGGAGGGCGAGCTGATCATCGGCGGCGTGGGACTGGGCCGCTACCTGGACCCCGCCAAGGACGCCGAGAAGTTCGCCCCCATGGACTCCCTCGGCTGGGAGCGGGCCTACCGCTCCGGCGACCTCGTGCGCGCCGACCCCGAGGGCATCGTCTTCGTGGGCCGCGCCGACGACCAGGTCAAGATCTCCGGCCGGCGCGTGGAGATGGGCGAGATCGACGAGCAGATGACCCGGCTGCCCGGCGTGCAGGCCGGCGCCGCCGCCGTGCACACCACCCCGGCCGGCAACCAGGTCCTCGTGGGCTACCTCGTGGCCGAGGGCCCGGGCTCCGTGGACCTCGCCGAGGCCCGCCGGCTGCTCGCCGACCGCCTGCCGGGCCAGATGGTGCCCGCGCTGACGCTGATGGACGAGCTGCCCCTGAAGACCTCCGGCAAGGTGGACCGCAAGGCCCTGCCCTGGCCGCTGCCCTCCGCCGGCGCCGCCGCGGAGGCCTCGCGGGTCGACGCCGAGCTCGAGTGGCTCGCCGCCCTGTGGGCGGACCAGCTCGGCCCCCTGCCCATCGACGAGGACAGCGACTTCTTCGTCCTCGGCGGCACCTCCGTGGCGGTGGCCAAGCTCGTCTCCGAGCTCCGGCGCAGCTACCCGGACGCCGAGATCGCCGAGATCTACCGCAACCCCACGCTCGCCGGGATGCACGAGTACCTGACCACGCTGGCCCGCGTCGACGTCGTCGCCCAGGACGCCGCGCGCGCCCGCACGGTGACCGACGTCCCGCGCTGGAACGGCCTGGTGCAGATCCCCTTCCTCACCGCCCTCTACGCCGTCTCCGGGCTGCGCTACGTGGTGGGCGCGGCGATCGTCGTCTGGCTGCTCGCCAACCTGCTGGGCGCGGCCTGGGTCCCGAACCCGCCGCTGCTGCCGCTGGTGGCCGGCTGGCTCGTGCTCTTCGCCCTGCCCGGCCGGCTCGTGCTCACCGCGCTGTTCATCCGGCTGCTGACCTTCCGGCTGCGCCCCGGCGCGCACGCCCGCGGCTCCTGGACCCACCTGCGGGTCTGGATGGCCGAGCGGGTCCTGATCTTCAACAAGTTCGAGCCCCTCATGGGCACCCCCGTGATGGTGCTGTTCTTCCGGCTGCTCGGCAACCAGGTGGGACGCCACACCCACCTCGACACGATGCCTCCCGTGAGCGGCATGGCCCGCATCGGCGACGGCGCGGCCGTGGAGCACGAGGTGGACCTCTCCGGCTACTGGCTCGAGGGCGACGTCCTCCACCTCGGCGGCGTGACCGTCGGCGAGAACACCCGGATCGGCACCCGCACGCTCCTGAGCCCGGGCGCCGTGGTCGAGGCCGGCGCGGAGGTCGACCCCGGCTCCCACGTCACCGGCACCGTCCCCGCCGGCCGGCTGCAGGGCGGCTCCCCGCTCGTGGACCTCGGCCCCGCCGGGGAGTCCTGGCTCGAGTGGGCCCCGGTCCGCGGCAACCGCTTCCTGACCGGGCTGCTGTACGCGCTGGGCCTCGGCACGGTGGGGATCCTGCCCGTGCTGGCCGTGGTCCCCGGCGCGCTGATCGTCTACACCCAGGTCCGGGGGATCGAGCTCTACGAGCTCGTCTTCCCCGTCATGGCCCTGTGGGTGCCCGTCTTCGCCGTGCTCACCGTCCTCGTCTACCTGGCCCTGCTCGTGCTGATCGTGCGCGCGCTCGCCCTGCTGATCCGTCCGGGCCACCACCCCGCCGACGGGACCGTGGGCTGGGCCGTGTGGCTCACCGGCGTGCTGCTGCAGAAGAGCCTCGTCTCCACCTACCCGGTCTACGCCTCCATCGCCACGCCGTTCTTCCTGCGGCTGCTCGGCGCCCGCGTGGGCGACCAGGTGGAGATCTCCACCGTGGAGACCCTCCCGCACCTGACCACCTTCGAGTCCGGCTCCTTCATGGCCGACCACTCGATGGTCAGCTCCGCCCGGGTCGGCTTCGGCTGGATCCACGTGGGCCCCTCGACCGTGGGGGAGCGCTCCTTCGTGGGCAACTCCGCGATCGTGGGACCGGATCGGGACGTCCCCGAGGACTCCCTGGTCGCCGTGCTCTCCTCCGCCCCGGCCGACGCCGGGCGCGGCACCTCCTGGCTGGGCCGGATGCCCGAGCCGATCAGCCGGGTCACCGACGCCGCCGACGAGGCCGTCACCTACCGGCCGCGCCGCCGGCTGGTCGTGGCCCGCACGCTCGTCGAGTCGCTGCGCGCCGTGCCGTTCATGGTCACCGCCTGGCTGGACCTCGCGATCGTCTTCGTCCTCACCACGATCTACATGGAGTCCGGGGGAGGCCTCGACGGGATCGTCGCGGCGCTGCTGTGGGCCACGCCCGTGGTGCTCGCCGCCGGCGTGCTGGCCGCGCTGGTCCCCGTGCTGGTCAAGTGGGCCCTGATGGGCCGCTTCCGCGAGGGCGAGCGCCCGCTGTTCAGCTCCTTCGTGTGGCGCAACGAGCTCGCCGACACCTTCGCGGAGTCCCTGGCCGTGCCCGGCCTGATCCGGCTGGCCGTCGGCTCCCCGGTGTTCAACGCCTGGGCCCGGCTCATGGGCGCGAAGATCGAGCGCGGCGTGTGGTGCGAGACCTGGTGGCTGCCCGAGTTCGACCTCGTGCACCTGGGCCGGGGCGTGTCCGTCAACCGCGGGACCGTGCTCCAGACCCACCTGTTCCACGACCGGATCATGCGGCTGCAGCCGGTGTCGATGGAGGCGGGCTCCACCCTGGGTCCCAACAGCTTCGTCCTGCCCGGCAGCACCGTGGAGGCCGGCGCCACGGTGGGCCCCGGCTCCCTGGTCATGGCCCAGGAGACCGTGCCCGCCGGCAGCACCTGGGGCGGCAACCCGATCCGCCCGCTGCACACCGACGCCGCCGGCACCACTCCCGGCGCCGGGACCGTACCCGCGACCGCGTCCGCCGCGGGGCTCGCGTCCGACGTCGGGGCCGAGTCCGCCGGAGGGACGACCCGTGAGCGCTGAGCACGCGGCCGCCACGCGTGGCGGGGGCACCGCGGTGCTCAACGTTCCCGGCGCCTCCGGCAAGCGCACCCGGCGTCGTCTGGTCGGCGTGGACGCCGCCCGGGGCTTCGCCCTGCTCGGGATGGTCGCCGTGCACACCCTGCCCTACTGGGACGCGGAGAACGAGCGCGCCTCCCTGAGCTGGTCCCTGTTCGCGGGGCACTCGGCCGCTCTCTTCGCGACCCTCGCCGGGGTGAGCCTCGCGTTCCTCTCCGGCGGCCGCACCCCGCACACGGGCCGGCGCCTGGCCGGGGACCGGGCGGGGCTGGTGGGCCGCGCCGCGGTGATCGCCCTCGTCGGGTTCCTCGTGGGCTTCGTCGCCCCGCCGGTGAACAACATCCTCATCTACTACGGGATGTTCTTCCTGCTCGCCATCCCGTTCCTGGGCCTGCGCATCCGGCACCTGCTGATCAGCGCGGCGGCGTTCACCGTGCTGGCCCCGTTCCTGATGCAGTGGTCCCTGGACGTCCTGCCCGCCCACGTGCACGACAACCCCACCCTGTGGAACCTCGTCACGGAGCCGGTCACCGTGCTCTCCCAGCTGCTGCTGACCGGCACCTACCCGGCCCTGCCGTACATGGCCTACCTGTGCGCGGGCATCGCCCTGGGACGGATGAACCTCACGAGCCGGCGGGTGCAGCTGTGGCTCGTGGGCGCCGGCGCGGCCCTGGCCCTGCTCTCCTGGACGGTGTCCATGGCGGCGCTGCTGGCTTTCGGGGTCTACGACCGGATCTGGGCGGCCACCCCGTGGCTGTCCGAGGAGCAGATCGACGAGATCCTCGTCTTCGGCCCGGACCCGTCCCTGCCGACCACCACGCTGTGGTGGCTCATGGTGCCCGCCCCGCACAGCAACACGCCCGTGGCGCTGCTGCTGAGCCTCGGCATGGCCGCGTTCGCGCTGGGGGCGTTCCTGCTCCTGGCCCGGCTGATCGGCAAGGCGCTCACCCCGCTGGCGGCCGCCGGGTCCATGACGTTCACGCTCTACACCCTGCACCTGCTGTTCCTGGCCACGATGGTCTACGAGCTCCACCCGGGCTTCTGGTTCTGGATGCAGGTGGCCGTGTTCGGGCTGCTCGCCGTGGCCTGGCAGCGCGCCGTGGGCCAGGGCCCGCTCGAGAAGCTGGTGGCCCGCACCTCGAAGGCCGTCGCCCGGAAGGTGGCCGAGCGCTGAGGCCCTGACAGGGCCCTGGCCTGTGCTGCCCCTCTCTGCCCCTCCCTGCCCCTTGCCGCCGAGTCCCCAACCTGGTGGCGTTTCCCCACGCGGATTCGTGGGGGATTGCCACCGGCTTGGGGACTCGCCGCGCGGGGCCGCAGGTGGTTGGGGATTCGGCGCGCGGGGGCGCGGCTGATGGGGGACTCGGCGCACGAGGACACCGGGGACGGGGGACTCGGCGCGCGGCTGGGGGAGTGGGGCGTGGCGGGCTCACGTCCGCCGTGCGGGGGCGTGAGGGGAAGTGCACCGGGGCGTTACCCCGTCCGTCGGGGACGGAAACACGGGGTTCCTAGCGTGGGAGCACCGCACGCCGCAGTCGCCGTGCTCCGCCCCGCTCGCCCAGGAGGTCCCCCGTGAGCTCAGAACTGCATCCCGACCCGGCCACCACCGCGGCCCGCACACCGGCGCCCCTGGCCCTGCGCGAGCGGCCCGGCCGCTGGCTGGACGGCTACCGCCCCGAGGACCCCGCGTTCTGGGAGTCCACCGGCCGGCCCATCGCGCGCACCAACCTCACGTGGTCGATCTTCGCGGAGTTCCTCGGCTTCGCGGTCTGGCAGCTGTGGGCCATCACCGTGATCTACCTGCCGGCGGCGGGCTTCACCTTCAGCGACTCGCAGATCTTCTGGCTGATCTCCATCCCGTCCCTCGTGGGCGCCACGCTGCGCATCCCCTACACGTTCATGGTGGGACGGTTCGGCGGCCGGAACTGGACGGTCGTCTCCGCCCTGCTGCTGCTGGTCCCCACGGTGGGCCTGGCCCTGGCGGTCGCCGACCCGGGCACCCCGTTCGCGGTCATGCTGCTGCTGGCGGCCACCGCCGGCTTCGGCGGCGGCAACTTCGCCTCCTCGATGGCCAACATCACCTACTTCTACCCCGTGCGGGAGAAGGGGTACGCGCTGGGGCTCAACGCGGCCGGCGGCAACCTCGGCACGGCCGTGGCCCAGCTGCTCGTCCCGATCGCCGTGACCGTCCTCGCCGCCGGGGCCCTGGACCTCCCGCTCGCCGGGTGGATCTGGGTGCCGTTCATCCTGCTCGCCGCGTGGGGCGCCCGGAAGCACATGCACAACCTCTCCCACGCCAAGGGGGACGTCACCGGGTCCCTGGCCACGGTGCGGGAGCCGCACTTCTGGGTCGTGTCCTTCCTCTACGTGGGCACGTTCGGGTCCTTCATCGGCTTCTCCAGCGTGTTCCCCAAGCTCATCGCGGACACCTTCCCGGAGTTCTCGTCCCTCGGCGTGGGCGCCGCGTCGCTGTCCCTGGCGTTCCTCGGCCCGCTGGTGGGCTCGGTCTCCCGTCCGTGGGGCGGGCGGCTCGCGGACCGCTTCGGCGGCGCGCCGATGACGGTCGCGGTGTTCGCCGTGATGGCGCTGCTCGCGCTCGCCGTGGTGGTCACCCTGCCCCTGGCCGGCTTCTGGCTGTTCCTCGGCCTGTTCCTGCTGCTGTTCACCGCGGCCGGCATGGGCAACGGCTCCACGTACCGGATGATCCCCTCGATCTACCGGGTGCTGGGGCGGCGGCAGCAGCAGGACGCCGCGGTGTCCACCGAGCGCAAGGCCTCGGCGGCGCTGGGCCTGATCGGGGCGGTCGGCGCGTACGGCGGCTTCCTGATCCCGCAGGCCCTGAACCTCTCCAACACCACCACGGGCGCCTACAGCGCGGCGTTCTACGGCTTCGTGGCGTTCTACCTGGTGGCCCTCGTGGTGACCTGGTTCTGCTACCTGCGCCCCGGGACCGAGATGGGCGACAGCCACGTCTGAGCCCGCACCGACCCGCCCGGACGACACCAGGAGCCCCCGCATGAGCACCACGGCCACCCACTGCCCGTACTGCGCCCTGCAGTGCGCCATGACCCTGGACCCGGGGTCGGAGACCGCCGCGGCGCAGGGCTTCCCCGAGGTCGCCGCCCGGCAGTTCCCCACCAACCGGGGCGGGATGTGCCGGAAGGGGTGGACGTCGGCGGAGCTGCTCGCCGACCCGGCGCGGCTCACCGCGCCGCTGCTGCGCGGGGCGGACGGGGTGTTCCGGCAGGTGTCCTGGGACGCCGCGCTGGACCGGATGGCCACGGAGTTCCGCGCCGCCCGGGAGCGGTACGGCCCCGACGGCGCCGGCGTGTTCGGCGGCGGATCGCTGACCAACGAGAAGGCCTACCAGCTGGGGAAGTTCGCGCGGGTGGCCCTGGGGACCTCGCGGATCGACTACAACGGCCGGTTCTGCATGTCCTCCGCGGCGGCCGCGGCCAACCGCTCGCTCGGGATGGACCGGGGCCTGCCGTTCCCCGTGACGGACCTCGACGACGCCCACACCGTGCTGCTGCTGGGCTCGAACCCCGCCGAGACCATGCCCCCGTTCGTCCAGCACCTGCGGCACGCGCAGGAGCACGGCGGCCTCGTCGTCGTCGACCCCCGCCGTTCGGCCACGGCCCGGATGACGGACGACGACGGCGGGGTGCACCTGCAGCCCACCCCCGGCTCCGACCTCGTGCTGCTGCTGGGCCTGGCCCACGTGGTGCTGCACGAGGGCCTGGCTGACCGGGAGTACCTGCGGCGGCGCACCACCGGGCTCGAGGCCTTCCTGCCGAGCGTGAGCGCGTGGTGGCCCGAGCGGGTCGAGCAGGTCACCGGGGTCCCGGCGCAGCGGCTCCGGGCGGCCGCCCACCTGCTGGCCCGCGAGCGGCGGGGGACCTACGTGCTGACCGGGCGCGGCGTGGAGCAGCACGTGGACGGCACGGACACCGCGACCGCCGCGATCAACCTCGCCCTGCTCCTCGGGCTGCCCGGCCGGCCGGGCTCCGGCTGGGGCACCCTGACCGGGCAGGGCAACGGGCAGGGCGGGCGCGAGCACGGCCAGAAGGCCGACCAGCTGCCCGGCTACCGCAGCATCACGGACCCCGCCGCCCGCGCCCACGTGGCCGGGGTCTGGGGCGTGGACCCGGCCGACCTGCCCGGTCCCGGGATCCCGGCCGTGGAGCTGCTGACCACCCTCGGCACCGAGGGCGGCGTCCGCTGCCTGTGGGTCAACGGCTCCAACGTGGTGATCGGGGCCCCGGACACGGCCGCCGTGGTCCGGGGGCTGCAGGCCCTGGACTTCCTGGTGGTCTGCGACTTCTTCTTCTCCGAGACCGCGGAGCTCGCCGACCTCGTGCTGCCGGTGCTGCAGTGGGCCGAGGAGGAGGGCACCATGACGAACCTCGAGGGCCGGGTGCTGCGCCGCCGCCGCGCGCTCGACCCGCCGCCCGGGGCCCGGGACGAGCTGTGGATCATGGCCGAGCTGGCCCGCCGGCTCGGCGCCCCGGGGACGTTCAGCCCCGAGCCGGAGGAGGTCTTCGAGGAGCTGCGCCGGGCCTCGGCCGGGGGCAGGGCCGACTACTCGGGGATCGGCTGGGCCGCCCTGGACGCCGGCGAGGCATGCTGGTGGCCGCAGCCCGCCGGCTCCACGGGCACGCCCCGGGTCTTCCTCGACCGCTTCGGCCACCCGGACGGGCGCGCCGTGCTGGTGCCGGTGCGGACGCGCGCCGCCGGCCGGGCTGTGGACCCGAGCCCGCCGGCCCACCGCCGGGAGCCGCTGCACCGGCCCGGGACCCTGACCCTGGTCACCGGGCGTTATCTGGAGCAGTACCAGTCCGGGAACCAGACCCGCCGCGTGCCCTCGCTGCAGGCGGCGCGGCCCGGGGCGCTGCTGCAGATCCACCCCGCGACCGCGGCCGCCCTCGGCATCGGCGACGGCGCCGCGGTGGAGCTGACCAGCGACCGCGGCCGCGCCGTGGCCCGCGCCGCGCTCAGCGGCGACATCCGCCCCGACACGGTGTTCCTGCCCTTCCACTACGCCGGGGAGCAGACCGCCAACCGGCTCGTGTCCGCCGCGGCCGTGGACCCGGTCTCGGCCATGCCCGAGTTCAAGGCGGCCGCCGTCACCGTCCGGGCGCTCGCCCCCGAGGAGGCTGTCCGATGACCCCGCGCCGCTCCTCCCGCTCGGCCGCCGCCCCGATGCGGCCCAACGAGCACGTGGTGGTGATCGGCTTCGGTCCCGTGGCCGCGCGCTTCGTCGACGACGTCACCGACCTCGCCGCCGAGGGCACGATCCGCCTCACCGTGATCGGCGGGGAGCAGGATCCGGCCTACAACCGGGTGCTCGTGGGCGAGCACGCGGTGGGCCGCGCCGAGCTCGCCACGATGGCCCTGGCCGACCCGGAGGCCCTCGCCCGGGCGGGCGTCGACGTGCTGCTGGGCACCCGGGTGACCCGGATCGACCGCTCCCGCCGCGTCCTGCGCCTCACGGACGGGCGGAGCGGTGCCGCCCGGGAGCTCGGCTACGACCGCGTGGTCCTCGCCACCGGGGCCCGCCCCAACCTGCCCGTGCTGCGCGGGATCAACCCGGACCCGGGCGCCTACGAGCACCTGCCCGCCGGGGTCACGGCGCTGCGGGACCTGTGCGACGCCCGGACCGTGCGCACCGTCGTCGAGCGCCGCGGCCGCGTGGTGGTGCTGGGCGGGGGCGTGCTCGGGCTCGAGGCCGCCCTCGCGGCGAGCGAGGCCGGCTGCCCGGTGACCGTGGTGCACCACGCCCCCTGGGTGCTGACCCGCTCCCTCGACGCCCCCGGCGGGGCGCTGCTGGGCCGGGCCCTCGCGGACGCCGGCGTGGAGGTGCGCTCTGGGACCCCGGCGCGCGAGGTCCTCCTGGACGGGGACCGGGCGTTCCGCGGGCTCGTCCTCGAGGACGGCCGGACCGTGCCCGGCGAGCTGCTGCTGCTCTCGATCGGGGTCACGGCGCGCACGGAGCTCGCCGAGGGCGCCGGGCTGCGCACGGCCCGGGGCATCGTGGTCGACCACGAGCTCGGGGCGGACGTGGAGCAGCGGGTGTTCGCGATCGGGGACTGCGCCGAGGTGCTGTGCCAGGACCCGTCCTGCCGGGAGTGCCCCGGCCGGGAGGGCGCGGGCCCGTCCGGGCTCGTGGGTCCGGGCTGGCGGCAGGCGGAGTGGCTGGCCGCCCGCTTCCGCGCGGAGCTGGCCGCCGTGGCCGAGGGCGGGACCGCGGTGCTCGCGCCCCTGACCACCGGTCCCGCCGGCGCGGTGCGGCTCAAGGCCCGTCAGGTGGAGCTCGCCTGCGCGGGGGAGGTCGGGGGGCCGCCCTGGGAGCCCCGCCCGGACGGCGGGAGCGTGGTGCAGTGGGCGGACGGCGCCGCCGGCAGCTACGCCCAGCTCGTGCTGCGGCCCGACCGCACCCTGGCCGGCTACGTCGTGCTCGGCCTGCCCCGCTCCGCCGCCGGGATCGGGCTGCTCCACGACCGCGGCGAGCCCGTGCCCGAGGACCCGAGCGTCCTGCTGCGCCCCGACGGCCCGGACGCCGGGTCGCAGCAGGAGGCCCGGCCGACGCCGGGGACCACGGTCTGCCACTGCGCCGGCGTCACGCGGGGCCGGATCGCCGAGGCCGTGGAGCAGGGTGCCGCCACCCTCGAGGAGGTCCGCTGCGCCACCCGCGCCGCGACCGGGTGCGGGGGCTGCGGGGACGCCGTGCGCCGGCTCGTCGAGGAGCACGCCGCGGCCGTGTGACGGGCCCGGGGCCGCCGGGACCGGCGGGGCGCCGGTGTGCCCGCGCGCACAAGGGTGGACACGGCGCCGGCCCGTTCCGGTTGGCCGGCACGGCACGGGGTGCGAAGATGGTCGCGCCCGTGGCCCGACGGCACCGTCCGGCTCCGCAGCATGAGCGAACAGCCCGACGGCACCGCCCGACGGCACTGCCCGGCCATGCAGCACGACCGTGCAGCCCGACGGCACCGCACCGCAGCACCACCCGACCGCACCGCACCGCCCGACCGCACCGCCCGATCCCGAGGGCCGGACCCGACGAAGAGGACGACCATCCATGAGGGAGCGCCCCACCGAGAACCTGCCCGCGGCGACCGGCACCGGCGGTGCCGCGCGGCGGAGGACCAGGCGCTCGGTGGGCATCGACGCCGCCCGCGGGCTGGCGCTGATCGCCATCATGTGCGTGCACATCCTGCCCATGTCCTACGCCGCCACGGGCCGGCCCACCGTCAGCTGGATCCTGTTCCCCGGCGACTCCCCGGCCCTGTTCGCCCTCCTGGCCGGCACGGGGTTGGCGTTCACCTCCGGCGGCCGCCGGCCCTACCGGGGCCGCGAGATGACGGCCGCCCGGGCGGGCATCGTGGTGCGCGCGCTGCTGCTCCTGCTCCTCGGGCTGCTCATCGGCCTGCTCATGCCGCCGGAGCCCCCCGCCTACAACATCCTGATCTACTTCGCCGCCTACTTCCTGCTGGCCCTGCCCTTCCTGGGGCTCGGGCCGCGGGCCCTGTTCATCGGTGCGGCGGTCTTCCTGGTGACCGGTCCGCTGCTGCTGCACCTCCTGGCCGACGTGCTGCCGGAGTGGTCCTCCTACAACCCGACCTTCGCCACCCTGGCCGCCGAACCGCTCGCGGTGCTCGGGCAGCTGCTCCTCACGGGCACCTACCCGGCGCTGCCGTACCTGGCCTACGTGCTGACGGGGATGGCCATCGGACGGCTCAACCTGCGCCGGCGCGAGGTCCAGGTCCGGCTGCTCGTGGTGGGCGCGGCGCTCGCGGTGACCGCGAAGCTCGTCTCACGGCAGCTGCTCTACGCCGGGGACGTCTACACGCGCCTGCTCTTCAGCGACCCGGACCTCACCGCGGTGCAGCTCGAGAGCCTGCTCGTCTACGGCCCCACGGGGACGTTGCCGACCAGCACGCCGTGGTGGCTCGTGCTCACCACCCCGGACGTCAACACGCCGTTCTCCGTGGCCTGGAGCCTCGGGGTGAGCCTGGCGGTCGTCGGGACGTGCCTGCTGCTCGCCCGCCGGCACGGGGCGTGGCTGCAGCCGGTGGCCGCCCTCGGGGCGATGACGCTCACCCTGTACACGGCGCACCTCGTCTTCCTGACCTTCGAGCTGTTCTACACCGCTCCCGTGCTCTGGCTGATCGCGAGCCTGGTGCTCTCCGTGCTGTTCGCCCTCGCCTGGCAGCGGGCCTTCGGGGCGGGCCCGGTCGAGCGGGCGATGAGCGCCGCGGTCCGGCCGGTCCGGAGGGCCGTGGCTCAGCGGTCCAGCCGGTAGCCGCGCTTGATCACGGTCCCGACCAGGGGCGCGGGCAGGACCTTCCGCAGCCGGGAGATCACCATCTCCAGGGCGTGCTCGGTCTCCAGACCCGGCACCGCGGACAGCAGCAGCCCCCGCGGGACGACCGCCCCGGGGTGCGCCGCGAGCGCGCGCAGCACCGCGACCTGGGCGTCGGAGAGCGGGACGAACACGTCCTCCAGGGCGGCGCCCGTGCTCATCAGCCGCAGCGTCCCGTGCCGGGTGGGCACCACCAGGGTGCGCTCCTCGACCGCGTGGGTGCACACCGCCCGGACCAGGGCTCCCAGCCGGTAGCGCTCCGGCACGAGCGGCTCCACCCCGGCCTCGCGCAGCGGCCCGGCGCACACGGGCCCCACCGCGGCGGCCGTGACGTCGGTGCGCAGGGCGTCCACGAGGTCCGCCCAGCGGCCCAGCTCCTGGGCGGTGCTGAACAGGGAGTCCACCGCGGGGGCGGCCGTGAAGGTCAGCACGTCCAGGCGCCGCTCGCACACGTCGCGGATCAGGGCGGGCAGACGCTCGCCGTCGTCGGCGGAGAGCCACCGGTACGGGGCCACCGTGTCCACCCGCGCCCCGGCGGCCACGAGGCGTTCCAGCTGGAGCTCGTCGGCCATCCCGTGCAGCTGGACGGCCACGCGGGCGCCGGCCACGCCGTCGGCCACGAGCCGGTCGACCACCGAGGAGGTCCGCTCGTCCTCGGAGACCTCCGCGTCCTCGAGCTCGAGGGCGAGCACCTGGCCCCGGGCCTTCGCCCCGCGGGTGAGGACCCGGGCGGCCCGGAAGGCGTCCCGCAGGTCCTCGCCGAGGCCCGCGGCGTCGGCGGCCTCGAACCACCGGCGCAGCCCGTAGGCCGTGGTCACCACGACGATCTCCGGCCGGTGGGCGAGCAGGGCGCGGGTGTCCTCGACCACCCGGGTGTCCTCGGCCACGGGGGATATCCGCAGGGCGGGCGCGTGCACCACCTGCGCACCGCGGCGCTCCAGGGCGGCGATGAAGTCCGTGGCGCGGCGGTGGGCCGTCACGCCGACGCGGAAGCCGGTCAGCTCCCCGAGCGCGCCGGGTCCGCCGGGCTCACCGGTCGCGGGGCAGGAGGGGGCAGCGGTCATGCCCCGAGCGTAGGTCGGTCCTGTGACCGGGGTGTTTCGCCAGGTTTCCGGTTCCGCACCACCCGTTCCGCACACGGGACGGAGGGAGGGGCGCTCACTGCTCCCCGGGGTGGGCCGGCTCCTCGCCGGGTGCGGCCTCGACGTGCTCGGGACCCGCGGCCACGTCCCGGACCGTGTGGCCGCCGAACTGGTTGCGCATCGCCGCGATCATCCTCATCGCCGGCGACTCGTCCTGCCGGGAGGTGAAGCGGGCGAAGAGGGCGTTGGAGATGTTGGGCACCGGCACCGCGAGGTCCAGGGCGGCCTCCACCGTCCAGCGGCCCTCGCCGGAGTCCTCGGCGTAGCCGGCGAGCCGGTCCAGGTGCTCGTCCTCGTTCAGCGCGTTCACGGCCAGGTCCAGCAGCCAGGACTTGATCACCGACCCCTCGCGCCAGGAGTTGAACGTCTCCCGCACCGAGCGGACGTGGCCGGCGGCCTCGAGCAGCTCCCAGCCCTCGGCGTAGGCCTGCATGATCGCGTACTCGATGCCGTTGTGGACCATCTTCGCGAAGTGGCCCGCACCGTGCTCACCGGCGTGCACGAAGCCGAACTCGCCCGCGGGCTTGAGCGAGTCGAAGATCGGCTGCGCCTTGGCCACGGTGCTCTCGTCCCCGCCGACCATGAGGGCATAGCCCTGGGTGATGCCCCACACGCCGCCGGAGACCCCGCAGTCCAGGTACTCGATGCCCTTCTCGGCCAGCTTCCGCGCCCGGGGGGCGTCGTGGGTCCACCGGGAGTTCCCGCCGTCGATGATCACGTCCCCCGCCCCGAGCAGCCCGGACAGCTCGTCGATCACCGGGTCCACCACCCGGTCCGGGACCATGACCCACACGACCTGCGGCTCATGGTCGATCCGCTCCACCATCGCCTCGAGGCTCTCGGTGTCGGAGAGCTCCGGATCGGTGTCGTAGCCCACGACGGTGTGCCCGGCCTCGCGCAGCCGCTCGCGCATGTTGCCGCCCATCTTGCCCAGCCCTACCAGTCCCATCTGCATGATCCGCTCCCTCGTCGATCGAACGCTGCCGTCGGCCGTCCGCCGCTGCGCGGCGGCACCGGTCCCGGGAGCACCGGCTGTGACCCGCCGGGGTCGTCATCGTGCCCGACGACGGCAGGTCACGGCAATGGGGGGAGGAGGAGGGGAGCAGCGGCGGACGCGCTGGAGCGGACCGTGGACGGACGATGCGGGGCCGGTGCGGTGCCCTGCGCGGCCGGGGATCCTGTCCGGCCCCGAGCGGCTCTCGACGGAGCGCTCGGGCTCAGGCGCCGGCGGCCGCGGCGCCCTCGCGCACGGGGATGCGCGGGCCGGTCAGCAGCACGGGGCCCTCGCCGGCCTCGGCGGCGGCGCGCTCGGCGTCGGTCGCGGGCCGGCGCTGGCCGCGTTCGAGCACGTAGTCCTGGGAGTCGTCCGGGGCGGCGTCGTTGACGAAGGAGCGGAAGCGGCGCAGCCGCTCGGGGTCTCTCAGCGTGGCGGCCCACTCGTCCTCGTAGCGGTCCACGTGCTGGGCCATCGCGGCCTCGAGCTCCCCGCCGATGCCCAGGGAGTCCTCGACGACGACGGCGCGCGCGTGGTCGATCCCGCCGTCGAGCTCCTCCTGCCACCGGGCCGTGCGCTGCATCCGGTCCGCGGTGCGGATGTAGTACATCAGGTACCGGTCGATGTACCGGACCAGGGTCTCGTCGTCCAGGCCCTGGGCCAGCAGCTGGGCGTGGGCGGGGTTCGCCCCGCCGTTGCCGCCGGTGTAGAGGTTCCAGCCGTCGGTCGTGGAGATGATGCCCACGTCCTTGCCGCGGGCCTCGGCGCACTCGCGGGCGCAGCCGGAGACGCCCATCTTGAACTTGTGGGGGGAGCGCAGCCCCCGGTAGCGCAGCTCCAGCCGCACGGCCATGCCCACGGAGTCCTGCACCCCGTAGCGGCACCAGGTGGAGCCCACGCAGGACTTCACGTTGCGCAGCGCCTTGCCGTAGGCCTGGCCGGACTCGAAGCCGGCGTCCACGAGCTCCCGCCAGATCTCGGGCAGCTGCTCGAGCCGGGCCCCGAACATGTCCACCCGCAGGGCCCCGGTGATCTTCGTGTAGAGGCCGTACTTCCGGGCGACCTCGCCGAGCACGATGAGCTTCTCCGGGGTGATCTCCCCGGCCGGGACGCGCGGGACCACGGAGTACGTGCCGTCCTTCTGCATGTTGGCCAGCGCCCGGTCGTTGGTGTCCTGCAGGGCGCCCCGGCCGGAGTCGAGCACGTACTCGTCCCGCTGGGAGGCGAGCACGGAGGCGACCACGGGCTTGCAGATGTCGCAGCCCAGGCCGGTGCCGAAGCGGGCGACGACCTCGTCCCAGGAGCCGAGGTCGAGGGCGCGCACGGCCTCGAAGAGCTCGGCGCGGGAGAGCGCGAAGTGCTCGCACAGCGCCTTCGAGATCTCCACGCCGGCCTTGGCCAGCTCCCGGTCCAGGGTCTTCTTGAGCATCGGCAGGCAGGACCCGCACTGCGTGCCGGCCCGCGAGCACGTCTTCAGCTCACCGATCTCGTGCACGCCGCAGGAGATCTGCTCCCGCACCGCCCCGGTCGTGACGTTGTTGCAGGAGCAGATGACGGCGTCGTCGGGCAGGTCCCCGGCCGGGGCGTCCCCGCCGGAGGCGGAGAGGTAGGCGCCGGGCTCGCCTGGCAGCTCCCGGCCCAGCAGCGGGCGCAGGGCGTTGTACGGCTCGGCGTCGCCCACGAACACCCCGCCCAGCAGGGTCCTCGCGTCCTGGGTGGTCACGATCTTCTGGTACATCCCGCGGGCGGGGTCCGCGTAGACGACCTCGAGGCAGTCCTCGGTCTCGCCGTAGGCGTCGCCGAAGGACGCGACGTCCACGCCGGAGAGCTTGAGCTTGGTCGCGGTGTCGAAGCCGTCGAAGCTGGAGCGCCCGCCCGCGAGCCGGTCCGCGACGATCTCGGCCATGGTGTTCGCGGGGGCCACGAGCCCGAGGCGCTCGCCGTTCCAGGAGGCGACCTCGCCGATCGCCCACACGTGCTCCGCGGAGGTGCGGCACGCCTCGTCGATCACCACGCCGCCGCGCGGGGCGGTCTCCAGGCCGGCGTTGAACGCCAGCCGGTCGCGGGCCCGGATGCCGGTGGCCACGATCACGAGGTCCGCCTCGAGGGCGGGGGAGTCCCGGAACTCGACGGCGCACACCTCGCCGTCGGACTTGCGCAGCCCCACGCCGGAGGGCCGCTCGCCGAGGTGCAGGCGCACGCCGCGCGCGGAGATGAGGGCGTTGAGGGAGCGGCCGGCGCCCTCGTCGAGCTGCGCGTTCATGAGCCACTTGCGGGAGTGCACCACCGTGGCCTCCGCGCCGAGCTCCTGCAGCCCGCCCGCGGCCTCCAGGCCGAGGAGGCCGCCGCCGATGACCACGCCGTGCGGGGTGCGCCCGTAGCGGGCGCGCAGCCGCTCGACCTCGGCGCGGATCCCCGCGACGTCGTCGAGGGTGCGGAAGACGAACGCGTGGTGGGCGCCGGGGACGTCCAGGCGGGCGGCGTCGGAGCCGGTGGCCAGGACGAGCTCGTCGTAGCCGGTCACGGTGCCGTCGGCCGCGGTGACCGTGCGCGCCGCGGGGTCGATCTCGCGGGCCTTCACGCCCTGGCGGAGGTCCACCCGCGGGTCCTGCCACACGGTGCCGCCACCCAGGGTCAGGTCCACCGCGCCGTCGGGGCCGGTCAGCGCCCTGGACAGCTGGACGCGGTCGTAGGGGGTCCACGGCTCGTCGGCGAACACGGTCAGGCGCACGTGGTGGTCCTGCGCGGAGAGCACCGCCTCCGCGAAGCGGTGGGCGGCGGGCCCGCCGCCGACCACGACGACGTGCTGCGGGGACTGCGGCGAGAAGGGGGAGCGCGGCACGGGGACCTCCGGGGATCGGTGAGCGGCTGGGGCGTCGGACTCGACCCTAGGAGCGGGGGATTGCCCCGCCGTTGCCCCGCCGTTCCGGTCGCCTTACGGCTTCCTCACCGGGCCGCCCGCCCTGTGTGAGCGGGCTTTGACCCGAGTGAAACGGCCCCGGCGCGTGCGCGTCATCCGCCGCGCCTAGCGTCGAGCACGACGACCCACCGAGCCGCAGACGATCCGCCGAGCCGCAGGAGGCCCCCATGACCACGACCCTGATCCCGACCCAGGCCCGGACTTCGGCTCCGGCCCCGGCCCTGCTCGAGGCGCCCGCCCGGACCGCCGGGACCGTCTGGCACGACGTGTGCGCTCTGGACGACCTCGAACCCCTGTGGGGGGAGGCCGCCCGGGTGGTGGGCCGCCAGGTGGCCCTGTACCGGCTGGACGCCACGACGGTGCTGGCGGCCGACCACCGCGATCCGCGCACCGGTGCCTGCGTGATGGCCCGCGGCATCCTCGGCTCCCGCGGTCCGGCCGTCACGGTCGCCTCGCCGCTGCACAAGGAGGTCTACGACCTCGCGACGGGCCGGTGTCTCACCGGCGACGGCCCCGACCTGCCGGTGCACCCGGTCGAGGTGCGGGACGGCCGGGTGCACATCGGCCTGCCCGGCTGACGGCAGGTCGTCGGCGTTCTCCCAGGCGCTCCTCCGTAAGATGACCGAGTGACACGACAACACCCCTGGCGCGGCCTCCGGTGGCCGCGGCACCAGCACCGCCACCGCGGCGAACGGTCCCGGCGCGCCCGGCGCCGGCTGCGCCTGCTCGTGGCGGGCGCCCTGGCGCTGGTGGTCCTGCTCGTCGCGACGGTGGCCCTCCTGGTCGACCGGGGCGCCGAGGAGCCCCCGGAGGCCGAGGCCCCCGAGACCGTCTCGTGCGCCCGCTACGGCCTCGACGGCGTCCGGGTGACGGCCCGCGGGCCCGGCGGGCCCACGGACGGTGCCGTGCTGGACGCCCGCGTGTTCGGCCCCGGGCAGGAGCGGCAGGACCGCTTCCAGCTCGAGTTCGAGCACGAGGGCATCACGAGCTCCTACCACGTCTTCGCCGAGGGCCTCGACTGGGACCGGCCGGTGGGCGTCGTGTACCACTTCCACGGGGACGGAGCCTTCGAGTACGAGAGCCCCGAGTACACCTCCTCCTGCCTGGCCGAGGTCGCCCGGGAGCACAACATGCTGCTGGTGGTCCCGCGGACCCCCGACCGCTCGGGGGACACCACCTGGTGGGAGGAGCGGGACCACAACGGGCGGTGGTTCCGGGCGCTCGTCGACGAGCGCATCGAGCCGGAGTACGACATCGACCGCTCCCGGACCTGGCTGACCGGGTACTCCGGCGGGGCCCAGTTCATCAGCCAGGAGCTGCTGGCGGACCACATCGACCTCGTGCCCGGCGGCGGCGCGATCATGATGGGCGGCGGGCAGGCCCCGGACTCGCCCTCCGCGGAGCCCGCCCGCGAGCAGCTCGAGGAGCTGCGCCTGCGCTGGGACGTGGGCACGGAGGACGACGGCACCGATCCGCAGGCGGATTTCGACGCCCTGTCCGCGGCGTGGGACGGCCACCACTGGTACGAGGACCAGGGCTTCGAGCACGCCCGGATCCGGACCCGGGAGGGCGTGGACCACTTCGGGCTGCCGTACGCCCGCATCCTCGAGCGCATGCTCAGTGCCGCCGAGGAGCGCACGGAGGCCCAGGACGATGCCTAGAACGCGTCCCATCCGGCGTTTGCTCTTGTAAGCTGGGCGGTGCACCGGTGCACCGCGAGCCGTCGATCACGACGCCCGGACGGGCACCGGGCGCCGTGCCGGGGGGCACGGGCCGACCGATCCACGGGGGAACCGACATGTCCGCAGAACGCACGCCGCCGTCCGGGGCGTCCGCCGCCACCGGGGTCCTGCCCGGCGGGCCCGGGCCGGGCGCCCCCGAGGCACGCGGAAGGTCCCGGCGTCTCACCGGTGTCGACGCCGCCCGCGGGTTCGCCCTCTTCGGCATGGTCGCCGTGCACACGCTGCCCCTGTACAGCGAGGAGACCGGGGATCCCACGCTCACCTGGACCCTGTTCGCGGGCCACTCGTCCGCCCTGTTCGCCACTCTGGCGGGCGTGAGCCTGGCCTTCACCACGGGCGGCCGCACCCCGCACACCGGCCGCCGGCGCACGGCCTCCCGATGGGCCCAGGTCGGCCGCGCCGCGATCATCGGCCTGGTCGGCTTCCTCCTCGGGTTCCTGGTGCTGCCGTGGGACAACATCCTCGTCTACTACGGGATCTTCTTCCTGCTGGCCATTCCGTTCCTCGGCCTGCGGATCCGCTACCTGCTCCTCAGCGCCGGTCTGTTCGCGCTGATCTCGCCGTTCCTGATGCAGCTGTCCCTCGACCACCTCCCCGCCCACGTCTACGACAACCCCAGCCTGCTGGACCTCGTCCAGGACCCCGGTGGCGTCGTGGCCCACCTCTTCCTCACGGGTTCCTACCCCGCGCTGCCGTGGATGACGTTCGTGTGCACCGGGATCGCCCTGGGCCGGATGGACCTGGGGAACCGCCGGGTCCAGGCCGCTCTGGCCGCCGTGGGGGCCGCACTCGCCGCCGTCACCTGGGCCGGCTCCGCGCTCGCGCTGCGGCTGGGCGGCTATGACGCCATCGCCGGCGCGACCCCGTGGATGACCGAGTCCCAGATCGACGAGGTCATCGTCTTCGGTGCCGACCCGGAGCTGCCGACCACCACGCTGTGGTGGCTGCTCGTGCCCGGCGCGCACTCGAACACCCCGTTCTCCCTGCTCCTGAGCCTGGGCGTCGCGCTGCTCACCCTGGGCGTGTTCCTGCTGCTGCCCCGGGCGGTGGACCGGGTGCTCACTCCTCTGACGGCGATGGGGGCCATGACCTTCACCCTCTACGTGTCCCACCTGCTCGTCATGTGGCTGGAACTGTTCTGGGACGCCCCCTACCTGTGGTTCTGGGGACAGATCCTCGCCTTCGCGGTCGTGGCAATCCTCTGGCAGCGCCGTCTGGGCCAGGGGCCGCTGGAGAAGGTGGTCACCCGCTCCACCCGCGCCATCTCGCGCCGGGTCCTGGCCCGCGGCGAGGTCGCGGCAAGGAACCCGGCCCCCTGGTCCGCGACCGGAGGCGCGGACCGGCCCTAGAAACCGACGACGCCGGAGGCTGCGCACCGCCGGGATCCGTGCGGAGGGCGGCACGGCCGGGACGGCCGCTCGGTCAGAGCCCCAGCGCGGCCTCGAGCTCGCCGCGGATCCGGCCGAGCCGCTCCTGCGCCTCCGCCCGGGCCGCGGGCAGCCCGGACCGGCCGACCACCGGGGAGACCACCTCGAGGTAGCACTTGAGCTTGGGCTCCGTGCCGGACGGGCGCACGACGACCCGGGCGCCGTCCGCGGTGAGCAGGCGCAGCCCCTCGGTGGGTGGCAGCCCGGTGCCCGGGGAGGCGAGGTCCACGACCTCCACGACGTCCGAGCCGCCCAGCGCGGCCGGCGGGGCGTCCCGCAGGGCGGCCGTCATGGCCGGGATGCGGGCCAGGTCCGCGACCCGGATGCTCAGCTGGTCGGTCGCGTGCACCCCGTGGGCCAGGGCGAGGTCGTCCAGCACGTCCAGCAGGGTCCGGCCCTGCTCGCGCAGCTCGTCGGCGAGCACCGCCACGGCCACGGCCGCGCTGATCCCGTCCTTGTCCCGGACCACGTCCGGGGCCACGCAGTAGCCGAGCGCCTCCTCGTAGCCGTACACCAGCCCCGGGACGCGGGCGATCCACTTGAACCCGGTGAGCGTCTCCCGGTGCTCGATCCCGGCCGCCGCCGCGATCCGGCCCAGCAGCCGGGAGGACACGATCGAGTTGGCGAGCACGGCGCCGGCGCGGTCCGCGCACCGCGCCGCGGCGGCCTGGCCGAGCAGCACGCCGACCTCGTCGCCGCGCAGCATCCGCCAGTCCTGCCCCGGGTCGCCGGGCACCGGGACGGCCACGGCCACCCGGTCCGCGTCGGGGTCGTTGGCGAGCACTAGGTCCGCCCCCACGGAACGGGCGGTGGCCAGGGCCAGGTCGAGGGCGCCGGGCTCCTCGGGGTTGGGGAAGGCGACGGTGGGGAAGTCCGGGTCCGGCTCCGCCTGCTCGGGGACCAGGTGGACGTCGGCGAGACCGGCCCGCCGCAGGGCCTCCGTCGTCGTGCGCCCGCCCACCCCGTGCATCGGGGTCAGGACGATCCGCAGCGGCCGCCCGGCGCCCGGGTCCCCGGGGACGGCGGAGGGGACGACGGCGGGGAGCACGGCGTCGAGGTAGTCCCGCTCGACGGCGTCCGGCAGGACGGTCCAGCCGTCCTGCGCCCGGGCGATTCCCTCGACGGGGCCCACGGACTCGATCCGCTGGGCGATCATCCGGTCGTGCGGGGCCACGATCTGGCAGCCGCGCGCCTCGGGCTCCACGGCCCGGCCGCCGAGGTAGACCTTGTAGCCGTTGTCGGCCGGCGGGTTGTGGCTGGCCGTGACCATCACGCCGACCTCGGCCTCGAGGGCCCGCACCGCCCACGCGAGCACGGGGGTGGGCAGCGCCGAGGGCATCAGCAGCGTCTCGATCCCGGCGGCCGTGAACACCGCGGCGGTGTCCCGGGCGAAGACGTCGGAGGAGTGCCGGGCGTCGTAGCCGACCACCGCGCGGGGGCGCCGGGCGGAGCCCGCCGCGGCGTCCGCAGCCAGCACATGGGCGGCCAGCCCCGCGGCGGCGCGCAGCACCACCACCCGGTTCATCCGCATCGGCCCGGCGCCCATGGCCGCCCGCAGGCCCGCGGTGCCGAACTGGAGGGTGCCCGAGAAGCGGTCCGCGAGCTCCGCCCGCGCCGCGGCGTCACCCGTCGCGGCGGCCTCGACGAGGCCAGCCAGCTCAGCGCGGGTGACGGGGTCCGGGTCGGCGGCGGCCCACGCGCGCGCGGCGTCGAGGAGCTGCGGCTCGGGGCGGGGATCGGTGGTCATGGCGCGGCCTCCTGGGGACGTCCGGTGCGCCGGACCGGGATCCCGCCCCGGCCCGGGCCGGTTCAGAGCTGGGCGACGATGCGGGCGAGCAGCCCGGAGATCCGGGCGCCCGCGGCCCGCCCGGACTCGAGGACCTCCTCGTGGGAGAGCGGGGACGCGGAGATCCCGGCGGCCTGGTTGGTCACCAGCGAGATGCCGAAGACCTCCATCCCCGCGTGCCGGGCGGCGATGGCCTCCAGGGCGGTGGACATCCCGACGAGGTCGGCGCCCAGCACCCCGGCCATCCGGACCTCGGCCGGGGTCTCGTAGTGCGGGCCGGGGAACTGCGCGTAGACCCCTTCGTCGAGGGTGGGGTCGACCCCGCGGGCCAGCTCCCGCAGCCGCGGGGAGTACAGGTCGGTGAGGTCCACGAACGTGGCGCCCTCGAGCGGGGACCGGCCGGTGAGGTTGAGGTGGTCGCTGATGAGCACCGGGGTGCCGGGGCCCCAGGACGGGTTCAGCCCGCCGCAGCCGTTGGTCAGGATCATGGTGCGCGCCCCGGCGGCGGCCGCGGTGCGCACGCCGTGGACCACCGGGCGCACGCCCCGGCCCTCGTAGAAGTGGGTGCGGGCGCCGATCACCAGCGCGTGCCGGCCGGCCGCGGTGCGCACGGAGCGCAGCGTGCCCACGTGGCCCTCGAGGGCGGGCGGGGTGAACCCGGGGATCTCCGCGGCCGGGACCTCGGCGACGGTCTCGCCGATCAGCTCGGCGGCCTGCCCCCAGCCGGAGCCGAGGGTCAGGGCGATCTCGTGCGTGCGGACCCCGGTGGCCCGGCGGAGAGCCTCCGCGGCCTCCTGGGCGAGCTCGAAGGGGTCGGCCGGGTCGGCGCTGTGCTTGGTGTCCACGCGGCCCAAACTACCGCATGGTCGCGGGCCGCCCAGGCGCGGCGGGGCCGGTTCCCGCGGGAGAGCAGCACCTGCAAGAATGGCCGGGTGACTGCACACAGCGAATTCTCCATCCAGAAGCTCGTCATCATCGGGGGCGGTCCCGGCGGCTACGAGGCCGCTCTCGTCGCGGCCAGCCTCGGCGCGGACGTGACCATCGTCGAGCAGCAGGGCCTGGGCGGCTCCGCGGTGCTGACGGACGTGGTGCCCTCCAAGACGCTCATCGCCTCCGCCGACGCGATGACCCGCTTCGCCGAGGCCGCGGACCTGGGGGTGCACGTGCGCGGGGGCAGCATGGACGGCGACGAGATCAACCACCTCGGCGTGGACCTGGAGAAGGTCAACACCCGCCTGCTGCGCCTGGCGGCGTCCCAGTCCCGGGACATCAAGCGCGGGCTCGAGCGGGTGGGGGTGAAGGTGATCGCGGGCACCGGCCGGCTGCTCAGCCCCACGAGCGTGCAGGTCACCACCGAGGACGGGCTGGAGTACGCCCTCGACGCGCAGGCCGTGCTGCTGGCCGTCGGGTCCCTGCCGCGCGAGCTGCCCTCGGCGATGCCGGACGGGGAGCGGATCTTCAACTGGAAGCAGGTCTACCACCTCACCGAGGTCCCCGAGCACATGATCGTGGTCGGCTCCGGCGTGACCGGCGCGGAGTTCGCCTCGGCCTACCGGGGTCTCGGGGCCGAGGTCACCCTCGTGTCCTCCCGGGACCAGGTGCTGCCGGGGGAGGACCAGGACGCGGCGGCCGTGCTCGAGAACGTGTTCGAGCGCCGCGGCATGAACGTGCTGAGCCGCACCCGCGCCGACTCCGTGGAGCGCACCGAGAACGGGGTGGTCGCGACCCTCTCCGACGGGCGCAAGATCGCCGGCTCGCACTGCCTGCTCGCGGTCGGCGCGATCCCCGCGACCGATGACCTCGGCCTGGAGGAGGTCGGCGTGGCCCGCGCCGACTCCGGGCACATCAAGGTGGACGGCGTCTCCCGCACCACCGTGCCGGGCGTCTACGCCGTGGGCGACTGCACGGGCGTGCTCCCGCTCGCCTCCGTGGCGGCCATGCAGGGCCGGATCGCCGTGGCGCACCTCATGGGCGACGCCGTGAAGCCGCTGCGCACTCACCTGGTGGCCTCCAACATCTTCACCTCGCCCGAGATCGCCTCCGTGGGCGTGAGCGAGAAGTCCATCGAGGACGGCACCTACCAGGCGGACACCATCATGCTGAAGCTGTCCACCAACCCCCGCGCCAAGATGATGGCGGTCGAGGACGGCTTCGTGAAGATCTTCTCCCGCAAGGGCTCCGGCACGGTGATCGGTGGCGTGGTGGTGGGCCCCCGCGCCTCCGAGCTGATCTTCCCGATCTCGCTGGCCGTCACCCACAAGCTGCACGTCGACGACCTCGCCGACACCTTCACGATCTACCCGTCCCTCACGGGCTCGATCTCGGAGGCCGCCCGGCGCCTGCACGTGCACGTCTGAGTTCCGCGCCGCACGAGAACGGCCGCATCCCCGACGGGGATGCGGCCGTTCTCGTGCTGCCCGCGGGTCAGCGGCGGGTGACGACGTGCGCCATGTCGACGTCCTTGGTCTCGGGGGAGAACCAGAGCGCCACGAGGGTCAGCACGGCACCGAACGCGAGGTAGAGGCCGACGGAGCCCACGCCGTAGCCGGCGTTGAGCGAGACGGCGACGTACGGGGTGATGGCCGCGCCGAGGATGGAGGCCACGTTGTACGCGACGCCGGAGCCGGTGTAGCGCACGTTCGTGGGGAACAGCTCGGGGAGGATCGCGGACATCGAGCCGAAGGTCAGGCCCATCAGGGTCATGCCGACCGTGAGGAAGAACAGCACGCGGAGCATGCTGACGTCCTCGCCGGTGCCGACCACGGCCGGGTTCATGAGCATCCCGAAGCTGAGCCCGAAGAGCAGGATCGCCGAGGTGATGACCAGCTGCGAGCTGCGCCGGCCGAAGCGGTCGGCCACCCACCCGGAGACGGGCACCATCGCGGCGAACAGGAGCACGGAGAGCAGCTGCAGCACGAGGAAGTCCCGGTAGGGGATGCCCAGGCCGCCGTTGTCGGGGCTGCCGATGCCGTAGGAGAGGATCCAGGCGGTCATCAGGTAGAAGAGCATGTAGGTGGCCAGCATGATGAACGTGCCCTGCACGATCTGCAGCCAGGAGCTGCGGAAGGCCTCGACGATCGGGGCCTGCACCTTCTCGCCCTGGTCCAGGGCCTTCTGGAAGACCGGGGTCTCCTCGAGCTTGAACCGCACCCACAGGCCGAGCACCACCATGACCACGGAGGCCAGGAACGGGATGCGCCAGCCCCAGGTGAGGAACGGGTGGTCCGTGCCCTGGTCGGCGACCGAGACGAAGCCCATCACGAGGGTCAGCACCAGGAAGAAGCCGTTGGCCAGGATGAAGCCGAACGGGGCGCCGAGCTGCGGCCACATGGCGGCGCGCGCCCGCTTGCCCTCCTCGGCGTACTCGGTGGCCAGCAGGGCCGCACCGGACCACTCGCCGCCCAGGCCCAGGCCCTGGCAGAAGCGCAGGATCGTCAGGATGAGCGGGGCCCAGATGCCGATCGAGTAGTAGGTGGGCAGGAGGCCGATGAGGAACGTCGCGATGCCCATGGTGAGCAGGGCGCCGATCAGGGTGGCCTTGCGGCCGATCCGGTCGCCGAAGTGCCCGAAGATCACGGAGCCGATCGGGCGGGCGACGAAGGCCGCGGCGAAGGTGGCCATGGAGGCGAGCAGCTTGGCCGTCTCGTCCTCGCCCGCGAAGAACAGGGCGGGGAACACGGCCACGGCCGCGGTGGCGTAGACGTAGAAGTCGTAGAACTCGATCGTCGTGCCCACGAGGGAGGCCAGGATCACCCGGCTGCGGGGCACGCGGTCGGACAGGGGGAGCGAGGGGGCGGACGCGCCGGTGGCGTCCTGCCCGGTCACCGAAGAGGACATGGGGAAACCTCGGTCGTAGCGGTGGGCGGGGACAAGACCACGATGGTACGCGGGGGCGTCCGCATGCCGGAGACTCCGTCTCACATCCTGGAACGCCGGTCGGTCCACGGCTCGCGGACGGTGAGGGCCGCCCGGGCCTCCTCGCCGCCGGGCGCCAGCGGGAGGTCGAGGATCCGCCAGCCGGGCAGCGGGTGGCCGGGGAACCGGCCGGCACCCACCCGGTCCACGGAGGGGTCGCGGGAGAGACCGGCGCCCAGGGCCTTGAGCAGGGACTCCTTGCGGGCCCACACCCGCGCGACGGCGGCGGGCCGGCGCCGCCGCCGGGTCCGGGCGAGGCGGCGCCGCTCGGCCGGGTGCAGCACCAGGGACATCTGCTCGGCCCCGGCGGGGTCGGGGACGCGCTCCACGTCCACCCCGAGCTCCCGCGGGCCCGTGGCCAGCAGCACGTGCCCGCCGCTGGAGGACAGGGAGAAGTGCAGTCCGGGCACGGCGGGCTTGCCGTTGCGCCCGGCGGCCCCGGGCGCGGGCCCCAGGGGCACCGCGGCCGGGGCGGTCCCGAGCCGCTCGGCCAGCACGGCCCGCAGCAGGCAGCGCCGGGCGAGGAACGCCTCGCGGTCCTCCTCGCGCAGGTACCCGTCCCGGCGGGCCCGCTCCGCCGGATCCAGCCAGGAGGCCTGCACGGTGCGCGCCCACGGCACGAGGTCGGGCACGCTCGCCCGGACCAGGACCACGTCGCCCGCCCGGCGTGGCGCGGGGACCGGCACCCAGGGCGGTCCCGGGGGAGCCGTCACGGCAGGGCGCTCACGGGCCGGTCCTCACCGGGACCGGCCGGGCGCGGCGCACGCCTCGAGGTCCGCGAGCAGCCGGTCCCGGTTTCCCGCGAGCGGGTGGTGGCCCCCGGGGTACGCCCGCCGCTGCACGGGCCCGGTGGTGACCGGCAGCCAGGCGTCCATGCCGGCCGCGTCCACGGTGTCGTCCTCCGTGCCGCGCAGCAGCAGCAGGGGCGCCCGGACCGGGGCGGGGAGCCGGTCGTGAGCCGTCGAGAGCCGCAGGTCCGCGCGCAGGGCCGGCAGCTGCAGGGCCAGCAGCTCGGGGTTCGCCAGCACCGCCTCGGGAGTGCCGCCCAGCCGCCGCAGCCACCGGGCGAGCGCGTCGTCCGCGCCCGGGTCGCCGGGGTCGAGCCCGGCCCGCAGGTCCTCGTCCTCGACGTCCACGGCACCGGGGGCGGTCTTGGCGGACAGCGCGAGCAGCGCCACCCGGACGCCCTCCCGGTGCTCGAGCCGCGAGGCGAGCTCGACCGCCACGGAAGCACCCATGCTGTGGCCCAGCACCACGAGCGGGACGTCCGGGGACGCCGCCGTGGAGGCCCAGGGGGCGGCGGCCACGGCCTCGGCCGCCTCCGCGGCGAGGCCGGCCACCGAGCTGGCCGGCGGCTCCCGGAAGCGGTTCTCCCGGCCGGGGTACTGGACGCCCAGCACGTGCACGTCCTCGCGGACCAGGAAGCGCCAGTAGCCGGCGGCCGCGCCGGAGGGCGGGCAGCAGAGCACCCGCAGCCGGGGGGCCCGGGCGGGGGCGCCGCTGCGCAGCCGGTCCTGCGCGGAGAGGTCCACGAGGCAGCGCACGGGGGAGCCGGTCGGTCGGGTGCTCATCGGGGCCGGGCTCGGGCGCGTCAGGAGATGGTGGCCAGGACGGCGCCGGCGGAGACGGTGTCGCCGGGGCTCACGGAGAGCCCCGAGACCGTGCCCGACTTGTGGGCGGTCAGCGGCTGCTCCATCTTCATGGCCTCGAGCACCAGCACGAGATCGCCCTCGGCCACCTCGTCCCCGTTGTCCACCGCGATCTTCACGATGGTCCCCTGCATCGGGGAGCTCAGGCTGTCGCCGCTCGCCGCGGCGGTGCCGCCGCCGCGCGCGGAGCGGGACTTGCGGGGCTTGGCGGCGGTCCCGTTGGGCTTGGCCGTGCCGGGCAGGGCGGGCAGGACCACCTCGAGGCGCTTGCCGGAGACCTCGACGACGATCGCCTGGCGCTCCTCGGCCTCGGGCCCGGCCTGCGGGACGCCCTCGAAGGGCGGGATGGTGTTGTCGAACTCCGTCTCGATCCACCGCGTGTGCACGGAGAACGGGGCGCCGTCCGCGGGGGCGAACGCCGGGTCGGCGACGACGGCGCGGTGGAAGGGGACCACGGTGGGCATGCCCTCGATGCGCAGCTCCGCCAGCGCCCGGCGGGAGCGCTCGAGCGCCTGCTGCCGGGTGGTCCCGGTGACGATGAGCTTGGCGAGCATGGAGTCGAAGTTCCCGCCCACGGTCTCGCCGGCCTGCACGCCGGAGTCCACGCGCACGCCGGGACCGCCGGGCAGGTCGAGGGCGGCGATGGTGCCGGGGGAGGGCATGAAGTGCCGTCCCGGGTCCTCGCCGTTGATGCGGAACTCGATCGAGTGGCCGCGGACCTCGGGGTCGTCGTAGCCGAGGGCCTCGCCGCGGGCCAGCCGGAACTGCTCCCGCACCAGGTCGATGCCCGTGACCTCCTCGGACACGGGGTGCTCCACCTGCAGGCGGGTGTTGACCTCCAGGAACGTGATCGTGCCGTCCTGGCCCACCAGGAACTCGCACGTGCCCGCGCCCTGGTAGCCGGCCTCGCGCAGGATCGCCTTCGAGGAGGCGTAGAGCAGGCGGTTCTGCTCCTCGGACAGGAACGGCGCCGGCGCCTCCTCCACGAGCTTCTGGTTGCGCCGCTGCAGGGAGCAGTCGCGGGTGGAGACGACCACCACGTTGCCGTGGGCGTCGGCCAGGCACTGGGTCTCGACGTGCCGCGGGGCGTCCAGGAAGCGCTCCACGAAGCAGTCGCCGCGGCCGAACGCCGCGGTGGCCTCGCGCACGGCGGACTCGTAGAGCTCCGGGATGTCGTCGCGGCTGCGGACCACCTTGATGCCGCGGCCGCCGCCGCCGAACGCGGCCTTGATGGCCAGGGGCAGCCCGTGCTCGTCGCCGAACGCGAGGACCTCCTCGGCGGAGCCGACCGGGTCGGTGGTGCCGGGAACCTGCGGGGCGCCGACCTTCTCCGCGATGTGGCGGGCGGCCACCTTGTCGCCGAGCTTGGCGATGGCCGCGGGCGGGGGCCCGATCCAGGTCAGCCCGGCCTCGAGCACGGCCAGGGCGAACTCGGCGTTCTCGGACAGGAAGCCGTAGCCGGGGTGCACGGCGTCGGCGCCCGAGCGGGCGGCGACGTCTAGGATCTTGTCGATCACGAGGTACGAGTCCGCGGCGGTGGATCCGCCCAGCCCGTACGCCTCGTCCGCCGTGCGGGCGTGCAGGGCGTCCCGGTCCGGGTCGGCGTACACGGCCACGGAGGCGATGCCCTCGTCGCGGGCGGCGCGGATCACGCGCACCGCGATCTCGCCGCGGTTGGCGACGAGCACCTTGGTGATGGGGCGGATGGCGCCGTCCGCGGGGTTCTTACCGGTCACGTCTCACTCCTTGTCGAATCCTCCGATGCACTGTATTCCCCGTCGTGAGCAATCGCCCAACCACCCGGCGGCGGACCGGAAATGCGACGCCGTTTCTGTAGGAGTCCTACAAAGCGCAGGGCGGTCCCGGCGGGGAGCGGTCCTCAGCGGGCGGTGGTCCACAGCTCGGGCACGCCGACGCCCGCCCGGCCGAGCAGCGTGCGCAGGGTGCTGAGGCTCAGGCCGACGACGGCGTGCACGTCGCCCTCCACCCGCTCCACGAACGCCGCGCCGAGCGAGTCGATGGTGAAGGACCCGGCCACCTCGAGGGGCTCGCCGGTGGCCACGTAGGCCGCGACCTCGTCGTCGGACATCTGCGCGAAGAAGACCTCGGCGCTGGCGGGGGCGCCGCCGCTCCAGCCGGTCCCGCCGTCCGCCGGGCTGCGCGTGTCCACGAGCCAGTGGCCCGTGTGGAGCACCCCCGAGCGCCCGCGCATGGCCCGGATCCGGGCGGTCGCCGTCGCGGCGTCCAGGGGCTTGCCGTGCACCTCGCCGTCGAGCTCGAAGACCGAGTCGCAGCCCACCACGAGGGCGCCGGCGGCCTCGGGCAGCGCCGCCACGGCCTCCGCCTTGGCCCGGGCCAGGACCATCGCGGTCTCCTCGGCGCCGGTCACCCCGCGCTCCCGGACCACGGCGTCCTCGTCCACGTCGGAGACGAGCCGGTCGTGGCCGATCCCGGCGTCGGCCAGCAGCTTGGTGCGGGCGGGGGAGCGGGAGGCGAGGACGAGGCGGGGAGTCACCGTCCCAGGATACGCAGGGCGTACGCGCGAGGTCGCGATCGGCTCTGACCGCGCGCGAGGGGCCGCGTCCTGCTGGTGAGACGTTCTCTCACCGACAGGACGCGACCCCTCGCGATCGCCCGGGACAGGACGCGACACCTCGCGTCCGCCCGGCTCAGTACTCGACGACCACGCGGCCCTCGATCTTGCCCTTCTCCATCTCGTCGAGGATCGCGTTGACGTCCTCGAGCGGACGGGTGCTGTAGGTCGGGTGGATCAGACCGCGCGCGTAGAAGTCGAGGGCCTCGACCATGTCCTGGCGCGTGCCCACGATCGACCCGCGGATGGTCAGGCCCTTGAGCACGATGTCGAAGATCGGCGCCGGGAAGTCCCCGGGCGGCAGGCCGTTGAACACGATCGTCCCGCCGCGGCGGACCATGCCGATCGCCTGGCCGAACGCGGCCGGGTGCACGGCGGTCACCAGCACGGCGTCCGCGCCGCCCGGGATCTGCGCGAGCACGGCCTCGGCCGGGTCCTCCGCGAACGCGTTGACGGTGATCTCCGCGCCGTGCTTGCGGGCGAGGGCCAGCTTGTCGTCGGCGACGTCGACCGCCGCGACCCGCAGGCCCATGGCCACCGCGTACTGCACGGCCAGATGCCCCAGGCCGCCGATGCCGGAGATCACCACCCACTCCCCGGGCCGCGCCTCGGTCATCTTCAGGCCCTTGTAGACGGTGACCCCGGCGCACAGCACCGGCGCCACCTCGTACGGGTCGGCGCCCGCGGGGATCTGCGCGGCGAAGCGGGCGTCCACCAGCATGTACTGGCCGAAGGACCCGTCGATGCTGTAGCCGCCGTTGACCTGCTCCTCGCACAGCGTCTCCCAGCCGGTGCGGCAGTTGCGGCAGTGCCCGCACGCCGAGGCCAGCCAGGCGTTGCCCACGAGGTCGCCCTCCTGCACCTCCGTGACGCCCGGGCCGAGGGCCACGACCGTGCCCACGCCCTCGTGGCCCGGGACGAAGGGCGGGGTGGGCTGGACCGGCCAGTCGCCGTGGGCGGCGTGCAGGTCGGTGTGGCACACACCGGTCGAGATCAGCTTGACGAGGACCTGGCCGGGGCCGGGCTCGGGGACCGGGAGGTCCTGGACCTCGAGGGGCTGCCCGAAGGCGGTGACGACGGCGGCGGTCATGGTGCGGGGGACCGCGGTGGCCGCGGACTCCTGGACGGTCGGGGCTTGCTGGGCGTTCATTGTGCTCCTCCTGGAACGGGACGGACGGTCGGGACGGGTGAGGGCGGTTTAGAAGAAGCCCTGGGCATCCTCGGAGTAGGAGACCAGCAGGTTCTTGGTCTGCTGGTAGTGGTCCAGCATCATGAGGTGGTTCTCGCGGCCGATGCCCGAGGACTTGTAGCCGCCGAACGCGGAGTGGGCGGGGTAGTTGTGGTACTGGTTCACCCACACGCGCCCGGCCTGGATGTCGCGGCCGGCGCGGTAGGCCAGGTTTCCGTTGCGGGCCCAGACCCCGGCGCCGAGGCCGTAGAGGGTGTCGTTGGCGGTGGCCATGGCGTCGGCGTAGTCGGCGAAGCGGGTGACCGACAGGACGGGCCCGAAGATCTCCTCCTGGAAGATGCGCATCGAGTTCTCGCCCTCGAACACCGTGGGGGAGACGTAGAAGCCCTCGGCGAGGTCCCCGTCCAGGACGTTGCGCTCGCCGCCCACGAGGACCTTCGCGCCCTCCTGCCGGCCGATGTCGATGTAGGAGAGGATCTTCTGCAGCTGGTCGTTGGAGGCCTGCGCCCCGACCTGGGTGTCGAGGTCCAGCGGGTTGCCCTGGACCATGCCCTTGACGCGCTCCACGCCGTCGGCGAGCAGCCGGTCGTAGATCGAGCCCTGGATCAGGGCGCGCGAGGGGCAGGTGCAGACCTCGCCCTGGTTGAGGGCGAAGAACGCGAAGCCCTCCAGCGCCTTGTCGTAGAAGGAGTCCTGCGCGGCGGCGACGTCCTCGAAGAAGATGTTCGGGGACTTCCCGCCCAGCTCCAGGGTCACCGGGATGATGTTCTGCGAGGCGTACTGCATGATGAGCCGGCCGGTGGTGGTCTCGCCGGTGAAGGCGATCTTGCGGATCCGCGGGCTCGAGGCCAGCGGCTTGCCGGCCTCCACGCCGAAGCCGTTGACCACGTTGACCACGCCCGGCGGCAGGATGTCCGCGAGCAGCTCCATGAGCACCATGATCGAGGCCGGGGTCTGCTCGGCCGGCTTGAGGACGACGGCGTTGCCCGCGGCGAGGGCCGGGGCCAGCTTCCACACGCCCATGAGGATCGGGAAGTTCCAGGGAATGATCTGGCCGACCACGCCCAGGGGCTCGTGGAAGTGGTAGGACGTCGTGTTGTCGTCGAGCTGGGAGAGGGTGCCCTCCTGGGCGCGGATGGCCCCGGCGAAGTAGCGGAAGTGGTCGATGGCCAGGGCGATGTCCGCGTTGATGGTCTCGCGCACGGGCTTGCCGTTGTCCCAGGTCTCGGCCACGGCGAGCATCTCGAGGTTCTGCTCCATCCGGTCCGCGATCCGGTGCAGCACGAGCGCCCGCTCCGCCACGGGGGTCTTGCCCCAGGCCGGGGCGGCGGCCCACGCGGCGTCCAGCGCGGCGTCGATGTCCTCGGCGGTGCCCCGGGCCACCTCGGTGAAGGGCTTGCCGTTGACCGGGGAGATGTTCTCGAAGTACCGGCCCTGCACGGGCGGCACCCACTGCCCGCCGATCCAGTGCTCGTAGCGGGGCTTGAAGCTGACCTTGGAGCCCTCGGTGCCGGGCTGGGCGTAGACGGTGGTGAGGGACTGGGTTTCGACGCTCATGGTGACCTGCTCCTTGTGCGGGACGGTGCTGCCGGCACGGGCGCGGACCCCTCGGGTCCGGACCGGCCTGTGATGCAGCTCACGCTACGCAGGGCCACGTTGCACGCACGTTGCACCGGGTACCGGGGCAGGTCAGCGGCGCAGCCGCTCCAGCTCGAGCACCGCCCGGGCGCGGGCGGGGGAGCGGGCCGGCAGGAGGCGCAGCAGCAGCGCCCACGCCTCGGCGTCGTCGGCGGCCTCCGGCAGCGTCAGGTACTCGCGCACGGCCTCGGCCGAGCCGTCGGCCAGGACGGCCTCGCGCAGCAGCCCGGTGACGCGGTGGCGCAGCGCCACGACGGACGGCGCCTCGGAGCGCGGCAGCAGCGCCCCGGTGTACTCCCGCAGCGCCCGCCGGTGGGAGCCCCGGGCCAGCAGCTCGAGCACCCGGCCCGCGTCCGAGACCAGCGGCGACTCGAGCCGGTAGGGCCGCGAGGCGATCGCCGGGCCGCCCCGGGGCTCCAGCAGGCGGCGCAGCCGCAGCACCTCGGCCCGGACCGTGGTCTCCTGCGCCCGGCCGGCCCACAGCTGCACCGACAGCTCCGCGGTGCTCAGCCCGGCCGCGGCACAGGAGAGCGCGAGGAGGATCTCGGCGTGGCGCTCGGTCAGCTCCAGGGCCCGCCCGTCCAGGAGCAGCGCGGGCGGGGCGTCGCCCAGCACGCGCAGGAACGCTCCGGCGGCCGGGGCGGCGGCGCGGCCCGCCGCGGGGGACGGCCCCCGGTCCGGGGCTGCGGAGCGCAGGGCCAGGGCCAGCTCGGCCCGGGCGGCGCGCACCGCCGCGCCGACCAGCGCCCGCGTGGCCGGGTCCGCGGCGGCGTCCCCGCCGGTGAGGTCCACCGCCCCGAGCAGCGCCCCTGTCCCGGGGTGCAGCAGCGGGGCCGCCGTGCAGGACCACGGCCGGGCCTCGGGGTAGAAGTGCTGGTCGCGGTGCACGGTCACCGGTCGGCGCAGGACCAGGGCCGTGCCGGGGGCGTTGGTGCCCACCGCCGGCTCGGACCAGTCGGCGCCCTCGACGAAGCCCATCGCCTCGGCGCGCCGCCGTGTCGCGGCGCTGCCGCGGACCTGCAGGAGCACCCCCCGGGGGTCCGTCACGGCCACGACCAGCCCGGTGTCCTCGGCCAGGGGGGTGAGCAGCTCGTCGAGCACGGGCATCAGCATCCGCAGCGGGGCCCGGGCCTCCCGGACGTCGGTGCGGTCCAGCACCACCTGCGGGGTGCAGCGCTCGGGCGCCGCGAGATGGCTCAGCGAGCGGGCCCAGGACAGGCGCAGCTGCGGGTCCGCCGTCGTCGGTCCGTCCGTCGTCACGCCCTCGCGCCCTCCCCTGCTCGCTCCTGTGACGCAGCTCTCACGCCGCTCCTCAGGATAGCCCGGGACGCGCCCGGGAACGGCGCGGGGCGGGGAACCGCCGGAATGCGTCGGGCACTCCTCGGGTTCCCCGCCCCGCGCCGTGGGGACGCCTGCGGTGCCGGGCGTCAGCGGGCGGCGGCCGGGGCCTCCTCGGGACGCGGCTCCGTGGCCCCCGCCGCGGGGGCGGTGCCGGCCGCGGTGCTGCCGGGGCCGGGCTGCGCGGGCCCGCCATGCTGGGCGCCGGCGTCCCGGGGCTCGGCGTCCTCGGGCACGAACGGGTCGCCGGAGCGCGGGGCGTCGTAGAGCCCGCGGTCCAGCAGTCCCTCGCGGTGGGCGACGATGGTGGGCACCAGGGCCTGGCCGGCCACGTTGAGCGCGGTGCGGCCCATGTCGATGATCGGGTCCACGGCCAGCAGGAGCCCCACGCCGTCGAGCGGCAGGCCCAGCGTGGACAGCGTCAGGGTGAGCATCACGGTGGCGCCGGTGGTGCCGGCGGTCGCCGCGGAGCCCAGCACGGACACGAGCGCGATGAGCACGTAGTGGGTGACGTCCAGGTCGATCCCGTAGAACTGCGCGACGAACAGGGCGGCGACCGCGGGGTAGACCGCGGCGCAGCCGTCCATCTTGGTGGTCGCGCCGAGCGGCACGGCGAAGGACGCGTAGGCGCGGGGCACGCCCAGGCTGCGCTCGGCGACGCGCTGGGTCAGGGGCATGGTGCCCACCGAGGACCGGGAGACGAAGCCCAGCTGCACGGCCGGCCACACCCCGGAGAAGTACTGTTTGACGGAGAGCCCGTGCGCCTTCACGAGCACCGGGTAGACCACGAGGGCCACGGCCAGCAGGCCGGCGTAGACGGTCGCGACGAACGCCACGAGCCCGCCCATCGAGGTCCAGCCGTACTCGAACACGGCCCGGCCGATGAGCCCGAGCGTGCCCAGCGGGGCGAGGCGGATGATCCACCAGACGACCTTCTGCACCACGGCCAGCGCGGAGCGCACCACGGCCAGGAAGGGTTCGGCCGGGGCGCCGACCTTGAGCGCCGCGATGCCGACGGCGGCCGAGACCACGAGCACCTGCAGCACGTTGAAGCCGAGGGAGGTCTGCACGGTCTCCGGGTCCACCACCGAGGAGGAGACCTGCAGGCCCAGGAAGTTGGCGGGGACGATGCCGGTGAGGAAGCCCAGCCACGAGCCCTGCGTGCCGGTGTACGCCTCGGCGGGCGCGGCGGCGCCGCTGCCCGCCCCGGGCTGGACGACCAGCCCGAGCACGAGCCCGACCGTCACCGCGATCAGGGCGGTGATCCCGAACCACAGCAGCGTCTTCCACGCCAGCCGGGCGGCGTCGGAGACCTCCCGCAGGTTGGCGATCGAGGAGATCACCGCGGTCACGACGAGCGGGACCACGGCGGCCTTGAGCAGGCTGACGTAGCTGGTGCCGATGGTGTCCAGCGCCGTCATCAGCCAGTTGGGGTCCGTGTCGGGGTCGCCGCCGAGGGCGTCGGCGACGGTGCCCAGGGCCACGCCCAGGAGGAGGGCGAGCACGATCTGCGGACCGAAGGAGGTCATCCACCGGGGCAGACGTCGGTTGCTTTCTGCGGAAATCATGTGCCCACGATAGGGCGCGAGAATATACATCACCGAATGACGGTGACGAAATGTGACGCCCGAATGACGCAGGTCACAGGGCCAGTGCGTACTTCAGGGTGTCCAGGCCCACCGAGCCCAGGCGCAGGGCGCGCGTGTGGAAGTCCCGGAGCAGGAAGTCCGGGCCCGCCGCGGCGCGGGCGGCCTCCCGCGCCTGCTCCCACAGCTGCTGGCCCACCTTGTAGGAGGGCGCCTGCCCGGGCCAGCCCATGTAGCGCATCCACTCGAAGCGCAGCATCGGGTCCGACATCACGATGTTCGAGCGCAGGAACCGCCACCCGTCCTCGGGCGTCCAGACCTCGCCGGGGCGGGCCCCGCCCAGGGCGTCCCCGAGCTCCGCCGGGATGCGGTAGCCGCAGTGGAAGCCGACGTCGAAGACCACCCGTGCCGCCCGCAGCCGCTGGGAGTCCAGCATCCCCATCCGGTCCCCGGGGTCCTGCAGGTGGCCCAGCTCGTCCATGAGCCGCTCGGCGTACAGCGCCCAGCCCTCCCCGTGGCCCGAGACCCACACGCCCATCCGCCGCCACCGGTTGAGCTCGCCCGAGTTGGCGAGCGCCGTGGAGAACTGCAGGTGGTGGCCGGGAACGCCCTCGTGGTAGACGGTGGTGGTCTCCTCCCAGGTGGTGAAGGTCGCGGTGCCCTCGGGCACGGACCACCACATCCGCCCGGGGCGGGAGAAGTCGGCGCTGGGCATCGAGTACCAGATCCCGCCGTCGTGGGTCGGGGCGATGCGGCACTCGAGCCGGCGCATGGGCTCCGTCAGCTCGAAGTGCGTGTCCGCCAGGGCGTCCACGGCGGCGTCGGAGAGGTCCTGCATCCACGCCTGCAGCGCGTCGGTGCCGTGCAGCTGCCGCGCCGGGTCCGCGTCCAGGGCCGCCATGGCCTGGGCGACCGTGGCGCCGGGGGCGATGCGGTGGGCGAGCTGCTCCTGCTCCGCCACGATGGTGCGCAGCTGCTCCACGCCCCAGGCGTAGACCGTGGCCGGGTCCAGGACGGCGCCCAGGAACTCCTGCAGGCGCAGCGGATACACGTCCGGGCCCACCGCGTCCCGGCGGGGCGCGTCCGCGGCGAGCTCCTGGCCCAGCACGGCGGCGAGGCCCCGGTAGGCGCGCCGCGCCGTCCCGGCGGCCTCCGCGACCTCCTGCCGCAGCCCGTCCGGGACGTGCGGGCTGCGCGCCAGCCGGTCGAAGAAACCGTGCCGTGCCGCGTAGCCGGTGCACTGGCGGGCCGCGTTGCGCAGCTGCGCCGCCGAGGCCGAGCGGCCGAGGGAGCGGGCGTGCCGCAGGCCCAGGACCCAGGAGTCCACGGCGGCGGGCACGGCGCGCAGCTGCCCGGCGAGGTGCGCCCAGTCCTCGGCGGTGCGCCGCGGCAGGTGGTCGAAGACCTCCCGGATCTCCTGCACCGGGGAGGAGATGTTGTTGACCTCCCAGCCCCGCAGCCCCTCCTCGTGCAGCAGCAGCTCCAGGCCGAGGCGCTCGCGCAGGGCGTGGCCGGTGATCCGGTCGACGTCGTCGGCCGGGGCCGCGCGCCCGAGCTCCGCGAGCGTCCGGCGGGCGGCCTCGGCCCGCGCCTCGAGGCCCTCGGGCCCGAAGTCGCGGTACCCGCTCTCGTGCCCGGGGAAGCCGTGCACGGTCGCCTGGGCCGGGTCCAGCTCCAGGGTGCGCTCGAACCAGCGCTCGGCCACGGCGTCGACGGCGGTGGGCTCGCGCCGCCCGGTGCCGAGGGGCGCCGGCCCGGGACCGGCGGTGGACGGATGGTCGGGCCGTTCATCGGTCATGCACGTCACCCTAGCGCCGGGCGCTCCCTAGAATGCGGAGCATGCCAGCCCCTGCGCCGCGCGCGAGCTCCGCGCCTTCCGCCACCGTTCCGGACGGTCCCTCGGGCACCGCCGGGACCGGGCCCGCCCTGCTCGTGGTGCTCGCGGGCGTGGTGGGCGCCCTGCACGTCTGGAAGCTCGCCCCGGCCCTGCCCGTGCTCTCCGCCGAGCTCGGCCTGAGCCTGGTGCAGGGCGGGTTCCTGCTCTCCACCGTCCAGGTGGCGGGGATGCTGCTCGGCGTGGTGGTGGGTTTCTTCGGGGACCGGATCGGGTTGCGCCGGGGCCTGCTGCTCGGGCTGGGCCTGCTCACCGCGGGCTCCCTGACCGGGCTGCTCTCCACGGGGTACGCCCCGCTGCTGGGCTCCCGCGTGCTGGAGGGCGTGGGGTTCATGCTCGTGTCGATCTGCGCCCCGGCCCTGATCCGGCGCACCGTGGCCCCGGCCCGGGTGTCGCTGCTGGTGGGGCTGTGGGGCTGCCACATCCCGGTGGCCGCGGCGCTGTCCCTGCTGCTCGGCGGGCTGCTCAGCGAGGCCCTCGGCTGGCGCACCTGGTGGGCGGCCGCCGCGGCCGGCTCCGCCCTGCTGGGCCTGCTGGTGCTCGCCGTGCTCCCGCCGGACCCGGCCCACGTGGTGGTGCACGGGGTGCGGCAGCGCCTCGGACTGACCCTGCGCGCCCCCGGGCCGTGGCTGGTCGCCGCGATCTTCGGGCTCTACACCGCCCAGTGGAACGGGGTGGTGCAGTTCCTGCCCTCCATGTACGCCGAGGCCGGGATCGCGGCGGGCGCCGCGGCGGGGCTCAGCGCGCTCGCCGCGGGCGTCAACGTGCTGGGCAACCTCGGCGCGGGCCGGGCCCTGCACCGCGGGGTGCGTCCCGTGGTGCTGTGGTGCACGGGCTTCACCGTGCTGGGCCTGGCCGCCGTGGTCGCGTTCGGGCTCGCCCCGCTGCTGGACGAGGGTGCGCGCTTCGGAGCCCGGTACGGCGCGGTCCTGGTCTTCTCCGCCGTGGGGGGAGTGGTGCCGACCACGGCGATCGCGAGCCTCATGCGGCTGGCCCCCACGCCGACCACGGTGGCCACCTCACTGGGGCTGGGCCAGCAGTTCAACGCCCTGGGCCAGTTCGCCGGCCCGCCCGCGGTCGCGTCGGTCGCACAGGCCGCGGGCACCTGGGACCTGACGTGGGCCGTGACGGCGGTGCTCGCGCTCACGGGCATCGCGGTGGCGCTCGTCGTGTCCCGCTGGATCCCCCGGGGGCCGTGAGCACCGGCCCGTCGGCCGGCCCCGGGCCGGCCGGCACGCGCCGGTCGCCCCGGCACCGGCCCTCGGCACCGGACCGTGGCGCCTGTCCGTGCGGGCCGAGCCCGCGGACCACCGCCGCGGGCTCACCGCCGTGGGCTCACTCCTCCGGCCGGCTCCGCCGCCACGCGCCGCGGCCCGGGCGCAGCCGCAGGCCCAGCCGCATCCTGCGGAACTGGTCGCGGCGCCCCGGGGTGGCCTGCGCGTCGGCGTCGCCCCCGCCCGGGCGCGCGAGCAGGACGGCGGTGACGGCGGCGATCTCCTCCGGCGTGGGACTGCCGGCCGTGAAGCGCAGGGACGGGACGCCCTCGACGGGCTCGCGGGCCGTCACAGCGGGATGTTCCCGTGCTTCTTGGCGGGCGTCGTGGCGCGCTTGTCGCGCAGGGCCCGCAGGGCCTTGAGCACCTGCACCCGGGTCTCGGACGGGGAGATCACCGCGTCCACGTAGCCCAGCTCGGCGGCCTGGTACGGGTTGAGCAGGCTCTCCTCGTACTTGCGCACCAGCTCGGCGCGCAGCGCGTCCACGTCCTCGTCGTTGTCGGCGGCGGCCTTGAGGTCCCGGCGGTAGAGGATCTCCACGGCGCCCTGGGCGCCCATCACGCCGATCTGCGCGGTGGGCCAGGCCAGGTTGATGTCCGCGCCGAGCTTCTTCGAGCCCATCACGATGTAGGCCCCGCCGTAGGCCTTGCGGGTGATCAGGGTGACCAGCGGGACGGTCGCCTCGGCGTAGGCGTAGAGCAGCTTGGCGCCGCGCCGGATGATGCCGTTGAACTCCTGGTCGGTGCCGGGCAGGAACCCGGGCACGTCCACGAGGGTCAGGATCGGGACGTTGAACGCGTCGCAGTGGCGCACGAACCGGGCCGCCTTCTCGGAGGCCGCGATGTCCAGCGTGCCGGCGAACTGCAGGGGCTGGTTCGCCACGATGCCCACGGTGTGCCCCTCGACCCGGGCGTAGCCGATCATCACGTTGGGGGCGTAGAGGGCCTGCATCTCCAGGAAGTGCCCGTCGTCGACGACCGCCTCGACCACCGCGCGCATGTCGTAGGGCTGGTTGGCGGAGTCCGGGACCAGCGTGTCGAGGGCGAGGTCCACGTCCGTGACCTCGTCCTCCTGGTCGTGGTCCAGCAGGGGCGCCTCCTGCAGGTTGTTGGCCGGGAGGAACTCGAGCAGCTCGTGCACGAAGTCGAACGCGTCCTGCTCGTCCTCGGCGAGGTACGTGGCCGTGCCCGTGGTCGCGTTGTGCTGGCGCGCCCCGCCCAGGGTCTCCATGTCCACCGACTCGCCCGTGACCGTCTTGATGACGTCGGGGCCGGTGATGAACATGTGCGAGGTCTTGTCGACCATCACGATGTAGTCGGTCAGGGCCGGGGAGTAGGCCGCCCCGCCCGCGCACGGGCCCATGATCAGCGAGATCTGCGGGACCACCCCGGAGGAGCGCACGTTCATGTTGAAGATGTCCGCGAACATGGCCAGGGAGGCCACGCCCTCCTGGATCCGCGCCCCGCCGCCGTCGTTGATCCCGACCACCGGGCAGCCGTTGCGCAGGGCGAACTTCTGCACCTTGACGATCTTCTCGCCGTTGACCTGGGACAGGGACCCGCCGAACACCGCGAAGTCCTGGGAGTAGACCGCCACCAGGCGCCCGTCCACCGTGCCGTAGCCGCTGACCACGCCGTCGCCGGGCAGCTTCTTCGCGGCCATCCCGAAGGCGGTCGAGCGGTGGGTCGCGAGCGCGTCGAACTCCACGAACGAGTCCTCGTCCAGGAGCATCTCCACGCGCTCGCGGGCGGTGTTCTTCCCGCGGGCGTGCTGCTTCTCGATCGCGGCCTGCCCCGCGGGCGCCTCGGAGCGGGCCCTGCGGTCGTGGAAGTCGGCGATCTTGCCGGCGGTGGTCGTCAGGTCGTGGGTCACAAGCACCTCGTGGTCTGGTACGCGGCCGGCCCGGCGGGCCGAGCGGTCCGGTCCGGGGTGGTCTGGGGACCTGCCCACTCTAGTCCGCGGCCGCGGGGGCCTCCGTTGTAGAACTCCTACAAATTCCGGGGCCGGGGCCGGGGGCGCCCGGACGGCGCTCAGCCGACGCGGCCGAGGACCACCTTCCAGGGCCGGACGGTCCGCTCGGTGACCACCCCGTGGCGCACCAGCGGGTCCTCGTCGGTGAGCCGCTCGACCGCCGCGGCGTCCTCGGCGGCGAAGACCAGCAGCGCGCCCGGTGCGCCGTCGTCGTCGAACGGCCCGGACGCGAGCAGGCGGCCCTGCGCCACGAGGCCGCCGAGGTACTCCCGGTGCTCGGGGCGGCGGGCGGCCAGGACGTCGGCGGGCCCCCCGTAGACGTAGGTGACGGCGAACGTCGTGGGGTGCTCGGCTGCGCTCACGATGGCTCCTTCGGTCTCGAGCCGCGGTCCCGGCGGCCGGACGGGACCGTCCAGCCCGTTCCCGGGGAACCGGGCTACTACTGTGGATGTGGTCCGAAGACTACGCGGACGGCCCCCGGCACCGCGACGCCTGCGCCGTGCCGACCGGCCGCCGCCCACCGCCCCGAGGAGAACCGTGCCCGACCCCCGCGCCGCCGACCTGCGCGCCCCCGCCGTGCTCGCCGCCCTGGCGGACCTCGGCCTGGGACGGATCGACGTCCTCGACGAGGTCGGCTCCACGAACGAGCACCTCACGGCCGCCGTCACCCGGCAGGCGCGCGGGCCCCGCCCGGACCGTCCGTGGACCGACCTGTCCCTCGTGCTCACCGGGCACCAGAGCGCGGGGCGCGGCCGGCTGGACCGGGTGTGGACCACCGAGCCCGGCACCGCCCTGACGTTCAGCGTCCTGCTGCGCCCGGCCGACGGCGGCGGCCGGCCGCTGCCCACCCAGCACTTCCCGTGGCTGACCCTGCTGATGGCCTCAGCGGTCGTGGACGCCCTGGAGGAGCTCGCGGCGGCGGGCGCCCGGATCAAGTGGCCCAACGACGTCCTGGTGGACGGGCGCAAGGTCGCCGGCCTGCTCGCGGGCCTCGTCCTGGACGAGCAGCGCCCGCCGGCGGTGGTGCTGGGCACGGGCGTCAACGTGGCCCAGGAGGAGCTGCCCGTGGCCACGGCCACGTCCGTCCGTCGTGCCACCGGCCGCGAGGTCGGGCGCGCCGCCGTCCTGCCGGCCGTGCTGGGCGCGTTCGTCCCCCTCTACCGGCAGTTCTGCGCGGACCCGGCCGCTGCCGTGCGGCCCGGTGGACCGCTGCGCGCCCGGATCGGCGAGCGGATGGAGACCCTCGGCCGCACGGTGCGCGCCGAGCTGCCCGGCGGCGCCGCCCCCGTCACAGGCACCGCGACGGGCCTCGGCGAGCACGGGGGGCTGCTGGTGCGCGAGGCCGGCGGTGCCCTGCGCGAGGTGACGGCCGGCGACGTGGTGCACCTGCGCCCGGCCCCGGACGCCCTCGGGACGGACTGAGCGTGCCCGCCCGTCCCGCCCTGCAGCCGGGGGAGCGCGTGCTCGTGTCCACCCGCGCGCACGGCGCGCGGCTGACCCGGCCCTTCCTGGTGCTGCTGCTCACGGTGTTCGCGCTCTCCACCGCCCAGCGGGCCCTCGAGCTGCGCTGGCGCCCCGTGGCGGAGCCGTGGACCACGGTGCACGCCGGGGTGGAGCTCACCCTGCTCGTGGCTGCCGGCTGGGTGGTGCTCCGCAGCTGCCTGCGCCCGCTCCTGCGCTGGTGGCGCACCCGCTACGTGCTCACCACCCGGCACCTCGTGCTGCTGCGCCCCGGCGGGGCCCGGCGGACCGTGTCGCTTCCCCTGCACCAGCTGCGCCGGGTCTCCGTGGAGCGCCGGCGCAGCCCCGCCCTCGGCCGGCGCGACGGGCGCGTGGTGGCCGACTTCGGGCCGCTCGGCGGGCTGCGGCTCGAGCACGCCCCGGAGGCGCAGCGCCTGGCCGGGCTGATCCGCCGGGCCGCCGAGGACCTGTGGGCCGCGGACGACGGCTCCCGCGGGGGTGCGCCGGGGCTCCCGACCACTAGAGTGGACCGCGACGCGGTCGTGGCACCACGCCCGGGCCCGTCCGTCGCCCCGCGCCGAGCGTGGAGCCGGCGGGCCGTCCACCAGGAAGAGGAGTGACGTGTGGCGAGTGAGGACTCGGAGACCCAGGGCGAGCCCGCGCTCGGCCCCCAGACGGCACAGCTGAACCTGAACCTGCACAACCCCGTCCAGGCGAACCTCTACCGCTCGGACGAGTCCAAGGCCGCCGTGCAGGCCCTCGAGCAGACCCTCCTGGGCTCGGAGCGCGTCCTGCGCCGCCGGGAGGCCGCGCGCCGGGGCGGGCTGTCCCTGCTGTCCGCGCGCAAGGTCTGGCGCGCCCTGGGCTTCCCGAACCTCACCGACGACGACCTGTGGTTCACCGAGCAGGACTCCGAGGCCCTGCGGGTGCTGTCCACGATGGTCCTCGAGGAGAAGGTCACCGAGGAGGCGGCCCTGTCCCTGGTGCGCTCGATCGGGCAGATGACCGACCGCATGGTGGTGTGGCAGGTCGAGGCGCTCGTCGAGGACATGGTCGTCCACCGGGGGATGACCGACGCCGCCGCGCGCCGGCAGCTGCTGCACCTGCTGCCGGACCTCATCGACGCGATCGAGAACCTCCTGGTCTACTCGTGGCGGCGCCAGATGAACGCCGCCGTGCAGCGCCTGGCGATGCGCGTGGAGCGCCCGGACGGCTCGACCGCCACCGGCCCCACGGCCGACGACGGGGCGTCCTCCATCCTCCCGCTCGCGCGCGGGGTGGGCTTCGCCGACCTGGTCTCCTACACCTCGCTCTCCCGGCAGATGAACGAGCGGACCCTGGCCAACCTCGTGCAGCGCTTCGAGAACCGCTGCGCCGAGGTGATCGCCGTGGGCGGCGGCCGGCTCATCAAGACCATCGGGGACGAGGTCATGTTCCTCGCCGAGACCCCCGAGGGCGGGGCGCAGATCTCCCTGGCCCTGGCCCGCGCGATCCGCGACGACCCCGAGCTCCCGCAGGCCCGCGTGGCCTTCGTGTGGGGACGGGTGCTGCCGCGGCTCGGGGACATCTACGGGCCCACGGTGAACCTCGCCTCCCGGCTCGTGTCGCTGACCGACCCGGGCTCCGTGCTCGTGGACGCCTCGACCGCGGCGGTGCTCTCCGGCGACGACCGCTTCATCCTCCTGCCGCAGCCCACCCGCAACGTGCGGGGCTTCGGCGACGTCCAGCCCGTCGCGCTCTCCCAGGGCGCCGGTCCCGGGCTGGAGGTCGACTTCGAATGAGCGCACCCCTCGTCATCCGCGCCGGTGCGGCCACGGACCGCGGCCTGCGCCGGGAGTCCAACGAGGACGCCCTGGTGGTCACGGCCACGATGTGCGCCGTGGCGGACGGCATGGGCGGGCACGAGGCCGGCGAGGTGGCCAGCGCCCTGTGCGTGCGCACGCTCGGGGCGTCCCCCCTGTTCCAGCTGGAGGACTCCCGGTCCTTCGAGGTCCTCGAGCCGGAGCCGCCCCGGGACATCGCCCGGTTCCGCGCCACCGTGGAGCGCGAGCTGCGCCTGGACCCGGAGATCCCCGACGACGCGATCGAGGCGGTCCGCCGGGTCCGCTCGGTGCTGTGGCAGGCGGACCAGCACATCCAGGACGCCGTCGAGGGCCGGGCGGGCACCACCGTCACGGGCGTGTGGCTGCACCGGATCGACGGGCGCATGCTGTGGATCGTGTTCAACACGGGCGACTCCCGGACCTACCGGCTGGCCGGTCCCGAGGCCGGGGCGGGCGCGGACGGCGGCGGGCCGGTGATCGAGCAGCTGACGGTGGACCACTCCGAGGTGCAGTACCTCGTGTCGATCGGGCAGCTCACCTCGGCGCAGGCGCTCGTGCACCCGCGCCGCAACGTGATCACCCGGGCCCTGGGCACCGGCCAGGTCTGGGAGCCGGACGTGTGGGTGCTCCCGGCCCGGCACGGGGACCGGCTGATGCTGTGCTCGGACGGGCTGACCAACGAGCTGAGCCCCGCCCACATGGCCCGGGTGCTCGCCTCGGTGCCCCACCCCAAGGAGGCGGCCGACGTGCTGCTGCAGGCCGCGCTGCGCACCGGGGGGCGGGACAACGTCACCGTGATCGTGGCCGACGCCGTGCGGCCGGGGGAGTACGCCCCCGGCTTCTGAGCCCGGGCCCCGCGGGGCACGGCGTCCCCAGAAGTGGGGGACATCATCGGCCGTCACATCGGGACCGCCCCCGGCGACGCTGTTTACCTTTGAAAACATGGTCGTCTCGCGCCGCTCCTTCGTCCTCTCCGGCCTGGTGCTCGCCGTGTCGGGGGCCCTCGGGGGCACGCTGCCGGAGCCGTCCGGCGGCCGGCGCCCGTTCGTGCTGTGGGGCTCCTCCTCGGCGGCCAGCGCGCTCCACCGGGACCGCCCGCGGGGCTTCCCCGCGGTGCGCATCGAGGACCTGCTGTCGCAGCTGCTGGAGGCGCCGGGGGCCTCGCGCGCGGTCAGCGGCGACCGGTCCTGGCAGACCCTGGCGATGCGCAGCGGCGCCCACCCCTACCTGCCCCGGCTGGGCTCCGGCTACGGGGTCGGCCGGCTCCCCGCCCACGGGGAGCTGGTGGTGCCCACCGTGGACGGCCGGGTGCCGAGCGTGCTCGTGCCGGTCCCGGGCACCGTCTCGGGGGTCCCGTGCACGATCCGGGCCGTGGCGCGGGACGGGGACACCGTGGTGCTGCGCCGCGAGGTGCCCGGGGCCGAGGTCGACGTGGCGCCCGCGTCGGCGGCGCGGTGGCGCACCGCGCTGGAGGAGCGCCACCGTGGCCACGTGCACCTGCTGTGGACGGGCAAGAACAACATCGAGGACCCGGACCAGGTCCTCGCCGACACCCGCGCGGCCTGGCAGGTCGAGCCCGGCACGTCCGTGGTGATGGGCCAGTGGCACACCGTGGCCGACCGGCGCGGCACGGCGGGGTGGGAGCAGGTGCGCGGCGTGAACGCGGTCCACCGCCAGGAGTACGGCGAGCGGTTCTACGACACGATGGCCGACCTGCGCGATCCCGGGCTGTGGTCCCTGCCGGGCCTGCGGCCCCACCGGATCGGCGCCTCGGCCGCGGACCGCCGCTGGCTGGGCCTGGGACTGCCGCCGCGATCGGTCGTCGCCGGCGACCGCCGGCACCTCAACGCCCTGGGCAACACGATCGTGGCCCACGGCCTGCACCGCCACCTGACCGGCCCGGCCGGGCTCTACTGAGCGGCTCGCCGGGGGCCCCGGCGCACCCCGCGGCCCCGGGGCGCGGACCTCTTGTGCCGGGCGCCGGGACGGCCTAACATACAACCAAATGGTTGTAGAAAATGAGCTGACGGACGACGAGGTCGACCGCATCTTCCGGGCCCTGGCGGACATGACCCGACGGGACATCGTGACTCGGGTGCTGCGGCAGGAGCAGTCGGTCTCCGCGCTGGCGGGGCACTACCGGATGAGCTTCGCGGCCGTGCAGAAGCACGTGGCCGTGCTCGAGCGGGCCGCGCTGGTCACCAAGCGGCGGCGCGGCCGGGAGCAGGTGGTGCACGGCAACGCGGCCACGCTGCGCCGGGCGGCCGGGCTGCTGGCGGACTACGAGCAGATCTGGCGCGGGCGGTCCCGCGCCATCGAGGACCTCCTCGCCGAGGAGACGCCCCCCGGGGGCCGGGGGGACCAGCAGGAAGGGAGCGAGACATGCCGGTCATCGACGTGCACAAGGACACGGAGGCGCTGACCCTGACGTTCGTCGCGGAGTTCGCCGCGGACGTCGAACGGGTCTGGCAGGTCTGGGCGGACCCGCGCCAGCTCGAGCGCTGGTGGGGCCCTCCCGGCTGGCCCGCCACCTTCGAGGAGCACGAGCTCGCCGAGGGCGGGCGGTGCCGCTACCACATGACCGGCCCGGACGGGGAGAAGGCCCGGGGCTGGTGGACGGTCACCGCGGTGGACCCGCCGCACCGGCTGGAGTTCGACGACGGCTTCGCGGGGGAGGACGGCGAGCCGGACCCGGCCCTGGGCGCCACCCACGGCGTGGTCACCTTCGAGGCCGTCGACGGCCGGACGCGGATGACCACGGTCTCGACCTTCGAGAGCGCGGAGCAGCTCGAGCAGATGTCCGCGATGGGCATGGAGGAGGGCATGCGCCAGGCCATGGGCCAGATCGACGACGTCCTGGCCGGGGCCGTCTCCCGCTGACCGCGTCCGCTCCCGTCCGCGGACGCGGGACGGACGACGACGCCGCCCCGGGACTCCCGGGGCGGCGTCGCCGGTGCGCCCGGCCGGTGCGGTCCGGACGGGGTGCGCGGGTCAGGCGTCCTGGCGCACGGCGGTGTCCGTGCCGGGCCCGGTGCCCGCCGGCCGGGCCGCGGTCCCCGCACCGCCCTCGGCCGGCTCCGCTGCGGTGTCCGCGGCCGGCTCCCCGGACGCCGCAGCCCGCTGCGCCGCGAGCTTCCGCGGCTTGAGCTCGAGCCGGCGCTCGTGCTTGCGCTCCGCCCGGCGCTCCGTGCGCTGCTCCGCCTGCTTCTCGGCCCGGCGCTCCTTGCGCTTCTCCTCCTTCTTCTCCTCCGCGGCCTTCTCGCCCGGGGCGCCGGCGGCACGGGTGGCGGACTCCCGGCGGGGGGCCTTCTCCTTGACCGGGGCGCCGCCCGAGGCGCGCAGCCGCCGGTAGTGCTCGGCGGCCTCCTCCTGGCGCCGCGCCTCGATCCCCGTGGCGATCTCGGCCCGCAGGTGCTCCGGCTCGAGCTCGAACGCGGCCACGAGGTCGAGCGCGTGCGGGCGCAGGCGGGCGAGCAGCCGGTCGATGTACTCGTCGAGGCTGCGCCCGCGCCGCATCGACAGCCGGCCGTAGGAGAGGTACCACGCGAGGTTCTTCTCGATGAGCCGCAGCCCGAACACGTCGCGCAGCCAGGTGAGCACCCGGCGGGTCCCCGGGTCCTCGACCTGCTCCAGGCCCCGGGTGAAGGCCTCCCACTGCAGCAGCTCCGCGTGGGCGCGGGCCGCGGCGATGAGCTTGTGCTGGTTCTCGTTGAACAGCGCGGCGGCCTCCGCGCGCGGGAGCTTGGCGCTGGGCCGCAGGTTCTCCGCGACCTCGGCGACCATGGTCTGCACCCGGTCCGTGAGCAGCGAGCGCTGCGCGGACTCCTCGCGCAGGGCGTTGACGGAGCGGCGCACGTCCCCGGTGTCCCGGAACGCCTGGCCGAGCTTGCGCAGCCCGGACCGGTGGTACGTGGCCTCGGTGGCCCGGCCCGCCACGTAGCGGGCCATCACCCCCATGTCGACCTGCTTGAACTCCTCCGCCCAGTCGGACAGCAGCCGCTTGGCCACGAGCTGCAGCAGCACCGTGTTGTCGCCCTCGAAGGTCGCGTAGACGTCCAGGTCGTGGCGCAGGGACGTGAGCCGGTTCTTCGTCAGGAAGCCCGCGCCGCCGCAGGACTCGCGGCACTCCTGGACCGTGTCGAGGGCGCTCCAGGTGGACAGCGCCTTGAGCGCGGCGGCGAGGGTCTCGAGGTCCTGCCGGTTCTCGTCGGTGTCCTCGCGGCCCGAGAAGACGTCGTCGTACTTGTGCAGCAGCTCCTGGTGGGCGAAGTGCATGGCGTAGGTCTCGGCCAGCCGGGGCAGCAGCCGCCGCTGGTGCTGCTGGTAGTCCATCAGCACCTCCTCCTGGATGTCGGAGGACGCGTTGAACTGGCGGCGCTCGCTGCCGTAGCGGATCGCGATGGTCAGGGCGGCCTTGTTCGCCAGGACGGCCGCGCCGTCGAGGGAGACCCGGCCCTGCACCAGGGTGCCGATCATCGTGAAGAAGCGGCGGCCCGGGCTCGCGATGGGCGAGCTGTAGGCGCCGTCCGCGGCCACGGACCCGTACTTGTCCAGCAGGTGCGTGCGCGGGACCCGCACCCGGGTGAAGTGCAGGCGCCCGTTGTCGATGCCGTTGAGCCCGCCCTTGTGGCCGTCGTCCTCCCCGCCCACGCCGGGCAGGAAGTTCCCGTCCTCGTCCCGCAGGTCCACCCAGAAGGCGTGCACCCCGTGGTTCACGCCGAGGGTGACGAGCTGGGCGAAGACCACCGCCGCGCGCCCGTGCACGGCGGCGTTGCCGAGGTAGTCCTTCCACGCGGCCTTGAAGGGGGTGTGGATCTCGAACTCCTCCGCGGCGGGGTCGTAGGTCGCGGTGGTGCCGATCGAGGCGACGTCGGAGCCGTGGCCGATCTCGGTCATCGCGAACACGCCCGGGATCCGCAGGTCCCGGATGTCGGCGAGCCAGCGGCGGTGGTGCTCCTCGGTGCCGAGGTTGAGCACGGCCGAGCCGAACAGGCCCCACTGCACGCCGGCCTTGATCTGCATCGACGGGTCCCCGAGCAGCAGCTCCTCGAACCCGGAGACGTTGCCGCCCGGGTCGTCGTGTCCGCCGTACTCCCCGGGCAGTCCCCGGCTCATCGCGCCGTGCTCCACCAGCAGGTGCAGCTGGCCCAGCACGCGCTCGCGGTGCTCGTGGTGGCCGAGCTCCGGCTGCTGGTGCAGCCGCTCGTCGAGCAGCATCCGGCGGGTCTCGCGCCGGACCTCGGCCCAGCGCCCGAGCAGCACCTCGCCGAGGGCGGCGACGTCCACGGCGGGCGCCGGGATCGCGGCGTCGTCCGCGGCGGTGGATCCGCCGGTGGTCCGGGCGGTGGTCGGTCGGTCGACGGTGGTGGTCATGTTCGCTCCTGTCGTGGGTGACCGGCGGTGGCCGGTGCGGTCACGGGGTGGTCGGGGCCGGCCGCGGTCCGCGCCGGCCCGGGTGGTGGTCAGGTGGACGGCTGGTCCGGCACGGGCGCGCCGGGCGGGCGCAGGCCGTCGACGGCCCAGCCCACGATCAGCTCCGTCATCCGCGCGCGGGACGGTCGCCGGGTGCCGTCCGGGGTGTTCATCCAGGCCTCGCCGGCACCGCGGACCATGCCGATCGTGGACGCGGCCCAGTAGCTGAGCACCGGCTCCTCCAGCCGGCGCTCGGCGGGGGTGTGGCGCACGTGCGCCTCCGCGAGCAGCCCGCTGACGGACTCGGTGAACTCCTGGATCAGCCAGCGCTCGCCGCCGTCCGGGGCCGGGGCGTCCTCCTTGCCGGAGCGCTCCCCGCGGGTGCGCTCGGCCCGGTGCCGCTCGTGCCGGGAGCGCCCGGGGTCGGGGGAGAGGGCCACGACGAAGCGGTACACCGACGCCGAGCGCTCGATGCTGAGCAGGTACTCCGCGACCATTGCCTCGACCGAGTCCTCGAAGGAGCCGGCCGCGCGGGCCGCCTCCTCGAGCCGGTCGCGCATCCGCGTCACGGTGTACTCGCCGACCGCGCGCTGCAGTCCCGCCTTGTCCCCGAAGTACCGGTAGTAGACGGACTTGGACGTCCGGCACGCGGTGGCGATCTCCTCCATGGAAGCCTGCGCGCCGAGCTCGTCCACGGCGCTGCGCGCCGTGCGGATGAGCTCGGTCCGCCGCTGGGCGCGGTGCCGGGCCCAGCGGGAGGAGCGGCCGTCCGGGGCGGACGGGCCGTCCGGGGCGGCGGAGTCTGTGTCGTCGACCTGTTTCACGATACCCACGGTATCAGGTATTGTCGTTCGTGACGTGAGCAGCATCACAACACCACCGAGGAGTTTCCTGTGAGCGAGTCCACCCCCGAGCAGACCGTCGAGCCCACCGCGGAGCACACGACCCCCAGCGGCGCCGGGCGCACCGGCGTGGCCCGCCGCGCCGTCGTGGTCGGCGCCAACCGCATCCCCTTCGCCCGCGCGCACGGCGCCTACGCCAACGCCGGCAACCAGGACATGCTGACCGCCGCCCTCGACGGCCTGGCCGCCCGCTACGGCCTCGCCGGGGAGCGGATCGGCGAGGTCGCCGCCGGCGCCGTGCTCAAGCACCCCAAGGACTTCAATCTCACGCGCGAGTCCGTGCTCGGCTCGGTCCTCGACCCCCGCACCCCCGCCTTCGACGTGCAGCAGGCCTGCGCCACGGGCATGGAGGCCGTCTCCACGCTGGTCAACAAGATCCGGCTCGGCCAGATCGACTCGGCCGTGGCCGGCGGCGTCGACTCCGCCTCGGACGCGCCCGTGGTGGTGAGCGAGCGGCTGCGCCGCGGCCTGCTCGAGCTCAACCGGGCCAAGAGCACCCCGCAGAAGCTCAAGGCCCTCGCGCGCCTGCGCCCGGCCGACCTCAAGCCGGTGGCACCCGGCACGGGGGAACCGCGCACGGGGCTGTCCATGGGCGAGCACCAGGCCCTCACCACCGCCCGCTGGGGCATTCCCCGCGAGGCCCAGGACGAGTTCGCCGCCGTGAGCCACCAGAACCTGGCCGCCGCCTACGAGCGCGGGTTCTTCGACGACCTCGTCACCCCCTTCCGCGGGCTGTCCCGGGACAACAACCTCCGCCCGGACAGCTCCGTGGAGAAGCTCGCCGGGCTCAAGCCGGTGTTCGGGAAGTCCCTCGACGCCGAGGCCACGATGACGGCGGGCAACTCCACGCCCCTCACCGACGGCGCCTCGACCGTGCTGCTCGCCTCCGAGGACTGGGCCGCGGAGCACTCCCTGCCCGTGCTCGCCGACGTCGTGGACGTCGAGGCGGCCGCCGTGGACTTCGTGCACGGCGACGAGGGCCTGCTGATGGCCGGCGCCTACGCCGTGCCCCGCCTGCTGGCGCGCCAGGGCCTGGCCCTCGACGACTTCGACTTCGTCGAGATCCACGAGGCCTTCGCCGCGACCGTGCTCTCGACCCTCGCCGCGTGGGAGGACGAGCAGTTCGGCCGCGAGCGGCTGGGCCTGGACGGCGCCTTCGGCACCGTGGACCGGAGCCGGCTCAACGTCACGGGCTCCTCGCTCGCGGCCGGGCACCCCTTCGCCGCGACCGGCGGGCGCATCGTCGGCACCCTCGCCAAGCTGCTGCGCGAGCGCGCCGACGAGACCGGGCGCCCGGCCCGCGGGCTCATCTCGGTCTGCGCCGCCGGCGGCCTGGGCGTCACCGCCGTCCTCGAGGCCCGCTGAGCCCCCGCCCGCCGACGTCCCCGCCGACCCCCACAGCAAGGACCTCTTCCATGGCAGACACCTATCTCGACCTCGTCAGCTCCGGCCCCGGCGGCAGGCTCGCCCGGCAGCTCGGGCTGCCAGCCCCCGCCCGGCTGCGCCGCCACCGTCCCGGGGACCCGCTCGTGCCCGGCCCCGTCCTCGTGCTGGGACGGGGGGAGGAGGCCGACCGGATCGCCACGGCCCTGCTCGGCTGGGACCTGGACGTCCGGCGCCACCCCGACGACGTCCACCGGTTCGGGGCCGTGGTGCTCGCCCTGACCGAGCTCACCCGGCCCGCGGACCTGGCCGAGCCCGCGCTCGGCCTGGGCGCGGTGCTGCGCTCGCTGGCTCCCGGCGGCCGGGTGGTCACCGTGTCCCGGCCCGCGCCCGGCATCGGCACGGGCGCGGCCTCGGCGACGCCCGCGGCCGCGGAGCCGCTCGACCCGGCCGTCGCCGCGGCCCGCCAGGCGGTCGTCGGCCTCCTGCGCTCCACCGCCCAGGAGATGCGCGGCGGGGCCACCGCCAACGGCGTCCTGCTCGCCGAGGGCGTCGACCCCGGGGCCCCGAGCGTGCTGGGCGCCCTGCGGTTCCTGCTCTCCGGGCGCAGCGCCTTCGTCTCGGGACAGTTCGTGACGGTCGGCGACGACGCCGGGGCCCTGCCCGCCGACTGGGAGGCCCCCCTGCGGGGCCGGGTCGCCGCCGTCACCGGCGCGGCCCGCGGCATCGGCGCGCAGATCGCCCGCACGCTCGCCGACGCCGGCGCCCACGTCGTCGTCGTCGACGTCCCCGCCGCGGGCGAGCCGCTGGCCGCGCTCGCCAACGGGATCCACGCCGTGGCCCTGCAGCTCGACGTCACGGACGAGCACGCCGGGGAGCGGATCCTCGGGCTCGCCCGGGAGCGCTTCGGCCGCCTGGACGTGGTGGTGCACAACGCCGGGATCACCCGGGACAAGCTGCTGGCCAACATGGACGAGTCCCGCTGGTCCTCGGTGCTCGCCGTGAACCTCGAGTCGCAGCTGCGGATGAACGAGCAGCTCCTGGCCGGGGAGGGCCTGGGCCCGGCGCCTCGGATCGTCTCCCTGGCCTCCACGAGCGGCGTGGCCGGCAACCGCGGGCAGACCAACTACGCCGCCTCCAAGGCCGGGGTGATCGGGATGGTCGCCGCCGCCGCGCCCCTGCTGGCGCGGCGCGGCGGCAGCATCAACGCGGTGGCCCCCGGGTTCATCGAGACGGAGATGACCGCCCGGATCCCGGCGGCCCGCCGCCAGGTCGCCCGCCGGCTGAACTCCCTGCAGCAGGGCGGGCTGCCGGAGGACGTGGCCCACGCCGTGCTCTTCCTGGCCTCGGACGCCGCCGGCGGCATCAACGGGCAGACGCTGCGCGTGTGCGGCCAGAACCTGGTGGGGGCGTGAGCATGGCCGGCGACCGGTACGAGACCGTGGTCCTGGACGAGGTCCCCTCCCTCGGCGGGCTCTACGCCCGCGCCGCGGCGGCCGCGGCCGGCGGCCTGTTGCCGCGCGGGCTCACCGGCCGGCTGCCGGGCCGACGGCCCGCACGCCCCGGCGGCGCCGGCGCCGCCCCGGGTGCCCTGCCCGCGGTGGCGCACGTGGTCGAGGCCGTGGTGGTGGACGCGGCCGGGCACGAGGCGTTCTGCCGCACGGTCGGCGCGCCGCCGCGCGAGGGCCCCGGCGGGACGCAGGCCTTCTCCGGGTACCTGCACGCCCTGGCGTTCCCCGTGGCGATGAGCGTGCTGACCCGCCCCGACTTCCCGCTGCCGGTCCTCGGCATGGTGCACCTGGCCAACGAGGTCGAGCACCGCGGGGCCGTGACGGTGGGGGAGGACCTCACGATCACCGCCTCCGCCGAGCGGCTGCGCCCGCACCGCTCCGGCGCGCAGGTCGACGTCGTCGCCCGTCTGGCGCGGGCGGACGGCGAGCCCGTGTGGACGGGCCGCTCGAGCTACCTCGCCAAGGGCGTGCACGTGCCCGGGACGGCCGACGACGCTGCGCGCGAGGAGTTCGTGCCGCCGGCCCCGACCGGGCACTGGCGGCTGACGGCCGGCACCGGGCGGGACTACGCCGCGGTCAGCGGGGACTGGAACCCGATCCACCTCTCCGGGCCCACCGCCCGGGCGCTGGGCCTGAAGGGGGCCATCGCCCACGGCATGTACTCGGCCTCGCGCGCCCTGGCGGAGGTCGGGGTGCCGCCCGGGACGCCCTTCCGCTGGACGGTGGAGTTCGCGGCCCCGGTCCTGCTCCCCGGCACGGTCGCGGTCGCGATCGCCGACGACGGGCGGGGCGCCGGCTGGCGGGGCTCGCGCTGCGCCGGCTGGGACCCGCGGCGCCGGCGCCCGCACTTCACGGGCACGGTGGCCCGGCTGGACGGCTGACCCGCCGCGGCGGGGCGGAGCGCGGACCACGTCCGGCGCGTGGGCCACAATGGTCGGGTGAGCCCACAGCAGAGGACAGACGCCCGACCCGTCGACGCCACCGGCCAGGACCTCAACCCCGCCCCGCCCAGCGAGGACCTCAAGGAGCAGTACGCGGAGCTCGTGGACCGGGTGCGCGCGGCCCGGACCGCCTACTACGTCGAGGACGCGCCGACCGTCTCGGACGCCGAGTACGACGAGCTCTACCGGCGGCTCGAGGAGATCGAGGCGCTGAACCCGGAGCTCGTGGCCAACGACTCGCCCACGCAGGAGGTCGGCGGCGAGGTCTCCGCGGCGTTCACGCCGGTGACCCACCTCGCGCGGATGTACTCCCTCGAGGACGTCTTCTCGATCGACGAGCTGACCGCCTGGCTGGAGAAGACCACCGCCTCGATCGAGGCGCTGCCGGACGCCCCCGGCTCGGCGTGGCTCACCGAGCTGAAGATCGACGGCCTGGCCGTGAACCTGCTCTACCGCGACGGCGAGCTCGTGCGCGCCGCGACCCGGGGCGACGGCACCACGGGCGAGGACGTCACGCACAACGTGCGCACCATCGCGAGCATCCCCGGCACGCTCACCGGCGAGGACGTCCCCGAGGAGGTCGAGATCCGCGGCGAGGTGTTCATCTCCTCCAGCGACTTCCGCTCGCTCAACGAGGCGATCGTGGCCGAGGGGCGCGCGCCCTTCGCCAACCCCCGCAACGCCGCGGCGGGCTCGCTGCGGCAGAAGGACCCGGAGGTCACGGCCCGGCGCCGGCTGTCCATGTACGTGCACGGGGTGGGCGCCGCCACGGGCCTGCACGCCGACACCCAGTCCGAGGTCTACGGGCTGCTCGAGCGCTGGGGCCTGCCGGTCAGCCCGTACTACAAGGTGCTGCCGTCCACGGAGGACGTCCTCGCGTTCATCGAGGAGTTCGGCCGCCGCCGCCACGACCTCATCCACGAGATCGACGGCATCGTGGTCAAGGTCGACGACCGCCGCACCCAGTTCCGGCTGGGGCACACCTCCCGGGTGCCCCGCTGGTCCGTGGCCTACAAGTACCCGCCGGAGGAGGTGCACGCGAAGCTCAAGGACATCCTGGTCAACGTGGGCCGCACCGGTCGGGTCACCCCGTACGGGCTCATGGAGCCGGTGCGGGTCGCCGGGTCCACGGTGGAGATGGCCACGCTGCACAACCAGGACGTGGTGAAGGCCAAGGGCGTGCTCATCGGCGACACCGTGGTGCTGCGCAAGGCCGGGGACGTGATCCCCGAGATCGTGGGCCCCGTGGTGGCGCTGCGGGACGGCACGGAGCGGGAGTTCGTGATGCCCACCCGCTGCCCGTCCTGCGGCACGGAGCTGCGCCCGGCGAAGGAGGGCGACGTCGACATCCGCTGCCCCAACGCCCGCAGCTGCCCGTCCCAGCTGCGGGAGCGGGTCTTCCACGCCGCCGGCCGCGGCGCGTTCGACATCGAGGCGCTCGGCTACGAGGCCGCCCTCGCCCTGACCCGGCCCGACGAGCCGGAGGACCCGCCGCTGACCAGCGAGGCGTTCCTCTTCGACCTCACGCCCGAGGACCTGCGCGAGGTCCGGATCCGGCGGGAGAAGCGGTCGCGCGGCACGCCCACGGGCGAGACCGAGCTGGTGCCGTACTTCTGGACGAAGGGCACGGCCAAGAAGCCGTCCGAGCCCACGGCCACCACCCGCAAGCTGTTCGAGGAGCTCGAGAAGGCCAAGGCGCAGCCGCTGTGGCGCGTGCTCGTGGCCCTGTCCGTCCGGCACGTGGGCCCGACCGCGGCCCGGTCCCTGGCCACCGCGTTCGGCTCGCTGCCGGCCATCCGCGACGCCGACGAGGAGACGCTGGCCCAGGCCGACGGCGTGGGACCCGTCATCGCCGCGGCCCTGACCGAGTGGTTCGCCGAGCCGTGGCGCTGCGAGATCGTGGAGCGCTGGGCGGTAGCGGGCGTGCGCATGGAGGACGAGGTGGACGAGTCCGTGCCCCGGACCCTCGAGGGCACCACCGTGGTCATCACCGGCACCCTCGAGCGCTTCAGCCGCGACTCCGCGAAGGAGGCGGTGCTGGTGCGCGGGGGGAAGGCCTCGGGCTCCGTGTCGAAGAAGACGCACTTCCTGGTGGCGGGCGAGAGCGCCGGCACCAAGCTGGACAAGGCCGAGCAGCTCGGCGTGCCCGTGCTCGACGAGGCCGGCTTCGAACGGCTCCTCGCCGAGGGGCCGGAGGCGTTCGCCGGCGCGGCCGGGGGCACGCCGGAGAGCGCCGCGGCGGGCGACGGCGGCGCGGTGGACAGCACTGCCGGCGGCACGGTGAACAGCACCGCCGACAGCACGGGAAACAGCACGGACGACGAGGACGGGGCCTGAGCATGGGACGGCACGACGACGCGCTGGAGGGCCTCGGCCCCACCGGCGCCCACCTGGAGGAGCTGCTCGAGCTGGCCCTGGCGGCGGCCGAGGCCGGGGCGGAGGTCCTGCGGGGCCGCGACGCCGAGCGGCTGGGCGTCACCGGCAAGTCCGGCGAGGGCGACTGGGTCACCCGCTTCGACGTGGCCGCCGAGCAGGCCGTGCTGCGCACGATCCTGGACCGGCGTCCGCACGACACGGTCACCGGGGAGGAGTCCGGCACGCACCGGCCGGAGCACCCCTCCGGGATCCGCTGGTCGGTGGACCCGCTCGACGGCACCACCAACTTCATCCGCGGCATCGTCTACTACTGCACGTCCGTGGCCGCCGCCGACGCCGAGGGCAACTGGCTCGTGGGCGCCGTCAACGCCCCGGCCCTGGGTCGGACCTACTTCGCGGTGCGCGGCGCCGGGGCCTGGGTGGAGGCGGACGGGACGTCCCGCCGGCTGGAGGGGCCCGTGCCGGGCCGGGCGGGCCGGATCTACGGCACGGGCTTCTCCTTCGACGCCGATCGGCGCGAGCGCCAGATCCCGGGGTTCCTGACCACCATGCGGCAGTACGCGGACCTGCGGCGCCTGGGCTCGGCGGCCCTGGACCTGTGCATGGTCGCGGACGGGACGCTGGACGGGTACGGCGAGCAGGGCCTGCACGAGCACGACTGGGCCGCCGGTGCGCTCATCGCCGAGGAGGCCGGGGCGCTGGTGGGCCGGCCGGAGCTGCCCTCCCCGGCGGCGGGCGAGGTGCCGGCGGCCGAGCGGCTCGCGGCCTGGATCACGGCCCGCGAGCGCGGCATCCCCGGTTGAGACCGGGGACCGGGCGCGGCCCCGCCCCGGTGTGAGATGCCTCTCGTAACTTGACCGAGATCAAAAAGTTGCCATAGCGTGATATTCGAAGCGTTCTTCCCGAGGCATGTCCTCCGCTTCCGGAACGCGAGTTCCGTTCGCCGGTCCCGATCACGGACCGGCACCCCGTACCGGCCGATCGTGTGTGATACCTCACGGCGGCCCGGAAGGGGTAGCGCAACGAAAATCGTTACGCTATCGTGATAAACAGCTTCCCCGAGGATTCCTCCGGGGATCCGGTGTGCCTGGGCTCCGATGTCCGGCACGCCACCAGATCATGCTAGGTGCTGCCGTAACACCGCACGTCGTCTATAGGGCAGACACCTGTAAGCACTTACCCACAACACCTTCACGGGTAGACGACGGCGCGAAGACATCCGGGGACGGAAACGAGCGCAGGTGGCCTCAGGGAGCATCATGACCAACGCTTTCGCTGTTCGTCGCAACGTCCGTCGCGGTGCCGCCGCCCTGATCCTCGGCGGAACCGCCGTGGGTGCCATGGCCCTCCCGGTCAACGCCGCCCCCGCCTCCACCTGGGACGCCCTCGCCCAGTGCGAGTCCGGTGGCGACTGGAGCACCAGCACCGGCAACGGCTTCTCCGGTGGCCTGCAGTTCACCCCCTCCACCTGGGCCGCCTTCGGCGGCCAGGGCGCCCCGCAGGACGCCTCCCGTGAGCAGCAGATCGCCGTGGCCGAGAACGTCCTCGACGGCCAGGGCTGGGGCGCGTGGCCCGCCTGCTCCGCGAAGCTGGGCCTCACCGGCTCGGCCAACCCGTCCGCCAACCCGATGGGCACCGCCTCCGTGACCCCGCAGTCCGTCGAGGCCCCGGCCCCGATCGAGGCTCCGGCCCCGGCCCCCGCTGCGGTGGCCGCCCCCGCGCCGGCCGCCGCTCCGGCTCCGGCTCCCGCCCCGGCCGCCGCCCAGGCCCCCGTCGTCGAGTACGTGGCCCCGGCCGCCCCCGTGGCCCCGGCCGCCGTGTCCGGGGAGACCTACACCGTCGTCGCCGGCGACACCCTCGGCTCGATCGCCGACAAGCTCGGCATCGAGAACTGGGAGGACCTCTACGAGGCCAACGCGGACGTCATCGCCGACCCGAACCTGATCTTCCCGGGCCAGGTGCTCACCGTCCCCGCCGTCTGATCCCCACCCGGATCTCTCCCGCGCGGCCGTGCCGCGCAGCGGGCACCCGAAAGGGCCCCTCCGACCGGAGGGGCCCTTTCGCGTGCCCGGCGAGCGCCGGGGGAGGCGCGGCGGGTGCGCTCAGGTCCACAGCCACGGGTCGGCGGGCTCGACCGCGGCGTCGCCGAAGCTCACGGAGCGCTCCGCGCCCTTGACCCGGTAGGGCTGGATGACCAGCAGGGACTCGCCCTCCCGGTGCTGCGTCTCCATGGCCACGGCGGTCTGCCCGGACCGGTCCGGCAGGGTTACCGGGAAGGCGACCGCGGCGCAGAGGACGTCGTCGCGCAGCTCCACCGCCCTCGCCCGCAGGGCCTCGAGGGCGGCCTCGGGGCTCAGCTCCTCGGCCTGCTCGGCCGGCAGGCTGTCGAGCTCGTACTCGCCGTCCTTGCGGGCGGTCACGAGGAAGGCGGGGAACGCCCCGTGCCGGCCCAGCTGCTGCTCGGCCACGGCCTGGACGTGGGCCACGACCGTGTCGATCGTCGCGGCGGCGTCCTTGCTGACCCGCTGGCGCCACGCGTTGGCGGCGTCCGTGGCGGACGTCGCGCGCGCGGCCCGGCCGGGCCGGGCGCCGGGGCGCCGGGTCTTGGCGCCGCGGTCCTTCTTCGTGCGGGCGGGGGTGCTCTTGGCCATGTCCGGGTGCTCCTGTGTGGTGGGCGTGCGTGCTTCCAGGGTATGCCCCTCGAGGAGGCTCCCACCCGCACGGGCGGGCGGCGCCGCGCGGCTAGACTGGACCGGAAACCACCCCCGATCACGAGCAGGAGCGCGCATGTCTGCGATCACCCGCGAGCAGGTCGCCCACCTGGCGAAGCTCGCGCACATCGAGATGACCGAGGAGGAGCTGCGGTCCATGGCGACGGAGCTGGACCTCGTCGTCGACTCGGTGGCGTCCGTCAGCGAGGCCGCCGGACCGGACGTCCCGGCCACGAGCCACCCCATCCCGCTGCAGAACGTCTTCCGCGAGGACGTCGTGGGGGAGACCCTCACCGCCGAGGAGTCGCTGCGCAACGCGCCCGACGCCGCCGAGGGCAAGTTCAAGGTGCCCGCCATCCTGGACGAGGAGTAGTCGCATGACCAGCACTGGAACCCCCCAGGGCGTCGTCGGCCTCTCGGCCGCCGAGCTCGCCCGGCAGCTCGCCGCCGGGGAGATCACCTCCGTGGACGCCGTCCGGGCCCACCTGGACCGCATCCGGGAGACCGACGGCGCCCCCGCCGACCCCGCCGACCGCAGCCGCGGGAAGACCGGGCTCAACGCCTTCCTGCACGTCAACGCCGAGGAGGCCCTGTCCGTGGCCGCCGAGGTGGACGCCGCCCGGGCCCGCGGCGAGGAGCTGCCCGAGCTCGCCGGCGTGCCGATCGCGGTCAAGGACCTCATCGTCACCGAGGGCCAGCCCACCACCGCCGCCTCGCGGATGCTCGAGGGCTGGATGAGCCCGTACGACGCCACCGTGACCCGAAAGCTGCGCGCCGCCCGGATGCCGATGCTGGGCAAGACGAACCTCGACGAGTTCGCCATGGGCTCCTCCAACGAGCACTCCGCCTTCGGCGACACGGCCAACCCGTGGGACCTGTCCCGGATCCCGGGCGGCTCCGGCGGCGGGTCCGCCGCGGCCGTGACCGCGTTCCAGGCGCCGCTGGCCCTGGGCACCGACACCGGCGGGTCCATCCGCCAGCCGGCGGCCCTGACCGGTTCGGTCGGGGTCAAGCCGACCTACGGAGGGGTCTCGCGCTACGGCGTGATCGCCATGGCCTCCTCGCTCGACCAGGTGGGCCCCGTGGCGCGCACGGTGCTGGACGCCGCGCTGCTGCACGAGGTGATCGGCGGGCACGACCCGCGGGACTCGACGTCCCTGCCCGGCCCGGTCGGCGACCTCGCCGCCCAGGCACGGGCCGGCGCCGCCGAGGGCGGGCTGGCCGGCCTGCGCGTGGGCGTCGTCAAGGAGCTCACGGGCGAGGGCTTCCAGCCCGGCGTCCAGCAGCGCTTCCAGGAGGCCGTGGAGCTGCTGCGCTCCGCGGGCGCCGAGGTCGTGGAGGTCGAGACCCCCCACTTCAAGTACGCCCTGGGCGCCTACTACCTCATCATGTCCTCGGAGGTCTCCTCGAACCTCGCCAAGTACGACGGCGTGCGCTTCGGCCACCGCGTGCTGCCCGAGGACGGGCCCCTGACCATCGAGCGCGTGATGGGCACCACGCGGGCCGCGGGCTTCGGCGCGGAGGTCAAGCGCCGCATCATCCTGGGCACCTACGCCCTGTCCGCGGGCTACTACGACGCCTACTACGGCTCGGCGCAGAAGGTCCGCACCCTCGTGCAGCGGGACTTCGCGGCCGCGTTCGAGCAGGTGGACGTGCTCGTCTCCCCGACGGCCCCGACCACCGCGTTCGAGCGCGGCGCCGTGGACGAGTCCGCCGACCCCATGCAGATGTACCTCAACGACATCGCCACCATCCCCACCAACCTGGCGGGGGTCCCCGCCATCTCCGTCCCCGGCGGCCTCGCGCCCGAGGACGGGCTGCCGGTGGGCATCCAGTTCATGGCCCCCGCCCGCCAGGACGCCCGGCTCTACCGCGCCGGCGCCGGCCTGGAGGCCCTGCTCGAGCAGCGCTGGGGCGGGCCGCTCTGGCAGGACCTGCCGGACACCGCCGCCCTGGTCCGGGACCTGGCCGGCGCCCCCGCCGCGTCCGATCTGTCCGCACCCGTCCGGGGAGGAGCCCGCTGATGAACCGGAGCACCGAAGAGGTCCTGTCCTTCGACGAGGCCATGGAGAAGTACGACCCCGTCCTGGGCTTCGAGGTCCACGTGGAGCTCAACACCCGGACCAAGATGTTCGACGCCGCCCCCAACGTCTTCGGGGACGAGCCCAACACCAACGTCACCCCGGTCTCGCTCGGCCTGCCCGGCGTGCTCCCCGTGGTGAACCGGGTGGCCGTGGAGTCGGCGATCAAGCTCGGCCTCGCCCTGGGCTGCGAGATCCGCCCGGTCTCGCACTTCGCCCGGAAGAACTACTTCTACCCGGACACCCCCAAGAACTTCCAGACCTCCCAGTACGACGAGCCGATCGCCGAGAACGGCTCCGTCGACGTCGAGCTGGAGGACGGGACCGTGTTCACGGTCGAGATCGAGCGCGCCCACATGGAGGAGGACGCCGGCAAGCTCACGCACATGGGCGGCGCCGCCGGGCGCATCCAGGGCGCCGACTTCTCCCTGGTCGACTACAACCGCGCCGGGGTCCCGCTCATCGAGATCGTCACGAAGCCCATCGTGGGCGCCGGCTCCCGGGCACCCGAGCTGGCCCGGGTGTACGTGACCCTGATCCGGGAGATCGTGAAGAACCTCGGCATCTCGGACGCGAGGATGGAGCGCGGCAACGTCCGCTGCGACGCCAACGTGTCCCTCATGCCCAAGGGCGGGGCCACGTTCGGCACCCGTTCGGAGACCAAGAACGTGAACTCCCTGCGCGCCGTGGAGCGCGCGGTGCGCTTCGAGATCCAGCGCCACGCGACGGTCCTCGACTCCGGCGGCACGATCGTGCAGGAGACCCGGCACTGGCACGAGGACACCCGCTCCACCACCAGCGGGCGCCCGAAGTCCGACGCCGACGACTACCGCTACTTCCCGGAGCCCGACCTCGTGCCGGTCGTGACCGACCACGAGTGGATCGAGCGGCTGCGGGCGGAGCTGCCGGAGCCCCCGGCCGAGCGCCGGAAGCGGCTGAAGACCGACTGGGGGTTCTCCGACGAGGAGTTCCGGGACGTCGTTAACGCCGGGGTCCTCGACGAGATCGAGCAGACCGTCGCCGCCGGCGCCGCTCCGGCCGCGGCCCGCAAGTGGTGGATGGGCGAGATCGCCCGCCTGGCCAAGCAGCGGGAGGTGGAGATCGCCGAGCTCGGGGTCACCCCGCAGCACGTCGTCGAGCTCAACGGGCTCATCGAGGCCGGGAAGATCAACGACAAGCTCGCCAAGAAGGTCCTCGGCCACGTCCTGGACGGCGAGGGATCGCCCGCGGAGGTCGTCGAGCAGCGCGGGCTGGCGGTGGTCTCCGACGACTCCGTGCTGACCGCGGCGATCGACGACGCCATGGCGCAGATGCCCGACGTCGTGGCGAAGGTCCGGGCCGGCAAGGTCCAGGCCGTCGGGGCCCTCATCGGCCCGGTCATGAAGGCCACCCGCGGCCAGGCCGACGCCGGCCGGGTGCGGGAGCTGATCCTGGAGAAGCTCGGCGTGCAGGGCTGACCCGCGGCGGGCCCGCGCGCCCGCACACCGCCAGGGGCCGCCTCTCGCCGTGCGGCCGGGGCCGCGGAGGCGGCCCCGCCGCACGGCGTGCGAGCATGGGCACATGGACCGTGCATGCGACGTGCTCATCATCGGCGGCGGCATCGCCGGACTGTCCCTGGCCTCGGAGCTGGCGGACCGGCGGGGGAGCGGGGAGGGGATCGCCCTCGTGGAGGCCGAGCCCGACCTGGCCCACCACACCTCCGGGCGCTCGGCCGAGCAGCTGATCCCCAGCTACGGACCGGCGCCCGTCCGGGAGCTGACCGGGGCCACCGTGGCCCGGCTGCTCGACCCGCACCCCACCCCGCCCCGGCCCCTGGCCTGGCCCAGCCGGATGGTCCTCGTGGGCACCGAGGAGCGGCTGCAGGCCGAGGCGGCCCCGGGGACCCGGGCGCTGTCCCGCGCGGAGCTCGTGGAGCTGTGCCCTGAGCTGGCCTGCTCCCCGGCGGACGCGGTCGAGGCCGGGCGCCTCGACAGCACCTCCGTGCGCACCGACGCCTGGGCCCTCGTTGCGTGGCACCGCGACCGCGCCGCGGCGGCGGGCGCGCGGCTGCTCACCGGCGCCCCGATGACCGCGGCGGAGCCCGACGGCACCGGCTGGCAGGTCACGGCCGGTGCCCACCGGCTGCGGGCCCGGCAGGTCGTGGTCGCGGCGGGCGCCTGGGCGGACGAGGTGGCGGGCCTGTTCGGCGCCGCCCCGCTGGGCCTGCGCCCGCTGCGGCGCACCGCGGCCCTCGTGCGGCTGGCGAAGCCGCTCCCCGCGGACCACCCCATGGTCGTGGCCGCGGACCACGGCTGGTACTACCGGCGGGCGGGGGAGGGCGCGCTCGTCTCCCCGTCCGAGGCCGTGCCCAGCGAGCCCTGCGACGCCCAGCCGGTGCTCGAGGACGTCGAGGACCTCGTGGCGCGGCTCAACGCCACGACCTCCCTGGGCGTCACCGGGATCGAGCGGGCCTGGACCGGGCTGCGCACCGAGGCCCCGGACGGCGTGCCCGTGTGCGGCTTCGACGTCGCCGTGCCCGGGCTGCTGTGGCTCGCGGGCCAGGGCGGCTACGGCTTCCAGACCAGCGACGCCATGGCCCGGGCCGCCGCGGACCTGCTCCTCGACGGGACGGTGGGCCCGTGGTGCTCCAGGGAGACCGCCGCCGCCCTGGACCCGCTCCGACTTCGTCGCTGAGCCGAGCGGGGGTCCCTCCGGCAGCGGCGCGGGAACCGCAGCTGCACGTGCACGCCGGGCACGGTTCTGCCGGGCGTCTCCGTCAGCGGCCGAGGTCGTCCAGGAACGCCACGAGGTCGGCGGCGACCCGCTCCGGCCGCTCCCACATCACCAGGTGACCGGTGTCCTCGTAGACGACCAGCCGAGCGCCCGGGATCGCCGTGACCAGCGCATCCGTGTGCTCCCGGGAGAGCAGACCGTCGCACGCTCCCCAGAGGACCAGGGTGGGGACGGCGATCGTCCCGGCGTCGGTCGGAGGACGGGCGGTGGTCAGGCCCTCGAGGGAGCGCTGCCGCACGCGGGCGGGGACGGCCGCGCCGTGCCTGATGCTCTCCTCGACGTACCACTGCGGAACCGGCTGGACGGTCGGGAACCAGCCCAGGAACTCCCGGACCCAGGCGGGGTCGACGGGGTCGCTGAGCCCCTCCACCTCGTCGGCGAACGGCGCAGGGCCCTGCAGGGAGCGGGGCGAGCCCACCAGGACGAGGCCGAGCACCCGGTGCGGATGGTGGAGAGCGACCTGCTGGGCGACGTACCCGCCGCTGGACGAGCCCAGCAGGACGGCCGACGTCAGGCCCAGGGCGTCCAGCAGCGCCACCACGTCCGCGGCGAGGTCCGGCAGCCCGTAGCCGTCCTGCGGCCGGTCGGCCTCCCCGTGGCCGCGCTGGTCCGGGGCGACGGCACGCACGGTGGCGGGCAGCAGGGGGAGCAGCCGGGAGAACTCCCGGTGGGACTCGCCCCAGCCGTGGAGCAGGACGACCGGTGTCGCTCCGGCCGGGCCCGTGGCGACCCAGGACACGGTCACGCCCGTGGCGAGGAGGGAGTGCTGGACGGGCAGGTCGTTCCCCATGCCCCGCAGTCTATGCCGCCACGAGCCATCCCTCCCGGCGGAGCGGGCGGTCCGTGCCCCGGCCGCCGCTCCCGCGGGCGGGGCGGAACGGCGCGGTCAGACCCCGGCGAGCCCCATCCGGTCCAGCACCCAGGCGTACTCCCAGGCCGTGTCCTTCCACTGGGAGTACCGGCCGGAGGCTCCGCCGTGGCCCCCGGCCATCTCGCAGCGCAGCAGCACCGGTTCGCCGGAGGTCGAGGCACCGCGCAGCGCGGCCACCCACTTGGCGGGCTCCACGTAGAGCACCCGGGTGTCGTTGAGGCTCGTCACGGCGAGGATCGGGGGATAGGGCAGGGCGCGGACGTTCTCGTAGGGGGAGTAGTCGCGCATGTAGCGGTAGACGTGCGCGTCCTCGATGGGGTTGCCCCACTCCTCCCACTCGAGCGCCGTGAGCGGCAGGCTCGGGTCGAGGATGGACGTCAGCGGGTCCACGAACGGCACCGCGGCCAGGGCGCCGCAGTACTTCTCGGGGGCGAGGTTGAGCACCGCGCCCACCAGCAGGCCGCCGGCGGAGCCCCCCATCACCAGGATCCGCCGCTCGTCGATGTCCGGGCGGGCGGCGAGGTGGTCGGTGACCGCCACGTAGTCGGTGAACGTGTTCGTCTTGTGCAGCTTCTTGCCGTGCTCGTACCAGGTCCGGCCGAGCTCCCCGCCGCCGCGCACGTGCGCCACGGCCCACACCACGCCGCGGTCCAGCAGGGACAGCCGAGAGACCGAGAACGCGGGGTCGGTGCTGTGCTCGTAGGAGCCGTAGGCGTACTGCAGCACCGGCGCCGGCACGTCGCGGTCGAGGTCCGCCCGGCGGATCAGGGAGACGGGGATGCGGGTGCCGTCCGCCGCGGCGGCCCAGTCCCGCTCGACCGTGTAGTCGGCGGGGTCGTAGCCGCCGAGCACCGTGGCCTCGCGGCGCAGCAGCGGCTCGGCGGGCAGGGCGTCGTCGTCCCCCGTGGCGCCCGCCACGAAGACGTCGTAGACGCGCGGGGGCGTCGTGAAGGACGTGTAGGAGAGTCGCACCACGGGGGCGTCGTGCTCGGCGGCGGAGACGCTCGCGGTGTAGAGCTCCTCGGCGAAGGCCGGCTCCACGGGGTCGGCCTGGGCGGCCGTGCCCAGGCCGGCGAGCGGGAGCAGCCGGACCCGCAGCGTGGTGTCCGCCCGGACGGAGACCACCAGGTGGGTGGCCGTCACGGCGCAGCCGTTGACCCGGACGGTCTCCGAGGCCGGCACGACGTCGCGCAGGGCGATCTCCGCGATCGGGCGGCCGAGGTCGGCCGGGTCCATGAGGGAGATCCGGGAGTTCGGGGCGTCGTGGTCGTGGGTCAGCAGGATCTGCTCCCGCCCGTCCAGCAGCAGGGGCTCCGCCTCGTAGAGCACGCGGTCGGTGCGGGGCAGCACCACCTGCAGCGGCGCCGCCGGGTCCGCGACCGGCTGGACGAGCTGCTCGGAGAACTCGGAGCACATCGCCTCGACCACGATCCAGCGGCGGTCCGCGGACAGGCCCGCCCCGAGCCACAGACCGGGGTCGGCCTCCTCGTGGACGACGACGTCCTCGGCCACCGGGGTGCCCAGCTCGTGCCGGCGCAGCTGGTGCGGGCGCCAGGACTCGTCCACCACCGTGTAGTACACGGCGCGGGCGTCCGGGGTGAGGAAGGAGCCGTAGAAGGTCCCGGGGATCTCGTCGGCGAGCAGCGCGCCCGTGGTGAGGTCCCGGACCCGCAGGGTGAAGCGCTCGTCGCCGGTGACGTCCTCGGCCCAGGCCAGCAGCTCCCCGTCCTCGGAGACGTCGAAGCTGCCGAGGGAGTAGAACTCGTGCTCGGCGGCCTCCGCGTTGGCGTCGAGGAGGATCTGCTCCCCGGTCATGGGGGTGCCGGGCTCGACGACGGGCGGGGTCCAGTCGGCGATCACGTCCCCGGTGCTCACCGCCGGGACCCGGCAGAACACCTGGTGCGCGCCGCCCTCCACCGTGCGGGCGAAGTACCACCAGGCGCCGCGCCGGCTGGGCACGGACAGGTCGGTCTCCTGGGTGCGGTCCCTGATCTCCCCGAAGATCGTCTCCCGCAGCCCCGTGAGGTGGGCGGTGGCGGACTCCGCGTACTCGTTCTCCGCGGCGAGGTGGGTCAGCACCTCGGGGGAGTCCTTGTCCCGCATCCACTCGTACGGGTCGGAGAACACGTGGCCGTGGAAGGCTCGCTCGACGGGCTGCTGACGGATCTGCGGGGGAAGGACAGTCATGGTCCCCATCCTAGGGAAGACGTCCCGGCAGCGGACGGGGCGGGTGGTGCGGGCCGCGCGGCTCGGGAGCCGCCCGTCCCGGGTGCCCGCCCGGCCCGGTGCCACAATGGCCGGATGAGCACCCCCGCCCACCTGCACCCCCGCCCGCCGGCCTTCGGGTCCACCCGCGCCGACCTGTGGCTGCAGGTGCTCCTCGTGCTCGGGGTGTCCCTGGGCGCCTCGGCCCTCTACGCGGTGCTCTCCCTCGCCGAGGACCTCGCCCGCGGACCGCTGTCCGAGGCGCAGGCCACGATGAACCCGCCGCTGAGCCGGCAGCCTCTCTTCGACCTGCTGCGCCAGCTCACCGGCATCGGCCTGGACCTGGTGCCGGTGCTGCTGGCCCTGTACCTGCTGGCCGGCTCCGCCGGAGCGCTGGGCACGGTCCGCCGGCGGATCGGCCTCGACGCCCGCATGCCCGTCCCGGACCTCGGCCTGGGCACCGTGCTCTTCGTGCTCATGGGGCTGGGGACGCTGGTGCTCTACGGCGCGGGCCGGGCCCTGGGCGTCACGGCGCAGGTCAGCACGTCCGGGCTCGCTGAGCACTGGTGGACGGTTCCCGTGCTGCTGCTCTCGGCCGTGCGCCACGCCCTGGTCGAGGAGGTCGTGGTGGTCGCGTTCCTGACCGACCGGCTCACCCGCATCGGGTGGAACTGGCCGGTGGTGCTGGTGGTCACGGCCCTGTTCCGCGGCAGCTACCACCTCTACCAGGGGATCGGGCCGTTCCTCGGCAACGTGGTCATGGGCCTGGTCTTCGCGGAGCTCTACCGGCGCACCGGCCGGGTGATGCCCCTCGTCGTCGCGCACTTCCTGCTGGACGCCGTGGGCTTCCTCGGCGCCGCCCGGCTGCTGGGCTGACGCCCGGGGGCCGGGCCCGTCCGGTGGCCCCGGGGCTCAGATGGTGACGGGGCCGTCCGGGGTGCTGAAGGTGACGGAGAGCACCCCGGGGGTGCCCTCCGGATAGCGCCAGTCGACCTCCAGGTCCTCGAGCGCGGTCTCCACGGGGGCGCCCAGCCACTCGGTGACCCGGTCCGGGGCCCCGGCGATGCACATCCCCGCGAGCCCGACGTCCGTGATCCGCGCCTGCGAGGGGTGCATCTCGGGGTCGGACTCGAAGTGCACCATGAACGGCAGCTGGGGGTCGGCGATGAGGCCCTTCACGCCGATCTGACGCCACTCGAGGCACCGGCCGTCCGGGAACACCCGGCAGCCGGGGACGGAGGACCGGCCCAGGCGCTGCTCGAAGGGGGCGAGGTCGTCGACCTCCACGACCCAGCCCAGCCAGCCCCCGCCCGCCTCGGAGCGGGCGCGCACGGCCTGGCCGAACGGCGCCTTCACCGCGGCCGGGTGCTCGAGGACCTCGACGACCTCGACGTACTGGTGGTTCGTGAGGGGGAGGATCATGTTGCGGGTGCCGAAACGGGGGTGCACCCCGCCCTTGACCGGCTCGATCCCGAGCTGGTCGGCGATGCGCTCGGTGGTGGCCGCCAGGCCCTCCGGGCGGCAGGCGTAGGACACGTGGTCGACTCTCATGGGCTCATCGTGGCACCGTGTGAGTTTCGTCTCCAAATCGGTCCGCGGGGCACCCGGTGCGGTGCGCCCGGCGCCCGCCGCCGGGTGTCACGCCCGGGCCCGGCTTGACGCCGTGTCGTCCGGATCCGGAGAATGCTGTCCAGGTCATGAGCGCCAGCGTCCAAGCCCCAGCTAGCTGGCCGGCAACCCTCCACCGCGGTGGGGTGCCCTGGGTGAAGACCAGGCTCCTCGCGACCGGCGAGCGAGCAAGCGCGGGTCCCCGGTGCCCGGCCGCTCCCGGCCGCACCGCCTCGGCCGGGACGGGACCCCTGACACCCGCAAGGAGTCCCACGGCATGTCCGAGACCACCGCTTCCAGCACCGACCGCTCCATCGCCGAGCGGCCCACTCCCGAGAACCCGGGGGGCTGGGCGTTCGAGACCCGGCAGATCCACGCGGGGCAGAGCCCCGACCCGGTCACCGGCTCCCGGGCCCTGCCCATCCACCAGACCACGTCCTTCGTCTTCCCGGACGCCCAGGCCGCGGCCGACCGCTTCGCCCTCGCCGAGCTCGGGCCGATCTACACGCGGATCGGCAACCCGACCACGGAGGTCGTGGAGAACCGGATCGCCGCCCTGGAGGGCGGCGTGGGCGCCCTGATGCTCAGCGCGGGGCAGTCGGCCACGACGTTCGCGGTGCTCAACGTGGCCGGCGCCGGCGACCACATCGTGGCCAGCCCCAGCCTCTACGGCGGGACCTACAACCTGTTCAAGTACACGCTGCCCAAGCTCGGCGTCGAGACCACCTTCGTGACCGACCCGGACGACCCCGAGGAGTGGCGGCGGGCGGTGCGGCCGAACACCAAGGCCTTCTTCGCGGAGACCATCCCGAACCCGCGCAACGACGTCCTCGACATCGAGACGGTCTCCGGGATCGCGCACGACTCCGAGGTGCCGCTCATCGTGGACAACACCGTGGCGACCCCGTACCTGGTCCAGCCCTTCCGCTGGGGCGCGGACGTCGTGGTGCACTCGGCCACGAAGTTCCTCGGAGGGCACGGCACGGCGATCGGCGGGGTGATCGTGGACTCCGGGGCCTTCGACTTCGGCCGCTACCCGGAGCGCTTCCCCGGCTTCAACCAGCCGGACGAGTCCTACGCGGGGCTCGTCTACGCCCGGGACCTGGGGGCGGAGGGACCCTTCGGCGTCAACCTGTCCTACATCCTCAAGGCTCGGGTGCAGCTGCTGCGCGACCTCGGCTCCGCGATCTCCCCGTTCAACGCGTTCCTCATCGAGCAGGGCATCGAGACGCTGTCCCTGCGGATGGAGCGGCACGTGGCCAACGCCGGGGAGGTGGCCCGCTGGCTCGAGGCGCGCGAGGACGTGCGCTCGGTGTCCTGGGCCGGGCTGGAGTCCTCCCCGTGGCACGGGCGGGCGCAGAAGTACGCGCCCCGGGGCGCCGGGTCGATCCTGGGCTTCGTGCTCGAGGGCGGCCGCGAGGCCGGGGCCGCCTTCGTGGACGCCCTGACCCTGCACTCGAACGTCGCGAACATCGGCGACGTCCGCTCCCTCGTCATCCACCCGGCGTCCACCACGCACAGCCAGCTCCTGCCCGAGGAGCAGCTGGCCGCCGGGGTGGAGCCCGGCTTCGTGCGCCTGTCCGTGGGCCTGGAGCACATCGAGGACATCCTGGCGGACCTGGAGCAGGGCTTCGCCGCGGCCGCGCACGGAGGGCAGGAGTGACCGTGACCGTCGTGGGGGGTGCCGGCGCCGGGACCGCCGTCCGCGAGGACGGGGTGCCGCGCGTGGCCGCGATCGGCGAGCTGGAGCTCGAGTCGGGCTTCCGGCTGCCCGAGGTCCGGATCGCCTACGAGACCTGGGGGACCCTGGCCCCGGACGGGTCCAACGCGGTGCTCGTCGAGCACGCGCTCACCGGGGACACCCACGTGGCGGCCGGCCGGGCCCGCCCCGGCGCCTCCGAGGCGGAGCGGCGCGCCGCGCAGAGCGGCGGCTGGTGGGAGGGCCTGGTCGGCCCCGGCGCTGCCATCGACACGGACCGCTGGTTCGTGGTCTGCACCAACATCGTGGGCGGCTGCTACGGGTCCACGGGTCCGGCGGCCCCCGCGCCGCCGGACGTGGACCCGGAGGGCCGCCCGTGGGGCTCCCGCTTCCCGCTCGTCACGGTCCGGGACTCCGTGCACGCCGAGGCGGCGCTGGCCGACGCCCTCGGGATCGGCTCCTGGCGCCTGGTCATCGGCGGCTCCATGGGCGGTGCCCGGGCCCTGGAGTGGGCCGTGACCTACCCCGACCGGGTCCGGGCGTGCGCGGTGGTCGCCGCGTGCGCCCAGTCCAGCGCCGAGCAGCTCGCCTGGGGCCAGGCGCAGAACCTCGCGATCCGCCAGGACCCCCACTTCCGCGGCGGGGACTACTACGACGGTCCGCTGCCCGTCACGGGCCTGGGCCTGGCCCGGCGGATCGCCCACATCACGTACCGCTCCGCCGACGAGCTGCACCACCGGTTCGGGCGCTCGCCGCAGGCCGACGAGCACGTCATCGGCACCCACCCCGGAGGCCGGGGGCGCTACCAGGTGGAGAGCTACCTCGACCACCAGGCGTCCAAGCTCGCCGGGCGCTTCGACGCCAACAGCTACCTGGCGGTCAACGAGACGCTCATGTCGCACGACGTGGCCCGGGGTCGCGGCACGCTCGAGGAGGCGCTGTCGGTGACCTCGTGCGAGTGGCTCGTGGCGGCCGTGGACTCCGACCGGCTCTACCTGCCCCGCGAGTCGGACGTCCTGGCCGCCGCGCTGCCCGGGGACGTCCGGCGGCACACCCTGACCTCGCCCTCCGGCCACGACGGCTTCCTCATCGAGACGCCCCAGCTGGGGAAGCTGCTCCTGGAGACCGTGCTGCGCGAGCCCTGAGCCGGGGCAGGGACCTCGGCCGGACCGGGTCCTCAGCCCTCCGCGGTCCCGTCGCCGGGCGCGAGCCCGCCCCCGGGCACGGTGGCGGTGCCGAAGTGCGGGCGCTTGGGCCGGACCTGGGCCCCGGAGCTCGTGCGCCGGATGCGGCGGGCCACCCACGGCCGCAGGTAGCGGTGGGCCCAGACGAGGTCCTCGCCCCGGGCCTGCCGCCAGGACGAGGGCGGGCGGTCGGGCACGACCTCGGGCACCAGGCCGTGCTCGAGGCCCAGGGTGTCGAGGACCTCGACCGCGATCCGGTGGTGGCCCAGGGGCGAGAAGTGCAGCCGGTCCGGGTCCCACATCGCGGGGTCCGCGAGCTCCCGCAGCCCCCACAGGTCCACCAGCACGGCGTCGTGCCGGGACGCGACTACCCGCACGTTCTCGTTGTAGACCGCGATCCGGCCCCGGATCCCCCGCAGCACGGGCGTGGCGCCGATGTCCGGGCCGTCGATCAGCACGACCGTGGCCCCGTCCGCCCCGAGCCGGCCGACGACGTCGTCCATCTCCTCGGCGATCGCGTCCGGGTCACCGCCCGGGCGCAGCATGTCGTTGCCGCCCGCGCAGATCGTCACGAGGTCCGGGGACAGCTCCAGGGCGGGCGCCACCTGTTCGTCGACGATCTGGCGGAAGAGCCGGCCGCGGATCGCCAGGTTGGCGTAGGACAGGCCGGGGGAGAGGTGGTCGAGCTCCTCCGCGACACGGTCCGCCCAGCCGCGGTGCCCGCCCGGGGACCCGGGGTCCGGGTCCCCGATGCCCTCCGTGAAGGAGTCGCCGATCGCCACCATGCGCCGCCACGGGTGGGCGCGCGCGCCGGTGTCCGGGGGTCCTGCGGTCGTGTCGGTCATGCCCCCGGTCTACCACCGGGCCCGGCGCGGGTCCACGGGACCGCGCCGGGCCCGCGCCCGTCCCGCCCGGGCACGGATGGCACACTGGGGGCATGACCGACGCCACCGTCCCCACCGGGACCGACACCCCCTTCGCCGTCTGGAGCAAGGACGCCGACGCCCGCCCCGGCACCCCGCTGCTGGTCCTCCTGCACGGCTACGGCTCGCACGAGCAGGACCTCATGGGCCTCGTCCCGGCGCTGCCGGACGAGTTCAGCGTGGCGTCCCTGCGCGCCCCTCAGCCCCTCCAGTTCGGCTACCAGTGGTTCCCCCTCGCCGCGGACCTCAGCTTCTCCCTCGACCGCGTGGCCGAGGCCGTCGAGCCGGTCGCGGCGTGGCTGCGGTCACTGGCCGCCGACCACCCCAGCATCACGCTGCTCGGGTTCTCGCAGGGCATGGCCATGGCCACGTCCCTCGCCCGCCACATGCCCGGAGAGATCGCCGCGGTGGTCGGGCTCTCCGGGTTCGTGGTGCCCGGGGAGCACCCCCTCTTCGCCGACGACCGCCTGCGGGAGCAGCCGCTGCGGATGTTCTGGGGCCGGGACCCGCAGGACCCGGTGATCCCGCAGGAGCTCGTGGACTCCACGGCCGAGTGGGCGCTGGACCACGCCGACGTCATGAAGGTGCACTACACCGGGGTGGGCCACGGGATCAGCCCGCAGGAGGTCGGGCACGTGCGCGAGTACCTCACCCAGGTGGTGCTGCGCGGACCGGACCGCCGGGTCAGCCCCCCGCGGTGATCCGCACCGAGGCGCCGCCGGCGGTGACGACGTCCCCCGGGTGCAGCTGCCGGCCGCGCCGCGTCTCGACCTCGCCGTTGACCGAGACCTGACCGTCCTCCACGAGGCCCCGGGCGTGCGCCCCGTCCTCGGCGAGGTTCGCCAGCTTGAGCGCCTGGCCCAGCCGGATCATGTCGTTGCGGATGGGCAGTTCGTCGGGGCCGCTGGGCTGCTCGGAAGTCGTCATGGCCCCATTGTCCCCGTTCCCGGGCGGTCGGCGGGCACCGCGGGAATTGGCTACGCTGGTCGCAGGACGTCGCCTGCGGCGTCCTCGTTCGTGCGGGCCGTCGACGGCCCGTTCCCGCCCGGCGCGCCGCCGGGCCGGACCACCCACCACGCGCGTCCGCAGCCGGCGGTCGGGCGAGACCCTGGAGGAGACCCACATGGCCCCCAAGTCCACGCTGGACAACGTCATCTCGCTGGCCAAGCGCCGCGGATTCGTGTTCCAGGCGGGTGAGATCTACGGCGGTTCCCGCTCGGCCTGGGACTACGGGCCCCTCGGCGCGGAGCTCAAGGAGAACATCAAGCACGAGTGGTGGCAGACCTTCGTGCGCGGGCGCGAGGACATGGTGGGCCTCGACTCCTCCATCATCCTCCCGAAGGCCGTGTGGGAGGCCTCGGGGCACGTGGCGACCTTCACCGACCCGCTCGTGGAGTGCACCTCCTGCCACAAGCGCGCCCGCCAGGACCACTTGATCGAGGCCTTCGAGGAGAAGAAGGGCCGCGCCCCCGAGAACGGCATGGCCGAGATCCCGTGCCCCAACTGCGGCACCAAGGGCCAGTGGACCGACCCGCAGCAGTTCTCCGGGCTGCTCAAGACCTTCCTCGGCCCGGTCGACAACCAGGAGGGCCTGCACTACCTGCGGCCCGAGACCGCCCAGGGCATCTTCGTGAACTTCAACAACGTGGTCACGGCGGCCCGCAAGAAGCCGCCGTTCGGCATCGGCCAGATCGGCAAGGCCTTCCGCAACGAGATCACCCCCGGCAACTTCATCTTCCGCACGCGCGAGTTCGAGCAGATGGAGATCGAGTACTTCACCCACCCGTCCGAGGCCGGGCACTGGTTCGACGAGTGGGTCGAGGCCTGCTGGAACTGGTTCACCGACCTGGGCATCGACCCGGACCACATGCGCCGCTACGACGTCCCCGAGGAGGACCGGGCGCACTACTCCGCCGGCACCATCGACATCGAGTACCGGTTCGGCTTCCAGGGCAACCCGTGGGGCGAGCTCATGGGCGTGGCGAACCGGACCGACTACGACCTCGGCGTGCACAACGAGCACTCGAACACGGACCTCAGCTACTTCGACCAGCAGACCAACGAGCGCTACGTCCCGTACGTGATCGAGCCGTCCTTCGGCCTGACCCGGTCGATGATGGCCTTCCTCGTGGATGCCTACACCGAGGACGAGGCCCCCAACTCCAAGGGCGGGGTGGACAAGCGCACGGTCCTGAAGCTGGACCCGCGCCTGGCCCCGGTCAAGGCGGCGGTGCTGCCGCTGTCCCGCAACGAGGACCTCTCGCCCAAGGCGAAGGACCTGGCCGCGGAGCTGCGCCGGAGCTGGAACATCGACTTCGACGACTCCGGGGCGATCGGGCGCCGCTACCGCCGCCAGGACGAGATCGGCACCCCGTTCTGCATCACGGTGGACTTCGACACCCTCGAGGACCAGGCCGTGACCATCCGCGAGCGGGACGCGATGACCCAGGAGCGCGTGGCCCTCGACCAGGTGAAGTCCTACCTCGCCGGGAAGCTCGTCCGCTGATGAGCGGCGCACTCACCGGTCCGGGGCTGCGGCCCTGGCGGGACGGGGACGACCTGCGGCTGCTCGAGGTCTGGCCCGACCCGGAGACGCCCCAGGCCGCGGCCTTCCGCGCGACCCTGCGCCCCGACGACGACGCCCCGTGGTCCCGCACCGTCGTGGCCGAGGACTCCGGCGTGCCGATCGGCGCCGGCACGGTCTACGAGTCGGCGCTGCACCCGTCCCGGCTGTGGGCCTACGTCGAGGTCGCCCCCGACCGCCGCGGCGAAGGACTCGGGCGGGCGCTGCTGGAGCGGCTGCGCACCGAGGCGGCGGGCGCGCCCTCGGGCGTGCAGGCCCTGCGCACGAAGGCGGCGCCGGGCTCGGCCGGCGAGGGCTTCGCCCGCGCCGCCGGGCTGGAGCCCGTCCAGGAGTCGCGGGTGGTCCGCGTGGCGGCCGGGGCGCTGCCCCTCCAGCCCCTGCGGGAGCAGCCCGACGGGACGCCGGCGCAGGCCGTCGAGGACCTGGCCACCGGCTCGGTGGAGCTCACCCGGGCCCTGTGGGCGTTCTACCGCTCCGTGCACGCCTGGGACGAGCCGGCGGACCTGCCGGTGGGGCGGGTCAACCAGCTGTTCCTTTCCGACGCCGCGCACGCCTACGGCGCGCTCGTGCTGCGCAACGGCGTGGGCCCCGGTGAGCGCGGGAGGATCTCCGCGTTCGCCGTGAGCTACCGGCCCGTCGAGCTCGACGCGACCCCCGGCGCCCGGGCCCCGGAGGAGGCCCCGGACGAGCCCGCCCACGTCATGCTCGGCTGGACGCCGGGGGACGCCGCGGCGGGTCCCGCGCTCGAGCAGCTGCTCGCGCTGCTGGCCCACCACCACCCCGTGCAGTTCCAGGCGGACGGGTCCATGGAGCCGCTGACCGCCGTCGTCGAGAACCTCCTGGCGGCCGGTGCCGCCTCGGTCGTGGAGACCTCCGTGGTCCTCGCCGAGCCCGGGGACTGAGCAGCCCGGCGGAGTGCCGGACGGCGTCCGGCGTGCGCAGGGTCCCGGGGTGCGCCCCGGGACCCGTCCCCGTCCCTGTCCCCGTCCGTGAGAGAATTCCCCGGTGATGGACACCTCTACCGAGAACCAGCCCGCCCGGCTCGACCTGCCGCCGCTGCACCTGGGCGACCTCACGATCGACGTCCCCGTGGTGCTGGCCCCCATGGCCGGGGTGACCAACAAGGCCTTCCGCCGGCTGTGCCGCGAGTACGGCGGCGGCCTCTACGTCACGGAGATGGTCACCGCCCGCGCCCTCGTGGAGCGGCGGCCCGAGTCGATGCGGATCATCGACCACGACCCGGACGAGACGCCCCGCTCGATCCAGATCTACGGCGTCGACGCCGTGCACGTCGGCCAGGCCGTGCGGATGGTCGTGGAGGAGGACCGGGCCGACCACATCGACCTGAACTTCGGCTGCCCCGTGCCCAAGGTCACCAAGCGCGGCGGCGGCTCCGCCCTGCCCTGGAAGACCGATCTGTTCACCGCCATCGTGCGCACGGCCGTCGAGGAGGCCTCCCGGGGGGACGTCCCCGTGACGATCAAGATGCGCAAGGGCATCGACGACGAGCACCTGACCTTCCTGGAGGCCGGCCGGATCGCCCGCGACAGCGGCGTGGCGGCGGTCTCCCTGCACGGGCGCACCCTCGAGCAGCACTACTCCGGCACCGCCGACTGGGACGCGATCGCGCAGCTGCGCGAGGCCCTGCCGGACGTGCCCGTGCTCGGCAACGGGGACATCTGGAGCGCCGAGGACGCCGTGCGGATGGTCGAGCAGACCGGTGTGGACGGCGTCGTGATCGGCCGCGGCTGCCAGGGCCGGCCCTGGCTCTTCGGGGACCTGCAGGCCGCGTTCGAGGGCCGCCCCGACCGCTTCCGCCCCGGGGTGGCCGACGTCGCCCGCACGATCCACCGCCACGCGGAGCTGCTCGTCGAGACCTTCGGCGACGAGGCCAAGGGCCTGCGCGAGATCCGCAAGCACGTCGCCTGGTACTTCAAGGGCTACCCCGTGGGCGGGGCCCTGCGCGCCCGGATGGCCCAGGTGCCCGACCTCGCGACCCTGCGTGAGCTGCTCGCCGAGCTCGACCTCGACCAGGGCTACCCCGGGGACGCCGTCGAGGGTCCCCGGGGCCGGGCCGGAACGCCGAAGCGGGCCCAGCTCCCGCACGGCTGGCTCGACTCCCGCGAGCTGGGGGACGCCGAGCGCCTCGGGCTGGTCGCGGCGGAGCTCGACGTCTCCGGCGGCTGAGCCGGCCCCCACGACACGGAAAGGACCGGGCATGTCCCACACGTCCATCGAGATCGACCGCACCGGCGCACCCGCCCCGGGCTACGAGGCCCGCGACGTCGCGCGCTGGGTGGCGGAGGACCACCACAACAAGTACCGCTCCGACTTCGAGCGGGACCGCGCCCGGATCCTGCACTCCTCGGGGCTGCGCCGGCTGGCCGCCAAGACGCAGGTCGTCTCCCCGGACACCGACGACTTCGTGCGCAACCGCCTGACCCACTCCCTCGAGGTCGCCCAGATCGGCCGGGAGCTGGGCCGGATGCTCGGCTGCGACCCCGACGTCGTCGACGCAGCCTGCCTCTCCCACGACCTCGGCCACCCGCCGTTCGGGCACAACGGGGAGTCCGCCCTGCACCGGCTGACCCAGCACATCGGCGGCTTCGAGGGCAACGCGCAGACCCTGCGCCTGCTGACCCGGCTCGAGCCCAAGGTGCTCGACGACGACGGCGGGCCCGCCGGCCTGAACCTCACCCGTGCCGTGCTGGACGCGGTGTGCAAGTACCCGTGGGAGGCCCACGAGGCGCCGCTGCGCGCTGACGGGACCCGGTCCCCGAAGTTCGGGGTCTACACGGACGACCTGCCGGTGTTCGCGTGGCTGCGCGACGGCGCCCCGGCGCGCACCAAGTGCCTCGAGGCCCAGGTCATGGACCTCTCGGACGACATCTCCTACTCCGTGCACGACGTCGAGGACGCGATCGCCTCGGGGCTCGTGCAGCTGGGCTGGCTCGCCGACACCACTCAGCGGGACCGGGTGCTCGAGCTCACCCGGCGCTGGTACCTGCCCGAGGCCGCGCCCGAGTCCCTCGACGCCGCGCTGACCCGCCTCGAGGACTCGTCCCTGTGGGTCCGGGAGATGGACGGGTCCCGCAAGGACCTCGCCCGGCTGAAGAACATGACCAGCCAGCTCATCGGCCGCTTCGCGATGTCGGCGGTGGGCGCCACCCGGGACATCTACGGCGAGGACCCGCTGACCCGCTACGACGCCCAGCTCGTGGTGCCGGAGGAGACCACGGAGGAGATCGGCGTGCTCAAGGGCATCGCCACGACCTACGTCATCACGGTGCGCGACGCCCAGCCGATCTACGACAACCAGCAGGAGGTGCTCTCGATCCTGGTGGGCGCGCTGATGGACTCGGACGGCCGGCACCTCTCGCCCGCGTTCGCTGCGGACTGGCACGAGCTCGGCGAGGGACCCGGCACCGAGGCCGCCCGGCTGCGGCTCGTCGTGGACCAGATCGCGTCCCTCACCGACCTCTCCGCGGTGTCCCTGCACGACCGGATCCGGGGCACCCACTGGCGCGTGGGGGACAAGCCGCTCTGGTGACCCGCCGGCCCGGAGCAGCACCGGATCCCGTTCAATGACTGTGAACTGGGCCGCACACGGTGCCGCTCCCTAGACTCGGCGCGTTTGTGCTCCACCTCACCAAGGGATGACTGCCATGGGAAACTCCACCGGATCCACCCCGCCGCCGGCGTCCGCCTCGACCCCGGGCGCCCGGCCGATCCTGCGCTCCCGGGCGTGGGTGGCACCGCTGTGCTGGATCGCCGTGCTGCTCGACGGCTTCGACGCCGTGGTGCTCGGGGCGGTCCTGCCGTCCATGCTCGAGAACGACGAGCTGGGCATGACCACCGCCCAGGGCACGGCCGTGGCCACCGCCGGCCTCGTGGGCATGATGATCGGCGCCCTGACCATGGGCTACCTGACCGACCGGCTCGGGCGCCGCAAGATGCTCATCGGGGCCGTGGTCCTGTTCTCGCTGCTGACCTTCGCCGCGGCGTTCTCGCCGAGCGTGTTCGTCTTCGGCCTCCTGCGCTTCCTCGCGGGTCTGGGCCTGGGCGGGTGCCTGCCCACCGCCATCGCAATGGTCACCGAGTTCGCCCGCCTCGGCCGGGGCTCCAACGCCACGACGCTCGTGATGACCGGCTACCACGTCGGCGCGGTGCTCACCGCGGCGATCGCCATCGTCGTCGTCCGCCAGTTCGGCTGGCAGGAGATGTTCGTCCTGGGCTCCCTGCCGGCCCTCGTGCTCGTGCCCCTCATGCTCGTGTTCCTCCCGGAGTCCCCCTCCTTCCTCGCGTCCAAGGGGCGCCTGGCGGAGGCCCGGGCCGTGGCCGAGCACTACGGGGTGCGCCTCGAGCACCACACCGCCGAGGAGCAGGCCGAGCAGGTCGGCGCCACGATGCTGCTCTCCGCCGGCTGGCGCCGGAACTCGATCGCGATCTGGGTCGCCTCCTTCATGGGGCTGCTGCTGGTGTACGGGCTCAACACGTGGCTGCCGCAGATCATGCGCGCCGCCGACTACGACCTCGGCAACTCCCTCGGCTTCCTGCTGATCCTCAACGTGGGCGCCATCGCCGGGCTGGCCGTCGCCGGGCGGGTGGCCGACCGGATCACCCCGCGCGTGGCGGGCATCATCTGGTTCCTCGGCTCGGCCGTGCTGCTCGCGTCCCTGGCGATCAGGCTGCCGCTGCTCGGCATCTACGTGCTGATCCTCGTCACCGGCTGCTTCGTGTTCTCCTCCCAGGTGCTCGTCTACGCGTTCACCGCCGCCAACCACCCGCCGCGGGTGCGGGCCACGGCGCTGGGCATGTCCGCCGGGGTGGGCCGGCTCGGGGCGATCTCGGGCCCGGTCGTCGGCGGCACCCTGCTCACGGCCGGCCTGGCCTATCCGTGGGGCTTCTTCGCCTTCGCCGCGGTGGGCGCCCTGGGCGGGCTCGCCCTGACCGGCAGCAGGACCCGTCAGGACCTGCGGGAGAGCTCCCGCTGAGCACCCGCACGCGGTGCCCGCTCCGGGGGCCGGCCGGTCCGCGCGGTGCTCCACCGCCCGGGCCGGCCGGCCCTCGGGCGTCGGGCGGCGCCCCTAGACTGTCCCTGTGGCAGGACTGATCAGACGCGAGGACATCGACGAGGTGCGGGCGCGCACCGACATCAAGGAGATCGTCGACGGCTACGTCACCCTCAAGAGCGCCGGCATCGGCTCCTGGAAGGGCCTCTGCCCGTTCCACGACGAGCGCACCCCGTCCTTCCACGTGCGGCCCCAGATGGGCACCTACCACTGCTTCGGCTGCGACGAGTCCGGGGACGTCATCTCCTTCCTCATGACCATGGACCACACCACGTTCTCGGAGACCGTGGAGAAGCTCGCGGCGCGGGTGGGCTACGAGCTGCACTACGAGCAGGGCTCCGGGCCGAACAAGGAGGAGGTCGGGCGCCGCCAGCGCCTGCTCGACGCGCACAAGGTCGCCGCGGAGTTCTTCCAGCGCAACCTCTACACCCGCCAGGCGGCCCCCGCCCAGCAGTTCCTGGGCGAGCGGGGCTTCGACGGCGAGGCGGCCCGGCGCTACGGCGTGGGCTACGCGCCCCGAGGCTGGGACCACCTGCTCAAGCACCTGCGGGACCGCGGCTTCACGGACCAGGAGCTCAAGCTCACCGGCATGTTCTCCGAGGGCAACCGCGGCCTCTACGACCGGTTCCGCGGCCGGCTCGTGTGGCCCATCCGGGCGGTCGCCGGCGAGGTCATCGGCTTCGGCGCCCGGAAGCTCCACGACGACGACCCGGGCCCCAAGTACCTCAACACCCCCGAGACCGCCCTGTACAAGAAGTCCCAGGTGCTCTACGGCATCGACCTCGCGAAGCGGGAGATCGCCAAGCAGCGGCGCCTCGTCGTCGTCGAGGGCTACACCGACGTCATGGCCTGCCACCTCGCCGGCGTGACCACGGCGGTGGCCACGTGCGGGACCGCCTTCGGGGCCGAGCACATCAAGATCGTCCGGCGATTCCTCTCCGACGACGGCGGCGGGGGAGAGGTGGTCTTCACCTTCGACGGCGACGCCGCCGGGCAGAAGGCCGCCCTGCGCGCGTTCGAGGAGGACCAGAAGTTCGTGGCGCAGACCTACGTGGCGGTCGAGCCCCACGGGATGGACCCGTGCGACCTCCGGCTCGCCCGCGGGGACGCCGCCGTGGCCGAGCTCGTGGAGAACCGCCGGCCGCTGTTCGAGTTCGCGATCCGGGCGACGCTGAAGAACTTCGACCTGGACACCATCGAGGGCCGGATCCGCGCGATGCGGGCCTGCGCCCCCATCGTGGCGCGGATCCGGGACCGCTCCCTGCGCCCGGCCTACGCGCGGCAGCTGGCGGGCTGGCTCGGCCTCGAGCCGGCGGAGGTCCAGCGCGCCGTCGACTCCGCGGGCCGCGACCGGCAGGAGGGGCGTCCGTCGCCGCACCGGCCGGTGGAGCCCGAGGCGTCCGGGCCCGCCCCGGTCGAGCTGCCCGACCCCCGCGAGCCCGTGGCGCGGATGGAGCGCGAGGCGCTCGAGACCGTGATCCAGTGCCCGGACCTGATGCTCGAGCGGCACTGGGAGGAGTTCGGCCTCAGCGCCTTCCGCTACCCCGTGCACGGGGCCGTGCACGACGCGGTCCTGGCCGCCCGCGCCGGGCTCCTCGGGGACGGGTCCGCCGTGCCGGGCGGTCAGGTCTGGGTGGACGCGGTGCGCGGCCACCTCCCCGAGCCCCTGCACGGCTACCTCGCCGAGCTCGCCGTGACGCCGCTGCCCGCCACCACCCAGCAGCAGCTGGAGCGCTACACCGCGGACATCCTCAACCGCCTCTTCGAGCTGCAGATCAACCGGCGGAAGTCGGACCGGCTGGCGGAGCTCCAGCGCACCGACCCCACCGGGCAGCGCGAGCGCTACCAGCAGCTCCAGCGGGAGCTGCTGGAACTGGAGATGCAGCGGCGGGGCCTCCGCCAGGACTGACCCGTCGGACCAGCCGGATTTGTCGAAGCCCGGCGGGAACGGTAAAGTGATGGCTCGTTGCACGCGTGCGTGCACGGTCCCCCGTAGCTCAATTGGCAGAGCATTCGACTGTTAATCGAAGGGTTACTGGTTCGAGTCCAGTCGGGGGAGCCATTCAGAAGGCCCTCACCGCGTCGAACGCCGGTGAGGGCCTTTCTCGTGCCGCCGACGTCCTGCCGGTGCGGGCGGTCCTCAGCCCAGGAGGCTGATCCGGACCCCGTCCGTGGGGGCGGGCACGTCGAAGACCGCCGTGTAGTTGAGGACGGCGGTCCAGACGGCCACGCGGACCTCGGTCTCCGACATCGCCTCGGGGCGGGAGGACACGGACACGGCCCACTCCCGGCCGTCGAAGAGCATCTCGACGGCCGTGACGGTGATGCCCCGGGCGGCCAGCGCCCCGGCGACACCGGTGCTCACGAGGGACTCTGCGGGACGGGTGTGGGGGATGGTGGTCATGGCGTGGTCCTTCCGGCGGGAGCTCGGATCAAGCTCACTTCCATTGACTCGCATCCAGTCGCGAAAATAATGCCCGCTCTTCGGTGGACATCCCGCTTCGGGGCGGGGCTCTGCAGCCCCAAGAAATCATGAAGTTCATAGGTTCCTCCTAGCGGGGACCGAAGTCCTCTCCGCATGCTGGGTCCGGGGCGGCTCCGGAAGCGCCGGGATCCCGGACGGCGTCCGGTGCACAGGGGGAAGCATGCGTTGGTCGGTCAGGACTGCTGGAGCTGTCGCTTCGCGGGGCCCACGTGGGGCGCGGAGGCCCTACCATCGCCTCGTCGGCGTCGACGCTGCCCGTGGTCTGGCTCTCATCGGTCTGATGTCCGTGCACATCCTGCCGTCCTACGACCACGAGACCCTGGAGCCGACCTGGTCCCACATTCTCTTCTCCGGGGACTCTGCGGCGCTCTTCGCGCTGCTGGCCGGCGTCGGCCTGGCCCTGGCCTCCGGCGGGACCCGTCCGCACGGGGACAGGGAGCTGGCCGCAGACCGGGTGGCGCTCGTGGTGCGAGCCGTGCTGATCGCCGTGCTGGGACTGGGGATCGGATCCTTGATGTCCGACGACCTGCCGGCGGACAACATCCTGATCTACTACGGCGTGTTCTTCCTGCTGGCCGCCCCCTTCCTGCGCTCGGGTCCGAGGACGCTGTTCGGCTCGGCGGCGGTCTTCCTGGTCACGGCGCCGGTGCTCATGCAGGTGCTGCGCGACAACCTGCCCGGCTTCGTCTCCGGCAACCCCACGTTCGGGGATCTGCTGACGCAACCGGTGGCGACGACCACCCAGTTGTTGCTGACCGGCACCTATCCGGCCCTGGCCTATCTGACCTATCTGCTGGCCGGCATGGGACTGGGCCGGCTCGACCTCGGGAGCAGAGCGATCCAGCTCCGCCTGATGGTGGTCGGCGTCGGCCTGTCAGCCTGCGCCCAGGTCGTCTCGTACGTTCTGATCCACGGCGCCGGCGGTTACGAACGGCTGCTGGCCGCCTCGTCGGGTGACGAGGAGGAACTGGCTGACGTGCTGGTCTGGGGATCGGACTGGTTACCCACCGAGACGTGGTGGTCACTGGCGGTCGCCACGCCGCACACCAACGCCCCGCTCGCCATTGCGGCAAGCCTCGGCACCGGCATGGCGGTGCTGGGCCTTTTTCTGCTGATCTCCCGCGTGGTCGGCTCCTGGTTGCTGCCGCTCTCGGCGATGGGATCGATGACCCTGTCCCTGTACACCGCTCACCTGGTTGCGCTGTCCTTCGAGGTCCACTACGACCGGCCCTACCTGTGGTTCACGATCCAGCTGGTGGCGGCGGTCCTGTTCGCGGTGGCATGGCGGCGAGCACTGGGCCAGGGGCCGCTGGAGCGGATGGTCGGCGCCGTGGCGAAGGGCGCTCGCCGGCGCTCGTTGGCTGCATCCGCCGGAGCGGGTCCCGGCTAAGGGCCGGGACCCGCTGCGGAACCGGCGTTCCCCCCGCGGTGCCGCGGTGCCGCCCGGAGCTCAGCGGCCGCTGGTGCTGGGCATCGTCTCCCTGGCCTCCACGCGCGAGGCGGTGATCGGATAGCGATCGGCGAGCACGGCCCGCGTGGCGTCCATCAGCAGCTCAAGACCTTCGTCGAGGTCTTTTCGGGAGATGTTCAGGGCGGGCATGGCCTTGAGGACCTCGGACCGCGCGCCCGAGGTCTCGACGAGCAGATGCCGTTCGAAGGCGGCGCCAGCGATCCGCTCCGCCAGCTCCGGGTCGGGGAAGTGGACTCCTGCGAGCAGGCCCCGTCCGCGACAGGTCGCTCCCTCCACCAGCGCCGCGATCCGCGCGAGGCCGTCCCCGAGCTGCCTCCCGCGCTCGACGACGGATCGCTGGAAGACGCCGCCGTCGGCCCAGTACTTCTCGAGAGCGGCGGTGCCGGTGACGAAGGCGGCGTTGTTGCCGCGGAACGTCCCGTTGTGCTGGCCGGGCTGCCAGATGTCCAGCTCGGGGCGCAGGAGGACCAGCGCCATGGGCAGCCCGTAGCCCGAGATGGACTTCGACAGGCACACGATGTCCGGGGTGATCCCGGCCTCCTCGAAGCTGAAGAAGGTGCCGGTGCGCCCACAGCCCGCCTGGACGTCGTCGACGATCAGCAGGACCTCGTGCTCCCGGCAGAGAGCCTCGAGTTCGCGCAACCACCCGGCACGGGCGGCGTTCAGGCCGCCTTCGCCCTGAACAGTCTCGACGATGACGGCGGCGGGACGTTCCACCCCGGAGCTGGAGTCCCCCCACGTCCTGGCCAGCCAGGACAGCCCCCACGACGGGTCGTCGAGATAGCCGTCGTACGGTGCGGTGGTGGCGAACGGCAGCGGCACTCCTGCGCCGTTGCGCTTCATGGCGTTGCCGGTGACCGACAGGGACCCCAGGGTCATGCCGTGGAAGGCATTCGTGAAGGCGGTGACGCCGGTGCGCCCGGTGTTCAGCCGTGCCAGTTTGAGGGCGGCCTCCACGCTGTTGGTCCCTGTGGGTCCGGTGAACTGGACCTTGTGGTCCAGGCCGCGCGGCCGGAGGACATGGTGCTCGAAGGCGGTGAGGAAGCGGCGCTTGGCCGTGGTGTAGGTGTCGAGGGAGTGGACGACGCCGTCGGCGGCCAGGTACTCGAGCAGCGCACGTTTCAGGTCCGGATCGTTGTGCCCGTAGTTCAGCGCCCCGGCGCCGGAGAAGAAGTCGAGGTAGACCTCGCCGTCCTCGGCGTGCAGCCGGGAGCCGCGAGCGGTCTCGAAGACCACCGGCCAGCTGCGGCAGTAGCTGCGGACGTCGGACTCGAGGGCCTCGAAGATCGTGGTGGACATGGTGACGACTCCCGGTGGTGAGGAATGGGCTAGGTGGTCATCGGGCCGGCCGGTTCTCCCGCTGAGCGCTCGTCGGTCGCGTAGGGCGGGGCGCCCATCCGGGTGGACGCCGGGACGGACGGACGTGTGCAACAGGAATGGGATGCGACGACCGGCCGTGCTCGGGCGGCGCCGTGTTCCGTGAGAGCCTGGAATCACATCCAGACGGAATTACCGGCCGGTCAGCGCACTCGTTCGACATGGCTCAGACCTTATTCACGCTCCCATGAGATGCCCAGACATTCCCGAACATTACCGACGGTTTTCCATCAGGGTCCGAGACACCCGCCTCGTTCGTGACAATTTGCGTTGGCACCGATCTGACCTGCAGAAACATCGCGAAAAACTCTCCACTGCATGCATTGGCGGCGTTACTCTGATTTCCGTTCGACCACTTCGGCAGGGGAATTCCGGAGACTTCAAAAGTTTGGTCGAATCCATGGTGCTCGAGCATTTCCATGCCTGCATCACGGCTTTCTTTGCAGTGCTTCGGGGAGTCACATGAGTTCGAACGTCGACAGCAGACCACAGCGCCGTGACCAGGCGATGTCGACCCTGCTCCCGCAGAACGACGGACCCGTTCTCACTTCCTTCATGGGGGACGGCAGTGTCCTCGGTGGATGCGAGGCCCGGCTCGAGCAGCTTTTCGAAGCCGTCTGCGACCGCTTCGGGAACGCGGGGCGGGACAGTTGCCTCGCCGTGGATGCGGACGAGACGCGTCTGAGCTACTCCGAGCTCGATGCCCAGGCGAACCGCCTGGCACGCCACCTTCTCGAGCTCGGGGCGGGTCCGGGGGACAGGATCGCGCTGCTCTTCGACCACGCCGTGCCCGCCTACACGGCCATGCTCGCGGTGCTGAAGATCCACGCGGCGTACGTGCCCCTGGATCCGGGATTCCCCCCGGACCGGATCGCCTACATCATCGAGGACGCCGACGTCTCACGTGTGCTCACGCTGGCGGGCCTGGAAGCCGTCGTGCCCGATGTCTCAGCCCTTCTCGTGTGCCTCGACCGCGAGCAGGAGCAGATCGACAGGCGGGATTCCGCACGGGTGCAGATCGGACGGAGCACCGTGGGTCAGGACGATCTGGCCTACATCATCTACACCTCGGGCTCCACCGGCCGCCCCAAGGGGGTGGCCATCGAGCACGCCAGCATCTGCAACTTCGTCCGCGTCGCCGCCGACGTCTACGGGATCCGACCGCAGCACCGCGTCTACCAGGGCATGACCATCGCCTTCGACTTCTCCGTCGAGGAGATCTGGGTCCCGTGGATGGCCGGGGCGACACTTGTGCCGAAACCACGTGGTGCCGCACTGCTCGGTCCCGAGCTGGCCGATTTCCTGGCTGAGCAACGGGTGACGGCGATGTGCTGTGTCCCGACACTCCTGTCGACCATCGAGGACGACCTTCCCGACCTGAGCTTCCTCCTGGTCTCCGGAGAGGCCTGCCCGCGGGACCTGATCGCCCGCTGGCACCGGCCCGGCCGTCGCTTCCTCAACGTCTACGGCCCGACGGAGGCGACCGTCACGGCCACCATGGCTGTGGCCCATCCCGATCGGCCGGTCACCCTGGGGGAGCCCCTGCCGACCTACTCCGCCGTCATCCTCGATCCGGAAAGTCCCCGGGTCCTTCCTCGCGGTGAACTCGGCGAGATCGGGCTGGCGGGCATCGGCCTCGCCAAGGGGTATGTCAACAGGGACGATCTCACGGCCAAGGCGTTCATCCCCGACTTCATCGGGATTCCCGAGAACCCGTCGGGACGGATCTACCGGACCGGGGATCTGGGCAGGTTCACCGAGGACGGTGACATCGAGTACCACGGCCGCATCGACACCCAGGTCAAGGTGCGGGGCTACCGCATCGAGCTGAGCGAGATCGAATCCGTCCTCCTCCGCGTCCCGGGGATCGCCCAGGCCGTGGTCAACACGTACGAACCGGAGCCTGGATTCGTCGAGCTCGTGGGGTACTACACCGTTCGCCACGACGGGGCGGACCTCCAGGACCAGGAGATCCGCGGACAGCTCCGTGAACGCCTGCCCGGTTACATGGTGCCGGCGTACCTCGAGCGGCTCGACCGCATTCCGACGCTGCCCAGCGACAAGGCCGACCGGAAGAGCCTTCCGGCCCCCCGGGGGCATCGCACGACGGGCGTCGACGACGAGTACGTCGCTCCTTCGTCCGGGACGGAAGAAGTGCTCGCAGAAGCGCTCTCCTCCGTGCTCCGTCTCGAGAAGGTCTCGGCGGCCGCGAACTTCTTCACGGATCTCGGCGCGAACTCGATGCTCATGGCCCAGTTCGCCGGTCGTCTGCGCAAGGACGCGCGAGTTCCCGTGCCGGCGATGCGCGACCTCTACACCGCCCCGACGATCTCTGCGCTTGCGAAGACGCTCGAAGCCGTTCCCGTCCAGGCTCCGGCCGAGAGCACGTCGGCCCGGTCCCCGCGTCCCGAGCCCCTCGGCGCCGCGCAGCACATCCTGTGCGGCACGCTGCAGGCCCTGGTCTTCGTCCTGACCACGTTCGTGGCGAGCCTCGTCCTCCTGGAGGGCTACCTCTTCGCCAGCAGCGGTCAGGGGCTCGCGGACGTCCTCTGGCGTGCCTTCGTCTTCGGGACCCTGTCCTTCGTCGGGTGGAGCCTGTTCCCGATCGCGGCCAAGTGGTTGCTCGTCGGGCGCTGGACGGTCCAGGAGTTCCCCGTCTGGAGCCTGGCGTACTTCCGGTTCTGGCTCGTCAAGAACATCATCCGTGCCACGCCCATGCGGATGTTCATCGGCACCCCCGTCTATCCGCTCTACCTGAGGGCACTGGGCGCCAAGGTCGGCAGGCGGACGGCGATCTTCTCCCGTTTCGTGCCGGTGTGCACCGATCTGCTCACGATCTATGATGACGCCGTGGTGCGGAAGGACGCGCTGATCAGCTGCTACCGGGCCCATGACGGCTTCATCCAGACGGGCACCGTCCGCCTCGGTCGTGATGCACTGGTCGGCGAGGGCTCCGTCCTGGACATCCACACCGCTCTCGGAGACGGGGCGCAGCTGGGCCACGCCTCGTCCTTGCACGCGTCACAGACGGTGCCCTCGGGGCAGCGGTGGCACGGATCACCGGCCCAGCCGACCGACACGGACTTCCGGACCGTTGCGCCGGCCGACTGCGGTCTGCGCCGGCGCGTCGTCTACAGCACCGCCGCCGTTCTCTACCGGCTCGTACTGACACCCGGTATCGGCCTCGGCGTGCTGGCCCTGCTCATTCCCTTCTACCTCGGGCTCGAGCACCTCGACCACGGCAGTCCGTGGTTCTACGTCGACCTCCTGGCGCTCACGCTGCTTCTGCTCCTGGTGGGGCTCACGGTCTCCGTGGGCGCGCTCGCCGTCGTACCCCGGGTCCTCAACCTGTGCCTGACGCCCGGGCGCGCCTACCCGCTGTACAGCTGGCGCTACGCAGTGCAACGAGCGATCGATCGGATGACCAACGTGCAGTTCTTCATGCGGCTGACGGGAGACAGTTCGCTGATCGTCCACTACGTGCGCCTGCTCGGCTACAAGCAGCCCGATCTGGTGCAGACGGGCTCGAACTTCGGACTGGCCACAAAACAGGACAATCCGTACCTGGTCACCACGGGCAGCGGGACGATGATCGCCGACGGACTGGCGATCATGAACGCGGACTTCTCCGGCAGCTCGTTCATGGTCTCGCCCGTGACCATCGGAGCCCGTAGCTTCCTGGGCAACAACATCTACTATCCGTCCACCGCTGCGACCGGCGACAACTGCCTCTACGCCACCAAGGTCATGGTCCCCGTGGACGGTCCGGCCCGCGAAGGGGTCGGACTGCTGGGCTCACCGGCCTTCGAGATCCCCCGCACGGTCCGCAGGGACGTCGACTTCAGGGCGCAGGGGACCGGACCCGAGCTGCACGCGCTGCTGCGAGCCAAGAACCGGCACAATGCGGTGACTATCCTGTTCTTCCTGCTGCGGGGTTGGATCTATGCTGCGGCAGGACTGCTGCTCGCCTCCTACGCCGTCGCCCTGCACAGCATCTTCGACGTTTTCGCGGTCGCCGGGGCATTCCTGGGGATGTTGCTCTTCAGCGTCGCCTACTTCGTGCTGGTGGAACGGGCCTCGCTCGGCTTCCGCCGGCTCCGGCCGATCTTCTGCTCGATCTACCAGGAACCATTCTGGCGCACGGAGCGGTTCTGGAAGCTCAGCGCGAGGGCTTACCTGGAGGTGTTCAACGGCACGCCGTTCAAACCGCTCATCTGGCGTCTGCTGGGCGTGCGGATGGGCCGGCGCGTGCTGGACGACGGTTGCTACATTCCGGAACGGACGCTCGTCAGCATCGGCGATGACTGCACACTGAATGTTCTGTCGATCGTGCAATGCCATTCCATGGAGGACGGGGCGTTCAAGGTCGAGGGAACGACGGTCGGTGCGCGGTGCACGCTCGGAGCCAACTCCTTCGTCCACTACGGCGCCACGGTCGGGGACGGCGCGGTGGTGGAAGTCGACACGTTCGTCATGAAGGGCACGGAGATCCCCTCCTTCTCGTCGTTCGGGGGCAATCCTGCCCGCGAATTCACCACCGCCCGCCCTCCTGAGCTCACCACGTCCTCCGGCCGACACGCCGCTCCCCGGCGGACGGGACTGCCTCGGCTTCGCCTGGTCGGGCCGCGGAGACGGGGCCGGCACGGAACGCCGTACCGTCGGCACGAGCGGGCCCGGACATCCGGCGGTTCGCGGTGACACCGCGCGGTGCGTGTGGCGACGGATCCCCTTGTCCGGGCATCTTCAGAGCTACTGCCGCGTCCACCGAGCAGTAGTGCCGAAGCGTGACCGTACCGCGCCCGGATCGTCATCGTTTGCTATTGAGTCCCTTGTCAGAAGCGAATTACGCTCATCACACCAGATACACCAAGGGGGAACACAGTGAAAACTCTGGAAAAGATGGTAGCCAGCGTCGCGGTGGCGGGACTGTTGTTCGGGGGAGCCTCGCCGGCACTCGCTGACGGCGGTGGCGACCGGCACAAGAAAGACGACAAGGGCCACGGTCGGTACGACGAGCGCAAGAACGGCGAGGTGGATGTCGTCGTCAAGTACCGGCACCACGGGCACTGGAAGTCGAAGACCTATGAGGACCAGACTCTCAAGGAGGCGGCGTCCAAGGCCAAGGAGAAGTGCCACGGCGGCGACTGGTGGGACTACTACAAGGACGCCCGGAAGGTGGACCGGACCGGCAAGTCGGACAAGGTCTGCGACAAGCGGTACGTGAAGGTCTACTTCGAGCAGGACGAGGACAAGGACCGGCACTGGGACAAGGACAAGGGCCGCGACAAGGACCACAACAAGGACAAGCACGACGGCAAGGACAAGAAGGACAAGAGGGACAAGAAGGACTGACACCGGTCCTGGCGCACTGACGGGAGGGCCCGTCCGGGATTCCGGACGGGCCCTCCCGTGCGTTGCCGCAGGCCGCTTCACGGCCCGGTGCTCGCCCGCCCCCGGCGTCCCCGATGGTAGTTTGGTGCTCAGTCCACGTACTTTTCACATCATCAACGGAGGCGGGCATGAGTCATTCGGTAGGCCCCAGCACGGGCGGGACGTCAGGAACCAGGTCGGAGCACTCCGATCCGGGATCGGCGTCGATCCTCGACGTCGTGAAGGTCTTCGCCCGGCTGCTGCCCAAGCAGCTCAAGGACGAGGCCCAGCTCGCCAAGCTCGAGCTCACGGAGAAGGCGAAGACGCTGGGCAAGGGAGCGGCCTTCGTCGTCGTCGGCCTGGTGTTCCTGCTGCTGGCGACGATCGCCCTCGTCGGTGCGGCGATCGCCGGGCTGGCGCAGGTCATGCCCGCCTGGCTGGCCGCTCTGCTGCTCGCCGTGCTGTTCCTGATCATCCTGGCCGTCGCGGCGCTCATCGGGGTGTCGACCATCAAGAAGGCCCTGCCGCTCGTGCCGCGCAAGGCGGTCTTCGGGACGAAGTACGACCTCGGCGTGGTCAAGGAGGGGTCCGCCTACACCGAGAGCCGCGTCCAGCGCGAGGAGCAGCTGGCCCGCGAGCGCAAGGAGCAGGAGAAGCGCGAGGCCGCCCAGGACCCGGCCCGGCAGAAGCCCCCGGCGCCCACCGAGGAGCAGCTGCGGCACCGGCTCAAGCTGCGCCGCGAGCACCTCAAGACGCTGCGCGACGACGTCCAGGGCCGCGCGGAGACCATTCAGTCCACCACCAAGGGCTTCGTGGACCGCACCAGCCGCACCGTGAAGGCCACGCCGAAGGACGTCAAGGGCCTGCTCGCCCAGGGCGGGGCGAAGTCCGGCTCGCGGGCCGGCGCCGGGCAGGCCGGGATCGGCGAGCGGTGGCAGCCGCTCACGGTGCTGGCCGTGGCGGGGAGCGCGTTCGTCGTCTTCCTGCGCAAGCTGTTCCGGTGACGTCGCCGTCCACGGGCCGCCCGTGGACGATCGCACCGGTCGAAGGCCCGGAAGCCACAGGCTTCCGGGCCTTCTCCGTGCGTTCATCGGGCGTCCACGCGCTGCGGACCGGACGGGCGGGCCGGCTCGATAGACTCCCGGGCGTGACGACAGATCGGAGGGCCCCGTGAGCCAGTGGCTGGCCGTGGTCCTGGCGCTGCTCTCGGCCGTGTGCCTGGCCATGGGGACGCAGCAGCAGGGCAGCGCCGTGGCCGACGTCGCGCACGGGCGGCTGGGCCTGCGCAGCATCGGGGTCCTGCTGCGCCGTCCCCGCTGGCTGCTCGGGCTGGGCCTGCTGGGCGCCGGCACGGCCCTCAACGTCACCGCGCTCGGGCTGGCCACCGTGACGGTGGTCCAGCCGATCGGCGTCGTGGCCCTGGTCATCACCACGCTGCTGCACGCCCGGCACCGCCGGCTGCGGATCAACCGGCGGACCTGGACGGCCATAGGTCTGTGCACCGCCGGCGGGGCGGTCTTCGTGACCTGCGCGGTGGCGGCGACCGATCCCGCCCAGGGCATCTCGCAGTGGGCCGAGCACACCGTGGTGGTCATGCTCGTGGTGCTGACCTGTGTCCTCGGGGTCTCCGCGGCCATGTTCGGCCGCCGTCTGGGCGGGACCTTCTACGTGGTGGGGGCCGGCATCCTCTACGGCTTCGTGGCGGTGCTGGTGCGGCTGACGCTCATCCGCATCCAGGGCAGCGCGGGGACGCCCCTGGACGACGTCAACTGGCTGGCGGTGGCCACCGCGGTGCTCGCGGCCGTGCTGGGCGGGTGGTTCGTGCAGACGGCGTTCGCGGCGGGGCCGCCGGACCTCGTGATCGCCGGGCTGACCGTGATCGACCCGATGGTGGGCGTGCTCCTGGGACTGCTGGTCCTGGGAGAGGCGGCGCCCGGCTTCTCCGTCCCGGTCGGGGTCCTCATGGCCGGGGCCGGCGCCGTTGCTATAGTCGGGGTCGCCGTGCTCTCGCAGCACCACCCGGAGGTGCTCGAGCGCCGCGCCGAGCTCGCACGGCGGGACGCCGCACAGCCCGCCCCGGGCCCCGCGGCCCCGCACCCTCCGGCACCGCATCCTGCAGCACCCGACCGCCCAGCACACGACCGACCGGGAAGACACGCTTGAGCGCCGACACCACGACCGCCGACCGCCCCCTCACCGTCCTCCTGGGCGCCGAGACCTATCCGCCGGACGTCAACGGGGCCGCGCAGTTCGGCCACCGTCTCGCCCGCGGCCTGCACGAGCGGGGCCACCGGGTGCACGTGCTGTGCGCCCGCCCCGAGCCGGGGCCGTCCTGCCGGGCGGAGGACGACGGCGTGCTGGAGCACCGCCTGCGCTCCCACCGGGCGTTCACCCACCCGTACTTCCGCCTGTGCTTCCCGTGGCAGGTCGCCGGGGAGATCCGCCGGGTGCTCGACGAGGTCCGCCCCGACGTCGTCCACGTCCAGAACCACTACATCATCGGCCGGATGCTGGTGCGGGAGGCCCGGCGCCGGGGCATCCGCACCGTGGCCACCAACCACTTCGTGCCCGAGAACCTGGAACCGTTCCTGCCGTTCCCCGCGTGGGTGCTGGACCGGTACCGCGCGGTGTCGTGGCGGGACATGGTGCGGGTGTTCGGCGCCTGCGACGTGGTGACCGCGCCCACCCCGCTCGCGGTCGAGACCATGCGCCGCAACGGCTTCCCCGGCACCGTGCTCGCCGTGTCCAACGGGATCCGGATCGCCGACTACGAGGCCCACGACGGCGAGCAGCGGGAGCGGGGCGCGCCCCCGACGGTCCTGTTCACCGGCCGGCTGGCGGTCGAGAAGAACGTCGACGTGCTCATCGAGGCCCTCTCGCTGCTGCCCGCCGAGCTCGACGCCCACCTGGAGCTCGTGGGCGACGGCGAGCAGCGGTCCGCGCTCGAGAAGCTGGCGAGGGCCCTCGGGGTCGCCCAGCGGGTTCGCTTCCTGGGCTACGTTCCCGACGAGGAGCTGCGCGCGGCCTACCTCCGGGCGGACGTGTTCTGCCAGCCGGGCACCGCGGAGCTGCAGTCCCTGGTGACGCTCGAGGCCATGGCGGCGTCGCGGCCCGTCGTCCTGGCGAACGCGCGGGCCCTGCCGCACCTGGCCGAGGACGGGGTCAACGGCTGGCTCTTCGCCCCCGGCGACGCGCAGGACCTGGCGCGCAAGCTCGCCCTCGTCCTGGGCGCCCCGCCCGAGGAGCGCGCACGGATGGGCCGGGAGAGCCGCCGCAAGGTCGCCCAGCACAGCTTCCCGCGGACCCTCGAGACGTTCCTGCGGCTCTACCGCGGGCAGCACCCGGAACCGGTGCGCGCCCGCGCCGCAGGCCCGGGGCGGCTGCGCAGCCGGCTCGCCTCGCTCGTGCGGTAACGTGGTGCTGCGCCGCCGGGCCCGGCCCGGCGCGGGGCCGTAGCTCAGCTGGTCAGAGCAGAGGACTCATAATCCTTCGGTCGTGGGTTCAAGCCCCACCGGCCCTACTCCCCGTCCCTGTCACCGTTGCCCTCCCGGTGGCGGGGACGCTCCCGCCGGACCACGCCGCCACCGGGTGCGCGTCCGCCGCGGATGTGGTGCACTGGTGGTCCGATCCGAGTTCCGCCCACCGTAAGGACCCCGAGATGAGCCGCCGCACGACGTGGAGCCTCCTGTCCGTCGCCGCCCTGGGGGCCGCCGCGCTGACCGGCTGCGACACGACCGCCGAGGACGTCGAGCAGGGCGCCGACCAGGTCCAGCAGGAGCTCGAGCAGGGCGCCGACCAGCTCCAGGAGGGGGCCGACCAGGTCCAGCAGGAGGTGGAGGAGGGCGCCGGTCAGCTGCAGGAGGGCGCCGACCAGCTCCAGCAGGAGGTCGAGCAGGGCGTCGAGGACGTGCAGGGCGGCGAGGGCTGAGCGGCCGCCCGCCGCCGCTCCTCGGGCACGGGCAGCAGCACCGACGGGCCGAGCGCGCCGACGAACCCGAGCGGATTGACGTAGTCGCCGTCCCGGCGCACGCCCCAGTGCAGACAGGTGCCCGCACCGCAGTGGTCGCGGCCGCTCAGCACGCCCACCGCCTGCCCGCGGCGCACCCGGTCCCCGGCGGCGAGGTCCGACTCGACGGGCTCGAAGCTCGAGCGCACGCCCCGGCCGTGGTCGAGCGTCAGCACGGGCCGGTCCACCACGAACCCCACGAAGCTCACCGTCCCCGCCGCGGGGGCGCGCACGGTCGCGCCCGGGGCGGCCCCGAGGTCCACTCCCCGGTGACCCCGCGCCCACCGCTGGGCGGGCGGGACCCAGTCGCCCACCACGGCCGGTCGCGGCGCCAGCGGCCACGTCCACCCCGGCGCCGCCGAGCCGGGGGAGGGGGCGGCGGCCCCGAGGGCGAGCACGAGCCCCAGCGCCGCGGCCCGCACCGTCCAGGGGTGTCCCGGGCGCGCGGGGCGGGAGGCCCGGAGGAGCCGGTCGCGTCGGAGGAGCATGCTCCCACTGTCGGGCCGCGCCCCGGGCGGCGGGCGGCTCCGGCCCCGTGCTGTGGATGCGTCCCGAGCGCGTTCGCCGCCCCCCGGGGATGTGCAGGACGGACGAGGCCCTGTAGTACACTTGGGCCCGCAGTGTGCTCTGCCGCGCCCTCCGTGGCGTGCCTTCGCGACCTTCCCGGACCCGGCCCCGACGCCGGAGCCGGCGGCGCGGTGGCGAGCAGCTGACTTCGCGCGCAGCGCCGCCGGGACCTCCCGTCCCGGCCCGGCCGCCCCGGTCCGCGTTCCCCGTCCCGGCGGGGTGCGGCACGGCGGTCGGGAGACGGACCCGCAGGGTCCGCCCACCGCTGTGCCAGGGGCTCGTCCGCCGGACGCAGCCGAGAACCGTACCCGCGGGCCGGGCGTCGTCGCACGCCCTCCCGCACGAGAACAAGGAGACGACATGTCTGTCGTTACCATGCGCCAGCTCCTCGACAGCGGCGTGCACTTCGGCCACCAGACCCGCCGCTGGAACCCGAAGATGAAGCGCTTCATCTTCACCGAGCGCAACGGCATCTACATCATCGACCTCCAGCAGTCGCTGTCCTTCATCGACCGCGCCTACGAGGCCGTGAAGACCACCGTGGCCCACGGCGGCACCATCCTCTTCGTCGGCACCAAGAAGCAGGCTCAGGAGGCCATCGCCGAGCAGGCCACCCGCGTGGGCATGCCCTACGTGAACCACCGCTGGCTCGGCGGCATGCTCACCAACTTCGCCACGGTCTCCAAGCGCATCGAGCGCATGAAGGAGCTCGAGGAGATCGACTTCGACGACGTCGCCGGCTCGCAGTACACGAAGAAGGAGCTCCTGCTCCTGCGCCGTGAGAAGGAGAAGCTGGAGCGTACCCTCGGCGGCATCCGCAACCTGACCAAGGCCCCGTCCCTGATCTGGATCGTGGACACCAAGAAGGAGCACCTCGCGGTGGACGAGGCCCAGAAGCTGGGCATCCCCGTCGTCGCGATCCTCGACACCAACTGCGACCCCGACGAGGTCGCCTTCCCGATCCCGGGCAACGACGACGCCATCCGCTCCGTCAACCTGCTGACCCGCGTGATCGCCGACGCCGTGGCCGAGGGCCTCATGGAGCGCCACAACAAGAAGTCCGGCGGCGCCGACCAGGCCGCCGAGCCGATGGCCGAGTGGGAGCGCGAGCTGCTCGAGCAGCACGCCGCCGAGCAGACCGCCGCGGCCGAGGCCCCGGCCGAGACCGCCGCTCCCGCCGAGACCGCCGCTCCCGCCGAGACCGCCGCCGCGACCGAGGCCCCCGCCGAGGCCGCCGCCCCGGCCGAGACCGAGACCGCCGCCGAGTAGTCTCCGTCCACCGTTCGTTCCCCCCGGTCGGGGCGCCGTCCCCGCCCGGGGCCGGCCGGGACGGGCACGCGCCCGTCCCGGCCGGCACCACCGACTACGTGAGGAGTTTCCATGGCGAACTACACCGCCGCTGAGATCAAGGCCCTGCGCGAGCGCACCGGCGCGGGCATGCTCGACGTCAAGAAGGCGCTCGACGAGGCCGACGGCGACCTCCAGAAGGCCCAGGAGATCATCCGCGTCAAGGGCCTCAAGGGCGTCACCAAGCGCGAGGGCCGGGCCACGGCCGAGGGCCTCGTCGCCGCGCGCGTCGAGGGCACCGTCGGGTACATGGTCGAGGTCAACTCCGAGACCGACTTCGTGGCGAAGTCCGCCCCGTTCGTCGAGTTCGGCAACAAGGTGCTCGACGCCGCCGTGGCCGCCGACGCCACCACGCTCGAGGCCCTCCTGGACGCCCAGGTCGACGGCAAGGCCGTCTCCGAGCTCGTCACCGAGACCGGTGCGCTGCTCGGCGAGAAGGTCGTCGTCCGCCGCATCGCCCGGGTCGAGGGCGAGAACGTGGCCGTCTACCTGCACAAGACCTCCAAGGACCTCCCGGCCCAGGTCGGCGTGCTGCTGGCCGTCGCCGGCGCCGACGCGGGCCAGGTCGCCCACGACGTCGCCGTGCACATCGCCGCGCTGTCCCCGACGTTCCTCTCCCAGGAGGACGTGCCCGCCGAGACCGTCGAGTCGGAGAAGCGCGTGGCCGAGGAGACCGCCCGCGCCGAGGGCAAGCCGGAGAAGATCCTGCCGAACATCATCAACGGCCGGCTCAAGGGCTACTTCAAGGACGTCGTCCTGCTCGACCAGGACTTCGCCAAGGACTCGAAGAAGACCGTCGGCAAGGTGCTCGAGGAGGCCGGCGCGACCGCCACGGCCTTCGCCCGCTTCCGCGTCGGCGCCTGACCGGTCCCGTCAGGGCGCCCCGCGCCCGAGCCGAGGAGGCGCCCCTGCACCGCAGGGGCGCCTCCTTCGTCGTTCCCGCTCCGACCTGCGGCGACGCTCCCAGTGCCCCCCGGGGCGACGTCGGCGGGCGGACGCGTTCTGTATGCTGAGGGAGGCCCGGCCCCGAGCCAGCTGCACCCTCGCGGGGTCGAGCCGTCCACGCAGCTCCGTCGTCGCCGGGAGGAACCATGCCCACCACTTCTGCCTCCGAGATCAAGGACGAGGCCCTGCGCCTGAGCAGGGACCCCCGGGTCGCCCCCACCCGCCGCCGGGTGCTCCTCAAGCTCTCGGGCGAGGTGTTCGGCGGCGGCTCCATCGGGGTGGACACGCGCGTGGTCCGCGACATCGCCGAGCAGATCGCCGCCACCGTGGGCCAGGTCGAGACCGCCGTCGTGGTGGGGGGCGGCAACTTCTTCCGCGGCGCGGAGCTCTCCCAGGCCGGCATGGACCGGTCCCGGGCGGACTACATGGGGATGCTCGGCACCGTCATGAACTGCCTGGCGCTGCAGGACTTCCTCGAGCAGTGCGGAGTGGACACCCGGGTGCAGTCCGCGATCAAGATGGAGCAGGTGGCCGAGGTCTACATCCCCCGCCGGGCCATCCGCCACATGGAGAAGGACCGCGTCGTGATCTTCGGCGCCGGCGCCGGGCTGCCCTACTTCTCGACCGACACCGTCGCCGCCCAGCGCGCCCTCGAGGTGCACGCGGACGAGGTGCTCATGGCGAAGAACGGGGTGGACGGCGTCTACACCGCGGACCCCCGCACGAACCCGGACGCCCAGCGGCTGTCCACCCTCACCTACGGCGAAGCCCTGGCCCGCGACATCCGGGTCATGGACCAGACCGCCTTCAGCCTGTGCCGCGACAACGACGTGACGATGCGCGTGTTCGGCATGGAGGGCGAGGGCAACGTCACCCGCGCCATCCTCGGGGAGCAGATCGGCACCCTCGTCACCGCGTGAGCCGGTGCGGGACGGCCCCCGGTTAGACTGGGGCCAGCACGGCCGGGCCGCGCGGTCACCGCGCAGCGACCGGCCGGACCGACCCCGCGCGGAGGACTCCGTGCGACACGACGAAGGAGCCCCTACGTGATCTCAGAGACCATGTCCGAAGCGAAGACCAAGATGGGCAAGGCCGTGGACGGCGCCAAGGAGGACTTCGCCGCGGTCCGCACGGGCCGGGCCAACCCCTCCCTCTTCTCGGGCGTGCTGGTCGAGTACTACGGCACTCCCACCCCGCTCCAGCAGCTGGCCTCCTTCCAGAACCCCGAGGCCCGCACCCTGCTCATCACGCCGTACGACCGCTCCGCCCTGAACGACATCGAGAAGGCGCTGCGCAACTCGGACATCGGGGCGAACCCCGCCAACGACGGCAACGTCATCCGGGTGGTCATGCCGGAGCTGACGCAGGAGCGGCGCAAGGAGTACGTCAAGGTCGTGGGGCACAAGGCCGAGGAGGCGCGCGTCTCCGTGCGGAACATCCGCCGGCACGCCAAGGACCTGATCGAGAAGGCCGTCAAGGACGGCGACATCGGCGAGGACGAGGGCAAGCGCGCCGAGAAGGACCTCGACGCCTCGACCAAGAAGCACATCGACCAGATCGACGAGATGCTCAAGAACAAGGAAGCCGAGCTGCTGCAGGTCTGATGCCGCACCAGCGACGACCGCACCAGGAGACGAAGGCTTCCCCCGGCACCGCCGGGGGGGCCTTCTCCTCGCGGACCCGGGCCGAGCCCGTCCCGGACGGCGCCGTGCCGGCCCCGGGGCGCCGGCACACCGCGCCCTCCCGCGCCGGGCGGAACCTGCCGGCGGCCGTGGGCGTCGCCGCGGTACTCATCGGGACCCTCCTCGTCGGGCTGTTCGTCCAGCCCCTCGTCCTGGCGCTCTTCGCCGGGACGGCCGCGGGGATCGGGGTCTGGGAGGTCGGCCGGTCGCTGCGCTACCGCGACATCGCGATCCCGCGCGTGCCGGCGGTGACGGCGGGCGTGCTGATGCCGGTCGCCGCCTTCGCCGGCGGGGGCGAGGCGCTCATGATGGCCGTGATCGTGGGACTGACGCTCGTCATCGTGTGGCGGGCCCTGGGGGACCGGGACGGCATGGTCCTGTCGATCATGGGCTCGGTCTTCGCCCTGGTGTGGGTGGGCTTCCTGCTCAGCATCGCCCTGCTGCTCTACCACACCGAGGCGGGCCCGCTGAAGGTGCTCACCGTGATCCTGCTGGCCATCGGCTCCGACACGTGCGGCTACGCCGTGGGAGTGGTCTGGGGCCGCCACCCCATGGCGCCGCGGATCAGTCCCAAGAAGTCCTGGGAGGGCTTCGCCGGTTCGCTCGGCGGCTCGGTGGTCATCGGCGTGCTGTGCGCCGTCCTGCTGCTCGACCACGCCTGGTGGGAGGGCGCCGTGCTGGCCGCGGTCCTCGTCCTGGCGGCCACCCTCGGCGACTTCTCCGAGTCCATGGTCAAGCGGGAGCTGGGGATCAAGGACATGGGCACCCTGCTGCCCGGCCACGGGGGAGTGATGGACCGGATCGACTCCATCCTCTTCGCCGTTCCCGCCGGGTACCTGCTCTTCGAGCTGTTCGCCGCGGGCGCCTGAGCCGGGCATCCAGGACCCGCAGCACATGCCCTCCGAACCCCCGGGAGCCCGGCCTCCCACCGCCCGCATCCCCCGGTGCAGCCCGGCCGAACGGGGCTACGACGTCGAGCAGGTCGACGACGTCCTGGCCGGCGTGCGAGCGGCCCTCGGGTTCGCCCCGGACGGGTTCGCCCCGGATGGGTCCGCCCCGGACGGGCCCGCCGCCGGAGAGGATCCCCGGGCCCTGACGAGCACCCAGGTCCGCGCGGTCGTCTTCGCCGCCGCCCGGGGCGGCTACCGGCCGGAGGCCGTGGACGAGCTCCTGGAGGCCGCCGAGGACGCGCTCGCCGCGGCGGAGCGCGAGCAGTGCCTGCGCGCCCGGGGCCCCGAGGCCTGGCAGGAGCACGTCGACTCCCTGGCGCGGCTGCTCCGGAACCGCCTCGACCGCCCGCGCACCCAGCGCTTCCGGCGCCCCTCCCGGCCCCGGGCCCAGGGCTACTCCGCGGCGCACGTGGACGTCCTGTGCGAGCGCCTCGGCGCCCGGCTCGCGGGCGCGGCCCCCCTGGAGCCGGCCGAGCTGCGGCGGGCCGTCTTCCCGCCCGCGCAGGGCGAGCGCAGCTACGAGGAGCAGCAGGTGGACGCCTTCCTGGACCGCGCCGTCCAGCTGCTCCTGGCCGTCCGCTGAACCGAGCCGTCCAGCGGTCCTGTGTATACATGCTGGACCAGGCAACGTCCAGAAACGCCGATGCATGTCATGTTTTGCCGCTGAATAGGAACTTTTGGGCGTAGCGTCTTGCTCCTGTGCATACAACGGCCTAGTGTGGGCCACATCACATGAGGAGGTAGCCCATGGCCAACCAGCCACCCATCGACGCCGACGACCTCGTCGCCGACGTCGACTTCCCCGCGGCCCAGCGGTCGCCAGAGTTCCAGGAGCTGCGGAAAGCCCACCGCGGTTTCGTCTTCCCGCTCGCCGTCGTGTTCCTGGTCTGGTACTTGCTGTACGTGGTGCTCGCCATGTACGTGCCGCAGCTGTTCGCCATCCAGGTCATCGGCAACGTCAACCTCGGCGTCGTCCTGGGCCTGCTCCAGTTCGTCACGACCTTCGCGATCACGGGCGCCTACGTGTCCTTCGCCAACCGCAAGCTGGACCCGAAAGCCACGGCCATCCGGGAGCGCCTCGAGCCCGCTCTCGACCTCCCCGGCGGCGCCCACGGACAGGAGAACTGATCGATGAATCCTCTGCACTCCGCGCTCGTGCCCATGGCGGCCGGCACCACGGAGACGGTCGGCACGCCCTGGATCAACATCTCCATCTTCGGCGCGTTCGTCGTCGTCACGATGGTCATCGTCCTGCGGGCCTCGAAGTCCACGGCCACGGCGGCCGACTACTACGCCGGCGGCCGCGGCTTCAGCGGCACCCAGAACGGCCTGGCCATCGCCGGCGACTACCTCTCGGCAGCGTCCTTCCTGGGCATCGTGGGCGCGATCGCCATCCAGGGCTACGACGGGTTCCTGTACTCGATCGGCTTCCTCGTGGCCTGGCTCGTGGCGCTGCTGCTGATCGCGGAGCTCCTGCGCAACACCGGCAAGTTCACGATGGCGGACGTGCTGTCCTTCCGGCTGCGCCAGCGCCCCGTGCGCGTGGCGGCGTCCATCTCCACCCTCGCCGTGTCCGCCTTCTACCTGCTGGCGCAGATGGCCGGCGCCGGTGCGCTGGTGTCCCTGCTGCTGGGCATCGGTTCGAAGGCCGGGCAGTCGCTCGTCATCGTGGTCGTGGGCGTGCTCATGATCGTCTACGTCCTCGTGGGCGGGATGAAGGGCACCACCTACGTGCAGATCATCAAGGCCGTGCTCCTGGTCACGGGCGTGGCGGTCATGACCGTCTGGATCCTGGCGCTGTACGGCTTCAACTTCTCGTCCCTGCTCGGTGACGCGGTCGCCGTCTCCGGCAACCCGGCCATCCTCGAGCCGGGCCTGAAGTACGGCGTGAGCGAGACCAGCAAGCTGGACTTCATCTCCCTGGGCCTGGCCCTCGTCTTCGGCGCCGCGGGCCTGCCCCACGTGCTGATGCGCTTCTACACGGTGCCGACCGCCAAGGAGGCCCGCACCTCCGTGGTCTGGGCCATCTCGCTGATCGGCCTGTTCTACCTCTTCACCCTGATCCTGGGCTTCGGCGCGGCGGCCCTCATCGGCGCCGAGCGGATCCAGGCGGCCCCCGGCGGCGTGAACTCCGCGGCCCCGCTGCTGGCGTTCGAGCTCGGCGGCTCGCTGCTGATGGGCATCATCGCGGCCGTGGCCTTCGCCACGATCCTCGCGGTCGTCGCCGGCCTGGCCATCACCGCCTCGGCGTCCTTCGCGCACGACATCTACACCAGCGTCATCAAGAAGGGCGACTCGGACCCCCGCAAGGAGCTGAAGGTCGCCAAGACCACCGTGGTGGTCATCGGCCTCGTCTCCATCGCGGGCGGCATCGGCGCGCAGGGCCAGAACGTCGCGTTCCTCGTGGCGCTCGCCTTCGCGGTCGCGGCCTCGGCGAACCTGCCGACCATCCTGTACTCCCTGTACTGGCGCCGCTTCACCACCCGCGGCGCGGTCTGGTCCATGTACGGCGGCCTGATCATCTCCGTGGGCCTCATCGTCTTCTCCCCGGTCATGTCCGGCACCGAGACGTCGATGATCCCGACCGCCGACTTCGCGTGGTTCCCGCTGCAGAACCCGGGCATCGTCTCGATCCCGGCCTCCTTCCTCCTCGGCTTCATCGGCTCCATGACGGAGCGCCGTCTCGAGGACCCGGTCAAGCAGTCCGAGATGGAGGTGCGCTCCCTCACAGGCATCGGTGCGGAGAAGCCCGTCGCGCACTGACGCGATCTCCGCTCCCACCTGGGACGATCCCCGGCCCGCCTGAAGCCCCGGCTTCCGGCGGGCCGGTCCGTGTCCGGCGGACACCCACGAATTCACTGAAGTAAAAGGACAGGAGGCTGAGCGTCCGCTAGGGTTGGCGACGAAGCCGGCTCAGGGTATTCCTGGGGAACTCGCCGGTTGCTTACAATGAAAGTCCCTCCCGGGACGGATAAGGAGCAATCATGGGAATCATCAGCTGGATCGTCCTCGGCCTCATCGCCGGTGCTCTCGCCAAGCTGATCATGCCGGGCAACCAGGGCGGCGGCATTCTCGTCACCATGGTCCTCGGCATCGTCGGAGCCCTCCTCGGAGGCTTCCTGGGGTCGCTGATCGGCATCGGCGACCTGGAGTCCGTGTTCGACATCGGCACCATCATCACGGCCGTCGTGGGAGCGCTCATCGTGCTCTTCATCTGGGGCGCGGTCACCGGCCGCAAGGGCCGCACGCACTGACCCGGCCCCACCGGTCCACGAGGCCCCGTCCACCGTTCCCGGTGGACGGGGCCTCGTGGCGTCCGTGCCCGGGGCGGGCCCGCGGGGCGATCCGGGGGATACTGGGGCCATGACGCCCCCCGCCTCCTCGCCCCGCACCCGGCAGACGCCCGAGCTGGCCGCCCTGGTCGCCGCCGGTCCCCGCAGGATCAGCGTCCTCGGCTCGACCGGCTCGATCGGCACCCAGGCCCTCGACGTCGTGCGGGCGGCCCGCGAGCTGGAGGGCCGGGCCCCGTTCACCGTGGTCGCCCTCGCCGCCGGGCGGAACCACCTCGAGCTGCTGGCCGAGCAGGCCGTCGAGACCCGCGCCGCGCTCGTGGCCACGAGCGGCACCGGCCAGGACGCCGCCCGGCTGGCCCGGCTGATCGCGGAGCGGGCCGCGGCCGCCGGGGCGGGGGACTACCGCCCCGAGATAGAGCACGGGCCCGCCGCGGCGTCCGCGGCCGCCGCCCACCCCGGCGCGGACCTGGTCCTCAACGGCATCACCGGCTCCATCGGGCTCGCGCCCACGCTGGCGGCGCTGCGGGCCGGGCACAAGCTCGCGCTGGCGAACAAGGAGTCGCTGATCGCCGGCGGCGCCCTCGTCAAGGCCGCCGCGGCGGCCACCGGGAACCCCGACGCGCTGATCCCCGTGGACTCCGAGCACTCGGCGCTCGCGCAGGCGCTGCGCGGCGGCTCCGCCGGGGAGGTGGACCGGCTCGTGCTGACGGCCTCGGGCGGGCCGTTCCGCGGCCGGTCCCGGGCGGAGCTCGAGGCGGTCACGCCGCAGGACGCGCTGCGCCACCCCACGTGGGACATGGGCCTGATGGTGACGACCAACTCCGCGTCCATGGTGAACAAGGCCCTCGAGGTGCTCGAGGCCCACCTGCTCTTCGACGTCCCCCTCGAGCGGATCGACGTGGTGGTCCACCCCCAGTCGGTGGTCCACTCCATGGTCCAGTTCGTGGACGGCTCCACCCTCGCCCAGGCCTCGCCCCCGGACATGCGCCTGCCCATCGCCCTCGGCCTGGCCTGGCCCCACCGGGTGCCCGGGGCCGCCCCGGCGTGCGACTGGACGCGCGCCGCCGAGTGGACCTTCGAGCCCCTGGACCCCGTGGCGTTCCCGGCCGTCGAGCTGATCAAGGCGGCGGGGGAGCGGGGCGGGACCTTCCCCGCGGTGTTCAACGCGGCCAACGAGGAGGCGGTGCACGCCTTCCACGACGGCCGCATCCGGTTCCCGGCCATCGTGGACACGGTCGAGGCGGTGCTGGACGGGCACGACGACGACGGCCCGCTCGAGCTCGAGGCCGTCCTGGCGGCTGAGCACTGGGCCCGCCGCCGGGCCCGCGAGGTCCTCGCCCGCTGACCGGGCCCCCGGGCCACGGCGTCCCCGTGCTAGTCTGTCGGTCGGATGACGAGTCCCAGCACGAAGCCCTGGCTGGCTGGGCGGCAACCCTCTCCCGTAGTGGGGTGCCCCAGGTGAACCATCCGGCCACGGCCGACGACGGCCGGCGGCAAGTACGGCTCGACGCCTCCCGCGCCCTTTCGCGCGCCGATCAGCCGACGCCGCCGGATCCCGGCCCTGGTGGACACCTCCGACACCTACGGACCCACGGAAAGGCACCACATGCGATCGCAGCGCCTCCCCTTCCTCGCCCTGGCCACCACCCTCGGCCTCACCCTCACCGCCTGCGGCGGCTCCGCGGGGGAGTCCTCCGGCGAGGGCGTCCTCGCCGACGACAAGGTCACCATCGGTGTCGTGGGCACGGACCCGACCCACGACGCCCTCAAGCAGCTGGCCGAGGAGCAGGGCATCACCGTCGAGTACGTCGACTTCTCCGACTACAACCAGCCGAACCCCGCCAACGAGTCCGGCGACGTGGAGATGACCTGGTTCCAGCACATCCCGTTCCTCGCCGACTACAACAACTCCGCGGGGGGCTCGATCACCCCCGTCGGCTCGACCTCGATCTACCCGCTGGGCCTGTACTCCAACCAGTACGACTCCGTGGAGCAGTTCCAGGAGGGCGACGAGATCGCGGTGCCCAACGACGCCGTGAACCTCTCCCGCGCGCTGCTCGTGCTCGAGGCCGCCGGGCTGGTGGAGCTGACCTCCGACACCCTGATCCCCACCGAGCTCGACGTCGACACCGAGGCCTCGACGGTGACGGTCACCCCGGTCTCCGCGGAGCAGACGGTGCTCTCGCTCGACTCGGTGGCCGGCTCGGTCATCAACAACGACTTCCTCTCCCGGGCGGACATCGACCCGAAGTCCGCGCTCGCCCAGGACGACCCCGACGCCGAGGGCTCCCGCGCCTACGTCAACCTGTTCACCACGACCGAGGAGCTCGCCGACGACGAGACCCTCCGGCAGGTGGCCGACCTCTACCACGAGCAGCCCGTGCTCGACGCCGAGATGACGGAGACCAAGGACACCGCCGTGCCGCTGCAGCTGGAGCAGCAGGAGCTGCAGGAGCTGACGGAGCGCTACCAGCAGGAGCTCAAGGACCAGGAGCAGTGAGCGCGGCGGTCCCCACCGGGCCGTCCGCACCCGGGCGCCCGGACGAGGTGCTCGTGCGCTTCAGCAACGTCTCCAAGACCTTCCGCACCGGCTCGGGGCGGGCGGCGCGCGAGGTGGTGGCGGTCGACGACGTGAGCCTCGACGTCCGCCGCGGCGAGATCTTCGGTGTGATCGGCTACTCCGGGGCGGGCAAGTCCACCCTCGTGCGCCTGATCAACGGGCTCGAGCCCATCACCTCCGGCTCCCTGACCGTGGAGGGCTTCGAGGTGGCCGGCCGGCGCGAGACCGAGCTGGCGCCGGTGCGGCAGGAGATCGGCATGATCTTCCAGCAGTTCAACCTCTTCACCTCCCGGACCGTGGCCGGCAACGTCGAGTACCCGCTCAAGCGGGCCGGCTGGCCGAAGGAGAAGCGCCGGGCGCGGGTGGCCGAGCTGCTCGAGTTCGTGGGCCTGTCCGCGCGCGCCGGCAACTACCCGGAGCAGCTCTCCGGCGGGCAGAAGCAGCGCGTGGGCATCGCCCGCGCCCTGGCGACCAGCCCGAAGCTGCTCCTGGCCGACGAGTCGACGAGCGCCCTCGACCCGGAGACCACGCAGGAGGTGCTGCAGGTGCTGCAGCGGGTCAACCGGGAGCTGGGCATCACCATCGTGATCATCACCCACGAGATGGACGTGGTCCGGGCGATCGCCGACCGCGTGGCCGTGATGCAGGACGGGAAGGTCGTGGAGCACGGCTCGACCGTGGACATCTTCGCCCGGCCCCGCACCGAGACCGCCCACCGCTTCGTCTCCTCCGTCCTGCACTCGGAGCCCGACGCCCGCGAGGTGGAGCGGCTGCGCCGCGCCCACCGCGGGCGCCTGGTGATCGTCGACGTCGGCGACGGCGTGGACATCGGCGGCGTGCTCTCCGACGGCGCCGCCCGCGGGGTCCGCTTCACCATCGCCTACGGCGGGATCAGCGTGCTCCAGGAGCAGTCCTTCGGGTCCCTGACCTTCGAGCTGACGGGCGAGGACACGGCCGTGCAGGCCGTGGTCGACGAGATGTCCCGCATCACGACCCTGAGAGAGGTGGCCGCGTGAACGACTGGTCCGTCCTGGGACCCGAGCTGCTGGCCGCGCTCGGGGAGACCCTGTACATGGTGGCCGTCACGCTGCTGCTCGCCGGCCTGCTCGGGCTGCTCGTGGGCGTGGGCCTCTACGTCACCCGCCGCGGCAACATCCTGGAGAACCGCGCGGTCCACGAGGGCCTCAACCTCGTGGTGAACTTCGTCCGGCCGATCCCGTTCATCATCCTGCTGGCCGCGCTCGGACCGGTGACCCAGGACGTCGTCGGCACCCGGCTCGGGCCCAACGCGGCGATCTTCGCGATGACCATCGGCGCGATGTTCGCCGTGGCGCGGATCGTCGAGCAGAACCTCATGAGCGTGGACCCCGGTGTCGTCGAGGCGGCCCGCTCGATGGGCGTCTCCCGCGGCAGGATCATCACCACGGTGATCCTGCCCGAGGCGCTGGGGCCCCTGGTGCTCGGCTACACCTTCCTGGTCATCGGCATCACGGACATGTCCGCGATGGCCGGGGCCATCGGCGCCGGCGGCCTGGGCGACTTCGCCCTGCGGCTCGGCTACCAGCGGTTCAACGACGAGGTCACGTGGGCGGCGGTCGCCGTCATCGTGGTCCTGGTCCAGCTCGTGCAGGTGGTGGGCAACCGGCTGGCCCGCCGGATCCTGCGCCGCTGAGGCGGCCCCCGCCCGGGCACCCCGCGACGGCCGGTGCGTCTCCTCCCGGGAGGCGCACCGGCCGTCGTCGTGGACCGGTGCGCCTGCCACCCGCCGTCCAGGATGGTGGTGCAGACTGGTCCTCGCCGTGCCGCGCGCACGGCCCCGCCGTCCCCGGCGTCCGCCGGGGACCCTCGACGATCCCGGGAGGTCCGACGGATGGGCGTCGTGCTGTTCCTCGTGGGCGTGCTGCTGGCCGCGGTCGCCATCGCGGTCTCCATCGCCCTCCACGAGATCGGCCACCTGGTGCCGGCCAAGCTCTTCGGCGTGCGCGTCACGCAGTACATGGTCGGCTTCGGGCGCACCGTGTTCTCCCGCCGCCGGGGCGAGACGGAGTACGGGCTCAAGGCGGTCCCGCTGGGCGGCTACATCTCCATGGTGGGCATGTACCCGCCGGCGCGCGCGGGCGCCACGGCCCGGGCCTCGAGCACCGGCGTGTTCCAGCAGCTGGCGGCCGAGGCCCGCGGCGCCGCGGGCGGGCTCGCTCCCGGGGACGAGGAGCGCGCGTTCTACCGCCTGCCCGTGGGGAAGCGGATCGTGATCATGCTCGGCGGCCCGGTGATGAACCTGCTGCTCGGGGCCCTGTGCCTCGCCGTGCTGCTCTCCGGCTTCGGGACCGCCACGCCCACCACCACGGTCGCGTGGGTCTCCGAGTGCGTGGTGGCCGCCGAGCGCCAGGCCGCCGGGCAGACCGAGTGCCGCCCGGAGGACCCCCAGGCCCCCGCGAACGCCGCCGGGCTGCGCCCCGGGGACGTCGTCACGGCCGTCGACGGCGCCCCGGTCGCCTCCTGGGACGAGCTCACCGGCCGCATCCGGGACCGGGCCGGGGAGCGGATCCCGGTGCTGGTCGAGCGGGACGGACGGACCGTGTCCACCGAGCTCACCCCGATCCTGTCGTCGCGTCCCGTGCTGGACGACTCCGGCGCCGCGGTGACCGGCGAGGACGGCGCCCCCCGCTACGAGCAGGTCGGCTTCATCGGGATCAGCCCGACCACCGAGCCCGTCCGGCAGCCGCTGAGCGCGGTGCCCCCGGCGGTGCTCGACGGCCTGCAGCAGATCGCCGGCGTCGTCCTGCACCTGCCGCAGCGGATCTACGAGGTCGCGGAGGCCGCGTTCTCCGACGCGCCGCGGGACCCGGACGGGCCGATCTCCGTGGTGGGGATCGGGCGGATCTCCGGGGAGATCGCCGCGCACGAGGAGATCACGCTGCGGGACAAGGCCGCCACCCTCGTGGGGCTCGTCGGCTCCGTGAACCTGGCGCTGTTCGTGTTCAACCTGCTCCCGCTGCTGCCGCTGGACGGCGGGCACGTCGCCGGGGCCCTGTGGGAGGGGCTGCGGCGTGGCGGCGCCCGGCTCCTCGGCCGGCGCGACCCCGGCCCGTTCGACCCGGCCCGGCTGCTGCCCGTGACCTACGCGGTGGCCGTGCTGATGATCGGGATGTCCGTGCTGCTGGTCTACGCGGACATCGTCAAGCCCGTCCGGCTCTTCTGAGCCCCGCCCCGGGACCCGGGAGCCCCGGGACCCGGCCGCCCGGCGTTCGGCCAGGGAGGAATTCCGCCCCGCGCGCCGGGGACCGCCCCGGAGCATGGGGCACAATGGGAACCGGCGACGGGCCCGGCGACCGGTCCCCGGCGCCACGACCCCAGAACCTGCCCTCGAACCCTGCTCCCGCAACCTGCTCCCGAAACCTCGGAGGAACTCCTTGACCCCGGTCAGCCTCGGCATGCCCGCCGCGCCCCAGCCCGTCCTGTCCCCGCGCCGGAAGACCCGGCAGATCCGGGTCGGGTCCGTGGGCGTCGGCTCCGACTCGCCGGTGAGCGTGCAGTCCATGACGACCACCCCCACCACGGACATCAACGCCACCCTGCAGCAGATCGCCGAGCTCAACGCCACCGGCTGCGACATCGTCCGAGTGGCCTGCCCGTCCCAGGACGACGCCGACGCCCTGCCGATCATCGCCATGAAGTCCCCGATCCCGGTGATCGCCGACATCCACTTCCAGCCGAAGTACGTCTACGCCGCCATCGAGGCCGGCTGCGCGGCCGTGCGCGTGAACCCCGGCAACATCCGCAAGTTCGACGACCAGGTCGGTCAGATCGCCCGCGAGGCCAAGGCCGCCGGGGTGTCCATCCGGATCGGCGTGAACGCGGGCTCGCTCGACCAGCGGATCATGGACAAGTACGGCAAGGCCACCCCGGAGGCGCTCGTGGAGTCCGCGGTGTGGGAGGCGTCCCTGTTCGAGGAGCACGACTTCCACGACTTCAAGATCTCCGTGAAGCACAACGACCCCGTCACCATGGTCCGGGCCTACCAGCTGCTCGCCGAGCGCGGGGACTGGCCCCTGCACCTCGGCGTGACCGAGGCCGGCCCCGCCTTCCAGGGCACCGTCAAGTCCGCCACCGCCTTCGGCGCCCTGCTCTCCCAGGGCATCGGCGACACGATCCGGGTCTCGCTCTCGGCGCCGCCGGTCGAGGAGGTCAAGGTCGGCAACCAGATCCTGCAGTCCCTGGGCCTGCGCCCGCGCAAGCTCGAGATCGTCTCCTGCCCCTCGTGCGGCCGCGCGCAGGTGGACGTCTACACCCTCGCCGACGAGGTGACGGCCGGCCTCGAGGGGCTCACCGTCCCGCTGCGGGTCGCCGTGATGGGCTGTGTCGTCAACGGCCCGGGCGAGGCCCGCGAGGCCGACCTCGGCGTGGCCTCCGGCAACGGCAAGGGCCAGATCTTCGTCAAGGGCGAGGTCGTGAAGACCGTCCCCGAGGACCGGATCGTGGAGACCCTGATCGAGGAGGCCAACCGCATCGCCGCCGAGATGGACACGGACGAGAACGGGGAGAGCACCGCGGGCAGCCCCGTCGTGAGCGTCGGCTGACGGGCCGGTGACGGGCGGTTGAGGACGCAGCGGAGGACGGCGCCGCGGCTGGTGCCGGCGGGGGAGGTCGATCCGGCCCAGCTGGACCGGCTGCTCGGTGCGGACCCCGTCGCGCACGCGTTCGTGGCCGCCCACGTGGAGTCCTGCCGCGGCGCCGAGGGCTCGCGGATCCCGCCCGTGGTGGGCACCGCCGGGCCGGACGGGGAGCTGACCGGTGCCTGCTGGGTGGGCACGAATGTGGTGCCCGTGGCCCTCGACGCCCAGGGGCTGGACCTCGTGGGCGGGCACCTGCGGCGCGGCGGGTCCCGGCACGCCTCGCTGTTCGGGCCCGCCGAGCTCGTGCTCGGTCTGTGGGCCCGGGTGGAGCGCTCCTGGCCCCGGCCCTTCGACGTGCGCCCCGTCCAGCCCCTGCTGGCGATCGACCGGGACCCGCTGCCCGTCCCGCACCCCGGTGTCCGCGTCGCCGGCCCCGAGGACCTCCCCGCCGTGCTCCCGGCGAGCGCCGCCATGTTCGAGGAGGAGGTCGGCTACTCCCCGTACACGGGCGGTGACCGCGGATACCGGGACCGGGTCTCCGCGCTCGTCGGGGCGGGGCGCTGCCTCGTGCTCACCGACGACGGCGGCCGCGTGGTGTTCAAGGCCGACCTCGGCTCGGTGGTGCGCGGGGTGGCGCAGGTGCAGGGCGTGTGGGTCGACCCGGCGCACCGCGGCCGGGGGCTGGCGGCGCCCTGCATGGCCGCCGCCGTGCGCCTGGCCCGCCTGCGCACCCCCGTGGTCAGCCTCTACGTCAACGACTACAACGTCCGGGCCCTCGCCACCTACCGGCGGGTCGGCTTCGAGCGCGTCGGGACCTTCGCCACCGTGCTGCTCTGAGCCGCCGGGCCGGCCGATCCCGGCGCGGCGCGCCGGGCCGGGGGTGTAGATTTGACCGGAATCCGCGGCGCCGTCGGCGCCGCCCACCCTCATGACGCCCGGGCCCGGACGCACCTCGCCGCGCTCCCCGGGAGAAACGGAGCCCACGTGGCGCTGCGCCTCTCCTCCCTGTTCCTGCGGACCCTCCGCGAAGACCCCGTCGACGCCGAGGTGGACAGCCACAAGCTGCTCGTGCGCGCCGGGTACATCCGCCGTGCCGCGCCCGGCATCTACACCTGGCTGCCGATGGGCCTGCGGGTGCTCGGGAAGGTCGAGCAGGTGGTGCGCGAGGAGATGGGCGCGATCGGGGCCCAGGAGGTGCACTTCCCGGCGCTGCTGCCGCGGGAGCCCTACGAGGTCACCAACCGGTGGACGGAGTACGGCGAGAACCTCTTCCGCCTCAAGGACCGCAAGGAGGCCGACTACCTCCTCGCGCCCACGCACGAGGAGATGTTCACGCTGCTCGTGAAGGACCTGTACTCCTCGTACAAGGACCTCCCCGTCACCCTCTACCAGATCCAGGCGAAGTACCGGGACGAGGCCCGCCCCCGCGCCGGCCTGCTGCGCGGGCGCGAGTTCGTGATGAAGGACTCCTACTCCTTCGACGTCGACGACGCCGGGCTCGACGAGTCCTACACCCGGCACCGCGAGGCCTACGTCCGGATCTTCGAGCGCCTCGGCCTGCCCGTGGTCGCCGTCTCGGCCCAGTCCGGGGCGATGGGCGGGTCCCGCTCCGAGGAGTTCCTGCACCCCACGGTCATCGGCGAGGACACGTTCGTGCGCTCGCCCGGCGGCTACGCCGCCAACGTCGAGGCGGTGACCACCGTGGTGCCCGAGGAGCGCGACCCCGCCGAGGCCCCCGAGGCCCGGGTGCTCGAGACCCCGAACAGCCCCACGATCGACACGCTCGTGGAGCGCTCGAACGAGCTGCACCCGCGCGCCGAGGGCGCCTGGACCGCCGCCGACACGCTCAAGAACGTCGTGCTGGCCGTCATCCTGCCCGACGGCGAGCGCCGTCTCGTGGCGGTCGGGCTGCCCGGGGACCGCGCGGTGGACCTCAAGCGCATCGAGGCCGGCATCGGCGCCGCCCTGGACGTCTCCGGGGAGCTGCTGGTGGAGCAGGCCGGCGACGACGACCTGCGCGCCTGCCCGCTGCTGGTCAAGGGCTACATCGGTCCGGGCCTGTCCCTCGACCAGGCCGTGCTCGGCGAGAAGTCCGCGACCGGCATCCCCTTCTTCGTGGACCCGCGCGTGGTCCGCGGCACCCGCTGGGTCACCGGGGCGAACGTGGCCGGCCAGCACGTCTACGACCTCACGGCCGGGCGCGACTTCGCCTGGGACGGCGTCCTGGAGTGCGCCGAGGTCCGGGCGGGCGACCCCGCGCCGGACGGCTCCGGCCCGCTCGAGGCGGCGCGCGGCATCGAGATGGGCCACATCTTCCAGCTCGGCCGCAAGTACGCGGAGGCGCTGGGGCTGAAGGTCCTGGACCGCAACGGCAAGCTCGTCACCGTGACGATGGGCTCCTACGGGATCGGCGTCACCCGGGCGGTGGCGGCCCTGGCCGAGGCCTACCACGACGACAAGGGCCTGATCTGGCCCCGCCAGGTCGCCCCGGCGGACGTCCACGTGGTCGCCACCGGCAAGGGCCCCGAGGTGCTCGAGGAGGCCGAGAAGGTCGTGGCCGAGCTCGAGGCGGAGGGACTCGAGGTGCTCTTCGACGACCGGCCCAAGGTCTCCCCGGGCGTGAAGTTCGGCGACGCCGAGCTGCTCGGCGTGCCCACCGTGCTCGTGGTCGGCCGGGGCCTCAAGGACGGCGTCCTCGAGCTCAAGGACCGCGCGAGCGGGTCCAGCGAGGACGTGGCCCGCGACGGCGTCGCCGCGGTGGTCGCCGCAGCCGTGCGCGGCTGAGCCCGTGCACGGGCTCGGCGCCTGGCTCGGGCCCTCGGGCCTGGAGCAGATGGACCCCGGCGTCGTCGCCCTGCTGGTGGCCGCCGGACTCGCCGCGGGCTTCGTGGACGCCGTCGTCGGCGGCGGAGGGCTGCTGCAGCTGCCCGTGGTCCTGATGGTCCCGGGGATCAGCCCGGTCCAGGCCCTGGCCACCAACAAGATGGGCTCCGTGTTCGGCACGGCGACGAGCGCGGTGACGTTCTACCGCCGCACGTCCCCCGACCTGCGCACGGCCCTGCCCATGGCCGGCGTCGCCCTGGTCGGCAGCTTCGGCGGGGCGGCGCTCGCCGCGTCCCTGCCGGAGGAGGTGTTCCGGCCCATCATCCTCGCCGCGCTCGTGGCCGTGCTCCTCTTCACCGTGGCGCGGCCGACCGTCGGGCAGCTCACCGAGCTGCGCCACAGCGGGGCGCGGCACTACGGCACCGCGATGGTCATCGGCACCGTGATCGGCTTCTACGACGGCGTGATGGGCCCGGGCACCGGATCGTTCCTGGTCATCGCCATGATCACGCTGCTGGGCTACAGCTTCCTGGCCGCGAGCGCCAAGGCCAAGATCGTCAACCTCGCCACCAACGTGGGCGCCCTCGTCTTCTTCTTCGGCCACGGCTCCGTGCTGTGGGGCCTGGGCCTCGTCCTGGGGCTGTCCAACATGCTCGGCGGCTACCTCGGGGCGCGCACCGCCGTGGCCCGCGGCAGCCGCTTCATCCGGGTCGTGTTCCTGACCGTGGTCTCGCTGCTGATCCTCAAGCTGGGCGTCGACGTCCTGCGCGGGGCCTGAGCGGCCCCGACGGTCCGCGCGCTCACGGCGGGCCGGGGTCGCGCAGCACCCCGGGCAGGGCCTCCACGTCCCCGGTGAGCTCGGCCTGCAGCCCGGTGGCGCGCTCGAGCGCCACGAGCGCCCAGCACCGCGTGCCGGCGTCCCCCCGGGCGAGCACGTGCGCGGCGGCCTCCTGCACGTCCCGGACCGCGGTCTCCGCGACGCGGCCGGGGTGCGCCCGCAGGTCGCCGGGGAGCACGTAGGCGCCCGCGGGCAGCCCCGGGTCGGCCGCGAGCACCTGCCGGGCGGCGGGGAGCTCGAGCAGGTCCTCGACGTCCTCCCGGCCCCGGGCCGGGAGCCCGTCGGGGACGGAGCCGCCGGCGGAGGCGCCGGTGCGGGCGGCCAGCGCCTCGAAGGCGTAGCCGGCCCGGTCCAGCGCCGACCACAGGACGGCGCCCGGTGCGCTCGGGGCGCCGGGCGCGGGTGCCGCGGCCGCGTCGCACAGCGCGCCGCCGTCCGGGGCCGGGGGCCCGGGGCCGTCCAGCTGCCGGGCCGCCGTGGCGCGCGAGACCGCCGCGGCGCCGAGCACCCGCGCCAGGGCGGGGTCCTCGGCCGTCAGGGCGTCCCGGGCCAGGGCCGTCGCCGTCGTGCGCAGCGCGGTGGACGCCGTGCCGTCCGCGGCCACGACGTCCGCGGGGGACGGGCGCCGCGCCCGGGCGGCGGCGCCCGTGCGGTCGTCGGGCGCGGGGCCGAGGGCCTCGAGCTGCCGGGCCAGGTCCGCGCGCACGCCCTCCCGCCGGCCGGCGGGCACCGGCCCGGGGGAGGGGACCGCGAGCACGGCCCGGGTGCGCAGCCACGCGTCGGCGCGCGCGACCTCGTCCGGGGGCACCGGGCGGGCGGACTCCAGCCACCACGCCCCGGCGCCGCCGGTCACGAGCAGGACGCCCAGCAGCAGCGGGAGCACCCGGGAAGCGGTCGTGCGCGGATCGGTCACCGGACGGCTCCTGGGGGACGGGCACGGGAGAGGGGGCGGGTTCATCATAGGATCTCCAGGACCGACCCCGCCGTCCCGACAGCACGAGGAGACCCCGTGAGCGAGCACAGCACCCCCGGACCCGACGACGACCGGCGGCTGGCCGAGCTGATCGGCCCCGCCGTGGAGGAGTCGGGGCTGGTCCTGGAGGGCGTCGCGCTGAAGCCGACCGGCACCGGCCTCGTGCTGCAGGTGCTCGTGGACCTCCCGGAGGACAGCACGGCCAGCGTGGACATCGACCGGATCGCCACGGTCTCCCGCGCCGTGTCCGAGCTCCTCGACCGCACGGACCCCGTGCCGGGCTCCGCCTACGAGCTGGAGGTCTCCTCCCCGGGGGCCACCCGGGAGCTCACGGCGCCGCGGCACTGGCGGCGCTCGATCGGCCGGCTGGTGCGCGTCATCCCGGTGGAGGGCGAGAAGTTCACGGCCCGTCTGCTCGAGGTGGAGCCGGACGGCGTGGTCCTGCAGCGCAGCCACCAGGTGAAGAAGGGCATGCCGCCCCGGCTGCTGGACCCGGAGCGCTGGGCCTTCGACGCCGTGCGCCGCGCCAAGGTGGAGGTCGAGTTCACGGACTGACGGCCCGCCCGGACCCGGCACGAGTGTAAGATGTGCCGTTGACGCCGCGGCGCCCACCGGCGCCGCGGTCCGCAGTGCGACGACCACCGGGTGCGACGACGATCGTGCGAGCACGACCCGTGACGGCGCCCCGTCATCCCCGACGGCGTGCCGCTCCGCCCCCGGGGTCGAGAGGTGAGGAAGGCCGGACATGGACATCGATATGAGCACCCTCCGACTGCTGGAGCGTGAGCGCGACATCCCCGTGGACCTGCTCATCCCCACCATCGAGCAGGCCCTCCTGCTGGCGTACCACAAGACCGCCGGCGCGCTCCCGGGCGCGCGCGCGGAGATCGAGCGCAGGACCGGCCACGTGACCATCTGGGCCCCCGAGCTGGACGAGGACGGCGAGGCGGTCGGGGAGTTCGACGACACCCCGGCCGGCTTCGGGCGGATCGCCGCCTCCACGGCGCGCCAGGTCATCCTCCAGCGGCTGCGCGACGTCGAGGACGACGCCGTGCTGGGCCACTTCAAGGGCCGCGAGGGCGAGATCGTCTCCGGGCAGATCCAGCAGGGGCACAACCCGCACATGGTCCAGGTGGACCTGGGCACCGTGGAGGGCGTGCTGCCCCCGCACGAGCAGGCCCCCGGCGAGAAGTACCCCCACGGCGCCCGCATCCGCGCGTTCGTCGTCGAAGTCAAGCGCGGCATGAAGGGCCCCTCGATCACGCTGTCCCGCTCCCACCCGGACCTGGTGCGCCGCCTGTTCGAGATGGAGGTGCCGGAGATCGCCGACGGCACCGTGGAGATCATGGCCGTGGCCCGCGAGGCCGGGCACCGCACGAAGATCGCCGTGCGCGCCACCCAGGCCGGGATCAACGCCAAGGGCGCCTGCATCGGGGAGATGGGCTCCCGCGTGCGCGCCGTGATGAACGAGCTGCACGACGAGAAGATCGACATCGTCGACTGGTCGGACGACCCCGCCCGGTGCATCGCCAACGCGCTGTCCCCGGCCAAGGTGTCCCGGGTGAGCGTGCTCGACGAGCGGGCCCGCTCGTCCCGCGCCGTCGTCCCCGACACCCAGCTGTCCCTGGCCATCGGCAAGGAGGGGCAGAACGCCCGCCTGGCCGCGAAGCTCACCGGCTGGAAGATCGACATCGTCCCCGAGTCGAAGGCCGCCGAGCGCGGCTGAGACCGGCCCCGGCGCGGGCCCGGCGCGGGCCCCGGCGCCCCGCACCGGGGCCCGTCCCGGGATCCCGCGCGCGCCCGGTTTCGGCCCAGGGCGGTCCCCGGGATAGACTGGACAGCGGTCAGACCGTTGGTGGTCCCTGTCCGGCGCCGGCTCCCGGCCCGCACGGGACGTCCCCGACGTCCCGGCGCGAGACGAGGAGTGCGGAGCGAGTGAGTGCAGACTCCCGTCGCACGTGCATCGGATGCCGGACCACCGAACACCCTGACCAGCTCGTACGTGTGGTGACCGAACCGACCGACGGCGGCCTCCGGGCCGTGGTCGACCGGACGGGGCGCCTCGGCGGTCGCGGAGCCTGGCTCCACCCCTCCCACGAGTGCCTGGACACGGCCCTGCGCCGGCGCGCCTTCCGGCGCGCGTTCCGGGCGGTCGTGGACACGGAGGCGGTCGCCCCCGGACTGGACGCCCTGCTGTCCACGAGGGCAGCCCCGTGACCGGGCGCACGAGTGCCGACCACAGCCGTCCCCGGACGGCAGCCCGCGCGGTCCGACCGGACCGGTGACCACGTCCGCACGCGGGTGCAGAACTGGAAAGCGAGTCAGAGAACCGATGGAAAACCGATGAGTGCCCAGCGATGAGTGCTTCGTTGTGCTCTGCCAACGGCCTCCCGCGACCCCGCGCCGTCCTCGACGGCCGACGCTCCGGGAGCCTCAACGGAAAATAAGTGGTTCGTGCCTGTTTCGGTGCGGACCGAGACAGGAGAGAAGTGGCCAAGCCCCGCGTTCACGAGCTCGCGAAAGAGCTCGGAATAACGTCCAAGGAAGCGATTTCCACGCTTCAGACCCTGGGTGAGTTCGTCCGAGGCGCGTCCTCGACCGTCGAGCCGCCCGTCGCCAAGAAGCTGCGCTCGGCCCTCGCCGGCAGGGCGGAGAAGTCCGCCACGGCCGCCGCTGCGCCGGCCGGCAGGCCCGCGCCGAAGCCCAGCACGTCGTCCAAGCCCGGCAGCGCCGCGCCCGCCCCGGGCCCGGCTGCCGCCAAGCCCGCCGGGAAGCCGGCGGAGAAGGCGCCCGAGAAGGCCGCCGAGCAGAAGCCCGCCGAGCAGAAGCCGGCCGAGCAGGCGCCCGAGCAGAAGCCTGCGGAGCAGGCCCCGCAGCGCCCGGCGTCCCCGGGCGCCAAGGCACCCGCCCCGGGCCCGCGCCCGGGCAACAACCCGTTCGCCAGCCAGCAGGGCATGGGCCGCAGCGGGGCGCCCCGTCCGGGCTCCGCCGCGCCGCGCCCCGGCGGCACCGCGCCCCGTCCGGGCTCGGCCGCGCCGCGCCCCGGCGCACCCCGCCCGGCGGGCCCCCGCCCGGGCAACAACCCGTTCGCCGCCCAGCAGGGCATGCGCTCGGGCCGTCCCGAGCGCCAGGGCGGTCCCCGTCCCCAGGGCCAGGGCGGACCTCGTCCGCAGGGCCAGGGTCAGGGCGGTCCCCGTCCGCAGGGCCAGGGCGGACCCCGTCCCCAGGGCGGTCCCCGTCCCGGTGGGGCGCGCCCCAGCCCGAACATGATGCCCGGCCACACCACCGGCGTGGCCCCGATCGGCTCGCGGCCGGCCGGCGGCGGCGCCGGTCCGCGCCGCGGCGGTCCCGGCGGCGGGGGCGGGTTCTCCCGTCCCGGCGGCGGCCCCGGCCGCGGCGGCCGCGGCGGCACCCAGGGCGCCTTCGGGCGCGGCGGCGCCCGCGGCAAGCAGCGCAAGTCGAAGCGGGCGAAGCGCCAGGAGCTCGAGCAGATGAAGGCCCCGTCCGTCGGCGGCGTCTCCGTGCCCCACGGCGACGGCACCACGGTCGTGCGGCTGCGCCGCGGCGCGTCCCTGACGGACTTCGCCGAGAAGATCAACGCGAACCCGGCCTCCCTCGTCACGGTGCTCATCCACCTCGGCGAGATGGCCACGCAGACGCAGTCCCTCGACGAGGAGACCTTCCAGCTGCTGGGTGCCGAGCTCGGGTACAGGATCCAGGTGGTCTCGCCGGAGGACGAGGAGCGGGAGCTCTTCGAGTCCTTCGACATCGACCTGGAGGCCGAGGCCGCGGCCGAGGGCGACGACGTCCTGGAGGCGCGCCCGCCGGTCGTCACCGTCATGGGCCACGTCGACCACGGCAAGACCCGCCTGCTCGACGCCATCCGGAACACGAAGGTGACCGAGGGCGAGGCCGGCGGCATCACCCAGCACATCGGCGCCTACCAGATCAGCACCGAGCTGGACGGCCAGGAGCGGCAGATCACGTTCATCGACACCCCGGGCCACGAGGCGTTCACCGCCATGCGTGCCCGTGGTGCGCAGGTGACGGACATCGCCGTGCTCGTGGTCGCCGCGGACGACGGCGTCATGCCGCAGACGGTCGAGGCGCTCAACCACGCCCAGGCCGCCGGTGTGCCGATCGTGGTGGCGGTCAACAAGATCGACAAGCCCGAGGCGAACCCGGACAAGATCCGCGGCCAGCTCACCGAGTACGGCCTGGTCCCCGAGGAGTACGGCGGCGACACCATGTTCGTCGACGTCTCCGCGCGCCAGGACCTCAACATCGACGAGCTGCTGGACGCGATCGTGCTGACCGCGGACGGCGCCCTCGAGCTGCAGGCGAACCCGAACAAGGATGCCCGCGGCGTGGCCATCGAGGCGAACCTGGACAAGGGCCGCGGTGCGGTCTCGACCGTGCTCGTGCAGTCCGGCACGCTGCGCGTCGGCGACGCGATCGTCGCCGGCGCCGCGTACGGCCGCGTGCGCGCCATGTTCGACGAGAACGGCCAGGCCGTCGACGAGGCCGGTCCCTCGCGCCCCGTGCAGGTGCTGGGCCTGGACTCCGTGCCCCGGGCCGGCGACACGTTCCTCTCCACCCCGGAGGAGCGCACCGCGCGCCAGATCGCCGAGAAGCGCCAGGCGGCGGACCGCAACGCCCTGCTCGCCAAGCGCCGCAAGCGGATCACGCTCGAGTCCTTCGACGAGGCCGTGGCCGCCGGCAAGATCGACACGCTCAACCTCATCATCAAGGGCGACGTGTCCGGTGCCGTGGAGGCGCTCGAGGACTCGCTGCTCAAGATCGACGTGGGCGAGGAGGTCCAGCTGCGCGTCATCCACCGCGGTGTCGGCGCGATCACGCAGAACGACGTCAACCTGGCGACCGTGGACAACGCGATCATCATCGGCTTCAACGTCCGTCCCGCCGAGCGCGTGACGGAGCTGGCCGACCGCGAGGGCGTCGAGATGAAGTTCTACTCGGTGATCTACAACGCCATCGACGACGTCGAGAGCGCGCTCAAGGGCATGCTCAAGCCGGAGTACGAGGAGGTGGAGCTCGGCACCGCCGAGATCCGCGAGGTCTACCGGTCCTCCAAGTGGGGCAACATCGCCGGTGCCTACATCACCAAGGGCACCATCCGGCGCAACGCCAAGGCCCGGCTCGTCCGGGACGGCAGCGTCGTGGCGGACAACCTCACGATCGACTCGCTGCGCCGGTTCAAGGACGACGCGACCGAGGTCCGCGAGGGCTACGAGTGCGGTATCGGGCTCGGCTCCTTCAACGACATCCACGAGGGCGACCTCATCGAGACGTGGGAGATGCGCGAGAAGCCGCGCGCCTGACCCGTCCCGCGTCCCGCGCCCCGCGCGCGGGACGCCCGCGGCGGCACGGGCGGGCCCAGCGCCCGCCCGTGCCGCCGCGACCCTTCCAGCACCGCTTCGTGCACCGTCCCGACCCGAGGAGCATCCACCATGGCTGACGCAGCACGCGCCGCCCGACTCGCCGACCGGATCAAGGTCGTCGTGGCCCAGGCGCTCGAGCGCCGGGTCAAGGACCCCCGGCTGGGCTTCGTGACCATCACGGACGCCCGCGTCACCAACGACCTCCAGCACGCCACCCTGTACTACACGGTGTTCGGCACCGCGGAGGAGCAGGAGAGCACCCGCGCCGCCCTGGAGTCCGCCAAGGGCGTCCTGCGCAGCGAGGTCGGCCGCAACATCACGGCCCGCCTGACGCCCACGCTGACCTTCGTCCCCGACGAGATCCCGGTCAACGCCTCGCACCTCGAGGAGGTGCTGCGCGCGGCCAAGGAGAAGGACGCCCAGGTCGCGGCCCAGGCGGCCGGCGCCAGCTGGGCCGCGGGGGAGGACCCCTACCGGAAGCCGGCCGAGGAGGACGACGAGTCCTCCCGGGACCGCTGAGCGGGCGGAGGCACCGGGGAAGTGACCCGCACGAAGCCTGACGTCCCGAGCCCGGACCCGTCCCTGCCGACGCCGTCCGGGCTCGTGGTCGTGGACAAGCCCGCCGGCTGGACCAGCCACGACGTCGTCGCCCGCGCCCGGCGCCTCGCGGGCACCCGCAAGGTCGGCCACGCCGGGACCCTGGACCCCATGGCCACCGGCGTCCTGGTCCTCGGCGTGGACCGTGCCACCCGCCTCCTGACCTGGGTCGTCGGGCGGGACAAGACGTACGCCGCGACGATCCGGCTCGGCCTGACCACCGTCACCGACGACGCCGAGGGCGAGGTCCTCGACGTCGCCGGCCCCGGAGCCGTCGCCGCCGTGGACGAGGACGCGGTGGCCGCCGGCGTCGCCCGGCTCACCGGTGACCTCCAGCAGGTCCCCGCGAAGGTCAGCGCCATCAAGGTCGAGGGCCGGCGCGCCTACGCGCAGGTCCGGGCCGGGCAGGACGTCGAGCTCGCCGCCCGCCCCGTCACCGTGTCCGAGTTCGCCGTGCACCGGCTGGTGCGGACCCGCGACGACGCCGGGCGCGACGTCCTCGACGTCGACGTCACCGTGACCTGCAGCTCCGGCACCTACGTCCGGGCCCTGGCCCGGGACCTCGGCGCCGACCTCGGGGTCGGCGGCCACCTGACCGCCCTGCGCCGGACCCGGGTGGGCGCGTGGGGCCTCGAGGACGCCTCGACCCTCGAGGAGCTCGCCGCGGAGGTGGCCGCCGGCCGCCGGCTGCCCGTGACGAGCCTCGAGGACGCCGCGGCGGGACTGTTCCCCGTCCGCCGGCTGACGGCGGCCGAGGCCGAGGACGTCGCCCACGGCCGCCGGATCGGCGCCAGCACTGCGGACCCCGGTGCGGGTCCGCTCGACAACGAGGCCGTCACGGGCGGCTTCGCCCCTGACGGGCGGCTCGTGGCCCTGCTCTCGGACCGCGGCCACCGCGGGGAGCGCACCGCCAAGCCCGTGCTCGTCTTCCTGCCCGGGGAGCGGTTTCCCGGGCCGCCGGGGACCCCGCCGGGGGAGCGCTGATGCTGTGGGGCTACGACGGCTGGTTCTGGGCCGCGGTGCTGCTGGGCGGCCTCTCCTTCCTGGTGTGCGCCGTGCAGGCCGTGCGCGGACGGCGGCCCGACGACTGGACCCAGGGCTCCGTGCTGCTGCTCGAGGCGTTCCTGCTCGTCCACGCGGTGGGCACGGTGGTCATGCACGTGCTGGGTCCGGGGCCCACCGGTTCGGCCCTCGAGCACTGGGGCTACCTCCTGACCGCGCTGCTCGTCCCGGCGGGCACCTTCGTGTGGTCGCTCGTGGAGCGCTCGAGCTGGTCCAACTGGGTGCTCGCGGCCGCGGGCCCCGTGGTGGCGATCATGGTCTACCGCATGAACTTCATCTGGTACTACCAGTGAGCCCGCGCACCGCCCCGACCCCGCAGGAGGCACCCCGATGACGCACGACGCCCCGGAGAGCGGGCCCACCCGGCTGCAGCAGCGCTTCGGGCCGCGCGCCGGCACGGCGCGCGGCGACCGCAAGTCCTCGGGCTTCGGGCGCCTGGTGGTCGTGGTCTACGCGGTCTTCTCCCTCTCGGCCGGTGTCCGCTCGCTGTACCAGATCCTGACCGGCTTCGGGACCGCGCCGCTGCCGTACCTGCTCTCCGCGTTCGCCGCGGCCGTCTACGTGGTGGCCACCGTGGCCCTCGCCCGGCCCGGCCCCCGGTGGCACCGACTGGCCACGGCGGCCGTGGGCGTGGAGCTGCTCGGGGTGCTCGGCGTGGGGCTGCTCTCCGTGCTCGCCCCGGCCCTGTTCCCCGAGGCCAGCGTGTGGTCCCGCTTCGGGCAGGACTACGGCTACGTGCCGCTGGTGCTGCCGGTGGTCGGCCTCGCCTGGCTCCGCCGGTCCCGGCCCCGCGGCGGGGGCGCCCCGGCCTGACCGCCCGCCCCGCCCTGACCGCACGCCGGTCCTGCCCGGCGCGGCGCCCCGGCACGCACCGGGTAGGCTCGGTCGCGGGCCGCAGCGCCCCGCGCCGCACGCCGTTCGAAAGGATTCCCGCCGATGCCCGTACGCCCCGACGGCGCCGAGGACTACGACGTCCCCGTCCTCACCGACGGCACCGTGGTGCTGCGCCGGCTCGAGGAGCGCGACGTCCCGCAGCTGGCCCGCAACTGCGCGGACCCCGCGGCGGCGGAGTTCACCACCGTGCCGCTCGGCTACACGGAGGCGGACGCCCGCTGGTACGTCGAGGAGTTCGTCCCCGCGGCCTGGCGCGCCGGCCGCGAGTACAACTGGGCCGTGGCGGACGCCCGGACCGACCGCCTGCACGGGACGGTGGGGCTCAACGCCCTGCGCGGGACCACGGCCGACATCGGGCTCAACTTCGGCCCGCACGCCCGCGGCTCCGGCGCGGCGGAGGCCGCCTGCCGGCTGCTGCTCGAGCACGCGTTCGGGTCCCTGGGCCTCACCTATGCTTACTGGATGGCCAAGGTCCCCAACTGGGCCAGCCGCAAGCTCGCGTGGAGGCTCGGCTTCCGCTCCCCGGTGCGGATCGACGGGTTCATGGAGCAGCGCGGCGCCTCGGTGGACGCCTGGATCCTGACCCTCGGCGCGGAGGACCCCCGCACCCCGCAGACCCAGTGGGACGGCCCGCCGTCCCCGTCCGCGGCGCCGGCGGAGGAGCCCGGCGGCCCGCACCGACCCGGCCCGCGCTGACGAGCCCCACCCGTACCTGCCTGTTGTCGTTCCTGCGAGGAGAACCGTGTTCCGCTGGCGAGATCTCTCTGACGTCCCCCCGGGCTTCGGCCCGTCGGTGGTCACCATCGGCAATTTCGACGGCGTCCACCGGGGTCACCAGCGGGTGCTGTCCGAGCTCGTCGACGCGGCCCGCGAGCGGGGCTGGGCCTCGGTGGTCGTGACGTTCGACCCGCACCCCGCACAGGTGCACCGTCCCGGCAGCCACCCGGGACTGATCATGGGCACCGAGGACAAGCTGGACGCCCTCGAGCGGACCGGCGCGGACGCCGCCCTCGTGCTGGAGTACACCCTGCAGTTCGCGGACCAGTCCACGGAGCAGTTCGTGCTGAGCACCCTGGTGGGGCCGCTCGGCGCCCGCTGCCTCGTGGTGGGGGAGGACACGCGCCTGGGCAAGGACAACACGGGCAACATCGACACGCTCCGGGAGCTGGGGGAGCGCCACGGCTTCGAGGTCCGGGTGGTCGACGACCTGCTCGACGCGCTGCACGAGGAGCACCCGGAGCACGCCCCGGCCGTGACGACCGCGGGGGAGCGGCGCTGCTCCTCCACGTGGATCCGGGCCTGCCTGCAGGCGGGGGACGTGCGCGCGGCCGCCCGGCTGCTCGGGCGCCACCACCGGATGCGCGGGGAGGTGGTGCACGGGGCCGCCCGCGGGCGGGAGCTGGGCTATCCCACGGCCAACCTCTCCCCGGAGGCGGCCGGCTTCGTGCCCGCCGACGGGGTGTACGCCGGGTGGCTGGTCGACGCCTCCGGCACCCGCTGGCCCACCGCGATCTCCGTGGGGTCCAACCCGACCTTCGAGAACGTGCCCCGGCAGGTCGAGGCGCACGTCATCGACCGCCCCGAGGAGCGGGTCGAGGACTTCGACCTCTACGGCCAGGAGGTGGTCGTGGAGTTCGTCGCCCGGCTGCGCGGGATGGTCGCCTACGAGGGCGTGGACAAGCTCGTGGCGCAGATGGACGACGACGTCGAGCGCACCCGGGGCATCCTGGCCGCCGAGGCCTGAGCCCCGGCGGCCCGCGCCGCCGCCCCGCACCGCCCGGCGGCGCCCCCCTCGGCCGTGCCCGCGCCGGCTACATCTCCTCGTGCGTGTTCGGGTCGAAGCCGGAGCCGCTGATGCCGGTGTGCAGCATCCGCATCCGGCGCATCTGGTCCTCGTCCAGCTCCCAGTCGAGGACGTCGAGGTTCTCGGCCATGCGCCGGGGGTCGGAGCTCTTGGGGATCGGGACGGTGTGCGACTGCAGGTGCCAGCGCAGGACGACCTGGGCCGGGGTCCGCCCGGTCTGCCGGGCGATCCGGGCGATCCACTCGTGCTGGAGCAGGTCGGTCTTGCGGCCCAGCGGGGACCAGGCCTGGGTGACGATGCGGTGCTCCTCGTGGAACTCCCGCAGCCGCTCCTGCTGGTACTGCGGGTGCAGCTCCACCTGGTTGACCGCCGGCGTCTCGCCGGTCTCCTCGATCAGGCGCCGGATGTGGGCGGGCGTGAAGTTGGACACTCCCACCGAGCGGACCAGGCCCTCCTGGCGCAGCTCCAGCATCGTCCGCCACGTCTCCACGTACCGGCCGACCGAGGGGTTCGGCCAGTGGATGAGGTAGAGGTCCACGTGGTCGGTGCCCAGCCGCCGCAGGGAGCCCTCGAGCGAGCGCCGCACCAAGTCCGTGCCGTGGTCCCGGCCGGGCAGCTTGGTGGTGAGGAACAGCTCGCCGCGCGGCACGCCGGCGGCCGCGACCGCGCGGCCCACGCCCGTCTCGTTGCCGTAGTTCACCGCGGTGTCCACCATCCGGTACCCCCGCATCAGGGCCTCGGCGACGTCGGCCTCGGCCGCGGCGTCGTCCATCGGATAGGTGCCCAGACCGATCGCGGGGATCCGCCGGCCGTCCCGCATCGTGTGCGTGCGGTCGGCGACCGCCGTCCCCCGCCCGTCCTTCTCGTCCTTGCTCACGCGCTGCTCCTGCTCGTCTCGTGCTGCTCGTCCCGGCGCCCGTGCGCCGGGACCCCGCCGTCGTGTCCCTCCCATCTTGGCCCACCGGGCGGGGCGCGCCCAGCCCAGCGCGCCGCGCGGGGCGAGGGTGGGGCGGCGCGCCCGCGTCCGCTAGACTGGACGGCGGTCCGACTGCAGTCCGTGGTTGTCGGACCCCCGGGGAGCCCCGGGACCCGGCGACGAGCCCGTCGTCCGGGCCGCACGGTACTGACTCGAACGGAGTTACACGTGGCACTCGACGCCGCCATCAAGCAGGAGATCATCAAGGACTTCGCGACCCACGAGGGCGACACCGGTTCGCCCGAGGTGCAGATCGCGGTCCTGACCCGCCGGATCGCCGATCTGACGGAGCACCTGAAGCAGCACAAGCACGACCACCACACCCGCCGCGGCCTGATGGCCCTGGTCGGTCGCCGCCGCCGCATGCTGACCTACCTGCGCGACACCGACATCACGCGCTACCGCACGCTCATCGAGCGGCTCGGCCTGCGCCGCTAGTCGGCACCCGGCGGCGTCCGCCCGGCAACGGGAGGACGCCGCCGGAGCACCGGGCCCGCCCGGCACGGCAGCCGGACGGGCGTGGTGCACCACCACAGACAGCACCATCGAACACCAGACGGGGCCACCGCGCCGATCATTCGCGGTCCTCGGTAGTGATCTCCGGACACCGGACGGCCCTCGCGGCCCCGGCCCTTCCGTGGATCTCGATCGAAGACCGGGTGACGCGCGGACGGTCCCGCCGACACGAAACGGAGGTGACCCTTGGAGGGTCCCGAAATCCAGTACGCCGAAGCCGTCATCGACAACGGCTCCTACGGAAAGCGCGTCGTGCGCTTCGAGACCGGCCGCCTCGCCAAGCAGGCCGCCGGCTCCACCCTCGTCTCCATCGACGAGGACACCACCATGCTCGCGGCCACCACGGTGGGCAAGTCCCCCCGCCAGGGCTTCGACTTCTTCCCCCTGACGGTCGACGTCGAGGAGCGGATGTACGCCGCCGGGCGCATCCCGGGCTCGTTCTTCCGCCGCGAGGGCCGTCCCTCCACGGACGCGATCCTCACCTGCCGGCTCATCGACCGCCCGCTGCGCCCCGCCTTCGGCAAGGGCATCCGCAACGAGGTGCAGGTCGTCGTCACGATCCTGTCCATGAACCCGGACGAGATCTACAACACCGTCGCGATCAACGCCGCGTCGATGGCCACGACCCTGTCGGGCATGCCCTTCCAGGGCCCCGTCGGCGGCGTCCGCGTCGCCCTCATGGCCGGGGAGAACGGCCAGCACCAGTGGGTCGCCTTCCCCAAGCACTCGCAGCTCCAGAACGCCGTGTTCGACATGGCCGTGGCCGGCCGCGTCGTCACCGGCAAGGACGGCTCCGAGGACGTCGCGATCATGATGGTCGAGGCCGAGGCCACCGACAACTCCTGGAACCTCATCAAGAACAACGGCGCCGTGGCCCCCACCGAGGAGCTCGTGGCCCAGGGCCTCGAGGCCGCCAAGCCGGCCATCAAGGCGCTGTGCGACGCCCAGTCCGACCTGCGGGCCCGCGCCGGCAAGCCGGAGATGGAGCTGCCCCGCTTCGGCGGCTTCGGCGACGACGTCCGGGAGGCCGTCGCGGCCTCCGTCGGGTCCCGGCTCGCCGAGGTCTACTCGATCGCCGACAAGCAGGAGCGCGAGGCCGCGACCGACGAGCTGCACCAGTCCACCCTGGCCGAGCTCACCGGTGAGGGCCGGCCCTTCGCCGACCGTCAGGACGAGGTCAACGGCGCCTACCAGGCCCTCACCAAGCAGACCGTGCGCCAGCGCATCCTCACCGAGCAGGTCCGCATCGACGGCCGCGGCCTGACGGACATCCGCCAGCTCACCGCCGAGGTCGAGGTCCTGCCCCGCGTGCACGGCTCCGCGATCTTCGAGCGCGGCGAGACCCAGATCATGGGCGTGACCACGCTGAACATGCTCAAGATGGAGCAGCAGATCGACTCGCTGTCCCCGGTCAAGCACAAGCGCTACGTGCACCACTACAACTTCCCGCCGTACTCCACCGGCGAGACCGGCCGCGTGGGCTCCCCGAAGCGCCGCGAGATCGGCCACGGCGCGCTGGCCGAGCGGGCCATCACCCCGGTGCTGCCCTCCCGCGAGGAGTTCCCCTACGCGATCCGCCAGGTCTCCGAGGCGCTGGGCTCCAACGGCTCCACGTCGATGGGCTCGGTCTGCGCCTCGACCCTGTCGCTGCTCAACGCCGGCGTGCCCCTGCGCGCGCCGGTGGCCGGCATCGCCATGGGCCTGGTCTCGGACGAGGTGGACGGGGAGACCCGCTACGCCGCGCTGACCGACATCCTGGGCGCCGAGGACGCGCTGGGCGACATGGACTTCAAGGTCGCCGGCACCTCCGAGTTCGTGACCGCGATCCAGCTCGACACCAAGCTCGACGGGATCCCCTCCTCGGTGCTCGACGCCGCGCTGACCCAGGCCCGCGAGGCCCGGCTGCACATCCTCGGCGTCCTGAACGCGGCCATCGACCAGCCCGACGAGATGAGCGAGTTCGCCCCGCGCGTGATCTCCGTGACCGTCCCCGTCTCCAAGATCGGCGAGGTCATCGGCCCCAAGGGCAAGATGATCAACCAGATCCAGGAGGACACCGGCACCGACATCTCGATCGAGGACGACGGCACCGTCTACATCGGCGCCACCGACGGCCCCTCGGCCGAGGCGGCGCGGGCCGCGATCAACGCGATCGCCAACCCGCAGGTCCCCGAGGTCGGCGAGCGCTACCTCGGCACCGTGGTCAAGACCACGACCTTCGGCGCCTTCGTGTCCCTCACCCCCGGCAAGGACGGCCTGCTGCACATCTCGGAGCTGCGCAAGCTCAACGAGGGCAAGCGCGTCACCGACGTCGAGGACGTCCTGGGCGTCGGCCAGAAGGTCCAGGTCGAGATCACCAAGGTCGACGACCGCGGCAAGCTCTCGCTGGCCCCCGTGGTCGCCGAGGAGCCGAACGTCTTCCCGGAGGACGACGACGACACCGAGGCCTGAGCCGGGCCCGTCCCGCGCACAGCACCGCACGAGCAGAGAAGGCAGCACAGCTGGATGACGGCAGTCGATCTGCCGCTGGAGGCGGGCGACCGCGGCCCGGGGAGCACCCCGGGCCCGGACGCCCGCCTCTCGGCGGTTCCCCGCAGTTCCCCCTCCGCCGCGGCGGCGGCCCTGACCACGGCCGCCGCGGGCTTCAGCCACACCCTCCACGAGGGCGCGGGCGGCAACGTGGTCCGCCGCACGGTCCTGCCGTGCGGCACGCGCGTGCTCACCGAGCGGATGCCCGCCCAGCGGGCCGTGACCGTCGGCTTCTGGGTCGGCGTCGGCTCCCGGGACGAGCAGCCGGGCCGGCTGGGCTCCACGCACTTCCTCGAGCACCTGCTGTTCAAGGGCACCGCGCGGCGCTCGGCGCTGCAGATCGCGGAGGCCTTCGACGAGGTGGGCGGGGAGTCCAACGCGGCCACGGCCAAGGAGCACACGTGCTACTACGCGCGGGTGCTCGCCGAGGACCTGCCGATGTCGATCGACGTCATCACCGACATGGTGACGTCGGCCGCCCTGGACCCGGAGGAGCTCGAGCGGGAGCGGGGGGTCATCCTCGAGGAGCTCGCCATGGACAAGGACGACCCCGAGGACGTCGCCTTCGAGGAGTTCACCCAGCGCGTGCTCGGCGACCACCCCCTGGGCCGGCCCATCGGCGGCACCCCCGAGGAGATCCTCGAGGTGCCCCGCGACGCGGTGGTCGAGCACTACCGCCGCCACTACCGGCCCGAGGGCCTCGTGGTGACGGCGGCGGGCGGGCTCGAGCACGACGTCGTCGTCGCCCTCGTCGCCGAGGCCCTCGAGCGGGCGGGCTGGGACCCCGCCGTCCCCGCGGCGCCCGTCCCGCGGCGCGAGCGCACCCCGGCGCCCCTGGCCCCCGACTGGGGCGAGCACTTCCTGGAGCGTCCCGTGGAGCAGACCAACGTGGTCGTCGGCCGGCCCGGGCTCGTGTCCGGGGACGACCGCCGGTTCGCGATGACGGTGCTCAACGCGGCCCTGGGCGGCGGGATGTCCTCCCGCCTGTTCCAGGAGATCCGCGAGAAGCGGGGCCTGGCCTACAGCACGTTCTCCTTCTCGGGGGCCTACTCGGACGCCGGCTACTTCGGGATGTACGCCGGGTGCCTGCCTGCGCGCACCGACGAGGTCGTGGCGCTCATGACGGGCGAGCTGGAGACGCTCGCCCGGGACGGCATCGGCGCGGAGGAGCTGCGCAAGGTCGTGGGCCAGCTGGGCGGGGGCACCGTGCTCGCCCTCGAGGACACCGGCTCGCGGATGTCCCGGCTGGGCTCCGCGGAACTGAAGTCGGGGGAGTTCCTCGACATCGACGAGTCCCTGGACCGGGTGCGCGCCGTGACGCCGGAGCAGGTCCGGGAGCTCGCCGCCTGGCTGGCCGAGGGGCCCGTCGTGACCACCATCGTGGCGCCCACCCGGCGCTGAGCCCGCCCCGCCGCCGGGGCCCGCCCGCCCCGCGACCCAGGGACCGTGACCCGCGAGCCCGTGACCTAGAGTTGGAGCCATGACCGAGCGCACAGCCACCGAGACCACCACCGCCGCGGCGACCACCACCGGCGGGCTCCGGGTCGCCGTCCTCGGCGCCCGCGGCCGCATGGGCAGCGAGGCCGCGCAGGCGGTCCGCCGCGCCGAGGGGCTGGAGCTCGTCGCGGAGCTCGACCACGAGGACTCCCTGGAGGTCCTGGTCTCGGCGGGCGCGCAGGTCGTCATCGACTTCACCGTGCCGTCGGTCACCGAGCACAACGTGCGCTTCGCCGTGGAGCACGGCATCCACTGCGTGGTGGGCACCACCGGCTGGGACGACGAGGGCCTGGACCGGACCCGGGCGCTGCTCGAGCGGCACCGGGGCGTGGGCGTGCTCATCGCCCCCAACTTCTCCATCGGCGCGGTCCTGGCCATGCGCTTCTCCGCGCAGGCCGCCCGGTTCTTCGAGTCCGTCGAGATCGTCGAGCTGCACCACCCGGACAAGGTCGACGCCCCCTCGGGCACGGCCGCCCGCACCGCCGCCCTCGTCGGCGAGGCCCGGCGGGCCGCGGGGGTCGCGCCCTCGCCCGACGCCACGAAGCAGGACCCGGACGGGGCCCGCGGGGCTCTCGTCGACGACGTCCGCGTGCACTCGGTGCGCCTGCGGGGGCTGGTGGCCCACCAGGAGACGCTGCTCGGCAACCTCGGCGAGCAGCTCACCATCCGGCACGACTCCTTCGACCGCATCTCCTTCATGACCGGCGTGGTGCTCGGCGTCCGGCAGGTCGTCTCCCACCCCGGGCTCACGCACGGTCTCGAGGACTACCTCGACCTGGGCCTGTAGCGCCGATGGACTCGATCCGGACCTGGGTCCTGGGCCTGTTCGCGGTGGCCCTGCTGACCCTGTGGCTGCTGCCGATCCCCGGCGGCTCGAAGCTGTGGATCCTCGCGGTGCTCGTCTTCGCGGGCGTCTTCACGCTCCTGGAGTCCACGAGCAAGGCGAAGCTGCTCGCCGCGGCCATGGTGTCGCTGCTCGTCGTCTACCTGGGGCTGAGCCTGCACCGCGCCGTGCTGCTGCTGGGCACGGACGGCTGGATCGCCAAGGCCTTCGGCGTGGCCATGCTGGTGCTGCCGGCCGTGGGCGTGTGGGCGCTGGTGCGCGAGGTGCTCTTCGGCGTCCGGACCGAGCAGCTCGGCCGGACCCTGCACGAGGAGGGCGGGCTGCCGCCCGACGACCTGCCGCGCACCCCCGGCGGGCGCATCGTGCGCGAGGCCGCCGACGAGCGGTTCGGGACGTACCGGGCGCAGACCGAGGAGGACCCGGGGGAGTGGCGCAACTGGTACCGGCTCTCCCTCGCCTACGCGGCCGCCGGGGACCGGACCCGCGCCCGCGCCGCGATGCGCGACGCCGTGGCCCTCTCCCGCGGGCGCGCCGCCCGCGGCACGGAGCCCGCCGACCCCCCGGGCGGGGAGCGGGCCTGAAGCCCGTGGCGGGCACAGTGCGCCCGGACGCGTCCCCCGGCGGTGCGCCCGCAGCGAAGACGGTAACCTGGCACCCATGACTGCCAACGCCTCACCTTCCCCCGCCGACCTGCCCGCGACCCGGTCCGAGCCCATGTTCGGGACGCTGCTCACCGCCATGATCACCGTCTTCGCCGAGGACGGCTCCGTGGACCTGGACGCCACCGCGACCATGGCCGAGCAGCTCGTGGACGACGGCTGCGACGGCCTGGTGGTGTGCGGCACCACGGGCGAGTACTCCACCATGACCGACGACGAGAACCTCTCCGTGTTCCGCGTGGTCAAGGACGCCGTGGGCTCCCGCGTGCCCCTGCTGGCGGGCACCGGCTCCAACGACACCGAGCACTCCCGGTACCTCTCCCGGGCCGCCGAGAAGATCGGCATGGACGGGCTGCTCATCGTCACCCCGTACTACAACAAGCCCTCCCAGGCCGGCGTCGAGGCCCACTTCCGCAGCCTCGCCGACTCCGTGGACCTGCCCATCATGCTCTACGACATCCCGGGCCGCGCCGGCATCCCGATCGCCACGGAGACCCTCGTCTCCCTCGCCGGGCACCCGAACATCGTGGCCGTCAAGGACGCCAAGGCGGACCTGGTCGCCGCGACCCGGGTCCTGGCCGAGACCGACCTGCTGTACTACTCGGGCGACGACGGGCTGACCCTGCCCTGGATGGCCATCGGCGCCGCCGGGCTCATCGGCGTCACCACCCACGTGGCCACCGCCCGGTACCGCCGTCTCGTCGACGCGGTCCGCGCCCAGGACCTGGCCACGGCCCAGCGGATCAACAGCGAGCTCGAGCCCGTGGTCCGCGCGACCATGACCCGCGCCCCCGGCGCCGTCGCGGCCAAGACGATCCTCAAGTGGCAGGGCCGCCTGCCGCACAACACCGTGCGGCTCCCGCACGTCCCGCCCACGGAGGCCGAGGCCGCCCTGATCCGCGCGGACCTGGCGGGCTCGGTCATCTCCGACACCCTCCTCGAGACCATCGACTGACGAAAGAGGTCACATGACCCAGTGGCACACTGACCTGTCGGCCCCGCCCGCCCTCGGCAAGGACGTCCTGCGCGTCGTCCCGCTGGGCGGGCTGGGCGAGGTGGGACGGAACATGACGGTGTTCGAGATCAACGGGCAGCTGCTCGTGGTCGACTGCGGCGTGCTCTTCCCCGAGGAGACCCAGCCGGGCGTGGACCTGATCCTCCCGGACATCAACCACATCGTCGACCGGCTCGACGACGTCGTGGCGGTGGTGCTGACCCACGGCCACGAGGACCACATCGGCGCCGTCCCGTACCTGCTCAAGCGCCGCCCCGACATCCCCGTCATCGGGTCCCGGCTGACGCTCGCGCTCATCGAGGCGAAGCTCCAGGAGCACCGGATCAAGCCCTACACCATGGCGGTGCGCGAGGGGCAGGTCGAGCGGCTCGGCGAGTTCGAGTGCGAGTTCGTGGCCGTCAACCACTCGATCCCCGACGCGCTCGCGGTGTTCCTGCGCACGAAGGCCGGCACCGTCCTGCACACCGGCGACTTCAAGATGGACCAGCTGCCGCTCGACGGCCGGATCACCGACCTGCGGCACTTCGCGCGGCTGGGGGAGGAGGGCGTGGACCTGTTCCTCACGGACTCCACCAACGCCGAGGTCCCCGGGTTCACCCCCACGGAGAAGCACATCGGCCCCGTCCTTGCGGACGTGATCGGGCGCGCGCCGAAGCGCGTGGTCGTGGCGTCCTTCTCGTCGCACGTCCACCGCGTGCAGCAGGTGCTCGACGCCGCCGCCGAGCACGGGCGCAAGGTGGCGTTCATGGGCCGGTCCATGGTGCGCAACATGACCATCGCCGAGAAGCTCGGCTACCTCGAGGTCCCGCCGAACACCCTGGTCGACCAGAAGCGGATCGACGACCACGCGGACTCGGAGCTGGTCATCATGTGCACCGGGTCGCAGGGGGAGCCGATGGCCGCGCTGTCGCGGATGGCCAACGGCGACCACAAGGTCCAGCTCACCGAGGGCGACACCGTGATCCTCGCGTCCTCGCTCATCCCCGGCAACGAGAACTCGGTCTTCCGGATCATCAACGGGCTGATGCGGCTGGGCGCCACCGTGGTCCACAAGGGCACCGCCCGGGTCCACGTCTCCGGGCACGCGGCCGCGGGCGAGCTGCTGTACTGCTACAACATCGTGGAGCCGGAGTACGTCATGCCGGTGCACGGCGAGGTCCGCCACCTCATCGCCAACGGCAAGCTCGCCGAGGAGACCGGGGTGCCCACCGACCACGTGCTCATGGCCGAGGGCGGCACCGTGGTGGACATGGCCGCCGGGCAGGCGCGGATCACCGGCCAGATCGAGTGCGGCTACGTCTACGTGGACGGCTCCTCCGTGGGCACCATCACCGACGCCGACCTCAAGGACCGGCTGGTGCTGGCCGAGGAGGGCTTCATCTCCGTGATCACCGTGGTGAACCGGGACACCGGCAAGGTCGTCACCGGCCCGGACGTGCACGCCCGCGGCGTGGCCGAGGACGACAGCGTGTTCGACGAGATCAAGCCGAAGATCACCGCCGCGCTCGAGGACGCCATCAACCACTCGGGCAAGAACCACACCACCCAGCAGCTCCAGCAGGTGGTGCGCCGCACCATCGGCTCCTGGGTCAGCCGCCGGCTGCGCCGCAAGCCGATGATCGTGCCGGTCGTCATCGAGGCCTGAGCGCCGGGTCCCCTCCCGCCCGTGCGGCACCGCGGGCGGGAGGGGGCCGTGGTCTACCCTGGGAGCATGGCGACTCGTACTTCCCCCGCCCGCAAGGGCGCCTCGACGTCGCGTGGCAAGAACAGCACGTCTTCTGCGCGGTCGTCGGGATCCAGCCGGTCCACCTCCTCCCGCCGTCCCGCGTCCGCCGGGCGGGGCGCCCCCGCCCCGGCCTCCCCGCGGGTGCTGCACGGTCTGGGCGCCGCCCTGGCGTGGTGCGCCCGCCTCGTCGGAGGGCTCTGGACGGCCATCGCCCACGTGGTCGGCGGCGCCGTGCGCCGCATGGGCACCCTGCGCACCGACGTGCCCGCGGAGTCGCTGCGGGACGGCGGCGCCCTGTTCCTGCTGCTGCTGGGCCTGCTCGCCGCCGCCGTCGAGTGGTGGAACCTGCCCGGCGCCTCGGCGCCGTGGCTGGCGGTCCCCGCGGTCGCGGTGCACGAGGTGCTCGCCGGGACGTTCGGCTGGACGGCCCTGGTGCTGCCGCTGCCGCTCGTGGGCTTCGCGCTGCGCCGCTTCCGCCACCCCGAGGACACCTCGGCCAACAACCGCATCGCGATCGGGCTCGGCGCCGCCGTCGTCGCGGGCTCCGGCCTGGCGCACGTGCTCCTGGGCCGGCCGTCCCCGAGCCAGGGCCAGGAGGCGCTGCGGAGCGCCGGCGGCTACGTGGGCTTCCTCGCCGCGGACCCGCTGAGCGCCCTCATCACCCCGGCCGGCGCCGGCGCCATCTTCGTCGCGGCCCTGTTCCTGTCGGTGCTCGTGGTCACCGCGACGCCCGTCAACCTCATCCTGCCGCGCCTGCGGCAGGGCTACTGGCGGCTCATGGGCCAGGACGGCCCGGTCTCCGCGACCGACGTCTCCGCCGCCCGGCACGACCGCTCCTACCTGGACGAGCACCGTGCGCGCGCCGAGGCCGCCAAGACCCGCCGCGAGAAGCGCCGCGAGCGCAAGGAGGCCGAGGCCGAGCGTCGCGCCCTCGACGGCTACCGCGGGGACGAGGCGTTCGAGCGGGCCGTCGTCGACGAGGAGGCCGCCGACGGCCAGGCGCCCACCCGCGTCTTCGACGTCGACTCCGCGCGCGCCGCCCGGCAGCGGGCCGCCGCGGCGGGGACGGGTCCGGCGGCCGCGCCCGCCGGACCGGCCGCCGGTCCGGCGGACGCGGAGGACGGCGGCGGGACCCCGCGGCCGGGCCAGAAGCGGCCCACCCAGGAGCAGCTGGCGGCCCGCCGGCTCCGCCGTGAGCAGGGCCTGGAGCCGGCCGCGGACACCGCGGCGGGCTCCGGCTCGCCGGCGCTCGAGGACGTGGCCGCCGAGCCCACCGGCTCCACGGCCGTCACCGCCCGCACCCACACCCCCGAGTCGCCCATCCCCGCCCGCGCGGAGCAGCTCAAGCTCGAGGGCGACATCGCCTACTCCCTGCCGGCGCCCGGGGCCCTCGTGCAGGGGCCGCCGCCGAAGGAGCGCTCCGAGGCCAACGACGCCGTGGTCGCCGCCCTCACCAGCGTGCTGGACCAGTTCAACGTGGACGCCGTGGTCACCGGCTTCTCCCGGGGGCCCACCGTCACCCGGTACGAGATCGAGCTCGGCTCCGGCACCAAGGTGGAGCGCGTCACGGCCCTGTCCAAGAACATCGCCTACGCCGTGGCCTCCGCGGACGTGCGCATCCTCTCGCCGATCCCCGGCCGGTCCGCGATCGGCATCGAGATCCCGAACACCGACCGCGAGACCGTGTCCCTGGGCGACGTCCTGCGCTCGCACAACGCCCGCAAGACGGAGCACCCCATGGTCATGGGCGTGGGGAAGGACGTGGAGGGCGGCTACGTGGTGGCCAACCTCGCGAAGATGCCGCACCTGCTGGTCGCCGGCGCCACCGGCGCGGGCAAGTCGAGCTTCGTGAACTCGATGATCGTCTCGCTCCTGATGCGCGCCACCCCGGACGAGGTGCGGATGGTGATGGTCGACCCCAAGCGGGTGGAGCTCACCGCCTACGAGGGCGTCCCGCACCTGATCACGCCGATCATCACCAACCCCAAGAAGGCCGCCGAGGCGCTGCAGTGGGTCGTGCGGGAGATGGACGCCCGCTACGACGACCTCTCCCACTACGGGTACAAGCACGTCGACGACTTCAACAAGGCCGTGCGCAACGGCAAGGTCCAGCCCGAGCCCGGCTCGAAGCGCGTGATCCGGCCGTACCCGTACCTGCTGGTCATCGTGGACGAGCTCGCGGACCTCATGATGGTCGCCCCGCGCGACGTCGAGGACGCGATCGTGCGGATCACCCAGCTCGCGCGCGCCGCCGGCATCCACCTGGTGCTCGCCACCCAGCGGCCCTCGGTGGACGTGGTCACCGGGCTGATCAAGGCCAACGTGCCCTCCCGGATGGCGTTCGCGACGTCCTCGGTCACCGACTCCCGCGTGGTCCTGGACCAGCCGGGCGCCGAGAAGCTCATCGGCCAGGGCGACGCCCTGTTCCTGCCCATGGGCGCCTCCAAGCCGATGCGCGTGCAGGGCGCCTGGGTCTCCGAGTCCGAGATCCACGAGGTCGTCGACCACGTCAAGGGCCAGATGAAGGCCCACTACCGCCCGGACGTGGTGCAGGAGGCCCCCAAGAAGACCATCGACGAGGACATCGGGGACGACCTCGACGTCCTGCTGCAGGCGACCGAGCTCGTGGTGACCACCCAGTTCGGGTCGACCTCCATGCTGCAGCGCAAGCTGCGCGTCGGCTTCGCCAAGGCCGGCCGGCTCATGGACCTGCTGGAGTCCCGCGGCGTCGTCGGCCCCTCGGAGGGGTCCAAGGCGCGCGACGTGCTCGTCAAGCCGGACGACCTCGCCGCGACCCTCGCCGTGATCCGCGGCGAGGACCCGCCCGCGCCGCAGGGCGGGTCCGTGGACTACGGCGAGGACCCGGTCGAGGCCTCGCTGGCCCGGACCGCGGCCGACCACGGCGACGGCGCCGAGGACCCCGAGGGCTCCGAGGACGCCTGGCAGCTGACCGGCCGCTGAGCCGGCCCCACCCCACCTGGAAGCGAGCACACGATGAGCCCCGCCGACCCGGCGTCCAACCTCAACCTCCCGAACGCGCTGACCGCCCTGCGCATCGTGCTGGTGCCCTTCTTCGTCTGGTTCCTGTGGGCGGGCGGCACCCAGGGGGAGGACTCCCTGGGCATGCGGTGGGCGGCCCTGGCCGTCTTCGCCGTCGCGATGTACACGGACAAGCTCGACGGCGACATCGCCCGGGCGCGCGGGCTGATCACGAGCTTCGGCAAGATCGCGGACCCCATCGCGGACAAGCTGCTGACCGGCGCCGCCTTCGTGGTGCTCTCGATGCTCGGCGAGCTGTGGTGGTGGGTGACCGTGGTGATCCTCGTCCGGGAGTGGGGGATCACGCTGATGCGCTTCGTCGTCATCCGCTACGGGGTGATGGCGGCCTCGAAGGGCGGCAAGCTCAAGACGGTCCTGCAGACCGTGGCGCTCCTGCTCCTGCTGCTCCCGCTGGTGCCGCTGGTCGGCGCGTGGTGGCCGTGGCTGGGCTGGACCGTGATGGGCGCGGCCCTCGTGGTCACGGTCGTGACCGGCGTGGACTACGTCGTCAAGGCCGTGCAGCTGCGCCGCCGGGCGCTGGCCGAGCGGGACGCGGCGTGACGGAGCCGCGGCCGGCGGCCCGGGCCCTCGTCGAGGAGGCCGTCCGCCGGGCGCTCACGGTCGCCACGGCGGAGTCCCTCACCGGGGGCGCGCTCGCCGCCGCCGTCGTGGACGTGCCGGGGGCCTCGGCCTGCTTCGAGGGCGGGGTCGTGTCCTACTCGAACCGGGTCAAGACCGAGGTCCTCGGCGTCCCGGCCCGGCTGCTCGCCGAGCGGGGCTCCGTCGACCCGGACGTCGCCGTCGCGATGGCCGAGGGCGCCCGCCGCCGCCTCGGCGCGGACTGGGCCGTCTCCACGACGGGCGTCGCGGGCCCCGAACCGCACGACGGCAAGCCCGTGGGCACCGTCTACCTGGGCATCGCGGGACCGGCCGGCTCCGCGGTCCACGAGCTGGCCGCGGAAGGGGACCGGGCGGCGGTCCGGACGGCCGCGGTGCACGCCGCGCTGGAGCGGCTCACCGCGGCGATGGTGCTCCCAGCCAACTCCCAGTGAAAAAAGGCCTCCCGGGGGGAAGAATGGAACCGTCAGCGGGGTTAGCAATGATCGCAGGCTCGACTTGAGCCGGTGGACGTCAAGGCGTCGACCGGCCGGCGCCGGGGCACCGCCCGCACCAGGCGGTGAAGCTGCCGTACACACGAGGAGACAAGCGATTCACATGACCAAGCAACCCGTGTCCGTCAATGGCGTCGTCCGTTGGAAGGACGTGGGCCTGGACGAGGACGACAGCACCGAGACGAAGGACATGAAGATGGGTGTACTCCGCCAGGAGATCGGTGAGGTTCTGCGCAGCGTTCGCCAGCGCCAGGGGCGCACCCTCCGAGAGGTCTCCCACAGCGCCCGCGTGTCCCTCGGCTACCTCAGCGAGGTGGAGCGCGGACAGAAGGAGGCCTCCTCCGAGCTGCTCGCGTCGATCTGCGCCGCGCTCGACATCCCGATGTCCCAGATGCTGCGCGAGGTCGCGGACCGCCTGGCCTACGCCGAGGGCCTCCTGGTCCCGGACACCGTGCCGAGCGACCTCACCGAGCAGTACTCGCGGGAGTTCGGCCGGGTCAACGGCGGCGAGGCCGCCGCGGCCGGCGCCCGCTGATCCGCCCGGGCGGCCCGCCGCCCGTCCACGACGTTCCCGAGGGCTCGTCGGTCCCAGGACCGGCGGGCCCTCCGGTCTGCGGCGGCCGGGCCGCGGATGGCAGGATGGACGGGCACGACGCCCGGCACGCCGCCGGGCGGGGGCACGACGAAGGAGGACGCGGATGCGGCTGAGCAGCTTCTGGCAGCTCATGGCCGACGAGTTCGGCGCGGGCTACAGCAAGGTCCTGGCCCGGGACCTGGTGCTCGGGGAGCTGGACCACCGCACGGCCGCCGAGGCCATCGAGGCCGGGGTCGACCCGCGGACCGTGTGGTTCGCCCTCTGCCGGGCCCAGGACGTCCCCGAGACCCGCTGGTGGGGCGTGGACCGCCCGCCCCGGGACTGACGCGCGGGGCTCGTCCCGGCGCGGGCGTGGATCCCGGGGCGCTTCGAAGGTATATTCGAAGACCGAGGGCGGACTGCACAGCCCGTGCCGTCCGGGACGGTGCTCGCCGATCCTCCCCAGACCCCGCGCGAACGCCTTACGGTGTCCGACCCCGGCGATACCGTGGAACACGAAAAGACCAGCAGCAACGGTTCCGGCCGCACCGGCGGAGCCCCCCGACCACGAGGTGAACCATGGCAGCCAAGGGCAACAAGCAGAGCTCCGACCAGCAGTTCGGCAGCGACCGCGAGAAGGCTCTCGAGACCGTTCTCGCGCAGATCGACAAGAACTACGGCAAGGGCTCGGTGATGCGCCTGGGCGACCGCCCGGCGACCAAGATCGAGACCATCCCCACCGGCTCCATCGCGATGGACGTCGCGCTGGGCATCGGCGGGTTCCCGCGCGGGCGCGTCGTGGAGATCTACGGCCCGGAGTCCTCCGGCAAGACGACCGTGGCCCTGCACGCCGTGGCCAACGTCCAGAAGGCCGGCGGGATCGCCGCCTTCATCGACGCCGAGCACGCCCTGGACCCCGCCTACGCCGAGAAGCTCGGCGTGGACACGGACAGCCTGCTGGTCTCCCAGCCGGACACCGGCGAGCAGGCCCTGGAGATCATGGACATGCTCGTGGGCTCCGGGTCCATCGACATCATCGTCATCGACTCGGTGGCGGCCCTGGTGCCCAAGGCCGAGATCGAGGGCGAGATGGGCGACAGCCACGTGGGCCTGCAGGCCCGCCTCATGAGCCAGGCGCTGCGCAAGATCACCGGCCGGCTCTCGCACTCCAACACCACCGCGATCTTCATCAACCAGCTGCGCGAGAAGATCGGCGTGTTCTTCGGCAGCCCCGAGACCACCACCGGCGGCAAGGCGCTGAAGTTCTACGCCTCGGTCCGCGTGGACGTGCGCCGCATCGAGACCCTCAAGGACGGGGCCAACCCGGTGGGCAACCGGACCCGGGCCAAGATCGTCAAGAACAAGATGGCCCCGCCCTTCAAGCAGGCCGAGTTCGACATCCTCTACGGGGAGGGCATCTCCACCGAGGGCGGGCTCATCGACATGGGCGTGGAGCACGGCATCGTGAAGAAGTCCGGGGCGTGGTTCACCTACGAGGGCGACCAGCTGGGACAGGGCAAGGAGAACTCCCGCCGGTTCCTCAAGGACAACCCGGAGCTGGCCGAGGAGATCGAGCGCCGGATCCTGGTGAAGCTCGGGGTCGTCCAGGAGCCGGAGGCGGCCGAGGAGACCGCGGCGGAGCCGCCGGTCGCCGGCCTGCCCACCGAGGTCCCCGGCCCGGCCTTCTGAGCGGGCCCGTGACCGAGAGCCCGTACGCACGCCGGCGCCGCCGGTCCTCCGCCCGCCACCGCGGGCCGGAGGGCCCGGCGGCGTCGTCGTCCCCGGCGCAGGATGCCGAGCCGGATCCCCGCGAGGTGGCCCGGGCGATCGTCCTGCGTCAGCTCACCGCCTCCGCGAAGAGCCGCAAGCAGCTCGAGGACAAGCTCGCCGACCGCAACGTCCCCGAGGACGTGGCCCGGGAGGTGCTGGACCGGTTCGAGGAGGTCGACCTCGTCGACGACGCCCAGTACGCGCAGCTCTACGTCCGCTCGCGCGCGAGCTCCCGCAAGCTCTCCCGCTCCGCGATCCGCCGCGAGCTCGCCACCCGCGGCGTGACCGGGGAGATCGCCGAGTCGGCGCTCGAGCAGCGCACCGACGAGGACGAGCGGGAGGACGCCGCCGAGCTGGTGCGCCGCAAGCTCCCCGCCGGGCTGGACCCCGCCGATCGCGCCGCCCGGGACAAGGCCGTGCGGCGCCTGGTCGGCATGCTCGGCCGGAAGGGCTACCCGCCCGGCCTGGCCTTCGCCGTGGTGAAGGAGGAGCTCGAGGCGCGCTCGGGCGCCCCGGTCCAGGACGACGGGAACGGCGAGGAGCACCTGGACACCCCGTGACCGGGCCGGGCCCGTACAATTGTCCGGTGATGTCGACCCCCGTAACCCCGTCCCCGACCGCGTCTTCCGCCGCGCCCGCCCCGCGCTCCTACGAGGTGCGCACCTTCGGGTGCCAGATGAACGTGCACGACTCCGAGCGGATCACGGGTCTGCTCGAGGCCGCCGGCTACGTCCCCGCCGCCGGCGGCGAGCCGGACCTCGTGGTGTTCAACACCTGTGCCGTGCGCGAGAACGCTGACAACAAGCTCTACGGCAACCTCGGCCAGCTCGTGCCCGCCAAGAAGCGCAACCAGGACCTGCAGATCGCCGTCGGCGGCTGCCTCGCGCAGAAGGACCAGGACACGATCCTCGAGCGGGCCCCGTGGGTGGACGTGGTCTTCGGCACCCACAACATCGGCTCCCTGCCCGCCCTGCTGGAGCGCTCGCGGCACAACGCCGAGGCGCAGCTGGAGATCCTCGACGCCCTCGAGGTCTTCCCCTCGACCCTGCCCACCAAGCGGGACAGCGCCTACTCCGGGTGGGTCTCGATCTCCGTGGGGTGCAACAACACCTGCACGTTCTGCATCGTCCCCTCCCTGCGCGGCAAGGAGAAGGACCGCCGGCCCGGGGAAGTGCTCGCCGAGGTGCAGGCCCTCGTCGACGACGGCGCCGTCGAGGTCACCCTGCTGGGGCAGAACGTGAACTCCTACGGCGTCGAGTTCGGGGACCGCGGGGCGTTCGCGAAGCTGCTCCGCGCGTGCGGGCAGATCGAGGGCCTCGAGCGCGTGCGCTTCACGAGCCCGCACCCGGCCGCGTTCACGGACGACGTCATCGACGCCATGGCGGAGACCCCGAACGTCATGCCCCAGCTGCACATGCCCCTGCAGTCCGGCTCCGACCGGATCCTGAAGACCATGCGCCGCTCCTACCGCTCGAAGCGGTTCCTCGGTATTCTGGACACCGTCCGCGAACGGATCCCGGAGGCCGCCATCACCACCGACATCATCGTTGGCTTCCCGGGAGAGACCGAGGAGGACTTCCAGGCCACCCTCGACGTCGTGGCCGCCTCCCGCTTCTCCTCCGCGTACACGTTCCAGTACTCCGTCCGGCCCGGGACCCCGGCGGGCGAGATGGCGGACCAGGTCCCCAAGGCTGTGGTGCAGGAGCGCTTCGAGCGGCTCGTGGCCCTGCAGGACCGGATCGCGGCGGAGGAGAACCGGGCGGTCGTCGGCCGGCAGGTCGAGCTGCTCGTCACCGCGGAGGCCGGCAAGAAGTCCGAGCAGACCCACCGGCTCTCGGGCCGCGCCCGGGACCAGCGGCTCGTGCACTTCTCCGTGCCCGAGGGCGCCGAGGTCCCGCGCCCCGGCGACTTCGTGACGGTCGAGGTCACCGGCGCCGCCGCCTACCACCTCGTCGCCGACCCGCGCTCCCCGCAGGACTACGCGCTGCGGCGCTCGCGCGCCGGGGACGCTTGGGACCGCCGCCAGGCCGCGTCCTGCGGCGTTCCTGCCGCCCCGGGCACCGCCACCGGCCCCGGACCCGTGAGCCTGGGCATGCCGGGCCTGCCCGTCCGGTGACCGGCGCGGACCTGCCGGTCGTCGCCGTCGTCGGTCCCACGGGCACCGGCAAGACGGCGCTGGGCGTCGAGCTCGCGCTGCGGCTGGGCGGGGAGGTGGTCAACGCCGACTCCATGCAGTTCTACCGCGGCATGGACATCGGCACCGCCAAGGCGACCGTGCCGGAGCGGCGCGGGGTGCCCCACCACCTCCTGGACGTCCTGGACGTCACCGAGGAGGCCTCGGTCGCGGACTTCCAGCGCGACGCCCGGGCGTGCTTCGCCCGGATCCGCTCCCGCGGGCGGGTCCCCGTCCTGGTGGGCGGCTCGGGGCTCTACGTGCGCGCGGCCCTGGACGTGCTCGAGCTGCCCGGCACGGACCCCGCGGTGCGGGCGCGGATCGAGGGCGAGCTCGCCGAGCAGGGCCCCGGTGCCCTCCGGGAGCGGCTGCGGCAGGTGGACCCCGAGTCCGCCGCCCGCCTGCGGGACGACCGGCGGCTGGTCCGCGCCCTGGAGGTGTGGGAGCTGACCGGTCGCCCCTTCACCGCGTTCATGCCGCGCCGCGAGCACGTGGAGCCCACGGTGCAGATCGGCCTGGACGTCGACCGCGCCGCGCTGCACGACCGGCTCGCCCGGCGGGTCGGGGCCATGGTCGAGGCCGGCCTGGAGACCGAGGTGCGCGCCCTGGCGGCCCGCGGGCTGCGCGAGGGCCGCACGGCGTCCCGGGCCCTGGGGTACGGGCAGTTCCTCGACGTCGTGGACGGGCGTGCCACCGTGGCGCAGGCGGCCGAGGCCACGGTGACGGCCACCCGCCGGTTCGCCCGCCGCCAGCGGACCTGGTTCCGCGCGGACCCGCGGGTGCACTGGCTGGACCCCGCCGAGCCCGGCCTCGTGGAGCGCGCCGTGCGGACCGTCGAACGGGCCGGCGCCGCACGCTGAGCCGCTGCCCGGCCCGTGGCCCCGGCCGTGGCCCGGCCCACGGCACCGAGCGCGTCCCGCCCCGCGACACCGAGCGCGTCCCGGTTCGCGGCGCCCTCCGCGTCCCGGAGTGCAGCCCGGCCGGCGGGACCCCGCCCAGGACCCAGCCCACGACCCCGTCCGGGCCCGCGTATCATGGTCGGGTGACTTCCGCCCGGACCAGCCCCGCCCCGACGCACGACACCCGCCCCGCCCCGGACGCCGTTCCGGGCGCCGACGCCGGCCCGTGGGGAGAGCTCGGCGGCCGCCGCTTCGCCAAGGGCCACGGCACGGGCAACGACTTCGTACTGCTGACCGACCCGCACGCCCAGCTCGCCTTGGACGCGGAGCTGGTGACCCTGGTGTGCGACCGGCACCGGGGCATCGGCGGGGACGGGCTGATCCGCGCCGTGCGCTCCGAGGCGATCCCCGAGGGCAGGGCCGTCCTCGCGGAGGCGCCCGACGCCGAGTGGTTCATGGACTACCGCAACAACGACGGCTCCGTCGCCGAGATGTGCGGCAACGGGGTGCGGGTGTTCGTCCACTACCTCGTCCAGCGGGGCCTCGCCGAGGTCCCGGAGGGGGACGTGCTGCGCATCGGCACCCGCGCCGGCGTGAAGACCGTGGCCCGGACCGACTCCGGCTGGGCCGTGGACATGGGGCCGTGGACCTTCCTCGACGGCGAGGCGGCCCGGACCCGGGGCTCGGACGCCGTCGTGACGGCCGGCGGGCTGACGGTGTCCCGCCCCGCGCTGTCGATCGGCATGGGCAACCCGCACACGGTGGTGGCGCTCGCCGAGGGGGAGAAGCTCGACCAGCTGGAGCTGCACACCGCCCCGGTCGTGCGCCCGGAGCCCGCGGACGGGACCAACGTCGAGTTCGTGGTTCCCGCCGACGGCGACGACGACGGGGTGGGCCGGGTGCGGATGCGCGTGCACGAGCGCGGCGTGGGCGAGACGCAGTCCTGCGGGACTGGCGCGTGCGCCGCGGCGGCGGCGACCCGCTTCTGGGGCGGCGCCACGGCGCCCGACCAGTGGCTCGTGCAGGTGCCCGGCGGGGTCGTCTCCGTGACGTTCGTGCCGGCGCCCGACGGCGCCGAGCACGTGGTGCTCGCCGGACCGGCCGTGCTGGTGGCGGACGGCACCTTCGTCTGACGCGCCCGGCCCGGCGCCCCGCACCGGAGCGGGCGCCCGGTCCCGTCCGCCATTGCCCAGGATTCGACCCGGACCGGGGCTGCCGCCGGGGCCCGGCCGCGGGTACCGCCCGGGACGGCCGCTCGGTCCCGGCGCTCGGCTCAGTCCCGGCGCTCGACCAGCAGAACCCGGAAACCCTTGGCGGTCGTGTGCCGGGAGACCCGGAAGCCGCCGCCCAGCGCGGTGCCGAGCCACTTCTGCAGCGAGTCCGCGCCGAGGTTCTTCTGCACCACCAGCCACGCCGTGCCGCCGGGGGCCAGCCGCGGCAGCCACTGCAGCAGCAGCTCGTGCAGCTGCTGCTTGCCGATCCGGATGGGCGGATTGGACCAGATGGTGTCGAAGCGCCGGTCCGCGGGCACCTGTTCCGGCAGCAGCGCCTCCACGCCGGCCAGGCCCAGGGCCGCGGCGTTGTCCCGGGTGAGCCCCAGCGAGCGCTCGTTGACGTCCACGGCCGTGACCCGGGCCCCCGGGGCGGCGGCGGCCAGGCCCAGGGCGATCGGACCCCAGCCGCAGCCGATGTCGAGGAGCTCCGCACCGGCGGGATCGGGAACATTTTCCAGCAGCACGGACGTTCCCTTGTCGAGGCCTCGCGGGCTGAACACCCCGTTGGAGGTCTGCAGCACGACCTCCCGCCCCCGCAGGGTCACGGCCACGGAGCGCCGCACCTCGGGCGCCGAGGGGTCCTCGGAGAAGTAGTGCTCGGTCCCCGGGTTCGGGGTCGCCGGGCCGGCCACGGGATCGGGGGAGTCGGGACGCGGTGCCATAGCGCCCCATGCTACCGACAGCGCCCGCCGGCCCCCGCACCGCGAGCCGGGCCGGCCCTCGGCGCGGGCCGGGCGGGGACCACCGCCTCCGCCGCCGGGATGTCCGGCGCCGCCACTAGACTGGGCCGATCAGCAGCCCGTTTCGAAAGGAACCATGACCCACCCCCGTGAAACCCCTGCCGAGCCCCGCGCCGCCGCGGAGCCCGAGAACGGCCTGAGCCGGCAGGACCTGGAGGACGTCGTCGAGCGCGTGCTGTCCCGGGCCCGCGCCCGGGAGCAGGCCGCCGGCCAGGACGCCGCGCCCGAGGACGACCCCAGCACGCCGGGCCGGCTCTCCGGCCGGGCCCGTGAGCTCGCCGACGCCGAGGACGGGCACACCGTCCACGACGGCGACCAGCAGGACCTCGAGGAGCGCCGCGCCCTGCGCCGCGTCGCGGGACTGTCCACCGAGCTCGAGGACGTCACCGAGCTCGAGTACCGGCAGCTGCGCCTGGAGCGCGTGGTGCTCGCGGGGCTGTGGACGGACGGCACGCTCGCCGAGGCCGAGAACTCCCTGCGCGAGCTGGCCGCGCTCGCCGAGACCGCGGGCTCCGAGGTGCTCGACGGCATCGTCCAGCGCCGGACCAAGCCGGACCCGGCGACCTACCTGGGCTCCGGCAAGGCCAAGGAGCTGCGGGACATCGTCGCCGCGACCGGCGCGGACACCGTCGTCGTCGACTCCGAGCTCGCCCCCTCCCAGCGCCGCGGGCTGGAGGACGTCGTGAAGGTCAAGGTCATCGACCGCACGGGGCTGATCCTCGACATCTTCGCCCAGCACGCCAAGTCGAAGGAGGGCAAGGCCCAGGTCGAGCTCGCCCAGCTCGAGTACCTGCTGCCGCGCCTGCGCGGCTGGGGCGAGTCCCTGTCCCGCCAGGCCGGCGGCCGCGCCGCCGCCGGTGAGGGCATCGGCTCCCGCGGCCCCGGTGAGACCAAGATCGAGCTGGACCGCCGCCGCATCCGCACCCGCATGGCCAAGCTGCGGCGCGAGATCGCCGCCATGAAGCCGGCGCGCGAGACGAAGCGGCTCAACCGCCGCCGCCACTCCGTGCCCTCCGTGGCAATCGCCGGCTACACCAACGCGGGCAAGTCCTCGTTGCTCAACCGGCTCACGGACGCCGGGGTGCTCGTGGAGAACGCCCTGTTCGCCACCCTGGACCCCACGGTCCGCCGCGCGCAGACCCCGGACGGCATCGGCTACACGCTCTCGGACACGGTGGGGTTCGTCCGCTCGCTGCCCACCCAGCTCGTCGAGGCGTTCCGCTCCACCCTCGAGGAGGTCGCCGACTCCGACCTCATCCTGCACGTGGTGGACGCCTCCCACCCGGACCCGGAGGGCCAGATCCGCGCGGTCCGCCAGGTCTTCACGGACATCGACGCCCAGAACATCCCCGAGATCATCGCCCTGAACAAGGTGGACGCCGCCGACCCGTTCGTGGTCGAGCGGATCAAGCAGCGCGAGCGCAACGTCGTCGTCGTCTCCGCCCGCACGGGGGAGGGCATCGACGAGCTCCGGCAGCGGATCAGCGAGTCCATCCCGCGCCCCGAGACGGTGCTGGAGCTGCTGGTCCCGTACCAGCGCGGCGACGTGGTCAGCCGGCTGCACGACTGGGACGCCGAGATCCTGCGCACCGAGCACCTGGCCGAGGGCACCCACCTGCTCGTGAAGGTCCGCGAGGACCTCGCGGCCGAGCTCGCGGAGTTCGCCCCCGAGCGCGCTCCCGGCTTCGGCGCCGAGAGCGCCTGAGCGCGTGGCCGCCGCATCCGTGGAGGAGTCCGGGCACGCCGTCCCGGACGTGCGCCCCGAGACCCTGCCCGGGGCGAAGGACGCCCTGGCCCTGCTGGACACCGCCGTCACCGCGATGGGCGGGCAGGTCCGGGACGGCCAGCGGCTGATGACCGCGAAGGTCGCCGAGGCCCTGGACCGCGGCCGGCACCTGCTGGTCCAGGCGGGGACCGGCACGGGGAAGTCCCTCGCGTACCTGGCACCGCTCGTCGAGCACGCCCAGCACGCGGACAAGCCCGTGGTCGTGGCCACGGCGACGCTCGCGCTGCAGTCGCAGATCGTGGGCCGGGACGTGCCCCGGCTGCTGGCCGCCCTCGAGGGCGAGCTCGAGCGCGACGTGGACGTGGCCCTGCTCAAGGGCCGCAGCAACTACGCGTGCCTGCACAAGATCGAGGGCGGCTATCCGTCCGACGACGACCCCGGCGCGCTGTTCGCCCTGCCCGACGCCGCCCCGCACCCCGGTGCGCCGCAGCCGGAGGCCGCCGAGCAGCCCGGGCGGCTGGGCCAGGAGGTCCAGCGCCTGCGGGAGTGGGCCCGGGACACCGGGACCGGGGACCGGGACGAGGTGCTCCCCGGTGTCAGCGACCGCGCCTGGCGCCAGGTGTCCGTCACCGCCAAGGAGTGCCTGGGCCGCAGCTGCCCCCTGGTCGAGGACTGCTTCGCCGAGCTCGCCAAGCAGCGGGCCGGCGAGGCCGACATCGTCATCACCAACCACGCCCTGCTCGCGATCAACGCGTTCGAGGGGATCACCGTGCTGCCCGAGCACGATGTCGTGGTCATCGACGAGGCCCACGAGCTCCAGGACCGGGTGACGGGTGCGGTCACCGGCCAGCTCTCCGCGGCCATGGTGCGCTCGGCCGCCGCGTCCGTGCGCAAGCACACCTCCGCGAGCGCCGACTCCCTCACGGCCGGGGCCGCCAACCTGGAGGCCGCCCTGACGGGCGCTGCGGCCGAGCTGCTGCACCGGGGCCTCGGGGACGTCCAGGCGGCGGCCGTGGCCCAGATCCGGGACGCCGCCCGCACCGTGATGACCGAGTCGAAGGCCGGTGCGGGGGAGAAGGACGGGGACGCCGGCCGGCAGCTGGCCCGCTCCCGGGTCAGCGACGTCCTCGACCTCGCCGAGCGGATCCTCGCCGCCGAGGAGCACCGCGAGGTGCTGTGGATCTCCCGGCAGGGCGGCTGGGAGCCCGGCCGCGGCTACGTGCCCGCCGAGGACACCGATCCGGCGACCCTGCACGTGGCGCCGCTCAGCGTGGCCGGCACCCTGCGGGAGGGGCTCTTCGACGGGCGCACCGTGGTCCTCACCTCGGCGACCCTGTCCGTCGGCTCGTCCTTCGACTCCGCCGCGGGTGCCCTGGGCCTGCGCGGCGAGGGCGCCCCGCGCTGGGAGGGCGTGGACGTCGGCAGCCCGTTCGACTACCCGAGACAGGGCATCCTGTACCTCGCCAAGCACCTGGAGAAGCCCGGCCGCCGGCTCACGGAGGCCCAGCTGGACGAGATGCTGGCGCTGCTGGAGGCCTCCCGGGGCGGGGCCCTCGGGCTCTTCTCCTCCCGCCGGGCCGCGGAGGAGGCGGCCGAGGCCCTGCGCGCGCGCACCGACCTGCCGATCCTGTGCCAGGGGGAGTCCTCGCTCGCGGGCCTCGTCCAGGAGTTCACCGACGACCCTTCCACGAGCCTGTTCGGCACGATGAGCCTGTGGCAGGGCGTGGACGTCCCGGGGGCCTCCTGCCGGCTCGTGATGATCGACCGGATCCCCTTCCCCCGCCCGGACGACCCCCTGGCGAGCGCCCGCAGCCGCGCCGCGGAGCGGGCCGGCGGCAACGGCTTCATGTCCGTCTCCGCGACGCACGCGGCCGTGCGGCTCGCCCAGGGGACCGGGCGGCTCATCCGCTCGGGCGGGGACCGGGGCGTCGTGGCGATCCTGGACTCGCGGATCGCGACCGCCCGCTACGGCGGCTTCCTCCGCGGGTCCCTGCCGCCCCTGTGGACCACCACGGACCGCTCGGTGGTGCTCGGGGCCCTGCAGCGGCTCGCCACGGGCTGAGCAGGCCCGGCGCCGACCCGGTGCCGCCCCCGCCCGGACGTCCGTGCGGGCGGGGTGCGAACCGGCCGGGCCCGGCCGGCGCGTTCGACAGGGAACCGTACGACGCCGGGCCGCACGAGACCGGGCCCCCGCCGGCGGCGGGGGCCCGGTCACCGGGGAGCGCGGCGGCTCAGAGGCTGCGCAGCACCGAGACGACCTTGCCCATCACGGTGGCGTGGTCGCCGAGGATCGGTTCGTAGCGGGTGTTCTGCGGCAGCAGCCACGTGTGGCCGTCCCGCTGGCGGAAGGTCTTGACCGTGGCCTCGTCGTCGAGCAGGGCCGCCACGATGTCCCCGTTGTCGGCGGCGCTCTGCCGCCGCACCACCACCCAGTCGCCGTCGCAGATCGCGGCGTCGATCATCGAGTCGCCCTTGACGCGCAGCATGAACAGCTCGCCGTGCCCGACCAGCTGGCGGGGCAGCGCGAGGACGTCCTCGACGGCCTGCTCGGCCGTGATCGGCCCGCCGGCGGCGATGTGGCCGACCAGCGGGACCATTGTCACGTCGGCCGAGGTGGACAGCTCGGCCACGGGATCGTGGACCGCGTGGCCGGCGGGCGCCGCCGCGGTCTCGGCCGGCGGCTCGGGGGCCTCCGCGCCGGCGGTCCCGCGCAGCTGCAGCGGCGTGAGCACCTCCATGGCCCGGGGCCGCTTGGGGTCGCGGCGCAGGTAGCCCAGCTTCTCGAGCTGGGAGAGCTGGTGGGTGACGCTCGAGAGCGAGGCCAGGCCCACGAGGTCGCCGATCTCCCGCATGGACGGCGGATAGCCGTGCTCGGCGATGGAGCGCTGGATGGCCTCGAGGATCGTGCGCTGGCGCACGCTGAGCCCGCGGCTGCGCGAGCGCGCCCCGGGGCGGGCGCCCCGGGCGCGGGGCTCCTCGGGGGTGGGGGGCTGGGCCATGGGAGCGTCGTCCTTTCCCGTCCGGCTGCCGGTGCCGCCGGTCCTCACGGTCCCGGTTCCGATGTCGGACCCGGGTGGTTCGATAAGTCCCGGTCGGCACGCGCAGGGGGTCCGCAGCGCGCGCCGGCCCGAGGCCCGAACACGTCCTCAGCCTAGGCGACACGCCGTGGGTGTTCAAACATATGTACGAGCCGGTGTCGACAGCGTTCGCAGGCACGTGCTAGACATGGGTCATCGGTATTCGAAAGTATGTTCGATCGAATGAAGGCCCGCACGGGCCGTCGACCGGACCGGTGTTCGAGATCGCCCGCCCGTGCGGGAACGTCAAGGAGTTCATGTCATGAGTGCCAGTGCCACCCTCAGCGCCGTCGTCGAGCGCCGCCGCGGAACCGCGGCGGCGGGCGGCCTCGGCCGTGCGGCCCGGCGGGCCCGCCCCGCAGGCTCCGGCTCCCGCACCCCGCTGACCCTGACCCGCCGCGGCCGCCTGGTGTTCCTGGGCCTGCCCGTCCTCGCCGGCTCCGCCGCCCTCGTGGTGCTGGCGGTGATCTTCCTCGTCCCCTCGACGGCCACGGCCACGAGCGAGCCCGTCCCGGGCCCCGGGACGGAGCAGGCCACCGTGTTCCCCGGGCAGAGCCTGTGGGAGCTCGCCGTGACCGCGGACCCGGACCGGGACCCGCGGGAGGTCATGGACGAGATCGTGGAGCTCAACGACCTGGACAGCTCCGTGCTCGTGGCCGGCCAGCTGCTCGAGGTCCCGGCCGCCTGAGCCGCCCGCCCGGTCCGGCCGGCCGCGGGTGGCCCCGAGCCGCCGCGGGAGCCCTGGGCCCGTGACCGGCTCCTGGGCCGGAGGGTCCGGGCGGAGCACTAAACTGTCCGGGTGACGCAGAACCTGGACCGACTCAACGCCCTCCCGCTCCGCGACGACCTGCGCGGCAGGACGCCGTACGGCGCCCCGCAGCTCGACGTCGCCGTGGCGCTCAACACCAATGAGAACACCCATCCGGTCCCCGCGGACGTGCACGCGGCGATCGTCGAGGAGGTCACCGGGGCGGCCTGGGCCCTCAACCGGTACCCCGACCGCGAGTTCACCGCCCTGCGCGAGGAGCTCGCCGCGTACCTCGGCCACGGGCTCGGGGCCGAGAACCTGTGGGCGGCCAACGGCTCCAACGAGATCCTGCAGCAGATCCTGCAGGCCTTCGGCGGCCCCGGCCGCACCCTGCTCACCTTCGTCCCCACCTACTCGATGTACCCGCTCCTGGCCTCCGGGACGCACACCGCCTTCGTCGCGGGGGAGCGGGCGGCGGACTTCGGGCTGTCCCCGGAGTCCGCGGCCGAGCAGGTGCGCCGGCACCGGCCGGACGTCGTCTTCCTGTGCTCGCCCAACAACCCGACGGGCACGGCGCTGGGCGCGGACGTGGTGACCGCGGTGTATGAGGCGGGCGAGGAGTTCCGCACGGTCGTGGTGGTGGACGAGGCCTACGCCGAGTTCTCGCACGGCGGCACCCCCACCGCGCTCACCCTGCTCGAGGGCCGGCCCCGCCTGATCGTCTCCCGCACCATGAGCAAGGCGTTCGCGCTCGCCGGCGCCCGCCTGGGCTACTTCGCGGCCGCGCCGGAGGTCGCCGACGCCGTGCGTCTCGTCCGGCTTCCCTACCACCTCTCGGCCGTCACCCAGGCCACGGCCCTCGCGGCGCTGCGCCACTCGGGGTCGCTGCTGGCCAACGTCGAGGACATCAAGGTCCAGCGCGACCGGATCGTCGAGGGGCTGACCCGGCTCGGGCTCGAGCCCGCCGCGTCGGACTCGAACTTCGTGTTCTTCGGCGGCATGGCCGACTCCCGGGGCATGTGGGAGGCGCTGCTCGAGGACGGGGTGCTCGTGCGGGACGTCGGGATCCCCGGCCACCTGCGGGTCACGGCCGGCACCGAGGCGGAGACCACCGCGTTCCTGACCAGCCTGGAGCGGATCCTCTCCGGCGCCTGAGCAGCCCGGGCCGGGGCGTGCCCCGGCCCGGATAGCATGGAAGCAGACCACCCCTGGGCCCGAGCCGCCGCCCGCGGCCCGGCCCGGACCATCCGCGGCCCGCCGAGGGCGGCGCCGCGTCCGCGAGGAGTTCCCACCGAAATGAGCGAGCAGACCCCCACCGGCGCCCGCGCGCCCCGCCGCGCGGCCCTGGACCGGCGCACGAGCGAGTCATCGGTGTCCGTCGAGATCGACCTCGACGGCACCGGCGAGAACGACATCGACACCTCCGTGCCGTTCTACGACCACATGCTGACCGCGCTGTCGAAGCACTCCCTGATCGACATGCGGATCCGGTCCACCGGCGACACCCACATCGACGTCCACCACACCGTCGAGGACACCGCGATCGTCCTCGGGGACGCCCTGCGCCAGGCGCTGGGCGAGAAGGCCGGGATCCGCCGCTTCGGCGAGGCGACGGTCCCGCTGGACGAGGCCCTGGCCCACGCCGTGGTCGACATCTCCGGGCGGCCCTACGTGGTGCACACGGGCGAGCCCGAGGGCCAGCAGTACCACCTCATCGGCGGGCACTTCACCGGCTCCATGGTCCAGCACGTCTTCGAGTCCCTGGCCCACCACGCCGGGATCTGCCTGCACGTCACGCTGCTGGCCGGCCGGGACCCGCACCACATCGCCGAGGCCCAATTCAAGGCCGTGGCCCGAGCCCTCCGCCAAGCCGTGGAGCCCGACCCCCGGGTGCACGGCATCCCGTCCACGAAGGGAGCCCTGTGAGCACCGAGGACAGCACCACGGGCCCCGGCGGCTCCCGGCCCACCGTCACCGTCCTCGACTACGGCGCGGGCAACGTGCGCTCGGCCGTGCGCGCCCTCGAGGCGGCCGGCGCGGACGTGGTGCTCAGCGCCGACCCCGAGGCGGTGCTCGACGCCGACGGCCTCGTGGTCCCCGGCGTCGGCGCGTTCGCCGCCGTCATGGAAGGACTGCGCTCCGTGGACGGCCTGCGCCTCATCGGCCGCCGCCTCGCCGGCGGCCGCCCCGTGCTGGGCATCTGCGTGGGGCTGCAGGTCCTCTTCGACTCCGGCGTGGAGCACGGCCAGGAGACCGAGGGCATGGGCGAGTGGCCCGGCGTCGTCGAACGGCTGAAGGCCGACGTGGTCCCGCACATGGGCTGGAACACGGTCGAGCCGCCCGAGGACTCGGTGCTGTTCCGGGGGATCGAGGACCAGCGGTTCTACTTCGTGCACTCCTACGGGGTGCAGGAGTGGGACTTCCCGCAGAACATCGAGAAGATGCGGGCGCCGCAGGTCACCTGGTCCGACCACGGGGGCCGCTTCGTCGCGGCCGTGGAGAACGGGCCGCTGTGCGCCACCCAGTTCCACCCGGAGAAGTCCTCCGAGGCCGGCATCCAGCTCCTGCGCAACTGGCTCGGCACGCTGCCGCGCACGGGACGCCTGGACCACCTGAAGGCCGGTGACCCCCTGGGCGGGGACACCCTGGCCGGCCGGCCGACCCTGGAGGCCGGGGACGGCGCGGCGTGAGCGCCGCCGTCCTCGTGATGGTCCTCGGCGCGTTCCTCGCCGGCGGGGCCATCTCCTTCCAGCAGCAGCAGAAGCCCGTCTGGACGGTCGTGCTCCTGGCCGCCGTCGCGGCGGCCCTCATCGGCTACGGCGGGTACGCCTGGTTCCAGGGCCGCTGAGCACGTCCCGTCCGCCCGTCCGTCCGAGACCCCGCAACCCGAGAAGAGAGATCCCATGCCCCTGAGCGAGACCCCCCGCCTCCAGCTGCTGCCCGCCGTCGACGTCGCGGACGGCCAGGCCGTGCGCCTGGTCCAGGGCGAGGCCGGCTCCGAGACCGGCTACGGCGACCCGCTGGAGGCCGCCCTCGCCTGGCAGGAGGCCGGCGCCGAGTGGATCCACCTCGTGGACCTCGACGCCGCCTTCGGCCGCGGCGACAACATCGACGTGCTCCGCCGTGTCGCCGCCGAGCTCGAGCTGAAGGTCGAGATGTCCGGCGGCATCCGGGACGACGCGTCCCTGGAGCGGGCGCTGTCCCTGGACCCCGCCCGGATCAACCTGGGCACCGCGGCCCTCGAGAACCCGGAGTGGACGCAGAAGGTCATCGCCGAGCACGGCGACGTCATCGCGGTGGGCCTCGACGTGCGCGGCACCGTCCTCGCCGCCCGCGGCTGGACCGAGGAGGGCGGGGACCTCTGGGAGGTCCTGGACCGCCTCGAGGACCACGGCTGCGCCCGCTACGTGGTCACCGACGTCACCAAGGACGGCACTCTCAAGGGCCCCAACCTCGAGCTCCTGAAGGAGGTCGCGACCCGCACCGACAAGCCCGTGGTCGCCTCGGGCGGGATCTCCTCCCTCGACGACCTCTCCGCCCTGCGGACGCTCGTGCCCTCGGGCGTCGAGGGCGCGATCGTGGGCAAGGCCCTCTATGCTGGCCGGTTCACCCTCGAGGAGGCCCTCGACGTGGCGGGCCGGCCGGGAGCGCGGTGACGGAGCGGCCCCTGCCGGAGCACATCGCCGCCCAGCTCGCGGGCGCCGGCGGCACCGAGGACACCGGCGGCCAGGCCTGGGCCGGGCGCAACCTGGGGGAGGGCACCAGCCACACCCACCGGTTCCCCGCGGACGACGGCGCCGCCGCCCCCGCCGTGCTGCAGGCCCTCCGGGCCCTGCGGGCGGGCACCGGGGACGAGTCCGCCGTGGTCGCCGCGCTCGCCGGCACCCGCGTGTTCGTGCCCGTCGTGGCCGAGGTCTCGTCCTCGACCGTGACGGAGGCCGGTCTCGTGGCCGACAAGGAGGCCGACATGGCGCTCGTGTCCCTGCGGGCCGCGGACGGCCGGCAGGTGCTGCCGGTCTTCAGCTCCACGGCGGCGCTCGCGGACTGGCACGCCCGGGCGCGGCCGGTGGCCACGGACCTCCGCCGGGCCGCCGTGGCCGCGGTCAAGGACGGCACCCAGCTGCTGGTGCTCGACCCCGGCACCGACCTCCCGTTCGTGGTGCGCCGCCCGGCCCTCTGGGCGCTGGCCCGGGGCAGGGCCTGGACCCCCTCCTACCGCAGCCCGGACGTCGAGGCGGCGGTCCGGCGCTGCGCCACCGGCCTGCCCGGGCTCGTCGGGGTGGGGACCGCCCCCGGCGACGGCGTGGCCGTGCGCGCCGCGGACGGGACGCTCGTCCGGGGCGGCGGGGCCGGCCCCGAGCTCGCCGTCGTGCTGTCCCTGCAGGCCGGGCTCGACCAGGGGCAGCTGGACGACGTCGTCGCCCGGTTCCAGGCCCGGCTGAGCGTCGAGCCGGCCCTCGCCGAGGACGTCGACTCGATGCAGCTGCGCCTCACGACGGCGGGCTGACCCGGGAAGCCCGGACCAGCCCGCGACGGACGGAGGCGGCGGTGCTCAGCTGACCGGGCCGGTGAACCGCTCGCCGGGCCCCTGGCCGGGGGCGTCCGGGAAGCGCGAGGCCTCGCGGAACGCGAGCTGGAGGGTGCGCAGGCCGTCGCGCAGGGGAGCGGCGTGCTGCGAGCCGATCTCCGGCGCCGCGGCGGTGACGAAACCGGCCAGCGCGGTGATGAGCTTGCGCGCCTCGTCGAGGTCCTTGAGCTCCTCGGCGTCCTCGCCGGCGGCGAGCCCGCACTTCACGGCGGCCGCGCTCATGAGGTGCACGGCCGCGGTGGTGATGACCTCGATGGCGGGGACCTCCGCGATGTCGCGCATCTGCTCGTCGACGGCGCTGACCGTCTCCTGCGGGATCTCCTGGCCGGACCGTGCGGCGTCGTCGTCGAAGCGGAAGGTGTTCTCGGAAGTCATGGCCCAACTCTGCCACACCGCCGGTCGCCGCCCGGACCGTCCCAGCGGCCCTGCGCACTATCCTGCAGGGGAGGCCGGGCGCCGGCCGGAAGGAGGCGGAGCACCGTGTGGATCGGGTGGATCGAGTTCGACGTGCTCCTGGGGGACGTCCACTCCCTCAAGGCCAAGCGTTCCGTGGTGCGGCCCCTCGTGGCGGAGCTGCGCCGCCGGTTCCCGGTGACCGCCGCCGAGGTCGGCCACCTCGAGCTCCACCGGCGCGCCCTCGTGGGCACCGCCGTGGTCGCCGCGGACGCCGCCCGTCTCGTCGAGGTCCTCGACGAGGTCGAGCGCTTCGTCGCCGCCCGGCCGGAGACGGAGCTGCTCTCGGCCCGCCGGGCCCTGCACAGCACCGAGGACGAGTGAGACGCCGGCGCGGCCGTCGTTTCCCGAACCGGCGGCCCATGGGCTAGACTGGTCGGCAGTGTGCAAGTGGAGGAGACTCCCACCCGCGCCGGCCACGGTCCTGCGAGCCTCTCGGAGGACCGGAGCACGGCCGCCGGGTCCGCGACGACATCGTCCGCACGACGGCACGGCCGGGGCATCCCTCGTCCGCACCGTCACGCAATGCGCCACCCTCGGGCGGCGCACCGATGAGCCTCCGCTTGCCGACCGCAGCGGGGGCTTTTGTCGTTGCGGACCGGACCGAACCATGAGGTCCCCGGAAACCTCCGGGCGATCACGCCAGACATCAGGAGCACGGCATTAGCGATCCACGTATCAATGACAGAATCCGAGTCCCCGAAGTCCGTCTCGTCGGACCCGCAGGCGAGCAGGTCGGCATCGTCCGCGTCGAGGACGCACTGAGGCTGGCCCGCGAATCGGATCTCGATCTGGTCGAGGTGGCGCCCAACGCCAAGCCGCCGGTGGCCAAGCTCATGGACTTCGGCAAGTACAAGTACGAGGCCGCGGTCAAGGCCCGGGAGTCGCGCAAGAACCAGACGAACACGGTCCTCAAGGAGGTCCGGTTCCGGCTCAAGATCGACACCCACGACTACGAGACCAAGGTCGGCCACGCCAAGCGGTTCCTCGGGGCCGGTGACAAGGTCAAGGCCATGATCCAGTTCCGCGGACGCGAGCAGCAGCGCCCCGAGATGGGCGTCCGCCTGCTCGAGCGCTTCGCGAACGACGTCGCCGAGGTCGGCGCGGTCGAGTCGAGCCCCCGGGTCGACGGCCGCAACATGGTGATGGTCGTGGGCCCGCTGAAGAACAAGGCCGAGGCCAAGGCCGAGGCGCGCCGCCAGAAGCAGCGCGACGAGGCGAAGGCCGAGAACGAGCGCAAGGCGAAGGACAAGGTCGACACGTCCTCCGCGGCGCCCGTGACCCAGACGATCGGGGACTCCTTCCCGGCCGAGCTGCGCGAGCAGGCCGGCCGGACCGAGGAGCCGGTGCAGCAGCCGGCGCCCGAGGCCCAGCAGCCGGCCCCGGAGACGGCGCAGCCCGCCGCCCCCGAGGCCGTCGAGGCGCCTGCGGCCGCCGAGGCCCCGGAGCCCGAGGTCGTCGAGACCCCGGCGCCGCAGGCGGCCCCGAAGCCGCCGGCGCCCCAGGCCCCGGCGCCGAAGGCTCCGGCCGCGGCGCCGAAGGCCCCCCGGCCCGGCCCCAAGCCGGGTGCCAAGCCCGGGCCCCAGGCCTGAGCGGCGCACGACCTTCCGCGCGAGCGGAGCAGAACTGACAGCGCCCCGCGGGCGCAGCCGGGACCGGCTGCGCCCGGGGGCACCGTGGAGGTGCGGCGGACGTCGCCGTGCCCTCCGGTGGCCACCACCGGAAGAATCGCAAGGAGAGCGGCCCAGATGCCGAAGATGAAGACCCACAGCGGGGCGAAGAAGCGCTTCAAGCTCACCGGCAGCGGCAAGGTGAAGCGCCAGCAGGCCAACCGCCGCCACTACCTGGAGCACAAGTCCTCCCGGCTGACCCGCCGCCTGGCCTCCGACCAGATCGTGGCCCCCGGCGACGCCAAGGTCATCAAGAAGATGCTGGGCAAGTAGTCCCCACCGCATCCGCAGGGGAGCCAGCCTCCCCGCCCCCACAGATTTGACCTCCCGGCCGACCGGCCGGGACCGAAGCGAAGGAGTACACACGTGGCACGTGTGAAGCGGGCGGTCAACGCCCACAAGAAGCGCCGGGAGATCCTCGAGCAGGCCTCCGGCTACCGCGGCCAGCGCTCGCGCCTGTACCGCAAGGCGAAGGAGCAGGTCACCCACTCGTTCGTCTACAGCTACAACGACCGCCGCAAGCGCAAGGGCGACTTCCGCCGGCTGTGGATCCAGCGCATCAACGCCGCGGCCCGCGCCAACGGCCTGACCTACAACCGCTTCATCCAGGGCCTCAAGGCCGCCGAGGTGGAGGTCGACCGCCGCATGCTGGCCGAGCTGGCCGTCAACGACGAGAAGGCGTTCGCCGGCCTCGTCGAGATCGCCAAGAACGCGCTGCCCGAGGACACCTCCGCGCCGCGCGAAGCCGCCGCCTGAGCCCAGTCGGAGCAGTGAACCTCACGGAGCGCCTGGCCGCCCAGCCGATGTCCAACCCCCGAGCCGATCGGGTCAGGGACGTCGCGGGACTGGCCGGGCGCTCCGCGCGTGCCAAGCGCGGGCTGTTCCTCGCCGAGGGCCCGCAGAACGCCCGGGAGGCCCTCGCCCGGCACCTGGAGTCCCCGTGCGCGGACGCCGTCTACGTCACCGAGGACGCCCTGGACCGCCACCCGGACATCGCCGCCCTCCTCGAGCGGGTGGCCGAGGACCGCTCCGTGTTCGTCCGCCTCGTGACCCGTGAGGTGCTGGCCGCCATGAGCGACGCGGTGACCCCGCAGGGCGTCGTCGTCGTGTGCCGACCCCTCGACACGGACCTGGGGGCGGTGCTCGCTGCCCGGCCGCGGCTCGTGGCCGTGCTGGCCCGTATCCAGGACCCCGGAAACGCCGGCACCGTGCTGCGCGCGGCGGACGCCGCCGGCGCGGACGCGGTGGTGCTCACCACCGGCAGCGTGGACGTCTACAACCCCAAGACCGTGCGCTCGACCGCCGGCTCCCTCTTCCACCTGCCCGTGGTCGTCGGTGCCGACCTGCCCGCGCTGCTCGACGCCGCCCGCGCCGCCGGCTGCGGCGTGCTGGCCGCCGACGGCCACGGGGACGTCGACCTCGACCGGCTCCAGGACGCCTCCGCCGCCCGCGCCGCCGGAGTCCCGTCCGACGACTCCGGCTACGACCTGGCCCGGCCCACCGTGTGGCTGTTCGGCAACGAGGCCCGGGGCCTCTCCGAGGAGGAGAAGGCGCTGGCCGACCACCGGGTGGCCGTGCCGGTGCACGGGCGGGCGGAGTCCCTCAACGTGGGCACCGCCGCCACCGTGTGCCTCTACGCCTCGGCCCGCGCCCAGCGACGCCCCGGGGCCGGGCGGTGAGCCGATGAGCGCGCCGCTGCCCGCCGTCTACCGCACCCAGGTGGTGGGTGCCGCCCTCCTCGACGACGCCGAGCGGCCCACGGGCTTCCTCGCCGCGCAGCGGGCCTATCCCGAGGCCCTGCGGGGCCTCTGGGAGTTCCCCGGCGGCAAGCAGGAGCCGGGCGAGAGCTGCGAGCAGGCCCTGGTGCGGGAGTGCGCCGAGGAGCTCGGCGTGCACGTCCGGCTGCTCGCGGAGGTGCGCGGACCGCACGCCCAGGGCTGGCCGCTCAAGGACACCGCGGCGATGCGGGTCTGGACGGCCGTGGCCGCCGGCGGCGACCCCCGGCCCGTGGTCGGGGAGGACCACCTGGCCGTGCGCTGGCTCCCGCTGGCCGACCCCGCCGCCGCGCTCGAGCTCCCCTGGATCCCGGCGGACCTGCCCATCGTCCACGCCCTGCTGGACCACCTCGCCGACTGACCACGGGATCCCGTGGTCAGTCACGGCCCGGGGGATCGCGGCGGGCGGTAGCCGCCGTCGGCGAGGCCGGCGCGCACCTCGAAGGGATTGTGCAGCGCGGGGTGCCCGCAGCGCAGCATGGACCACCCCGCGGCCACGAGGTAGACCGGCAGGAACGGCAGCCCCAGGCACTTGGCCCACTGGCTCGCGTGCCGCGACTCGTGGGCCAGGAGCCGGGGACGGGCCGCGACGTCGCCGATCCCGGCCCGGAACAGGACGACGTTGCCCACGGTGAAGGCCCCGGCCCGCGGCAGCCGCGGCCGGTAGCCGAACCCCAGGAGCAGCCCCTCGGGCCCGCGGACCACCGGCGTGCGCGTGGCCGCGGCGACCAGCAGACCCAGCGGCGTGGACAGGTTCATCATGTTCCACACCTGCCGCAGGCGTGCTGCGCGGCTCGGACCGGGGTTCATGGCACCAGCCTAGGCCCGCCCGGCGCGCCCCGCCCGGATCGGGGTCCCGGGGCGGACTTCCTCCGGGACCGGCGGGGCGGTCCTCCCGGGCCCGGAGGGGCCGTGACGAGCCCGGGCAGCGGTGGGCGGGCCCCGGGGGACGTGCCATAGACTGGGACCCGCCCGCGATCCGTGCCGATCCGGGCTTTCCCGTGGTACGCGCTCCACGCACCGTGGACCCGCGCGCCCGGACGAAGCCGTCCCCGAGCCGAAGAAGTCGCCAGCTGATGTCTGAACTGCCACCCGAGACCGCCCCGAGCGGCGCGGTCGACCCGACCGACGAGGCGGCGGTCGCCGCCGCCGTCGAGGCGGCCCTGACCGCCGTGCAGAACGCCCACGACCTGGACGGGCTCAAGGAGGTCCGGCTCGCCCACGCGGGGGAGCGCTCGCCGCTGGCGCTGGCCAACCGGCGGATCGGCTCGCTCGACAAGACGCAGAAGGCCGCCGCCGGCAAGCTGGTCGGCCAGGCCCGCGGCCGCGTCAACCAGGCGATCGCCGCCCGCACCACGGTGCTCGAGGAGGAGCGGGACGCCCGGATCCTCGTGGAGGAGGCCGTGGACGTCACCGCCGCCGGCCGGCGCCGGCGCCTGGGCGGGCGGCACCCGCTGACCAACCTCATGGAGCGCGTCGGCGAGACGTTCGTGGCCATGGGCTGGGAGGTCGCCGACGGCCCCGAGGTCGAGTCCGAGTGGTACAACTTCGACTCCCTCAACTTCAAGCCGGACCACCCGGCCCGGGAGCTGCAGGACACGTTCTTCGTGGACCCGCCCGAGGCCCACCTCGTGCTGCGCACGCACACCTCACCGGTGCAGATGCGCACGCTGCTGAACCGCGAGCTGCCGGTCTACGTCGTCGTCCCGGGGCGCACCTACCGCACCGACGAGCTCGACGCCACGCACACCCCCGTCTTCCACCAGGTCGAGGGCCTGGCCGTGGACCGGGGCCTGTCGATGGCCGACCTCAAGGGCACGCTCGAGCACTTCGCCCGGCAGATGTTCGGCCCCGAGGCGAGGATCCGGCTGCGGCCCAACTACTTCCCCTTCACCGAGCCGTCCGCCGAGCTGGACGTGTGGCACCCCCACGCCAAGGGCGGGCCGCAGTGGATCGAGTGGGGCGGCTGCGGCATGGTCCACCCGAACGTGCTGCGCGCGGCCGGCATCGACCCCGAGGTCCACTCGGGCTTCGCGTTCGGCATGGGCATCGAGCGGACCCTGATGTTCCGCAACAACGTCCCGGACATGCGCGACATGGTCGAGGGCGACGTCCGCTTCAGCGAGCACTTCGGGATGGAGATCTAAGACATGCGAGTTCCTTTGTCATGGCTGCGCGAGCACGCCCCCGTCCCGGCCGGCGCGACCGCCGAGGACGTCCTGGCCACCCTCGTGACGGTGGGCCTCGAGGAGGAGGACGTGCACCGCCCCACGGACCACCTGAAGGGCCCGGTCGTGGTCGGCCAGGTGCTCTCCAAGGAGCCGGAGACCCACTCCAACGGCAAGACCGTCAACTGGTGCACCGTCCGCGTGGTCCCCGAGGGCCAGGAGCAGACCCTGACCGGCAAGGGCATCGACCCCTCCGGAGTGCAGGGCGTGATCTGCGGTGCCCACAACTTCGAGGTCGGGGACAAGGTCGTCGTGACCCTGCCCGGTGCCGTCCTGCCCGGGGACTTCAGGATCTCGGCGCGCAAGACCTACGGCCACACCTCCGCCGGCATGATCGCCTCCGTGCGCGAGCTCGGCATCGGCGAGGACCACGACGGCATCCTGGTGCTCTCGACCCTCGGCCTGGACCCGGAGATCGGCTCCGACGCCCTGGAGCTGCTCGGGCTGCACGACGAGGCCGCCGAGATCAACGTGACCCCGGACCGCGGCTACGCGTTCTCGATCCGCGGCGTGGCCCGCGAGTACTGCCACGCCGTGCACGAGCCCTTCACGGACCCGGCCGGGACGGTGGCCGCCCGGGTGCCCGCCCCCACCGGGGACGGGTTCCCCGTGGCCGTCGACGACGACGCCCCGATCCACGGCAACCCCGGGTGCACCCGCTTCGTCGCCCGCACCGTGACCGGCATCGACGCGACCGCCCCCACGCCCCCGTGGATGTCGGCGCGGCTGCGCCTGGCGGGCATCCGCTCGATCTCCCTGCCCGTGGACGTCTCCAACTACGTGATGCTCGAGCTGGGCCAGCCGCTGCACTTCTACGACCTCGGGAAGCTGACCGGCGGCATCGGGGTCCGCCGGGCGGCGCCGGGCGAGACGCTGACCACCCTGGACGGCCGGCAGCGGGCCCTGGACCCCGAGGACCTGCTGATCACGGACGGCTCCGGACCGATCGGCCTGGCCGGGGTCATGGGCGGCGCCGCCACCGAGGTCTCGGACGGCACCGCCGACGTGCTCGTGGAGGCGGCCCGCTTCGACGAGGTCTCGATCGCCCGCACCACCCGGCGGCACCGGCTGCCCTCGGAGGCGTCCAAGCGCTTCGAGCGCGGGGTGGACCCGCAGATCGCCCCGGTGGCGGCCCAGCGCGCCGTCGAGCTGCTCGTGGAGCTGGCCGGCGGCACGCCCGGTCCCGGGGTCACGGACGTGGACGACACCACCGCCCCCGCGCCCATCGAGCTGCCCTGGGACTACCCGGGGCGCCGCACGGGCGTGGAGTACACGGCGGACCAGGTCGTGTCGACCCTCACCGAGCTCGGCGCGCAGGTCGAGGCCACCGACGACGGCTGGCGCGTCGTGCCCCCGTCGTGGCGCCCGGACCTGGTCGCCAAGGAGGACCTGGTCGAGGAGATCGCCCGCCTCGTCGGCTACGACACGATCCCCTCGCGGTTGCCGGTGGCGCCCCCGGGCCGCGGCCTGACCGCCGAGCAGCAGGCCCGGAAGCGGGTCGCCGACGCGCTCGCGGCAACCGGGCTCACCGAGGTGCTCGCCTACCCGTTCGTCTCGCAGGCGGACAACGAGCTGTGGGGCGCCCCGGAGCCCGGCGTGCCCGTGCCGTCGGTCAAGCTGGCCAACCCGATCAGCGAGGCCCAGGGAATGCTGCGCGTCTCCCTGCTCCCGGGGCTGCTGGAGGTGCTGCGGCGCAACACCTCCCGCGGTTTCCGGGACCTGGCGCTCTACGAGGTCGGGCGGGTCTTCCGTCCCGGCGAGCAGCTCGGCAGCGCCGGCATCCCCCCGCTCGGAGCGCACCCGGGCCGGGCGGTGCTCGACGAGATCGAGGCCGGCATCCCCGCGCAGCCGCGCCACCTCGCCGCGGTCCTGGCCGGCCGGGACGCGGCCCAGGGTCCGTGGACCGCACCGCGGGCCTTCGACTGGCAGGACGCCCTCGACGCCGCCCGGCTGGCCGCCGAGGTCCTGGGGGTCGAGCTGACCGTCCGGCAGGGCACCCACCAGGCGTTCCACCCGGGCCGCACCGCGGTGCTCGCCACCGCCGACGGCACCCCGCTGGGCTATGCCGGCGAGCTGCACCCCCAGCTGGTGGCGGCCCAGGACCTGCCCGAGCGGACCGTGGCGATGGAGCTGAACCTCAGCTCGCTCGTCGGGGCCGAGGTCGAGGTCGTGCAGGCCCGCCCGATCTCCGGCTACCCGGCGGCCACCCAGGACGTCGCCCTCGTGGTGGACGCCGCCGTGCCGGCCGCCGAGCTGCGGGCCGCGCTCGAGGAGGGCGCCGGGGAGCTGCTCGAGGACGTCCGCGTCTTCGACGTCTACCAGGGCCCCGGCATCGAGGAGGGCCGGAAGTCGGTGGCCTTCGCGCTGCGCTTCCGGGCCCCGGACCGCACCCTGACCGCGGACGAGGCCTCCGCGGCCCGTGCGGCGGCCGTCGCCGTGGCGGCCGAGCGCCACGGCGCCGTGCTCCGCGGCTGACCGGCACGCCACCGCACCCGCCGCACCCCGCGCGGCACGGCCCGCTTCCCGCACCGGGGAGCGGGCCGTGTCGTGCCGTGAGGCCGCGCGCCGTCCGGGGACGCCGCCGGTAACAAACGCGAACGGGGTCCGGGTGCGGCGGGGGAACTTCGGTACTGTGGCACCGGGTCCCCGACCGCCGCCCGGCGCCGCGGTCGCCCCCTTCCCCGACCCCTTTCCAGGAGTTCAGCATGACCGAGGAGACCACCGACCGGCAGGAGGCGTTCTTCGCCTTCGACGACGACGACGAGCAGGAGCGCGGACGCGCCCGCCGGTCGATCGCCTGGAAGCCGACGGCCGTGGGGCTGCTCGGGCTCCTCCTGGGGCTGGTCCTGGCGGTGAGCGCCGCGCTCGCCTGGGACGACTCCCGGAAGCTGGCCGGCTACGCGGACCGGTCGTGGGTGATCTCCGGGCAGTACCAGGACCTCACCAACGACCTGCGGACCAAGACCTGGAACCCCATCTACCGCGGGGTGCTGCCCGCGGACGAGGCGGTCACCGAGCAGCCCTTCGACTCGGGCCTCGCCGACCCGCGCGTCCCGGAGGCGGGCGAGGAGATCGTCTTCCGCGGCACGCAGACGGGCTCCGGCGAGGACGACTTCCACCAGGAGGCCGACGCCCTGCTCGCCGTGGAGGACGGCACGCTCCAGGTGGTCGAGACCGCCGAGGCCGGCGAGTTCGGGGACGGCATCACCGCGGGCACCATCGCGTGGCAGCGCGTGCAGGCCGCCCTGCTGCTGCTCGCCGGACTCGGCGCGGCCGCCGGCGGGGTCTGGTTCGCCCGCCGGCTCTACCGCCGGGAGCGCTGAGGACGGCCCGCGGCCCGCGCCGTGGAACGGCCCCCGCCGGACGCTGTGCGTCCGGCGGGNNCTCGGCGCCGGAGACCCGGCGCCGAGCCGGGTCAGGGCAGGGCGGGCAGCTCCCGCCGGAGCAGCCACGCGTCGAGCAGCCCGTCGACCTCCGCCCACCGGTGCTGGGGCACGAAGCCGCGCAGGTGCTCCCGGAAGCCCGCCGTGCTCACCCACCCGTCCCGGTTGGCGGTGGCCCAGCCGTGCAGCAGGGCGCGGAAGGCGTCCTCGCCCACGGTCTCGCGGATCGCGTGGACGGTGAGAGCGCCCCGGACGTACACCACGTCGTCGAAGAGGCGCACCTGCCCCGGGTCGCCGATGACGAGGTCCTGGCGCATCTTCGAGAGCGTGCGGTGGGCCTTCTCCGCGTGCCAGCTGGCCGGCCGGCCGCCCGAGGCCTCGGACCAGATCCACTCCGCGTAGGACGCGAACCCCTCGTTGAGCCAGATGTCCTGCCACGAGGACAGGACCAGGCTGTTGCCGAACCACTGGTGGGCGAGCTCGTGGGCCACGAGCCGCTGCTCCTCCCAGTCCGTGCCGAGCTGGTTCTTCCCGAACACGGAGCACGCGTAGCACTCGAACGGGTCCTCGAGGGACTCGTCGACGACCACCACGGTGTAGCTCGGGAAGGGGTATGGGTCGAACCAGTCGCCGAACACCTCGATCATCCGGCCCTGCTCCGCGAACGTCTTCTCCGCCTTCTTGCGCCGCTTCTTGGAGCACACGAGGTGCTGCGGGACGCGGGAGCCCGTGAGCTCCCGCCGCTCGTACGGACCGATCTGCACGGTCGCCAGGTACGGAGGGAGCGGCACCCGGGAGGTGTAGACCCAGTGGCGCTCGCCGTCGCGCTCCACCACGGACTCCAGCTCGCCGTGGACCACCACCTCGTAGTCGGCGTCGGCGTGCACGGCGACCCGGTAGGTGGCCTTGTGGGAGGGGTGGTCGACGCACGGGAACCAGGTGGAGGACCCGGTGGGCTGGCCCGCGACGAGGACGCCGTCGTCGAGCTCGGCCCAGCCGATCTCGCCCCAGGGCCCGTCCAGGGACTCGGGATAGCCCTCGTAGGCCACGGTGAGCGTGAACGACTCCCCGGCGGGGACCGTGCGCGGCAGGCTCAGCACGAGGCGGCTGCCGCGGTGGTCCGCGCGGACCCTGCGGCCGCCGAGCAGCCCGCCGAGCCCGCCGGTGCCGAACCGGACGTCGGTCACGGCGAGCTCGGTGAGGTCCAGCTCGATCCGGTCCGTGTCCTGCAGGGCCCGGCAGGTCAGGGTCGCCCGCGCCTCGAGGCCGTTGTCCTCGACGTCGTAGTCGAGGTCCAGGTCGTAGTGCTCCACGGTGGCCGTGCAGCATCCGACGAACGGGGTGTACGGGTCCCGCGCGCCGTCCGCGCCGAGGAAGCGGTGCGTCTGTGCCGTGCTCACGGGACCAGCAGCAGCTTGCCCTGGGCGGCGCGGGACTGGAGCAGCTCGTGGGCCTGCCGTGCCCGCTCGAGCGGGAACGTCTCGGCGACCCGGACGGTCAGGGACCCGTCGAGCACCGCGTCGAAGAGCTCGCCCGCCCGCCAGTTCCGCTCCTTCTCGTCGAGCAGGTAGTCGTTGAGCGTGGGCCGGGTGATGTACAGGGACCCGTGCTGGGCGAGCCGCTGCGGGTCGAACGGGGGGACCTGGCCGGAGGAGCCGCCGAAGAGCACGAGCATCCCGCGCGTGCGCAGCGCCCGGAGGGACTCGTCGAAGGTGTCCTTGCCCACGGAGTCGTAGACGACGTCGGCGCCGCGGCCGCCGGTGACCGCACGGACGTGCTCGGCGAAGCCCTCGTAGCCGACCAGGGCGAAGTCGGCGCCCAGCGAGCGCGCGGTCTCCGCCTTGTCCTGGGAGCCCACCAGGGCGATCACCGTGGCCCCGAGCGACTTCAGCAGCTGCACCGCGAGGCCACCGACCCCGCCGGCGCCCGCGGTGACCACGGCGACGTCGCCCTCCTGGACCGGATACGTCGAGCGCACCAGGTAGTGCGCGGTGAGCCCCTGCAGCGGGACGGCGGCGGCGACCTCGTCGGAGACGCCGGTGGGCACGCGCAGGGCCTTGCCGGCGTCCACCAGGAAGGCGTCGGCGTAGGTGCGGGACGCCTGGGAGGTGGTGATCCGGTCGCCGAGGGCGAAGTGCTCCACCCCGGGGCCCACGCCTGTCACCACGCCCATGCCCTCGGAGCCGGGCGTGAAGGGGTGCTCCACGGGGTAGACGCCCTCGCGCTGGTACACCTCGATGAAGTTCACCCCCGCCGCACGGGTCTCGACGAGCAGCTGGCCGGGGCCCGGTTCGAGGTCCGGGCGCTCGCCGAGGGTCAGGACCTCGGGGCCTCCGGCTCGCTCGACCATGACGGAACGGACCATGACGGGTACCTCCTGGGGATCGCGGACGGGAACTCCTGCCATGGTAGGCGGGAAGCCCGGCCGCGCTCTGCCTGCGGGGACCCCCGAGGGGTAGCGTGAGCACAAGAGGGGGCACGGGAATGCCCCCGTAATCATCGAGATTTGCACACGGGAAGCGTAGATTCGGGGGCACAGCCGTTCCGGGGGGATGCGACGACGGCCGTGGCCGGGACGAGCGGCCGAGACGACAGGGGGTTCCGACGCGCCCCGCCGAGGGGCATCCGCTCCTCCGCGCCGCCGGTCCTCTCCCCGTAGCGTGCATAATTATTGAAGACTATGCATAACTTTGAGCTAGAGTGGGTCCTATGACGTTCAGCGCAGCAGTTTCGGGGGCTTCCGGCTACGCCGGTGGCGAGGTTCTGCGGATCCTCGCCGGTCACCCGCAGATCGAGATCGGGGCCATGGGGGCCCATTCCAACGCGGGCCAGCGGCTGGGGGAGCTGCAGCCGCACCTGCACTCCCTCTCCGACCGGGTGCTCGTGGACACCACGGTGGAGAACCTCGCCGACCACGACGTCGTCTTCCTCGCCCTGCCGCACGGCGCGTCCGCCGCGATCGCCGCGCAGCTGCCGCCGGAGACCGTGGTCATCGACGCCGGCGCCGACCACCGGCTCGACTCCGCCGAGGAGTGGGACCAGTTCTACGGCTCCCCGCACGCCGGGACGTGGCCGTACGGGCTGCCCGAGCTCGTCGTGGACACCGAGGGCACCCGCCAGCGCGAGCAGCTCCGCGGCGCCACGCGCATCGCGGTGCCGGGGTGCTACCCGACCAGCGCGCTGCTGGCCCTGGGCCCCGGCTTCGCGGCCGGGCTCCTGGAGCCCGAGGACGTCGTGATCGTCGCGGCGTCGGGCACGTCCGGGGCCGGCAAGGCCGTCAAGGCGCACCTGCTGGGCTCGGAGGTCATGGGCTCGATGAGCCCGTACGGGGTGGGCGGCGCGCACCGGCACACCCCCGAGATCGAGCAGGGCCTCGCCAAGGCCGCGGGGCGCCGCGTGCGGGTCTCCTTCACTCCGACGCTGGCCCCCATGCCCCGGGGCATCCTCACGACCGCCACCGCGCGCGTCGCGGAGGGCGTGAGCGCCGCGCAGCTGCGGGAGGCCTGGGAGTCCGCCTACGTGGCCGAGCAGTTCGTCACGGTCCTGCCCGAGGGCCGGTGGCCGGCGACGAAGTCGGTGGCCGGCTCCAACCACGCCCAGCTCCAGCTCGCCCTCGACGCCCGGGCGGGCCGCGTCATCGTCACCTGCGTCATCGACAACCTCGTCAAGGGCACCGCGGGCGGTGCCGTCCAGTCCATGAACCTCGCCCTCGGCCTGCCCGAGGACACCGGCCTGAACCTCCAAGGAGTCGCACCGTGAGAACGTACCCGTCCCAGCAGCCGGCCGGCACCCTGCAGGTCGACACCACCCGCGGTGTGGCCGCCGCCCAGGGCTTCCGCGCGGCCGGCACCACGGCGGGCTTCAAGGACTCCGGCGGGCCCGACCTCGCCCTCGTCGTCAACGACGGGCCCCAGCACCACGTGGGGGCCGTGTACACGACCAACCGGATCGCCGCCGCGCCCATCCAGTGGTCCAAGGCCGCCACCGCGGACGGCCGGGCCGCCGCCGTGGTCCTCAACTCCGGCGGGGCCAACGCCTGCACCGGACCGCAGGGGTTCCAGGCCTCCCACCGGACCGCGGAGCTCGTCGGCGAGGCGCTCGGCGTCGGGGGCGGCGACGTCGTGGTGTGCTCCACGGGGCTCATCGGCGTCCAGCTGCCGATGGACGTCATGGAGCGCGGCCTCCCCGGGGTCGTGGCGGCGCTCGGGGACGACGACGACGCCGGGGCCGCCGCCGCCCGGGCCATCATGACCACCGACTCCGTCTCCAAGCAGGCCGCCTACGTCCGCGACGGGTGGACGGTCGGCGGCATGGCCAAGGGCGCGGGCATGCTCGCCCCCGGCCTCGCCACGATGCTCGTGGTGCTCACGACCGACGCGGAGCTCTCCTCGGACGCCCTGCAGTGGGCGCTCGAGGACGCGGTGAAGGTCACGTTCAACCGCACCGACTCCGACGGCTGCATGTCGACCAACGACACCGTGGTCCTGCTCGGCTCGGGCGCCTCCGGGATCACCCCGGACGAGTTCGAGTTCAGCCAGGCCGTCACGGCCGTGTGCCACTCGCTGGCCCAGCAGCTCATCACGGACGCCGAGGGGGCGTCCCACGACATCGAGATCACCACGGTCAACGCCGCGACCGAGCGGCAGGCGGAGGACGTGAGCCGCTCCGTGGCCCGCTCCAACCTGTTCAAGGCCGCGATCTTCGGCAACGACCCCAACTGGGGCCGCGTGCTGTCCGCGGTCGGCACCACCGACGCCGCGTTCGACCCGGACCGGCTCGACGTCACGATCAACGGGGTCATGGTCTGCCGCGACGGCATGATCGGTGACCCCCGCGAGGGCGTGGACCTGGCGGCCGGGCGCAAGGTGACCGTCCTGGTCGACCTCAAGGCCGGGGACGCCGACGCCACCGTCTGGACCAACGACCTCACCCACGACTACGTCGAGGAGAACAGCGCCTACTCCAGCTGACCGGCCCACCGACCGGGACAGCACCGACCCACGGCGCAGGAGAACCATGACCGACCCCAGTGACCCGACCCGCTACGAGACCGCCCAGCTGAAGGCGGGCACCCTGATGGAGGCCCTGCCCTGGATCCAGCGCTACGCGGGGTCCGTGATGGTCTTCAAGTACGGCGGCAACGCCATGGTGTCCGAGCCGCTGCGGCAGGCCTTCGCCGAGGACATGGTGTTCCTGCGCCACGTCGGGATCAAGCCGGTCGTGGTGCACGGCGGCGGCCCCCAGATCAACCGGATGCTGGAGCGGCTGGGCATCGAGTCCGAGTTCCGCGGCGGGCTGCGGGTCACGTCCCGGGAGGCCGTGGACGCCATCCGCATGGTGCTCACCGGGCAGGTGCAGCGGGAGCTCGTCTCCCTGCTCAACGCCACCGGCCCGTACGCCGTCGGGCTCTCGGGGGAGGACGCCGAGCTGTTCCGCGCCGTCCGCCGGGGCACCGTCGTGGACGGCGAGGAGGTGGACCTCGGCCACGTGGGGGAGGTCGTCGGCGTCAACCCCGAGCCCGTGACCCAGCTGCTCGACGCGGGACGGATCCCCGTGATCTCCTCCGTGGCGCCCGAGGTCGACGCCCGCGGCCGCCCCACGGGGGAGATCCTCAACGTCAACGCGGACACCGCCGCCGCCGCCGTGGCCGTGGCCCTGCGCGCCGAGAAGTTCGTGGCCCTCACCGACGTCGAGGGGCTCTACGCGGACTGGCCGGACAAGGACTCGCTCATCGCGTCGCTCTCCGCCTCCGAGCTGCGCGCGATGCTCCCGAGCCTGCAGGCCGGGATGATCCCCAAGATGGAGGCGGCCCTGCGGGCCGTGGAGGGCGGGGCGCGCCGGGCGTCCATCGTGGACGGGCGCAGCCCGCACACGTGCCTGCTCGAGATCTTCACCGACACCGGCATCGGAACCCAGCTCGTCCCCGACCACGGAGCATCGTCATGACCGCCCAGCACACCGCCGGCCAGCACACCGCGTCCCGCTACTCCGCCCAGACCGCCCTGCTCGGCGAGTACGCCGACTCGCTGCTCGGCGTCTTCGGCAGCCCCTCGCTCGTGCTCACCCACGGCAGGGGTGCCGTGGTCACCGACGCCGACGGCCGGGACTACCTCGACCTGCTCGCCGGCATCGCCGTCAACGCCCTCGGCCACGCCCACCCGCGCTGGGTGGAGATCGTCTCCCGCCAGCTGGCAACCCTGGGCCACGTCTCCAACTTCTTCACCTCCCCCCAGCAGATCGCGCTCGCCGGGAAGCTGCTGTCCCTGGCCGGCGCGCCCGCGGGCTCCCACGTCTTCTTCGCGAACTCCGGGGCGGAGGCCAACGAGGCCGCGTTCAAGCTGGCCCGCCGCCACGGCCACGAGCACCCCGGCCCGGACGGCCGGCCCCGCGGCACCGTCCTGGCCCTCGAGTCCGCCTTCCACGGCCGCACCATGGGCGCCCTCGCCCTGACCGCCAAGGAGGCCTACCGCGCGCCCTTCGAGCCCCTGCCCGGCGGGGTGCAGCACATCCCCGCGACCGTCGAGGCCCTCGAGGAGCACCTCGACGGGACCGTCGCCGCGCTGATCGTGGAGCCCGTCCAGGGCGAGGCCGGCGTGCGCGAGCTGCCCGAGGGCTACCTCCGGCGGGCACGGGAGCTCACCCGCCGGCACGGCGCGCTGCTGGTCGTGGACGAGGTGCAGACCGGGATGGGCCGCACCGGCCGCTGGTTCGCCTCCTCCGCGGAGCTCACCGGCGGCGACCTGCCGGACGCGATCACCCTGGCCAAGGGCCTGGGCGGCGGCTTCCCGATCGGCGCGATGCTCACCGTCGGTGCCGAGGTCTCCGCGCTGCTCGGCGCGGGCCAGCACGGCACGACGTTCGGCGGCAACCCGCCGGCCACCGCCGCGGGCCTCGCGACCGTGACCGTGATCGAGGAGGACGGCCTGCTCGAGCACGCCCGCACCGTGGGCGCCGTGCTCGGCGAGGGCCTGCGGGCGGTGCCCGGGATCGGGGACGTGCGCCAGCGCGGGCTGCTGATCGGCGCCGACCTCGAGGTCCCCGAGGGGGCCACCGCCCCCTTCGGCCCCGCCGTGGTCGACGCCGCCCGGGACGCCGGGTTCATCGTCAACGCGACCGGCCCCGGCACCCTGCGCCTGGCCCCGCCCCTGGTCCTGACCGAGGAGCAGGCCCGCACCTTCCTCGACGCGCTCCCCGCGATCCTGAGCACCGCCACCGCCGCTGTCACGGCCCCCGCCGCGGCCTCGGCCGAGACCCCGCCGAAAGAAGCATGAACCCGTCCATGACCCCCCGCCACTTCCTCGTCGACACCGATCTCTCCCAGCAGGAGCAGGCCGAGGTGCTCGAGCTCGCCCTCCGCCTCAAGGCCGACCGCTGGGCCCACCGGCCCTACGCCGGTCCGCAGACCGTGGCCGTGGTCTTCGACAAGACCTCGACCCGCACCCGGACCTCCTTCTCCGCCGGGATCGCGGACCTCGGCGGCAACCCCCTGATGATCAACCCGGGGGAGTCCCAGCTGGGCAAGGAGAGCGTGTCGGACACCGCGCGCGTCTTCTCCCGCATGGTCTCGACCATCGTGTGGCGCACCTACGCGCAGTCCGGGCTGGAGGAGATGGCCGCGGCCTCGACCGTGCCCGTCGTCAACGGGCTCTCCGACGCCTACCACCCGTGCCAGATCCTGGCGGACCTGCTCACGGTCCGGGAGCACCGGGGACGCCTGGCCGGGCTGACCTTCGCCTACCTCGGGGACGCCGCCAACAACATGGCCCACTCCTACCTGCTGGGCGGGGCCACCGCCGGCATGCACGTGCGCGTCGCCGGCCCGGCGAGCCACCACCCGGACCCGGCCGTGGTGCGCGCCGCCGAGGAGCGCGCCGCACGGACCGGCGGGTCCGTGCAGGTGACCGCGGACCCGGCCGAGGCGCTCGCCGGGGCGGACGTGGTCTGCACCGACACCTGGGTGTCCATGGGGCAGGAGGCGGAGACCGAGGCCCGGGCGAAGATCTTCCGGGCGTACTCCGTGGACGCCGCGGCGATGGCCCGGGCCGCGCCCGGCGCGCTGTTCCTGCACTGCCTGCCCGCGTTCCGCGGCGCCGAGGTCGCGGCCGAGGTCATCGACGGCCCGCAGTCCGTCGTGTGGGACGAGGCGGAGAACCGGCTGCACGCCCAGAAGGCCCTTCTCGTGTGGCTCATGGCCCGCTCCGGACGGTACGACCTGGACGCCGCCGGCACGCCTTCCGTCCCGGCATGAGCATCCCCGCGACCAAGACCGCGCGGCAGGCCCGGATCGTGGCCCTCGTGACGGGCGGGGCGATCCACTCGCAGGCCGAGCTCGCCGCCCGGCTGGCCGAGGACGGCGTGCAGGTCACCCAGGCCACGCTCTCCCGCGACCTCGTGGAACTGGGGGCCGTCCGGGTCCGGGACGGCTCCGGCTCCCTCGTCTACGCCGTCCCGCAGGCCGGGGCCGACCGCTCGCCCGCCTCGGGGATCACCCAGGAGGTGCTGGACGCGCGTCTGGCCAGCCTGTGCCGCGAGCTGCTGGTGACCGCCGAGGCGAGTGCGAACCTCGTGGTGCTGCGCACCCCGCCGGGGGCCGCCCAGTACTTCGCGTCCGCCATCGACACGTCCGTGCTGCCCGCCGTCCTCGGCACCATCGCCGGCGACGACACGATCGTGGTGGTGTGCCGGGACGCCGACGGCGGTCCCGCCGTGGCCCGCCGCTTCCTGGAGCTCGCCGAGTGAGCCCGGGCCGCCGGCGCGCGGACGCCCGGCGGGCTCAGCGGTCCGCGTGCTCCTGCAGGACGGGGACGAGCTCCGTGCGCTCGAAGACATGGGCGAAGTCCAGGGCGGAGTGGGCGCCGGCCGTCTGGGAGGCCCCGGCCCCGAGCAGCGTCCGGACGATCGTCTCGTTGCCCCGGAAGACCGCGCTCATCAGCGCCGTCTGACCGTTGTCGTTGACCCGGTCCGGGTCCGCCCCGGCCTCGAGCAGCGCCGCGACGGTCTCCTCGTGCTGGTGGTAGGCCGCGAGGATCAGCAGGGTGTCGCCCTTGCCGTTGGTGAGGTCGGCCGGGACGCCCGCGCGCACGGCCGGCAGCAGGTTCTCGGTGTCCCCGGTCCGGGCCATCTCGAACAGGGAGAGCACGTAGGCCATCTCCTCCTCGGTCAGCTGGGGGGCCGCCCCATCCTGGGGCTGCTGGGAGTTCTCGGTCACTGGTGGTCCTTCGCGGTCGGTCCTACGAGGTTCGGTCGGTCGTACGGAGTTCCTGCCGCCCAGTTTATCGAAGGCGGGGCCCGCGACACGCGCCGCCCCGGGAATACCCGGGTCTTGACGTTGCAGTAACCGGCTGGCACGCTCGTGTGACACAGCTCACCACGCGCCGGTGCCCGCGCACCGGGGATCCGGAGTTCCTCCATGACGAATCTCGCCACCCTGCTCACCGACACGGCCGCGGCCTCCCCGGACTCCCGGGCGGTGGTCCTCGACGACCGGGTCCTGACCTACGGGGCCCTCGACGACCTGTCCGCGCGGGTCGCGTCGATGCTCGCCGCCAGGGGCATCGGGGCGGGGGACCGGGTGGCCATGATCCTGCCCAACGTCCCGCACATGCCGATCGCCTACTACGGGATCCTGCGCGCGGGCGGCGTCGTCGTGCCCCTCAACCCCCTCCTCAGCCCCCGGGAGCTCACCTACCACTTCACGGACGCCGAGGTGTCCCTGGTGCTGGTCTGGGAGGCCATGGCCGAGGCCACGCGGGCCGCGGTCGCCGACCTGGACCGCGAGGTCCCCGTGGTCGAGGTCTCGGCCGCCGGGACCCTGCAGGCCCTCGCGGACGTGCCGCCGCGTCCCGGGGTCGCCGACCGCGACGACGACGAGCCGGCCGTCCTGCTCTACACCTCCGGCACCACGGGCCGGCCCAAGGGCGCCGTCCTGACGCACCACAACCTGCGGACCAACGCGGAGCTGTCCGCGAGCCTCTTCGACCTGGGCCCCGGGGACGTCATGTTCGGGGCCCTGCCGTTCTTCCACGTGTTCGGCCAGACCGTGGCGCTCAACGGCGTGGTCCAGGCCGGGGCCGCCGTCACGCTCCTGCCGCGCTTCGACCCGGCCCGCGCGCTGGAGATCCTGGCGCGGGACGAGGTCACGGTCTTCGCCGGGGTGCCGAGCATGTACGTGGCACTGCTCTCCGCGGCCGGGGAGGGACCGGTCGAGCTGCCCCGCCTGCGGGCGGGGGTCTCGGGCGGGTCCCCGCTCCCGGTCGAGGTCCTGGAGCGGTTCGAGAAGGTGTTCGGGGCGCCGATCTACGAGGGGTACGGCCTGTCCGAGACCTCCCCGGTGGTGTGCTTCAACCAGGAGGCGCACGGGCGCAGGGCGGGGTCGATCGGCACCGTGGTGCGCGGGGCGCAGCTCAAGGTGGTCGACGACCTCGACGAGGAGGTCCCCGTGGGCGAGATCGGCGAGCTCGTCGTGGCCGGGGAGTACGTGATGGCCGGCTACTGGCGCAACCCCGAGGCCACCGAGGCAGCGATCCGCGACGGCTGGTTCCACACGGGGGACCTCGCCCGGGTGGACGAGGACGGCTTCCACTACATCGTGGACCGCAAGAAGGACATGGTCCTGCGGGGCGGCTACAACGTGTACCCGCGCGAGGTGGAGGAGGTCATCTACCAGTTCCCGGGCATCGCCGAGGCCGCGGTCGTCGGGGTCCCGGACGAGGCGATGGGCGAGGAGGTCGCCGCCGTCGTCGCCTTCCGGGACGTGCCCGAGGGGGAGCGGGGCGCGACGGTGGACGCGCTGGACGCCTTCGTCCGCGAGCGCGTGGCCAAGTACAAGCACCCCCGCTACTACAAGGTGGTCGACGAGCTGCCGAAGGGCCCGACCGGCAAGATCCTCAAGCGCTCCCTCGACCTCGAGGGCGCCGGGCGCCGCGGCTGAGTCCGTCTCCCGGACGCACGGAAGGGGCCGGCCGCTGGACAGCGGCCGGCCCCTTCCGTGCGCGGGTCCACCGGGACCCCGGGGAGGCGCCCCGCGCGGGGCGCCTCCGGCACGGGATCAGCTGGACATCATCGCGGGGCTCCGCTGGGGCTCCCGCTCCACGACGACGCGCTCGTTGGGCACGCAGTGGGTCATGGTGAGACCCTCCACGCTGCGCGGACCGTTGTTGCCCAGGTTGGCCACGCGCTGCAGCTCCTCCTCGGTCAGGCGCTGGGTCGGCAGCGGGCCCAGGTCCTTGACGTCCTCGAGGGAGACGCCGATGCCGTCGCCCACGCGGCGGCCCATCTCGTCCTCGATCATGTAGAAGTGCCAGACCATGCGCTCCTGGATCGGGCGGTCGCACTGGGACAGGGCGCCGACCAGGTTGTCGATGAGCTCCTCCTTCTCCCAGTCCTCCTGGAGCTGGAAGCGCTCGCCGGCCTGCTTGTAGTCGTTGGTCCGCTCGATCTGGGCGCGGGTGAGGCGCGCGTCGATCCGCGGGCCGACCTCGGGCTGGTAGCCCTCGGGCTTCGGGGTCTCCTGCACGCCACCGGTGATGGACGGCTCGTAGTTCACGTGCGGGTTCTGACCGGGGGCCACGTCCACACCGTAGGCCATCTGGCCGTCGCGCTGGTTGGTGGCCACCGGGGCCTTCGGCGCGTTGACCGGCAGCTGCAGGTAGTTCGGGCCCACCCGGTAGCGCTGGGTGTCCGAGTAGGAGAAGGTGCGGCCCACGAGCATCTTGTCGTCGGAGAAGTCCAGGCCGTCCACCAGCACGCCGGTGCCGAAGGCGATCTGCTCGTTCTCCGCGAAGAAGTTCTGCGGGTTGCGGTCGAGGACCATGCGCCCGACCGGCTTCGGCGGGAAGAGCTCCTCCGGCCAGACCTTCGTGTCGTCCAGCGGGTCGAAGTCCAGCTCCGGGTGGTCGTGGTCCTCCATGATCTGCACCTGCAGCTCCCACTCGGGGTAGTCGCCGGCCTCGATCGCGTCGTAGAGGTCCTTGGTGTGCGAGCCGAGCGTCTCGGCCTGGATGTTCGCCGCGTCCTCGGAGGTCAGGGACTTCACGCCCTGCTTCGGGATCCAGTGGTACTTCACCAGCACGGACTCGCCGGCGGCGTTGACCCACTTGTAGGTGTTCACGCCGAAGCCCTGCTGGTGGCGGTAGTCCGCCGGGATCCCGCGCGGGGAGAAGACGATCGTGACCATGTGCATGGCCTCGGGGGACTGGCTCCAGAAGTCGAACGCGCGGTTGGCGACACCGGCCTCGAAGTTCACGGGGTCCGGCTTCTGGGAGTGGATGAAGTCCGGGAACTTGATGGCGTCACGGATGAAGAAGACGCCGAGGTTGTTGCCGACGAGGTCCCAGTTGCCGTCCTCGGTGTAGAACTTCACGGCGAAGCCGCGGGGGTCGCGGGCGACCTCGGAGGAGTCCCGGCCGCCGGCCACGGTGGAGAAGCGCACGGCGGTCTCGGTGCGCTTGCCGGCCTCCTGGAAGAGCTTCGCGCGGGTGTACTTGGCGATGGGCTCGTCGCCGAGCTTGCCGTAGGCCTCGAAGTAGCCGAAGGCCGTGGTGCCACGGGCGTGGACCACGCGCTCGGGGATGCGCTCGCGGTCGAAGTGGCTCATCTTCTCGAGGAACGCGTAGTTCTCGAGGGTCGCGGGCCCGCGCGAGCCGACGGTGCGGGTGTTCTGGTTGTCGTGGACCGGGTGGCCCTGGCGCGTGGTCAGGGTCTGGTCGGGAACGTTCGTCATGGGGTTCCTCTCGGGGTAGGGACCGGATGTTCGGCCGGGCCGGCGCACGAGTGCTCCGGCCCGCCCGGGTGTGCTCATCGGTGAGGACGACACCTGCCGACCAGTATGTCGGAAGCGCCGGGCTATTGCTAGCGATTCATAATTGCGGAGTGGCGCGCCGGTGCGGGCGGGAGCGGCCCGCGCGGTATGCATAAATACAAGCTGACGTGTATAGTCATGCACAGAAGGCGGGGCCACGTCGTGGCGCCCGGACCACCGACGAAGGAGAACACCGTGACCGAGCGCGTTGTGCTGGCCTACTCCGGAGGTCTCGACACCTCCGTGGCCATCGGCTGGATCGGCGAGGCGACAGGGGCCGAGGTCATCGCCGTGGCCGTCGACGTCGGGCAGGGCGGGGAGGACCTCGAGACCATCCGCCGGCGGGCGCTGGACTGCGGCGCCGTCGAGGCCTACGTGGCCGACGCCCGCGACGAGTTCGCCGCGGAGTACTGCATGCCGGCGCTGCAGGCGAACGCCCTGTACATGGACGCCTACCCCGTGGTCTCCGCGCTGTCCCGCCCGGTGATCGTCAAGCACCTCGTGGCCGCCGCCAAGCGCTTCGGCGCCTCCACCGTGGCCCACGGCTGCACGGGCAAGGGCAACGACCAGGTCCGCTTCGAGGTGGGCATCCAGACGCTGGGCCCGGAGCTCAAGTGCATCGCCCCGGTCCGCGACCTGGCCCTGACCCGCGACAAGGCGATCAACTACGCCGAGAAGCACCACCTGCCCATCGCCACGACCAAGAAGAACCCCTTCTCGATCGACCAGAACGTGTGGGGCCGCGCGGTGGAGACCGGGTTCCTCGAGGACATCTGGAACGCCCCCACCAAGGACGTCTACGACTACACGGACGACCCCACGTTCCCGCCGCCGGCCGACGAGGTCGTGATCAGCTTCCGGGGCGGCATCCCGGTGGCGCTCGACGGCCAGCCCGTCACGCCGCTCGAGGCGATCCAGGAGATGAACCGGCGCGCCGGGGCCCAGGGCGTGGGCCGGATCGACATCGTGGAGGACCGGCTCGTGGGCATCAAGTCCCGTGAGGTCTACGAGGCCCCCGGCGCCATGGCCCTCATCGCCGCGCACCGGGAGCTGGAGAACGTGACGGTCGAGCGCGAGCAGGCCCGCTTCAAGCGGATCGCCACCCAGCGCTGGACCGAGCTCGTCTACGACGGCCAGTGGTTCTCCCCGCTCAAGCAGTCCCTCGACGCGTTCATCCAGGACACCCAGAAGTACGTGGACGGCGACATCCGGATGACCCTGCACGCCGGCCAGGCCACGGTCACCGGCCGCCGCTCGAACACCTCGCTGTACGACTTCAACCTCGCCACCTACGACGAGGGCGACGCCTTCGACCAGTCCCAGGCCCGCGGGTTCATCGAGCTGTTCGGCATGTCCTCGAAGGTCGCGGCCTCCCGCGAGCAGCGCCTCGCGGCCGAGGGCAAGTAGGCCAGGAGCACGTAGGCTCGTGCCGAGCAGGAACGGGCACGACGACGGAGGGCCCCATCCCGGCGGTGGGGCCCTCCGCGCACGCCGGAGCACCCGGTCCGGCCCGGACGGCCGGGCACGGCCGGGACCGACCGGCCAGGACGCAACGAGGAGAGACATGGCGCAGCAGGACAAGCACGGGACCAACGAGGGCGCGCTCTGGGGCGGGCGCTTCGCCGGGGGGCCGGCCGACGCCCTCGCGGCGCTCAGCAAGTCGACGGACTTCGACTGGCGGCTGGCCCCCTACGACATCGCGGGCTCCCGCGCCCACGCCCGGGTCCTGCGCACGGCGGGCCTGCTCAGCGGCGAGGAGCTCGAGGGCATGCTCGCCGCCCTGGACCGGCTCGAGGCCGACGTCCGCTCCGGGGTCTACACCCCCGCCCCCTCGGACGAGGACGTGCACGGCTCCCTCGAGAAGGGCCTGATCGAGCGGGCCGGCCCCGAGCTCGGCGGCAAGCTGCGCGCCGGGCGCTCCCGCAACGACCAGATCGCCACGCTCGGGCGGATGTACCTGCGCGACCACGCCGCGATCATCGCCCGCAACGTCCTCGACGTGGTGCAGGCCCTGCTGGACCAGGCCAAGGCCCACCCGGAGGCCCCGATGCCCGGGCGCACCCACCTCCAGCACGCCCAACCCGTGCTGCTGTCCCACCACCTGCTCGCCCACGCCTGGGCGATGCTCCGCGACGTCCAGCGCCTGATCGACTGGGACGCCCGCGCCGCGGTCTCCCCGTACGGCTCCGGGGCGCTCGCCGGGTCCTCGCTCGGGCTGGACCCGGGCGCCGTCGCCGCCGAGCTGGGCTTCGACTCCGCCGTGCACAACTCCATCGACGGCACCGCGGCCCGGGACGTCTACGCCGAGTTCTCGTGGGTCACCGCGATGATCGCCGTGGACATGTCCCGGATCTCCGAGGAGATCACCACGTGGGCCACCAAGGAGTTCTCCTTCGTCACCCTGGACGACGCCTTCTCGACCGGGTCCTCGATCATGCCGCAGAAGAAGAACCCGGACATCGCCGAGCTCGCCCGCGGCAAGGCCGGCCGGCTGATCGGGGACCTCACCGGCCTGCTGGCCACGCTCAAGGGCCTGCCCCTGGCCTACAACCGGGACCTGCAGGAGGACAAGGAGCCCGTCTTCGACGCGATCGACCAGCTCGAGGTCCTGCTGCCCGCCGTGGCCGGGATGATCGGGACGCTGGCGTTCAACACCGGGCGCATGGCCGAGCTCGCCCCGCAGGGCTTCGCCCTCGCCACGGACGTCGCCGAGTGGCTCGTGCGCCAGGGAGTGCCCTTCCGGGACGCCCACGAGATCGCCGGGGACGCGGTGCGGGTGTGCGAGCAGCGCGGCATCGAGCTGTGGGACCTCTCCGACGAGGACTTCGCCGCCATCTCCGCCCGGCTCACCCCGGGAGTGCGCGAGGTGCTCACCGTCGAGGGCTCGCTGGCCTCGCGCAGCGCGCAGGGCGGGACGGCGCCCTCGGCCGTGGCCGCCCAGATCGGCGAGCTCGAGCGCCAGGTGGCCGAGGCGGCGGCCTTCTCGCGGCGGGCCCCGATCGTCGCCGGATGAACCGGCCCGGTGCCGGGCCGGGCGCGGAGCCGGAGCTGCTCGAGCTGCTGTCCCGGCCGGCTCCCGAGGTCGCCCCGCGGCTGCTCGGCGGACTGTTCGGCCACCGGACCGGCGAGGGCGCCGTGGTCCTGCGGATCACGGAGGTCGAGGCCTACGGCGGTCCGGACGGCTCCGACCTGCCGGATCCCGGGGCGCACACGTGGCGCGGGCGGACCGCGCGCAACGCCACGATGTTCGGTGCCCCCGGGCACGTCTACGTCTACTTCACGTACGGGATGCACCACGCGGTGAACCTGGTCTGCCGCCCCGAGGGCACCGCCGGAGGGTGCCTGATCCGGGCCGGCGAGGTGGTGGCGGGCGCGGACCTGGCCCGCGCCCGCCGCGCGGTGGGCCGGTCCGGCCCCGTGCCCGACGCCGCACTGGCCCGGGGGCCGGGCAATCTCGCCAAGGCCCTGGGCATCGACCTGAGCCACGACGGAGCCCCGCTGACCGCGGGCGAGGACGCCGCGGCACCGGGCTTCTTCCTGCGCCTGCCCCGCCCGGGGACCGGTGCCTCCGCCGGGCACGGCCCGCGCACCGGGGTGTCCGGCCCCGGCGGGACCGCGGAGTTCCCCTGGCGGTGGTGGCTCCCCGGCGAGCCCTCCGTCTCCCCGTACCGCCGCGCGGTCCCGCGCCGACGCCGCTGACCGGGCCCGGGGCCCGGACGGATAGCATGAGCGGCGTGACTGAATCCGTTGAGCAGATGATCGAGCGCCTGTGCGTGAAGATCCCCGACTACCCGGAACCGGGGGTCCTCTTCCGCGACCTGACGCCCCTGTTCGCGGACGGCGCCGGCTTCCGGCGGACCGTCGACGCCCTGGCCGACGCCTTCCGCGGCCAGTTCGACTACGTGGCCGGCATCGAGGCCCGCGGCTTCCTCATGGCCGGGGCCGTGGCCTACGCGACGGGTGTGGGCCTCATCCCCGTGCGCAAGGCCGGGAAGCTGCCGCGGGAGACGTTCCGGGAGGAGTACGTCCTGGAGTACGGGTCGGCGGTGCTGGAGATCCACACCGACGACGTCCCCCGCGGCGCCCGCGTGCTCGTGCTCGACGACATCCTCGCGACCGGCGGCACCCTCGGGGCCACGGCGCAGCTGCTGCACCGGGCGGGGCTGCACGTCGCCGGCTTCGGGCTGATCATGGAGCTCACCGACCTCCGGGGACGCAGCCAGCTCGGCGGGCACCGCGTCCGGGCCCTGTACCGGGTCTGACCAGGGACGTCACCACGCGGCGAAGCCCTGTTACGCGCCGGGCGGCGCCGTCGCCGTGCGAACGCCCGCGGACCGCTAGACTCGATGGTCTGTTCGATCCGGAACGAGGTGTCCCCCCATGGCAGAGACCGTCGCCACGATGGCGGCCGAGCAACTTGCTGTCGAGCGCGCGTACGTCGCGATGCTCTACGACCGGCTCGACGAGCTGCGGGCCGAGAAGACCGCGGAGCTCGCGGCCGTGCGCCGCAGCGAGTCCTCCGGCAACCACCAGAACCGCGCGGAACGGGACGCGTTCGCGTCCCACTACGAGGACCGTCTCGCGCAGCTCGAGGCCGTGGACCACCGGCTGGTCTTCGGCCGCCTGGACGGCCAGGACGGCGAGCGCCGGTACGTCGGGCGGATCGGCCTGGCCACCGCGGACCACCAGCGGCTCATGGTGGACTGGCGCGCCCGGGAGGCGGCCGCCTTCTACCAGGCCACCGCGCAGAGCCCCATGGGCGTCCGGCGGCGCCGCCACCTGATCCTCGAGGGCCGCGACGTCGCCGCCCTCGAGGACGACGTCCTCGACCCGGACATGCTCGGGGACGAGGGCGTGCTCCACGGGGAGGGCGCCCTGCTCGCGGCGCTGAACCAGAAGCGCACCGGGCGGATGTCGGACATCGTCGCGACGATCCAGGCGGAGCAGGACAGGATCATCCGCGCCCCGCTGCCCGGCGTCCGCGTGGTGCAGGGCGGGCCCGGCACCGGCAAGACCGCCGTGGCGCTGCACCGGGCGGCGTACCTGCTCTACGAGCACCGGGAGCGGCTGCGCAAGGCGGGGGTGCTGATCGTCGGTCCGTCGTCGTCGTTCATGTGGTACATCGAGCGGGTGCTGCCGGCGCTCGGGGAGACCGGCGTCGTGATGTCCTCCCTGTCCGAGCTGTTCCCCGGCGTGGCCGCCGTCCCCGAGCGGGACCCCCTCGCCGCCCGGCTCAAGGCGGGCCTCGACATGGCCGACGTCGTGGCGCGCGCCGTGCGGGACCGGCAGAAGGTCCCCGCCCAGGACCAGGTCCTGCGCGTCGACACGCACCGCGTGACGCTCACCCCCCGCATGGTCAAGCGCGCCCGGGACAAGGCGCGCGCCACCGGGAAGCCGCACAACGAGGCGCGCAACACCTTCGTGAAGATCGCGCTGCGGGAGCTCACCGAGCAGCTCGGCGAGCACCTCAACAGCACCAGCGGCAACGTCATGGACCGCTCCTACCTCGCGGAGGACATCCGGCAGTCCCGGGACGTGCGGATCGCGCTCAACCTCGCGTGGATGCCGATGTCGCCCCAGACCCTCGTCGGCCAGCTCTTCAGCAAGCGGCACTATCTCGAGTCCGCCGCCCCGCACCTGGACGTCGCGCAGATCGAGGCGCTGCTGCGCCCGGCCGGCGCCCCCTTCACCGTGGCGGACGTGCCGCTGCTGGACGAGGCCGCCGAGCTGCTCGGCGACCTCGACGAGGCCGGGGTGCGCCGGCGGGCCGAGGCGGACCGGGAGCACCGCAAGGCCACGGACAACGCCGAGCACGCGCTGCAGAACATGCACCAGAGCCTCGAGGACGTCGGCGCGGACGGCATCGTGACCGCGGCCCAGCTCACCGACTTCAACGCGGTGAGCCAGCACCGGATGACCGCCGCGGAGGCCGCGACCGCGGACCGCACGTGGGCCTACGGGCACGTCGTCGTCGACGAGGCGCAGGAGCTCACGCCCATGCAGTGGCGCGTGCTCATGCGCCGGTGCCCCATGAAGTCCTTCACCGTGGTCGGCGACATCGCCCAGGCTGGCTCGGCCACCGCCGCCCGCAGCTGGCGGGACGCCCTCGAGCCCTTCGTGGGGGAGCGGTTCGTCCTCGACGAGCTCACGGTCAACTACCGCACGCCCGCCGCCATCGCGGAGGCCGCGGTCGACGTCGCCCGGGCCGCCGGCCTGGACATCTCGGCCCCACGGGCCGTCCGCGAGGGTGCGGCGCCGATCGTGCAGCGCGTCGGCGCCGAGGACGTGGTCGAGGGCGTGCTCGAGCAGGTGCGCACCGAGCTCGAGCTCGTCAACGGGGGGCTCGTGGCCGTGATCGTGCCCGAGGACCGGGTGCAGGAGATCGGCACCGCGCTCGCCGGAGCCCTGCCCGGGCTCGTGGGCGCCGGGGTCCGCCGGCTGGACCGGCAGGTGGTGGTCCTCTCCGCGTGGGACGCCAAGGGGCTCGAGTTCGACTCCGTGGTGGTCGTCGAACCGCAGGCCCTCGTCGAGGAGGTCGGCGGCGGCGTGGGCAACCTCTACGTGGCGATGACCCGGCCCACCCAGCGGCTGCGCGTCGTCGCGGCCCGCCCGCTCCCGGCCGGCCTCGACCGGTTCTGAGTCGGGCGGGCCGGAGACACCAGGACGCGGAGGGGTTCCCCCTCCGCGTCCTGGTACCTTGGAAGCCGTGTCGAACGCAATAGACCTGGACCTCCAGCACAACGATCCGTCCTTCGCCAACGTCTGGCAGGAGCTGCAGTGGCGCGGCCTCGTGCACGTGTCGACCGACGAGGCGGCCCTCGAGCGGGCGCTGTCGGAGGAGACGGTCACCTATTACTGCGGGTTCGACCCCACCGCGGCCTCCCTGCACCTCGGGCACCTGGTGCAGCTGCTGCTCATGCGCCGGCTCCAGCTCGCCGGGCACCACCCCATCGGCCTGGTCGGCGGCTCGACCGGTCTGATCGGCGATCCCCGGCAGAGCTCCGAGCGCATCCTGAACTCCAAGGAGACCGTGGCGCAGTGGGTCGACCTGCTGCGCGCCCAGGTCGAGCGGTTCCTCTCCTTCGAGGGCGGGAACCGGGCGGTGATGGTCAACAACCTGGACTGGACCTCCCAGCTCTCCGCGATCGACTTCCTGCGGGACATCGGCAAGCACTTCCGGGTCGGCACGATGATCAAGAAGGACATCGTGGCCAAGCGCCTGCACTCCGACGAGGGCATCTCCTACACCGAGTTCAGCTACCAGATCCTGCAGGGCCTGGACTACCTCAACCTCTACCGCGAGCACGGGTGCACCCTGCAGACCGGGGGCTCCGACCAGTGGGGGAACCTGACCTCCGGCACCGAGCTGATCCGCAAGGTCGAGGGCACCTCCGTGCACGCGGTGGGCACCCCGCTGATCACCAACTCCGACGGCACGAAGTTCGGCAAGTCCGAGGGCAACGCCGTGTGGCTGGACCCGGAGCTGACCTCGCCGTACGCCTTCTACCAGTTCTGGCTCAACACCGCCGACGCGGACGTGGTCGACCGGCTCAAGGTCTTCACCTTCCTCACCCGCGAGCAGATCGAGGAGCTCGCCCGGGCGGTGGCGGAGGAGCCCTACAAGCGGGCGGCCCAGAAGACCCTCGCCTGGGAGGTCAACTCGCTGGTGCACGGGGTGGAGGCCACCGAGAAGGCGATCGCGGCCTCGGCCGCCGTCTTCGGCCGCGGCGAGCTCGCGGAGCTCGACGCCGAGACGCTGGGCTCGGTGACCCGTGAGCTCCCCGGGGCCAGTGTGGAACCGGGCCGGCTCCAGGTCGCCGACCTGCTGGTGGCGACCGGGCTGTCGGAGTCGAAGTCCGCCGCCCGCCGGACCCTCAAGGAGGGCGGGGCCTACGTCAACAACGAGAAGGTCGTCGGCGAGGACGCCGAGCTCGGCCCCGACCAGCTCCTGCACGGCCGGTGGGCACTCCTGCGCCGCGGCAAGAAGCACCTCGCGGCCGTCACCGTGGAGGCCTGAGCCGCGGGTCGACGCACCCCCCCACCCCCGTCCCGGAGCTCGGCTTGCAGGCCCCTGGGCGGGGGTGTAGTGTTCATCGAGTCGTCAGGCAGGGCCGAGAGGCCGGCGGACGGCAGAACCGCAAAGAGCAGCAGGACCCACGGGTGCTGCCTAGTTCATGCGGGAGCGACCGTTCAGGTCGGTCCGGACCCGGGACAACGCAAGTTGACACGCCGAGAACGGACTGCGTAGGATGGTCGAGCTGCCTGAGGCGGGGAACAGACGTTCCGACGCGGAGGGCACCGAAAATTCCAACACGGTTTCCGGGTGTGGTGCCTGGTTGCTGGTCTGTTGTTTGAGAACTCAATAGTGTGCCATGTTTGTTGATACCGAATGTTTTTTCGGTTGATGGGTTGTTGCTGTCCTGCCTCCGTGGGATGGTGGCGACATTTTCA
>NZ_LQBK01000007.1:0-65758 GCF_001483755.1 Kocuria rosea subsp. polaris
TGCTACGACGTCTGCCCGGTGAAGATCAACATCCCCGAGATCCTCGTGCACCTGCGCGACGAGGACGTGCGCAGCAAGCCCACCCCCCGGGTGCCCTCCCAGATGGATTTGATGATGAAGGGCGCTTCGGTGGTGATGTCCTCGGGCACCCGGATGGGGTTGGCCGAGAAGGGTCTGCCGTTGGGGAGGGCGGTGGCGGGCAAGGATCGGGCGATTTCCTGGTTGCCCGGGATCGCCGGGGGCTGGACCGATGAGCGCGACATCCCCGCCCCGCCGAAGGAGTCTTTCCGCCATTGGTGGGCCAAGCACGCCGAGGAGACCCAGGAACGGGTGGCCGCCGACGGCGGCCCGGCCGCCGGCCCGGATGCGGGCAGTACCGCACCGGATGGGGCCGAGACCGACACCGAAGACGACGGGGGAGCACGATGAGCGAGGCAAAGACCGAGATCCTCAACCGGATCCGCGGGGCGCTGCACGACGCGCCTACCCCTGCACCGGCGCAGCGCACCTATCGCCGCGTCTCGGAGCGTGCGGCTGAGGAGGTCGTCGAGATGCTCGTGGACCGGCTGGTCGACTACAAGGCCTCGGTGCACCACGAGACCCCCGCCACCCTGCCGGGGCGGATCGAGCAGCTGCTGGGGGTCTCCGCCCGGTATGTGGTCCCGGCCGGTCTGGACACCGCCTGGTTGCCGCAGGACACCGCCACCCGCCGGATGCTGGTGGATCCCAACGACGCCCGGGCGGCCTCCGCGCTCGGGGTGCGGGAGCTCAACGCCGTGGACGCGGTGGTGACGGCCTCGACCGTCTCCTGCGCCGAGACCGGCACCATCTTCCTCACCGGCCGTCCCGACGAGGGCCGGAGGGCGATCAGCCTGGTCCCCGACCACCACATCTGCGTGGTGCCGCTGGACACGGTGGTCGAGCTGATCCCCGAGGCCCTCGCCCTGGTGGAGCCCACGGCCCCGGTCACCATGATCTCCGGGCCGTCCGCGACCTCGGACATCGAGCTCGAGCGCGTGGAGGGCGTGCACGGGCCCCGGACGCTCGACGTGATCCTACTCGGCTGACAGGCCCGGATGGCGCGTGAACCGCAGCACGCGCAGACGCACCGTCGCGGATCCGCTCGGCACCCCGGCCCCATCGCGGCCCCGAGGGCCCGGGTCTGCCCTGCCCGGGCACGGCGGCCCCTGCCGTGCCCGGCCGTTTCTCCTTCGCAGTTGACCTTGTCAGAAATTCACAACACAGCACCCACGCCTCCAGTGGAGCGTCCAGGTGCGGAACGGGTGTCAATGTTCTCCAAGATCCTGGTGGCCAATCGCGGCGAGATCGCGATCCGTGCTTTCCGTGCCGCCTACGAGCTGGGCGCCAAGACGGTGGCGGTGTTCCCGTACGAGGACCGTAACTCGATCCACCGGCAGAAGGCCGACGAGGCGTACCGGATCGGGGAGGAGGGCCACCCCGTGCGGGCCTATCTCGACGTCGAGGAGATCGTCCGGGTGGCCAAGGAGTCCGGGGCGGACGCGATCTACCCCGGCTACGGGTTTCTCTCGGAGAACCCGGACCTGGCCCGTGCCGCCGCGCGCGAGGGCATCACCTTCGTCGGCCCGCGGGCCGAGATCCTGGAGCTGGCCGGCAACAAGGTCGCGGCGCTGAAGGCGGCGAAGCGGGCGGGGATCCCGACCCTGGCCTCCACGGAGCCCTCGGCGGACCCCGAGGAGCTGCTGGCGCAGGCCGAGGGCATCGGGTTCCCCATCTTCGTGAAGGCCGTGGCCGGCGGCGGGGGCCGCGGGATGCGCCGGGTGGAGACCCCCGAGGCGCTGCCCGAGGCGCTGGCCGCCGCGATGCGCGAGGCCGACACCGCGTTCGGGGACCCCACGGTCTTCCTGGAGCAGGCCGTGCTGCGGCCCCGCCACATCGAGGTGCAGATCCTCGCCGACAACGAGGGCGGGATGGTGCACCTGTTCGAGCGCGACTGCTCCCTGCAGCGCCGGCACCAGAAAGTCGTGGAGATCGCCCCGGCGCCGAACCTCGACGAGGGGATCCGCCAGGCCCTGCACCGGGACGCGGTGAAGTTCGCCAAGGAGCTCGGGTACGTCAACGCCGGCACCGTGGAGTTCCTCGTGGACACGGCCGGGGAGCGAGCCGGGCAGCACGTGTTCATCGAGATGAACCCGCGCATCCAGGTCGAGCACACGGTCACGGAGGAGATCACCGACGTCGACCTCGTCCAGTCCCAGCTGCGCATCGCGTCCGGCGAGACCCTGGCCGATCTGGGCATCGCCCAGGACCAGCTGGCCGTGCGCGGGGCCGCCCTGCAGTGCCGGATCACCACGGAGGACCCGGCCAACGGGTTCCGCCCCGACGTCGGGAAGATCTCCGCCTACCGCTCCGCCGGCGGCGCGGGGGTGCGCCTGGACGGGGGCACCGTCTACGCCGGGGCGGAGATCTCCCCCCACTTCGACTCCATGCTGGTGAAGCTCACCTGCCGGGGCCGGGACTACGCCACCGCCGTGCACCGGTCCCAGCGTGCCCTGGCCGAGTTCCGGATCCGCGGGGTGGCCACCAACATCCAGTTCCTGCAGGCCGTGCTGGCCGACCCGGAGTTCCTCGCCGGCGACGTGGCCACCGACTTCATCGAGCGCCGCCCCGAGCTGCTCGAGGCCCGCACCTCCGGGGACCGGGCCACCAAGGCGCTGACCTGGCTGGCCGAGGTCACGGTGAACCGGCCCAACGGGGACCGGGTGGAGGGCATCGACCCGCGCACCAAGCTCCCCCACTACCCGGGCGACAAGCAGGACGAGCCGTTCCGCTCGCCCTTCGACGGACCCTCCGAGCACACCCCGCCGCCGGGGTGGCGGCAGCGGCTCGTGGAGCTCGGCCCCGAGGGGTTCGCCCGGGCCCTGCGGGAGCAGCAGGCCGTGGCGGTGACCTCGACGACGTTCCGGGACGCCCACCAGTCGCTGCTGGCCACCCGGGTGCGCACCCGGGACCTGCTGGCCGCGGCCCCGGCCTACGCCCACACGCTGCCGCAGCTGCTGTCCGTCGAGGCCTGGGGCGGGGCGACCTACGACGTCGCGCTCCGGTTCCTCGGGGAGGACCCGTGGGAGCGGCTGCGGCTGCTGCGGGAGGCGATGCCGAACATCCCGATCCAGATGCTGCTGCGCGGGCGCAACACCGTGGGCTACACCCCGTACCCGACCGAGGTGACGGACGCCTTCGTGGCCGAGGCCGCGGCGACCGGGGTGGACATCTTCCGGATCTTCGACGCCCTCAACGACGTGGAGCAGATGGCCCCGGCCATCGAGGCCGTGCGCAAGACGGGGACCGCGGTCGCCGAGGTCGCCCTGTGCTACACCGGGGACCTGCTGGACCCGGCCGAGGAGCTCTACACCCTGGACTACTACCTCGAGCTCGCCCAGCAGTGCGTCGACGCCGGCGCCCACGTGCTGGCGATCAAGGACATGGCCGGGCTGCTGCGGCCCATGGCGGCGGCGAAGCTGGTGACCGCCCTGCGGGAGCGCTTCGACCTGCCCGTGCACCTGCACACCCACGACACCGCCGGCGGGCAGCTGGCCACGCTGATGGCCGCGATCGACGCGGGCGTGGACGCGGTGGACGTGGCCGAGGCCTCGATGGCCGGCACGACCTCCCAGGTGCCCGCCTCGGCGCTGATCGCGGCCCTGGCCCACACCGACCGGGACACCGGCATCCCCCTGGAGGCCGCGACCGCCCTGGAGCCCTACTGGGAGGTCATCCGCCGGATGTACGCCCCGTTCGAGTCCGGGCTCACCGCCCCGACCGGGCGCGTGTACCGGCACGAGATCCCCGGCGGGCAGCTGTCCAACCTGCGCCAGCAGGCGATCGCGCTGGGACTGGGAGAGCGGTTCGAGGCGATCGAGGACATGTACACCGCCGCCAACGCCATGCTCGGCAGGCTGGTCAAGGTCACCCCCTCGTCGAAGGTCGTGGGCGACCTCGCCCTGCAGCTCGTGGGGATGGGCGTGGACCCGGCCGAGTTCGAGGCGAACCCGCAGAAGTTCGACATCCCGGACTCGGTGATCAGCTTCCTCGCCGGTGAGCTCGGCACGCCCCCCGGCGGGTGGCCCGAACCGTTCCGCTCCAAGGCCCTGGAGGGCCGCAACGTGCGTGTCGGGATCACGGAGCTGGCCCCGGAGGACTCGCACGCCCTGACCGGGGACCCGGCGACCCGGCGCGCCACGCTGAACCGGCTGCTGTTCGCCGGCCCGACCCGGGACTACGAGGCCAGCCGGGCGAAGTACGGCGAGCTGGCGCTGCTGCACACCCGGGACTTCCTCTACGGGCTGACCTCCGACCGGGAGCACGTGATCTCCCTCGGCAAGGGGGTGCGGCTGCTGGTGACCCTGCAGGCCATCTCGGAGCCGGACGACAAGGGCATGCGCACCGTGATGCTCACCCTCAACGGCCAGCCCCGGATGATCGAGGTCCGCGACGCCTCGATCACCTCCTCGGTGCCCGAGACCGAGAAGGCCGACCCCACGGACCGCGGCCACGTGGCCGCCCCGTTCGCCGGGGCGGTGACCGTGACGGTGGCCGAGGGCGACACCGTGGAGGCGGGCGGCCAGGTGGCCACCATCGAGGCCATGAAGATGGAGGCCTCCATCACCGCCCCCACCGGCGGCACGGTCGCCCGGGTCGCACTGACCGGGGTCACCCAGGTCACCGGTGGAGACCTGCTGCTGGTACTGCGCCCCACCAACTGAACCCTTCACAACCCCGAACCACCCCGTCCCCTGCCCCCTGCTCTGGGCCCCCTGTCCCGGCAGGAGCTGGTCGGCCCTGACCGCTGATGTTCCTGCGGCCGGCCCGGCGGGCAGAACCGATCTTCAATCCACTGGCACCCCGCCTGGGCGGCGCCCACCGAAGGAGTTCTCCTTGACCTCTGTCCTTCCTTTCACCGACATCGACCTCTCCGACCTCGAGGAGGTCGGCGGCAAGAACGCCTCTTTGGGTGAGCTGATCCGCAACCTCAGCAGCGCCGGGGTGCAGGTCCCCGGTGGCTTCGCCACCACAGCCACCGCGTTCCGCCAGTTCCTGGCCGCCGACGGCCTGGACGACCGGATCGCCCAGACCCTGGAGGGCCTGGACACCGCCGACGTGACCGCCCTGGCCGCCGCCGGTGCGCACATCCGATCGCTGATCCGCAACGCACCGCTGCCGGCCAAGCTGGAGGCCGGGATCCGGGATGCCTACGAGAAGCTGGCCGGGACCCACCCGGCAGGGGTGTCCTGGGCGGTGCGCTCCAGTGCGACAGCCGAAGACCTGCCCGACGCCTCCTTCGCCGGGCAGCAGGAGACGTACCTCAACATCCGCGGGGTGGGGAACGTGCTGGCGGCGGTCAAGGACGTCTTCGCCTCCCTCTACAACGACCGGGCGATCGCCTACCGGGTCCACCACGGCTTCGCCCACGCCGAGGTCGCGCTCTCGGCCGGGGTACAACGGATGGTGCGCTCCGACGTCGGCGCCTCGGGGGTGATGTTCACCATGGACACCGAGTCCGGGTTCACCGACGCGGTGTTCATCACCTCCTCCTACGGGCTGGGGGAGGCGGTGGTGCAGGGGGCGGTGAACCCGGACGAGTTCTACGTCTACAAACCGGCCCTGGCCGCCGGGCGGCCCGCGGTGCTCAAGCGCGGGCTCGGGGACAAGGCCCTGCAGATGACCTACACCGACTCCCAGGAGCTCGGGGAGACCGTGGGATTCGTGCCCGTGCCGGATGAGCAGCGGGGGCGGTTCAGTCTCACCGATGCGCAGGTGGAGCAGCTGGCCCGCTACGCGGTGGCGATCGAGGAGCACTACGGCCGTCCGATGGACATCGAGTGGGGCCTGGACGGCACCGACGGGAACCTTTACATCCTGCAGGCCCGTCCCGAGACCGTGGTCTCCCGCCGTGGGGCCGGGGCCGTGGCCCGCTACCGGCTCCACGAGACCGGCACGGTGGTGGCCCAGGGGCGGGCCATCGGCCAACGGATCGGGGCCGGACGGGTGCGGGTGCTGGAGTCGGTCGAGCAGATGGCTTCCTTCCAGGCCGGCGACGTGCTCGTGGCCTCGATGACCGACCCCGACTGGGAGCCGATCATGAAGAAGGCCGCCGCGATCGTCACCGACCGCGGCGGGCGCACCTGCCACGCGGCGATCATCGCCCGGGAACTGGGCATCCCCGCCGTCGTCGGCGCCGGGGACGCCAGCGAGGTGCTGGCCGAGGGTGACCCGGTGACGGTCTCCTGCGCGGAAGGCGAGGCGGGCCTGGTCTATGCGGGTCTGCTGGACTACACCGTGGAGGAGACCACCCTGGGCGCGATGCCCGAAGCACCGCTGAAAGTGATGATGAACGTCGGCACCCCCGAGCAGGCGTTCTCCTTCGCCCAGCTGCCCCACCATGGGGTGGGCCTGGCCCGGTTGGAGTTCATCATCAACCGCCAGATCGGCATCCACCCCCTGGCCCTGCTCGCCCTGCAGAACGGGTCCCCCGAGCTGGACCCCGGGGTGGCCGCCCAGATCCGGGAACGGATCGCCGCCTACCCCGGACCGCGCGAGTACTACGTCCAGCGCCTGGCCGAAGGCATCGCCACGATCGCCGCGGCCTTCGCCCCTGAGCCGGTGATCATCCGGCTCTCGGACTTCAAGTCCAACGAGTACGCCAACCTGCTGGGCGGGCCCGAGTTCGAACCGGCCGAGGAGAACCCGATGCTCGGGTTCCGCGGCGCCTCCCGCTACCTGTCCCCGGCCTTCCGGGCGGCCTTCGAGCTCGAGTGCGAGGCGATCCGATACGTCCGCTCGACCATGGGACTGAGAAACATCAAGCTCATGGTCCCCTTCGTGCGCACCCTCGACGAAGCCCAGGGTGTGATCGAGCTGCTGGCCGCCAACGGACTGCGGCGCGGGGAGGAGGGCCTGGAGATCGTGATGATGTGCGAGCTGCCGGCCAACGCCCTGCTGGCCGGGGCGTTCCTGGAGCACTTCGACGGGTTCTCCATCGGCTCCAACGACCTCACCCAGCTCACCCTGGGCCTGGACCGCGATTCCGCCCTGGTCGCCTCCTCCTTCGACGAACGCGACCCGGCGGTGAAGAAGCTGCTGGAAATGGCCATCACCGCCTGCAAGGAGCGCGGCAAGTACGTCGGGATCTGCGGCCAGGGCCCCAGCGACCACCCCGAGCTGGCCGCCTGGCTGCTGGGCCAGGGCATCGACTCCGTGTCCCTGAACCCCGACGCCGTCGTGGACACCTGGCTGGCCCTGGCCGCTACCACAGCACAGCCGGCCGTGTGAGCACCCTGGTCCTGGTGCCGCCGGCGCCAGGACCAGGGCACCAACCCCACCCCCCACCCGGACCACCGGACATCCCGACGAGAAGACAGCGGAGGCACCCGTGACCGACTCCTGCCCGGTGGCGTTCTTCGTCTCCGACAGCACCGGCATCACCGCCGAGACCCTCGGCAACACCCTCATCACCCAGTTCCCGGCCCAGCGCTTCGAACGCCACACCGTGCCCTTCCTCACCACCGCCGACCACGCCCACCAGGTTGCGGCCCGGATCACCACCGCTGCGGAAACCGGGCGCACCACCGTGGTGTTCTCCACCGTCGTGGACCCGCACCTGCGCGGCATCCTCGAGGCTGGCGCCGGGTACTTCGTGGACCTCTTCGGCTCCCACATCCACCAGCTCGAAGCCGCCCTGCACACCACCGCGAACCCTCAACCCGGCAGGGCCCACGGGCTTGGCGACGCCATCCGCTACCAGTCGCGGATGACAGCCGTCGAGTACGCCATGGAACACGACGACGGGCAATCCATCCGCGCCCTGGAACGGGCCGATCTGATCCTCATCGCCCCCTCACGCTGCGGCAAGACCCCCACCAGCATGTACCTGGCCCTGCAGCACGGCATCCGCACCGCGAACTTCCCCCTAGTCGACGAAGACTTCGCCCACCGGTCCCTGCCGGCACCCATCGCCGCCTACGCGACCAAGTGCTTCGGACTCACCTCCCAACCCCTGCGACTGAGCCAGGTCCGCCAGGAAAGACGCCCGGGCACCATCTACGCCTCCCTGCCCCAATGCACCTGGGAACTGCGCAACGCCCAGCAGATGTACGCCCTCAACGACATCCCCCACCTCAACTCAGCCTTCATGTCCGTGGAAGAAATTTCCGCCACGATCCTCCAGAGAATGGATCTCCAAGAAACCGGCACCGGCTGAGAATTCTCGGATCCACCGGAGCTGTCGATGCGGGAGCAGATGGCCGCCCATGCCCTGGGGCTGAACCTCGCCTCCCTGGTGTTCGCCATCGTGTACGCGGCCGACCACGACACCTCGGAGGCCTTGGAGGACCCGGTGGCCACGGTCCCGCACATCATCCAGGCGCAGCGGCTGCTCGGGGATCCCGACCGTCTTCTGCACGTGGTGGCCGCGGAGCTGGCGGCCCTCCAGGGCCTCTACGACGACCACCTGACCACTTTGCCCAGAGTGCAGCGGTTGAGCTCCACTCTGGTGATGAAGAACGTCGTCCAGGACCGGCCCCTGCCCCGGGACTGTAAGAACAACGGTGTGTGAGGGTCCGGCCTGATCCGAAAAGGAGACGGCCGTGTCAGAGTCCACGACCGAGATGACAGGCATGATGATCGATCCCGTGACGGGAGAGATCATCGATCAGAAGGACCTCGCCGAGCGGCTGCTCGCCCAGGCCAAGGAGCAGGGCGTGAGCCTGGTCGGGCCCGGCGGGCTGCTGAACCAGCTCACGAAGAATGTGCTGGAAACCGCCCTGGAAGCCTAGCTGACTGAGCACCTCGGGCACGACCACGGGCAGACTCCGATCGCGGCCAACATGCGCAACGGCACGAGGTCGAAGACCGTGCTGACCGAGATCGGCCCGGTCGAGATCGAGGTGCCCCGGGACCGGGACGGGTCCTTCGAGCCGGTGATCGTGCCCAAGCGCAAGCGGCGTCTGGACGGGATTGATCAGATCGTGCTCTCGCTGTCGGCCCGCGGGCTGACGACCGGTGAGATCGCGGCGCACTTCGAGGAGGTCTACGGGGCGAAGGTCTCCAAGGACACCATCAGCCGGATCACCGAGAAGGTCGCCGGCGAGCTGGCCGAGTGGTCCTCCCGCCCGCTGGACCCGCTCTATCCGGTGCTCTTCGTCGATGCGATCGTGGTGAAGGTCCGCGACGGGCAGGTGCGCAACACCCCGTTCTACGTCGTCATGGGCGTGACCGTGCACGGGGAACGCGACATCCTCGGGATCTGGGCCGGCGACGGCGCCGAGGGCGCTCGGTTCTGGCTGCAGGTGTTCTCCGAGCTGAAGAATCGGGGCGTCGAGGACGTGTTGATCGCCGTCTGTGACGGGCTCAAGGGCCTGCCGGAGGCGATCAGCACCACCTGGGCGCAGACGGTGGTTCAGCAGTGCATCGTGCACCTGATCCGCAACTCCTTCCGCTACGCCGGCCGCCAGCACCGTGACGGGATCGTCAAGGCGCTCAAACCGGTCTACACCGCGCCTTCAGAACAAGCGGCAAAGGACCGGTTCGCCGAGTTCACGGCTGAGTGGGGCCAGCGGTATCCGGCGATCGTGCAGCTGTGGGAGTCTTCCTGGGCGGAGTTCGTGCCGTTCTTGGAGTACGACGTGGAGATCCGGCGGGTGATCTGCACGACGAACGCGATCGAGTCGATCAACGCCCGTTACCGGAGGGCGGTGCGGGCCCGCGGGCACTTCCCGAACGAGCAGGCCGCACTGAAGTGCCTCTACCTCGTCACCAGGTCTCTTGATCCGACCGGCGGCGGTAGAGCACGCTGGGTGATGAGGTGGAAGCCGGCGCTGAACGCGTTCGCGATCACCTTCGCCGGACGGTTCGAGAGAACCGCTCACTGATGAAAAACCGCCGGGCCCCACACACCGTTTATCGGACAGTCCCCCTGCCCCTGTGCTCCGCCTGAGAGGCAGAGGCAGTGAGATGGTCCAGGCAATGCCTCGGTCCCCGAACGCACTATGCGCCGGGGACCGAGAGGAGTGCTGCACGCAGTGATGACGGGTCAAAGTTGGCCAGTCGGGGTGTCGGTGGGGCGGTCAGGTTTCTCGGATCAGGGTGTTGTTTTTGGTCTCGCGCATGAGGATCCCGGTGACCAGAGTGATGCCGGCGACGCCGATGAGGTAGTAGAGGAACCAGTCCTGGTGGCCGGCTTGTCCGAGTGCGGCGTTGATGTAGGGAGCGGTTCCGCCGAAGATGGCGGTCGCGAAGGAGAGCGGACCTGCGACACCGGCTGCGCGGACTTTGGTGGGGAACACCTCGGCCCAGACCGCCCCGTTGACACCGAACAGCAGCGCCAAAGCGGTCAGCGAGGCCAGCATGGCCAGCAGCAGCCGCCCGAAGCTGCCGTCGACCAGGTTGTAGATCGGAATGGTCAGGACGATGAAGGCTACGCCAAAGGCGATGACCAACGGCTTGCGGCCGATGCGGTCGCCCAGCCATCCGGCGCCCAGGACGGCGCCGAGGAAGAAGGCTTGGGCGATGAGGCTGGCCGTCAGTGCGCTGGAAGGATCCTGTCCGTGCTGAATCTGGGCGTAGGTCGGCATGTAGATCAGCCAGGTGTAGAACATGACCGAGCCTCCCGCGGAGAGCCCGAAGACGATGAGCATCGCACGCCAGTGATGCAGCAAGCCCCGCTTGGGTCCCGCCGGTGCGGCGTTGTGCTCGTCGGATCGCTGGGTCGGGGTCTGCTGGGAGGCTTCTTCGAAGGCATCGGTCTCGGTCAGCCGGCGCCGCAGGTAGAGGGCGTACAGGCCCAGGGTGCCGCCGATACCGAAAGCGATGCGCCACCCCCACTCGCCCACCTGCGCCTGGGACAGGGTGGAGGTGAGGATGAGCCCGGTGATGGTGGCCAGCATGGTGCCGAGCACGACGCTGACCCAGGACGTGCTGCCGAACAGTGCACGCCGACCGTGCGGGGCCCGCTCCACCAGGTAGGTCACGGAGGTGCCCATCTCACCGCCGTGGGCCAGGCCCTGCAGCAGCCGGGCGACGAGCAGGATCACCGAGGCGAGAAGTCCCACCGAGGCGTAGGTGGGGGCGATGGCGATGACCAGGCTGCCGAGGGCGGTGAGCATCATGGCCACGGTCAGGGCTTTGCGGCGCCCGGCACGGTCGGCGTAGGCGCCGAAGAGGATGCCGCCCAGCGGTCGGGTGACGAATCCGACGGCGAACACCGCCAGGGTTGCCAGCAGGGCCGAGGCGGGGTTGTCCGGCTGGAAGAACTGGACGGCGAAGTACGGGGCGAAGATGGAGTAGATCGTCCAGTCGTACCACTCCAGGGTGTTGCCGAAGTTGACGGCGATGAGGTCTTTGATCCGTCGGCTCTTGGTCACAGCGGTCGCACTCGAGGCCGAGGAGGACGTGGCGGGCGCCTGGGCCTGGTTCGTCTGGCTCATGCTGCTCGTCCCTCCAAGCCCATCTGGGCGTCGTGGTCGGCGCCGGGCACCCGCATCTCGAAGGTCTCCCGCACGACGGTGTAGTCGAAGTACCCGAGTCGGGCGATCGGCTCGATTTTCTGGATGTCCAGGCGTCCGTCGACGGTGATGACCGCATCGTCGATGTGCACGGTCTCCACGGTCGCGAAGATGACGTCGACCGTGCCCACGGCGGAAGCGCCGGGGATGTGGTGGGTGGAGTGGTACTTGCACTCGAACTTCACCGGGCTCTCCTGCACCATCGGCACCGGGTAGTTCTCCGCGTAGCTGCGGGTGATCCCCAGGTGGTCGAACTCGCTCTCCTCCGGGCTCAGGGCCATGGCGCTGAGGTTGACGGCTTCGCGCAGCGGGTAGGTCGCCATGTTCCACACGAACCATCCGGTGGTCTCGGCGTTGATCACGGTGTCCTTCCGGCGCCCGTCGGGGTATTGGTTGGCCGAGAACATCACCATCGGGGGGTCGAAGGTGAGGTTCTGCCACTGGCTGTACGGGGCGATGTTCTCCACCCCGTCCGTGCTCACGCTGGAGAGCCATCCGATGGGTCGGGGCACGGTGCAGCTCTTGAAAGGCGAGTAGGGCAAGGGACTTGTCTCAGTGGCCGGACGGTACTTCACGGGATCCTCCAGGTGATGGGTCTCACAGCAACACCTCGATCGTAAGGCGTATATAGGGCGTATATCAAGAGTATGTGGCTGTCTATTGTGTACTCTGGCGTCGAAAGGACGTGAAATGACGAAGGCTGATGAGGCGTACGTTCTGCTGGCCGAGATGATCGAAACGGGCCGGTTGGAGCCGGGTGCGTTCCACACGGAGGCCGGGCTGGTGGAGGAACTCGGCCTGGGTCGGACCCCGTTGCGGGAAGCGGTGCAGCGTCTTGACCGTGACCATCTGGTGCGCATCCGACCCGGTCGGGGAATCGAGATTCCGTCCAACTCGGTCGAGGAGCAGCTGCGCCGCTTGGAGGTGCGCCGGGTCACGGAGGCTCTGGCGGTGGCGTTGGCCTGTGAACGGGCGACCGTGGCGGAACTGGCCGGCATCCAGGCGTTGGCCGAGGAGCTGGAAGGCATCCAGGAGCTGGAGACCTATGTGGGGGTCGTGCGCGGTACGCATCGGATGTTGTGCGCGGCGGCGCACAACGAGTATCTGGCCGATGCGATGACCCCGTTGCAGGGCCTGTCCCGCCGGTTCTGGATGGCCCACATCCTCGACGGGGCCCGGGAGGTCACCGCGGGCAAGGAACTGCACCTGCAGCTGTTGCGGGCGATCCTGGCCCGCGATGTGGAAGCGGCGCGGGAGGCGTCGATCCAGCTCAACGACTACTTGGTCCAGTTCGCCCTGGGTGTCGCCACCCGCAACGCACGGCTGGGCAGCGCGGGATTCGCACGATAGCGACAATGCCGGTGGAGATCCCCCACGGACCGGGCATGTCCACGGGCCCGTCCCGGCCTGATGCGCAGTGGGGCGCATCAGGCCGGGCGGAAGCGGTGCTGGCCTCAGTCGGTTTCCGGGCCGCTGCAGTAGGGGCAGGCACTGTCCTCCCTGCAGGCCGGCGGCACGCCCACCAGTGATTCCGGGTGGAGCAGGGGAGTGGTCTCGGGTTCTGCCAAGGCGGTCATGGTTGTTCCTTCCGAAAATGCCCAGGGGTGTGGTGGACCCGCGACCGGGTTTCAGGTCGCAGAGGCTGCTGCTGCGGATCAGGGGTAGAGGCCGCGGGTGAGGTGGGCGTCGGCCACCCGTTGGACGGCGGTGACCGTTGCCGCTTCCCTGAGGGTGAGGTCGTGCTCCTGGCTGGAGCGCAGCAGGCCGTGCCAGGCGGTGAGCATGCGGGTCTCCAGGCGGTCGTCGACTTCTTGCTGGGACCACCAGTAGGCCTGGTTGCCCTGGACCCATTCGAAGTAGGAGACGATCACCCCGCCGGCGTTGGCGAGGATGTCGGGCACGACCAGCACGTCGGCCTCGGCGAGGATGCGGTCGGCTTCGGCGGTGGTGGGGCCGTTGGCGCCTTCGACGACGATCCGGGCCCGGACGTTCGGGGCGTTCTCGGCGGTGAGCACGCCTTCCACCGCGGCCGGCACCAGCAGGTCCACGTCCAGTTCCAGCAGGTCCTGGGGGGCCAGCGGGTCGGTGCCGGGGCAACCGACCACGCTGCCGGTCTGCCGGGTGTGGGCGGCCAGAACGTCGTGGTCGAGTCCGCTCGAGCGGTACACCGCTCCGTACTGATCGGAGACCGCCTGGACCCTCACTCCGGCTTCGGCGAGGAACTCGACCGCGCCCGCGCCGACCTTGCCGAAGCCCTGCACCGCGGCGGTGGCTCGGGCGGGGGTGATCCCGCGGTGCTCCAGGGCGGCCAGGGCGATGTGGACGACCCCTGCCGAGGTGGCTGAGGAGCGGCCCAGGGATCCACCGAGGGAGACGGGTTTGCCGGTGACGATGGCCGGGGCGGTGTAGCCGACGTTGACCGAGTAGGTGTCGGTGATCCAAGCCATGGTCTGCTCATCGGTGCCGATGTCGGGGGCGGGGATGTCCTTTTCGGGGCCGATGATCGGCAGGATCTCGGAGGTGTAGCGGCGCGTGACGCGCTCGAGCTCCCCGGCGGAGTAGTGGCGGGGGTCGATGGTGATCCCGCCCTTGGCCCCGCCGTAGGGAACATCGAGCAGGGCGCACTTCCAGGTCATCCACATCGCCAGGGCGCGAACCTCGTCCAGGTCCACGGCCGGGGAGTAGCGCAGTCCGCCCTTGGCCGGGCCGCGGGAGAAATTGTGCTGGACCCGGTAACCGCGCAGCACCTCGATCTGCCCGGTGTCGCGGCGCAGCGGGATGGACACGGTCAGCTCCCGGCGCGCGGTGGCCAGCAGCTGGTGCAGACCGGTGTCGTAGCCGAGGGTGGCGATGGCGGTGGCCAGCTGGGCCTGGGCGGTTTCCAAGGCGGAGGGTCCGACCGTGGTGAAGGGTGCGGTGTCGGTGACAGTCATGGCAGTGCTGGGTCTTCCTGTGGTGGGCGTGGCCTCGGGCTGTGTGCTGGGTGGGCGGGTCAGAGCAGCAGGCGCACGAGCGGGGTGGCGATGAGGATGGTCAGGGCCACGCGCTCGAACCAGATGATCACCAGGTGCCCCAGCGGGACCGGGATGTCGGTGGCCAGAATGGAGGGGACCAGGGCGGAGAAGAAGATAATCGCCGACACGCACACGATGGCGATGACCATGCGCAGCACCAGTGATTCCTCCCCGGCCACGATGGTGGCCGGCAGGAACATCTCGGCAATCCCGGTGGCGGAGGCCTTCCCGGCCAGCAGCGGCTCGGGCAGACCCACCACCCAGGCGAAGGGGGCGAAGAGGTAGCCGACCCAGTCGAAGACGGGGGTGTAGCGGGCCAGCACCAGCCCCAGCAGCCCGATGGAGAGAATCGAGGGGAGGATGGCCATGGCCATCTTGAACCCGTCACGGACGTTCTCGGCGATGTTGCGCCCCAGCGAGGGGGCCGCGTGCAGGGTGGTGCGGGCCTCAGACCAGGCGTAGCGGAAGCGGTTGCCGGTGACCTTCTCCTCGGGCTGGTGCTCCACGCCGGGGAAGGGGGTGTCCGGGATACGGCTCAGGGGTGGGATGCGCACGGTGATGGCGGTGACGATGAAGGTCACGACCAGCGCCAGCCAGAAGTACATCAGCCAGTGCTCCATCAGGCCCAGGGTCTTGGCGACGATGACCATGAAGCTGGCCGAGACCGTGGAGAAACCGGTGGCGATGATCGCCGCCTCCCGGCTGGTGTAGCGGCCCTCACGGTAGACCCGGTTGGTCAGCAGCAGGGCCAGGGAGTAGCTGCCCACGAAGGAGGCCACCGCGTCGATCGCTGAGCGTCCCGGGGTGCGCCACAGCGGGCGCATGACGGGCTGGAGGAAGACCCCGACGAACTCCATCAGCCCGTAGCCGATGAGCAGGGCCAGGAAGATCGCTCCGATGGGCACGATCAGTCCCACCGGGATGACCAAGGCGTTGAAGAGGAAGGGCCCCATGTCCTCGGCCATCAACCAGGCCGGGCCGGTCCCGGTCACCAGGGCCACACCCACGGCGAGCCCGACCACGTTGAGCAGCGCGAACACGGTGCGCAGCCGGGAAGCCCGCCAGGCGCCGGTGACGAAGGGCAGCACGGCACCGGCCAGGATCAGCGCCAGGGCGTAGTAGGGCACGTAGTCCGCGGCGTTGTCCCGCAGCCAGGAGACCACATGGTCCAGGGGGATGGTGCTCTTCTCGCCCACGGTGATGGGCACGAAGAACATGAAGACGCCGATGGCGCTGTAGAGCACGAAGCGCAGCAGATCCGCGGCCGTGGTCCGATGGGCCTGAGCAGTGGTGGCCATGTCAGTATCCGTTTCAAAGGAAGAAGGAGGAAGGCGGTCAGCGTCGTGATGGACGGCTCGGGATCAGAGCAGGCGGTGGCCGGCCCGCCACACCGCGTGGGTGAGGGGCATGCCGGGGCGGTAGGCCAGGTAGATCGCCGCGGGGGCGTCGAGGACGTGCAGGTCGGCGCGGTGCCCGGGGGTGATGCGCCCCACCGGCAGCTCGTCACCGGTGGCTTTGGGCCGGGTGCCGGCGGCAAGGGATTCCTGGTCCCGGCGCAGAGCCCTGGCCCCGCCGAGGGTGGCGGCGGTGACCGCCTCCTCGATGGACAGCCCCATCTGCAGCACAGCCGTGGCCACGCAGAAGTTCATCGAGGTCGTGTAGGAGGTCCCCGGGTTGCAATTGGAGGCAATCGCCACCCTCGCCCCGGCATCGAGCAGTTGACGGGCCGGGGCCAACGGGGCGCGGGTGGAGAGGTCGCAGGCCGGCAAGACAGTTGCCACCGTCTCGTGCCCGGCCCGGGTACCGCCCGCCGATCCGGCACCAGAGGAGGCCAGGGCGTCGATGTCGCGGTCGGTGAGGTGGTTGCAGTGATCCACCGAGGCCGCCCCCAGCTCCACCGCCAAGGCCACGCCCTCGCCCGGGCCCAGCTGGTTGCCGTGCACCCGCAGCCCCAGCCCCGCCTGAGCACAGGCGGTGAGCACCCGCCGGGACTGCTCGGCGGTGAACGCGCCCTCCTCGCAGAACACGTCCGCCCACCGGGCGTGCGGGGCGACCGCGGCCAGCATCGGCCCGCAGACTTCCTCCACATAATCTTCGGCGTCGAGGCCGGCCGGGACGAGATGGGCCCCGAGAAAAGTTACGTCCTCCACGTGGGCTGCCGCGATCCGCGCGCTGCGCTGTTCGTCGGCAACCGTGAGCCCGTATCCGGTCTTGGTCTCCAGGTAGGTGGTGCCCCCGGCGGTGGCCTCCCGCACCCGGGAGGCCACCAGGGCATCGAGGCGGGTGTCCTCAGCGGCCCGGGTGGCGGCGGTGGTCACCCCGATGCCCCCGGCCGCGTAGGGTTCGCCGGCCATCCGCGCGGCGAACTCCCCCGAGCGGTCCCCGTCGAAGACCAGGTGCATGTGGGAGTCCACCCACCCGGGCAGCACCGCCCGCCCGCCGAGGTCGACAGCGGTGTCGGCCGCCGGTGCCCCGCCTGCGGCACCGACCCACACGATGCGCTCACCGTCGATGACCACCGCCGCGTCCCGAAGGGTGCCCAGCTCCTCGTCGACCGTCACCAGCTCGGCGATGCCGGTGATCAGCTGCGCGCCACCGGCGTCCGAGATCACCGGTTCTCCTGCATGGGAACGCGCACCCCACGCTCCTGGGCAACCTCGAGGGCCCGCTCGTAGCCGGCGTCGGCGTGGCGGATCACGCCCATGCCCGGGTCATTGGTGAGCAACCGCTCCAGCTTCTGGGCGGCCAGCTCGGTGCCATCGGCCACCGAGACCTGCCCGGCGTGGATGGAGCGGCCGATCCCCACGCCGCCGCCGTGGTGGATGGACACCCAGGTGGCACCGGAGGAGGCGGCGGTCAGCGCATTGAGCAGCGGCCAGTCGGCGATCGCGTCGGAGCCGTCCTTCATCGACTCGGTCTCCCGGTAGGGGGAGGCCACCGACCCGGAATCCAGGTGGTCACGGCCGATGACGATCGGGGCGGAGATCTTGCCCTCGGCCACCAGCTCGTTGAACTTCAGGGCCGCCTTGTGGCGTTCCCCGTAGCCGAGCCAGCAGATCCGGGCGGGCAGGCCCTCGAACTCGACGTGCTCCTGAGCGGCGTCGATCCACTGGTGCAGGTGCTCGTTGTCGGGGAACAGTTCCTTGATCGCCGCGTCGGTGACCTCGATGTCCTTCGGGTCCCCGGACAGGGCAACCCACCGGAACGGGCCCAGACCCTCGCAGAACAGCGGCCGGATGTAGGCCGGCACGAACCCGGGGAACTCGAAGGCGCGGGAGTAGCCGGCCAGCCGGGCCTCGTCGCGGATGGAGTTGCCGTAGTCGAAGACCTCCGCCCCGGCGTCCTGGAACTCCACCATCGCCTGGACCTGGGCGGCCATGGACTCCCGGGACTTCTTCGTGAACCCCTCCGCATCGGCGGCAGCCTCGGCCTCCCACTGCTCCACCATGTACTCGGCCGGCAGGTAGGACAGCGGATCGTGGGCGGACGTCTGGTCCGTGACGATGTCCACCGTCAGCTCCCCGGCCCGGTGGCGAGCCAGCAGCTCCGGGAAGACCTCCGCGGCGTTGCCCACATAACCCACCGACAGGCCCCGCCGTTCGGCCTTGGCCTCGTTCACCTTGCGCAGGGCCGTGGCGAGGTCGGTCTCGACCTCGTCGAGGTAGCGCTTGGCCTGCCGGCGACGCAGCCGGGTCTCGTCCACGTCCACGATCAGGCACGCCCCGCCATTGAGGGTCACCGCCAGCGGCTGGGCCCCGCCCATGCCCCCGCACCCACCGGTCAGCGTCAGCGTCCCGGCCAGGGTGGGCTCGGTAAGCCGGCCGTCCTCGTGCATCTTCCGCGCCACGGCGTAGAACGTCTCATAGGTGCCCTGCAGGATCCCCTGGGTCGCAATGTAGATCCAGGACCCGGCGGTCATCTGCCCGTACATGGTCAGCCCCTCGGCCTCCAGGCGGCGGAACTCGGGCCAGTTCGCCCAGTCCCCGACCAGGTTGGAGTTGGCGATCAGCACCCGCGGGGCCCACTCATGGGTGCGGAACACCCCCACAGGCTTGCCCGACTGCACCAACAGCGTCTCGTCGTCCTCCAAGGACTCCAGGGTGCGGCTGATCGCGTCGAAGGCCTCCCAGTTGCGCGCGGCCTTGCCGGTACCGCCGTAGACGACCAGGTCTTCGGGTCGCTCGGCGACCTCGGGGTCCAGGTTGTTGTGCAGCATGCGCAACGGCGCCTCGGTCTGCCAGCTCTTCGCGGTCAGCTCGGTGCCGCGGGCGGCGCGCACGGTGCGGGTGACGGACGGGGACATGGTGACCTCCAAGGTGCAGAACGGTGCTCGAGAATCCGAGAATGAGGAGTGGTCGTGACCGCAGTCACAAGCTCTGCCTTCATCAAACCGTTCAGCACCAGGGCCCCACTACGGCTTTCCGCAGGTTGTGTCTGGTATGTCAGACACCAGGGTCAGGGGTGGTGGCCCCGGTGCCGTACAAGCGCCGTGAGAGCTCGTTGGCGGTCTGGTGCATGGCGCCCAGGATCTGCGCCCATCGGTCCTCGGGAACTCGGTGGGTCATGAAGGTGACCGTGATGGCTGCCGCCGGCCAGCCCGTGTGGTCCCGGGCCACGACGGCCAGGGAGCTGAAGTCCTCGGTCACCTCGTCCTGCTCCAGGGCGTAGCCCAGTCGCTGGACCTGCCCCAGGGCCTCTTTGAGGGCTCCGTAGGAGGTGATGGGGTTCTTGCCGGTGCGGGTGGGAAAAGTTTGTGGACCGGCATAGAGGGCACGAACCTGTGCCGGCGGGAGGGCGGCCATCAGAGCCCTGCCCGTGGCGGTGAGATGGGCCGGCAGGCGCACTCCGACGTCAGTGGCCAAAGAGGGGCGGTAGCGGGCGCGTTCCTCCACGAGGTAGACCACGTCTTGCCCTTGCAGCACCCCCAGGTGCGCGCTCTCCCCGAGGCGGTCCACCAGTGAGGCCAACAAGGGCCGCCCCAATCGGGCCAACGGCTCCTGGCGCTCGAAGGCGTAACTGAGCTCGAAAGCGCTGACACCCAACCCGTAGAGCTTCTCCTCCACCAGGTGCAAAACGAAGCCGTTGCGTTCCAGGACCGCCAGCAGGTGATAGACACTCGAGCGCGGCAGCTCCAGGGCCGCGGCAATCGCACCTGCCCCCACCGGTCCCCGCCGGGAGGCCAGGTACTGCAGGATCCGCAAAGTGTTCTCCGCCGCGGGAACTTTCGACGAGCTCATCGCGCCACCTCTCCGGCCATCGACCACCCAGCCCACGAATCGGTCTGAGATCCCAGACCCATTGTGCGTCGGGGCGTGGCATTCCCCCAGCGCATCCGTTGGAGTGGTACCCACAGTCCTTTTATCAGTCAGGAGAACCCGTGGAGCTTTCCTCCCCCCACCCTGCCGCACCCGCCTCCCGGTGGACGGGTCGCACCGACGGCACCGGCCCACAGCACCGTCGCTGGCATCAGGCCGTGCACCTGCAGGAGGAGCTCGCCACTGCTTCCCAGTACGTCCCGCAGGAGCCACGGGAGGGTATCGCCGTCGTGGGCTTCTGCAGCGACGAGGGGGTGCGCCGCAACCACGGGCGCCCCGGCGCGGCCAGCGGCCCCGCAGCGCTGCGGAATGCACTGGGTCCCCTGGCGCTGCACGAAGACTTTTCCGTCCTCGACGCCGGAGACGTCACAGTGGACGGGAATGACCTCGAGGGGGGCCAGCGACGTCTGGGTGCGGCGACCGCCGAGCTGCTGAACCAGCACTCACTCACGATCGTGCTCGGGGGAGGACACGAAACCGCCTACGGCAGCTACCTCGGCATGGCCGGCTCCCACCGGGTGGCCGAAGAACAGCGAGTGGGCATCTTGAATCTCGACGCCCACTTCGACCTGCGAAACGCCCCCCAGCCCACCTCGGGCACACCGTTCCGCCAAATCGCCGAGAGCGAGCACAACGCCGGTCGCCCCTTCCGCTACGCCGTGGTCGGCATCAGCCGGCCAAACAACACCCGGGCACTCTTCGACACGGCGGCTGACCTCGGGGTCGAGCATCTGCTCGATGAGCAGTGCGCGACTCACACCGGCCGGGTGTCCGAATTCGTCGAAAAGTTCCTGGCCCAAATCGACGTGCTCCACCTGAGCATCGACCTCGATGTTCTCCCCGCCGCGGTAGCCCCAGGAGTCAGTGCCCCGGCCAGCTTCGGGGTACCGCTGGACGTCATCAACGCCATCTGCCACCAGGTCGCCGCCAGCGGAAAGCTCGCACTGATGGACGTCGTCGAACTCAATCCCACCTACGACATCGACAACCGCACGGCCCGCACCGCGGCCCGACTGATCACCACAGTCGCCCATAACGCAGCAGAACACCACAGATAAGGTGAAAGTCCCACCTGCGAAAACACCAATAAGACACCACTTTTAGGTCCCGGTAGAAGGGAAGGAGGGCGCCCGTCATGACTTTACATATGGCCGGCTACCGGACACCTTCCACGAAGGTGGCCTCGTAGTAGGGGTTCCCACGCGGGCATCGGTGGTGGTCCCCAAGAGCAGCCTGATCCGCTTCAACATTCAGGGGTGGTCCCGCCCGTCGGGCGCCACTGTGGTGTCGAGCAGCTGGAGCAGGATGTCCAGGGCCCAGGTGAGTTGGAGGTCTGTGGGGGCGCCGTAGCCGATGACGAGCCCGTTCTCGGATGGCCGGTGGGCGTAGTAGGGGGTCAGGGAGACGACCCGCACGCCGTGGGCCAGCGCCCTCGCGGCCACGTCCTCGGCGTCGACCCGTGCGGGGAGGCGGAGGACGGCGTGGAGGCCTCCCTCCAGGGCGTCGAGTTCGAGCTCGGGCCGGTTAGCGAGCCGGTCCAGCAGCAGGGCGCGGCGGTGGCTGTAGGCCCGGCGTGCTCTGGCGGTGTGCCGGGCCAGTCCGCCGTCGTCGATGTAGTGGGCCAGCGCGGACTGCAGGACACCGCACACGGGGGTGTCCAGGCTGGCGCGGGTCTCCTTCAACAGCTCTCCTGCAGCACCGCGGACCACGAGGTAGCCGCAGCGCAGCCAGGGGCTCAGGGTCTTCGAGAAGGAGCCGAGCAGGGCCACCTCGGCTTGAGAGGGCAGGGACGCGGTGGCCGGCAGCGGCATTCGTTGGTGGCGGAACTCGCTGTCGTAGTCGTCCTCGAGAACGACGACGCGGTGCTCGGCGGCCCACTCCAGCAGAGCGAGCCGTTCTTGCACCGGCATTCGCCCGCCCAGGGGGTACTGGTGGCTGGGGGTGATCAGCACCGCGTCCGGAACGGGGTCCAGTGTGGTGAGCTGGGCGGCGCGCAATCCGTCCGGGCCCACGGGCAGGGTCTGGACCTGGGCGCCGGCGGTGGTGAGGACCCGGCGGGCGGTGGGGTATCCCGGGTCTTCCACCAGCACCCGGGGCGTTGGTGAGCGGGTTCGCAGGGCGGTGACGATCAGCTGCAGTGCGTCACTGGTGCCGGCGGTGACGATGACGTCCTCGGGGTCCACGGCCAGTCCCCGGGCCGTGGCGAGATGGCCGGCGATGGCCGCCCGCAGCCGGGTGGTCCCCAGCGCCGGCGGCAGGTCGACGTGGCCGGGTTCGGCCAGGGCTGCCCGCCAGGCGGTGCGCCAGGAGCGGTCGGTGAAAGGGGTGTCCGAGGGGCGTCCCGGGGTGAGGTCGATGACCGGGTGGGACGGTTCTTCGCGGGGGCGAGGCGGAGTGGTGCGCGCCGGTGACCGCACGTCGGCCCGCACTGCGACGCGGGTGCCTTCCGCGCCGTGGCCTTCGAGGTAGCCCTCCCCGGTGAGCTGTTCGTAGGCGCGCACGACCACCCCGCGCGAGACGCCCAGATCGGCGGCGAGCCGGCGGGAGGAGGGCAGATGGTGTGGGGCTCCCACCGTGCCCTCGAGGATGGCCCGGCGCAGTTGAGCGGCCACCTGGGCGGCCAGGGGTGTCGGGCTGTTGCGGTCCACGGTGAGGGGCAGCTCGGCGACAGCCATTCTTGGTCTCCTTCGTCCAAGCGTTCTTGGATCTAGGTTAGGACCAATCGGCTTGCCAGCATGGGTTCCATCCGATCGACGATTCCTCGGTACCGGTAGTGGTGCTGCCCGGGGTGAACGAAAGAGAGTATCCACATGCTTGACGGGCTCTGCGCCTTCCCCCTGACCCCGCTGTCCGAGACGGGTGTCGACGAGACGGCCCTGACTGGTCTCATCTCGCGCCTCGTCGAGGCGGGCGTGGACTCCATCGGGGTGCTGGGCTCGACCGGGCTCTATCCGTACCTGGACCGTGCCGAACGATCTACGGTGCTGGAGGCGGCGGTCGCCGCCGCTGCCGGCACACCGGTGATCGCCGGGATCGGGGCGCTGCGCACCCGCGAGGTCCTCACCTACGCCCAGGACGCCCAGACGGCGGGTGCGGCCGGGGTGCTGCTGGCCCCGGTCTCCTACCACCGCCTGAGCGAGGAGGAGGTCTACGGGCTCTACCGCGATGTCACCTCCGCGGTCTCACTGCCGGTGATCATCTACGACAACCCCGGCACCACCGGGTTCACCTTCACCGACGAGCTCTACACCCGCCTCGTGCAACTGCCGAACATCACCGGGATCAAGATCCCACCCCCTGACCCAGACGTGGCGCACCGGGTCACCGCGCTGCGATCAGGTCTGCCCGGCAGCGTCTCGGTGGGCATCAGCGGCGACTGGGTGGCCGCCGAAGCGCTGCTGGCCGGAGCCGACTGCTGGTACTCCGTGATCGGCGGGGTGTTCCCCACCACCGCCCAGGCGATCGTGGACGCCACCATCGCCGGCCACCCGGAGCACGCCCAAGCCCTCTCCCAAGGCCTGGAACCGATCTGGGCGCTGTTCCGGCGCTACGGCAGCCTGCGGGTGATGGCCGCCATCGCCGAAACCTTCGGATGGGTGGCCGCCCCCAGCCTGCCCCGCCCGCTGCTCGGACTGTCCCCACAGGCCCGCACCGAGCTCGAAGCGGCCCTGCAAGCCACTGGCTTGGCCGGGTGAGACCATGCACCACCCGTCCGCCTCCGGGCCCGTCCCACAGCCTCGGTCCGGGACGTCCCCCGCACAGCAGGCCCGACCGCGCCCCACCACCGGCCGGCCGGGCACACCGGCAGCAACTGTCTCCGGGGGCCTGCCCCGCTACGTGGCCGCGGCGACCCTGGCCCGCACCGCCGACGGGGGAGCGGTGCTGGCGATCGTGCTGCTGGTGACCACCAGCGGAGCCCCGGGCTGGCTGGCCGGTCTGCTGGGGGCGGCCATCACCGCCCCGCACCTGCTGGGCCCGTTCATCGCCCGCCGCCTGGACACCGCCCGCGACGGGCGCACCGTCATCGCCGGCGCCTGCCTCCTCCACGGCGCCACCCTGGCTGCGGCCGTGCTGCTCTACCCGCTCACCAGCCCGATCGTGCCCGGGCTGCTGCTGGTGGCCTCCGGGCTGGTCGGGCCGCTGCTCACCGGGGGCATCAGCAGCCGCCTGCCCGCCATCGCGGGAGAAGACCGACTCAGTCAGCGCCGGGCCCAGGGCTGGGACGTGGCCACCTACGGCATCGCCGGAACCATCGGCCCCAGCATCGTCGCGGCCGTCGCGGCCTGGGCCGACCCCGCAGCCGCCGGGCTCATGCTCGCCGCTGCCGTCTTCGTGGCCGCAGCCTTCGTGCGGCTGCTGCCCTATGCCCCACCGGCCGCCCACCCGGGCGAGGTACCCTCACCCGGGCGCACCCTGGGGATGATGGCGGCCTCCGGTCCGCTGCGCCGCACCCTCTATCTGACGATGGTCGTCGCGCTGTCCGTGGCCGCACTGCCCATCGCAGCGGTCGCCTCCACCGGGCACCTGCGCATCGACTCCGCCGCCGCCGGACTCCTCACCGCCGCCTACGGGCTGGGAGGCCTCGCCGGATCCGCCGGGGTGATGGTGCGCCCCTTCACCGCGGACGCGGACCGACTGATGACCTGGCTGGCCGTGGCCGTAGCCGGCGCCCTGATCGGCGCCACCCTAGCCCACACTTTCACCCTGGCCCTGGCCACCTACGCGGTGGCCGGTATCCTCAACTCCTACTTCTTCGCCGCCACCCTGGCAGCCCGCAGCGAATACGCCCCCCGCCAAGCCCGCGGCCAGGTGTTCGTGTGGATCGGCGCGCTCAAGATCACCGCAGGCTCCGCCGGTACCGCTCTGGCCGGGGTTCTCGTCACCGGCGCCGCACCGCTGCCCTTGGCATTGGCCGCGACCCTCATCGCCGTGGCCGTGACAGCCTCCATGATCGACCGCCGCCTCGAGCGCACCCCAGGAACCGGCTGAGCGATGAAGCCGCCCCCGCGCGATCGTTCATCCGCTGGCCGAAGTACCGCTCACCAACCGTCGCGCACCTCTCCATAGAGAACGCGTAGGCCAGCAGCAGGTACCCGACGACCGGATGGGCGCCCGCCCAGCCCTGCGGCCCGGACGCAGCGGACCTGCCGGACCCGTGCGGTGGCCCCGCGCCCTCCGAAGCACGTGTCATGGTCCACCTCCGCAGCAGACGCGGCCGGTGCCGGCCCCCGGACGCCGGACCGGCCGGTGTGGGACGCCAGCATAGTGCCCCCGCCGTGGACGGCACGGTCCGTGACGCGACGGCCGTCCGCACGCCAATCCTGGTGATCGTCGCGTCTCCCACGGGTGGCAGCGACAGCAGCGGACGTCGCGCGGAGAGAAGCGGAGAGAAGTCGTGCGGCGATGTCGATGCCGGCCGGCAGCCCGCGCCAGGACAGCGGAGCTCGGACTGTGGCCCGCAGACTTCGATCCCGTGCCCTCCGGTCTCGCGAGCTGGGGATTCCGACGCCCGCTGCGTGGAGCACCATCGGCGGTGATCACTCGTGCGACATCCACGCTTTCAGGACACCGAAGCGCGAGCGCCGCGGCGGACGGCCTCGAACGCCACCGCCGAGATCGCGTTGGGAACCCAGTAGGGCCAGGGCAGAGCCGGCACGAGGCCCAGCACCCAAGCCTGTGCCCAGCGCAGGGCCCCGGAGATCCGGCGCAGACGCAGCAGCTGATAGCCCACAACGGCCTCGAACACGACGGTGGCGGTGACGACGACCGGGGCAACCGGTTCCATCGCGCCCAGCACCGACCGATAGGGCGGCAACCAGGCACTGTCGTGGAACCAGCTCATCAACCGGTGGGAGCGGCGCACGGTGTACACCGCGTTCAGCGCCGCGGAGCCGGCGAAATAGATCCCCACCGCCCGGGTGGCCAGGGCCCACCCTCCGCCGGTGTCCCGGCCCCGGTCGGAGCGCCGGCGTGCGGCACCAGCGCGGCGGTCTCGGTCTGCCCCAACGCCCATGACAGTGTCCTCCTGTTCGCCCCCTGCCTGGTCATCGACGGACGCCTGCGGAGGTCCCCCACATCGGGCGTCGCAGTCGACGTCCGGTGAGACGCATTCCACCACGGGCCTCGAACGTGCACCACCGCAGCCGTCACTGTGACGAGGAGGGCATCCTCGGCCCTCCAACACCTCGGTGGGGAGCACTGCCGGCCGTTCTTCACCGTTGACGAGAGACCCGAACCCGGGTCATCGTCAGGTGCGTTCCTCCACCGGTCCACGTCCCACCAACCCACGCACAGAGACCGTGCTGTCCTTCCGCGGGATGTGCCTGTACCGACGGCCCCGGATCATGCCGTATCCGGGGCGGGGGCGAGGAGTACCAGGGTGCCCACGACGTCCCCGCTCTCCAGCATCGTGTGCGCCCGGGCCGCCTCGGGCAGCGGGAGGCGGTCGGCGATCACCGGGCGGATGCGCCCGGCCTCGAGCAGCTCGTAGAGGGTGGCCCAGGCCGCCGGCGGCGGGCGGCGGTCCAGCCGCCACGACGTCGTGCCGTACAGACGGATCCTCCTGCCGCCCGGGAGCAGGCGGCGCCCGGCCGCCCGGCCGATCAGGAGCAGCGTTGCGGCGGGGCCACCGGGGTTGGCGCAGGTGACGAGCACGCCCCCCTGTCTACGCGCCGACGCACAGCACGAGTCGCGTGCACCCGGGGGCAGTCCCGGTCGACGGGTCCGACGCGGTCGGTGCTGGGGCAGGAGAACACCGGACTGCTCCGCACGGGGTAGGGAGCGATGCCTGACCCGACCCCGACGGGCAGGCCGGGACACCCCGACCGGGCCCGCCCCGGGGGCGCCGAGGCGCACCACGAGCCCTCGCCGCCGCAGAGAGCGCGGCCACCGGAATCCCATGGTGCGCTCGCCGGCCAGGCAGGACCAGCTCAGGCGGGCCGGTGGGAGCGCCGCTCGTGCACCCCGCGGGCAACGGCCAGCAGCTCCCGGGCCGAAGCCTCCCACGAGTAGGCCCGCGCCCGGTCGAGCCCGGCGAGGACCAGCGTGCGGGCGCGAACCGGGTCCTCGAGCGCGCGCACGGCGGCGGCGAACCCGGCGTCGTCGTCGGGCGCGGCGTAGGCGGCGGCGTCCCCGGCGACCTCCCGGAAGATCGGCAGGTCGCTGCACACCACGGGGGTGCCCGCCGCGAGCGCCTCCACGAGCGGCAGCCCGTAGCCCTCGGCCCGCGAGGCGTGCACCAGGGCGGCGGCCTCGGCGAGCAGGTCCGCGTACTCGTCCTCGTCCACCCCGTCGTGGAAGACGACCCGCGCTCCCTCGGGGACCAGGGCCTCCAGCTGGGCCCGGCGGGCGGGGGAGATCCGCGAGAGCAGGTGCAGCTCGTGCTCCGGGAGCCGCCCGGCCGCCCGCAGCAGCGTCTCCACGTTCTTGTAGGGCAGGAAGGAACCCATGTACAGCAGCTTCCGCCCGCGCCGGGGCAGCCGCTCGAGGGCGGCCCCGGCGGCGAGCACGGAGCCGGGCTGAGGGGCGTTGGGCACCACGTGCACGGGCCGGCGGGTGAGCCGGTGGGCGGCGATGAGCTCGCGGGTGGTGTGCGAGACGGTCACCACGGCGTCGGCGCGGTCCAGCAGGACCCGCTGGGGCCACCAGGCCCGGTGGTAGAGCCGCCAGGCCGCGCGCACGGCGGCGGGCAGGTCCGCGGGCGGCTGGGGGTGGTCGTAGTAGATGAGGTCGTGCACGGTGAGGACCAGCCCGTGCCGGCGGCCCGCGGAGCCCATGGTCTGCATGGGGGAGAACACGACGTCGGGCGCGTACCGGTTGAGCACCAGCGCCGTGGCGGCCTCGGCGGCCGAGACCGGGGAGGGACCGGTGACGTGCGGGAGGTCCGGCAGCATGGCGAGCTGGCGGGGGTCGCTGACGAGCAGCGCCACCTCCAGTCCGGGAGTGTCGGCGGCGAGTCCTGCCACGGCCTCGGCCAGGCTCGCCCCGTAGCGGCTGATCCCGTCGTGGCGCTCGAGTCGGGTGTAGCGGGCGTCCAGGAGCAGCCTCACCGGCGACGTCCTCCCTGCTGTCCTCGGCGTCCGCGGGGTGCGCGGCGCACGATGCGCTGCAGCCCGGTGAACGGGGCGGTGTCCGGGGCCTCGGCGGGCGGTGCCTGCGCGTGCAGCGCGGGCGGTTCGCCCTCCGGCGCGGGGACCGGGTCCGGGGCGGGGGCGGAGAGGAAGTCGTGGACCAGTTCGGCGGTGCGCCCGGGGGCCTCGTAGTGGATGAGGTGGCCCACGCCCTCGAGGACCTCGAGGCGGTGCCGGGGGATCCAGGACGCCATCGTCCGCTGCGCCGCGACAGAGCCCAGCTCGTCCTGCGCGCCCACGACGAGCAGGGTCGGCATGGACAGCTGCATCGCGACCTCCGCGACCGTGTGCGAGACCGAGGCCTCGTAGGCCTCCAGCAGCACGTCCCGGTCCGCGAAGGCCGAGAAGTACGCCCGGTGCTGATGGCGCACGTAGCTCCGCACCCGGGGATCCCGCGACGTGGTCATGACCCCGCTCATCGCGTCCGTCACGAGCCAGCTGGAGAGCAGCCGGTGGCCCAGCCGCCGGGGCAGCGCCCGGCCCAGCCGGTAGTACGCCGCCGTCAGCCGGCTCAGCAGCGCCGGTCCGCCCTCGAGGGCGGGCTCGCAGATCGGGTTGACGAGCGCCAGCCGCTCGACCATCGCCGGGTGGGCGGCGGCGAAGTGCGCGGCGACCACGGAGCCGAAGGAGTGGCCCAGGACGGCGACGCCGTGCCGGGCGCCGTCGTGCACCGCGCCGTCGGTGAGGGTCTCGACGAAGCCGCGCAGGAACTGCGCGTACCCGGCGATGTCGTGGGGGCGGTCGGGGAAGGGCTCGGAGCGGCCGAAGCCGGGCAGGTCGGGGACGACGACGTGGTAGCGCCCGCGCAGCCGGTCCGCGATCAGCTGCAGGCCGTGGTGGTCGCCGCGGAACCCGTGGACCAGCACGATCAGCGGCTTCGGGTCCGGGTCCACGTCGTAGAACCAGTAGCGCACTTTGTGCCCGTCCAGGACCATGCTGCGCCGCTCGGCCGAGGGGTTGCGCACCGCGCTGCCGGGGACCTCCGCGTGCGGGGCGTTGCCGGTGCGCCCGCCGCCGTCCGGGGCGCCGTGCCGTGCGCCGGCCGCTGCCGTCATGGTTCCTCCCTGCGGGTCCGCCGGACGCCCGGTGCGTCCCGGCCCGCTGTCGATGCTAGCGGCTGCGGGCCGGGGCGCCGGGCGGCCCTGGGCTAGGATGGGACGGATTCCACCACCGTCGGCGCACCGCCGGGCATCCGTGATGCCCGGGTGACGCCCACGCGACCGCGCGCCGCCCGCTCCGAGGCCGGCGGCGGTCCACCACCGCGAAGGCGAGGACCGTGACCGAACAGCAGCACACGACCGAGAGCACCGGGTACGACTTCCGCGCCATCGAGGCGACGTGGCCGTCGTTCTGGGCGGAGCAGCAGGTGTACGCGCCCGTCGACGACGGCTCGCGGGAGCGCCGCTACGTCCTCGACATGTTCCCGTACCCCTCGGGCGACCTGCACATGGGGCACGCGGAGGCGTTCGCGATGGGCGACGTGGTGGCCCGGTACTGGCGCCAGCGCGGCTACGACGTGCTGCACCCGATCGGCTGGGACTCCTTCGGGCTGCCCGCGGAGAACGCCGCGATCAAGCGCGACGCGCACCCGGCGGAGTGGACCTACGCCAACATCGAGACCCAGAAGGCCTCCTTCCAGCGCTACGCGATCAGCGCCGACTGGTCCCGGGAGATCCACACCTCCGATCCCGAGTACTACCGGTGGACCCAGTGGCTGTTCCTGCAGTTCCACGCCAAGGGACTCGCGTACCGGAAGAACTCGCCGGTCAACTGGTGCCCCAAGGACCAGACGGTGCTCGCCAACGAGCAGGTCGTCAACGGGGCGTGCGAGCGCTGCCACACCCCGGTGACCAAGAAGGCCCTGAACCAGTGGTACTTCAAGATCACCGACTACGCCGACCGGCTGCTCGAGGACATGGCCGCGCTCGAGGGGCACTGGCCCGAACGGGTGCTGGCCATGCAGCGCAACTGGATCGGTCGCTCCGAGGGCGCCCACGTGCGCTTCGCCGTCGAGGGCGCCGGCGAGAACGGGACGGACCGCGAGGTGACCGTGTTCACGACCCGCCCCGACACCCTCTACGGCGCCACGTTCTTCGTGGTCGCCGCGGACGCGGAGCTGGCCGGGGAGATCGTCGCCCCCGAGCACGCCGCGGAGCTGGCCGCCTACCGCGAGCAGGTCAAGGCCCTGTCCGACATCGAGCGCCAGGCCACCGACCGGCAGAAGACCGGGGTGTTCCTGGGCCGCCACGCGGTCAACCCGCTCAACGGCGAGAAGCTGCCCGTGTGGGCGGCGGACTACGTGCTGGCCGACTACGGCACCGGCGCGATCATGGCCGTGCCCGCCCACGACCAGCGCGACCTCGACTTCGCCCGCACCTTCGGCTTGCCCGTGCGCGCGGTGCTGGACACGGGGGAGGAGGACCCCGCCGAGACCGGGATCGCCACCACGGGCGAGGGCACCCTGATCAACTCGGGCGAGCTGTCCGGGCTGGAGAAGACCGAGGCCGTCGAGCGCGCCATCGGCCTGGTCGAGGCCGCCGGGACGGGCAACCGCCAGGTCAACTTCCGGCTGCGCGACTGGCTGCTGTCCCGCCAGCGCTTCTGGGGGGCGCCCATCCCCATCGTGCACTGCGGGGCCTGCGGCGAGGTGCCGGTGCCCGAGGACCAGCTGCCCGTGCGGCTGCCCGACGACCTGCGCGGCGAGCAGCTCGCGCCCAAGGGCCGGTCCCCGCTCGCGGCCGCCGAGTCCTGGGTGCACGTCGAGTGCCCCTCCTGCGGCGCTCCCGCCCTGCGGGACACCGACACCATGGACACCTTCGTGGACTCCTCCTGGTACTACCTGCGCTTCGCCTCCCCGAACGACGAGAACGCCGCGTTCGACCTCGAGGAGGCCCGCAAGTGGCTGCCCGTGGACCAGTACGTGGGCGGGGTGGAGCACGCGATCCTGCACCTGCTCTACTCCCGGTTCTTCACCAAGGTGCTCTTCGACCTGGGGCTGGTGGACTTCACCGAGCCGTTCAAGGCGCTGCTGAACCAGGGCCAGGTGCTCAACGGGGGCCGGGCGATGTCCAAGTCCCTGGGCAACGGCGTGGACCTGGGCGAGCAGCTCGACCGCTTCGGCGTCGACGCCGTGCGCCTGACCATGGTCTTCGCCTCCCCGCCCGAGGACGACGTGGACTGGGCCGACGTCTCCCCGCAGGGCGCGCAGAAGTTCCTGGCCCGGGCCTGGCGGCTGGCCCAGGACGTGGCCTCCGCCCCGGGGACCGACCCGGCGGCCGGGGACCCCTCCGTGCGGCGGGCGACCCACCGGGCCGTCGACGACGCCGCCCAGCTGCTCGACGCCTCGAAGTTCAACGTGGTGATCGCCAAGACCATGGAGCTGGTCAACGTGGTGCGCAAGGCCATCGACTCCGGCTGCGGGCCCGCGGACCCGGCCGTGCGCGAGGCCACGGAGGCCGTCGCGGTGCTGCTGTCGCTGGTCGCCCCGTACACGGCCGAGGACATGTGGCACGCGCTGGGCCACGAGGGCTCCGTCGTCGTCGCCGGCTGGCCCGAGGTCGACCCGGAGCTGCTGGTGGACGACACCGTCACCGCCGTGGTGCAGATCAAGGGCAAGGTCCGGGACCGGCTCGAGGTGCCCGCCGACATCGGTGAGGACGCCCTGCGCGAGCTGGCCCTGGGCTCGGAGACGATCCGCCGCCAGCTGGGCGACGCCGAGATCCGCAAGGTCATCGTCCGCGCGCCCAAGCTCGTCAACATCGTGGCCTGAGCCGGGGCCCCGGCCGGGGAGCACGACGACGCCCCGTCCGGCACCGGTGTCGCGGTGCGGGCCCTGACTCTCCGGACCGGCCCCTGAGGGCCAGGTCCGGCCTCTGAGGGCCCGCCCCGGCTCGTGCGGGCCCGTCCCGGTGCCCGGAGCGGTTCCTGGGTCCCGGGGCCGGTGTTCCGGCTCCACAGGCGCCCTCCGGGCCCGTGCGCGTCCCCAGCCGGGCCTCGGGCGGGCCCCCGGTGGGCCCGGCCGGGATGAGCTGGGGACATGACCGGTACCGCGCCGAGCGCCCGACGGCGGGCGACCTCCGTCCCGCCTGTGACCTCCGTCCCGCCCACGGCCTCGACCCCGCCTGCGTCCGGGACCCTGCCCGGCACTGCGTCCGGGACCCTGCCCGGCACTGTGCCCGGGGCCCCGCCCGTGCCCGATGCCCCCTCGGCGCCCGCCCCGTCGGCCGTCGACCGTGCGGCCCCCGGGAACCCGCCGCCGGGGGAGCGGCTGGCGGCGCTCCTGGCCGATGCCGGCTCCCGCCCCGCAGCCCAGGACCCGGACGCGGGTCCGCCGCCGAGGCCGGTTCCCGGCCACCGCCGGAAGGTCGCGGCCAGGACCCGGGTCCCCGGCACGCTGCTGCTGCTCGCCCTGGCCGCGCTCGCCTGGCTCTCCTGGACCGTCCTGGGGCCCGGGCAGGACACGGGCGAGGTCCCGGAGACCGCCGGCCGTCCCGTTCTCGCCGAGGCCGAGCTGGACGGCGCTGCGGAGCCCGCCGGCGAGCAGGGAGCCGGGCAGGAGCCGGGGCAGGGTCATGCTGCCGGCGCGGACCCCGGTGCGGACCCCGGCGGTGGGGCCGGCGCGGGGACCGGGCCCGGGGCGGACCCGGCCGGACCGCCCACCGTGCCGACGCCCTCGGCAGGATCGGTGCTGGTCGTCCACGTGACCGGGGAGGTGGCCCGCCCCGGCGTCGTGTCCGTCGCGGCCGGGGCGCGGGTCGTCGACGCGGTCGAGGCCGCCGGAGGCCTCACGGACGCCGCGGTGACGGACACCGTGAACCTGGCCGCCCCCGTCACGGACGGTCAGCAGGTGCTCGTCCCGGACCGCGACACCGCTCCCGCCCCGGGCACCGGACGCCCGGCCGCTCCCGCCCCGGTCCCCGCGAACCCCGCAGCGCCGCCCGGGCCCGCGGGGGCGGGCGTCCCTAACCCGTCCGGGACGCTGGACCTCAACACGGCGACCGCGGCGGAGCTGGAGTCCCTGCCGCGGGTCGGCCCGGTGCTGGCTGCACGGATCGTGGAGTTCCGCCAGCAGCACGGCGGTTTCGCCGCCGTCGCCGACCTCGACGCCGTGCCGGGGATCGGTCCCACCCTGATGGAGGCCCTCGGCCCGCTGGTGACCGTGTGAAGCATCCCGCCGCCTGGTGGGCTCGGGCCCTGGAGCACCAGGAGCACCGCGACGCCCGTGCCCCGGGACGCACCTGGGACCTGCGGCTCGTCCCCGCGGCCCTCGGTGCCTGGCTCACGGGACTGCTCGCCCTCCACCTGCCCTCGGAACGGGCCGCGGCCGGCGGGGCGCTGTACCTGGCGGCGCTGCTGCTCGGCCCCGTCCTGGTCCGCGCCGTGGCACTCCTCCTCCGGCGCGAGCACGCCCCGCCCGGGCGGCCCGCCGCCGGGGTGCGGCGGGCCGTGCCGTGGTCGGCCGTGGCCCTGAGCGCCCTCGCCGTCACGGCCGTGCTCCTGAGCAGCACAGCCGCCGGCCAGGACACCTCCTCCGGCCCGCTGGGGGAAGCGCTCGCCGGGGGCGGGACGCTGGCCGTCACCGCCGAGGTGGCCGAACCGCCCCGCCGGTGGGCCGCTCCCGCCGCCGGGGCCGCCCACGGGGACGAGGACCGCACCGGCGTGGTCCTCGAGCTGCGCCTGGAGCACGTCGTCCACGGGGGCCGCGGCGGGCCCGTGGACGTCACGGCCACCGTCTTCGCGGACGGACCCGCGTGGGCCGCCCTGGCCCCGGGCCGGCGGATCACCGCGGTGCTCACCGCCGGCCCGCCGTCCTCCGGCCCTCCGGTGCTGCGCGCCGCCGCGCCGCCCGCCGACCTCCCGGAGGCCCGGCCCGGCCCGCGCGAGCAGGTCCGGGAGCGCTTCGTGCTCGCCACCGCCGGCCTCGGCCCCGACGCCGCGGGACTGCTCCCCGGGATGACCTTCGGCGAGCGCTCCGGGATCGGCCCGGAGCTCGAGCAGGCCATGCGGGACACCGGGCTCACCCACCTGACGGCCGTCTCCGGCGCCAACTGCGCCCTCGTCACGGCACTGGCCGGGCACGCCGCCCTGTCCCTCGGCGCCGGACGGCGCACCTGCCTGACGGCCGGGCTCGGCGCCCTGGCGGCGTTCGTGCTCCTCGTCGGCCCCGATCCGTCCGTGCTGCGCGCCGCCGTGATGGGCGGGCTCGCCGCGCTCAGTCTCCTCACGGGGCGCACGGCCGTGTCCCTGGCCACGCTCTCGGGCGCCGTGACCGCCCTCGTCGTCGTCCGGCCCGCGCTCGCCGCCGAGTACGGCTTCGTCCTGTCCGTGCTGGCGACCGCGGGCATCGTGGTCAGCGGACGCCCCCTGACCCGGTGGCTGGGCACCCGCGTCCCGGACGTGCTCGCCGTGGCGGTCGCGATCCCGGCGGCCGCCCAGCTGTGGTGCGCGCCGGTGCTGGTGCTCCTGCAACCCGCCGTGCCCGTGTACTCCCTGCCGGCCAACGTGCTCGCCGCCCCGCTGGTGCCGGTGGTGACCGTGTGCGGGCTCGCCGGCCTGCTCCTGCTGAACCTGCCCGACCCTGCGGGAGCCGCGGCGGCCGTGCTGCCCCTGGGGGTGGGCGCGGCCGGGACGCGCCTGCTCGCCGGGACCGCCCGGGCGCTCGCGGGTGCCCCCGGGGCGCTGGCCCCCTGGCCCGCAGGCCTGCCCGGTGTGCTCCTGATGGTCCTGGCGAGCTCCGCGGCACTGGTCGCCGTGCACGCCCTCGACGTGCGCCGCCGACGTCCCGCACCGTCCGCCGGGACCCTGCGCACGGACCTCGCCCCGGCCCCGGTCCCGGAGGAGCGGTGGCGGGCGCAGGCCCGCCGGCGCCGCCGGCGGCGCACGGCGGCCGCCGCGGCCGTGCTGCTCCTCGTCGTGCTGCTCGCCGTCCGCGCCGCCGTGGACGCCCGGCGTCCGCCGCCGGCGTGGGAGGCCGTGCTGTGCGACGTGGGCCAGGGCGATGCCGTGCTCCTGCGCACCGGGCCGGGCCGGGCCGTCCTCGTGGACACCGGACCCGACCCCCGGGCCCTCGCACGGTGCCTGCGCCGCAGCGGGGTCGAACATCTGGACCTCGTGGTGCTCAGCCACGCCCACGCCGACCACACCGGCGGCCTGCCCGCCCTGGCCCGGCACGGCCGGATCGGCGAGGTCTGGTACGCCACGGCGGCCGCCGCGCCGCCGGAGGAGCTGACCCGGACCCTGCCCGGCACCTCCGCCCACCGCCCGCACGCGGGGGAAACCCGCACGCTCGGCGGGCTGCGCCTGACCGTCCTCGCCCCCGGGCCCACCGCGCCGGGGCGCTGGAGCGAGCCGTCGTCCTCCGACGAGAACAACGCCTCCCTCGTGCTGCGCGCCGAGCTCACCGGCGAGGACGGCAGGACCACCTCGTGGCTGCTCGCCGGGGACCTCGAGGAGGAGGGCGCCCGGGCCCTCCTGCGCACCGCCGGCCCCCTGGTCGACGTCGACGTCCTCAAGGTCTCCCACCACGGCGCCCGCAACGGCGGCACCGCGATCATCGACGCCGCCGACCCCCGGCTGGCCGTCGTCTCCGTCGGCCGCGGCAACGACTACGGCCACCCCCACCCCCGGATCCTCGACCACCTCCGGAGCCGCGGCGTCCCGCTCGTGCGCACCGACGAGCACGGCGGTGTGGCGCTCGTGCACCAGGAGCAGCGGCTGCTCGCCGTGCCCCTGCGATGACGGTGCCCGCCGGGCGGCACCGGCGTTCAGCGCCGGGGCCGCCCGGCGAGCTTGCGCAGCTCCTCGGCCCACAGGACCGTGGAACCGATCGTCACGGCCACGAGCCACTGGGCGCCGGTCAGCGCGGCGGTGTCGAACACGCCCTGCAGCACCGGGACCTGCACCACCGCGGCCTGCAGGACCACGACCGCGACGAGGGCCACCCAGACGGCCCGGTTGGTGAACGTGCGCCGGCTGAACACGGTGCGGGTCTCCGAGCGGACGTTGAGCAGGTTGAAGACCTGGAAGAAGACGAAGGTCGTGAACGCCAGGGCCGTGGCCGCGGCCGCGGAGATGCCGGGGAACCACGTGTCGACCAGCAGCAGCACGGACAGGGTGCCCGCGGTCATCACGGTCGCGGCCAGGAGGATGCGCGCCACCCGTCCCCGGTTCAGCAGGGCCTCCCCGGGCGGGCGCGGGGGCCGGCGCATCACCTCGGGATCGGCGGGGTCCACCCCCAGGGCCAGGGCGGGGGGACCGTCCATGATGATGTTCACCCACAGGATCTGCAGGGCCGTGAACGGCGCCCCGCCGGCGAGCCCGGTCACCCCGCAGATCAGGAAGATCATGACGAACCCCCAGGTCGTGGAGAGCTGGAAGCGCACGAACTTGAGGATGTTGTCGTAGATGCCGCGTCCGCCCTCGACAGCGGCCACGATGGTGGCGAAGTTGTCGTCGGTGAGGATCATCCGGGCGGCGCCCTTGGCCACGTCGGTGCCGGTGACGCCCATGGCGATGCCGATGTCGGCCTGCTTCAGGGCCGGGGCGTCGTTGACCCCGTCCCCGGTCATCGCCACCACCTGCCCGCTCCGCTGCAGGGCCTTCACGAAGCGGATCTTGTGCTCGGGGGCGACCCGGGCCAGCACCCCGTAGCCGGACGCGCGGTCGGCCAGCTCGGAGTCGTCCATCGCGTCGAGGTCCGCTCCGGAGACGGCCCGTGCCGGGATCCCGAGGGACCGGGCGATGGCCGAGGCGGTGCGGAGGTGGTCGCCGGTGATCATGTGCACGGCGATGCCCGCACCGTGGGCCGCGGCGATGGCGTCGGCGGCCTCCGGCCGCGGCGGGTCCATGATGCCCACGAGACCGTACAGGGTCAGGCCCGTCACGAGGCCCCGCAGCTGCGCCCCGTCGTCGGGCAGCGGACCCGCGCCCGGTCCGCCGCGGTCCAGGCGGCCGCCGGCGATCAGCAGGGTGCGCAGCCCCTGCCCGGCCAGCTCGTCGACGCCGGCCAGAATGCGGGCGGGGTCCTCGGCGGTGAGGGGCCGGGGGCCCTCGGCGGTGAGCACGGAGTCGGCCAGCTCCAGCAGCACGCCCGGAGCGCCCTTGACGAACATCTGGTACCCGGCGGCCGCGGTGGTCCCGGGGACGACGGTCCGCTCGTGGAAGGTGGCGTGGAACTTGTAGGCGGAGTCGAAGGGCACCTCCGCCACGCGCGGGTGCTCCTGGCGTGCCCCCTCCACGTCCACGCCGCCCTTGCGGGCCAGCACGGCCAGCGCGCCCTCCGTGGGATCGCCCATCGCCTGCCCGTCGCGCACGGTGGCGTTGTTGCACAGCGCCATGGCGAGGTAGATCTCGGACGAGGGCCGGGCCCGGACGTCGTCGGGACCGACGATGCGCCCCTCCGTGGAGTAGCCCTCACCGGTGACGCGGTACGCGGAGCCGTCCAGGATCAGCCTCCGCACCGTCATCTCGTTGAGGGTGAGGGTCCCGGTCTTGTCCGTGGCGATGTGCGTGGTGGACCCGAGGGTCTCCACCGCCGACAGCTGCTTGACGATCACCCCGCGCCGGGCCAGCCGGTGGGCGCCCATCGCGAGGGTGAAGGCGACGACCGCGGGAAGCCCCTCGGGCATGGTGGCCACGGCCAGGGACACGGCCGTCAGCATGAGCTCCGTCCAGGGCTGCCCGCGGACCAGGCCGAGGACGACGACGACGCCGACGACCACGAAGGCGACGAGCGTCAGCAGCCGGGCCAGCCGGTCGATCCGGCGCTTCAGCGGGGTCCGGGCCTCGCCGGCGGTCTCGAGCATCCCGGCGATCGATCCCATCTGCGTGGTCGTGCCGGTGCCGGTGACCACGGCGACGCCGCGCCCGCGGGTGACCTCGGTGCCCATGAAGACCAGGTTGGACCGGTCTCCGAGCGGCACGTCCGGATCGGGGACCACAGCGGGGTTCTTGTCCACCGGCTGGGACTCCCCGGTCAGAGCCGCCTCGGCGACCTGCAGCTGGGCCGCCTCGAGCACCCGGGCGTCGGCGGGGACCAGGTCCCCGGCCTCGAGCAGCACGATGTCCCCGGGCACCAGCTCGGCCTGGTCCACCTCCACCTCGCGCCCGTCCCGGCGCACCCGCGCGGTGACCACGGACATCGTGCGCAGGGCCGCCAAGGAGGACTCGGCCCGCGCCTGCTGGACGTAGTTGAGCACCGTGTTGAAGCCGACCACGAGCAGGATCACCACCGGCGTCTTCCACTCCTGGGACACCAGCGCGGAGACGAGCGCCGCGACCAGCAGCACGATGGTCATCCGGTCCGAGAGGAGGCCCAGGACCTTGCGCCAGACCGGCACCCCGGCGGCCTCGGCCAGCACGTTGGGGCCGTGCCGCCGGGCTCGCTCGGCGACGTGCTCGCTCGACAGTCCCTGCGCCGGGTCCACGTCGAGATGTGCCGTGACGGCCGCTGCGGGACGGGTGTGCCAGGAAGAACTCACGAAGGCCTCGATCGCTCGACAGTGCCCCCAGACTAGCGCCGGCGACCGGGCGCCCGAGCCGTCCTCCTCCGGGGCCCGGGCCGCGAGGACCCGCCGGTGCGGGGTGTCAGGGGAGACCGCCGCCGCGGCGCCGGGCGACGACGCCGGAGCCGATCACGGCCAGCACGCCCGCTCCGGCCACGGCGTAGCCCGGAGCGCCGGACGCGACGGCGGGCCCACCCTCGGCGACGGGCCCCCCGACGGACACCATGTCGGACTCGGCGACGGACACCGCGTCGGACCCAGTGACGGACACCGCACCGGGGCCGGTCCCGTCGGCCGCCTCGGGGGAGGCGGTCATGCCCAGGACGCCCAGGACGAGGGCCGGGACGGCGAAGCGGGGGAGCACGGTCATGGGTCGTCCTTCGAGGGGTGACGGGGATCACGCATGCCGTTGCCGACGGTACAGCAGGCCGGCGGCCGGTTCCACCGTCCTCCGGCGCCGGCGAGTCCCCGAACCGCCCTGCCGGGACCACCGCGCCACCGGATGTCGCCCGGACGTGGGAAGCTGGGACCCACCCCACCCCAGCACGCGGCCCGGACCGGCCGCCACACAGGAGGACGCGGCCATGACCCCACCGAGGCGCCCCGCACCCACCGCCGGACCCACCTGGCGCGACGTCGAGCCCACCCCGCTCATCCTGCTCACCGGCCCCGAGGACTACCTCGCCGCCCGCGCCCGCGACCGGGTCCGCACCGTCCTCAAGGAACAGCGCGGACCCGTCGAGCTCTCCACCGTCGACGCCGCCGCCTACGCCCCCGGGCAGCTCGCCGCGCTCGCCAGCCCCTCCCTGTTCGACGACGCCAAGCTCATCCACGTCAGCAACCTCGCGGCCATGAACGACGACTGCCTCGCCGACGGCCTCGCCTACGTCCAGGCACCCGACCCGGACGTCGTCGTGCTGTGGGAGCACAGCGGCGGCAACCGCGGCAAGAAGCTCCTCGACGCCCTCAAGGCCGCCGGCGCCGCCGTCGTGGAGTGCAAGCCCCTCAAGAACGACCGCGACAAGACCGACTTCATCGTCACCGAGTTCCGCACCCACCGGCGCCGCATCGACCCGGACGCCGCCCGTGCCCTGGCCGCGGCCGTGGGCAGCAGCACGGCGGAGCTGGCCGCCGCGTGCGCCCAGCTGCTCTCCGACGGGCCCGAGAGCATCAGCTTCGACGACGTCGAGAAGTACTATGGCGGGCGCGTGGAGGCCACCGCGTTCAAGGTCGCGGACGCCGCCCTCGCCGGACGCGCCGAGAGCGCCCTCAAGCTGTGGCGCCAGGCTCTCGACACCGGGGTGGACCCCGTCCCGATGGTCGGGGCCCTGGCGGCGAAGCTGCGCACGATCGCCCAGGTGCACGGGACCCGCGGCGGCGCGGGTCAGCTCGCCCAGCGCATCGGGGCGGCCCCGTGGCAGGTGGAGCGGGCGCAGGAGGAGTCCCGGCGCTTCTCCGAGGAGGACCTCGTGCGGGCGCTGCGGGCGCTGGCCGAGGCCGACGCGCAGGTCAAGGGCGAGGGGCGGGACCCGGCCTACGCGGTGGAGCGGGCCATCACGACGATCGCCCTGTCCGGGCGGCACTGAGCCGCGGAGCGCGCACGACGGAGGCCCCGTCCCTGAGCGGAACGGGGCCTCCGTGCGGACCGCCGGTGCGGCGGTCGCGGCTCGCGGGGAACCGGGATCAGATCTTGGCGACCAGCTTGGCCAGACCGGACTTCTTGTTGGCCGCGTTGTTCTTGTGCAGGACGCCCTTGCTGACGGCCTTGTCGAGCTTGCGGGAGACGACGCGCAGGGCGTCCTGGGCGGTCTCCTTGTCGGAGGCGCCGACGGCCTCGTCGACGCGGCGGACCAGCGTCTTCAGCTCGGACTTGTACGCGTTGTTGCGCAGACGCGCCTTCTCGTTGGTGAGGTTGCGCTTCTTCTGGGACTTGATGTTGGCCACGTATAACTCCTTGGCGATGGGTGCGGAATTCGGTCAGTGAGGGCAAACAGGACCGTCATGTGACTGAGTGGGAGTGGGGACGCCCGTGTGGCGACCGCCCTGCAGTGCCCGACGACCAGCGCGGACACACAGCAGAAAAGTCTAGCAGACCGCGCCCCGCCGCCGGGCGGCGGCGACACGCGGCACTCCGCGGAACGGCGCGCTCAGCCGCGCAGGCGGTGCAGCCGTCCGGCCACCCGGTCGAAGAGGTGCTCGGGCAGGACCGCGCCCTCCCGCCGGACGTCCGCGGGCAGCACCTGGACCACACGGTCGAGCTTGACCTCGGACGGCCGGCCCCGGGGGTCCCACGGGCCCGTCCCCACGTCCACGTAGGCGGGGTCCTGCTCCAGCCCGTTGTTGCGGTCCTGGGAGGTGAGCATCAGGCACAGCAGGTGGTCCCCGGCCCGGTCCACGACGAGCACCGGGCGGTCCTTGCCGCGGCGGTGGTCCTCCTCGAAGGGCACCCAGGTCCACACGATCTCCCCGGGATCGGCCTCGCCGTCGGACAGCGGGCGGTAGACGGGCCGGACGGGGCCCGTCCAGTCCCCGGGGTAGGGGCGGGAGAGCCCCTCGGTGCGGGTGTCGCCGGTCCGGGACGGCACGGTGGGCCGCGGCGAGGTGGAGGCGGCGCGTCCGCCGGGCCGGCGGCGCTCCGGACCGCGACCGCCGGAGCGCCGGTAGGCGTCCACAGCGCGGGCGGCGAGCCGGGCCAGGGTGCCGAGGTTCAGCTTCATGCGCCCACTCTAGCCAGCGGGCGCCCGGCGTCGTCGGGCTCCCACGGGGCGAAATGGCTCTCCATGACCGAACGTGGGAAACTGGACAGTTGAATCCCCGGCGCGATCCACCCGCCGGTAGCCCCAGGACCTGCCGGAAGCGACGATCTCCCGGAGAAAGGACCGCCCGTGTCACCGCTGGCCGTCAATGCCCCGGTTCCCGCCTCGACCGACCCGTCGATCCTCCGCAACTTCTGCATCATCGCCCACATCGACCACGGGAAGTCCACGCTCGCGGACCGGATGCTGCAGGCCACCGGCGTGGTGACGCCCCGGGAGATGAAGGCCCAGTACCTGGACCGGATGGACATCGAGCGCGAGCGCGGGATCACCATCAAGTCCCAGGCCGTGCGGATGCCGTGGAACGTGGCGGGCACGGACTACGCCCTGAACATGATCGACACCCCGGGCCACGTGGACTTCACCTATGAGGTCTCCCGGTCCCTGGCCGCGTGCGAGGGGGCCCTGCTGCTGGTGGACGCCGCCCAGGGCATCGAGGCGCAGACCCTGGCCAACCTCTACCTGGCCATGGAGAACGACCTCACGATCATCCCGGTGCTGAACAAGATCGACCTGCCCGCGGCCCAGCCGGAGAAGTACGCCCAGGAGCTGGGCAACCTCATCGGCGTGGACCCGGACGACGTGCTGCGGGTCTCGGGGAAGACCGGCGAGGGCGTGGAGGCGCTGCTGGACCGGATCGTCCGGGAGGTCCCGCCCCCGGAGGGCCGGGCCGACGCGCCGTCGCGGGCCATGATCTTCGACTCCGTCTACGACACCTACCGCGGCGTGGTCACCTACATCCGCGTGGTCGACGGCAAGCTGACTCCGCGCGAGCGGATCCGGATGATGTCCACCGGCGCCCAGCACGAGCTGCTGGAGATCGGGGTCATCTCGCCGGAGCCGAAGCCCACCGAGGGGCTCGGCGTGGGCGAGGTGGGCTATCTCATCACCGGCGTCAAGGACGTCCGCCAGTCCCGGGTGGGCGACACCGTGACCAACCACCAGCGGCCGGCGGCCGAGAACCTGGGCGGCTACGAGGACCCCAAGCCGATGGTCTTCTCCGGGCTCTTCCCCATCGACGGCTCCGACTACCCGGTGCTGCGCGACGCCCTCGACAAGCTCCAGCTCAACGACGCCGCCCTGGTCTACGAGCCCGAGAACTCCGCGGCCCTGGGCTTCGGGTTCCGCTGCGGGTTCCTGGGCCTGCTCCACCTGGAGATCACCCGGGACCGGCTGGAGCGGGAGTTCGACCTCGACCTGATCTCCACGGCGCCCTCCGTGAGCTACAACGTCACCCTCGAGGACCGCTCCGAGCGCGTGGTCACGAACCCGTCCGAGTTCCCCGAGGGGAAGATCGCCGAGATCCGCGAGCCCATGGTCGCCGCGACGGTGCTGGCGCCCTCCGAGTTCATCGGCGCGATCATGGAGCTGTGCCAGTCCAAGCGCGGCCAGCTCAAGGGCATGGACTACCTCTCCGAGGACCGGGTGGAGCTGCGCTACCGGCTGCCCCTCGCCGAGATCGTCTTCGACTTCTTCGACCAGCTGAAGTCGCGCACCAAGGGCTACGCGTCCCTGGACTGGAAGGCCGAGGGCGAGGAGGCCGCCGACCTCGTCAAGGTGGACATCCTCCTGCAGGGTGAGCCGGTGGACGCCTTCAGCGCCATCACCCACCGGGACAAGGCGTACGCCTACGGGGTGATGATGACCGGCAAGCTGCGCGAGCTCATCCCGCGCCAGCAGTTCGAGGTCCCCATCCAGGCGGCCATCGGCTCCCGGGTGATCGCCCGCGAGAACATCCGCGCGATCCGCAAGGACGTGCTCTCCAAGTGCTACGGCGGCGACATCTCGCGCAAGCGCAAGCTGCTCGAGAAGCAGAAGGAGGGCAAGAAGCGGATGAAGATGGTGGGCCGTGTGGAGGTCCCCCAGGAGGCGTTCGTCGCGGCGCTGTCCTCCGACGAGGCCGGGGCGAAGGACAAGAAGAAGTAGTGGCCCCCGCACAGCCGGAGGGCCTGCCCGGCCCGCTCGACGGTCTGCTGCCGGCCTCCGCCGCGGAGGGCTCCGCCGAGCGCACGCTCAGCCTCTACGTGCACGTGCCGTTCTGCGCGGTCCGGTGCGGGTACTGCGACTTCAACACCTACACGGCCGTGGAGCTCGGCGCCGGGGTGTCCCAGGACGCCTACGCCGGCGACGCCGCGGCGGAGGTCCGCTGGGCGCGCCGGGTGCTGGCGGACTCCGGGGCCGCCCCCCGCCCGCTGCACAGCGTGTTCTTCGGCGGCGGGACCCCCACGCTGCTGCCCGCCGAGGACCTCGCGGCGGTCCTGGCGCAGGCCCGGGAGAGCTTCGGGCTCGCCGAGGGCGCGGAGGTGACCACCGAGGCCAACCCGGACTCCGTGACGCCGGAGTCCCTCGCGGTGCTCGCGGCGGCCGGGGTGACCCGGGTGTCCTTCGGGATGCAGTCGGCCGTTCCCCACGTGCTCGCCGTCCTGGACCGCACGCACGACCCGGAGAACGTGCCCCGCGCCGTCCGCTGGGCACGCGAGGCGGGCCTGGGCGTCAGTGTGGACCTCATCTACGGCACCCCCGGGGAGTCCTTGGCCGACTGGGAGCACTCGGTGCGCACGGCGGTGGGCTATGAGCCGGACCACGTCTCCGCGTACTCGCTGATCATCGAGGACGGCACGAAGCTCGCAGCGCGGATGCGGCGCGGGGAGGTCCCGCCCATCGACGAGGACGACCAGGCCGACAAGTACGAGCTCGCGGACCGGATCCTCGGGGACGCCGGCTTCGAGTGGTACGAGGTGAGCAACTGGGCCCGCCCCGCCGGCGGCGCGGACCCCGGAGCCCACCGCAGCCGGCACAACCTCGCGTACTGGCGCAACCAGGACTGGTGGGGCATCGGCCCCGGTGCGCACTCGCACGTGGGCGGGACGCGCTGGTGGAACCTCAAGCACCCCGTGCCCTACACCAACCGGGTGCGCGCGCGGCAGTCGCCCGCGGCCGGGCGCGAGATCCTCGACGCCGGGACCCGGCACCTCGAGCGCGTGATGCTGGAGGCCCGGATCCGCGACGGTCTGCCCACGGCCGCCCTGACCGGGAGCGGGCGCGGCGCGGTCGCCGGGCTGATCGCCGACGGTCTCGTGGAGCCCGCGGCGGCGCTGCGCGGCTCGGTGGTGCTGACCCTGCGGGGCCGGCTCCTGGGCGACGCCGTGGTGCGGCGGCTGCTCGCCTGAGCGGCGCGGCTCCCTTTCGCCGCCGGAGAGGGCGGACCCGGCGCGGGACGTCCCCGCGTGCGAGAAGCGGCGTCAGCCGCGCTCGGCGCGCTCCCGGGACCGTTCGCGCAGCTTCTCGACGAGCCGGTCGTAGAGCCGGGTGTTGAAGCGGTACTGGTGCGGCTCGCCCTGGTTGACGCGGACCCCGCCGATCAAGGACCCGACGGCCAGCAGCAGCCACGCGGCGGCGGCGGCGAGCGCGAAGAACCAGCCGATGAACGGCACCGGGGCCAGCAGGATGCCCGCCACCACCACGAGGGTCGGCAGCAGGGTGAAGTTCATGGCCTCCATGGACTCCTGCTCGGTGAACGGCCCCCGGCCGCGGAAGACGCGGTGGAGCAGGAACGAGGGGAGGAAGCCGATGACGCCGCCGAAGTGCGCCAGGGTCGCCCACTGGTGGTCCTCGGTGACGGTCAGTGGCTGGGCCACGGGGGAGAGGCCCTCGAACGGGGCCCCGGCGTTCTCGCGGCTCGATCGGGGGTCGGTCTGCACGGGCACGGAAGTCCTTCGGCGGTGGGACCGCGGCGGAACCGCGGCCGGTGGGTGGGACTCCACCATCCTACCGACCGGTCCGGACGGCGGCGGATCGCGGCCTCGCACGTGTGCCTTTGTGACGTCACGACCGGCTCGTCCCGGCCGCCGGAGGGTGCGGGGGCGCGCCGGATCACGCCTCGGATCAGGCCGCGGGCGCGGTGAGGAAGTCGATCAGCTCCTCGACGCGGCCCAGCAGGGACGGCTCCAGGTCGGCGTAGCTGTCCACGCGGGCGAGGATGTGCTGCCAGGCCCGTCCCAGGTCCCCGGGGGTCCGGTGCGGCCAGCCGAGGGCGGCGGCGGCGCCGGTCTTCCAGTCGGTGCCGCGGGGCACCACGGGCCAGGCGTCGACGCCGAGCGCGCGCGGCTTGACCGCCTGCCAGATGTCGACGTACGGGTGGCCCAGCACCAGGACGTTGCCCGCGGCGCCGGGCAGGCGCATGGTCTCGGCCGCGATCCGGGACTCCTTGGAGCCCGTCACGAGGTGGTCCACGAGGATCCCGAGCCGCCGCCCGGGGCCGGGCCCGAACTCCCGCACGGCGGCGGGCAGGTCGTCGATGCCGTGCAGCGGCTCCACCACGATGCCCTCGACGGCCAGGTCGTGGCCCCACACCTTCGCCACCAGCTCGGCGTCGTGGTAGCCCTCGACCCACACCCGGGAGGCCTTCGCGGTGCTCGCGCGCAGCCCCTCGACGGCCACGGACCCCGACCGCGTGCGAGCGGGCGTCCTCGCCGCCGGGGTCCGGCGGGGCTCGACGACGACCACGGGCTCGCCCTCGAGCAGGAACCCCGGTCCCAGCGGGAACGCCTTGACCCGGCCCCGGCGGTCCTCCAGCCCCATCACGCGCATGCCGCCGATGGTCTCCAGGGACACGACGGCGCCGACCCAGCCGGTCGTCACGTCCTCCAGGAGCAGCCCCGGCGCCACCGGAACCTCCGCGGACGCGGGCCGGCGGCGGGCGAGGGCGTCGTCGTCGAGGCTGCGCGGCCCCCAGCCGTGGTCGCTCATGGTCGTCCTCCCGGGTCGCGGTGCCGCGCGTCCGGCGCGGATCAGCCGGAAGCGTACCAAACCGGGGGTGGCGGCCCGGTGGTCGGACACGGGGGCTACACTGGACGGCGTTAGCACTGTGGCCACCCGAGTGCCAGGGCGGCCGGAGCACGAGCACGGACCGGGGAGGAGCGGCGTGAACCATCCGAGACGACTGCAGATCCTGCAGGCCATCGTGGAGGACTACGTGCACTTCCGCGAGCCCGTGGGCTCCAAGGCGCTCGTGGACCGGCACCGGCTCGGCGTCTCCTCGGCCACCGTGCGCAACGACATGGCCGCGCTCGAGGAGGAGGGCCTGATCACGGCCCCCCACACGAGCTCCGGCCGGATCCCCACCGACAAGGGCTACCGCACGTTCGTGGACCAGATCGCGGCCGTCAAGCCGCTGTCCGGGCCGGAGCGGCGGGCCATCCAGCGCCTGCTCGACGACGCCGCGGACATCGACGACGTCATGGAGCGCACCGTGCGGCTGCTCGCGCAGCTGACCCAGCAGGTCGCGGTCGTGCAGTACCCGCACGCCTCCGGCGTGACCGTGCGTCACGTCGAGGTCGTGGACCTCGGGGCCGGGCGGGTGCTCGTGGTGCTCATCCCGACCAACGGCCGGGTGGCCCAGCGCGTGGCCGTGCTGCGGGCGCCCCTCGAGGAGTCCCAGCTGCTCGAGCTGCGCGCCCGGGTGCTGGCCGCCGTGGTGGGGCGCTCCCTGACCGCGGTGCCGGACGCCCTCGCGGTGATGGCCGCGGGCACCGCCCCGCCGCTCCAGCCGGCCGCCGCGGCGGTGGGGGAGACCGTGGCCGCCCTCGCGGCCGGCGGGGCCGAGCACCGCATGGTCATGGCCGGCACCGCCAACCTCGCCCGTGCCACGGGGGACTTCCACCTGAGCATCGGCCCGGTCCTCGAGGCCCTCGAGGAGCAGGTGGTGATGCTCCGGCTGCTCTCGGAGATGGAGCAGGACGCCCGCGGGGTCGCCGTGCGGATCGGCACGGAGAACGCCGAGGGCCCCCTGTCCGAGGCCGCCGTCGTCGCCACCGGCTACGGGCCGCAGTCGAAGGTGGGGGTCGTCGGTCCCATGCGCATGGACTACCCGTCCACGATGGCCGCCGTGCGCGCCGTCGCCCGCTACCTCTCCCGTATCCTCGGGGGCTGAGCCCCCGCGGGCCCCGCTCCCGGGGCCCTCCAGCGAAACCCACCACAGACCTCTCGACAGAACGGACCACGGTGAGCGATCACTACGAGACCCTGGGCGTGTCCCGGGACGCCAGCCAGGAAGAGATCAAGAAGGCCTACCGCAAGAAGGCCCGCCGGCTGCACCCCGACGTCAACCCCGGCCCTGAGGCCGCCGAGGACTTCAAGCGCCTCTCCCACGCCAACGACGTCCTCTCCGACCCCGAGAAGCGGAGGGTCTACGACGCGACCGGCAACGAGAACGGCACCGACACCGGTTTCGGCGGGGGCTTCCCCGGCTCGGGCTTCGGCTTCGCCGACATCTTCGACACCTTCTTCCAGGGCGCCGGGGGCGCCGGCTCCGGCCGGCGCGGCCCCGCGTCCCGCACCCGCCAGGGCCAGGACGCGCTGATCAACGTCCGCGTCTCCCTCCGGGACGCGGTCTTCGGCACGGAGAAGAGGATCACCGTGGACACCGCCGTGGTCTGCCCCACGTGCAACGGCAGCTGCTGCCAGGCGGGCACCCAGCCCGAGACCTGTGAGGTCTGCCACGGTTCCGGCCAGGTCCAGCGCCAGGTCCAGTCCATCCTGGGCACCGTGGTCACTGCCGCCCCGTGCGCCACCTGCCAGGGCTTCGGCACCGTCATCAAGCACCCCTGCCACGAGTGCTACGGCGAGGGCCGCGTGCGCGACCGCCGCCCGCTGACCGTCAAGATCCCCGCCGGCGTCTCGACCGGCAACCGGATCCGCCTCTCGGGACAGGGCGAGGCCGGCACCGCCGGCGGCCCCAACGGCGACCTCTACGTCGAGCTCAAGGTCGACCCGGACCCCACGTTCGAGCGCCAGGGCGACGACCTGCACGCCCGCGTCCGGGTGCCCATGACCTCCGCGGCCCTCGGCACCACGGTGACCCTCGAGACCTTCGACGGCGAGCGCGAGGTCCCCGTGTCCCCCGGCACGCAGACCGGCCACACCGTGACCCTGCACGAGCTCGGGGCCACCCGGCTGCGCGGCGGCGGACGCGGCGAGCTGTTCGTCCACCTCGAGGTCGAGACGCCCACGGCGCTCGACGACGAGCAGCGCGAGCTGCTCGAGCAGCTGTCCCGGCTGCGCGGCGAGGACCAGTCGACCGGCACGACCCTGAACTCCCCGGCCGGCTCCGGCGGCTTCTTCTCCCGGCTCAAGGACAGGTTCTCCGACCTGTGAGCCTGCCGGTCTTCAAGGTCGAGCCGGGCCGGCTCACGGGCCTCCGCCCCGGAGCGGCGCTCACGGTCACCGGCCCGGAGGCCCGGCACGCCGTCACCGTGCGCCGCCTCGCGCCCGGCGAGCCCCTCGAGCTCGTCGACGGCGCGGGGACCCGGGCCACCGGGGAGCTGCGCTCGGCCGACCGCGACAGCATGGAGGTCGGCGTCGTCTCGGTGACGACCGAGCCCGTCCGCACGCCCCGGCTCGTCCTCGCCCAGGCCCTCGCGAAGGGCGACCGGGACCTGCTGGCCGCGGAGACGGCCACCGAGCTGGGCGTGGACGCCGTGGTGCCGTGGCAGGCCGACCGCTCGATCGTGCGGTGGAAGAAGGAGCGCGCCGCCAAGAGCCACGAGAAGTGGGTCCACACCGTCGCGGCCGCCGCCAAGCAGTCCCGCCGGGCGGCCTGGCCGGAGGTGCTGCCGCTGTGCACCACCCGGGAGCTCGCCCGTCTGCTCGGCGAGCCGGGGACGCGGGGCCTCGTCCTGCACGAGGAGGCCGGCGAGTCCCTCGCCGAACTGACCGGCGCCCCGGGGGTGCCGTGGGCGGGCTCGGAGCGGATCGTCCTGGTGGTGGGGCCCGAAGGGGGCATCGCCCCGGCGGAGCTCGAGGCCCTGGCCGGCGCGGGAGCCCACGCGGTGCGGCTCGGCCACGAGGTGCTGCGCAGCTCGACCGCCGGACCCGCCGCGCTGGCGGTGCTCAGCGCCGCGCTCGGACGCTGGGCGTCCGGGCCCCGCTGAGCCCAGCCGGACCGGATCAGCCCGGGAGCACCGCCACGTCCTTGTCGTCGCGCACGGTGTCGCCCTCCGCGTTCCGGCCGACGACCGTCACGACGTAGTCGCCGGGCTCCAGCTCGACCTCCGTCCGGAACCCGGCGGTCCCGTCGGCGCGCGGGACGGCGGCGGCCGCGCCGCTCGAGACGCGCCGCCCGTCCTGCTCGGCCACGCTCCAGCGGCCGCTCCGGACACCGTCCAGCGCCCGGCCGGACACGGTCAGGGAGCCCTCGGCGCGGGCGTCCTGCCGTGGTTCGTCGAGCCAGATCGGCGCCTCGGCGCTCTCGTCGGGCCGGAGGGGGGCGTCGAGTCGCACGGCGCCGAAGACCTCCTCGTCGGGACGGCCGTCCACGAGCACCTTCACCTCGGCCTCGGAGCCCTCGGGCAGCAGGCCCGCCGTTCCCGCGGCGGCCGTGACCGTGTGCGCGAGCTGCTGGAGGGCGAGCCGGGCCTCGTTCCCGTCCAGGTCCGCGCGGAAGGCCTCCGACGGCATGTCCACCGTGATGGTCCCCTCGGGGGACGTCGAGGCGCCCACCCGGTCCACCGGGGACCACAGCGTCCGGTAGTCCGGGTCCCGCGGGGTCGCCCCGGTCATCAGCGCGGCCGCTGCGGCGATGGGGTCCACGGCCGCGGCGGCCTCGGAGGCGTCCCGGAACTCCCGGAACAGCCGCTCCTCGCCGGCCGCGCGGCCCACCCAGTAGACGGGCAGCTTCGTGGTGGCCACCCTGACCTCGGCGGTGCCCGACGCGGCGGGCGCCGCCGGAACGGTGCCCGACGCGGGGACCGCGCCGTCGAGGGAGCTGCCCGGACCGGTGGCGCACGCGCCGAGGACGAGGACGCCCGCCGCGGACAGCGCCAGCACGGGGAAGCGGGCGCGGGCGGACGGGCGCCGGGAACGGGCGGTGGTCATGGGGGGACGCGCACCTCGGCTTTCCGGGATCTTCTGCGGGATCTGCTGGGGGGCGGTGCCGGCACCGGGGGGGGGGAGGAGGTCGCACCCGTCCCCCTGCCGGAGGACCGCACCATTCCAGCACATCGGCCGAGGGCGCCCCCAGCCGAGGAGCCCCTGCGGCCGTGACCGATACCAAATCGGAATGTGCGCCCCCGCGGCCTCCGGCGCCGGAGCCGCGCGGTACCCTGGAAGGAGGACGAGCGCCGTCCGCCGACCCATCCACGGCAACCCGATCGAGAGCGAGAGCACGGCCCGCGCGGCCGAACCCATGACTGAGACGCTGCCCGGCACCACGCACCCACTGACGGCCCGCACCGTCATCACCTTCCCCGACCGCGAGACGATGGTCCGCTGTCTCGGCTCCGGGGACGACACCCTGCGCCAGGTGGAGACCGCGTTCCCGGGCCTCGAGACCAGCCCCCGCGGACTCGAGCTCGGCATCGAGGGCCCGGGCGGGGCCGTGCAGATCGTCGCCACCCTGTTCGACGAGCTGAAGGTGCTGGCCGGGCGCGAGACCTCGATCACCCCCCAGGTCATCACCCAGCTGCTCGCGCTGATCGGCCGGGACCTCACCGCCCGGCCCAGCGGCGCCCTCACCCAGAACATCCTCTCGAGCCGCGGGCGCAAGATCCGCCCCAAGACGCTGCACCAGAAGGCCTACGTCGACGCCATCGACGAGCACACCGTGGTCTTCGGCATCGGCCCGGCCGGTACGGGCAAGACCTACCTGGCCATGGCCAAGGCGGTCCAGGCCCTGCAGGCCAAGGAGGTGTCCCGGATCATCCTCACCCGCCCGGCGGTGGAGGCGGGGGAGCGGCTCGGCTTCCTGCCCGGCACGCTCAGCGAGAAGATCGACCCGTACCTGCGCCCGCTCTACGACGCGCTGCACGACATGATGGACCCGGACTCGATCCCGCGGCTCATGGAGGCGGGCACCATCGAGGTGGCCCCGCTGGCGTACATGCGCGGCCGCACCCTCAACGACGCCTTCATCATCCTCGACGAGGCGCAGAACACCACGCCGGAGCAGATGAAGATGTTCCTCACCCGGCTCGGCTTCGGCTCCAAGATGGTCGTCACCGGGGACGTCACCCAGGTGGACCTGCCGGGGAGCACGTCCTCCGGGCTGCGCCAGGTCCAGCACGTGCTGGGCGGCGTCGAGGACGTCGCGTTCACGGAGATGACCGCGGAGGACGTGGTGCGCCACGAGCTGGTGAGCCGGATCGTCAGCGCCTACGACGCCTTCGACACGACCAACCGGCACCGCAACGAGCGGCGCCGCCGCAAGGACGAGACCCGTGCCGCTCGCGACGCCGCCCCGGCCGGGGACGGGGAGGAGGCCTGATGGCCGTCGAGTTCGACCTCCGGGCCGACCCGCAGGACGTCCCGGCGGCGGACCGCCCGGCCTGGTCCGCGGTCGACGTCGAGCTGCTGGGCCGGCTCGCGGACCACGTCCTGGAGCGGCTGCACGTGCACCCCGACGCGGAGCTGTCCATCGCGGTCGTCGACGAGGACGAGATGGCGCGCCTGCACGTCGAGTGGATGGACCTGCCCGGCCCCACCGACGTCCTGTCCTTCCCCATGGACGAGCTACGACCGGGCACCCCGGAGGAGCCCGCCGTGGGAACGCTGGGCGACATCGTGCTGTGCCCCCCGGTGGCCCTCCGGCAGGCCGAGGCCGCCGGGCACTCCGTCGCGGACGAGCTGTGCCTGCTCACCACCCACGGCATCCTGCACCTGCTGGGGCACGACCACGCCGAGCCGGAGGAGCGGCGGGTCATGTTCGCCCTCCAGCGGGACCTGCTCACGGACTTCCTCGGCCGGCCCGCGCCCGTCGAGACCATGGAGTAGCGCCCCATGATGACCACTGCCGTCCTGGTCGTCGCGGCGATCGTGTTCCTGGGCACGGCCTTCGTCCTCACGGCCGCCGAGACCGGCCTCACCTACCTGCCCCGCGCGGACGCCGAGGCCATCACCCGGGACGCCCCCGAGTCCTCGGCCGCCAGGATCCTGGCCACGCCGACCGCGCACCTGCAGGCCCTGCGCTTCTGGAGCGTGTGGTTCGAGACGGCCTCCGCCGTGGCGGTCGCCCTCGCGATGTTCGACGGTCTCGACGACGTCTGGCTGGCCGGGCTGCTGGCCACCGTGGTCATGGCGGCCGTCGGCTTCGTGCTCACCGGCGTCTCGCCCCGCCAGGTCGGCCGGAGCAACGCCGCGGGCACCGTGCGGGCCACCGCGGGTCTCGTGCGCGTGCTGCGCACGGTGCTCGGCCCGGTCCCCGGGATGCTCGTGCGCCTGGGCTCGTCGGTCGCCCGGGACCCGGAGCGCACCGCCCCCGGCTACCTGACCGAGGAGGAGCTGCTCGAGTTCGTCGACCGCTCCACGGGCCAGGCCCTCATCGAGGACAACGAGGCGGAGCTGCTGCACTCGGTCTTCGACCTCGACGACACCAACGTCCGGGCGGTCATGGTGCCCCGCACCGACATGGTCTCCGTCGACGACGACGACACCGTGGACAACGCCCTGAACCTGTTCTTCCGCTCCGGCTACTCCCGCATCCCGGTGATCGGCGAGAGCGCCGACGACGTCCTCGGCATCCTGTACCAGAAGGACCTCGCGGAGCGGGTGCACCGCCTCGGCACCGGCCTGCGTCTCGGGGGGCTCTCCGAGCTCGCCCGGGAGGTGCGCTACGTGCCCGAGTCGAAGAAGGTCAACGAGCTGCTGCGCGAGATGCAGCTCGAGTCCATCCACGTGGCCGTCGTGGTCGACGAGTACGGCGGCACGGCCGGGCTCGTGACCCTGGAGGACCTCATCGAGGAGCTGCTCGGGGAGATCGTCGACGAGTACGACCGGGAGAAGCCCGAGGTCGCCGAGCTCGGCGGCGGACGCTACCGCGTCTCCGCCCGGCTCGGCGTCGAGGACCTGGGCGACCTGTTCGGCGTCGACCTCGAGGACGACGAGGTCGACACGGCCGGCGGCCTGCTCGCCAAGTCCATCGGCCGGGTGCCCATCGTGGGCTCCCGCGCCACCGTCGAGGGCATCGTCCTCGAGGCCGTCACCCTGGAGGGCCGGCGCAACCGGGTGGGCCAGCTCGAGGTCCGCCGGGACCCCGACTGGGTCCCTCCGGGGTCCACGGCAGTGGAGCCCGCCGCCCAGGAGTCCGAGGAGGAGTCCCACCACCATGTCTGAGCCCACACCCGCCGTTCCCGCCGGTGAGCCCGCAGCCGGGGAGCACACCCCGTTCCGCGCCGGGTTCGCCGTGCTGGTCGGCCGCCCCAACGCCGGGAAGTCCACGCTCACCAACGCCCTGGTCGGGCAGAAGGTCGCGATCACCTCGAGCCGGCCGCAGACCACGCGGCACACCATCCGGGGCATCGTGCACCGGCCCGAGGGCCAGCTCGTGCTCGTGGACACCCCGGGCCTGCACCGGCCGCGGACGCTGCTCGGCGAGCGGCTCAACGACCTCGTGGCGGACACCCTCGCCGAGGTCGACGTCATCGGCTTCTGCGTGCCCGCGGACGAGAAGATCGGCCCCGGGGACCGGTTCATCGCCCAGCAGCTCGCGGCCTCCGGGAACAAGCCGGTGGTGGCGATCGTGACCAAGACGGACACCGTCTCCCGCGCCGAGCTCACGGAGCAGCTGCTGGCGGTCACCGAGCTGGGCCGCACCGTCATGGAGGCCGAGCACCGGGTCCGCGCGGAGCGGGCCGAACGGGCCGCCCGCAAGCCCCGCCACCGCGCCGGAGCCGCGCACGCGCCCCGCCCGGACGCCGACGACCCGGGCTGGGCCGACGTCATCCCCGTCTCCGCCGTGGACGGGTTCCAGGTCGAGGCCCTCGCGGAGCTGCTCATCGGCAGGATGCCGGAGTCCCCGGCCCTGTACCCCGACGGCGAGCTGACCGACGAGCCCGAGATGACGATGGTCGCCGAGCTCGTCCGGGAGGCCGCGCTGGAGGGGGTGCGGGACGAGCTGCCGCACTCCCTCGCGGTCGTGGTCGAGGAGATGGTGCCCCGCGAGGACCGCCCCGCGGACCGCCCGCTGCTCGACGTGCGCGTCAACGTCTACGTCGAGCGGTCCTCGCAGAAGGCCATCATCATCGGCAAGGGCGGCGCGCGGCTGCGCGAGATCGGCACCCGCTCCCGCACCGCCATCGAGGCCCTGCTGGGCACGAAGGTCTACCTCGACCTGCACGTGAAGGTCGCCAAGGAGTGGCAGCGCGACCCCAAGCAGCTCTCCCGGCTGGGCTTCTGAACCACGGCCGCGTCCCGGCCCCGCCGCGTCGCCCGCCCCCGGCCACGGGGCGGGCGACTACCATGACACCCGGCGCCCCGGCCGGGCGCCGTCCCCCGACCCCGGGCCTCGTGCCCGGGGCCCCCAGGAGAAGAACACCGTGTCCTCATCGCCCCCCGACGTCCCCGCACGTCCGCGCGCCCGCCGATGGTCCCGGAAGCGCTGGGCCGCCGTCGCGCTGGTCGCCGTGCTGCTCGCGGTCCTCGGGGCCGGCGTGGCCGCCACCTGGCGGCTGCAGTCCAACCTGGACACCTCCCCGCTCGACCTCGGCGACGGGACCGGGCCCGAGGCCGGCCCGCTGGACATCCTCGTGATGGGCACGGACACCCGTGACGGCGAGGGCAACGAGCGCTACGGCGACGAGGACGACAGCTCCGGGTCCGGGCTGACCGACGTCATGATGCTGGTGCACGTGAACGAGGACCGCAGCGGTGTGTCCGTGGTCTCCCTGCCCCGCGACCTGGTGGCCGACATCCCGCGCTGCACGGATCCCGAGACCGGCGAGGTCCACCCGGCCGAGGAGGACGCGATGCTGAACTCCGCGATCGCCAACGGCGGGCCCGGGTGCACGGTCGCGACCGTCAACGAGATGACCGGGCTCAAGATCGACCACTTCATGCTCGCCGACTTCAACGCGGTGAAGGAGCTCTCCTCGACCGTGGGCGGGGTCGAGGTGTGCGTCAACGAAGCCGTCGACGACCCGAAGTCGGGTCTGGAGCTGCCCGCCGGGGTGTCCTCCGTGGAGGGCGAGCAGGCCCTGGCGTTCCTGCGCAGCCGTGCCGCCTTCGGCGACGGCGGGGACACGAGCCGGATCCGGTCCCAGCAGTCCTTCCTCGCCTCCCTGGCCCGCAAGATCAAGGACGAGGGCACGCTGCGGGACCTCCCCAGGCTCTACGAGATCGCCGACGTCGCCACCCGCAACCTGCACGTCGACGAGGGGCTGGGCTCCGTCCCGACCGTGGTGGGCCTCGCCACGGCCGTCCGGGGGATCGACCTCGGAGCCATGGTCTTCGTCACCGTGCCCACGGAGCCCTACGAGGCGGACCCCAACCGGCTGCAGCTCGACGAGGAGCCGGCCGAGCACCTCTTCGAGGCCCTGCGCGAGGACCGCCCGCTCACGTCGCCGTCCGCGGGGCCCACCGACGCCCCCACCTCCTCCGCGACCCCGTCGCCCGACGCCGCCACCCCGGTCCCGACGGTCGACCCCGCCACGGTCCCGCTCACGGTCGCCAACGTCTCCGGCGTCGACGGCCGGGACGCCGAGATCGCCGACGCGCTCGAGGACGAGGGGTACACCGCCGTCGAGTCCGGCCCGCAGGCCACCGAGCTGCCGGGCACGCAGGTGTTCTTCGGCGCGGGCTGGTACGAGGCGGCCGTCGAGGTCGCCGAGGTGCTGGGCGTGCCCTCCTCGCAGATCGTGCCGACGACCGACGTCACGGGGGTGTTCGTCTCGGTGGGCCAGGACTTCCAGGAGGGGGACCGGCTCGCCCTGGGGCCCGGGCTGCCCGGGGAGTTCAACGGACAGACCGCCGAGCAGCACACCTGCCAGGAGGCGGCCGGGGACTGGTGAGCGCGCGACCCGGCACGCCGGGCGCACCGTGATAGGTTGAACACATGCGGACTGGGACGCTCCTCCTTACGTGCCGCAACGGGGCCTGACCCGTCGACAGCATGGCCGGCCTCCCGTTGCGGAGTTCCTGATGCCCGGCCACCCGCAGACGTCTCGAGCAGAACAGGCCCACCCCATGCGCAACCACCAGCAGCCCTCCGGCATGCCGATCCACAAGTACGTGCCGTACCAGCAGCAGTTCCCGTTCGACCTCGCCGACCGCACCTGGCCGGACCGGGTCATCACCGAGGCGCCCCGCTGGTGCGCCGTGGACCTGCGCGACGGCAACCAGGCGCTCATCGACCCCATGAACTCCGACCGCAAGCTCAAGATGTTCGAGCTGCTCGTGCGGATGGGCTACAAGGAGATCGAGGTGGGGTTCCCCTCCGCCTCCCAGACCGACTTCGACTTCGTGCGCCGGCTCGTCGAGGAGGACCGGATCCCCGACGACGTCACGATCCAGGTCCTGACGCAGTCCCGCGAGCACCTCATCGAACGCACCTACGAGGCCATCGACGGCGCCGACAAGGCGATCGTGCACCTCTACAACGCGACCTCCACGCTGCAGCGGCGCGTGGTCTTCGAGCAGGACATGGACGGGATCGTGGACATCGCCCTCACCGGGGCGCGGCTGTGCATGAAGCACGAGGAGCAGCTGAAGAACACGTCCGTGACCTACGAGTACTCCCCGGAGTCCTACACCGGCACGGAGCTCGAGTTCGCCGCGCGGATCTCCAACGCCGTGGCCGAGACCTTCGAGATCGGCGGGGACCGGGAGATGATCCTGAACCTGCCCGCGACCGTCGAGATGGCCACCCCCAACGTCTACGCGGACTCCATCGAGTGGATGTGCCGCAACCTCTACAACCGTGACGCCACCGTGGTCTCGCTGCACCCGCACAACGACCGCGGCACCGGCGTGGCCGCCGCCGAGCTGGGCTACCTCGCCGGCGCGGACCGGATCGAGGGCTGCCTGTTCGGCAACGGCGAGCGGACCGGCAACGTGGACCTCGTGACCCTGGGCCTGAACCTGCTGACCCAGGGCGTGGACCCGCAGATCGACTTCTCCGACATCGACGAGATCCGCCGGACCGTGGAGTACTGCAACCAGCTGCCCGTCCCCGAGCGGGCCCCCTACGGCGGGGACCTCGTGTTCACGGCCTTCTCCGGCTCCCACCAGGACGCCATCAAGAAGGGCTTCGACCGGATGACCCGGGACGCGCAGGAGCAGGGGAGGGGCGTCGACGAGCTGGTCTGGGCCGTGCCGTACCTGCCCATCGACCCCAAGGACCTGGGCCGCACCTACGAGGCGGTCATCCGCGTGAACTCGCAGTCCGGCAAGGGCGGGGTGGCCTACCTGCTCGCCAACGAGCACGGCCTGGACCTGCCGCGCCGGGCGCAGATCGAGTTCTCCCGCGTGGTGCAGGAGCACACCGACACCTCCGGCGGGGAGGTCTCCGGCGCGGAGCTGTGGAAGGTGTTCTCGGACGAGTACCTGCCCACCGCCCAGGACGGGGACGCCGCGCGCTGGGGCCGGTACCGGATCACCAACATCACCACGACCTCCGAGGAGGACGGGGAGAGCACCCTCGAGATCGGCCTGGACGTCGACGGCGTGCAGCACCACCGGACGGCGCAGGGCAACGGGCCCATCGAGGCGCTGCTGGCGATCTTCGCGTCCGAGGGCGTGGACGTGCGCGTGCTCGACTACAGCGAGCACGCCCTGTCGGCCGGCGGCGACGCCCAGGCCGCCAGCTACGTCGAGGCGGCCGTCGGGGACCGGGTGCTGTGGGGCGTCGGCATCGACGCGAACACCACCCGGGCCTCCCTCAAGGCCGTCGTCTCGGCGGTGAACCGGGCCGTGCGGGACGCCCAGGCCTGAGCGTCCCGTCCGTCACGGCGCGGCGGGCCGTCCCGGACCGGGGCGCGCCCGCCGTCGTCGTGCCGGCCCCGGCACGCCCGCCTGTGCCGTCCGCCCGCCGTGGGACAATGATCCGGTGGCCAGGACGACGTTCGCATCACGCAGCTACCGGGACGACGCCGTCGTGCTGCGCACCTACAAGCTCGGCGAGGCCGACCGGATCGTGGTGCTCCTGACCCGGGACCACGGGCAGGTCCGGGCCGTCGCCAAGGGCGTGCGGCGCACCACCTCCCGCTTCGGCTCCCGGCTCGAGCCGTTCAACGTCGCCGAGCTGCAGCTCGTCACCGGCCGCAACCTCGACATCGTCTCCCAGGCCCTGGGCAAGCGCGGCTACGGGTCGGCCATCGCCGCGGACTACGCCAAGTACACCGCGGCCGCGGCCATGACCGAGGCCGCCGAGAAGTTCACGGAGAACGACGACGAGTCCGCGGCCCAGCAGTACCGGCTGCTCGTCGGCGCCCTGTCCGCCCTGGCCCGCGGGCTGCACGACCCGGGGTCCGTCCTGGACTCCTACCTGCTGCGGGCCGTGTCCACGGCCGGGTGGGCCCCGAGCTTCACCGACTGCGCCCGGTGCGGCGCCCCCGGACCGCACGAGGCGTTCTCCGCCCAGCTCGGCGGCGCGGTGTGCCCCGCCTGCCGCCCGCCGGGGGCCGCCGCGCCCGACCCCGACACCGTCGAGCACCTCTCCGCCCTGCTCACCGGTGAGTGGGAGCGGATCGACGCCGTGGAGCCCCGCACGGCCCGGGCCGCGGCCGGCATCGTCGCCGGCTACGTACAGTGGCACCTGGAGAGGGCCGTCCGGTCCCTGAACCTCGTGGAACGGAGCTGACCATGCCCGGCTTTGCCGCCCCGCCCGCCCATCCCAGCGGCGCCAGCGCCCCGCCGATCCCGCGGCAGTTCGTGCCCCGGCACGTGGCCGTGGTCATGGACGGGAACGGTCGCTGGGCGAACCAGCGCGGCCTGCCGCGCAACGAGGGCCACAAGGCGGGGGAGGCCGCCCTCATCGAGGTCATGGCCGGGGCCATCGAGATGGGCATCCCGTACGTGAGCGCCTACGCCTTCTCCACCGAGAACTGGAAGCGCTCCCTGGACGAGGTCACGTTCCTGATGAACTACACCGCCGACGTCATGGAGCGCCAGCTGCCCACCTTCCAGGAGTGGGGCATCCGGATCCGGTGGGCCGGGCGCAAGCCGCGTCTGTGGCGATCGGTCATCAACCGCCTGGAGGAGGCGGAGCGGGCGACCCGCGACAACGACGTCGTGACCCTCACCATGTGCGTGAACTACGGCGGCCGCGCCGAGATCGCCGACGCCGCGGCGGCCATGGCCGCCGACGCCCGGGCGGGCACCCTGAACCCGCGCAGCATCGACGAGAAGACGGTCCAGCGCTATCTGGACGAGCCCGACCTGCCGGACGTCGACCTCTTCCTGCGCTCCTCCGGGGAGCAGCGCATCTCGAACTTCCTCCTGTGGCAGTCCGCCTACGCCGAGCTCGTCTTCCAGGACGTCCTCTGGCCCGACGTGGACCGCCGCACCCTGTGGGAGGCGGTCGAGGTCTACGCGCGGCGCGACCGGCGCTACGGCGGAGCGGTCGACCGCGTGGCCGGACCGGGCGCCTCCGCCTGAGGCCGGCGGCGCCGCAGGCCGCGCAGCCAGGACGAGAGGTCGCGCTGCGCGGCCCTCCGCACCGCCTCACGGGAGAGGTGGACGTCGTGGACGGCGCCCTCGTAGGCGCGCACCGTCACGTCGGTGCCCAGGTCGGGCGCATGCCGGCGGATCTGCCGCACGTCCAGCACGGTGTCGGCCGAGCGCATCCGCTCGCTCCACCAGGGCCGGATGCACGAGCGGGCAGAGGTCTGCACCAGCACTGGAAGGTGAAGGTTCAGCCCCTTAGCAACCTCACCCTGAGCTTGAAGGACAGCGTTGAGCCAGCCCGGGGTGATGTCGAAGCTCGTCTCGGGGCGCCAGCGCGGATCGATGGGCCACTCGCCCTCGGCCTGCTCGCTGATCACCCGGTAGTAGTGGCTGCGCAGCCGGGCCCGCACCGGACGGTCCGGGCGCTGCTCGGCGAGCCTGGCCACCAGGGGGCGCAGGGCCGCGCCCACGGCGTCCGCGCCGTGGCTGCCGATCCAGGGGGCGTTGAGGGCCAGGCCGTCCAGGCGGTCGGGGTGCCGGGAGGCCCACATCGCCGCGGTGAGGCCACCGGTGGAGTGGCCCATGAGCACCAGACGGCCGTCCGGGCCGGGGACCCCGTCTCCGGCCATCACCTCGAGGGCGGCGGCGATGTCGTCGTCGTAGTCCGCGAGGTCCGTGGTGTGCCCCGGGCAGCCGTCCTCCTCGGCGAGCACCTCGTCGGTGAGGTTGCGCCCGTAGCCGTGCAGGTCCAGGGCGTAGAACGCGTACCCCGCGGCCGCGCACGTGCGGGCCAGCTCGGCGTTGAAGAAGTAGTCGGACCAGCCGTGCAGGTACAGCACCGCCCCGCGCAGGCGGTCCGGCGCGAGCGGGACGTCACCGGGCCGGTAACGGACCACCGTGGCGGTGGCGTGCGGGGCGGAGCCGGGGTCCAGGTCCACGGTCCGGGCGCGGAAGCCCGGCCCCAGCACGTCGGGGACCCACGGGTCCGGGGGAGCAGCCATGCCCTCTCCTCGCGTGGGCGGTCGTCGGGACGGCGGCCCGGGAGCCCCTCCGCGACCGCCCGGCCGGAGGGGAGCCCTGTGGAAGACTGGGCCCATGCGCTTCTACCCTACGTTCTTCACGGCCGTCTTCTCCCGGATGGACCCCGAGCGGGCCCACCGGGCCGGGTTCCTCGGAATCCGGGCGGCCCGGACCGCGCGGGTCAGCGCGGCCCTGCGGGTGTACACCCGTGCCGACCCCGCGCTCGAGGTGGAGGCGATGGGCCTGCGGTTCCCGTCCCCGTTCGGGCTCGCGGCGGGCTTCGACAAGGGGGCCGAGGGGGTCAGCGCCCTCACCGACCTCGGCTTCGGCCACGTCGAGATCGGCACCGTGACCGCCCAGGCGCAGCCGGGAAATCCCCGGCCACGGCTCTTCCGGCTCGTGCGGGACCGCGCGGTGGTCAACCGGATGGGCTTCAACAACGAGGGCGCGGAGGCCGTGGCACCGCGTCTCGCGCGGGCGCGCCGCGAGCTCGAGGCGGACCACCGGGGCCGGGCCCGTCCCGTGCTCGGCGTGAACATCGGCAAGACCAAGACGGTGCCGCTCGAGGACGCGGTGGACGACTACCTGCAGAGCGCCCGGACCCTGGCCCCCCTGGCGGACTACCTGGTGGTCAACGTCTCCTCGCCCAACACCCCGGGGCTGCGGCAGCTGCAGGAGATCGAGAGCCTGCGCCCGCTCCTGAGCGCGGTGGGCCGCACCGCCGACGAGTCCGCGGACCGGCACGTGCCCCTGCTCGTGAAGATCGCCCCGGACCTGTCCGACGAGGACGTGCTGGCCGTCGCGGACCTGGCGCTCGACCTGGGGCTGGACGGCATCGTGGCCACCAACACGACGATCGCCCGCGACGGGCTGGGCCTGCGCTCCGACCCGTCCGAGGTCGAGGCGCACGGGGCCGGCGGGCTCTCCGGCGCCCCGCTGCGGCGGCGCTCCCTCGAGGTGCTGCGCCTGCTGCGCGAGCGCGTGGGGGGCCGGCTGACCCTGGTCTCCGTGGGCGGGGTGACCACGGCCGAGGACGTCCAGGAGCGCCTCGACGCCGGTGCCGCGCTCGTGCAGGGCTACACCGCGTTCCTCTACGAGGGCCCCTTCTGGGCCCGCCGCATCAACCAGGGCCTCGCCCGGGCGCGGCGCGCCCGGCACTGACCGCCCGGCGGCGGGAACAGCACTGCCCCCGGACCGCGCGGTCCGGGGGCAGTGCTGCCGGGTCCGCCCCACCGCCCGCGGCGGGATCGCCGCGGGGCCGGCGGGGTCAAGCGGGTCAGGCGGGCCGCTCGCCGCGGGCGACCTGGGGCTTGGGCAGGCGCAGCCGGCGCATCGTGAAGGAGCGCATGGCCGCGTACCAGCGCACGCCCCCCTCCACGGTCCCGAACTTCGCCTGCATCGCCTTCTTCATCCGCGCCGTCGACAGCACGGCGTCCACGATGCCCAGGACCATCAGCGCCCAGATGAGGTAGACGCCGTAGGTGGCCACCTCCTGGACGGGGAAGAACAGGATGACGAGCGCGAGCAGCGCCACGACCATGAGGTACTCGCCGACGTTGATCCGCGAGTCGACCCAGTCCCGCGCGAACCGGCGCTGCGGGCCACGGTCCCGCGGACCGAGGAACCGCTCGTCCCCGGCGGCCATCCCCGCCTGCGCCCGCATCCGCTGCTCGCGGGCCGCGTCACGGGACTGCGCCTTCGCGGCCTTGCGGTCCTCCGGCACCAGGGGGCGGCGCCGGGCGGCCTCCTGCTGCCGGCGGCTGGGCGTGGGCCGGCCCTTGCCCTCCGTCCGCCGCGGGGCGGCTGCCGGGTCCGTGGGGGCGGGGGCAGCGGTCACCGACGTGGACCCTGCGCGCTCTGCTTCCTTCTTGCGTCCAAACACCCGTCAAGGATAGCCGACGGACCTGCCGGTCCCCGCCGGGCCCCGGACATAGGGTGGGCACCATGACCGAGCCCTGTGCCCCGACCGTTCCCGTCGACGCCGTGCGCGAGGTCGTGCGCGCGGACCTGCCACGGACCCTCGAGCAGCTCGTCGAGCTGGTCGCGATCCCCGGCATCGCCTGGGAGTCCTTCGACCCCGCGCAGCTCGAGCGCAGCGCGGAGGCCGTGGCCGGCGTCCTCTCGGACGCCGGGCTGGACGAGGTGGAGATCCTGCGGGTGCCCCTCGGGGACGGCCCGGGCCACCCCGCCGTCGTCGCCCACCGCCGCCCCGCGCCCGGTCGCCCGACCGTCCTGCTCTACGCCCACCACGACGTCCAGCCGCCCGGCCGGCGCGAGCTGTGGAACTCGGAGCCGTTCGCCGCCGAGGAGCGCGACGGCCGCCTCTACGGACGGGGCGCGGCCGACGACAAGGCCGGGATCATGGCTCACGTCGGCGCGCTGCGCGCCGCCGCCGCCCACCGCGGGGACGGTCTCGGCCTCGGCGTGACCGTCTTCGTGGAGGGGGAGGAGGAGGCCGGCTCCCCGTCCTTCCGTAACTTCCTGGAGGCCCACCGGGACCGGCTGGCCGCCGACGTCATCGTGATCGCGGACTCCTCCAACTGGGAGGTCGGCGTGCCCGCCCTCACCACGAGCCTGCGGGGCATGGTCGGCGCGGTCGTGGAGCTGTCGGTGCTCGAGCACGCCGTCCACTCCGGTCTGTACGGCGGACCGGTCCTGGACGCCCCCACGCTGCTGGCCCGCCTCATCGCCACCCTGCACGACGACGACGGCGCCGTGGCCGTCGAGGGGCTGCTCGCCGAGGACCGCACCGACCTGGACTACGACGAGGAGCGGTTCCGGGCCGACGCCGCCGTCAAGGACGGCGTCCGGCTGGCCGGCCGCGGCTCGATCGCCTCGCGCCTGTGGACCCGGCCCGCCCTGTCCGTCACCGGCATGGACGTCACGCCCGTGGACGTCGCCGCCAACACCATCGCCCCCTCCGCCCGGGCGAAGCTGAGCCTGCGCACGGCCCCGGGGCAGGACCCCGCCGAGGCGGCGGAGGCGCTCCGGCGCCACGTCGAGGCCCACGCGCCGTTCGGGGCGCACGTGCGCTTCGAGCTCGAGGAGACGGGACAGTCCTTCCGCACCGACATGAGCTCCGAGGCCGCCCGGATCGCCCGGTGGGCGCTGGGGGAGTCGTGGGGCCGGCCCGCCGTGGAGACGGGCATCGGGGGCTCCATCCCCTTCACCGCGGACCTCACGGAGGTGTACCCGGAGGCCGCCATCCTGATCACGGGCGTCGAGGACCCCGACACCCGCGCGCACAGCGCCAACGAGTCGCTGCACCTGGGGGAGTTCGAGCGCGCGGTGGTCGCCGAGACCCTCATGCTCCTCGCCCTCGACGACGCGGCCCGTCATCCCGAGCGGGCCCGGGAATGAACCGGAACGCCCATCCGTTGTTCCCCTGGTAGACCCGCCGCCGGCCCGACGCCGTGCGGCACCCCTCCACAGAAAGTGAGCATCATGAGCGTCACGACCGACAACGGCGCCGCAGTGGACGGCCTCCCCACCCACGGCGTCGACCTGACCGATGTCGCGTCCCAGAAGGTCCGCGCCCTGCTCGAGCAGGAGGGCCGCACGGACCTGCGGCTGCGCGTGGCGGTGCAGCCCGGCGGCTGCTCCGGCCTCATCTACCAGCTGTACTTCGACGAGCGCATCCTGGACGGGGACTCCGTGCGCGACTTCGGCGGTGTCGAGGTCGTCGTGGACAAGATGAGCGTGCCCTACCTCGAGGGCTCGACCATCGACTTCGAGGACACCATCTCCAAGCAGGGGTTCTCGATCGACAACCCCAACGCGGGAGGATCCTGCGCCTGCGGCGACTCCTTCCACTGAGTCCGTCCGCTCGTCCCGAGAGGCCCGCCGTCCGCCCGGACGGCGGGCCTCTCCGCGTTCCGCAGGGCTCCGGAGGGCGTCCGCCGCAGGGGTCCCGAGCGCCGCGCGGAAGCTGACACTGTGTCACCAGATGTCAGCGACACGGGGTAAGCTCGGAGGGAAACATTCCACCTGACTGTGTCCGGGCTCTCGGAATCGGGGCCTCCGGCGCGCAGGCGACGAGCACGAGAAGAAGAGGAAGGGCCGTCTGTGAGTTCGCACACACGAACCGACAGCCTCCGGCGCCGCACGGCGAAGGTGTCTGCGGTAGCAGTCCTGGCAGCAACCGCGCTGACGGGTTGCTCGGAAGAGGCGAAGCTCGGCTGGATGCCCACCGAGCGGGGCACCACCGACAACGCCGACATGATCCTCGACCTGTGGATCGGGTCCTGGATCGCGGCCCTCGCCGTGGGACTGGTGACCTGGGGACTCATGCTCTGGTGCATGATCGCCTACCGCCGGCGCAAGTACGAGACGGGCTACCCGCGGCAGGTGGCGTACCACGCCCCCCTCGAGGTCTTCTACACGATCGTCCCGATCGCCCTGATCATGTCCCTCTTCTTCTTCACCGAGCGGACGCAGGCCGAGATCACCGCCCAGCACGACAACCCGGACGTCACCGTCCAGGTCTACGGCAAGCAGTGGGCCTGGGACTTCAACTACCTGAGCGAGGACGTCTGGGACACCGGCATCCAGGGCCACCTGGACGGTGAGGAGGGCGTCCCCGAGCGGGTGCCCACCCTGTACCTGCCCGTCGACAGCGAGGTCGAGCTGCAGGTCACCTCCCGTGACGTCATCCACTCCTTCTGGGTCCCCGCGTTCCTCGAGAAGGCGGACATGTTCCCGGGACGCACCAACAACATCAGCATCACCACCGGCCAGGAGGGCTCGTACTTCGGCAAGTGCGCCGAGTTCTGCGGGGAGTACCACTCCGAGATGCTGTTCAACGTCAACGTGGTCAGCCAGGCCGAGTACGACGACCACATCCAGTCCTTGCGCGACGCCGGCCAGACCGGGGCCCTGGGCGAGGAGTACAGCCGCGACTCCTACCCCGGCACGGACGACGTCCTGCCCGTCAATCCTCTCGAAAACTAAGGAGTACCGGTGTCCACACTCGAGTATTCACGGGACGAGGCAGCCACTGTCGCTCCGCGCGTGGTGCCCCGGTCCAAAGGCCGGATGGTCGTCAACTGGATCA
>NZ_LQBK01000007.1:65763-66935 GCF_001483755.1 Kocuria rosea subsp. polaris
TTCCCGCGGCTCAACGCCCTGGCCTTCTGGTTCTTCCTCTTCGGGTCCCTGATCGCCACCGCCGGGTTCCTCACCCCGCAGGGCGCGGCCTCCTTCGGCTGGTTCGCCTACACCCCGCTGTCGAACTCCTCGTTCTCGCCCGGTGCCGGTGGTGACCTGTGGGTCTTCGGCCTGGCCCTGTCCGGCTTCGGCACCATCATGGGCGGCGTCAACTTCATCACCACGATCATCGCGATGCGCGCCCCCGGCATGACCGTGTGGCGGATGGGCCTGTTCACCTGGAACACGCTGATCACCTCGCTGCTCGTGATCATGGTCTTCCCGCCGCTGGCGGCGGCGCTGTTCGCGCTCGGCATGGACCGCACCCTGGGCGGGCACATCTTCGACCCGGCCAACGGGGGAGCGGTGCTGTGGCAGCACCTGTTCTGGTTCTTCGGCCACCCCGAGGTCTACGTGCTGGCCCTGCCGTTCTTCGGCATCGTCTCGGAGATCATCCCGGTGTTCTCCCGCAAGCCGCTGTTCGGCTACAAGGGTCTGGTCTTCGCGACCATCACCATCGCCGCGCTCTCGGTGACGGTGTGGGCCCACCACATGTACGTCACCGGTGCGGTGATGCTGTCCTTCTTCGCGTTCATGACCATGATGATCGCGGTGCCCACCGGCGTGAAGTTCTTCAACTGGATCGGCACCATGTGGCAGGGCTCGATCACCTTCGAGACCCCCATGCTGTGGGTCCTGGGCTTCCTGTTCACGTTCCTCTTCGGCGGGCTCACCGGTGTCATCCTGGCCACCCCGCCGCTGGACTTCCACGTCTCGGACTCGTACTTCGTGGTCGCCCACTTCCACTACGTCATCTTCGGCACCGTCGTGTTCGGCATGTTCGCCGGGTTCTACTTCTGGTGGCCGAAGTTCACCGGGAAGATGCTCAACGAGCGGATCGGCAAGATCCACTTCTGGCTGCTGTTCCTGGGCTTCCACATGACGTTCCTGATCCAGCACTGGCTGGGCGTCGAGGGCATGCCGCGCCGCTACGCGGACTACCTGCCGGAGGACGACTTCACCTGGATGAACCAGATCTCCACCGTCGGGGCGATGCTCCTGGGCGTGTCCATGATCCCGTGGTTCTGGAACGTGTACACGACCTGGCGCAACGGCACGAAGGTCGAGGTCGA
>NZ_LQBK01000008.1 GCF_001483755.1 Kocuria rosea subsp. polaris
CGCCTACGACCACTGACCACCCCTTGGAATTACTCATCTAGCCGCCGGCCGAGCACGGGACGGCCCGTCCTTCCGGGAAGGTCCGTGACGGTGCCGCGGCGACCGGCCGGTGGGTCCGCTCAGGGGATGATGCCCTCGGCCCGGTAGCGCTCGAACAGGCGGATGAAGCAGTCCTGGGTGCGGCGATAGCCGGTGAACCCGGCCAGCCGGCTCTTGCTCATGTCGGCGACGACCTCGATCGGCCGGCCCAGGTCCGCATCCGTGTGCCACCACGAGGCCACTCGCTCGAGCCGCGGCTCGACCAGATCGTGCTGGGCCACGATCCGGGCCCAGACGTCGTCGGCGCCGCGCATCTGCTCCTGAAGGGGCCGCGGCGCCTCCTGGAAACCCTCCCAGTCGACCCCGAAGAAGTCGGCCAGGACCGGCCACATCCTCCGCCACCGGAAGACGTCGCCGTTGACCACGTTGTAGGCCTCGTTCCCGGCCGCCTCCGTGGTGGCAGCCCAGATCATGTGCTCGGCCAGCAGCGTGGCGTCGGTCATGTCGGTCAGGCTGTTCCACTGCGTCTCGGAGCCGGGGAACACGAAGGGCCGGCCGGTCTCCCGGCAGATCGCGGCCTGCACCGCCAGGGTGAGTCCCATGTTCATGGCGTTGCCCACCGCGTGCCCGATGACCGTGTGCGCCCGGTGCACCGACCAGCGGAATCCCTGGCGGCCGGCAGCCGCCCAGAGCTCGTCCTCCTGGGCGTAGTAGAAGTTCTCCACCGGCAGCCGGGGCTCCTCCTCCAGGAAGGGGGTGTCGGGCATGTCGCCCTGCCCGTAGGCCTCGAAGGGACCCAGGTAGTGCTTGAGCCCGGTCATCAGCCCGACGTGCTCCACCGGGGCATGGGCCAGAGCGGCCAGGAGGTTGCGGATCATCCCGGCGTTGACCTCGATGTTCTCCTTCTCGGTGGCCTGGCGGGACCACGCGGTGAAGAACACGTGCGTCGGCCGCTCACCGGCGAGCGCCGCTTCGAGGCTTTCGGCCGAGCGCAGGTCCGCGCTCACGTGCCGGGCGGTGCTGCCGGGCACGGGAGTGCGCGACAGCGCCACGACGTCCCAGTCCTGGGCAGTGAGCTGCTCGACGAGCGCGGAGCCGGCGATGCCGCTGGCGCCGACGACCAGGGCGGTCCGGGCGGAGATCTCAGATGAGTTCATGGGACCCCACTGTGCCACCGCGCCCCGCGCCCCGCCGCTCCCGGAGGGCGATGTGCGCGGAGGGAGAAATCGACGGCACCGGCCGCTGCCCGGCAGAGGGCCACCTTCTCGGCGCCCGCCCGCCAGAACCGACGGGGTCACTCCTCGGCCTGGGCCACCTCGGCTCGGAAGCGCGCGCGGTACTGCGAGGGTGAGATCTTGAAGGCGGCCGAGAAGTTCTGGCGCAGTGTCACGGGGCTGCCGATGCCGCAGTCAGTTGCGATCGTGTCGATCGGTCGGTCGGTGGTCTCCAGCAGCCGGCGGGCCTCGTCCAGGCGCCGCGCCCGCACCCAGGTGGCCGGCGTGGTTCCGGTCGCCGCCCGGAACGTGCGCACGAAGGTCCGCGTGCTCATGTGCGCCGCGGCGGCCATGACCTCGATCGGCAGGGGCTCGGCCAGATGCTGCCCGGCCCAGTCCATGACCCGGGAGATCGCGTCGTCGTCGGGCCGGGGAGGCAGTGGGCGCTCGATGTACTGGGCCTGTCCGCCCTCGCGGTGCGGGGCGATGACCAGGCTCCGAGCCACCGTGTTCGCCGCGTCGGCCCCAAGGCGTGTCCGGACCAGGTGCAGGCAGGCGTCCAGCCCTGATGCGGTGCCCGCCGAGGTGAGGACGTCGCCGTGGTCGAGGTAGAGCACCGACTCGTCCAGGGCGAGCTCCGGGTGCCGCTGCGCCAGCAGATCGAAGGCCTGCCAGTGCGTGACAGCCGAGCGTCCGGCGAGCAGCCCGGCATCGGCCACCGGGATCGCCCCGAGGCAGAGACCGACGATCGTCGCCTCCGCGGCATGGGCCGCCCTCAGCGTGCCGCGCACCGCCGCACCGGCCGGGCGCCCGTCGAGGAACCACGACGGCATCACGAGGACATCGGCGTCCGCCGCGGCCGCCAGGCCTTGGATGCCCTCGATGCCGTATCCCTCGGCGGTGCGGATCCTGCCGGGCCGGTCGGCGAACAGGAACGTCTCCCAGTCGCCCAGGCCCTGCCGGGCGACCTCGTCGAAGACCATCTGCGGCACCGACAGGTGGAACATGGTGATCCCGTCGAAGGCATGGATCCCGATCCGCATCCGCCCCCCTTCCGCTTGGCGTGAATCCATCGTACGTCGGCCTTTGCGCCACTGGTGGATCCTGGTCCGCGTTCGCAGGATGGAGGAGCACCCATCACCGGTCGCACCTCCGCGACCGCCGGAACCCCAGGAGTCCCCCATGCCCAGCCCGCAGCGCGCGCTTGTCCTCGTCGACGTCCAGCAGGACTACTTCGGCGGCGGCACGCTGGAGATCCAGCACCCGCCCCACAGCGAGTCGGTCCCTCGCGTCACCCAGGCGATCGAGGCGGCCCGCGCCGCCGGGATCCCCGTCGTCGTCGTCCAGCACACGATGGGTGAGGGCGCGCCGGTGTTCGACCCGACCCAGCCCGGCTTCCAGCTGCACCCCGAGGTGGCTCAGCGCCGCTCCGAGAACTGGAAGACCGTGGTGAAGCAGTACGGCTCCGTCTACGCCGACACCGACGTCTCCACCTGGCTGCGCGAGCAGGGAGTCGACACCGTCACGCTGGTCGGATACATGACGAACAACTGCGTCCTCGCTTCAGCCGTCGAGGGCGAGGGCCTCGGCTTCACCACCGAGGTGCTCGCCGACGCCACGGGCGCGGTCAACCTCGCCAATGACGCCGGCTCCGTCGACGCCGAGACCGTGCACACCACGCTCATGACCCTGCTGCACTCCAACTGGGCCGCCGTCGCCTCGACGGATGCCTGGGTCGAGGCGCTGAACGCCGGGCAGCCCCTGCCGGGCAGCGACCTGGGCAGCTCCGCCGTCGCCGGCGCCCAGCAGCACGCCGCCGTGGCCGGGCGTTCCGCCTGAGGCCGTCGCCCGCACACTGATCACCACTGCCCTTGGGCAGGGCGCCTCCTGCACATTTCGGAGGCGCCCTGCCCATGCAGATGCTCCCGTCGGGATCGGGTGAGACCTCGATCGCGCTCCGGGGACGGGCGTCGGACGTCCCGTGCTGGACGGCCACCCGGCGGCGGACCGCCGGTCAACGGCCCTGCGGGGTGCTCGCCGTCGTCGGGCCCGTCGACCGGCCAGAGGGCCGTGACCTGCCGGTGGCTTCTTCACGCGGCCCGCAGGTGGGCCAAGGTGAGCCCGATGGGGATGCTGACGAGGATGACGACGAGCAGGGTCCGGTATGTCCACAGGGCCCATGTCGGTCCGACGCCCTGGCCCGACACCGTGCGGATCATCAGGGCGAGGGCGACGACGAGGAGGAGTCCGCCGACGTCGACGATGAACGGCATTCGTGCGACGGTTCCGCCGATCACAGCTGCACCGCCGGCATTCCATGCCACGTGTTCGACCACGACGGTTCGTCGGGACGGCCGTTGTGACGCCAGTGCGCTCTGTGCGGCACCGAAGGCGATCTGCGCGACACCGGCCACCAGGACGGAGAATGCGGCCACCCAGGAGCCGTGCTCCAGACGCAGTGGTCCCGTGATGGCGGCGACGAGACCTCCGAAGACCACCCATGCCGCGCCGAGGACACGGAACAGGTCCGGGTGGGAACCGGCGGCCCTTCCGGAGCGGAGATCCGTCACGAGGCACACCCGAGGCTCAATCCTTCCGCGTGGCCATGGCGGCGTCGTCGACCGGGGACTGCTGCGGGGACTCCGCGGCCAGCTCCGGGTGGTGCAGGTCCAGGGCCGGGCGCTCGGAGCGGATCCGCGGCAGCGAGGTGAAGTTGTGCCGCGGCGGCGGGCAGGACGTCGCCCACTCCAGCGAGCCGCCGAAGCCCCACGGGTCGTCGACCTCGACCTTCGTGCCGTTGCGCCAGGTCGTGTACACGTT
>NZ_LQBK01000009.1 GCF_001483755.1 Kocuria rosea subsp. polaris
CCCATCCCGCCAAGACCCCCACCCCTTGGAATTACTCATCTAGGAGACCGTTGCACCGACGTATCGCTCCACCGTGCCGCGGAGCTCGTCGCTGAACTGGAAGATGTCCTCGAGCCCGTCGATCGGGTGCCGGGTTTCCTTCTTGTCCTCGTCGAAGAGCCCGATGTACTTCTGCCCGGTGTTGAAGTGGAGTCGCGCGATGGACCGGCGGTTGTTGTCGTCCAACAGGACTGCGCAATAGGACTTGGCGTCACGGTAGACGACGCGCTGGGGCTTCACCTGGGCGCAGACGATGGCGCGGATGATCTGGAAGGCCTCCAGCTCTTCGATGGTCGTCACCACCCCGTCGCTGGACTCCCGCAGATCCTTTTCGACCGCGTCCTCGCTCTGCACCGCCTCGGCCGGGGTGTCCGCCATGGCCACGGACGCGGGTGCGCTGCCGACGCCCAGGGCGGTGGTCAGTCGGTTGTTCACCTGCTCGTTGAGGAACTGCTGGGCGGCCTTGGCCACCAGCGGAGTGAACTGGTCCCGTACTTTCTGGGTGAAGGCGCCCTCGTAGACCTTGGTGGTGAAGAAGCGTACCCACTCCACATCGGGTTCTTTGAACTGCGCGGCGATCTCGCGCTTGATGGACCCGATGTACTTCAGTTCGCCGGCGGCACTGATGATGGAGTCGAGGTCGAAGACCTCCTTGGACAGCTTCTGCAGTTCGGGGATCAGGGTGGCGTCGATGTCGGCCAGATCCAGGACGAGAAACGGCTTGGCGTCCATCTTGTTCGGTGCGTCCAGGTCCGTGTAGAAGTGGTAGACCTCCCCATTGGTGAGGATCGCGATGCGCGCGTTGGTCACCGCGAAGTACCGGAACAACTGTGAGGCGTGTTCCAGCTTCAACGGGGCGCCCACGTGCTTGCACTCCACCAGCATCTGCACCTTGTCGTCGTGCACGATGGCGTAGTCGATCTTCTCGCCCTTCTTCACCCCCACATCCGCGGTGAACTCCGGCACGACCTCCAGCGGGTTGAACACGTCGTAGCCCAGGATCGTCGAGATGAAGGGCATCACGAACGCGTTCTTCGTCGCTTCCTCCGTCTCCAGGGATTCCTTCTGCTGCGCCACCTTGTGGGCGAGTGCCGTCAATCGCTCCGGAAACTCCACGACTCCTCCTCTGGGTCGACATGCATTCGCATTAGTACACAGCATGGCATTACAGCAGGCCCTGTTGCGCACTCGGCCGCCCTTGTTGCTCCATCGTGAAGTGCACCGGCCCTGCGCGATCGGCACGAGGGGTGGCCTCGCCGAGGCCCCGACCGCGGACAGCAGGGCGGGGAGCCTCGATGAGGCTCCCCGCCCTGCTGTCCGCGGGTCAGTTGCGCGAGCTGCCGGTGTTGGTGCCCTCCCCGGAGTCGTCCCGGTGGTAGAGGTATTCGTTGCCGTGCTCGTCCTTCTCCACGTAGAAGTGCTCCTGGACCTCCTGGTACCACGTCTCCGCGGCGTCGCTCATGCGCTCGCCCTCCTGCGTCTGGGCCAGGCGGTCCCCGGGCCCGTAGACGCGCATCGCGATGGCGTTGAGCCGGTCGAGGATGCGGTGCTGCTGCTCGCCGTCCTGGTTGGTCTTCTGCCTGTTCCTCGCCATGACGTCCCCCGTTGCCCATTGTGATGGTGGTCACCAGTCTAGCGCCCGGGCGGGTCCCGGGCCCGGATGCGCGGAGCGGATGAACGGAGCAGATGAACGGAGCGGGCCCGCCTGCAGGAGACGCCGGTGGGCCCGCTCGGTGCGCTCCGTCCGCGGCCGCTACTCGATGTCGCGGACCTTCTTGAGCGATCCTGTGCTGGTGCGGTACTCCCGCACGTAGACGGGCTGCTCCGGGTGCTCGATGGCTGGGGCGTTGGCCGGCTCGGAACCGTGCACGTAGTCCGGGGCCACGACGATCTCCTCGTCCACCTCGGCCCCGGTGGAGGTGCGGCGGTGGAACTCCTCGGGCGGGAGCACGCGGCGCCACTGGCGGGTGGGCAGCACGCCCACCTCCCCCGCGTCCTCGCGCAGGGCTCTGAGCAGGGAGTAGATCATCACGTACCCCAGCACGAAGAACGGCAGTCCGATGAGGATCGCCACGTTCTGCAGCGCCGCCAGGCCGGTGGCGCCGGTGGCGGTCAGCAGGATCGCCGCGATGAGCCCGATGGCGATCACCCAGAACACGCGCTGGTGGACCGGGGACTCCTCCTCGTGCCCGCTGCCCATGGTGTCCATGACCAGGGCGGCGGAGTCGATCGAGGTGATGAAGAACAGCACCACGATGAGCACGCCCAGGGCGGAGGTGACGGTGGAGAACGGGAAGTTCTCGAGGAAGACGAACATCGCCCCGGGGATGTCGCCCTCGTCCACCACGGCCTCGACGAGCCCGCCGTCGCCGTTGAGCTCGATGTTGAACACGCCCATGCCGAAGATGCCGAACCAGATGACGGAGAACAGCGTGGGGAACGCGAGCACGCCGGAGACGAACTGGCGGATGGTGCGGCCGCGGGAGATGCGGGCGATGAAGATGCCCACGAACGGGGACCAGGTGATCGTCCACGCCCAGTAGAAGACGGTCCAGCCGCTCTGCCACCCGGTGTCGGCAAAGGCGTCGTTCCAGAAGGCGAGCTGCGGGAGCATCGACACGTAGGTGCCGGCGGACTCGACCATGCCCTTGAGCATCAGCACGGTGGGACCGGAGATGAGGATGAAGACGAGCAGGCCGATCGCGAGCAGGATGTTGGTGTTGGACAGCCGCTTGATGCCCCGGTCGAGGCCGAGGGCCACGGAGATCGAGGCGACGAGGCTCACGGCGGTGATGATGAGGATCTGCGACAGCGCGGACTCCGAGATCCCGAAGAGCCGGGCGAGACCGCTGTTGATCTGCATGGTGCCGAGGCCGATGGAGACGGCCACGCCGAACAGGGTGCCCACGATGGCCAGGATGTCGATGGCCCGCCCGATCGGTCCGTGAATGCGGTGCCCCAGCAGCGGCTGGAACATGGAGCTCACCCGGGGCGGCAGGTTGCGCTTGTACATGAAGTAGCCGAAGGCCAGCGCGGGGAGCGTGAAGATCGTCCAGGTGTGCAGGCCGAAGTGGTAGAGCGTGAAGCCCATGGCCTCGGTCGCGGACTCCATGGACGCCGGCTCCACGCCCTGCCGCGGCGGGTTCGCGAAGTGGTTCACGGGCTCGGCCACGGCCCAGAACATGAGGATCGTGCCGATGCCCGCGGCGAAGAGCATCGAGAACCAGGACAGGTTGGAGTGATGCGGCCGTTCGTCGTCGGCCCCGAGCCGGACCTGCCCGAAGCGGCTGACCATGAGGTAGACGAGGAACAGCAGGAAGACCGTCACGCCCAGGATGTAGAACCAGCCGAGCTGGTCGATGACCCAGCTGGACCCGTCCGCGAAGACTGCGTCCATGAAGTCCGTGAACACCAGTGTCATCACCACGAAGACGATGATCACCAGGGCGGAGCCGAAGAAGATGGTGGGGCTGGTCCGTAGTCGCATGGAGTCGTGCAGTCTGTTCAGCATGGCCGTGCCTCCCCGGCTGCCCCCGGCCTCGGACGAGCGGACGGCCGCCGTGTCTCGGTTGTGTGCTTCGGTGGTGCGATTCGGTGGTGCGATTCGGTCTCGCGCGTCGGTCTCGCGCTTCGGTTGGTTCGACCCTACCCTCTGGTCACCGAACAGTGGAGAGTCACGGTCCGGACGGCGTGGAGGACAGGCGCGGCTCCACGTGCCACTCCCACCACGCGTCGACACGGTCCAGCAGCCGCTGCACGGAGCCGTCGTTGACGAGCACGGTGCTGGAGACGGCCGCCCGCTCCTCGTCAGTGGCCTGGGCCGCGATCCGGGCGCGGGCGTCCGCCTCCGTCATCCCACGGTCCTCGACCATCCGCCGCACGCGCTCCTCCACCGGGGCCTGGACCGTGAGCACGAGGTCGAAGCGCCCGTGCTGGCCGGTCTCCACGAGCAGGGGGATGTCCTCGACCAGGACCGCGTCCTCGCCGGCCGCGGCCGCGAGCCGTTCGGCCTCCGCCCGGACGAGGGGGTGGATGATCGCGTTGAGCCGCTGCCTCGCCTCCGGGTCCGCGAACACCCGGGCGCCGAGCGCCGCCCGGTCCAGGCGGCCGTCCGGGGTCAGCACGGCGGGACCGAATTCCTCGACGATCCCGTCCAGGCCGGGAGCGCCGGGCTCCTGCAGGGCCCGCGCGATCGCGTCGGCGTCGATCACGGTGGCCCCGAGCTCCATGAGCCGCCGGGAGACCGTGGACTTGCCCGAGGCGATCCCGCCCGTGAGTCCGATGGTCAGCATGGGACCATGCTAGCGGCCGGTCCCGCGCGGGGGCCGCCGGGCGCTCACGGCTCCCCGGCCCCGGCCACGGTGGTCATGACGTCCGGCAGCGTGCCGGGCCCGTGCTCCCGCTGCACCCGGAGCCAGCGGAAGCCGTAGCCCTCGAGCGCCAGCTCCGCCGACGAGTCCGCATCGAGGGCGCACCTGCCGTCCGCCAGCAGGTCCAGCAGCACGGTGCCCTCCTTCTCGTCCGGCAGCCGCAGCGGCACCGTGGTCGGCTCCGGGGAGAAGTTGTGCAGGGCGACGACGGCGGAGCCCTCCCACGCGCACCGGTGGGCGAGCACCCCCCGGCGCGGCTGGTCCAGGACCTCGGCGGCGCCCCAGGCCAGCTCGGTGCACTCCCGGTAGCGGCGGGTCAGGGCGGTGACGAAGTGCAGCAGGGAGCCGGGGTCCCGCTTGGCGTCGGCCACGTTCACGTGCGCGGGCCCGTACTCCCCCTCGACCACGGGCGCGGAGAGCTCGTCGGCGGCGGCGGAGGAGAAGCCCCCGTTGCGCCCCGACGTCCACTGCATGGGCGTGCGCACCGCCATGCGCCCCTCGGCGGCGAGGTTCTCGCCCATGCCGATCTCCTCGCCGTAGTACAGCACCGGGGTGCCCGGCAGCGAGAAGAGCAGCGAGTAGACCATCCGGATGCGCTGCCGGTCCCCCTGCAGCATGGGCGGCAGCCGCCGCGTGAGGCCCCGGCCGTAGACCTGCATCCGCTCCTCCGGCCCGAAGGCCGCGAACACCTCCTCCCGCTCGGCCCCGGAGAGCTGGTCGAGGGTGAGCTCGTCGTGGTTGCGCACGAAGTTGGCCCACTGGGCGTCCTGCGGGATGGACGGCCGGTTCTTCAGGGCGCTCGCCAGCGGGCCGGCGTCCTGGCGGGCCAGCGAGAGGTAGAGCTGCTGCATGGCCACGAAGTCGAAGATCATGGTCAGCTCCCCCGCGTCCTCGGTGCCGAACAGCTCGAGCTGCTGCTGGTAGGGCAGGTTGACCTCGCCCAGCAGGGCGGCCCTGCCGTTGCGGCGGTTCATGAACTTGCGCAGCGAGCGCAGGAACGCGTGCGGTTCGGTGAACCCGCCCCGGTTCTCGAAGTCGTCGCCCTGCCCCAGGGTGAGCAGCTGCGGGATCCCGTCCACGCGGAAGCCGTCCAGGCCCAGGTGCAGCCAGAAGCCGACCACCTTGGCGATCTCGTCCCGCACCTTGGGGTGGGACAGGTTCAGGTCCGGCTGGTGGCGGTAGAAGCGGTGCAGGTACCAGTGCCCGGTGGCCTCCTCCCGGGTCCAGATGCCGCCCTCCTTGTCGGGGAACACGGCCTTCTCGGACGTGTCCGGGGGCTCGTCGGCACGCCACACGTAGTAGTCGCGGTACGGGTTGTCCGTGCTCGAGCGGGAGGCCTGGAACCACGGGTGCTGGTCGGAGGTGTGGTTGACCACGAGGTCGGCGATGACCCGCAGACCGCGGTCCTGGGCCGTGCGGACGAGCTCCACGAGGTCGCCGAAGCTGCCCAGGCGCCGGTCGACGCCGTAGAAGTCCGTGACGTCGTAGCCGTCGTCCCGGTTCGGCGTGGGATAGAACGGCATGAGCCACAGGCAGGTGACGCCCAGCTCCGCCAGGTAGTCCACCCGCTCGGCGAGCCCGGCGATGTCCCCGGTGCCGTTCCCGTCCGTGTCCAGGAACCGTTCGACGTCCACGCAGTAGACGACCGCCTGCTTCCACCAGAGGTCGGAGGTGTCGGCGATGCGCATGTCTGCTCCCTCGGCTGCTCCCCGGATGGTGGATGCCCTCCTGTCTAGCACCCCGCCCCGGCTCCGTCGAGGGCACGGGGGCGCGGCCTAGAGTGAGGACCATGGACCCGGACCCCCTGCTCAGCCGCGCCACCCGGCACACGACCCTCGCCGCGGGCACGGAGGCGGTGGCCGAGCTGGAGGTCAAGCGCTCCCGCTTCCTGGCGGTGGCGCGGCGGGCGTCCACGGAGGCCGAGGCCCGGGCCCTGGTCGAGGAGCTGCGGCGTGGCTTCCACGACGCCCGCCACCACTGCTCGGCGTTCGTCCTGGGCCCGGACCGGGACGTGCAGCGCTCCTCGGACGACGGCGAGCCCGCCGGCACCGCGGGCCTGCCGATGCTCGAGGCCCTCGTGCTGCGCCGCACGGCCACGGACGCGCAGGGCCGTGACGTCACCGACCTCTCGGACGTGAGCGCCGTGGTGGTCCGGTGGTTCGGGGGCACCCTGCTCGGTGCCGGCGGGCTGGTCCGCGCCTACTCCGAGGCCGTGTCCCAGGCCCTCGACGGGGCCTCCCTGGTGGTCCGTCGCCGGCAGCGGCTCTACCGGCTGCCGGCGTCCCACGCGGACGCGGGCCGGCTCGAGCACGAGCTGCGCTCGGCCGGGACCACGGTCCTGGACACCGCCTACGGGGCGGCCGGCGCGGAGCTGGGCCTCGCCCTGCCCGACGACGACGCGGCCGTCGCCGCGCTGCACTCCCGCGTGGCCTCGCTGACCTCCGGCGCCGGGGTCCTGCGCCCCGTCGGCACGGACTGGCTCGACTCCCCCGCCGGCCACCGGCCCTGAACGGCGCGGCCGGCCCGGCGACCCCGGACAGCACGACGGCCCCCGCCCTGCGAAGGGGCGGGGGCCGTCGTGGTCCGTGCCGTGCGGAACGGCCCGGCGGTACCGGTCGGATCAGGCTCCGGTCAGCTTCTCGCGCAGAGCGGCCAGGGCCTCGTCGGAGGCCAGGGTGCCGGAGTCGGCGGCCGGGGCCTCGGAGGAGTAGCTGGTCGGGGCCGGCGTGGACGCGGAGGAGGAGGACGACGACGAGGAGGAGCTCGTCGTGCCGCCCGCGGCGGCCTCGGCGTCCTCGGCGATCGACTTGCGGACCTGCTCCTTGTGCGCCTCCCAGCGGGACTGGGCGTCGGCGTACTGCTGCTCCCAGGCGGCGCGCTGGGTCTCGTAGCCCTCGATCCACTCGTTGGTCTCGGGATCGAAGCCCTCGGGGTACTTGTAGTTGCCCTGCTCGTCGTACTCGGCGGCCATGCCGTACTGGGCCGGGTCGAACTCGGTGGAGTCCGGGTCCACGCCCTCGTTGGCCTGCTTGAGCGACAGCGAGATCCGGCGGCGGTCCAGGTCGATGTCGATGACCTTGACGAACAGCTCGTCGCCCACGGAGACGACCTGCTCGGCCATGTCCACGTGGCGCTGGGCCAGCTCGGAGATGTGCACCAGGCCCTCGATGCCGTCCTCGACGCGCACGAACGCACCGAAGGGGACGAGCTTGGTGACCTTGCCCGGCACGACCTGCCCGAGGGCGTGGGTGCGGGCGAACAGCTGCCAGGGGTCCTCCTGGGTCGCCTTCAGCGACAGGGAGACGCGCTCGCGGTCCATGTCGACGTCCAGGACCTCGACCGTGACCTCCTGGCCGACCTCGACGACCTCGGAGGGGTGGTCGATGTGCTTCCAGGACAGCTCGGAGACGTGCACCAGGCCGTCGACGCCGCCCAGGTCCACGAAGGCGCCGAAGTTGACGATCGAGGAGACCGTGCCCGTGCGGACCTGGCCCTTCTCGAGCTTGTGCAGGAAGTTGGAGCGGACCTCGGACTGGGTCTGCTCGAGCCAGGCGCGGCGGGACAGGACCACGTTGTTGCGGTTCTTGTCCAGCTCGATGATCTTCGCCTCGATCTGCTGGCCGATGTACGGCGCGAGGTCGCGCACGCGGCGCATCTCGACGAGGGAGGCGGGCAGGAAGCCGCGCAGGCCGATGTCGAGGATGAGACCGCCCTTGACGACCTCGATGACGGTGCCGGTGACGACGCCGTCGTCCTCCTTGATCTTCTCGATGTCGCCCCAGGCGCGCTCGTACTGAGCCCGCTTCTTGGACAGGATCAGGCGGCCTTCCTTGTCCTCCTTGGTGAGGACCAGAGCCTCGACCTCATCACCCACGGTCACGACCTCGTCCGGGTCGACATCGTGCTTGATGGACAGCTCGCGGGACGGGATGACGCCCTCGGTCTTGTAGCCGATGTCGAGAAGGACCTCGTCGCGGTCGACCTTGACGACGGTGCCCTCGACGAGGTCGCCGTCGTTGAAGTACTTGATGGTCGCGTCGACAGCGGCGAGGAAGTCCTCCGCGGACCCGATGTCGTTGACGGCAACCTGCGGGGTGGTGGTGGTCATGTAGTAGGGGCTCCGATGTGGATAGTTCGTGATCAGTCGGAACGGAGATTGTCCGGCCGGACCGCGGCCGTTCCGAAGGATTGCTGGACAGGGCACGTGCAGAGCACGCACCGGGTCAGTCTACGGACGAGGGAAAAAGGAAGCAACACGCGCCCCGCCGCGCGGGTCCGGCTCAGAACTGTGTGACGCCGTACGGGGCGGTCGGGGTCTCCATGAAGTCCTGCAGGTCCCGCAGCGCGTCCTCGTCCCGGGCCACGATCAGCCCGGCCTGCGCGAGGGTGCTGGCCTTCACCGCCCCGAGGTACAGGGACCCCAGCACGTCCACCCGCATCGCCACGTCCGCGCCGTCGGGCAGCTCCACCGCGGGCACCGACCGCCCGGCCTCGTCGTCGGCGGTGCGGGGCCGGTCGCGGAGCCGCTCGACCACGGGCGTCCCGCCGGTGGTGTCCAGCGCCCAGACGCCGTCGGCGTAGCCCATCGAGTCCACGAGGGAGATGACGATCCGCCCGCGCGGGGTGTACGGGCGGGCGACCAGCGCGGCGGCCGGGTCCAGGACCCGCACCCACACCTTGTCCGACTCGGCGGTGACGCGGTACTTGGCGCGGTCCGCCATCGCCCACACCAGCGGGTCCTCGACGGGGGCGCGGCCGAAGCGCACCTGGTCCACGAGGTCCAGGGACGTCACGAACTCCCAGAGGGCGATCGACACGTCCGGGGACGCGCCCACGAGGTCGAGCACCGTCAGGGTCAGCGGGTAGGACGTGTTCGGCTCGAACCGGTAGGTCACGTAGCCGTCCGGGCGCATCCCGTCGTCGTAGTGCACGGCGCAGCGCACCTCCGGGTCCGCCTTCTGGGGGGTGATGGCGTACTCCCCCGTGTACTCGGGCCAGTGGTAGGCCACCCGGCTCACCGACCCGTGCGAGCTCTCGTGGAAGCGCTGGAAGAGCACGGGGGCGAGCCGGCGCACCGCCTCGCCGTCGGCCATCTCCACGCTGCCCACGGTGGGCGCCTTGAGCTGCAGGCGGGTGGTGGCGTCCACGGTGACCTCGCGGTTGAACGTGGCCGCGCCGAAGCCGAACCGGCCGTAGATGGTGGCCTCGGTCGCGGTCAGCAGCGCCACGGGGTAGCCGTCCCGCCGGGCGCGGTCGAGCTCCCCCGTCATGAGCCGGCGCAGCAGCCCGCGGCGGCTGTGCGTGGGCCGGACGGTGACCTCGGAGATGAGCCGGGCGCGCAGCAGCCGGCCGCGGCCGGCGTTGAGCGAGCCCTCCCAGGAGGTGAAGGTCGCCACGGGCCGCTGCGTGGGCAGCGCCGCCTCCGGCACGGCGTGGGGGTACGCCCCCCGCAGCCGCACCCGCTCGGCGTGCATCCAGGACAGGGTGCGCTCGAGGGTCTCGTCGGTCGGCTCCGCCTGGTGGAAGCCCTGCCGGATGGCCCTCACCCACTCCACGGCCGCCGGATTGGCCGCGACGCCCCCGGGGCCCACGCCGAACTCCGCGAAGGTGTAGTCGTGCCCGTTCGCCGAGTAGGACTCGGTCACGGTCCCGGGGGTGGACGGTGTCGTCGGAGCGTCGTGCAGGGGGTCCATGGCGTGTTCCTCGTTCGCGGTGGGATCGGGCGGCGGGCCGGCGGGTGCGCCGGTCCGGCCGGTCAGTGGGCGGCCTCGTGCCAGGAGCGGCCCGCGCCGACGTTGACCTCCAGCGGCACGGACAGCTCGGCGGCGCCGCCCATCTCCTCGCGCAGCACCCGCTCCACGGTCTCCCGCTCTCCGCGGACCACCTCCACCACGAGCTCGTCGTGGACCTGCAGGAGCATCCGCGAGCCGAGCCCCTCGTCGGCGAAGCGCCGGTCCACGCCGAGCATCGCCTTCTTGATGATGTCCGCGGCCGAGCCCTGGATGGGGGCGTTGAGGGCGGCGCGCTCGGCCATGGAGCGCAGCTGCCGGTTGTCGCTGGAGAGGTCCGGGAGGTACCGGCGCCGGCCGTCGATCGTGGCCGTGTACCCGTCCTCGCGGGCCTGTTCCACGACCCCGCGCAGGTAGTCGCGCACCGCCCCGAACCGGGTGAAGTAGTCGCTCATCAGGGTGCGGGCTTCGTCCACGGGGATCCGCAGCTGCTTGGAGAGCCCGAAGGAGCTCAGCCCGTACACCAGCCCGTAGCTCATGGCCTTGACCTTGGAGCGCATGGGGGCGGTGACCTCCTCGGGTGCCACGCCGAAGATCTTGGCGCCCACGAAGCGGTGCAGGTCCTCGCCGCTGCGGAACGCCTCGATCAGCGCCTCGTCCCCGGACAGGTGCGCCATGATGCGCATCTCGATCTGGGAGTAGTCGGCGGTCAGCAGCTGGTCGTAGTCCCGCCCGTCCTCGGGGCGCCCGACGACGAAGAGCCCGCGGATGCGGCGGCCCTCCTCGGTGCGCACCGGGATGTTCTGCAGGTTGGGGTTGGTCGAGGACAGCCGGCCGGTGGCGGCGACGTTCTGCATGTAGGTGGTGTGCACGCGGCCGTCCTCGGCGATGGCCTTCTGCAGGCCCTCGACGGTCTGGCGGAGCTTGTTGGCGTCCCGGTAGGCCAGCAGGCCGGCGAGGAAGCGGTGGCCCCGGGAGTCCGGGTCGGTGCGGGTGAGCAGCTCCGCCACGGCGTCCGCGTCCGTGGTGTAGCCGGACTTGATCTTCTTGGTCTTCGGCAGCCCCAGCTCCTCGAACATCACCTGCTGCAGCTGCTTGGTGGAGCCCAGGTTCACCGGCTCCTCGATCTGGGCGTGCGCCTCCTGCTGCGCCTGCTCGATCACGCGGGCGAAGTCGTCGAGCAGGACCTGCACCCCCTCGGGGTCCACGGCGATCCCGGCGAGCTCCATCCGGCCCAGCACCACGGCCAGGGGCAGCTCGAGGTCCGTGAGCAGGGCGGTCTGGTGGGTCTCGGCCAGCTTCTCCCGCAGGTGCCGGGACAGCTGCACGGCCGCGACCGCCAGCTCCGCCTCCCGCCGCAGCACCGCCGGCGCCGGCCAGGGCTGCTCGTCGAGGGCGAGCTGCTGCTGGCCCTCCGCGGCGGAGCCGTCCGCCGCGGGCGCCACGGCCAGGCCCAGCCGGTCCTCGAGCAGGGCGGGGAGCTCGTAGCTGCGCCGGGCGGGCTGCAGCAGGTAGGCCGAGAGCTGGGGGTCGTCCACGACTCCGGCCAGCGGCAGCCCGCGCACCGCGAGTGACTTCCAGACGTCCTTGACCCCGTCCACGATCTTGGGCCGGTCCGAGTCGGCCAGCCAGCGGGCCAGCGCGGACTCCAGCGCGGAGTCCGCCGCCGCGAGGTCGAGGAACAGCGCGGCCGGCCGGTCCTCGCCGCGGGCGAGGACCAGGCCGGAGAGCTCGCGGGCGCCGGGCAGGACGGGGTCGTCCTCGCGGTGCAGGGCGTGCAGCACCACGGCGTCCTGGCCGTCGGCCAGCCACCGCTCCAGCTCCTCGGCGGTGCCGGGACGCCCGATCTCGCCGAGGCCCAGGTCGGCCGGCGGCGCGGCCTCCTCCGCGGGGCGGCCGAAGGCGTCGAAGAGCCGGTTGCGCAGGCCGTCGCCGAACTCGAGGTCGTCGAAGACCTCCCGCACGGCCTCGGCGTCGGGCACGGGCAGCCCGGCCTCGGCGAGGTCGATCTCCAGCCCGAGGTCGGTGACCAGGCGGTTGAGCCGCCGGTTGCGCTCGACCGCCGTGCGGTGCTCGCGCAGCGCCTCGCCCTTCTTGCCCTTGACCCGGTCCGCGTGCGCGAGGATCGTGTCGACGCCGCCGTAGGCGAGGATCCACTTGGCGGCGAAGCCCGCCCCCACGCCCGGGACCCCCGGGAGGTTGTCGGCCTGCTCGCCGGTGAGCGCTGCGAGGTCCGGGTAGTGCCGCGGCGGCACCTTGTACTTCTCCACCACGGCGGCGGCGTCCATGTGCTTGAGGTCGGACGGGGTGCGCCCGGGATAGACGACCGTGACGTGCTCGTCGATCATCTGGAAGGCGTCCCGGTCCCCGGAGAAGACGAGCACCTCGTAGTCCTGCTCGGCGCCGCGGCGGGCCAGGGTGGCCAGGACGTCGTCGGCCTCGTGGCCCTCGGCGGTGACCACGGGCACGCCCAGGGCGTCGAGGATCCGGCGGATCTGCGGGACCTGGCCGTGGAACTCCTCGGGCGTCTCGTCCCGTCCGCCCTTGTACTCCTCGTACTCCTGGGAGCGCAGGGTGGGACCCTCCAGGTCGAAGGAGACCACCAGGTGCGTGGGCTTCTGCTCCCGCACCAGCTTCACGAGGGTGTTCACGAAGCCGTAGACGGCCTCGGTGTGCCGGCCGTCGGAGGTCACGAAGGCCGGCCCGCCGCCGTACTCCGCGGCGCGGGACAGCGCGAAGAACGCGCGGAAGGCCAGGGAGTGGCCGTCCACCAGCAGCAGCTTCCGGTCGGGCCGGGAGACCGGAAGGGGGATCTCGACGTCGACGGGGTGGTCGGTCTCGGTCCCGACGGTCACCGTGCGCACGGCGGTCTCAGGGGTCGCGTCGGGCTGCGTCTGCTGCGTCGTTTCACTCACCCGACCATCCTAGGGCCCGGGGCGGGCGCCCCGGGGGCCCGGGCGGGCGGGTCGCCCGGGCCGGTCAGGCGACCTGGTTGATGATGGCCTCGGCGACCTCGCGCATAGACAGCCGGCGGTCCATCGAGGTCTTCTGGATCCAGCGGAACGCCTCGGGCTCGGTGAGGCCCATCTTGGTGGTCAGCAGCGACTTCGCCCGCTCCACGAGCTTGCGGGTGGCGAACTGCTCCTTCATGTCCGAGACCTCGCGCTCGAGCGCGGCGATCTCCTCGGCCCGGGAGATGGCGATCTCGATGGCGGGCACGAGGTCGTCCACCGTGAACGGCTTGACCACGTAGGCCATCGCCCCCGCCTCCCGGGCCCGCTCGACGAGCTCCCGCTGGCTGAAGGCGGTCAGCAGGACCACCGGGGCGATCCGGTCGGAGGCGATCTGCTCCGCCGCGGTGATCCCGTCCAGGACCGGCATCTTCACGTCCATGAGCACGAGGTCCGGGCGGTGCTCGCGGGCGAGCTCGACGGCGCGCTGGCCGTTCTCGGCCTCCGCGACCACCTCGTAGCCGGCGTCCCGGAGCATCTCCACGATGTCCAGGCGGATCAGGGTCTCGTCCTCGGCGACCACCACCCGGCGGGCCGGGCGCAGGTCGCTGTCCGCCGCCTCGCCGGGGAGGTCCTCCCGGGCCCCGGGGTCCTCGGCCGGGGTGGGATTCGGCTGCTCCGTCACGCTGTCTCCTTGGCTGCTGGTGCGTCCTGGCCCGCGCGCGCGGGCCACGGGGGTCTCGGTGCCGGCGGCGCCCGGATCCCCGGCACCGCGCGTTGCGCCCGATCAGCCCCAGCCTATAACTGTTGTACAGTGGTCGAGCGCAGGAGCCGCCCTCCCGAGGCGGCGCGGACTGCGACCGCGGGCCCAAGTGGCGGAATTGGCAGACGCGCCGCACTCAAAATGCGGTTCCCCTGGAGTGTGGGTTCGAGTCCCACCTTGGGCACCAGCACCCCGGACCGACGGTCCGGGGTCTTCTCGTACCACCCCTCCTGTCCGCCCCGCCGGTCCGTGCGGCCGCCCCGCGCGGTCAGGCCGCGGGGCCCCGCTCCCGCACCAGGTTGGTGACGCGGGCCGTGGACAGCCGCCGCCCCCGCTCGTCGGTCATCACGACCTCGTGCACGGTGAGCGTGGCGCCCAGGTGCAGCGCGGTGCACGTGCCGGTGACCGTCCCGGAGGCCACGCCGCGCTGGTGCGTGGCGTTGACGTCGACGCCCACGGCGTACCGCCCCGGACCGGCGTGCACGCTCGCCGCCGTGGAGGCGAGCGTCTCGGCCAGGACGCAGTGCGCTCCCCCGTGCAGGATCCCGCCCGGCTGGGTGTTCGGCTCGACCGGCATCGTGGCGACCGACCGCCCGGGCGTGAGCTCCGTGAACCGGATGCCCATCGCCCGGGCGAGCCCGCCCATCCCGTGGCCGGGGAAGGCGGCGTGCAGCTCCTCCGGGACCCCGTGCTCGCGCAGGTCCCGGGAGTGCTCCTCGGGGGTCATGCCGGCCGGCCCGGTCAGGACTCGCGCCACGGTCCCACGTGCTCGCGCTGCCGCCGGCCGCTGAGCAGCTCACCGGCGTCCGCGACGTCGCCCACGCGGTGGACCTTGACGAGGTTGGTGGTGCCGGCGACCCCGGGGGGCGAGCCGGCGCAGATCACGACCATGTCGTCCTTGCCGGCCAGGCCCTGCTCCTGCAGGTGCAGGTCCACCTGCCGGGTCATGTCGTCCGTGTGGTCGACCTTCGCCACCTGGATGGGCTGCACGCCCCACAGCAGGGACATGAGCGCCGTCACCAGGGGCTCCGGGGTGAACGCGAGGATCGGGTGGGACGGGCGCAGCCGGGACAGCCGGCGGGCGGAGTCCCCGGACTGGGTGAACGTGCAGAGGTAGCTGACGTCGAGCTGCCGGGCGATGGTCACCGCCGCGCGGGTCACCGCACCCCCGCGGGTGCGCGGCTCCGTGCCCAGGGCGGGCACGCGCTCGAGGGCCTGGGACTCGGTGGCCTCGATGATCCGGGCCATCGTCTCGATGGTCTCGATCGGGTACTTGCCCACCGAGGTCTCCCCGGAGAGCATGACCGCGTCCGCGCCGTCGAGGACGGCGTTGGCGCAGTCGGAGGCCTCGGCCCGGGTGGGGCGCGGGCTGTCGATCATCGACTCCAGCACCTGGGTCGCGACGATCACGGGCTTGGCCCAGCGCCGGGCCAGCTCGATGGCGCGCTTCTGCACGATCGGCACCTGCTCCAGCGGCAGCTCCACGCCGAGGTCGCCGCGGGCCACCATGATGCCGTCGAACGCGTCGATGATCTCGTGCAGGGAGTCCACGGCCTGCGGCTTCTCGATCTTCGCGATCACCGGCAGCCGCCGGCCCTCCTCGTCCATGATCTCGTGCACCCGAACGATGTCCTTGGCGTCGCGCACGAAGGACAGGGCGATGAGGTCCACGCCGCGGCGCAGGGCCCAGCGCAGGTCGTCCTCGTCCTTGTCGGACAGGGCCGGGACGTTCACGGCCACGCCCGGCAGGTTGATCCCCTTGTTGTTGGACACCGGCCCGCCCACGACCACCTCGGTGGTCACCGTGGTGTCCGAGACGGCGGTGGCGCGCAGAGCCACCCGGCCGTCGTCGATGAGCAGCGGGTCGCCCACGTTCACGTCGCCCGGCAGGCCCTTGTGCGTGGTGGAGCACAGGCTCGGCGTGCCCTCGACGTCGTCGACCGTGATCGAGAACTCGTCGCCGGGCAGCAGCTCGTGGGGGCCATCCGCGAAGCGGCCGAGCCGGATCTTCGGCCCCTGCAGGTCCGCGAGGATCGCGACCGTCTGCCCGGCGTCCGCCGAGGCGCGCCGCAGGTTCTCGTAGGACGCGTCGTGCACGGAGTGGTCGCCGTGGCTCATGTTGAGCCGGGCCACGTTCATGCCGGACCGGATCGCCTGGGAGAGGTTCTCGTACGAGGAGATGGCCGGGCCGATCGTGGCCACGATCTTAGCTCGTCGCATGTGTGCCGCCTTGGGTCGAGGGGTGCCACCGGGGAGGACGTGCACAGCACTGCGGCCGGGGGCGCCCGGGGGCGGGGAGGTCGTGTCCAGCCTACCAACGCCGCCGCCGGTGTCGAGGCGGGCGGGTCCCCGCCCGGCGCCGGACGTGCGACGGCGCGGGCCGCGCCCCCTCCGTGGGAAGGGGGCGCGGCCCGCGCCGTGGTGCTGTGGTGCTGTGGTGCTGTGGTGCTGTGGCGCCGTGCTACAGGCTGAGGTCGATGGCCCGGTCCGTGGGGGCCACCGGCTCCGGCAGCCGGGTCGAGCCCATGAGGAAGCGCTCGACGGCCGCCGCGCAGGCACGGCCCTCGGCGATCGCCCACACGACCAGGGACTGGCCGCGGCCGGCGTCGCCGCACGCGAACACGCCGTCCACGCTGGTCATGTAGCGGTCGTCGCGGGCCAGGTTGGTCCGGCCGTCCAGCTCGGCGCCGATCTGCTCGGTGATGTCCTCGGACTCGTTGCCGGTGAAGCCCAGCGCCAGGAAGACCAGGTCCGCCGGGATCACCCGCTCCGTGCCCTCCTTCGGTGCGCGCCGGCCGTCGGGCAGGTACTCGGTCTCGGCGACCTTCAGCCCGGTGAGCCGGCCGTCCTCCCCCACGAACTCCACGGTGGAGGCCAGGTAGGTGCGGTCTCCGCCCTCCTCGTGGGAGGTCGAGACCTCGAAGACCTTCGGCATCATGGGCCACGGGTCGGCGTCGGAGCGGTCGGCGGCCGGCTGGCGCCCGATCGCCAGGGACGTGATCGACGCCGCGCCCTGCCGGTTGGCGGTGCCGATGCAGTCGGAGCCGGTGTCGCCGCCGCCCAGCACGATGACGTGCTTGCCCTTCGCCGAGATCTGGTCCTCGACCTCGTCCCCGGCCACCACGCGGTTGCCCTGCACCAGGTAGTCCATCGCGAAGTGGACGCCGTCGAGCTCCCGGCCGGGGATCTGCAGGTCCCGCGGCCGGGTGGCGCCGGTGGCGACCACCACGGCGTCGTAGCGGCGCTTGAGCTGGTCCCAGGTGATGTCCTTGCCGATCTCCACCCCCGGCCGGAAGCGGGTGCCCTCGGCGCGCATCACGTCCAGGCGGCGGTCGAGCACCTCCTTCTCCATCTTGAAGTCGGGGATGCCGTAGCGCAGCAGCCCGCCGATCCGGTCGTCGCGCTCGTAGACCGCGACCGTGAACCCGGCCTGGGTCAGCTGCTGGGCCACCGCGAGGCCGCCGGGCCCGGAGCCCACGACCGCCACGGTCTTGCCGACCAGGCGCTGCGGGACGAACGGCCGGATGATGCCCTCGTCAAAGCCCATCTCGCCGATCGAGTACTCGATCTGCTTGATGGTCACCGCGGGCTGGTTGATGCCGAGCACGCACGAGGACTCGCACGGCGCCGGGCAGACCCGCCCGGTGAACTCCGGGAAGTTGTTGGTGGCGTGCATCCGCTCGACCGCCTCGGCGTCGAGGCCCCGCCACACGAGGTCGTTCCACTCGGGGATGAGGTTGCCGAGGGGGCAGCCCTCGTGGCAGAAGGGGATCCCGCAGTCCATGCACCGGCCGGCCTGCTTCTGCAGCACCCCCCGGTCCTGGGCCTCCTGGACCTCCTTCCAGTCCATGATCCGGACGGGCACCGGCCGCTTGGGGCGGTCGACGCGCTCGGTCACCTTCAGAAAACCGCGCGGATCAGCCACGGGTCGTCACCTCCAGGATCTTGTGCCATGCCTCGTCGCCGTCGGGGTCCTGCCCCTCGCTCCGGGCCTGTTCGCGGATGCCCTGCACGGCGGCGTACTCCCGCGGCAGGACCTTGGTGAAGCGCCCGAGCGTGGCCACCGGGTCGGCCAGGAGCCGGTCCGCGAGCTCGGAGCCGGTCTCCTCGGCGTGCCTCGTGATGAGCGCCAGGACGGCCTCGGCGTCCGCCTCGTCCAGCGGCAGCAGCTGGAGCTCGCCGCTGTCCCGGGCCTGCCTGTTGACCGAGGTCTCGGCGAGGTCGATCACGTAGGCGACGCCGCCGGACATGCCGGCGCCGAAGTTGCGCCCGGTGCGGCCGAGCACCAGGGCGGTGCCGCCCGTCATGTACTCGCAGCCGTGGTCCCCGATGCCCTCGACCACCGCGGTGGCGCCCGAGTTGCGCACCAGGAACCGCTCGCCCACGGTGCCGCGCAGGAAGATCTCCCCGCTCGTGGCGCCGTAGCCGATGACGTTGCCGGCGATGACGTTCTCGGAGGCCTCGAACACCGCGTCCCGCTCGGGGCGCACGATGATCCGCCCGCCGGAGAGGCCCTTGCCGCTGTAGTCGTTGGCGTCGCCCTCGAGCCGCAGGGTGATGCCCTGCGGGAGGAACGCGCCGAGGGACTGGCCGGCCTGGCCCGTGAGCGTCACGTCGATCGTGTCGTGGGCGAGCACGTCCGTGCCGAACGTGCGCGTCACCACGTGGCCGAGCATCGTGCCGACCGCGCGGTCCGTGTTGATGATGTGCTGCTGGATCCGCACGGGCTCGCGCTTCTCCAGGGCGGCCCGGGAGAGCCGGATCAGCTCGTTGTCGAAGTGCTTCTCCAGCTCGTGGTCCTGGCCGCGCATGTTGCGCACGGCCGCGCCCCGGTGCTCGAGCACCGTGGAGTGCAGGACCGGCGAGAGGTCCAGCCCGTGCGCCTTCCAGTGCGCGATGGCGTCCTTGGTCTCGAGGACCTCGGCGTGGCCGACGGCCTCCTCGATCGAGCGGAAGCCAAGCTGCGCCAGGTACTCCCGGACCTCCTCGGCGATGAACTCGAAGAAGTTCACCACGTGCTCCGCCTTGCCCGTGAACCGCTTGCGCAGCTCCGGGTTCTGGGTGGCGACGCCCACGGGGCAGGTGTCCAGGTGGCACTTGCGCATCATGATGCAGCCCTCGACGATCAGCGGGGCCGTGGCGAAGCCGAACTCCTCCGCGCCGAGCAGCGCGGCGACCAGCACGTCCCGGCCGGTCTTCATCTGCCCGTCCGCCTGGACCACCACGCGGTCCCGGAGCCCGTTCAGCATCAGCGTCTGCTGGGTCTCGGCGAGGCCGAGCTCCCACGGGGCGCCGGCGTGCTTGAGCGAGTTCAGCGGGGCGGCGCCCGTGCCGCCGTCGTGCCCGGAGACGAGCACCACGTCGGCCTTGGCCTTGGTGACGCCGGCGGCCACGGTGCCGATGCCGATCTCGGAGACCAGCTTCACGTGCACGCGGGCCCGCGGGTTGGACCGCTTGAGGTCGTAGATCAGCTGCGCCAGGTCCTCGATCGAGTAGATGTCGTGGTGCGGCGGCGGCGAGATCAGGGACACGCCCGGGGTGGAGTGGCGGGTCTGGGCGATCCACGGGTACAGCTTCTGCGCCATCAGCTGGCCGCCCTCGCCGGGCTTGGCGCCCTGGGCCATCTTGATCTGGATGTCGTCGGCGTTGGTCAGGTACAGGCTCGTGACGCCGAAGCGCCCGGAGGCCACCTGCTTGATCGCCGAGCGCCGGCGCGGGTCCAGCAGCCGGTCGACGTCCTCGCCGCCCTCACCGGTGTTGGACTTCCCGCCGAGCCGGTTCATGGCGATGGCCAGGGTCTCGTGGGCCTCCTGGGAGATGGAGCCGTAGCTCATGGCCCCCGTCTGGAAGCGCTTGACGATCGAGCTGACGGGCTCGACCTCCTCGAGCGGCACGGGCTTGCGGTCCGAGGAGAAGCCGAGCAGCCCGCGCAGGGTCAGCAGCTTCTTCGTCTGGTCGTCCACGAGCTTCGTGTAGGACTTGAAGATGTCGTAGCGGCCGGTGCGGGTCGCGTGCTGCAGCCGGAAGACGGTCTGCGGGTTGAACAGGTGCGGCGGGCCGTCCCGGCGCCAGTCGTACTCGCCGCCCGTCTCGAGGTCCCGGTAGGGCTCGGTCACGCCGTCGGAGGGGTAGGCCCGGCGGTGGCGGAACGCGGTCTCCTCCGCGATCACGTCGAGGCCGATGCCGCCGATCTGGGTGTGGGTGCCGGTGAAGTAGTCGTCCACGAGCTCCCGGGACAGGCCGAGCGCCTCGAAGACCTGGGCCCCGCAGTAGGAGGACACGGTGGAGATGCCCATCTTGGACATGATCTTCTGCACGCCCTTGCCCAGGGCCTTGATCAGGTTGTGCACGGCGTGCTCGGTGGTGATGCCGGTGAGGTCGCCCGAGCGCACGAGCTCCTCCGCGGACTCCATCGCCAGGTACGGGTTCACCGCGGACGCGCCGTAGCCGATGAGCAGGGCCACGTGGTGGACCTCGCGCACGTCGCCGGCCTCCACGATCAGCGCCACCTTGGTGCGGGTCGCCGAGCGCAGGAGGTGGTGGTGCACGGCCGAGGTCAGCAGCAGGGAGGGGATGGGCGCCCACGCGCCGTTGGAGTCGCGGTCGGAGACGATGACGTACTCCACGCCGCGGGCCACGGCCGCGGAGACCTTCTCGCAGATCTCCGCGATCCGGGCGCGCAGGGACTCCGCGCCGCCGTCGGGCCGGTACAGGCCCCGCACCTTGAGGGCCGCGGGCATCCCGTCCTCGCCCTCGATGTGCAGGAACTGGTCCAGCTGGTCGTTGTCGATCACCGGGAAGTCCACCGCGATCTGGCGGGTGCGCACCCGCTCGGTGGTCAGCAGGTTCCCGGAGGGCCCCACGGAGCCGCGCAGGCTCGTGACGAGCTCCTCGCGGATGGCGTCCAGCGGCGGGTTGGTGACCTGGGCGAAGGACTGCACGAAGTAGTCGAACAGGGTGCGCGACTTCTCGGAGAGCACGGCGATCGGGGTGTCGGTGCCCATCGCGTAGATGGGCTCGGCGCCCTTGGCCGCCATGGGCCCGACGATCATCTTCAGCTCCTCCTGCGTGTACCCGAAGGTCTTCTGCCGCAGGGTGATGGAGGAGCGCGGGTGGACCATGTGCTCGCGCTCGGGGAGGTCGCTGATGTCGACGATGTTGCCGTCGGCCCACTCCTCCCACGGGGCGGCCGAGGCGATCTGGGCCTTGATCTCGGCGTCCTCGACGATCCGGCCCTGCGCGGTGTCCACGAGGAACATCGTGCCCGGGGACACGCGGCCCTTGCGCACGATCTTGCGGTCCCCGACGTCGACGACGCCGACCTCCGAGGCGAAGACCACCAGGCCGTCGTCCGTGACCCAGAAGCGGCCGGGGCGCAGACCGTTGCGGTCCAGCAGCGACCCGACCTGCACGCCGTCGGTGAAGGCCACCGCGGCCGGGCCGTCCCACGGCTCCATGAAGGAGGCGTGGTAGCGGTAGAACGCCTTCCGGGCGGGGTCCATGGTCTCGTGGTTCTCCCAGGCCTCCGGGATCATCATCATCATGGCCTGGGTGACGGGCCGGCCCGAGAGCACGAGCAGCTCGGCGACCTCGTCCAGGGACTGCGAGTCGGACGCGCCCTCCGAGCAGATGGGGAACAGCTCCTCGGGGCTGCGGCCCAGCAGCGGGGACTTCAGCTGCGACTGGCGGGCGCGCATCCAGTTCCGGTTGCCCTTGACGGTGTTGATCTCGCCGTTGTGCGCGAGCGTGCGCATGGGCTGGGCCAGGGGCCACGAGGGGAAGGTGTTGGTGGAGAACCGGGAGTGCACGATCGCGAGCTCGGTGCTGAACCGGTCGTCGGAGAGGTCCGGGTAGAAGGGCTCGAGCTGCTGGGTGGTGAGCATGCCCTTGTAGACGATGGTGCGGGAGGACAGCGAGGGGAAGTACACGCCGGCCCGGTTCTGGGCGCGCTTGCGCAGCCGGAACGCCTTCTGGTCCAGGCGCCGCCGGGCGGCCTCGTCCGCGGGCTCCGGCACGGTCTCGGCCACGAAGAGCTGCACGAAGTACGGCATCACCTCGAGCGCCGACCGGCCCACCACGGACTCGGCCACGGGGACGGGCCGCCAGCCGAGGACCTGCAGCTCCTCGGAGCGCGCGAGCTCCTCGAGGGCGGCCTGGACCCGCTCCGCGTTCTCCCCGCCGTGCGGGAGGAAGGCGGTGCCCACGGCGTAGCCGCCCAGGGGCGGCAGCTCGAAGTCCAGCACGGCGCGGAAGAAGGCGTCCGGCAGCTGCGTCAGCAGCCCGGCGCCGTCACCGGTGCCCTCGTCGCCGCCCACGGCGCCGCGGTGCTCGAGGTTGCGCAGCGCCGTCAGCGCGGCGTCGACGATCTCGTGGCTGGGGGTGCCGTTGAGGGTCGCGACCACGGCCAGGCCGCAGGCGTCCTTCTCCTCGTCCGGGTGGTAGAGGCCCTGTTCCTCGGGCGCGTTCGAGAACTGCTCGAACGGGGACGTCGCCTGCTCCTGAGCGGTCTCGGCAGGAGCGGCCGGACGCGGGTCCGTGCCGTCCTGGGCAGAATTGTCACCGGGGGTGCCGGCCGGGGTAGAGGTCATGACTGACGTCTCCTCACCATGGGATGCGGTCAACAGGAGCGGCCCCCCGCGGCAGGGCTCCGGTCGGGAGGTGCCGCCGGATCGTGAGCTGCCCCCGGCGTCCTCGAGCAGTGGTCGTGGAGGTGCCGGGCGGCGGAAGGGCCCCGTTCCAGGAAGGTCCGGCGGTGGACGATCGTGGCGTGCACCGGAGGCGGCGGACGTGGTTCACCCGTCCGCCGGTCAGGCGCCAGAGAAATCTAGCACTCAGATGTTACAGCTCTGAAAACTCCCGGGCCAGGTACTGGATCCCGGCTCCCGGTGCGGTGCTCAGGCGTGCGCGGCCCCCACGGCGCCGCGGGCCCGGCGGCGGCGGAGCACGACCGCCGCGAACAGGGTCAGCCCGAGCAGGACCAGCCCCAGGGAGGTCCACACGTGCACGCGCTGGCCCAGCACCATGAGGGCCGGGTCGATCCGCAGGAACAGCTCGATGAGCATCCGCCCGAGGCCGTAGTGCACGAGGTAGAGGGCGAACAGGCGGCCCCCGTCCAGGCGGAACCTCCGGTCCAGCGCCAGCAGCAGCACCACGCCGAGCAGGTTCCACAGGGACTCGTAGAGGAACGTGGGGTGGAAGAGCGTGTCCGCCGGAAGCCCGGCGGGGAAGTTCGCGCCGGAGGGGTCGATCTCGAGCCCCCACGGGAGGGTGGTGGGCCGCCCGAACAGCTCCTGGTTGAACCAGTTGCCCCAGCGGCCGATCGCCTGGGCGAGCAGCAGCCCGGGGGCGGCGGCGTCGGCGAAGACCGCCAGGGGGATCCCGTGCCGGCGGCAGACCCACCACGCGGCGAGGGCCCCGAACGCCACGGCCCCCATGATCCCGAGGCCGCCCTCCCAGATCCGCAGCGCGTCGAGGGGGTCGGCGCCCGGGCCGAAGTAGCCGGCCGGGTCGGTGATCAGCACGTGGTACACCCGGGCGCCCACGATCCCGGCGGGCACGGCCCACATCACGATGTCCCACACGATCTCCGGGTCCAGCCCCCGGGCCGCCCAGCGGCGCGTGGTCAGCCACAGCGCGGCCGCGATGCCCAGGAGGATGCACAGGGCGTAGGCGTGCACGGTCAGGGGGCCGACCGAGAAGCCGGACCAGTCCGGGGAGGGGATGCCCTGCCGGAGCGGGGCGCTCATCAGGGCGGGCACGGGGGGAACGGCGCTCAGCAGCATGCGGTGGGGCCTCGGCTCGTGGGGTCGTCGGGACGGGCGGCCCGGCCCCCGTGCAGGGGCGGGGCCGCCCGGTCACGCTATCAGGAGCGCCCGGCCAGTTCCCGGGTCAGGGCGCCCACGGCCTCGGGGCCGCCGTCGGCCAGCGCCTGCACGAGCGCGGTGCCCACGATGACACCGTCCGCGTACGCGCCGATCTCCTCGACGTGCTCCCGGCGGGAGACCCCCAGGCCCACGCAGACGTGCTGCGCGCCGGCCGCGCGCGTGTCGGCGACGAGCTGCTCGGCGACGTCGGAGACGGCGTCCCGGGCCCCCGTGACGCCCATCACGGAAACCGCGTAGACGAAGCCGCTCGCGGCCTTGACCACGAGGTCGAGGCGTTCCCGGGAGGAGGAGGGCGCCACCAGGAAGATCCGGTCCAGGCCGTGGGCCCGGGACGCGGCGAACCACTCGGCGGCCTCGTCCGGGATCAGGTCCGGGGTGATCATGCCCGCTCCCCCGGCCTCGGCGAGCCGCCGGGCGAAGGTGTCCACGCCCATCTGCAGGACCGGGTTCCAGTAGGTCATCACCACGGGCACCGCGTCGGTGCGCTCGGCCACGGCGCGGACCACCCGGAACACGTCGGCCACCCGGAAGCCGTTGGCCAGGGCCGTCGTCGTCGCGTGCTGGATCACCGGCCCGTCCATGACGGGGTCCGAGTAGGGGATGCCGATCTCGATGACGTCCGCGCCGTTGGTGCCCAGGGCCACGGCCGCCTCGATGGACTCCTCCACGGTCGGGAAGCCCGCCGGGAGGTAGCCCACCAGGGCCGGCCGGCCCTGCGCGCGGCACTCGGCGAGGCGGGCGGAGAGCCGCGAGTCCGGGTCGGCGCTCAGGCCCGGCGGCAGGATGCGGGAGGCGAGGTCCGCCCCGGAGGTCTCGTGTCGGGTGGTGCTCACAGTCGCTCGCCCTTCTCGCCGAGCTCAGCCTCGGCGCTGTCGTCCGGGAGCATCCCGAACCATTCCGCGGCGGTCGCCACGTCCTTGTCGCCGCGCCCCGAGAGGGAGACGACGACGATCTTCTCGGCGGCCGCCTCCGGCCCGAGCTCCTCGACCCAGCGGCGGCCGATCTTCAGCGCCCCGGCCAGGGCGTGGGAGGTCTCGATCGCGGGGATGATGCCCTCGGTGCGGCACAGCAGCCGGAAGGCCTCCATCGCCTCCGAGTCGGTGATCGCCTCGTAGCGGGCCCGGCCGATGTCGTGCAGGTACGAGTGCTCGGGGCCCACGGCCGGGTAGTCCAGGCCCGCGGAGATCGAGTGGGACTCGAGGGTCTGCCCGTCCTCGTCCTGCATGAGGTAGGTGCGGGCGCCGTGCAGCACGCCGGGCCGGCCCAGGGAGATCGTGGCGGCGTGGCGTCCGGACTCCACGCCGTCCCCGCCGGCCTCGAGGCCGTACAGCTCCACTGAGGGGTCGTCCAGGAAGCCGTGGAAGATGCCGATCGCGTTGGAGCCGCCGCCCACGCAGGCCGCCACGGCGTCCGGGAGCCGCCCGGTCTGCGCCAGGACCTGCTCGCGGGTCTCCTCGCCGATCTGCTCGTGGAAGTAGCGCACCATGGCGGGGAACGGGTACGGCCCCGCCGCGGTGCCCAGCAGGTAGTGGGTGTGCTCGACGGAGGCGACCCAGTCCCGCAGCGCCTCGTTGATGGCGTCCTTGAGCGTGCGGGAGCCGTTGGTCACGGGCACCACGGTGGCGCCCAGCAGCTCCATCCGTGCGACGTTGAGGGCCTGCCGCCGGGTGTCCTCCTCGCCCATGTAGACCACGCACTCCATCCCGAACAGCGCGGCCGCGGTGGCCGAGGCCACGCCGTGCTGGCCGGCGCCGGTCTCGGCGATCAGCCGGGTCTTGCCCATCCGCCGCGCGAGCAGCGCCTGGCCGAGCACGTTGTTGATCTTGTGCGAGCCGGTGTGGTTGAGGTCCTCCCGCTTGAGGAAGATCCGGCACCCGGCCTCGGCGGCGAAGCGCTGGGCCTCGGTGAGCAGGGAGGGGCGGTTCGAGTAGTCGCGGGAGAGCCGTTGGAACTCGGCGATGAACTCCGGATCGGCCTTCGCCTTCTCGAAGACGTCCGTCAGCTCGTCGAGGGCGGCGATGAGGGACTCCGGCATCCACCGGCCCCCGAAGTCCCCGAAGTACGGCCCGGGGGCCTCGCGCAGGGAGGACGCCTCCGCGGCGACGGCCTCCGCCTCGGCCTCGGGGACGCGCCGGGCGGCCCGCGCGGCGGCGCCGGCCGCGCGGAAGCTCGTGATGGTCGCGGCCGGCTCGGCGCTGCGCACGAGGGCCTCCCCCACCAGGACGGCCTTGGCCCCGTGCGAGGCGTAGAGGGCGATCTGCTCCTCGCCCTCGACCCCGGACTCGGCCACGATCACGGCGTCCTGGGGCAGGAGCCCGGCGAGCCGGCCGAAGGTCTCGACGTCGGTGTCGAGCGTCTTGAGGTTGCGGACGTTGACGCCCACGATGCGGGCGCCCACGGCGACCGCGCGCTCGATCTCCTCCGGGGTGTGCGTCTCGACCAGCGCGTGCATGCCCAGCTCGTGGGTCAGCGCGAGGAAGCGGCGCAGCTCGTCGTCGGAGAGCGCGGCGACGATCAGCAGCACGAGGTCCGCCCCGTGGGCCCGCGCCTCCCAGATCTGGTACTCGTCCACCGTGAAGTCCTTGCGCAGCACGGGAACGCCCACGGCCGCGCGCACGGCGTCGAGGTCGGCCAGGGAGCCGTTGAAGCGCCGCTGCTCGGTCAGCACGGAGATCACCGAGGCGCCGCCGTGCTCGTAGGCCGCGGCCAGGCGGGCGGGGTCGTCGATCGGAGCCAGCGCGCCCTTGGAGGGGCTGGAGCGCTTGACCTCGGCGATGACCTGCACGGCGTCCGTGCTGGGTCCCCGCAGCGCCGTCTCGGCGTCCAGGGCCGGGGGCCGCTGCGCGGCCGCGCGGCGGAGCTCGTCGAGGCCGACCTGCGCGCGGCGCTCGGCCAGGTCCGCCCGGACGCCCTCGATGATGGCGTCCAGGACCGTCCCGGTGCTCTGTTGCGACATGGTTTCCTGTCCTCTCGGCGGCGCGGGCCGCCCTGGTGCGTTCGTGGGGTGCGGGCCGGTCGGGACGGCGGCCGGCTCCCGACGGGAGCCGGCCGGCCCGGGCGCGTGCCGCGCCCCCCGTGGCCGGCTCGCGCCGGCCCGGTCTCAGCCCTGGTGGTTGCGGGCCTCGTGCTTGCGCTGCTCGGAGCCGCTGCCGTGCCCCATGGAGCGGAGCACGGCACCGGCCACGAGCCCGACGGCGACCAGCACGATGCCCACGATCAGCAGGACGGTGCTGCCCACCGTGAAGCCCACCACGCCGACGATGACGCCCAGCGACATGATGCCGATGGTCACCCACGCGGCCAGCGTGTTGCCGTGCCCCACGAAGCCGGTGTGGTCGAGGACGATCTCGTTTCCGTTTGCCATGTTGTTGCACTCCCGATTTCCCTGCCGGAGCCGGCCGGCTCGGCTCGCACGGCCCCGGCGGGGCGCGGCGGTTGCTGACAGTCTGTCCCGCCCCATTGTGCCACCCCCGGGGCCGCGCCCGCGCACGCCCCACGGGACTCCGGGGCGTGCGGCCTCCCGCGGCGGCGGACCCGGGCCCGGGGCGGTCGGAGGCTCAGGCGGTGGGGTCGCGGCCCTCGGTGAGGGCGTCCCAGGAGTCGATCTCGTCCCCGCGGCGGGCCGTCCCGGCCGGGGACCCGTCCGGCCCGGCGCGCTCGTAGCGGCGGGCCGCGGTCCACGACCGCCCCGCGACCAGGGCCCAGCCGCCGCACACCGCCACGAGCGCCGCGGCGGCCGCGGCGAGCCACGGCCAGACGGTCACGGCGAAGTCGCCGCCGGCGTTGATCATCCCGGTGGCCTCGCCCACGGCCGTCTGCGCCGCGCCGGCCGGGTCCGCGAGCACCGCCACGGACGCCGCCAGGGCGCCGAGACCGGCGAGCAGCACCACCGAGGCCACCACGGCGCGCAGCACCCGCCCGGAGATCGCCGTGGTGAGGGCGCCGGCGGCGGCGACGAGACCGAGGGCGGTGACGGCCGGGGCGGCGTCGGACCCGGCGACGTCCACGGTCACGGGCTGCAGCGTGGTCTGCACCGTGGCGGAGACCCACGTGGCGGCCGAGCAGGCGAACACGGCCAGGGCGGCCACCAGGGTGGCGAGCACCACCGTGGACCGCCGGGACAGCGCCGCCGGCAGGGATGCGCGGGCCTCAGGCACGCCCGGCCCCCGTCCCCGGCACGGCCACGCGGTCGAGGTCCAGGGCCTGCAGCCGCTCGGCGAGCATGACCGCCCGCAGCGGCGCGGTGGCCTTGTTGAGGGACTCGAGGGCCTCGGTCTCGGGGTCCGAGTCGGCGACGATCCCGCCGCCGGCCTGCACGTAGGCCTTGCCGTCGACGAGCAGGGCCGTGCGGATGGCGATGGCCATGTCCATGTCCCCCGCGAAGTCGAGGTAGCCGACCACGCCGCCGTAGACGGCGCGGCGCAGGGGCTCGTACTCGTCGAGCAGGCGCAGGGCCCGGGGCTTGGGCGCGCCCGAGAGAGTCCCGGCGGGGAACGTCGCGGCGAGCACGTCGTAGGCCGTGGCGTCCGGGCGCATCCGGCCCACCACGTTGGAGCACAGGTGCATGATGTGGCTGAAGCGCTCCACCTCCATGAACTCGGTGACCTCCACTGAGCCCGGGACGGCGATCTTGGAGATGTCGTTGCGCGCGAGGTCCACGAGCATGAGGTGCTCGGAGCGCTCCTTCTCGTCCTGGAGCAGGTCCCGCTCCAGCGCGACGTCCTCCTCGACCGTGCGCCCGCGCGGGCGGGAGCCGGCGATGGGGTGGGTCACGGCCTGGTCGCCGGTGACGGTCACGAGCGCCTCCGGGGAGGAGCCCACGACGGCGAAGGGACGGCCGTCGGCGTCCTCGAAGCTGTACAGGTACATGTACGGGCTGGGGTTGATGGCGCGCAGCATGCGGTACACGTCGAGGGAGTCGGCCGTGCACTCGGTCTCGAAGCGGCGGGAGACGACGACCTGGAAGATGTCCCCGTCCACGATGGCCTTCTTGCCCTCCACGATGGAGTTCATGAACAGGGTGCGGTCCCAGCTCTGGTCGACCTTGGACTCCAGGTCACCGCGGATCTCGTCGGTGCCGGTGAGCGTCGAGGCCGTGGCGTGGCCGAGGGGCCGGGCGAGCTGCTCCAGCATCGCGTGCACCCGGTCCACCGCGTCGGCCCAGGCCTCGTCGACGCGCTCGTCGGTGTCGTCGAAGTTGACGGCGTTGGCCACGAGCATCACGGTGCCGTCCGTGTTGTCGTGGATCGCGATGTCCGAGACCAGGTTCATGGCCAGCTCGGGGATCCGCAGGTCGTCCTCGGGCGGGTGCGGGAGCTTCTCCCAGCGGCGCACGGCCTCCCAGCCCACGAAGCCCACGAGCCCCGAGGTCAGCGGCGGGACGTCCTCGAAGCGCTCCGTGTGCAGCAGCGCCATCGTGTCCCGCAGCGCCTCGACCGGGTTGCCGCCGGTGGGGGCACCGGCCGGGGCCTGCCCGATCCAGTGCGCCTCGCCGTCCCGCGCCGTGAGGGTGGCCCGGGAGTTCGCGCCGATGAACGAGTACCGGGACCACACCCCGCCCTCGGCCGCGGACTCGAGCAGGAACGTGCCCGGCCGGGCCGCCCCGTCCTCGAGCGCGAGCGCCCGGTAGAGCCCGATCGGGGTCATGGCGTCCGCGAGGATCTTGACGCGGACGGGGATGACGCGGCGCTCCGCGGCGAGCGCGCGGAACTCCTCGAGCGTGGGGCTGATGGTGCCCAGGTCCTGCATGGGTGTCGACCTGACTTCCTGGTGGCGGACGGGAGTACGGGGGTGGGCGGGTCAGACGGCGGAGACGGCGCCGAGGTCGCGGCCGTCGAAGCAGCTGCGGGTGCCGGTGTGGCAGGCCGCGCCGGTCTGGTCGACCCGGACGAGCAGCGCGTCGCCGTCGCAGTCGAGGCTGACGCTCTGCACCGCCTGGACGTGCCCGGAGGTGTCGCCCTTGCGCCAGTACTCCTGGCGGGAGCGGGACCAGAACGTCACGCGTCCCTCCGTGAGGGTCCGGCGCAGGGCCTCGTCGTCCATCCAGCCCAGCATCAGCACCTCGTGGGTGTCGTGCTGCTGCACCACGGCGGCCACGAGGCCCTGGGGGTCGCGCTTGAGCCGCCGGGCCACGGCGGGGTCGAGGACGTCGGTTCCGGGGTCGGGGGTCTGCTCGCTCATCGCCACCCATCCTATCGACCCGGCCGCACGCCCCGGGCCGGGACCGCCCGGAGGGGCCGGCGGGACCGCCCGGAGGGGCCCGGCGGGACCGCCCCGGGGCGCTCAGGAGCTCCTGCGCGGGCCCGGCCGGACGGTGGGCAGCCGGGTGGCGGCCACGGTCAGGAAGGACACCGCGAGGATCAGCACGGACAGCCCGAGGGCGTAGGTGCCCACCGCCCGGTAGCCGCCCACGAGGGCGGGGTCGAGGAAGAAGTACGGGTACCAGCCCACCATCTGCCCCCGGACCAGGGTGTAGACGGCCCACAGAGCCGGGAACACGGTGGACGCCCAGGTCGCGGCCCAGCGCAGCCGCCGGCGGCCGGGGCCCAGCAGGAAGTCGGCCACGGCGTAGACGGGCAGCACGAAGTGCAGCACCTGCGAGGACAGCGGGACGAGGAAGAGGTGGCCGAACAGCTCCGCGTTGGCGAGCAGCACCCCGAAGACCGTCCCGGACACCACGGTGTAGGTGGTGGCGATCGCCCGGAGCCCGGTCAGCCAGCCCGGCTCCTCGGCCCCGGCGGCGGTGTGCAGCAGGGCCAGCAGCAGGGCCGCCACCAGCAGGAGGGCGCTGTGGATCGTGAAGTAGCTGAACAGGTTGGAGCCCAGGCAGGTGCGCGTCACGAAGGCGCACTCGGACCGGGAGACCAGGGCCCAGACCGCGACCGCCAGGGCGCAGGCCCGGGCCGCGACGACGACGACTCGCACGTTCGACCTCCTCCCGGCCCTCCGGGCTCCAGGATAGGAGTCCCGGCGGCGGGATCCGTCCGCTCCGGGGCCCTGCCGGGGCCGGACGGTGGAGTTTATGGTGGGAGCAGGACCAGATCGGCGACGGCGGACGGGACACCAGGACGATGCGCTCCAGGACGATGGCGGGGCGGCGGCGCGCGGCCCCCGGCGCGGTGGCGGCCGTTCTCGCCGTCGCGCTGGTGGGCGGGTGCGGGGACCCCGGCGCGCCGGGCACCCCGAGCGGCTCCCCCGGCGCCACGGCCGCGCCGGCGACCTCCTCCGCCGGGACGCCCGCGCCGGGACCGTCCGGGCCGTGGGGCGCGTACCCGGACCGGCGGGAGGCGTGCGCGGCGGTCGCCGACGACCTCCTGGCGCTCGCCCTGCTGCCGGCCGGGCTCTCGGCCGGTCCGACCGTGGCGGACGTCCAGGACGTCGAGGACGAGGTGGAGGCCGTGCGGGACGCCGCTCCGCCGGCACTGGCCGCGGACCTCGCGCGGGTGCAGCTGCTGGTCGACTCCTACGGCGAGGCCCTGGCGGAGGACCCGTCGGCCCGCTTCGACGGGCAGGCGCTCGACGAGGCGCTCGCGCCCGTGCGGGACTGGCTGGACGAGACCTGCCGGGGCGGGGCCTGAGCCGGCGGGCTCAGCGGTGCAGCGTGGCGCTGGGCGCCTCGCCGAACCGGGTACGGTAGGCGGTCGCGAAGCGCCCGGCGTGGGCGAAGCCCCAGCGCGCCGCGACGGCGGCGACCGTCTCGTCCGCGACCGGGTCGGCGCGGAGCAGGTCGCGGCGGGCGGCGTCCAGGCGGGCCTCCCGCAGGTGGCCGACGGGCGTGCGGCCGAGCTCCCGGCGGAACGCGGCCTGCAGCCCGCGCGGGCTCATCCGTGCCGCCGCGGCGATCTCGGCGAGGCCGATGTCCTCGTGCAGGTGCTCCTCGACGAAGGCCACCGCCCGGCGCAGCTGGGCCCGCAGCGCCGGTGCGCCCGCGGGAGGCGCCGGCTGCGCGAGGAAGGTGTTCGGGAAGCAGTGCAGCAGCGCCGTGGCCAGCGACCGGAACGCCTCGGCCCGCACCAGCGGGGTGCTCAGTGCCTCGGCGTTGGGCAGCAGGTCCTGGTGGAAGTGCCGCACCTCGGAGAGCCAGTACCGCGTCAGCTGCGGGGACGCCGGCGTGCTGCCCGTGAAGCGCAGTCCGAAGGCCGGCTCGCCCAGCAGGCCGCGCGCGAGGTCCCGGACGGCGTCCGCGTCCAGGACCACGGTGCCCAGCTCCAGCAGCCCGTCCCACCGGCCGCCGTACAGTCCCTGCGGCAGCAGGAACGGCAGGGCCGTGCGGATCTGCTCCCGCCCGGCGCTGAGCGTCAGCCGCCCGGTCAGCACGTGCACCACGGAGTACGTGCCCGAGACGTCGCCCGTGCCCGAGGACGCCGAGGTGGCCAGCCGGAACCGGTGCGCCAGGAGGGGGCCCGTCGAGGCCGCGGCCATCCGCAGCTCGAACGAGCCGTCGGCCGGCGCCCGCATGCCGAGGCCGGTGTAGAGCTCGGACATGGCGGCGATGCCCCGGTCGGGGTCGCGGGTGGAGAACGACGTCCGCCGGAGCGGGCCGCCCGGGGCGCGGGTGTCCTCCCCCGGCCCGGAGCTCTCGGAGGTGCTCATCGGTCTCCTCCGCGCGTGCGGCAGCGGCCCCGGGGCGGGGCCGCTGCCGCACGGTGCGCTATCGGCGGTTGAGGAGGCCGCGCAGCATGCCGCCGATACCGCGGCCGGACCGGCCGGCGCCCGCCTGGCCGGCGGCGTTCATCCCGCGGGTGCCCCGGCGGCCGCCGGCGGCGCGCCCGGCGGTCGTCCCGCCGGCTCGCCCGGTGAAGCTCCTGATGATGCTGTTCAGTCCCACGGTGGACTCCTTCGTCGTCGGCCTGTCGAGCGACTGTCGTCAGCTCACTGCCGACTCTACGCCCGCAGGACGTCCCGGGCCACGGGTCGTTCAGCGCACCTCGTGGCCGGCCGCGCGCAGCGCGTCCTTGACCTCGGCGATCGCGTGGACGGGACCGAAGTGGAAGATCGAGGCGGCGAGCACGGCGTCGGCGCCCGCGTCCACGGCCGGCGGGAAGTGCTCGGGGGCGCCCGCGCCGCCGGAGGCGATCAGGGGCACGTGCACCCGGGCGCGCACGGCCCGGATCATCTCCAGGTCGAAGCCCTCCTGCGTGCCGTCCGCGTCCATGGAGTTGAGCAGGATCTCCCCCACCCCGCGGTCCTCGGCCTCCCGCGCCCAGTCGAGGGCGTCGAGGCCGGTCAGCGTGCGCCCCCCGTGGGTGGTGACCTCGAAGCCCGAGGCGGTGTTGCCCGTGCGGCGGGCGTCGAGGGACAGGACGAGCACCTGGCTGCCGAAGTGCCCGGTGATCTCGTCGATCACCTCCGGACGGGCGACCGCGGCGGTGTTGATGGAGGCCTTGTCCGCACCGCAGCGCAGCAGCCGGTCCACGTCGGCGACCGCGCGGACGCCGCCGCCCACGGTGAGGGGGATGAAGACCTGCTCCGCGGTGCGGGAGACCACGTCGAAGGTCGTCGCCCGGGCCGCCGAGGACGCCGTGACGTCGAGGAAGGTCAGCTCGTCCGCGCCGGCCTCGTTGTAGCGTTTGGCGAGCTCGACCGGGTCACCGGCGTCGCGCAGGTTCTCGAAGTTCACGCCCTTGACGACTCGACCGGCGTCGACGTCCAGGCACGGGATGACACGTACGGCAACGCCCACGGGCGGCACCTCCTCGGCTGCGGGAACGGGCGGGTGGGCAGGACTCAGATCCGGGCGGCCTGGATCGGGGAGACCAGGATGGCGCGGGCCCCGACGTCGTAGAGGGCGTCCATGACCTTGTTGGTCTCCGACTTGGGGACCATGGCGCGCACGGCCCAGGCGTTGCCGCGGCCGAGCCGGGAGATGGTGGGTCCCTCCATGCCGGGGGTGATCCGGGTCGCGGCCTCGACGTACTCCTCGGCCACGTCGTAGTCCATCAGCACGTACTGCCGGGCCACGAGCACCCCCTGCAGGCGGCGGCGCAGCACGGCCAGGCCCTCGGGCTCGGTGGTGGCACGGCTGCGGATGAGCAGCGCCTCGGAGGTCATGATGGGCTCGCCGAAGACCTGCAGGCCCGCGGCGCGCAGGGTGTTGCCGGTCTCCACGACGTCGGCGATCGCGTCGGCCACGCCCAGCCGGATCGAGGACTCCACGGCCCCGTCGAGACGGACCACGGAGGCGTCCACCCCGCGCTCGGCGAGGTGGTCGCGCAGCAGGCCGTCGTAGCTCGTGGCGATCCGCCGGCCCGCCAGCTCGGCGATCGAGGAGAACTCGCCCGCGGGCCCCGCGAAGCGGAACGTGGACCGGGCGAAGTCCAACCCCAGGTCCTCGTCGGCGTGGGCGCCGGAGTCCAGGAGCAGGTCCCGGCCGGTGATCCCCACGTCGAGGATGCCCCCGCCCACGTACACGGCGATGTCCCGGGGGCGCAGGTAGAAGAACTCGACGTTGTTCTCGGGGTCCACGAGCACCAGCTCGCGGGAGTCCCGGCGCTGCCGGTAGCCGGCCTCCTTGAGCATCGTGACGGAGGATTCGGACAGGGCGCCCTTGTTGGGCACTGCGACACGCAGCATGGGGTTCCTTCTCGGCTTCGGGGCTTCGGTGGGGCGGGGACGCCGGTGCGGCGGGGCGCTCAGAGGTGGCGGTAGACGTCCTCGAGCCGCAGGCCCTTGGCGACCATCATCACCTGCAGGTGGTAGAGCAGCTGCGAGATCTCCTCCGCGGCCTGCTCCGAGGTCTCGTACTCGCAGGCCATCCAGACCTCGGCGGCCTCCTCGACGACCTTCTTGCCGATGCCGTGCACACCGGTGTCGAGCTCGCGGACCGTGCCCGAGCCTTCCGGACGGGTCGCGGCTTTGTCGCTGATCTCGGCGAAGAGGGTCTCGAAGGTTTTCACGACTACCAGGGTAATGGGTCCGCGGGGGCCTCCCGACCGGCAGCGCACCGGACGGCCCGCGGCGCGGGGCTCAGACGCCGAGGGAGCGCAGCAGCAGCGCGGTCCGCACCGCGGCGGCCGTGGCCTCGTAGCCCTTGTCCTCCTGGGAGCCCTCGAGCCCGGCACGGTCCAGGCCCTGCTGCTCGGTGTCGCAGGTGAGCACCCCGAAGCCCACGGGCACGCCGGTGCGCACCGACACGTCCGTGAGTCCCTGCGTGGCCGCCGAGCACACGTAGTCGAAGTGCGGGGTGCCGCCGCGCACCACCACCCCGAGGGCCACCACGGCGTCCAGGCCCGGGGCCAGGCGCGCGGCGGCGACGGGCAGCTCGAAGCTGCCGGGCACGCGCACCACCGGCGCGTCCCGCACGCCGGCGTCGGCCAGCGCGCGGCGGGCGCCGTCGAGCAGCCCGTCCATGATCACCGTGTGCCAGCTCGAGGCGATGACGGCCACGCGCAGGCCGCTCGCGTCGGCGGTGCTGAGGTCGATGTCGGGGGCGCCGTGTCCGCTCATGGGGTGAGGTCTCCTGTGCTGTCGAGATCGTTGTCGAGGGTGCTGTCGAAGGTTCGGTCGAACGTGCTGTGGGCGGTGCCGCCGGTCCGGTCCGCGGGCTCCGGCGCGCCGGGGCGGGGGGCGGTGGTGTCGTCGACGTGGCGCAGGCGGTGCCGCATGCGGTCCCGCTTGGTCACGAGGTAGTCGTGGTTCTCCGGGCGGGCCGGCACCTCGTTGGGCACCATCGCGACGACGTCGATGCCCAGGTCGGCCAGGCGCTCGGCCTTGGCGGGGTTGTTGCTCAGCAGCCGGATCCGGCTCAGCCCGAGCCGGTGCAGGATGGCCGCCGCCGCGGAGTAGTCCCGGGCGTCGGCGGGCAGGCCGAGCAGCTCGTTGGCCTCGACCGTGTCCGCGCCGCCGTCCTGGAGCTTGTAGGCGCGCAGCTTGTTGACCAGGCCGATCCCCCGGCCCTCGTGGTTGCGCAGGTAGAGCAGGGTGCCGCCGTCCTCGGCGATCCGCCGCAGCGCCAGGTGCAGCTGGGGTCCGCAGTCGCAGCGGAAGGAGCCGAAGACGTCCCCCGTCAGGCACTCGGAGTGCAGGCGCACCAGCGGGGGGCGGCCCACGGGCACGCGGCCCGGGGACGGCGCGGTGAGGCTGAGGTGCTCGGCGACCGCGTTCCCGGGTCCGCCCGGCAGCTGCCAGCCGATGACCTCGAACCGGCCCTCGGGCGTGGGCACGACCACGGGCTCCGAGCTGACCAGGGGGGCGTCCGGCCTCATCGGCGGTCCTCCTGCAGCTGCGCCGCCAGGTCCTCGATGCTCACGAGCGGGATGCCGTGCCGGTCGGCGAAGGCGCGCAGGGCGGGCAGGCGCATCATCGAGCCCTCGTCGTGGACGAGCTCGGCGATCACGCCCACCGGCTCGAGGCCCGCGAGGGAGCACAGCTCGACGGCGGCCTCGGTGTGCCCCCGGCGGACGGCGACCCCGCCGTCCGCGGCGCGCAGGGGCAGCACGTGCCCGGGCCGGGTGATGTCCCCCGGCCCGGCCGCGGGGTCGGCGAGCACCCGCGCGGTGAGCGCGCGGTCGGCGGCGCTGATGCCGGTGCTCACCCCGTCGCGGGCGTCGCACGTGACGGTGTAGGCGGTGCCCTTCGAGTCCTCGTTGACGTCGACCATCGGGGGCAGCCGCATCGCGTCCGCCCGGGCCCCGGTCATGGGCACGCACACGACCCCGGAGGTGTGCCGGATCGTGAAGCCCATCAGCGCGGGCGTCGCGTGCTCGGCGGCGAACACGATGTCGCCCTCGTTCTCCCGGTCGGCGTCGTCCACCACGACGACGGGCCGGCCCTGGGCCATGGCCTCGACGGCCGCGCCCACGGGGTCGAGCCGGATCTGCCCGGTCGTCCCGTCCCCGCCGCGGCCCGTTCCCTCGTGGGTGCTGCTGGTCCGCATCATGCTCCTTCTCCTGCCGTGGTCCGGGCCGTCCCCGGCGCCGGGGTGCTGTCGGTCCGGGCGAAGGCCAGCAGGCGCTGGGCGTACTTCGCGAGGACGTCGACCTCGAGGTTGACGGACGCGCCGACGGGGCGGCGTCCGAGGGTGGTCTCCGCCAGGGTCGCCGGGATGAGCCCGACCTCGAACCAGTGCTCCGCGGCCCCGGGCGCGCTGACGGCCGTCACGGTGAGGGACACGCCGTCGACGGCGACCGAGCCCTTCTCGGCGAGGAACGGGGCCAGCTCGGCGGGCACGGCGACCCGGACCCGCTCCCACTCCCCCAGGTCCTCCCGGGCCGAGACGGTGCCCGTGCCGTCCACGTGGCCCTGGACCACGTGCCCGTCGAGCCGCCCCCCGGCGGGCACGCAGCGCTCCAGGTTCACGCTGTCGCCCGCGGCCAGCGCTCCCAGGGTGGTGCGCACGAGCGTCTCGCCGATGACGTCGGCCAGGAACTGCCCGGGGCCGATCTCCGCGGTGCGGGTGGCCGTGAGGCAGACGCCGTTCACGGCGAGGGAGCCGCCGTGCGGCAGGTCCGCGACGAGGGGCCCGGCGTCCACGAGGAGGCGGGCGCTCGTGCCGTCCGGGCCGGGGTCGACCGAGCGCACGGTGCCCTGGCCGGCGACGATTCCTGTGAACATGCGGTGCTTCCTCTGTCTCTCGGTCTGCAGTCCGTCGGTCTGCTGTCTGTCGGTCTTCGGTCTCTTCGTCCCGGGCCCGTGCCCGCGGCGCCCGCGGTACGGTGCGGTGGCCCCGCACCGGGTGCCGCTCAGTCCGGCGGCACGGGCCGCAGGTGGATCCACAGGTCCGGGCCGAGCTGCTGCACGGGCCCTCCGCCGGTGGGGTCGAGCCGCCACCGGGAGGCGTCCGCGAGGGTGCCCACGCCCAGCTCCTCGAAGGCGGGCCGTCCGGCCCCGAGCACGAGGGGCGCCTGGTAGAGGCTCAGCTCGTCGACGAGTCCCGCGCGCAGGAAGCCCGCGGCCACGGTGGCCCCGCCCTCGATCAGCACGTGGCGCACGCCGGCGTCGTAGAGCTCGGCCAGGGCGGAGTGCGGGTCGTGGGTCGTGACGTGCCGGAAGCGCCCGTCGGTCCCGCGGATCGCGGCGTCCGGCGGCACCGGGCGCAGGCCCATGGCGACGCGCAGGGGCTGCCGCGGGACGGCGCCGCCGTCGCCGGTGCGGGCGGTGAGGCGGGGGTCGTCGGCGAGGACCGTGCCGCTGCCCACGAGGACGGCGTCGGCGCGGGCCCGCAGGTCGTGGCCGTGCTCGCGGGCGGAGGAGGACGTAATCCACCGGCTGGTCCCGTCCGCGGCGGCGATCCGGGCGTCGAGGCTCTGGGCGACCTTCAGCGTCACGAACGGCCGCTGGGCGCGCATCGTCTCGCCCCAGCGGTCGTTGAGGGCCTCCGCCTCCCCGGCCAGCACCCCCGGCCGGACCTCGACCCCCGCGGCCCGCAGGGTGGCGGCCCCGCCGGCGGCGGCGAGCGTGCGGTCGGGGGCGCCGTAGACCACCCGGGGCACGCCCGCCGCGATGATCGCCTGGGCGCACGGGCCGGTGCGGCCCCAGTGGTTGCACGGCTCGAGGGTCACGTACATGGTGGTCCCGCGCAGGTCGGTGCCGACGGACGCGGCGCGCTCCAGGACGTCGACCTCGGCGTGGACGGTGCCCGCGCCCCGGTGGTGGCCGACGTGCAGGATCCGGCCCCCGGCGTCGACGAGGACGGCGCCCACGAGCGGATTGGCCCCGCGCGGGCCGCGCGCCGCCGCGTGCAGGGCGGTCCGCATGACCGACCGCTCGGCGTCGTCGCCGCTCCGGTGCTGCGGGTCCATCACGTCGTCCTTTCCCGGGTCGGTTCCGGGGCGCAGGACAACGGTGCGGCCGTCCGGACCCGCGGGTCCGGACGGCGCCGTGGCCGGTGCCGTGGACGGCACGGCACGGAGCCGTTGAACGTGTTGCCTTCCATCCAGACTGTGACTGTCGGTACCGGAGTTCCACCGGTTCGGCCGGGCGACCCGCCGGTGCGGGCGCTGGGCGCCTGCACGGACGTGGTCGTCCGGTTCGCGGACTGTGACCGCCGGTTCGGACTTGCACCGACCCCGGAACACGTTGTTCGTGCCTCGATTATGTCACAGGGGGTGCCGCCGGAGGCCCGCCGGGGCGCGGCGGGGCGCGGCGGGCCGCCGGCTCAGTCCTGGGCGGCGCGGGCCGCCCCGCGCAGCGCGGTGATCGCGGCCTCGGGGTCCCCCGCGCCGTAGACGGCGGAGCCGGCCACGAACGTGTCGGCCCCGGCCTCTGCGGCCCGCACGATGGTCTCCTCCGTGATCCCGCCGTCCACCTGCAGGGCCACCCTGCCCCCGCCCGCCCGGATCGCCTCGGCGGCCCGCCGGATCTTCGGCAGCGTGACGTCGAGGAAGGCCTGCCCGCCGAAGCCCGGCTCCACCGTCATGACCAGCAGCATGTCCAGCTCCGGCAGCAGGTCGAGGTACGGCTCCACGGGGGTCGCGGGGCGCAGGGCCATCCCGGCCCGGGCACCGTGGGCGCGCAGCTCGCGGGCCAGCTTCAGCGGGGCGCGCGCCGCCTCGGCGTGGAAGGTCACCGACTCGCAGCCGAGCTCGGCGTAGCCGGCGGCCCAGCGGTCCGCGTCCTCGATCATCAGGTGCACGTCCAGCGGGAGGGGGCTGACCGCGAGGATCCGCTCCACGAGGGGCATGCCCAGCGTGAGGTTCGGGACGAAGTGGTTGTCCATGACGTCCACGTGCACGGCGTCGGCGGTGCCGATCCGGCCCAGCTCCGCCTCGAGGTTGACGAAGTCGGCGGAGAGGATCGAGGGGTGGATGCAGGTTCGGGACACGGGGACTCCTGGTGGTGGTGGGTCGGTCGGGGCGTCAGCGTTTGCGCAGCAGGGCCAGGAACATCGCGTCCGTGCCGTGCACGTGCGGCCACAGCTGGACGGTCGCCCCGCCGGAGCCGCCCTCCCACGGGCGGGACGGGTCGCGGTCCCCCTCGAGGCTGCCGGGCAGGGCCGCGGCGCGGACCGGTTCCAGGGCGTCGGCCGGCTCGGCGTCCCGGCGCCCGGCCAGCACGTCCTGGACGACGGCGAGGGTCTCGGCGGCGTGCGGGGAGCAGGTGGCGTAGGCGACCAGGCCGCCGGGGCGGGCCACGTCCAGGGCGGCGTGCAGCAGCTCCCGCTGCAGCGGCCCGAGCTCGGCCAGGTCGCGAGGGCTGCGCCGCCAGCGCGCCTCCGGGCGGCGGCGCAGCGCCCCGAGCCCGGTGCACGGGGCGTCGACGAGCACCCGGTCGAAGCCGGCCTGCTCCGCGGTGCGGCCGTCGAGCAGCTCCTCGACGTGGCGGCCGTCCCCCGTGCGCACCGACCAGGCCCGCTCCGGGACCGGTCGCAGGGCCCGGCGCACGAGCTCGGCCCGGTGCGGGGCCACCTCGTTGGCCGTCAGGTGCGCCCCGCGCCGGTCGGCCAGCGCCGCGAGCAGGGCGGCCTTCCCGCCCGGGCCGGCGCACAGGTCCAGCCAGCGCTCGCCCTCCGCGCCGCCGGGACCGCCCCGGTCGCCGCCGGGACCCTGCCCCGCGGCGACCAGGGCGCGGGCCACGAGCTGGGACCCGGCGTCCTGGACGCGGACCCCGCCCCCGCGGACGGACGCCAGCCGGTGCAGGTCACCGCCGCTGCTCAGCGCCGAGTCAGGGACGAGGGTCCCCTGCTCGGCGCCCGCGGCGAGGGCCTCGGTGAGGTCGCCGAGGCCCGGCAGGGCCACGAGGTTGACCACGGGGGCGGCGTTGTCCGCCTCGAGCAGGGCCTCGATCTCGGCGGCGTCCCGCCCGTGGGCGGTCAGCGCCTGGCGCAGCGCCCGGACCACCCACGCGGGGTGGGCGTGGGCCAGGCCGAGGCGGGCGGTCTCGTCCGCGGCGTCGGCGGTCAGCTCCGCGATCCAGGCCGGCAGGTCCCGGGCCGCGACCTTGCGCAGCACGGCGTTGACGAGCCCGCCGGGGCCCGCCCCGACGACGGCCCGGACGAGGCCCACCGTCTGGTCCAGGGCGGCGTGGTCGGGCACGCGCATGGCCAGCAGCTGGTGGGTGCCCAGGCGCAGGGCGTCCAGGACCGCGCCGTCGAGCGCCCCGAGGGGGCGGTCGACGCACCGGGCCAGCACGGCGTCCCAGGTGCCCTGCCAGCGCAGCGCCCCGTAGGCGAGCTCCGTGGCGAAGCCCGCGTCCCGCCGGTCCAGGCGGTGGGCCCGGACGAGCTTCGGCAGCACGAGGTTGCCGTAGGCGCCCTCCTCGGACACCGCGCGCAGGGTCTCGAACGCGGCCAGCCGGGCCGGATCGGCCCGCCGGGTCCGCCGTGCGGGCGCCGCGGCGGAGAAGCTCCGGTCGGCCTGCGCGGGACGGTTGCGCTCGCGTCCCCCGGCGCTGCGCCGTGGGCCCCCGGGCCGCCGGTCGCGCTCGCCCCGCCGGGCGCCGTGCTGCCGGTCCTCGCGCTCGCTCACTCGAACACCACCTCGTCCTCCGTGCTGCGGCCCCGCGCCCAGGCGGTGGCCTCCATGGGCTTCTTCCCCGCCGGCTGCACCCGGGTGAGCTGGACCGCGTACGATCCCGTGCCCACGAGCACGGCGTCCCCGCGCAGCACGCACCGCCCCGGGGCCAGCCCCCGGACGTCGGGCCGCGGCACCACGCGGTCGAGCTTGAGCCTGCGGTCCTCCAGCCGGGTCCACGCCCCGGGCTCGGGGGTCGCCCCGCGCACCCGGTGCGCCACGGCCACGGCGGGCTCCGTCCAGCGGACCCGCCCGTCCTCGGCGGTCAGCTTGGGGGCGTGGGTCACCTCGCCCTGCTGCGGGGCCGGGCGGGCGGAGCCGTCGACCACGGCGCGCAGGGAGTCCGCGAGCAGCGGTGCGGCGGTGCGGGACAGGCGCTCCAGCACCGTCCCGGCGGTGTCCTCGGGGCGGACCACGTCGGTCATGGTGCCGAGGACGGGTCCCGTGTCCAGACCGGCCTCCAGCAGGAAGGTGCTGGCGCCGACCACCGTGTCCCCGGCCATGAGGGCGCGCTGCACGGGCGCGGCGCCGCGCCACTGCGGCAGCAGGGAGAAGTGCAGGTTGATCCAGCCGTGCGGCACGGCGTCCAGGGCGGCCTGCGGGACCAGGGCCCCGTAGGCCACGACGGCGGCGACGTCCGCCCCCAGTCCCCGGATCCGCTCGGTCAGCCCGGCGTCCACCCGGTTGGCCTTGAGCACGGGGATGCCGCGCCGCTCCGCCTCCTCGGCCACGGGCGAGGGCGTGAGCACCTTCTTGCGCCCCACCGGGGCGTCGGTGCGGGTCAGCACGGCCACGACCTCGACGTCGGGCCGCTCGGCCAGGTGGACCAGGGACGGCACGGCGACGGACGGCGTGCCGGCGTAGAGGATCTTCACGGCTCTCCTGACGGGTGGCGGCGGGGCGGGGTTCGGGCGGGGCTCAGGCGGGGCGGGACGGGCCGGCGCCGGGCGAGGAGCCGGCGCCGAAGGAGGAGCCGGCGCCGAACGACGAGCCCACGTGCGCGGCCCGCTGCCCGGCCACGCCGCGCACCACCCCGTCGTAGTCGGCGGCGCGGATGGCCCGCATCGCCTCCTTCTTGGCGGCGCCCACCAGCCGGTCGACGTAGAGCCGCCCGTCCAGGTGGTCGGTCTCGTGCTGCAGGCAGCGCGCCAGCAGGCCGGTGCCCTCGACGGCCACGGGACCGCCGTGCTGGTCGAGGCCGGTGACGCGGGCCCAGTTCCGGCGGGGGGTGTCGAAGCCGAGCCCCGGCACGGACAGGCAGCCCTCGCCGCCCTCCTGGGGCTCCTCGCCCACCTCGAGGACCGGGTTGACCACGTGGCCCTCGCTGCCCTCGACCGCCCAGGTGAACAGCCGCACGCTCACCCCCACCTGGGGCGCGGCGAGGCCCACGCCCCCGACGTCCAGCATCGTCTCGTGCATGTCCGCCACGAGGCGGCGCAGGGCGTCGTCGAACACCGTGACCTCCTCGGCGCGGGTGCGCAGGACGGGATCACCGATGGTGCGGATGGGCAGGACGGACATGGAGGGACCTCGCTCTCGACCCGACAAGTCTACGGGCCGCCCCGTCCCCGCCGGCACGCGGGGCGCGCCGGGCGCTACGGCTGCTCGCGCAGCGGGGGAGGGGGCACGGGCCGCAGGGCGGGGCCCGCCGCGGCGAGGACCGTCTCCTGGGTCCACACCCGGTGCAGCGCGCAGAACTTGTACCAGTGCTGCTCGAGGACCGCCGGGACGGCCTGCACGGGCACGACCTCCGTCTCGCCCACCGCCACGCCCAGCAGCAGGTCGGCGCTGCCGTAGGCCCAGGGCTCCCAGGTGCCGGCGTCCGCGTCCACGAGGGACTCCTCCGCCTTCAGCCCGGCCACGAGCTGGGTCACGACCTTCGGGTCGAGGGACTTCACGCGCCCGTCCCGGTCCGTGCCCTTGGTCTTGTAGTCGATCAAGCACACCTTGCCCGCGATCCGGGCCACGAGGTCGAGGGTGCCCGCGTAGCCCACGGTGGAGTTCCAGACCGTGACCTCCACCGCGAGCGGCTCGGGGGTGTAGAGGTCCCACCACTCGTCGAAGCGGGAGGCGAAGCGCTCCTCGCCGTGCTCCGCCAGGGCGGCCCGTGCCTCGGCCGCCCGGTGGGGCCGGCCGAGGGCGCGCAGGGCGATCTGCTCGGCGTAGGTGTGCACGCGGTCCCCGCGCGCCGCGGCCTCGTCACGGTGCCGTTCGGCGGCCTTGGCCGCGTCGCGCACGACGGCGCGCAGCTGGGCCGGCGAGCCCAGGGCCGCGCGCAGCCGGTCGTCCCGCACCGCGGCCTGCGCGGCGGAGTAGCCGTACCAGCCGTCCAGGTCCGTGGCGGCCCGGGAGAGGACCGTGGTGATGGAGGGGACGGTCGCCTGGTCCGCCACGGACCTCGCGTACATCCGTCCGTACTCGGTCTGTTCCGCCAGCCTGGGCTGTGTCACGCTGCTCGTCGCCTCTCCCTCGCGTCCCCGGCTCCCGGGGCGGGCCCGGTGCTCCGGGCCCTGGTCCGCAGGCTACCGACCGCCTCGGACACGGGACCGGCGGCACCCGCCATGGGTCCCGCGCTCGGCTCCGCCCGGGGGCCGGGCACGACGAAGGCCCCGGCTCGTGGGAGCCGGGGCCTTCCTGGTGGTGCGCGATACTGGGATCGAACCAGTGACCTCTTCCGTGTCAGGGAAGCGCGCTACCGCTGCGCCAATCGCGCTCTACCGGCGGTCTCCGGAGGAGATCGTCGAGCGTGGTGGGTGTGCACCGAGGTGGAGACGGGATTCGAACCCGCGTAGACGGCTTTGCAGGCCGCTGCCTAACCACTCGGCCACCCCACCGGGACCTGGTCCTCACGGACAGGGCCGTCGGTCACGACATCGTTTCATGCCGATCACTGCGAGCGGACGACGGGAGTCGAACCCGCGACATCCACCATGGCAAGGTGGTGCTCTACCAGCTGAGCTACGTCCGCATGTCTTGCTTCGGTCGATCTCTCGATCTTCCGATCAGGAACTCTAGCACAAGCCGTTCCGGTGCTCCTCGCGCCGGTCCGGGGCGTGCCGGGACCGGCGGGATCACGAGCCGTGGCGGCCTGCCGGCCGTTCCGTCCGCAGGAGCCCGTCGGTGTTCCTGACAGGAAAAGACTGTACGGGACGGATTTCCGAAACGCCAAATCCCCCGTGGCGCCGCGGCGGGACGCGGCCGGCGGGCCGCGCCGGGGCCCGAATTGGCCCACGGCGGGGATCTGGGTTATGGTTTTCGAGCAGTGAGCGCGATTGGCGCAGTGGTAGCGCGCTTCGTTCACACCGAAGAGGTCACTGGTTCGAACCCAGTATCGCGCACGAGCAGCACCAGAGAGGGCCCCGGCTGAAGACCAGCCGGGGCCCTCTGTCGTCGTCCTGCCCCTCTGTCGTCGTCCTGCCGCGCCCCCGGCCCGCGCGGGGGCGGAACGCCCACCGGGCGCCGCGGCCCCGGCCGGCGGACGCGCCCGGTCAGACCGCGGAGACGTCCCCGAGGATGCCCTCGCGGGCCAGGGCGGTGAGCCGGGACACGGCACGGAAGTACTTCTTCTGGTAGCCGCCGGCCATCATCTCCTCGGTGAAGACCTCGTCGAAGGGCCGGCCGGAGGCGATGATCGGCAGGTTCTTGTCGTAGAGCCGGTCCGCCAGCACCACGAAGCGCAGGGCCACGGCCTGCTGCTCGATGGTGTGCACGTCCTGCCAGACCACGGCGTCGATCCCCTCGAGGAGCTTGCGGTACCGGGAGGGGTGCACGCCCGCGAGGTGCTCCACGAGGTCGGCGAACCGGTCCGCGGCCACCACCCGGTCCGGGAAGTGCTCCTCCACGGCGCGCTCGAGCTCGGCCTCGGACAGCGGCGCCGGGGCCTGCGGCAGGCCCCGGTGGCGGAAGTCCTCGCCGTCGATGCGCAGCACCTCGAACTGGTCGGCCAGCACCTGGATCTCCCGCTGGAAGTCCTGGGCGGCGAAGCGGCCCTCGCCGAGCGAGCCGGGCAGCGTGTTGGACGTCGCCGCGATCCGCACGCCGGAGTCGGCGAGCTCGCGCATCAGCCGGGACATGAGGACCGTGTCCCCGGGGTCGTCGAGCTCGAACTCGTCGATGCACACCAGGTTGTAGGTGCTCAGGGCGTCGACGGCCTTGCGGAACGTCAGGGCCCCCACGAGGTTGGTGTACTCCACGAAGGTGCCGAACGCCTTGGGCCCGGGCACCGCGTGCCACAGCGAGGCGAGCAGGTGGGTCTTGCCCACGCCGAACCCGCCGTCGAGGTAGATCCCCGTCCGCATCGCGTCCTTGGGCGGGCCCCCGCCGAAGAGCTTGCTGAAGAACCCGCCGCCCGAGCCGGTCGAGCGGTTGACGGAGTCCGCGAACTTCCGCAGCTCCCGCACCGCCTCCGCCTGGGACGGCTGCTGCGGATCGGGACGGTACGTGTCGAACGAGACCTCCCCGAAGCGCTCCGAGGGCCGGAACGCCGCCAGCAGTTCGTCCGCCGACACCTGGGGGCGCCGCTCGGTGAGGTGTTCGATCTGGATGCTCACGTGGGAGACCTCTCTGTCCGCCGTGCCCGGCGGTTCGCTGGTTCGGCGCGCCGAGCGGCGCACGCGCGTGCTCCGGCGATTTTACCGGCTGGCCGCCGCCCGGGGTGCGCCCGCCGCGAAATCCGGCCCCCGGCACGGCCCCGGCGGCGCCCCGGCGGGACCGGGCACCGCCGGGACCACTACCCTGGAGGATGAAGAAGGTCCGGAAGGACCCGTGCCCCGCAACCCCACCCCGGAAGGAGTCCCCATGGGCGTCGCCGTGGAGAACAACCCAGATTTCGCGCAGTACGCGCACCCCGAGCGCCTCGTGTCCACCCAGTGGGTGGCCGAGCACCTGGACGACCCGGGAGTCGTCGTGGTCGAGTCGGACGAGGACGTCCTGCTCTACGAGACCGGCCACGTGCCCGGCGCCGTCAAGATCGACTGGCACACCGACCTCAACCGCCCCGACACCCGCGACTACGTCGACGCGGAGGAGTTCGCCGAGCTGATGGCGCGCAAGGGGATCTCCCGCGACACCACGATCGTGGTCTACGGGGACAAGTCCAACTGGTGGGCCGCCTACGCCCTGTGGGTGTTCGAGCTGTTCGGCCACCCGGACGTCCGGCTCATGAACGGCGGGCGGGACAAGTGGGTCGCCGAGGGGCGGGAGCTGTCCACCGAGAAGGTCGTGCCCGAGCGCGCCGACTACCCCGTGGTCGAGCGCGACGACGCCCCGATCCGGGCCTACCAGGAGGACGTGCTGGCGCACCTGGGCGAGCAGCCGCTGATCGACGTCCGGTCCCTGCCGGAGTACACCGGCGAGCGCACGCACATGCCCGACTACCCGCAGGAGGGCACGCTGCGCGGGGGGCACATCCCCACCGCGGCGTCGGTGCCGTGGGCCCGGGCCGCCGCCGAGGACGCCACGTTCCGCCCGCGCGAGGAGCTCGAGGCGATCTACCGCGACGAGGTCGGGCTCTCCGACGACGACGACATCATCGCGTACTGCCGCATCGGCGAGCGCTCCAGTCACACGTGGTTCGTGCTGAAGCACCTGCTGGGCTTCGAGCGGGTCCGCAACTACGACGGGTCCTGGACCGAGTGGGGCAACTCGGTGCGCGTGCCGATCGTCCTCGGCGAGGCACCCGGCGAGGTCCCGGGGTCGGCCCGATGAGCGGCGCCCTGCCCGCCCAGCTCGAGGAGCTCGTCGCGGACTTCACGGCGGTGCCGCAGGAGGACAAGCTGGAGCTGCTGCTCGACTTCTCCCGCTCCCTGCCGGCGCTGCCGGACCGCCTGGGCGAGCACCCGGAGGAGCTCGAGCAGGTCGTGGAGTGCCAGTCGCCGCTGTTCCTGACGGTCGAGTGGGACGAGGGCGCCTCCCCCGGCCCCGGCGCCCCGGTGCGGCTGTTCTTCTCCGCCCCGGCGGAGGCCCCGACCACCCGCGGCTTCGCCTCGATCCTGCACGAGGGGCTCGACGGTCTCCCGGCCCAGGAGGTCCTCGACGTCCCCGACGACCTGCCGGAGCGCTTCGGGCTGACCCAGCTCGTGTCCCCGCTGCGGATGCGCGGGATGTCCGCGATGCTGGCCCGGATCAAGCGGCGGGTCCGCGAGCTCCAGGACGCCTGAGGGCCCCGGGCACCGGCATGGCCAAGGCGTCCCGCGGCGCGGGCCCCACCGCGGCCGTCGCGCTGCTGGCACGCGAGCGCGTGGCCTTCACGCTGCACGAGTACGCCCACGACCCCGCGGCGGCGTCCTTCGGCCGGGAGGCCGCCGCCGCGCTGGGGCGCGACCCGGAGCAGGTGCTCAAGACCCTGCTGGTCGTGCACGAGCGGGAGTGGGCGGTCGCGGTGCTGCCCGTGTCCGCGCGGCTGTCCCTGCGCGCGGCCGCGGCCGCGCTGGGCTGGAAGCGGGCGGCCCTCGCCGAGCCCCGCTCGGCGGAGCGGCGCACCGGCTACGTGGTGGGCGGGATCTCGCCCCTCGGGCAGCGGACGCCCTCCCCCACCCTGCTCGACGACTCCGCGGCGGCGTGGGCCACGGTCCTCGTCTCCGGCGGGCGGCGGGGGCTCGAGATCGAGCTGCCGCCGGGCGAGCTGCTGCGGCTCACCGGCGGGCGCACCGCCGCGCTGCGGTCCTGAGCGGGCTCAGCGGGCCCGGACCCGAGCGGCCCCGAGGGACCGGGCATCCTGGGCGAGCCGGGCCGGCAGCCAGCGCCGCACCGCGTCCTCCCAGCGCCGCGGGTCCACGTTCCACTCCTTGGTGTGCCGGGCGCGGGCGAAGGGCACGAATTCCACGAGCCGGTTGAGCTCCGCCAGCCGGCGGGAGCTGGCGGCCGGGACGAACTCGTCGTCCACGGAGTGCAGCACCAGGGTGGGCGTGCGCAGGTGCTCGGACCGGGAGAGCCAGTCCAGCGCCCGGAGGTCCACCGGCGCGGCCAGACCCGTCAGCATCCGCCCGGCCGGGTGGGAGATCAGGTTCGTGGCCAGCCGGCCGATCCCGGAGGGGATGCGGCGGGTGCGGGAGTGGTGGGCGATCAGCTCGAACCAGTCCACCACCGGCCCGGTGAGCACGAGGGCGGCGATGTCGTCGCGGTAGAAGGACAGATCCGCCGTCTGGAGCGCGATCGCCCCGCCCATGGACCAGCCGAAGAGCACGATCTGCGTGGCGCCGCGGGACTTCGCGTAGCTGATGGCCGTCTGCACGTCCTTCCACTCCGTGAAGCCCAGCCCGTAGCGGAAGTCGTGCGTGGGCGGCGCCTCCCGGTCGTTGCGGTAGGAGATCAGCAGGGACGTCAGGCCGAGCTCCCGGGCCACCGGCACGGCGCGGACCGTCTCCATCCGGTTGGCGCCGCGCCCGTGCACCATGATCGCCCACGGCCCCGGGAGCACCCGGGGCCGCTCGCCCTCCGGGGTCGGCCCGCCCTCCGCGGGAACCACCCAGCAGGGCGCCGGCCCCACCTCGATCGGGATCTCCACCTCCTCGAACGGCAGGCCCGCCGCCCCGGGGTCCGGGTAGACCGTCCCGGACCAGAAGCCGCGGGTCGCCCGGAGGAGGTCACCCGAGTAGACCTCCTCGACCACCCGGGTCACGGTCCCCTCCTGGGGCGAGTAGGAGCGGATGGCGCCGATCCGGGCGTGCCCGCGGCCCGCGTCGAAGCGCAGGCTGTAGGTCCCCGCGACCGTCGTGTCCACCGTGGCCGGGAGCCGCACGAGCGTCGTCGCGGACGGGTCGCCGTCCTCGCCGGTGCGGGTGACGCCGAGGATCTGCAGGTCCTCGGAGCGGTACTTCGGGGGCACCACCACCTGCCGCGCGAAGTAGGCGGCCGCCGCGCTCGAGAGCCCGAAGGACAGGGACGCCGCCCCCACGGTGACGGCCGCGCCCACCACGGCCCCGCGCGCCCACTGCGTCGCGGACGGGGGCTCGGGGGCGGGGGGGACCGGCGGGGAGCGACGTGGCATGCCCCCCAGTCTTCCACGCGGCACGGGCATAACCGGGAGGGACGCGTGGTTGTGCTGGCCGGGCGGTCCGCGCCCCCGCGGTGCCGAGCCGCCCCGTGCGGACCGCCGGGCGGGCCCGCACGGCGCCCGCTCCCGGAGCACCGATACCGTCCCGGAGGACGACACCATGAGCGAGACCACCAGCCACGGCGACCGCCCCGGCAGCACCGGACGCAGCGAGGAGGACTGGCGCACGATCCTGTCCCCCGAGGAGTACCACGTCCTGCGCGAGGCCGGCACGGAGCGGCCCTTCACCGGCGAGTACTGGGACACGAGGACCGAGGGCGTCTACGAGTGCCGCGCGTGCGGGGCGGAGCTGTTCCGCTCCGAGACCAAGTTCGACGCGCACTGCGGCTGGCCGTCCTTCTACGCCCCGCTGGCCGAGGACCGCGTCCGCTACATCAAGGACACCGCCCTGGGCATGGAGCGGGTGGAGGTCCGGTGCGCCGCCTGCGACTCGCACATGGGCCACGTCTTCGGCGGGGAGGGCTTCCCGACCCCCACCGACCTGCGGTACTGCATCAACTCCGTCTCCGTCCGCCTCGTCCCCGCCGCCTCCTGACCGCTCCCGCCGGGGCGGCGGGCGTGACCCGGACCACGCCGGTCGCGCGCTCGCGGCGTGGCACGGCCTGCCGGGACGCCCGGACGACCTACCCTTCCAGTGTGAGCGCGGTCAACGGCCTGTCCGAGGTGTACGAGGGGTTCCAGGACGCCCTCGAGCAGCTGCGCCGCACCGGCCGCCGGGAGGGCGTCGAGCTCACCGCGATCCCCGCTCCCACGCACCTCGCACCGTTCGCCGCCGCGGTGCGCGCCGAGGTGCGGACCCCGCCCGTCCGGCTCCGCGGCGCGCTCCTCCCCGCCGGTCCCGCAGCCCGGCCGACGGGCACCCCGAGCGCGGCAGCCCTGGGCCTGCCGGCCGGCACCGCGGGCGACGAACTGGCCACGGGGCGCTTCGTGCTCCTGCACGACCCGTCCGAGCCCGCGGCCTGGGGCGGGGCGTTCCGGATCGTCACCTGGGCCCGGGCGGCCGCGGACCGTGAGATCGGCTGCGACGACACGGCGGGCACGATCGCCTGGACCTGGCTCCTCGAGGCCCTGGAACGCCACCGGGCCGGATATTCTCGGGAGGGCGGCACCGCGTCCCGGGTCCTCGCCGAGGGCTTCGGCCTGCTCGGCGACCAGGAGGAGGGAGCCGACGTCGAGCTCAGGGCCTCCTGGACGCCCGAGGGCTCCGACGTGGCACCGCACCTCGCGGCCTGGGCGGACACGGTCTGCACGTTCGCGGGGCTGCCGCCCTATCCGCCGGGCGTGACCGTGCTGCACCCGCGCCGCTGACCACCGAACCGAACGCGCCCCGCCGGGGCCGACACAGAATCGAAGACGCTCCTTGACCAGCCCAGCCGACCGCCGATCCGCGCCCGACGAGTCCTCGACCCCCGTGGTCGCCGGTTTCGAGGACTTCGAGATCCCCGACAGCGTCCACCTCGCGGCGCCCTTCGACGGGATCCCTCCCGTGATCGACACCGTGGCGGGCCTGCAACGGGCCGCCGCCGCCGTCGCAGAGGGCTCCGGCCCGGCGGCGATCGACACCGAGCGGGCGTCGGGCTTCCGCTACGGGCAGCGCGCCTTCCTCGTGCAGCTGCGGCGCGAGGGCGTGGGCACCGTCCTGATCGACCCGGAGGCCACCGGGTCCCTGGCCGTCCTGGGCGAGGCGCTCTCCGGCGTGGAGTGGGTGCTGCACGCGGCCACCCAGGACCTGCCCTCCCTGCGCGCGCTCGGCATGGAGCCGGACCGGCTCTTCGACACCGAGCTGGGCGGCCGCATCGCGGGCCTCCGGCGCGTGGGCCTGGCCGCGGAGACGGAGGAGCTGCTGGGCTACACGCTCGCCAAGGAGCACTCCGCCGTGGACTGGTCGAGACGGCCGCTGCCCAAGGACTGGCTGAACTACGCCGCGCTGGACGTGGAGATGCTCATCCAGCTGCGCTGGGCCATGGAGGAGCTGCTGCGGGAGAAGGGCAAGCTCGAGTGGGCGCTGGAGGAGTTCGAGGCGGTGCGGACCGCCGAGCCGGCCCCGCCGCGCCAGGACCCGTGGCGCAGGACGTCCGGGGTCAACAAGGTGAAGGGCCGGCGCCAGCTCACCGCGCTGCGCGGTCTGTGGGAGGAGCGGGAGCGGCTCGCCCAGCACAAGGACGTCGCCCCCGGCCGGCTGCTGCCCGACGCCGCCCTGGTCGCGGCCGCGACGGCCATGCCGCGCACGGTGCCGCAGCTCCTGGCCACTCCCGGCTTCCACGGCCGGCTCGCGGCGCGGGAGGCCCCCCGCTGGCTGCGGGCGATCGCCGAGGCCCGCAACGCCACCGAGCTGGTCCCCTTCACCGTGAAGTCCGACGCCCTGCCGCCCGTGAAGGCGTGGGAGGTCAAGCGGCCCGAGGCCGCGGCACGGCTGAAGGTCCTGAAGCCGCTGGTGGCGGAGCTCGCCGAGGCGCACGAGCTGCCCACCGAGAACCTGCTCACCCCGGAGCACCTGCGGCGCTTCTGCTGGCAGCCGCCGAAGAGCACCACCGACCAGGCGGTCGCGGACCGGCTGCGGGATCTCGGGGCGCGCCGGTGGCAGGTCGAGCTGACGGCGCCGGTCCTCGGCCCGGCCTGGCGGGAGCTGCGGGCCCGCAAGCGCGCCGCCCGTCAGGCGGAGCGCTTGCCGACCGGGAGCGAGGACACGCCCGCCGCCTGAGCCGATCCCGGGTCCGCCCCTCCCCGGACCGGCGGGCCCCCGGAGCACGACGACGGGCCCCGGCCGTCCGGCCGGGGCCCGTCGTCGTAAGCGTCCTGGCGCACGGCCCCCCTCGGGGGCGGTGCGCCCGGGGGTCAGTTCTGCGGGTCGCCGGGAGCCGGGTGCGGCTCGGCCGGGTCCAGGGGGCTCTCCGGGGTGACCGGCTTCGCGTCCTGCAGGTCCGTGTAGCCGGTGCTCGCGGTTCCCGTGCTCGAGGCGGTCGTGCTGGAGGCCGCGTCCCCGGAGGAGCCGGATCCCGCGGAGGAGCCGGAGACCTTCTCCTTGACGGACGAGGACGCGTCGGAGGCCTTGGTGCCCACGGTGTCGGCCGCCTTCTTCGCGCTGTCGGCCAGCTTGCCGCCGACCACCGGCACCTCGGACTTGACCCAGTCGGTGCCCTCCGAGACCTTCTCCTGGACCTTCGGGTCCTGCCAGGTCTTCACGGCGTTCTGCTTCAGGGCCTCGTAGCTCTTGCGGCCCGAGGCCGAGCCGACCACGAAGCCGACCCCGAAACCGGTGACGAAGATGAGTCGCTTGATCATGGTGCTGTCCTTCCGTCGGTCCCGGCGCGGCGGCCGGGTCCGGGGCGGAGCCGGTGGTGCACGGCTCGTCCCGCTGACTGATGTCTTCATCATCCTACTGACGAACCGGCGCGGCGGACACCGGGGCCGTGCTGCTCCGCTCACAGCGATCACCCGGGGAGCCGCACCGGGGACCGGGCGGACTCGGGGCCGCGCCGCCTAGACTGGCGGCGGACCCCGAGATCCCCGCCCGGAAGGACCGTCATGGCCGAGCTCCCGCCCCCTCCGTCCGCGCCCTCCCGGCGCACCGTCCTCGGCCTGGCCGGTTCCGGCGCGCTGCTCGCCGGGTGCGCCGGAGAGGACCCGCCGGCGGCCGGCAGCACGGGCGGCACCGGCAGTGCGGCCCCCGTGGACGCGGGCGCCGTCGAGGACCTGCCGGTCGGCTCCGCCGTGAAGGTCGACCGGGACGGCGTGCAGGCCGTGGTGAGCCGGCCGGAGCCGGACAGGGTCGTCGCGTTCTCCCCCGTGTGCCCGCACCAGGGCTGCATGGTGACCCCGCGGGAGGAGCTCTACGTCTGCCCGTGCCACTCGTCGCAGTTCGACCTCACGACCGGCGAGGTGCTGGCCGGTCCCGCCGATACCGGCCTGGAGCCGTACCCCGCGAGTGTGGAGGACGGCCGCATCCTGCTCGGCTGAGCGGGGCTCAGCCCCGGCGCGAGCGCGGCAGCGACGCCCCGCCGGCGTCCTCGGCGGTCTCCGGCACGGCGTCCTGCGCGGCGGCGGAGTCCTCGCCCGGCACCGGGCGGGCGTAGGGGACGCGAGTCCCCAGCACGGAGGCCAGCGTGTCCTGGGCGACCCGCTGGGCCGTGAGGCCCACCCGCGCCAGGATCTGGGAGCGGGAGCCGTGCAGCAGGAACTCCGTGGGCAGACCCACCTCGTTGAGGGCGGTGTCGACCCCCGCCGCCCGCATCTCCTGGCGGATCCGGGAGCCGATCCCGCCGGCGCGCACGCCGTCCTCGACGACGACCACGATCCGGTGCTGGGCCGCGAGCTCGATGACCGAGGCCGGCACGGGCAGCACCCACCGGGGGTCGACCACCGTGGCGGAGACGCCGTGGGCCTCGAGCCGTTCGGCCACGTCCAGCGCCAGGCCGCTCATGGCGCCGACGGACACGAGCAGGACGTCCCGGCGGGCGCCGACCGTCCCGCTCTCCCCGCCGCGGCGCGCGAGCACGTCGACCCCGTCCGTCAACCGCTCGACGGCCGGCACCGGGGCGCCCACGGCGCCCTTTGGGTACCGGATGACGGTGGGGGCGTCGTCGACGGCCACCGCCTCGCGCAGCTCCTCGACGAGGGTCGGCTCGTCGCGCGGGGCGGCCAGGTGGAGCCCGGGGACGATCTGCAGCAGGGCCAGGTCCCACATGCCGTGGTGGCTGGGGCCGTCCGGTCCGGTGACCCCGGCCCGGTCGAGGACCACCGTGACGCCGGCGCGGTGCAGCGCCACGTCCATGAGGAGCTGGTCGAAGCCACGGTTGAGGAACGTGGCGTAGAGGGCCACCACGGGGTGCAGCCCGCCGTAGGCCATGCCGGCGGCCATGGCGATGGCGTGCTGCTCGGCGATGCCCACGTCCACGACGCGGTCGGGGTGGGCCGCCTGCATCTTCTGCAGCCCCACGGGGATGAGCATGGCGCCGGTGATGCCCACGACGTCCTCGCGCTCGTCGGCGATCCGGGCGATCTCGTCGCGGAACACCGCCGTCCAGCTGCGCTCGGAGCTCGTCGCCGTGGATCGGCCGGTGACGGGGTCGATGACGCCCACGGCGTGGAACTGGTCGTCCTCGTTGGCGGTCGCGGGCCCGTAGCCGTGGCCCTTCTCGGTGATCGCGTGCACGATGACCGGCCCGCCGTAGTTCTTGGCGTTGCTCAGGGCCTGCTCGACGGCCTCGAGGTCGTGCCCGTCGACGGGACCGACGTACTTCATGCCCAGGTCCTCGAAGATGCCCTGGGGCACCACGACGTCCTTGATGCCCTGCTTCATCCCGTGCAGGCCCCGGTAGAACATCTCGCCCACCGGGCCGGAGTGCTTCAGCAGGTCCTTCACGGTCTCGAGGGTCTGCTCGTAGCGGCGGTCGGTGCGCACGGCGTCCACGCCCTGCTGCACGCTGGCCTGGAGCTCCGCGAGGTGGTTGGCGAAGCCGCCCACGGTGGGGGCGTAGGACCGGCCGTTGTCGTTGACCACGATGACGACCTTGCGGTCGCGGTCGGAGGCGATGTTGTTGACGGCCTCCCACGCCATCCCGCCGGTCAGCGCCCCGTCCCCCACCAGCACCACCGTGTGCCGGTCGTGCTGACCGGTCATGGCGTAGCCGCGCGAGATGCCGTCGGCCCAGGACAGGGACGAGGAGGCGTGCGAGGACTCGACGATGTCGTGCTCGGACTCCCGGCGGTCCGGGTAGCCCGCGAGGCCGCCCTCCTGGCGCAGGGTCTCGAAGTTCCGGCGGCCGGTGAGCAGCTTGTGCACGTAGGACTGGTGCCCGGTGTCGAAGACCACGGAGTCCTTGGGCGAGTCGAAGACCCGGTGCACCCCGAGCGTCAGCTCGACGACCCCCAGGTTCGGCCCCAGGTGACCGCCAGTCGCGGAGACGTGGGTGACGAGGAACTCGCGGATCTCCTCGGCCAGCCGGCCCAGCTCCGCACGGCTCAGCCCCGCGAGGTCCTCGGGCCCGGACACCCGCTCCAGCACGCTCATGGTTTCTCCCGCAGTCCTCGGCGTCGTGGTCGGTGGCGCCGCGTTCCGGGGGACCGGGGCGGCGCGCTTCCCCGATCCTACTCGGTCGTTCCGACAGAGCCGTCAGCGCGCAGGGGCCCGGTCCGTTCCCGGACCGGGCCCCTGCGCGCTGTGCACGCCCTGGGATCAGGAGCCGGCGATCGATCGCCGGCTCCTCCCCGTGCGCGCCGGCGCGCGCACGGGGACCACTACTGGGCGATCTGCCGCAGCACGTACTGCAGGATGCCACCGTTGCGGTAGTAGTCGGCCTCGCCCGGCGTGTCGATGCGCAGGTCGGCGTCGAACTCGACGGTGGAGCCGTCCTCCTTCGTGGCGGTGACCTTGAGCGTCTTCGGGATGCTGCCCTCGTTGAGTCCGGTCACGCCCTGGATGTCGAAGGTCTCCGTGCCGTCCAGGCCGAGGGAGTCCGCGGACTCCCCGGCCGGGAACTGCAGCGGGAGCACGCCCATGCCGATGAGGTTCGAGCGGTGGATGCGCTCGTAGCTCTGGGCGATGACGGCCTTGACGCCCAGCAGGGAGGTGCCCTTCGCGGCCCAGTCGCGCGAGGACCCGGAGCCGTACTCCTTGCCGCCCAGCACGACCAGCGGGACGCCCGCCTCCTGGTAGTTCATCGCGGCGTCGTAGACGGCGGCCTGCGGGCCGCCCTCCTGCGTGAAGTCGCGGGTGTAGCCGCCCTCCACGCCGTCCAGCAGCTGGTTCTTGATCCGGATGTTGGCGAAGGTGCCGCGGATCATGACCTCGTGGTTGCCGCGGCGCGAGCCGTACGAGTTGAAGTCCTTGCGCTGGACCCCGTTCTCGATGAGGTACTTTCCGGCCGGGGTGTCGGACTTGAACGAGCCCGCCGGGGAGATGTGGTCGGTCGTGACCGAGTCGCCCAGCTTCAGCAGCACGCGGGCGCCCGAGATGTCCTCGACCGGGGTCGTCTCCATCGTCATGCCCTCGAAGTACGGGGGCTTGCGGACGTAGGTGGACTGCGGGTTCCACTCGAACGTCTTGCCGGTGGGGGTGTCCAGGTTCTGCCAGCGCTCGTCGCCGTCGAAGATGGTGCCGTACTCGCGGGTGAACATCTCCGTGTCGATGGACGCGTCGATGATCTTCTGCACCTCGGCCGGGTCCGGCCAGATGTCCTTGAGGTACACCTCGTTGCCGTCGGCGTCCTGGCCCAGGGGCTCGCTGTCGAAGTCGAAGTCCATGTTGCCGGCCAGGGCGTAGGCGATGACCAGCGGCGGGGACGCCAGGTAGTTCATCTTCACGTCCGGGTTGATCCGGCCCTCGAAGTTGCGGTTGCCCGAGAGCACCGAGGTCACGGCCAGGTCGTTGTCCTGGATGGCCTGGGAGATCTCGTCCTCGAGGGGACCGGAGTTGCCGATGCAGGTGGTGCAGCCGTAGCCGACGATGAAGAAGCCGAGCTCCTCCAGGGCCGGGACCAGACCGGACTTCTCGTAGTAGTCGGTCACGACCTTCGAGCCCGGGGCGATCGAGGTCTTGACCCACGGCTTGGCCTTGAGCCCCTTCTCGACGGCGTTGCGCGCCAGCACCGCCGCGGCCATCATGACCGACGGGTTCGAGGTGTTGGTGCACGAGGTGATCGAGGCGATCGAGACCGCGCCGTGGTCGAGCTCGAACTCGCGGCCGTCGGGCATGGTCACCGGCACCTGCTTGGCGGGGCGCCCGTCCTCGGCGTAGGCGTGGTGCTCGCGCGGGCGGTCCGCGTCGGACTGGTGGTCGTCCGCGGTGTAGCCGGGGGCGTCCGAGGCCGGGAAGGACTGCGCCGCGACGTCGTCCACGGTGTCGCCGGAGGCGGCGTCGTCGACGTGCGTGGCGTAGTTCTTGATGTCCTCGTGGAACTGCGCCTTCGCGTCGGTGAGCGAGATGCGGTCCTGCGGCCGCTTCGGCCCGGAGATCGAGGGCACCACGGTGGAGAGGTCCAGCTCGAGGTACTCCGAGAAGGTGATCTCCTCGGACGGGTCGTGCCACATGCCCTGTTCCTTGACGTACGCCTCGACGAGGTCGATCTGCTCGTCGGAGCGCCCGGTCAGGCGCAGGTACTCCAGGGTGACGTCGTCGATCGGGAAGATCGCGGCGGTGGAGCCGAACTCCGGGCTCATGTTCCCGATGGTGGCGCGGTTGGCCAGGGGCACGGCTCCGACGCCCTCGCCGTAGAACTCGACGAACTTGCCGACCACGCCGTGGTCGCGGAGCATCTCGGTGATGGTGAGCACCACGTCGGTGGCGGTGGCGCCGGCCGGGATCTGGCCGGTCAGCTTGAAGCCGACCACGCGCGGGATGAGCATGGAGATGGGCTGGCCGAGCATCGCGGCCTCGGCCTCGATGCCGCCCACGCCCCAGCCGAGCACGCCCAGGCCGTTCTCCATGGTCGTGTGCGAGTCGGTGCCCACGCAGGTGTCCGGGTAGGCGCGCAGCGCGCCGTCGACCTCGCGGGTCATGACCACGCGGGCGAGGTTCTCGATGTTGACCTGGTGGACGATGCCCATGCCCGGGGGCACGACCTTGAAGTCGTCGAACGCGGTCTGGCCCCAGCGCAGGAACTGGTAGCGCTCCCCGTTGCGCTCGTACTCGATGTCCATGTTGATCCCGATGGAGTCCGAGGTCCCGAAGGAGTCGATCTGCACGGAGTGGTCGATCACGAGCTCGGCCGGGGCGAGCGGGTTCACGCGGGCGGGGTCGCCGCCGAGGTCCGCGATGGCCTCGCGCATGGTCGCGAGGTCCACGATGCAGGGCACACCGGTGAAGTCCTGCATGATCACCCGGCCCGGGGTGAACTGGATCTCGATGCTGGGCTCGGCCGTGGGATCCCAGTCGGCCAGGGCCTCGATGTGCTCGGAGGTGATGTTGGCGCCGTCCTCGGTGCGCAACAGGTTCTCGAGCAGAACCTTCAGGCTGTACGGGAGCTTCTGCGCGCCCTCCAGCGTGTTCAGTCGGAAAATCTCGTACTCGGTGCCTTTGACGTCGAGAACGCCCTTGGCCCCGAAGCTGTCCACCGTGCTCATATGCGTGGAACTCCTCTCGCCACCGTCATGGAAACGCCCGCGGGAGGACACCGGCGCGTGGCCGGGCGTTCTCCCGTGAACAGTCACTGTCAGTGTAGCCCGTGCGAGCCCCGTGACCCCGAACCTCCCCGGACGTCGCCGTCACGCAGCGGGCGGCGGCCGTCAGGGCTCGAGGACCGCCAGCGTCTCGACGTGGTGGGTGTTCGGGTACATGTCGAACGCGCGCACCTCCCGCACGTGCCACCCGGCGCGGCGGAACCGGCCGAGGTCACGGGCCAGCGTGGCCGGATCGCACGCGAGGTACGCGATCCGGCGCGGCGCGAGCGCCACGAGCCGGTCCACGACGGCCCGCCCGGCGCCCGCCCGGGGCGGGTCCAGGACCACGACGTCGGGGCGGGGCACGGCGCCGCCCCGGGCCGGGCGGCGCCGGCCGCGCGCGGGCGCCGCCTCCGGCCACGTCCGGGCCAGCACCTTGTCGACGCTCCCGCGCTCCACGCGCACCCCCGGCCGGCCGGCGAGGGTGCGCCGGGCGTCCGCGCTGGTGACGGGCGAGCCCTCGACCGCCAGGACGGTGCCCGTCTCCCCCACGGCGTCCGCGAGCGCGGCCGTGAACAGGCCCGCGCCCGCGTAGAGGTCGAGGGCGTGCTCCCCCGGGCGGGCCCCGGCGGCCGCGGGCACCGCACCGTGCAGCAGTCCGGGGGCGGCCCGGTGGATCTGCCAGAACCCCTCCGCGGAGACCTCCCAGCGGTGCGGGCCCGCGTGCTCGACGACGGACGGCCGTCCCGCCCAGGTCTCGGGCCGCCGCTGACCCTCGGCGCGGGCGGTGACGGAGACGTCCCGGTCCGCGGTGAGGCGCGCCAGCTCGTGGCGCAGCCGCTCCCGGTCGGCCCCGGGGGCGAGGCTCAGGTGCACCAGCGGCGTCCCGCCGTCGGCGGGGGCCGCGACGTCGACCCGCTCCGCCCCGCGCAGGTCGAGCCGCCCGAGCCGCAGCCCGTCGATCGCGGGGACGACGAGCGGGAAGGAGTCCACTGGCACCACGGCGGCGCTGCGGTGGGGGTGCATCCCGATCCGGCCCGCGGGGTCGACGGCGAAGTGCGCGCGGGTGCGCCAGCCGCGGCCCTGCGGGTCCTCCCCCGGCATGGCCTCGACGGTGACCCGGGTCTCGAGCCCGGCCAGGCGGGAGAGCTGCTCGGTGACCACGGCGGCCTTGAGGGCGCGCTGGGCCGGCAGCTCGGCGTGGCCGAACTCCGCGCCGCCCACGGGCGGCTCGCCGCGCCGCCAGGTCAGCAGGGGGTCGGCCGGGGCCCACACGTGCTCGGCCCGCCGGTGGGGGTCCGCCTCGAGGACGGCCACGACGTCGCCCCGCCAGAACCGGGCCGCGGGGCCGCTGTCGGTGAGGCGGACGCGGACCAGCTCGCCGGGCAGGCCGTGGCGGACGAAGACCACGCGGCCCTCGCCGGTGCGGGCCACGGTGTGCCCACCGTGGGCGACGGGGCCCAGGCGCAGCTCGAGCTCGACGGGCTCGGCGGACCCTGCGGATTCTGTGGACCCGGCGGGGACCGGGGGGCGGGACGGGATCACGGCTGGGACGCTCTCTGCTCGGGGGCGGACTCGGGGCCCGTGTCCTCGCCGGAGGCGGAGGACAGGTGCCAGGGCACGGAGGCCGTCATGACCCCGCGCTCCTGGTGCAGGCGGGCCCGCAGCGGCCGGATGGCCTGGTTGTGCAGCAGCCGCTCCCACCGGTGCCGCACCACGTACTCGGGCAGGTACACCACGACCAGGTCCCGGGGGGACTTGCGGCGCACCCCGCGCACGTGGTCGAGGACCGGGCCGATGGTGTCCCGGTAGGGCGCGTGCAGGACCGTGACGGGCACCGGGATCTCGAGGCGCTGCCACTCGGCGAGGATCCGGGCGGTGGCCGACGCGTTCGTGTCCACGACGACGGCCTCGAGGGACGAGGGCCGGGACGCCCGGGCGTAGGCCAGGGCGCGCATGAGCGGCTTGCGCACGGAGGAGACGTAGATGATGGCGTGCACCCGCGAGGGCAGGGCGCGGACCGGGGAGTCGGGCTGGAGCGCGAGCTCGGCGTCCACGGCGTCGTAGTGCCGGCGCACCCCCGCCATGACCGCGCTGAGGACGGCGATGGCCACGATGGTGATCCACGCGCCCTGGGTGAGCTTCGTCACGAGCACGACGACGAGCACCGCCGCGCACAGGACGAAGGCGATCAGGGCCACGGCCCGGCGGACGAACAGCTCGCGGCGGACCCCCGGGTGCGGGCGCATCCGCCGCACCCGCGCCCAGTGCCGCACCATGCCGGCCTGCGTGAGCGTGAAGGAGACGAACACGCCCACGATGTAGAGCTGGATGAGGCTGTTGACGTTGGCCCCGAACGCCACGGTGAGGACCACGGCGACGAGCAGCAGCAGCAGGATGCCGTTGGTGAACGCGAAGCGGTCCCCGCGCGCCTGCAGCTGCCGGGGCAGGAAGGCGTCCCGCGCCAGCCGGGACGCGAGCGTGGGGAAGCCGGAGAAGGCGGTGTTCGCGGCGAGCACCAGCACGCCCACGGTCGCGGCGACGAGCACGAAGAACCACAGGGAGTCGGTGCCGAAGACGGTCTTGGCGAGCTGGCCCAGCACGGGGTCCTGGAAGAAGTCGGGCCCGGGGAGCCGGCCGTCCACGAGCAGCTGCTCCTCCGGGTCGCCCACGACCACCACGTCCGTGCGGTCCGCGAGGTACATCACGCCGGCCAGCAGGGCGGCCGCGAGCGCGCCGAGCACGCCCAGCGTGGCTGCCGCGTTGGCCGCGCGGGGCTTGCGGAAGTACGGCACCGAGTTGGTGATGGTCTCCACGCCGGTCAGCGCCACGGCCCCGGAGGAGAAGGCCCGCAGCACCACCAGGGCGCCCGCCAGGCCGGCCAGCCCGGCGTCGAAGCCCGCGGCGGGCAGGACCTCCCGGTCCGCGCTGGGGGCGTCGCCGAGGGAGCCGGTGAGGTCCTGGCCCAGGCCCACGAGCAGCAGCGCGGCCAGGACGGCGAGGAAGAAGTAGGTGGGCACGGCTGCGGCCCGACCCATGAACTTCAGGCCGCGGAGGTTGAGCAGGCCCACGAACAGGATCCCGGCCACGGCCAGCTCCACCCGCCAGCCGATGAGCGCGGGCAGCGCCGCCGAGACGTACTGCGCGGCGGTGGCCATGGACACCGCCACGACGAGGGAGTAGTCGGCCATCAGGGCCGCGCCCACGCCCACCCCCGCGGTGCGGCCGAGGTTCTTGGAGACGATCTCGTAGTCGCCGCCGCCCGAGGGGTAGGCGCGCACGTTCTGCCGGTACGCGGTGATCACCACGGCGAGCACCACGAGCACGGCCAGGCCCACCCAGGGGGAGACCGCGACGGCCGTGGTCCCCGCGAGCGCGAGCGTGAGGATGATCTCGTCCGGGGCGTAGGCCACCGAGGAGAGGGCGTCCGCCGAGAAGACCGGCAGCGCCGTGCGCTTGGGCAGCACGGCGTCGACGAACCGCTCGTTGTGGATGGGCTTGCCGACGAGTGCGCGCCGCACGGCCCGGGGAATGCTCTGCACGGCTCCCCACGGTAGTCCGTCCCGCACCGATTGTCCGCCGCACCGGCTGCCCGCCGCGCGCCCGGGCGTGACCTAGGCTGAGGGGCATGGCGCATTTCGTGATCATGGGGGTGGGGCGCGTCGGCACGATGGTCGCCCACACCCTCGAGGACTCCGGGCACACCGTGGCGGTGATCGACCAGGACGACCGCGCCTTCCGGAGGCTGCGCAAGTCCTTCGAGGGCAAGAAGGTCACCGGCCTCGGCTTCGACCAGGAGGTGCTGCGCCGGGCCGGCATCGAGGAGGCCTACGCCTTCGCGGCCGTCTCGAGCGGGGACAACTCCAACATCATCGCGGCCCGGGTGGCGCGCGAGACGTTCAAGGTCCGCCACGTCGTGGCCCGCATCTACGACCCCTCCCGGGCGGAGTTCTACCAGCGGCTGGGGATCCCCACCGTCGCCGCCGTGCGCTGGAGCGCCGACCAGGCGCTGCGCCGGATCCTGCCCGAGCAGACCATCACGGCCGACTTCCGGGAGGCCTCGGGACGGCTGCAGCTGGGCGAGCTGTCCCTGGACGACTCCTGGTCCGGCCTGCACCTGGACGCCATCGAGGAGGCCACGGGGGTGCGGATCGCGTTCGTGACCCGCTTCGGGGAGGGCGTCCTGCCCGGTCCGGACATGAGCTACCAGCAGGGGGACGTGGTGCACGCCATGATGCGCACCGACGACGTCGAGGCCGTGTCCCGCGTGCTGTCCCGCCGGCCCGGACCGGACGTGCTCGACTTCGCCAACTCCCTGCGCCGGGAGTCCGAGGACGCGACCGGATCCGACGACACCCCGCGGGGAGGAGCCTGATGCGCGTGGTCATCGTGGGCGCGGGCGCCGTGGGCGCCTCGATCGCCCGGGAGCTGCTCTCCCACCAGCACGAGGTCGTGATCTTCGACGAGAAGCCCGAGGTGATCGGCCGCTCGGACCTGCGCGGCGCCCAGTGGATCATCGGGGACGCCTGCGAGCTCTCCACCCTGCGGGAGGGCGGGCTCGAGGACACCGACGTCGTCGTCGCCGCCACGGGCGACGACAAGGCGAACCTCGTGGTCTCCCTCCTGGCGCGCAGCGAGTTCGGCGTGCCCCGCACGGTGGGCCGGGTCAACAACCCCAAGAACGAGTGGCTCTTCGACGACGCCTGGGGCGTGGACGTGGCCGTGTCCACGCCGCGGCTGATGACCGCGCTCGTGGAGGAGGCCGTCGAGGTCGGCGACGTGGTGCGGCTGCTGACCCTGCAGACGGGCGGGGCCACCCTCTCGGCCTACACGGTGCCGCACGAGCACCCGATCATCGCCACGATGGTCTCCCAGGTGCCGTGGCCGCCGGACGTGGCGCTCGTGGCCATCCTGCGCGACGGCGTGCCCATCACCCCCTCGGGGGACGACGTGGTCGAGGGCGCCGACCAGCTCTTCTTCGTCTCCACCACGGAGGGCGAGGCGCAGCTGCGCGCGATGTTCACCACCGCGGGCCGGCACGAGCCCCACCGGGACTGAGTCCGGCGAGCGGGCTCAGGGGGTGTCCTGCTCCTCGGCGGCGATCTGCTCCGGGGGCCGGGACACGAGCCACGCGAGCCACAGGGTCAGCGCGTACAGGGGCACGCCCATGACCAGGCGCGCCACGCCGAGCCCGGTGAGGTTCTCCGCCAGGTACAGGGGCACCTGCACGAGCAGACGGGCGGCGAACATGGCCATGAGCATGACCGTGGCCACCTGGTACGCGCGGCGGCGCACCGGGACCTCCCGCCACTGGGTGCCCTCCCCGCGGATGTAGCCGTAGAAGACGCCGAGCAGCGGCCAGCGGGCCAGCAGGGACAGCCCGAGCCCGCCGAACCAGGCCGCGTTGATCCAGAAGCCGGGGACGTAGTAGTCCAGCGCCTCGCCGGTGGCGCGCGCGAACAGCGCGCAGACGCCCACCCCCACGAAGCCGGAGACGGCCTGCACGAGGCTCTGGCGCTGGACGAGGCGCAGCACGGTGAAGAGCGCGGCCGCGCCCAGGGACGCGACGAGCGCCACCCCGAGCGTGTTGCCGACGAGCAGCACGGCGAGGAACACGAAGCCCGGCAGGATCGTCTCGGCGAGCCCGCGCCAGCCGCCGACGGCGTGCAGCACGTCGAGCTGGCCGTTGTCCTTGCGCCGCATCCCCGAGCGCGCGGCGTAGGCGGCCATCGAGCGCTCCACGTCGTCGCGCCGGGGCCCGCCCGCCGTGCTCCCGGGCTCCTGGGGGTCCGTCATCGGCTGACCTGCTTCGCGATGATCTCGTAGCGCGGGTTGAACATGGAGGGACGCCCGTCCCGGAAGCTGACCACGCCCGCGCAGCGCAGCCGCGTGCCCGCGGTGACGCCCGGCACGGAGCGCTGGCCGTGCCACACGAGGCGCAGGGGCCGGGGGGCCACCGGGCCCTGCTCCCCCTCCGTCCGCGGGCAGTCCGGCACGAGCAGCGCCGTGAAGTTCTGCGCGCCCGTCACCGGCGGCACGGTGACCTCCACCACGAGGCCGGTCGCCATCACCCGGCGGCGTCCCCCGGCCGCGGTCGAGGGATCGAGGTCCCCCGCGCAGACCGGCGCCTCGGCGACCACGTCGATGGCTCCGGTGCCCGGCGCCGGCCGGGTGAGCCCGTTCCCCGTCATCGTCATGGCTCAGCCGATCTCCGTGATCTCGGGGCCGCGCCGCGGCGGCCGGACGGGCTCCCGGTCCGGCTCCTGCTCCGGCTCCTGCGCCGTCTCCTGCTCCGCGTCCCGCTCCGTCCCCGGGGCGGGGCGGCGCACGGCGTCCTCGGGGACGACCAGCGTCAGCAGCTCCCGGGGCGGCATGGGGCGGTCGCCGCGCACCACCACGAGCTCGCGCACGACCTCGTCGAGGGCGGCGGCCGACTCGGCGGTCACCGCGGCGGTGCCCGTGAAGACCGCGCGCACGAACCAGCGCGGCCCGTCGACGCCCACGAAGCGGGCCAGGCGGAAGCCCTGGGTGCCGTCGGAGGCCGTGGCGGGGAAGCGGGCGACGACCTGGAGCCCGAACGGGCCCTCCTCGACCGTCGGCTCGCCGTTGCCCGTGCGCAGCGACTGCACCAGCTCGCGGCGGACCTCGTCCCACAGCCCCTCGGAGCGGGGCGCGGCGAACGCCTGGACCTGGACGGACCCGCCCCCGAGGTCCAGGGCGACCGCGCGGGGGCGCTGCGTGCGCTCGTCGACCTCGAGCCGCACGCCCAGTCCGGAGCGCGGGCGCACGAGCACGGCACCGAGGTCGAGGTAGCCGTCGCGGCCGTCGATCTGCGAGACGTCGAGAGGGCCCTGCGGCTCCCGGCGCCGCGCCGCCGCGGCGTCCTCGGCGCTCGGGACGGCCTCCGGCGGCTGCGGGGCGGCGTCCTGCGCCGGGGGCTGCTTCTTCTTGCGACCGAACATGTTCTCGTTCTCCTCCGCCGGCCCGCGGGCCGGCTCGTGGCGTGAGCTCGTGGGGGGCGGCTCGGGGATCAGGCGGTGCCGCTCGAGCCGAAGCCCGTGCCGCCGCGGGCCGAGCCGGGCAGGACGTCGACGACCTCGAAGACGGCCTGCTCGACGCGCTGGACGACGAGCTGGGCGATGCGGTCCCCGCGGCGGACCGTGAAGGACTCGGTGCCGTCCGTGTTGAGCAGGGTGACCATGATCTCGCCGCGGTAGCCGGAGTCGACGGTGCCCGGGGCGTTGACCACCGTGATGCCGTGCCGGGCGGCCAGACCCGACCGGGGGTGCACGAATCCCGCGTACCCCTCGGGCAGCGCGATCGCCACACCCGTGGGCACGAGGGCCCGCTGCCCGGGGCCGAGGACCACGTCCTCGCGGGAGCGCAGGTCCGCGCCGGCGTCCCCGGGCTTGGCGTACACGGGCGGCGGGAGGTCCGGGTCGAGGGCCTGCAGCGCGATGCTGAGCGGGCGCCCGTGGCCCGACGGCGGCCGGTGGCCTGTCGACTGGTCGTTCACAGTGCCCCACTCTAACGCGCCGGACCACGGGCGCGGTCGTGAGACGCTAGAGCCATGTCCGACCCTGCTTCCTCCAGTGCGTCCCCGGCCGACGGCCCCCGCCGGTCCTCCTCCGAGCGGCCCGGCGCCGAGATCCTCTACGAGGAGAAGCTCACCCCCGCCTGGTGGATGTGGCTCCTCGTGCTCTTCGCGGGCCTCGTCGCCCTGATCGCGCTCGCCCCCATCGACCTGTGGGTGGCCGGCGCCGCGGCCCTCGTGGTCGGCGGCGGCACCGCCGTGGCCCTCGTCGCCTCCAGCACCAGCATCGTCGTGACCGACGAGTTCCTGCAGGTCGGCCGGGCCCGCATCGAGCGCCGGTTCGTGGGCGAGGCCGAGGCCTTCCGCGGCGACGACGTCCGCCGGGTTCGGGGGCCCGAGCTAGACGGACGGGCCTACATGAACTTCCGGGCGTCCGTGGGGCCGGTGGTGCGGATCCGGATCACCGACCCCGTCGACCCCACCCCCTACTGGCTCACGTCCACCCGGCACCCCGAGCGCGTCGTCGAGGTGCTGTCCGGGCGCCCGTGAGCACGGCCGGCGCACGGAAGAACCCCGCCGCGACGGACGTCGCGGCGGGGTTCTCCGCGCTGCTCGGACGAGCCCGGACCGGCGGGGCTCAGCCCACGCACTCGACGCAGTGCTTGACGCCGTTGCGCTCCTCGGCGATCTGCGAGCGGTGGCGCACCAGGAAGCACGAGCCGCAGGTGAACTCGTCCTCCTGGGCCGGCAGCACGACGACGGACAGCTCCTCGTTGGAGAGGTCCGCGCCCGGCAGCTCGAAGCTCTCCGCCGCGGCGGCCTCGTCCTCGTCCACGGCGCCGGACTGCGGGTCGCTGCGACGCGTCTGCAGCTCCTCGATCGAGTCCTCCTTGAGCTCGTCGTCCTGCTTGCGCGGCGCGTCGTAATCAGTGGCCATGTCGGGTCTTCGCTCCCATGCGGTCCGAGGGCGGGCTCGGGCACGGCTCGCCGCCGCCCACCGGGCTCTGTGTCGCGTAGATTGTTCACCATCCGGGGGCGAAAATCCAACCTGCACGGGCCCGCGAACACGCGGCGGAGGTCCTCCGCGGACGGCCTCCGGCCGGGGTCGTGCGACGGCCAGTAGGATTGGGGGGCGGGACCGGGCCGGCACGTCGGCCGCGACCGACGGACCCGCCCCGCAGCGCCCGCTCGACGACCCCGAGCGCACCCGAGAACCATCCCGGAGGAATGACAGCATGGAGCAGTTGCGCCTGGCAGGTGTGCACGACGACGGTGAGCACCTGGTCGTCGAGGACGAGGCAGGCACCCGCCACCTGTTGCGGATCGACCAGGAGCTGCGCCTGGCCGTCCAGCGCGCCCGGCGCCTGCCCGGCGCCCGCCAGCGCGGCACGGGCCAGTTCGGGCCCCGCGAGATCCAGGCCCGCTTCCGCGCCGGGGCCACGGTCGAGGAGATCGTGGCCGAGAGCGGCTGGGAGTCCGCGCGCGTCCGCCGCTACGAGTGGCCGATCCTCGCCGAGCGGGCCCACGTCGCGGCCGAGGCGCAGAAGGTCCAGATCGAGGACCGCTCCGCCCACCGCGGCTACCACTCCGTCTTCGAGGGCGAGCCCCTCACCCTCGGCCGTGCCGTCGCCCACCGGGCCGCCGACCTCGGCGTGGACCCCTCCTCCCTCGAGTGGGACTCGTGGCAGCGGGAGGACCACCTGTGGGCGGTGGTCGCCCGGTTCTCGGTGGTGGATCCCTCGGCCGCCCCCGCCCACGACGAGCCGCTGGCCGAGTGGCTGTACAACCCCGCGAACCAGAGCGTGCGGCCGGCGAACCCGTGGGCGGAGTCCCTCACCGAGCCCGGCCCCCCGGACACGCCCCTCGGCACGGGGCTCGGCGTCCTGGACGGCGGCCTCGACCCCGAGCTCACGCAGCTGCGCCGCTCGGCCGTGGAGGCCGACGACCTGCTCGACGTGCTGCAGGCCCGCCGCGGGCAGCGCATCGGCGAGGACGCCGACGGGGACGACGCCCTCGCCGAGATCCTGGGCCGTGGCATGGGCCACGTGGAGCGGCGGCCGCGCCCGCTCGCCGCCCCCGAGGACAGCTCCGTCTTCGACCGGCCCTTCCAGCCCGCCACGCAGTTCCCCGAGCCCGACGCCGCCCCGGAGCCCGCCCCGGGCCGGGCCGGGGCGCCCGCCGGCGGCCCGGACGCGCAATGGGCGGAGGATGCCACCGGCGCGCCGGCCGAGCCCGCCGAGGAGCCCCCCGCCCGGAACGGCGCGCCCGCGAGCTCCCCGGAGCGGGCGCGGCAGCCCGGGCCGGAGCGCACCGGGCGCGACGACGGGGCCGCGCCCGCCGCGGACTCCTCCGGCGCCGAGGCATCCGGGACGGGGACCTCCGAGACCGGGACGCCCGGCACCGGGACGCCCGCAACCGTGACGCCCCGGTCCGGGGCCGACGGAACCGGGACGTCCCCGTCCGAGGACCCGCCGGGCGAGGACCCCGCCGACAGCACCGCTCCGGCCGCGCGAGAGGGCGCCGAGGACTCCACCGCCGAGGAGGAGTCCGCACCGGAACGGCCCCGTCCGCGCAACAAGACGGCGAAGGCCCGGCGCTCCGCGCGGTCCTCGGTGCCCAGCTGGGACGAGATCGTCTTCGGCAGCTCCTCCGACTGAGCCCCGGTGCGTGCCGTCCGGCACCCGCGGCCCGGCACGGGTTAGAGTGCACGCAGCAGGGGACGGCTCCGCGCCGTTCCTCCGGGTCCGCGCGCTCCCCCATCCCGCGCTCGGCCCGGACGGACGACACCACGTCAGGGGCAGCACGACATGGGCAATTCCATCGAGGACGATCTCTTCGGGGACGACGAGCGCGACGCCGCCACCGCGGAGGCCGCCACCCCCGGCGCCTCCGCCGCGCCGGCGGGACCGGCCGAGCTCGTCCAGGGCTCCGGACCGGGCCGGTTCGTCGCCGGGCTGGTCCTGGGCGCGGTCGTGCTCGTGGTGCTCGCCGGCGTCGGGGCGCTCTACCTGGGCGGAGTGGGGCGCAGTCTCTTCGGCAGCGGTCAGCAGGCGGAGTTCATCCCCGCCCCCTCGATGACCACGTCACCGTCGGCCACCGCCTCGCCGACGCCCACCCGCACCCGCACGCCCTCCCCCACACCCTCCCCGACGCCGAGCCCCTCGCCCGAGGCCCCCGCCCCGCCGCCGCCCGCCCCGGAGCCGGTGCCGCCGGCCCCCGTGGTCCCCGCGCCGGCGCCCGTGCCTCCCGCCCCGGTCGCGCCCGAGCCGGTCGTCCCCGCGCCCGTCCCGCCGCAGCCGGTGGTGCCCGCCCCGGCACCCGCTCCGCCCGCTCCCCCCGCGCCGCAGCCGGCCCCGCCCGAGCCCGGACCCGCGTCGCCCGGGACGCCCGCGGAGGACGAGGAAGGCCCGGCCGAGGAAGGCCAGGCCGAAGAGGGTCCGGACGAGGAGGGCCCCGTCGAGGAGGAGCTCGCCGAACCCGCCGCCGCCGGGGAGGAATCCGCCGAGGGGGGATCCGCCGAGGACGGAACTGCCGACGAGGCCGGCGGGGAGACCCCGGCGGTGCCGTGAGCGAGGAGACCCCGGCGGCGCCCTGAGCGGGGAGACCCCGGCGGTGCCGTGAGCACGGGGAGACCGGGCCGGGCCCGCCAGCGGGCACTCAGGCGAGGCGCAGCAGCGGGACCTCCCGCTCGGCGCGGGTGAGCGAACCGTGCTGACCCACCATGGACAGGACGCTGGGCCGGAGCCGGCCCAGGTCGAACAGTGCGATCGGGTCCCGGGCCAGCACCAGGAGGTCGCCGATCCGCCCGCGCACCGCGTCGCGCACGAGCTCCGGCGGCCCGAAGTAGCCGGCCTCGAGAGCGGCCTCCCGGGAGAGCAGCCACACCCGGGAGCCGAACTGCCCGCGCCAGGCGGCCACGAGCGCCCTGACGTCCCCGGCCGTGGCGTCCTGCTCCAGGTGCAGCTGCACCGTCCGCGGCTCCCCCGCCGTGTGCCGGACGCCGTCCAGCAGACCCGGAAGCCCGGAGAAGTCGACGCGGGCGTCCCGGGGGACGTCCACCATGCCGTGGTCACCGGTCACCAGCACGGTGGTGCCGGCCGGGACCCGGGCGACCAGCCGGCGCAGGGCCGCGTCGAGCTCCTCGAGCTGGGCCGTCCACTCCCAGGACTCCCAGCCCCGCGCGTGCCCGGTGCGGTCGAGCTCGTCCCAGTAGAAGTACATGAGGGCGTCCCGGCCCGCGGCGAGCTGGTCGAGCGCGGTGCTGACGCGCGCCGCCGGTCCCTCCGCGGCGACGAACCGGCTTCCGCGCAGGGCGGCCTCGGTGAGCCCGGAGCCGGCGAACTTGCCCCGGCTGACCGTGATCACGTCGAGGTGCTCGGCGGCGCGCTCGAACACCGTGGGCAGCGGCTGCCACGTGCGCGGGTCCACGGCGGCGTCCCAGCCCCCGAGCTGGTTCACGACCCGGTCCCGGGCGGGGTCCAGCACGTCGTAGCCCACCAGGCCGTGCGCTCCGGGGGCGGCGCCGGTGCCGAGGGACGCCAGTGAGGCCGCCGTCGTCGTGGGGAACGCGGCGTCCAGGGTGGCCAGGCTCCGGGCCCCGGCCAGGACGGGGGCGTGCCCGGCGCGGGCCCGCAGCTGCGCACGCCCCAGCCCGTCCACCATGACGACGACGACCCGGCGGGCGGCGGGCAGGCCCAGCACGTCCCGGAAGCCGGGCACGCCCAGGGACGCCGCGGCCGAGGACATGACCTCCGCGACCGATCGGCTGCCGTAGCGGGGCGGGCCCGGCAGGTCGGCGGGCAGCGCGGGGAGGACTTCCTGCACCGCCCTCATCGGGCGGCGCCGCCGTCCCGGCCGGTGAACCGGTCGGTGAACCGGGTGCGCGGGGTGGCCGCGGCCGTCCGCCGCGGGGCGGGCGTGCGGCCGTGAACCGGCTGGGCGATCTGCGCGCCGTCGGTCAGGGGGGAGAGGTTGGCCCGGCGCAGCGTGCGCGCGAACTCCCGCGCCCCCTCGACGGCGGCCGGGCCGTCGGCCTCCGCGCTGATCCGCAGCACGATGTCCTCGCGGGCCGCGGTGCCGGTGTAGCCGTGGTCGGCCTGGCACTGGGGGTCCTCGCACAGCGCGGGCGCCAGGTCCACGTGCAGGGTGCCCGTCCACGCGATGGCGAGCGTCACCTCGGAGATGGGGCTGTCCGGCCGGTAGTTGGCCGGCTGGTAGTAGGAGTAGCTGAGCGTCACGGAGCGGATCTGCGAGATCCCCACCGTCTCGGTGGAGACGCGGGCCACCACGTCCCGGCCGCTCTCGTCGAACTCCTCGTCGTCCACGTGCGTCACGTGGAGCACGTCCTCGGCGAGCACCAGCACGGTGGTGTGGCGGTGCACCTCCGTCCGGTCGATGTGGGTCTCCAGCTGCACGAGGTGGGACACCGGGGACCGGCCGTCCAAGGAGTCCTGGACCACGTCGATCACCAGCTGCGGATAGAAGCCGGCCTTGTTGATGTCCTCGACCAGCCGCTGGCCGCGCTCACCTGAATACGTCATGGAGGACATTTTCCCCCACGCGCGCGCCCGCGCCCAACACGGGCCCTCAGGGCACGCGGAAGTAGCAGCGCTCCTCCCCGCCGCCCTGGTCCTCGCAGACCCGTTCCAGCACCACGGGGGTCTCCTCCGGCGCCGGGCCGGGGGGTGTCGGCGCGCTGCGGGTGGCCGTGGGCGTCGGACCGGGAGCGGGGACCTGCTCCGCGGAGCCCAGCGGGTCGAGCAGCAGGTAGCCGCTCAGCAGCGCCGTCATTCCCACCAGGACCACGAACACGCCCCGCACGGCGCTGCCGCGGCGCCGGCGCCCGGTCCGCGCCGTCGGGGTGAACGTCCCCGTCCGCCGTCCCGCGGCCGGCCGGTGGCCCGCGCCGTCCCGGCCCGGAACCGGGACGGGTGCTCCGGCGCCGGCGGGCCCCGGCGTGCCCCGCCCGGGCCCGGACCCGCCGTCCCCGGGCCCCGTGTCGCCCGGACCGGTCGCTCCCGGGTCCCCGGGCCTGCCGCCGTTCGCCCCGGTGCTGCTCGGCCCGCTGTCGCCCTCGCCGGCGTCGTTGCTCCCGGAGCCGGCCGCCGCGGGGCCGTCCTTCCCGGCGCCGGCACTCCCCGCGCCGGCACTCCCGGCGCCGGCATGCCCGGTGCCGCCGCTCCCGGTGCCGGCCGCCCAGGTCCCCGAGGCCCCGGCACCGGCGCCACCGGTGTCCACCGTGTCGGGTCCGTCCGGGAACGGGTCGCCGGTGCGCTCCCCCCGTGTTCCGCCCGCTCCGGAGCCGGGCCCCGCACCGGCCGGGTCCGCCGTGCGCTCCGGGGCGTCCGTGCCGTCCCATCCGGTCAGCACCCGGCTCGCCCACGGCTCGGGCAGGGGGTCGAGGACGTCGAAGACCTCGAACGGCTCCCCGTCCCGCGTGCGGGCCGGGTCGAAGCGCCGCCGTGCCGCGCCCGCGGTGAGCTCGTGCAGCACGGCCACGGCCGCGTCCCGGCGCAGCGCGGGGTCCGGGGTGAGCAGCGCCGCGAGGTGCTCGGCGAGGTCGCCCTGCTCCCCCACCACCGCCCGCGCGTCGTTGGGCCCGAGGCTCTCCTGGGGCTCCAGCGAGGGGTCCAGCATCCGCAGCGCGGTGATCCCCGCGGCGTAGAGGTCCTGCGCGGGGCTCGGGTCGGTGAGCGCGTAGGCCTCCGGGGGCAGGTAGCCGGGGGTGCCCACCACCGTGCCCGTCCGGGTCAGCCGGGCGTCCTGGACACGCACGGCGATGCCGAAGTCGGAGAGTAAGACGTGGGGCCGGCTGGTCCCGGTGCTGTCCAGCATGAGGTTGCCCGGCTTCACGTCCCGGTGCACCCAGCCCTGGGCGTGCACGAACTGCAGCGCCTGGAGCAGCTGGGCCAGGACCTCCTCCGTCAGCTCCGCCGAGGCCGCCCCGTTGTCCAGCAGCGCGGACTCCAGGGTCCCCCCGTGGACGAGCGGCATCGCGATGACCACGTGCGCGTCCTCCGCGGCCCAGCCGTACGGGGCGAGCACGTGCGGGTGCTCCAGCTTCACCGACTGCTCCCGCGCGAAGCGCAGCAGGTCCGCGGAGTCGCGCTGGCGCAGCACCTTGGCCGCGCACAGCTGCTGGAGCCGGCCGTCCCAGGCCCGCCACACGGACCCGCTGCCGCCGCGGGCGATGGGGTCGATGAGGGTGTACCGACCGGCTATGGTGTCCGCCACGAGGTCCGGGCCCGCCTAGCTGCGCATGGCCCGGCGCGCGCTGTCCGTCCGCTGCCGGGCGTTGCCGATCCCGACCGAGGCCCCGAGCACGGTCAGGGAGCCGCTGGAGACGAGCACCGGGTTCAGCTCCACGCGGGCGATCTCCGGGTGCCGGTCCTTGAGCAGCGCCACCCGGGAGACCAGGTCCTCCAGCCGGTCCACGTCCGCGGCCGGGACCCCCTGGTGGCCGAACAGCTTGCGGGAGGCCTTGGGCTCCCGGACCATCCGCCGCACGTCCTGGTCGGTCAGCGGCGGGACCCGGTGGGCCCAGTCCTCGAGGAGGTTCACCGCGTCCCCCGCCATCCCGAACGAGAGCACGGGGCCGATGAGCGGGTCCTCGATGGCCCGGAGCACCACGGCCTGGCCGGTGGGCGCCATGGACTGCACCTCGAGGTCGAAGGTGCCGAAGGGGGCGAGCGCGCGGTGCATGGTCTCGATGGCCGTGCGCAGCTGCGCGTCGTCCTGGATGTTGAGCTGCACGCCGCCCAGGTCGAGGCGGTGCCGGAGGTTGGGGTCCGTGGTCTTCAGGGCCACCGGGTAGCCGAGCCGCTCGGCGGCGGCCGGCGCGTCCGCAGGATCCGTGAACCGCTCGCTGGGCAGCAGGCCGATGCCGTAGGTCGCCAGCAGCGTCCTCGCCTGGTCGGCGTCCAGCTCGAGCAGCTCGTCGCCGGAGACCCGGGGCAGCACCGTCTCCACGAAGGTCTCGGCCGCCTCCGCGTCGATGCCCTTCGGCTCGGCGTGCCGGCCCTGGTCCTGGGCGCGCCACCGGGTGTAGTCCACCACCTTGGCGAGCGCGCGCAGGGCCGCGCCCGGGGAGTCGAAGCAGGGCACGTCCAGGCCGTCGTCGGCGTGGTGCAGGGCGGAGACCGCGCCGGGCTCGGTGCTGCCCGTGAAGACGACCACCACGGTCTTGCCGTGCTCGCGCCCCACGCGGCCCACGAGCTCGGCGACCTCCTCCGGCGTGGTGTCCGGGACCGGCATCAGCGTGACCACGGCGGTGTCGACGCCCTCGGCGCCGAGGCAGCTGTCGACGGCCGCCCGCAGCTGCCCGAGGGCCTCCCGTCCGCCGTCCGTGGTCCGGACGCCCGCCTGGGTCACCGCGACCTCCAGCCCCAGCTGCATGCACCGGTCCTCCATGAGCTGGCCCAGGGCCAGTGCGTTGGAGACGAGGGCCGTGCGGCCGCCCGCGGGCAGGGGCTGGCCGGCGAGGATCCCGGCCACGTCCATCAGGTGCTCGCTCGTGTCCGCGCGGATCACCCCGGCCTGGCGGAACATCGCGTCCAGGGCCCCGGGCGGCGCCTGCGTGGTGCGCCCGGTGTGGCCGGGCGGCAGCCGCAGCCCGGTGACCTCGCTCTTGGCCACGATCACGGGCTTGTTCAGGGACAGCCGGCGCGCGATGCGGGAGAACTTGCGGGGGTTGCCCACGGACTGCAGGTAGAGCCCGCACGCGCGGGTCGCGGCGTCGTCCTCCCAGTACTGCATCATGTCGTTGCCGGAGACGTCGGCGCGGTTGCCGGCGGAGAGGTACGTGGACACCCCCACGTTGTGGCGCAGCGCGGCGGCGTTGAGCATCATGCCGATGGCGCCCGACTGGCTGAACAGCCCCAGGGGGCCCTCGCGCGGCACCGCCGGCAGGATCGAGGCGTTGAAGCGGGACTCCGGGGCCGTGCTGTAAAGCCCGAGGCTCGCGGGGCCGACCACGCGCATCCCGTGCGAGCGGGCACGGCGGACGAGCTCGGTCTGCCGGGCCCGGCCCGCCGCGCCCGCCTCGGCGTAGCCGCCCGTGACGACGACGACGGCGCGCACGCCCGCCGCGCCGCACTGGTCCACGACGTCGGCCACCAGGTCCACGGGCACGGCGACCACGGCGAGGTCCACGCGCTCGGGGACCTCGCCGATCGAGGTGGCGTGGGTCATGCCCTCCCGCTCGAACGGGGTGGGGCTCACGCCGCTGAGCCGGCCGGCGAACCCGGAGGCGACGAGGTGCTCGACCAGCGCGTGCCCGGCGTGGCCGGGGTCCCGCGACGCCCCGATCACGGCGATGGAGGACGGGGAGAGGAGGTCGGCCATGGACAGGGCCTCGGCCCGGTGCTCCCGCGCGGCCATCACGGCCAGCGACTTCTCGGTCGGGTCGATGTCGAAGCCCACCACCACCACGCCGTCGTCGAACTTGCGGGTGAGCTCGTAGCCGGCCTCGGCGAACACGCGCAGCATCTTGCGGTTCTCGGGCAGCACCTCGGCGGAGAAGTGGTCGATCCCGTTCTCCCGCGCCGCGGCGGCGAGGTGCTCGAGCAGGATCGAGCCGATCCCCCGCCCCTGATGGGCGTCGGAGATCATGAACGCGACCTCGGCGTCCTGCGGGTCGTCCGTGCGGTCGTAGCGGCCGACCCCGATGATCTGCTCGCCCAGCAAAAGCACGAAGCACACGCGGTCCCGGTGATCCACCCGGGTGAACCGGTCCAGCTCGCGGGCGGAGAGCGTGGGCTTGTAGGAGAAGAAGCGCAGGTAGATGGAGTTCTCGGACTGCGACCGGTGGAAGGCCAGGAGCGCGTCCCGGTCCTGCGGGGAGATGGGGCGCAGCTGCGCCGTGGCGCCGTCGCGCAGGATCACGTCGGCCTCCCAGTACTCGGGGTACTGTCCGGCTTCGTCCGTGTCCGCGGTCTCTGGAACCATAGACTTCAGGCTAGTAGACAAACCCGCACCGTCAACGGTGCCTCCCGGTGCGTCCCCCGACGTTCTGCAACGCCGAGCGGCGGGGGCCACACCGGACCGACCCACGACCGAAGGACCCCCCGCTGTGATGGCTCGCCGCCGTGCGCCCTCCCGTCCGTCCGCCGAGGACGAGCTGCCCGCCGACTTCCGGGAGAACATCGTCGACATCGACGTGACCTCCGAGATGGAGACGAGCTTCCTCGAGTACTCGTACTCCGTCATCTACTCCCGCGCCCTGCCCGACGCCCGGGACGGGCTCAAGCCCGTGCAGCGCCGCATCCTGTTCATGATGAACCAGATGGGGCTGCGCCCCGACCGCGGTCACGTCAAGAGCGCGCGCGTCGTCGGCGAGGTGATGGGCAAGCTGCACCCGCACGGCGACTCCGCGATCTACGACGCGATGGTCCGCCTCGCCCAGTCCTTCGCGATGCGCCTGCCGCTCGTGGACGGGCACGGCAACTTCGGCTCCCTCGACGACGGCCCCGCGGCCTCCCGCTACACCGAGGCCCGGATGGCCCCGGCCGCCCTGGCGCTCACGGCCGACCTCGACGAGGACGTCGTCGACTTCGTGCCCAACTACGACAACCAGTTCACCCAGCCGGGCGTGCTGCCCGCGGCGTTCCCGAACCTGCTGGTCAACGGCTCCTCCGGGATCGCGGTGGGAATGGCCACGAACATGGCCCCGCACAACCTGCGGGAGGTCGTCGCGGGCGCCCGCCACCTCGTGGAGCACCCCGAGGCCACGCTCGAGGAGCTCATGCGCTTCGTCCCCGGCCCGGACCTGCCCTCGGGCGGGCGGATCGTGGGCCTCGACGGGATCCGGGACGCCTACCGCACCGGGCGCGGCTCGTTCAAGACCCGCGCGAAGGTCTCGATCGAGCAGGTCTCCCCGCGCAAGCAGGGCATCGTCGTCACCCAGCTGCCCTACATGGTGGGGCCCGAGAAGGTCACCGAGAAGATCAAGGAGGCGGCGCAGGCGAAGAAGCTCCAGGGCGTCTCCGACGTCGTGGACCTGACCGACCGCAAGAACGGCATGCGCCTCGTCATCGAGGTCAAGAACGGCTTCAACCCGCAGGCGGTCCTGCAGCAGCTGTACAAGTACACGCCCATGGAGGACTCCTTCGGGATCAACAACGTGGCGCTCGTGGACGGACGGCCCCGCACCATGGGCCTGCTCGAGCTGCTGCGGGTGTACGTGGAGCACCGGCTGTCGGTGGTCCGGCGGCGCACCGGGTTCCGCCTGGGCAGGCGGCGCGACCGGCTGCACCTGGTCGAGGGCCTGCTCGTGGCCATCGTCGACATCGACGAGGTCATCCAGATCATCCGCTCGTCCGACGAGACGGCCGTGGCCCGGGAACGGCTCATGGCCGTCTACGACCTCAGCCGCGTGCAGGCCGACCACATCCTCGAGCTGCGCCTGCGCCAGCTGACCAAGTACTCGCGGATCGAGCTCGAGAAGGAGCAGGAGGAGCTGCGCCGGGAGATCGCCGAGCTAGAGGAGACCCTCGCCTCCGACGCCCGGCTGCGGGCCCTGGTCTCGGCGGAGCTCGCGGAGATCGCCGAGGTCCACGGCGACGACCGGCGCACCGAGCTGCTCGAGTCGGAGGCGCTGCCGGCGCCGGCCGCCGCGGCGGCGGCCCCCGCCCCGGGGAAGGCCCCGGGGGGCGGGCTCTCCCTCGAGATCGCCGACGACCCGTGCTGGGTCTTCCTGTCCACCTCGGGCCAGCTCGCCCGGACCCCCTCCCAGGTGCCGCTGGTGGATCCGCCGCGGCGGATCAAGCACGACGCCCTGGTCTCGGCGGTGCGGGCCACCGCCCGCGGGGAGATCGGCGCGGTCACGTCGACCGGTCGCATGCTGCGCGTCCAGGTGATGGACGTGCCCGTGCTGACCGCCTTCGAGGGCACCCCCAAGCTGGGCGACGGGGTCCCGGTCAAGGATTTCCTCACCCTCGGCCGCGGGGAGCGGCTCGTGGGGCTCGCGCCGCTCAACGCCGTGCTGGCCCTGGGCACCCGCAACGGTGTGGTCAAGCGCGTCAGCCCGGAGTACCCCCTCAACCGGGAGGACTGGGAGGTCATCACCCTCAAGGACGGCGACGAGGTGGTCGGTCTCGCCGAGTCCGCCGCCGCCGAGGACGAGCTGGTGTTCGTGACCCGGGACGGCAAGCTGCTGCACTTCGAGGCCGGCGCCGTGCGGCCCCAGGGACGCACCGCCGGCGGCGTCGCGGGGATCAAGCTGGTCCCGGGGGACGCCGTGGCGTTCTTCGGGGCCGTGCGCGATGAGGACGAGACGCCCGTGGTCGTGACCCTCGCCCGGGCGGACGAGGTGCTGCCCGGCATGTCGCAGTACTCGGTGAAGGTCACCCCGTTCTCGGAGTACCCGCCCAAGGGCCGGGCCACCGGCGGCGTGCGCGCGCACCGCTTCCTCAAGGGGGAGACCGGGCTGGCGCTGGCCTGGGTCGGGCACGGTCCGGCCAAGGCCGTCTCGGCCTCGGGCGTGGCCCGGGCCCTGCCCACCGAGCACGGACGCCGGGACGGCTCGGGCGTGCCCACCGACCAGGTGATCGACGCCGTGGGCCCCGCCTACGGCTGAGCCTCAGCGGCGGGGGCCGAGCAGCCCCATCTGCGTCACGGCCGCGCGCTCCTCCTCGAGCTCCCGGACGGAGCGGTCGATGCGGGAGCGCGAGAACCCGTCGAGCTCGAGGTCCGGGACTATGCCGGCGCGCCCGTCCCGGCAGACGACCGGGAAGGAGCTGACGAGCCCCTCCGGCACGCCGTAGGACCCGTCGGAGGCCACGGCCATGGACGTCCACCCGCCCTCGGCGGTCCCCAGGACCCAGTCGCGGACGTGGCACAGGGCCGCGTGCGCCGCCGAGGCCACCGAGGAGCCGCCGCGCACGTCGATGATCTCGGCGCCGCGGCGGGCGACCCGGGGGATGAAGGTGCTGTCCACCCAGTCCAGGTCCAGGCCCTTCTCCGCGAGCGCCTCGAGCGCCGGCCGGCCCCCGACCGTGGCGTGGGTCAGGTCGGGGTACTGGCTCGCGGAGTGGTTGCCCCACACGGCCACGCCCTCGATCTCGTCGACGCGCGCCCCGGTGGCCGCGGCCAGCTGCGCGAGCGCGCGGTGGTGGTCGAGCCGGGTCAGGGCGGTGAACCGCTCCCGCGGGACGTCCGGGGCGTGCGAGGCGGCGATGTACGCGTTGGTGTTGGCGGGGTTGCCCACCACGACGGCCCGGAAGTCCTCGGCCGCACCCCGGTTGACGGCCCGCCCCTGGACCGAGAAGATCCCGGCGTTGGCCTCGAGCAGGTCCGCGCGCTCCATGCCCTGGGACCGGGGGCGGGCCCCGATCAGCAGCCCCACCGAGGCGCCGTCGAAGGCGGCGTCCGCGTCCTCGAAGACCTCCACGCCGTCGAGCAGGGGGAACGCCCCGTCCTGCAGCTCCAGGGCCGTGCCCTCCGCGGCCCGCCGCGCCTGCGGCAGCTCGAGCAGGTGCAGCCGGACCGGCGTGCCGGGCCCGAGGAGGTCGCCCGCCGCGGCCCGGAAGACGGTGGCGTAGCCGATCTGGCCCGCGGCGCCCGTCACGGTGACGGTGACCGGCCGGGGCCGGACGTTTGCGGTGGACGGGGTGTGCGGGCCGGTGGCGGTCATGCGGGGTCCTTCCTGGGGGACGGTCGCTCGTCCCTGCCCAGCGTAGCGGCCGGGCCTCCGGGCGGGGCCCGGCCGCTCCCGGGCTCCCGCGCGGGCCCCTCAGGCGTCGATGCGCTCCTGGTCCAGCTGCGCGGCGCCCTCGATGATGAAGTCCTTGCGCGGGGCCACCTCGGAGCCCATGAGCAGGGAGAAGGCGTGCTCGGCCGCCTCGGCGTCCTCGACCCGGATCCGGCGCAGCATCCGGTGCCGGACGTCCATGGTCGTCTCCGCGAGCTGGTCCGCGTCCATCTCGCCCAGGCCCTTGTAGCGCTGGATGGGCTCCTTGTAGCGCCGCCCCTCCGCCTCCAGCCGGGCGAGCAGGTCCTCGAGCTCGCGCTCGGAGTACGTGTAGACCATCTCGTTGGCCTTGCCGCCGGCGTTGACGATCTCCACCCGGTGCAGCGGGGGCACCGCCGCGTAGACCCGCCCCGCCTCCACGAGCGGGCGCATGTAGCGGTAGAACAGCGTGAGCAGCAGGGTGCGGATGTGCGCGCCGTCGACGTCGGCGTCCGTCATCATGATGACCTTGCCGTAGCGGGCCGCGGTGAGGTCGAAGGTGCGCCCCGAGCCGGCCCCGATGACCTGGATGAGCGCGGCGCACTCCGTGTTGGCGAGCATGTCCGTGATGGACGCCTTCTGCACGTTGAGGATCTTGCCGCGGATCGGCAGCAGCGCCTGGTGGTTCGAGGACCGGGCCAGCCGCGCCGTGCCGAGGGCGGAGTCGCCCTCCACGATGAACAGCTCGGAGCGCTCCACGTCGTTCGAGCGGCACTCGACGAGCTTGGCCGGCATCGAGGAGGTCTCCAGGGCGTTCTTGCGCCGCTGGGTCTCCTTGTGCACCCGCGCGGAGATGCGGGACTTCATCTCCGCCACGACCTTCTCCAGCAGCTGCCCGGCCTGCTGCTTGTCGTGCCGCCCGGTGGACGTGAGCTTGGCGGTCAGCTCCTTCTCGATCACCCGGCTCACGATCTGGCGCACGGCCGGGGTGCCCAGGACCTCCTTGGTCTGGCCCTCGAACTGCGGCTCGGCCAGCCGCACCGTGAGCACGGCCGTGAGCCCGGCCAGGACGTCGTCCTTCTCGACCTTGTCGCTGCCGGCCTTGAGCTTGCGGGCGTTCGCCTCGATCTGCTTCCGGAACGTCTTCAGCAGGGCCGCCTCGAAACCGGCCTGGTGGGTGCCGCCCTTGGGGGTCGCGATGATGTTCACGAACGAGCGCAGGGACGTGTCGTAGCCGATGCCCCACCGCAGGGCGACGTCGACCTCGCACGTGCGCTCCAGCTCCGTCAGCTTGGAACGGCCGTTCTCGTCCAGGACCGGGACGTTCTCCGTGAACCGGCCCTCCCCCTGGAAGCGCCACACGTCCGTGACCGAGCTGTCCGCGGCGAGGTACTCGACGAACTCGGAGATCCCGCCGTCGTGCTGGAACACCTCCTCGTGGGTCCCGAACTCCCCCGGCGTGCCGGGCAGGCCCCGCTGGTCGCGCACGGTGATGCGCAGCCCCGGGATCAGGAACGAGGTCTGCCGGGCACGCTTGGCCAGCTCCTCGTAGCTGAACCTGGCGTCCGTCGTGAAGATCTGCTCGTCCGCCCAGTACCGGATCCGGGTCCCGGTGACCCCGCGCTTGGCCTTGCCGACGACGTCGAGCACCGACCCCTCCACGAACGGCTCGAAACGCGCGTGCGGGGAGGGCCGGCCCTGGTCGACGAAGCGTCCCGGCTCGCCGTGCCGGAAGGACATCTGGTAGGTCTTCCCGCCGCGGTCCACCTGGACGTCGAGGCGCGCGGAGAGCGCGTTGACCACGGAGGCGCCCACGCCGTGCAGGCCGCCGGAGGCGCTGTAGGAGCCGCCGCCGAACTTCCCGCCGGCGTGCAACTTGGTGAAGACGACCTCCACGCCGGTCAGCCCGGTCCGCGGCTCGAGGTCGATGGGGATGCCGCGGCCGTCGTCGTGGACCTCCACGGCGCCGTCGGCGTGCAGGACCACCGTGATCTGGTGGCCGAAGCCGGCGAGCGCCTCGTCCACGGAGTTGTCGATGATCTCCCACAGGCAGTGCATCAGGCCGCGGGAGTCGGTGGAGCCGATGTACATGCCCGGCCGCTTCCGGACGGCTTCGAGGCCCTCGAGGACGGAGAGGTGGCGGGCGTTGTACTCGGAACGGGACGGTGTCACGGGGATACGACTCCTGGGGGACGGCGGGATTCCCCACCACTGTAGTCGGGGCGGCGGACACGGCCCTCCCGGGGCCGCGGTCCGCCGGCGGACGGCCCGACCTACGCCCGGGGCGAAAATCGGCTCCCGCCGGGATCGAATGTCCGATGGCCGTGGTTGTATGTAGCAGTACCCCGAAGCGTCCACGAGACCCCGGGTACCCGCACCGGCGGCCCCGTGCCCCGTGCAACGCGTACGACACAGGAGGAGGATCCCGTGAACGCAACATTGGAGAGCCGAGAACTCAATGCGACCGACCGCTGCGACGCGTGCGGCGCCCAGGCCTACGTCCGAGTGATCCTCGAGTCGACGGGCGGTGAGCTGCTCTTCTGCGCTCACCACGCGCGCAAGAACGAGCAGAAGCTGCGGCCCCTGGCCGCCACCTGGCAAGACGAGACCGAGCGCATCGGTTCCTGACCCGTACGCCCGCGACGGGCGGTCGACGCAAGGGATGCAAGGAGGGCCCCGACACCTGGTGTCGGGGCCCTCCTGCGTTCCCGGTGGCGCGGACGCTCCCGGCGGCCCGCCCCGACCGCCGGAGCGGACAGCGGGTCAGGCACGGGCAGCGGCTCCGGCCGTGGGCGTCCCGCGCCCGGACGGCGTCCGGGCGCGGGACGGACCGCTCAGTCGAGGTAGTCGCGCAGCACCTGCGAACGGGACGGGTGGCGCAGCTTGGACATCGTCTTGGACTCTATCTGCCGGATGCGCTCACGGGTCACGCCGTAGACCTTGCCGATCTCGTCGAGGGTCTTGGGCTGGCCGTCGGTCAGGCCGAAGCGCATCGCCACGACGCCCGCCTCCCGCTCGGAGAGCGTGTCCAGGACCGAGTGCAGCTGCTCCTGCAGGAGCGTGAAGCTCACGGCGTCCGCGGGGACCACGGCCTCCGAGTCCTCGATCAGGTCGCCGAACTCCGAGTCGCCGTCCTCGCCCAGCGGGGTGTGGAGGGAGATCGGCTCCCGGCCGTACTTCTGCACCTCGACGACCTTCTCGGGCGTCATGTCGAGCTCGTTGGCCAACTCCTCCGGGGTGGGCTCCCGGCCCAGGTCCTGCAGCATCTGACGCTGCACTCGGGCGAGCTTGTTGATGACCTCGACCATGTGCACCGGGATGCGGATGGTGCGGGCCTGGTCGGCCATGGCGCGGGTGATGGCCTGGCGGATCCACCACGTGGCGTACGTGGAGAACTTGAAGCCCTTGGTGTAGTCGAACTTCTCGACCGCGCGGATCAGGCCGAGGTTGCCCTCCTGGATGAGGTCCAGGAACAGCATGCCGCGGCCGGTGTAGCGCTTGGCCAGGGAGACGACCAGGCGCAGGTTGGCCTCGAGCAGGTGGTTCTTGGCGCGCTTCCCGTCGTGGATGACCCAGCGCAGCTCCTTGCGGGTCTGCGGGTCCAGGGAGTCCTTCCCGTCCGCGAGCTTGTGCTCGGCGTACAGGCCGGCCTCGATCCGCAGCGCCAGGTCCACCTCCTGCTCGGCGTTCAGCAGCGCGACCTTGCCGATCTGCTTGAGGTAGTCCTTGACCGGGTCGGCGGTGGCCCCCGCGGAGACCACCTGCTGGGCCGGGGCGTCGTCGTCGTCGTTCGCGGTGATGACGAAGCCGGAGGTCTTCTCGTCCTTGGGCGCGGGCGCGGCGGCCGGGTCCTCGGGCGCGGGCTCCTCCTCGGTCTCCTCGTCCTCGTCCATCTCCGGGTCGACCACTCCGGCCTCGTCGGTCAGGCCCGTCTCGAGGTCGGCGTCGTCCGTGACGACGGCGTCCTCGTCGGGTGCCCCGGCGACGTCCTGGGCCTCCTTGGCCGTGGACGCCGCGGCCTTCTGGCGGCCCGTGGCCTTCGGCGCGGCCGGGGCCTTCTCCGCGGACCTGGTCGCCGTGGGCGCCTTGCTCGCGGCGGTCCTGGTCGCGGTCGACTTGCCGGCCGTGGACTTCGTGGAGCCGGCCGCGGCGCTCTTGGCCGCGCCGGAGCGCGCGGCGGTGGACTTCGCCGCCGTGGTCTTCTTGGCGGCCACGGTCTTCTTGGCGGCGGTCGACTTCGCAGCGGCGGTCTTCGCCCGCGGCGACGCGCCCGTGGTGCCGGACGGCGACCGAGCGTCCCCGGTGGCCGGGGCCTCGGCGGCGGTGTCCGTCGTCTTCTTGCTGGCGGCAGGTGACACTGAGAGCCTTTCGTTGAGCGGTCACGGCGTCCGCCCTCGGGGCAACACGCCTATGACCCTGTCAAGTCCGTGCGCCGGGCAGAGTCCGGTGCGGCGGGCTTGAAGGGTCCTGACAGCCGGAACCACGCGTGCGCGGGATTTGTTCCCGTTCTGCCATCGGATCCGAAAAAGCCACGGACCCGGGGCGTCACGAGTGCCAGGCGGTGGTGCGGTCCCGCGCCCAGAGCGGCACGGGACGGGCGTCGGCGAGGCGCAGGACCCGCAGTGCCGACGGGTGGCCCGGGACCAGGGCCGTGGCCCGGCGGACGAAGTGCGCGGTGTGGGAACCGCGCGCCCGGAAGCGGTTGAGCTGCGCGAGCTCGACGAGCACGCCCGCGAGCACGACCCGCTCCAGCGCCGCGTCCGCCCCGTCCCGCCCGGGATGCTCGGTCGGCCCGCCGGGCCCGGCGGGCTCCAGGAGCCAGCCGAGCACCTGCAGCACCCGGTACAGGGTGTCGAGCAGCGGCCAGTGCGGGGCGTCCGCCCACTCGCCCGTGAGCACGCGGGACAGCCGGACGAGCTCCCCCGCGTCGGGCCCGGGCAGCGGGGCGGGACCCGGACCGGGCTCCTCCCCGGCCTGCGGCCGCCGGGGCACGGTCGGCAGCCGCGCGGGCGCCGGTGCGAGGGTGGGCCCGATCGGCACGCCCTCGGCGCCGGCCTGCGGGTCGTCGACGTCGTCGCACAGCTCGGCCCACATCGCGGCGGCCGCCAGGACGCCGTCGAGGTCGTCCGTGGCGCAGGCCACGAGGAGCAGGTCGGCGAGCACGGGGTCCGTCAGGCTCGCCGCCAGGAAGCCGAGCAGCTCGTCGTCGTGGCCGAGCACCGCGGGCACGGGGTCCCCGGGCGAGCCCAGGACACCGGCGAGGACGTCGGCCCAGACGGACAGGGCCGGCACGAGGCGGTCGAGGTGGTGCCAGGCGCCGCCCCCGGCCCGCGCCCAGCGGAGCGCGGCGCGCCCGGCGCCCCGGTCGGTGCCGGCCGGCAGGGCCCCGTACTCGTGGTCCATCGCGAGCCGCGGAGCCGCCGCGTACGAGCTGCCGGAGGCCACGAGCGCGGCGTTGACGGCGCTGTCCTCGATCCCGGCGACGTCCTGGACGTCGGCCGGGTCATCGGCCGGCCACCAGCGGTCGCCGGCCACGATCCAGCGCCCCGCCACGGCCCGCCCGGCGCGCCGGGCGGCCTCGTCCACGAGCGTGAGCAGCCCGTCCACCCCGACGGGCCGGCCCCCGGCGGCGGACGTCGTGTACACGATCACGAAGACCCGGTCGCTCAAGGTGTCGTGGCCCACGAGGTCGGCGAGCTCGGCGACGAAGGCCGCGCGGAGGCCCTGGTCGGACGGACCGCCCGGGAGGTCCACGCGCACGCACGCCCCCGCCGTCCCGCCTCCGGCGGCGAACAGGACGAGGGAGTCGGCGGGCCAGTAGCCGAGGGTGTGCGGCACGACGGCGAGCAGGTCGGCCGCGCACCGGACGACGGGGACGAAGGGGTCTCGGATGGGGTGCTGTCTCATGGGCCCAGCGTGGGCGCGGCCGGGTCCGGGCGCGCCGGTCCGCGCCCGGGCTGTGGACCGGGAGCGGTGCCCGGCCCCCGTTGCCGGCGCGGTGCAGTGCCGACGGGCCCGTGCGGCCGGTCAGACGGCGTCGTGACCGTGCCGCCGGCGCACCTTCCGGGCGGTGGCCAGCACGCCCGCGGTGCCCGCCGCCGCGATCAGGAACTGCGCGGCGATCGCGATCCGGAAGGCGTCGGGGGCGTACAGCTCGTCGCGGAAGCCGGCGGCGTGCAGCACGTCGAGGACGAAGCCGGTGACGAAGATGGCCAGCACGGAGGCGGTGAAGCCGCCCACGTTGACGATGCCCGTGGCGGTGCCCGAGCGCTGTGCCGGGTTGAAGCTGCGGGTGATGTCGAAGGCGATCATGGACGCCGGCATGCTGATCGCGATGACGCACACGGCGGCCAGCACGACCGGGACGGGCGCCGTCCCCGGCCAGACCAGCAGCACGGCCCACGCCGAGAAGATGACGGCGGTGACGCCCAGGGACAGGCGCACCCGGCGGTGCGGGCGGCGGGCGGTGAGCCCGCCCAGGCCGAGGGCCACGGCCAGGTTGGTGAGCACGAAGGAGGTCATCACGAGGGAGACCGTGGTGTCGGACAGGCCCTGCGCGTACTCGAGGTAGGGGTACCCCCACATGAGCACGAACGTGTTGCCCGCGAACTGGGTGGTGAAGTGCACCCAGAAGCCGAGCCGGGTCCCGGGCTCGGCCACGCTCTGCCGGAGCACCTGGCCGGTGCGCCGCAGGCCCAGCTCCCGGTTCAGGACGTCCACCCCGGGCGGAGCGTTGCGCAGCAGGGCCGCGGCGAGCACGGCGGCGAGCAGCGCGAGCGAGGCCAGGGCCACGAAGGACGGGAACCACCCGGTGAGCTCGAGCAGCCAGGCGAACGGGATGACGGAGACGAGCTGGCCGAGGTTGCCGACCACGCCCAGGAACTGGGTCAGCGGCGGCACGCGCAGCGCGGAGAACCACGCCGGGATCAGGCGCATCACGCACACGAACGTGGCCGCGTCCCCCGCGCCGACGAGCACCCGGGCGGCCACGCCCTCGCCGACCGTGTCGGCGAGCGCCAGCTGGATCTGCCCCGCCGTCATGAGCAGCGCCCCGGCGGCGACCATGACGCGGGAGCCGAACCGGTCCACGAGCACGCCCACGGGGATCTGCAGCCCCGCGTAGACGAGGACCTGCATGAGCGAGAACAGCGACAGCGCGGAGGCCGCGGTGCCGAAGCGCTCCGCCGCGTCGACCGACGCGACGCCGAAGCTGGTGCGCTGGGCCACGGCGCTGAAGTAGGCGAAGGTGCCGATCGCGAAGACCAGGTGGGCGCGGCGTGAGTCCTTGCCGGACTCGTGGGCTCGGTACCGGTCGGACTGCATGCACTTCGCTCTCGGGGACGGGACCGGGCCGGGACCCGGGACGGCGGCGCCGCCCCGGACGACACCGGGCCGGCCGCGCGCCGGGCGGGCTCAGTCCTGCTCGTCCTCCTGGGCGGCGAGGAAGGCCTCGGCCGCGGCGCCGATCTCGTCGGCGTCGGGGAGCTCGGACTCGTCCCCGACCAGCAGGGAGCGCGGCACCGAGGCGTCGACGACGTCATCGTAGCGCTGTTCCAGACCGGCCACGACCGCCTGCACCTCGGGCGAGGCGCCGACCTGCTGGTCGATCTGCTGCTCGATCTCGCGGGCCGCCTCGCGCAGCTCGTCCGAGGGCAGGTTCAGCGAGGTCACGGCGCTGATGTGCTCGAGGGCGGCCACGGCGGCGTGCGGCAGGTGCGCCTCGGCCAGGTACTGCGGGACGTGGACGGTGAAGCCGATGTTGTCGATCCCGGCCTCGCCCAGCCGGATCTCGAGGAGCTGGGCGGCCGACGAGCTCATCTCCACGACGGGCTTCCAGGCGTGCTCGGCGGGCAGCAGGTCGGCCCGGTTGCCGTGCACCGAGACGATGAACGGCCGGGTGTGCGGGACCGGCATCGGGATCCCGGAGACGATCGCCACGAGCGAGACGTCCATCCGGCGGGCCAGGCCCACGACGGCCTCCGTGAACCGGTTCCACTGCAGGTCCGGCTCGGGCCCCGTGAGCAGCGCGAAGCTGCGCCCCAGGCCGTCCGTGACCAGCCGCAGGGACAGCTCCGGGTTCTGGAAGCCCTCGAAGTGGTCCTCCCGGAAGGTCACGTGCGGGCGGCGGGCGCGGTAGTCGTAGAGCTGGTCCAGGTCGAAACGGGCCACGACCTCGTGCGGCAGGGCCTCCGTGATGGTGTGCTCGATCTGCACGGCCACGTGCCCCGCCTCCGCGTAGCCGGACAGGGCGACGATCAGCGGCAGGCCACGAACCCGGGCGTCCTCGAGCAGAGCGGGATTGCTCAGGTACAGCGAGGTGGGGTCCAGCACAGCTCTTCCTCCTGGGGTGGGTCGGTTCCGGGCGTCCGTGGGGAGACCGGTGGGGCACGCCGGCGGTGGCGGCCCGGATCATGTCAACCATCCGCGGGCACCGCGTTATTCCCCGCCGCGCCGGGGGGGACGCCCGCACCGCGCTGCCGCCCCGGCGCCGCGGCGGGGCGGGGATAGGATCGAGAGCACGCCTGCCGGCCGGGCTGGGCCGCCGGGAGCGGTCCGGACCGGCCGGCCCGGACCTCAGCGAAAGGACGATCCATGCCCGACGTACAGGACCTGCTCGAGCCACGGGGCATCGAGCTCACCGCCACGCACAAGGCCCTGGGCCGGACCGCGGCCCACGCGATCGTGCTCGCCGTGGAGAAGGGGCAGGAGGGCGAGACCTCGGGCCGGGTCGTGCTCCCCGCCGGGGAGCAGCGCAGGCTCGCCCCCGTGGTGGACGCCGCGGCGGCGCTGCGCGTGAAGGGCGCCGCCGACGAGGTGACCGTGGTGCCGGCCCCGTCGGGGCTGCCCTTCACCGTGGTGGTCCTCACCGGCATCGGCGCCCTGCCCGAGGAGACCGCCGAGCGCGCCGAATCGCTGCGCCGGGCCACCGGCGCGGCCGTGCGGCGGCTCGCCGGGACCGACTCCGCGGTGCTCGCGCTGCCCGTCACGTCCGAGGAGGACGCCGCCGCGGTCGCCGAGGGCGCCGCCCTGGGCGCCTTCGCCTTCGCCCACCAGCGCGCGGCGACCGCCGCCGGCGTGCAGGCCCCGCTGGCCTCCGCCGTGGTGCACGCCCCCGGGGTGGCGCGTGCCGCGCTGGGCCGGTGCCTCGACCGGGCCGCCGCCCTCGGGCGCGGCGTCCGGGCCGCCCGCACCCTCGTGGACCTCTCCCCCAACGTCATGTTCCCGGAGGCCGTCGCGGACTACGCCCGCCGCGCCGCCAAGGGCACCAAGGTCTCCGTGAGCGTGCTCGCCGAGAAGGAGCTCGCCAAGGGCGGCTACGGAGGGCTCCTGGGCGTGGGACAGGGCTCCGTGCACGGTCCGCGCCTCGTCAAGCTGGAGTACGCCCCGGCGCGCGCCGCCCAGCACTACGCCTACGTGGGCAAGGGCATCACCTTCGACTCGGGCGGGCTCTCCCTCAAGCCCCCGGCCTCGATGATGACCATGAAGTCGGACATGGCCGGCGCCGCCGCCGTCCTCGCCGCGGTGCTCACCGCCGCCGAGCTCGAGCTGCCGGTGAAGGTCACCGGGTGGCTGTGCCTGGCCGAGAACCTGCCCTCCTCCACGGCCACCCGTCCCGGCGACGTCATCACCATCCGCGGCGGACGCACCGTCGAGGTGCTCAACACCGACGCCGAGGGACGCCTCGTGCTGGCCGACGGTCTCGTGGCCGCGTGCGAGGAGGGCCCGGACGCCGTCGTCGACATCGCCACCCTGACCGGTGCGCAGATGGTGGCCCTGGGCGCCCGGACGTTCGGGATCATGGGCGACGACGCCCTGCGCACCGCCGTGGCCGAGGCCGCCCGCGGCGCCGGGGAGGCCGGTTGGCCCATGCCGCTGCCCGAGCACCTGCGCCCGTCCCTGGACTCGAAGGTCGCCGACCTCAAGAACATCGGGGACAAGAACGGCGGGATGCTCGTCGCCGGGATCTTCCTGCGCGAGTTCGTCGGCGGCGAGGACGGCGCCCGGGTGCCGTGGGCGCACGTGGACATCGCCGGCCCCTCCTTCAACGAGGGCTCGCCCTACGGCTACACCCCGGCCGAGGGCACGGGAGCGGGCGTGCGCACGCTCGTGCGGCTGCTCGAGGACGCGGTCGCCGGGGGCCGCTGAGCTCCTGCGACACCCCCGCGCCGGAGGGAGCGCCCGCCTGGTCGCTCCCTCCGGCGTAGGGCTAAGGTATGTACGAAACGAACCCGTCACGGGACGGGAGCGACCCACCCGGAACGACGTCAACGCGCAAGGGAGCCAAACACGTGGCCGACAACGAATTCGACATCCTCGTCCTCGGCGGAGGGAGTGCCGGCTACGCGGCCGCGCTGCGGGCCGTCCAGCTCGGCTTCACCGTGGCGCTGGTCGAGAAGAACAAGCTCGGGGGCACGTGTCTCCACTGGGGCTGCATCCCGACCAAGGCCTACCTGCACTCCGCCGAGCTCGCGGAGGACGCCCGGGAGAGCTCCAAGTACGGCATCCACACCACGCTGGAGTCCATCGACATGGCGGCGGTGCGGGAGTACAAGGACAAGATCGTCGCCGGCAAGTTCAAGGGCCTCACGGGCCTGATGAAGATGCGCAAGATCACGGTCGTCGAGGGCGTCGGCAAGCTCACGGGCGAGAACACCGTCGAGGTCGACGGCACCACCTACACCGGCAAGCACATCGTGCTGGCCTCCGGCTCGGTCTCCAAGACCCTGGGCGTCGAGATCGGCGGGCGGGTCATGACCTCGACCGAGGCGCTGGAGATCGACTTCGTGCCCAAGAGCGCGATCGTGCTCGGCGGCGGCGTGATCGGCTGCGAGTTCGCCTCCATGTGGAAGTCCTTCGGCGTGGACGTCACCGTCATCGAGGGCCTGCCCCACCTGGTCGCCAACGAGGACCCGGCGATCGTGAAGGCGCTCGAGCGGGAGTTCAAGAAGCGCGGCATCAAGTCGAACCTCGGCACCTTCTTCGAGAAGGTGGAGCAGGACGACGACGGCGCGAAGGTCACCCTGGCCGACGGCAAGGTCTTCGAGGCCGACATCGTCCTGGTCGCCGTGGGCCGTGGCCCGAACACCGCCGACATGGGCTACGAGGAGCAGGGCATCCCCATGGACCGCGGCTTCGTCACCCCGGACGAGCGCCTGCACACCGGCGTCGGCAGCATCTACGCGATCGGCGACATCGTCCCGGGCGTGCAGCTCGCCCACCGCGGCTACCAGCAGGGACGGTTCGTGGCCGAGGAGATCGCCGGGCTGAACCCGGCCGTCGTCGAGGACGTCAACATCCCCAAGGTCACGTTCACCGAGCCCGAGATCGCCTCCGTGGGATACAACGAGCCGCAGGCCAAGGAGAAGTTCGGCGAGGACAACGTCGAGGTCGCCGAGTACAACCTCGCCGGCAACGGCAAGAGCTCGATCCTGGGCACCGGCGGCATGATCAAGCTCGTGCGCGAGAAGGACGGGCCGATCATCGGCTTCCACGCCATCGGCAAGCGCATCAGCGAGCAGATCGGCGAGGGCCAGCTCATCGTCAACTGGGAGGCCTACCCGGAGGACGTCGCCGCGTTCGTGCACGCCCACCCCACCCAGAACGAGGCCATCGGCGAGGCGGCCATGGCCCTCGCCGGGACGCCGCTGCACGGCTGAGCGCGCCGTGGCCCCGCCCGGCCGGGCGGGGCCTCCCCAGCACCCCGGCACCGGGCCGCCACCCGGAGCGCACCACCGAAGGCACCATCGAAGGCACCGAAAGAGAGACGGTCGGACCATGTCAGAAACCGTAAACCTGCCCGCACTGGGCGAATCCGTGACCGAGGGCACCGTGACCCGGTGGCTCAAGCAGGTCGGTGACGAGGTCGCCGTCGACGAGCCCCTGGTGGAGGTCTCCACCGACAAGGTCGACACCGAGATCCCCTCCCCCGTGGCCGGCGTGATCGAGGAGATCCTCGTCGACGAGGACGAGGACGTCGAGGTCGGCGCGCCGCTGGTCGTCATCGGGGACGGCTCGGGCTCCGGTTCCGAGGGCGGCTCCGGCCAGGACGAGTCCTCCGCGGAGGACACCTCCGGGCAGGAGGCCGAGGACGCCGCGACCGAGGCGGAGACCCCGGAGGCGACCGACGAGGCCGCCGAGCCGGAGCCCTCCGGTGACGAGTCCTCCGGTGACGAGCAGGCCCCCAAGGCCGAGGCCCAGCAGACGGGCGAGGGCAGCGAGATCACCCTGCCCGCACTGGGCGAGTCCGTGACCGAGGGCACCGTGACCCGGTGGCTCAAGCAGGTCGGTGACGAGGTCGCCGTCGACGAGCCGCTGCTGGAGGTCTCCACCGACAAGGTCGACACCGAGGTCCCCTCCCCCGTGGCCGGGACCCTGCTGGAGATCCGGGTGCAGGAGGACGAGGACGCCGAGGTCGGCCAGGTCCTGGCGATCATCGGCTCCGGCTCCGCCCCCTCCGGGGACGAGCCCGCCGAGAAGCCCGCCGAGAAGCCCGCCGAGAAGTCTGCGGAGAAGCCCGCCGAGAAGTCTGCCGAGAAGCAGCCGGCGAAGCAGTCCACCGACGGCGGCGAGGGCTACGAGGGCGCCTCGTCCGGGAAGCAGGAGAAGGCGCCGTCCCGCGACGAGGCCCTGGTCGAGACCGAGGAGCCCGTGCTGGCCGACACCTCCGGGGACGAGCAGCAGGACACGGCGCAGCGCGACGGCGCCCGCACCGAGAAGGCGGAGGCCCCGACCGGTGACAACTCGTCCTACGTGACCCCGCTGGTGCGCAAGCTCGCCAAGAAGGAGGGCGTGGACCTCTCCACGCTCACCGGCACCGGGGTGGGCGGACGCATCCGCAAGCAGGACGTGCTGGCCGCCGCCGAGCAGCAGAAGGGCGGCGAGGCTGCCGCCGAACCGGCCGCCGCCGCACCGGCACAGGAGGCCGCCCCGGCCGCGCCGAAGGCGGACGCCAAGCGCGGGACCACGGAGAAGGCTCCGCGGATCCGGATGACGATCGCCCAGCGCATGCGCGAGTCGCTGCAGGAGGCCGCCCAGCTGACCCAGGTGACCGAGGTCGACATGACCCGGGTGGCCGTGCTGCGCGACCGGGCGAAGGCGAAGTTCCAGCAGCGGGAGGGCGCCAAGCTCACCTACCTGCCGTTCTTCGCCAAGGCGGTGGCCGAGGCGCTGCAGGCCCACCCCAAGCTCAACGCCACCTTCAAGGAGGCCGAGAAGGAGATCGTCTACAACGGCTCGGAGAACATCGCCATCGCGGTGGACACCCCGAAGGGTCTGCTGGTGCCGGTCATCAAGAACGCCGGCGACCTCAACCTCGGCGGCCTGGCCAAGCAGATCGCCGACCTCGGCTCCCGGGCCAAGGACGGCAACATCACGCCGGACGACCTCACCGGGGGCACGTTCACGATCACGAACCTCGGCTCCTTCGGGGCCCTGTTCGACACCCCGATCATCAACCAGCCGCAGGTCGCCATCCTCGGCACGGGGTCGATCGTGAAGCGCCCGATGGTCGTCTCCGACGCGGACGGCAACGACACCATCGCCATCCGTCAGATGTGCTACCTGTCGCTGACCTACGACCACCGCCTGGTCGACGGCGCGGACGCGGGCCGCTTCCTCCAGGCGCTCAAGGCGCGCCTGGAGGAGGGCCGCTTCGAGTCCGAGGTCGGTCTCTGACCGGGCCGGCCGTGGTCCCCGGCCCCCGCTGAGCACCGGCGGAGGGCGCGGCACTCCGGGAGGGCGTGTTCCTGATCACAGGGAGCACGCCCTCCCGGCGTGCGCGGGCGGGCCTCCGATAGGCTCGGATGCATGACCTTCCTGACCGGACTCCTCGTCTTCCTGCACCTCGTCGGCGCCGCGATCATCGTGGGCACCTGGATCTACACCATGAAGCGCCCCACGGTGTCCCCGGGGCAGTTCCACGCCTCGCTGCTGAGCCTGGTGACCGGGCTCCTGCTCGTGGCGATCTACGAGATGGGGGACGGCGACGTCAACCACGTCAAGGTCGCCGTGAAGCTGCTCGTCGCTCTGGCGGTGGCGGTCGCCGCCTTCGTGGGGCAGCGGAGGACCAAGCGCGGGGAGACGGTCTCGACCGGCCTGGCCCACGCCGTGGGCGGGCTGGCGCTGATCAACATGGCGGTCGCCACGCTCTGGTGACCCTCGTCCCCCACCACCGGACCCCCGGCGCTGCCCGTCAGCCCCGGGGGTCCTGCCGTGCCGGGTCCCGCCGCGCCGGCTCCCGTTGCTCGGGATCCGGCGGCACCGTCGGGCCGGCCACGGCCTCCACCCCGGTCAGCCGCCAGCCGTGCTCGCCCTCGGCCAGGACGACGAGGACCGTCTGCACCCATCCGTCCCCCGCCGGCACCACGGACGGGGCCGCTCCCGGCTCGCCCGGGTAGCCCTCCACCCGCACCTCGGCGACCAGCGCGACGGTGCCCGGCCGCGAGGACCCCGCGGGGGCCTCGTGGATGCTCCCGACCTCGAGCTCGAGCGCGGAGAAGACCCCTGCGCCCCGGGCGATGGTGTCCCGGTCCGCCGCCGCCGTCTCGCTCCCCGCCGCGTACACCTCCTCCAGCAGACGCGCGTCCCCCGTGCGCAGGGCCTCGCCGCGCCGCGCCACCAGGACCCGCAGCGCCTTCCGGGGATCCGTGACGTCGGCGGGGTCCTGCCGCGTCCCGCCCCCGGGCCCGGCGCCCGGACCGGCCCCGCCCGTCGGCCCGGGCGCGAGGGACCCGGGCGCAAGGGGCCCGGGACCGAGGGAGCGCAGCGGGACCGACCATCCCGCGCGGGCCAGTGAGACGGCCGGATCCGGCCCGACCGCCGGGCCCGCCGTTGTCGCCGGGAACGGGTCGCCGTCCCCGGACAGGAGCAGGGCGGCGCTCCCGGCGGCCAGCAGCAGTGCCACCGCGAGCACCGCCCGGCGCCTGCCGGCCCGGGGCCGCGCCGGGCCGGCGGCCGGGCTCCCCGGCCCGCGCGGGGTCGGCTCTCCGTCCCGCACGAGCAGGCCGGCCAGTTCCGCTGCGGTCGGCCGGGCCGACGGATCGCTCTGCAGGGCGGCCTCGACCGCCCGGACGAGTCCGGCGGGGGCGCCGGGGCACAGCAGCGCCAGGGGCACGTGCCGTGCCTGCCGTGCGGGGGCCCGCCCGGTGAGCGCCGCCCACCCCACCGCGCCGAGCGCTCGGACGTCCTCCGCCGGGCTGCCGCCCCCCGTGCCGGCGCGCACGGCGGCCCGGAGCCCGGCCCCGTCCGTGGCCGCCGTGGTGCGGAGCAGGAGGACCTGCCGGGCCGAGAGCTCCCCGTGGCACCGGCCCAGGGCGTGCAGCGCCGCCAGGCCGGTCGCGGCGTCCCGGAGCACCGCGGCCGCCTCCGCGGGCTCCAGCCGGCCGCGCTCGGCCAGCCGGTCGGCGAGCGAACCGCCCGCGACGAAGTCCTCGACCAGCCCCACGGGTGCCGCCGCCGGGCCCAGCAGCCCGCGCACGGCCACGAGACAGGGGTCCTCCCGGCCCGCCAGGGCGACCGCGAGCGAGAGGGCCGCGGCCCGCGACCGGTCGGGCTCCGGGCCTGGCTCCTCCGGGCAGGGACGCAGGACGAAGTGCTCCCCGGACCGCGCCTCCCGCACCAGCCACGAGCGTGCGCCCAGGCGTCGCACCGGCTCCAGCCCGTCCTCGGGCGGCAGCCGCGGAGGCGTGTCCTCCGCCGGCGCGCCTCCGGACGGGCCGGGGCGGCCGTGCGCACGGTCGTCCCGGACGGCCGCGGCGAGCCGTGCCCGGGCGGAAGCGGGCGGGGCCGGGGTGATCTCGTGGTGGCCGCCGTGCGCGGCGGGGCGCTGGTCCATGGCCCCAGCATGCCCGCCGGCGCCCGGGGCCGCGGGCGCCGTCCACAGCCCCCCTGCCCGGTCCCTCCGGCGCGCACAGGTCCGGTCGCGCGATAGGCTGGGGACATGTCCCTCTGCTTCGAACGGCTCGGCTTCGATCCGCACCTCGTCGACTACCGCTCGGCGCTGGAGCTGCAGAAGAACGTGCACCGCGAGGTCGTCGCGGGCGAGCGGCCCAACACCGTGCTGCTGCTGGAGCACCCCCCGGTCTACACGGCCGGTCGGCGCACCGAGCCCCACGAGCACCCCACCGACGGGACCGAGGTCGTGGAGATCGGCCGCGGGGGCAAGCTCACCTACCACGGCCCCGGGATGCTCGTCGGCTACCCCATCGTCCGGCTGACCACGCCCATCGACGTCGTGCGCTTCGTGCGCCTGCTCGAGGAGATCATCCTGGCCGTGGTCGCGGACTTCGGGGTGCAGGCCGCGACCGTGGCGGGCCGCTCCGGGGCGTGGGTGCTCGCGGACGAGCGCGGGCCGGACCGCAAGATCGCCGCCATCGGCGTGCAGGTCTCCAAGCGGGCCACCATGCACGGCTTCGCCCTGAACTGCTCCAACGACCTGCGGCCGTTCGGCAAGATCATCCCGTGCGGCATCACCGACGCCTCCGTCACGAGCCTCTCGCAGGAGACGGGCCGGCTCGTGACCCCGGAGGCGGTGGTCGCGCGCATGGAGCAGGAAATATCCGCCCGCCGGGACGAGTTGTGCGAACAGTTCGTCCCGTCAGGGACCCCGGGTCCGCTGCCCTGGCCCACCGCCGTCAGCTGACCTGCGCCGCCCCGGGACCGCCGGGACCATGAGCGCACCACCGTCGACATCTCGACAAGGAGACCGACCATGACCGTTGCCCCAGAGGGCCGCCGCCTGCTGCGCGTCGAGGCGCGCAACGCCGAGACGCCCATCGAGAAGAAGCCGTCCTGGCTGAAGAATACGGCGCGGATGGGCCCCGAGTTCCAGGAGCTGAAGTCCCTCGCCCGCGGCAAGGGCCTGCACACCGTGTGCGAGGAGGCCGGCTGCCCCAACATCTACGAGTGCTGGGAGGACCGGGAGGCCACGTTCCTCATCGGCGGCTCCAAGTGCACCCGCCGCTGCGACTTCTGCGACATCGCCACCGGCAAGCCCGACCTGCTGGACGTCACCGAGCCCCGCAAGGTGGCCGAGTCCGTCAAGGAGCTCGGACTGCGCTACGCGACCGTCACGGGCGTGGCCCGCGACGACCTCGACGACGGCGGCGCCTGGCTGTACGCGGAGACCATCCGCGCGATCCACACGCTGAACCCGAACACCGGCGTGGAGATCCTGATCCCTGACTTCCAGGGCGTCCCCGACCGGCTGCAGCAGGTCATCGACGCCGAGCCCGAGGTCTTCGCCCACAACGTGGAGACGGTCCCGCGCATCTTCCGCCAGATCCGGCCCGCCTTCACCTACGAGCGCTCCCTGGACGTCATCACCCAGGGCAAGGACGCCGGGATGATCACCAAGTCCAACCTCATCCTCGGGATGGGCGAGACGAACCAGGAGATCTACGAGGCGCTGTGCGACCTCAACGACGCCGGGTGCGACATCATCACGCTCACCCAGTACCTGCGCCCCTCCCCGCTGTTCCACCCGATCGACCGGTGGGTCAAGCCCGAGGAGTTCGTGGAGCTCTCCGAGATGGCCGAGGAGATCGGCTTCCTGGGCGTCATGGCGGGCCCGATGGTCCGGTCCTCGTACCGCGCCGGCCGGCTGTGGGCCCGCGCCATGGAGAAGTCGGGCCGGCCGATCCCGTCCCACCTGGCGCACATCGAGGACACCGGCAGCGCCTCCCAGGAGGCGTCCTCGCTCGTCCAGCGACTCCGCTGAGGACCGGCGGGCGCGGGCCCGCCCACCCGCTAAACTGGAGGACGGGCCGCGGCCGGGCGCTCTCGCGCGCCGGCACCGCGGGTCCGCCGGAACACCGCCACCGCACCACAGGACGAGGTCTCACCGTGTCACCTTCCCACGCCAAGTCGCGCCCGACGTCGCGATCCTCCTCCCCCGGGAAGCCCGCGGGGAAGCCGACCGGGAAGCCCACCCGGGCGCAGAAGCGCGAGGCGAAGCAGCAGCGGAAGGCGACCAAGGGGCCGGGCTTCCTCAGCCAGATCAAGCAGGTCTTCAAGATGACCCGCGAGGTCGAGCCCAACATCGGCTGGTGGATGCTGCTGATCGGCCTCGGCGTCCTCCTCGTCTTCCTGCTCGTCGGCGTCCTGCTCGGCAACTGGATCACCGGGCTGCTCATCGGTCTGCCGTTCGCGCTGCTGGCCGCCTCGTTCTACCTCTCCCGGCGGGCCGAGCGCGCCGCGTTCGCCCGGATCGAGGACCAGCCCGGGGCCGCCGGCGCCGCGCTGTCCGCGCTGCGCCGCGGCTGGATCGTCGAGGACCAGCCCGCGGCCATGGATCCCCGCACCCGCGACCTCATCTTCCGCGCCATCGGCCGCCCCGGCGTGGTCCTCGTGACCGAGGGCCCCGCGGGGCGGGTCGACAAGCTCGTCGCCAAGGAGCGCCGCCGGATCGGCCCCGTGATCCAGAACGTGCCGATCCACGTCATCAAGACCGGCAAGGGCGAGGGCCAGGTGCCGCTGCGCGCGCTGTCCAAGCAGATGAAGAAGCTCGACAAGAAGCTCACGCAGCAGGAGGTGCAGACCGTGCACAAGCGGATCAGCACCCTGGGCAACCGGCTGCCGATCCCCAAGGGCGTGGACCCGATGCGCGCCCGCCCGGACCGCCGTGCCATGCGCGGCCGCTGAGCTGCGGGCCTGCCCGACGACGACGGAGCCCCTCGCCTTCCGCGGAAGACGAGGGGCTCCGTCGTCGTCGGGCGCCGTGCCGGTGCCTCAGCGGGTGCGGACCAGGACCGTGTCCGCCGCCCGGTCGTGCAGGCCGCGCTGGTCGGGGTCGAACACGACCGCCGGGATCACGAGGCACAGCAGGAGGGAGCGGACCACGGCCCGGGCGAAGCCGGCGGGCCGCCCGGCCAGCGTCTGCACCTGCAGGCCCAGCAGCAGGTGCCCCGGGGTGTGGCCGGTCGCGCCGACCAGCAGCACGTTGAGCAGGAACAGGAACGCGAGGGTCATCAGTCCCTGCTCGTTCCACTGGGGCACGAGCCACTGGGCGAGGGCCCAGCACAGGTACCAGTCCAGCACCAGGGCCACGATCCGCCGCCCCACGCGTCCCACGGAGCCCGGCCCCTGCTCCGGGCGCCCGAGGCGCTGCCCCGGGTACTCCTGCCGGCCGGTCCCCGGCCCCTCGAGCCACGAGCCCACATCATGTCTGTCGATCATCCCCCCAGGGTATCGGGGAGGGACTCCCCTAGACTGGCGGGAGACCGTGGCTCCCCCGGGCCCTCCTGCGTAACAGCGAGGAAACACCCGGGACACGGAGCCTTAATGCCCGGTCCGTAGCGTTGTCCCCGGAAACGGACGCCGACCCAGCGCACCTGGCACGGCGGGCCAGCCCACCTAACAAGGAGAACAGCACATGTTCCAGACACCCGAGGAAGTCCTCGCCTTCATCAAGGACGAGGAGATCGTCTTCGTCGACGTCCGGTTCACGGACATGCCCGGCGTGCAGCAGCACTTCAACCTCCCGGCCAAGTCGGTGGACGACGACTTCTTCGTGCACGGGCAGCTGTTCGACGGCTCCTCCATCCGCGGCTTCCAGGGCATCGCCGAGTCCGACATGCAGCTCATCCCGGACCCCACCTCGGCGTTCGTGGACCCCTTCCGCGTCGAGAAGACCCTCGTGGTCACCTGCTCGATCGTGAACCCCCGCACCGGTGAGCCCTACCACCGCGACCCCCGCGGCGTCGCCGAGCGCGCCGAGGCCTACATGGCGTCGACCGGCATCGCCGACGTCGCCAACTTCGCCTCCGAGGCCGAGTTCTTCATCTTCGAGGACGTCCGCTACGACATCCAGCCGCAGGGCTCCTTCTACGCCATCGACTCCGACGAGGCCGCCTGGAACACCGGCCGCAAGGAGGAGGGCGGGAACCTGGGCAACAAGACCCCCGTCAAGGGCGGCTACTTCCCTGTCTCCCCGGTCGACAAGCAGGCCGACCTGCGCGACGCCATGTGCGTGGCCCTGGACGAGGTGGGCCTCGAGGTCGAGCGCTCCCACCACGAGGTGGGTTCCTCGGGCCAGGCCGAGATCAACTACCGGTTCAACACCCTGACCAAGGCCGCGGACGACCTGCAGAAGTTCAAGTACGTCATCAAGAACACCGCGGACGCCTTCGGCAAGTCGGCCACGTTCATGCCCAAGCCCGTCTTCAACGACAACGGCTCCGGCATGCACTGCCACCAGTCCCTGTGGAAGGGCAGCGAGCCGCTGTTCTACGACGAGAAGGGCTACGCGGGCCTGTCCGACCTCGCCCGCTGGTACATCGGCGGCCTGCTCCAGCACTCCTCGGCCGTGCTGGCCTTCACCAACCCGACGGTCAACTCCTACCGCCGCCTGGTCAAGGGCTTCGAGGCCCCGGTCAACATGGTGTACTCGCAGGGCAACCGCTCCGCCGGCATCCGCATCCCGATCACGGGCACCAACCCGAAGGCCAAGCGCCTCGAGTTCCGCGCCCCGGACCCCTCCTGCAACCCGTACCTGGCGTTCGCCGCCCAGCTGATGGCGGGCCTCGACGGCATCCGCAACCGCATCGAGCCGGCCGACCCGATCGACAAGGACCTCTACGAGCTGCCCGCCGAGGAGGCCAAGGACATCAAGAAGGCCCCGGCCTCGCTCGAGGAGGCCCTGCTGGCCCTGGAGGAGGACCACGAGTTCCTGCTCGCCGGCGACGTCTTCACCGAGGACACCATCCAGTCCTGGATCGAGTACAAGCGCGAGTTCGAGCTCAAGCCGCTGTCCGTGGTCCCGCACCCGCTGGAGTTCTCGATGTACTACGGCGTCTGAGCCGCACCGCTCCACCGCTCCACCGCTGCACCGGGAAGGCCCCGGACTCCTTCGAGGGGTCCGGGGCCTTCCCCGTGTCGTTGTCGGCCCGGAGTCGTCAGTGCCCGTAGAACAGCCGCTCGAAAACGGCGCGGGCCTTGCGGGTGGTGCGCAGGTAGTCCTCCTCGAGCCGCCCGGCGCCGCCGTGCTCGTACCCGCACCAGCGGGCCACCGCCTCGAGGTCGGCCCGCTTCGACGGCAGGGCGTCGGAGCGGCGCCCGGTGCGCAGGACGTTGCCGTTGCGCACCGCCGTGGCGAGCCGCCACGCGGCGGACAGGGCCGTGGCATCCTCGGCCGTGACCAGCCCCGCCTCCTCCGCGGAGTGCAGGGCCAGCAGGGTGCTCGTGGTCCGCAGCCCCTGGATCCGGTGCCCGTGCTGGAGCTGCAGCGTCTGGACGAGCCACTCGACGTCCGAGAGACCGCCCCGCCCCAGCTTCACGTGCCGTGACGGGTCCGCACCGCGCGGCATCCGCTCGTTCTCCACGCGGGCCTTCATCCGCCGGATCTCCAGCAGCTGGCGCTCGGTGAACTCCTCCGGGTAGCGGCGCGGGTCGATGACGCGCCGGAAGGCGTCGGCCAGCTCGTCGCTGCCGGCCATGGGCAGGGCTCGGGTGAGGGCCTGGAACTCCCAGGTCTGCGCCCACCGGGCGTAGTACTCGGCGTAGGAGTCGACGGAGCGCACCATGGGTCCCTGCTTGCCCTCGGGGCGCAGGTCGTTGTCGATCTCCAGCACCCGCTCCGCCACGATGGGCGGCGTGCAGGGCGCCTTGAGCAGCTGCACCATCCGTTGCAGCAGCGTCTCGGCCTGCTCCCGGGCCGCCGCGGGGTCCGCGTCCCCCACCGGCGCGTAGACGTACATGACATCGGCGTCGGAGCCGTAGCCGATCTCCCGCCCGCCCTGCCGGCCCATGGCCACGACCAGGACGTCGGCGAGCCGCCCGTCCCGCTCGTAGACCTCCCGCTCCGCCACGTGCAGGGCGCCCAGGATGCAGGCCCGGTCGATGTCGGACAGCGCCTCCACGACCTGCTCGACCTCGAGCAGCCCGGAGGTGTCCGCGAGCGCCACGCGCAGCTCCTCGCGGCGGCGGATCAGCCGGATCATCCGCACGGCCTCCCCGGGGTCGGGGTGGCGGGCCATCTGGGCGCGGATCTCGCTCCACAGCGTCTCGAAGGGCACCGGGCAGAGCTCGTCGTCCTGGCCGAGCCAGGCGGTCGCCTCCGGGGAGTTCTCCAGCAGGTCGGTGACGTACCGGGAGCTCGAGAGGATCTGGCACAGCCGCTCCGCGGCGGCGTTCGAGTCGCGCAGCAGCCGCAGGAACCAGGGGGTGGTGCCGAGGGACTCGGAGAGCCGCCGGAAGCCCAGCAGACCGGCGTCGGCGTCGACGCCGTCGGCCAGCCACTGCAGGAGCACGGGCAGCAGGGTGCGCAGGATCTCGGCCCGCCGGCTGACGCCGCGGGTGAGCGCCTCGATGTGCCGCACCGCGGCCTTCGGGTCCCGGTAGCCGAGCGCGGCCAGCCGGTCCCGCACCGACTCCGGCGAGAGCTGGGTGTCGGTGTCGGGCAGGTGGGCGAGGGCCGCGAGCAGCGGCCGGTAGAAGATCCGCTCGTGCATCCCCCGCACGCTGCGCTTGATCTTGCGCCACTCCTCGAGCAGCGAGTCGCCGGAGGGGCGGGCGGTGTCGGCGGCGCCCTGCAACGACCGGGCGATGACCGTGAGCTCCCGCTCCGCGCGCGGCATGAGGTGGGTGCGGCGCAGGCGGAACAGCTGGATGCGGTGCTCGAGCAGGCGCAGCCAGCGGTAGTGGGCGGAGAACTGCTCGCTGTCCTGGCGGCCGATGTAGCCGCCCTCGGAGAGCGCGGTGAGGGACTCGGTCGTGGCCTGCGTCCGGACCCGCTCGTCCGTGCGCCCGTGCACCAGCTGCAGGAGCTGGACGGTGAACTCGACGTCGCGCAGGCCGCCGGGGCCCAGCTTGATCTGGCGCTCGCCCTCGGCGGCCGGGATGTTGTCGGTGACCCTGCGCCGCATGGCCTGCACGGACTCGACGAAGCCCTCGCGCGCGGAGCTGCGCCACACGAACGGCTCGATGGCCTCCCGATAGGCCGCCCCGAGCTCCGGGTCCCCGGCGACGGGGCGGGCCTTGAGGAGGGCCTGGAACTCCCAGGACTCGGCCCACCGCTCGTAGTAGCGCACGTGCGAGTCCAGGGTGCGCACGAGCGGGCCGTCCTTGCCCTCGGGCCGGAGGTTGGCGTCCACCTCCCACAGGGGCGGTTCCGTGCCACGGGACATGAGCGCCCGGGCGGTGCCGGTGGCGAGGGCCGTGCCGATGACGGTGGCCTCCGCCCCGTCCAGGGGCTCGGCGCCCTCCGGGTCCTCCACGGCCATGACGTGCACGACGTCGACGTCGGAGATGTAGTTCAGCTCCCGCGCGCCGCACTTGCCCATCCCGATCACGGCGAGCCGCACCCGCTCGACGGTCTCGGGGGCCCAGGTGCCGGCCGCCTCCGCCCGGGACACGGCGAGCGCCGCCTCGAGGGCGGCGGCGGCGAGATCGGCCAGCTGACGGCCGACGGCGGGCATGTGGTCGGCGGGGTAGAGCGCCCCGACGTCGCGGATGGCGATGCGCGCGAGCTCCCGCCGGTAGGCGACGCGCAGGGCGCTGCAGGCGGTGTCACCGGTCTCCGCGGCCACCGGGGTGCGCGCTGCGGGGTCCGCGCCGACCGACGTCAGCAGCGCGGCGCGGAACTGCTCCGCGGGGATCTCCTCGGGCTCGGCGGCGGCGGGCTCCGCAAGCAGGTCCAGGTGCTCGGGGCGCCGGAGCAGGAACTCCCCGAGCGCCTCGGAGGCCCCCAGCAGCCGGAACATGGTCTCGGAGGCCTCCGGGCCGGCGTTGATCCGCTCGGCGAGCTCCGGGGAGCCCTCGAGGAGGCGGACGGTGAGCTGCAGGGCGACGTCGGGCGACGCCGCCAGCGAGAGCCCCTCCAGGAGCCGGTCCAGGTCGACCTCGGCGAGCTCGGGGAAGCCGAGCCAGCGCTGAGCGTTGCCCGTGTCGGCGAAGCCGACCTTGATGAGCCGCCCGGACGCGACGGGGTCCGTAGCGGCGGCCGACTGGGGAGGGTGTGTCATGGGACGGTCCGTCCGGGTCAGAGGATGCCGAGGTTGTTCTTGAGCTCGAAGTGGGTGACGACCCGGCGGTAGTCGTTCCAGTCGCGGCGCTTGTTGCGCAGGAAGTAGTCGTAGACCTGCTCCCCGAGCAGCTCGGCCATGAACTCCGACTCCTCGGTCTCCCGGATGGCGTCGTACAGGCTCGAGGGCAGCGGGTTGTGGCCGAGGGCGCGGCGCTCCGCGGAGCTCATCGCCGCGACGTCGTCGAGCTCGACCGGCGGGAGCTCGTACTCGTTCTCGATGCCCCGCAGGCCCGCGGCCAGCAGGGCGGCGTAGGAGAGGTAGGGGTTCGTGGCGGAGTCGATGCCGCGGTACTCGATCCGCGCGGCCTGCACCTTGTCCGGCTTGGACAGCGGCACCCGCACGAGGGCGGAGCGGTTGTTGTGCCCCCAGGACTGGTAGGACGGCGCCTCTCCCCCGCCCCACAGCCGCTTGTAGGAGTTGACGAACTGGTTGGTCACCGACGTGAACTCGGGGGCGTGCCGCAGGATGCCGGCGATGAAGTGCCCGGCGGTGCGGGAGAGCCGGAACTCGGAGCCGGCCTCGAAGAAGGCGTTGGTGTCCCCCTCGAACAGCGAGAAGTGGGTGTGCATGCCCGAGCCGGGGTGCTCCGTGAACGGCTTCGGCATGAAGGTCGCGTAGAGGCCCTGCGAGAGCGCGACCTCCTTGATCACCGTGCGGAACGTCATGATGTTGTCGGCGGTCTGCAGGGCGTCGGCGTAGCGCAGGTCGATCTCGTTCTGCCCGGGGCCCGCCTCGTGGTGGGAGAACTCGACGGAGATCCCGACGGCCTCCAGCATGCTCACGGCCTTGCGGCGGAAGTCCTGCACCACGCCGCCCGGCACGTGGTCGAAGTAGCCCTCGTGGTCCACGGGGGTGGGCTGGCCCTCGGCGTCGAGGTCCGCGGACTTCAGCAGGTAGAACTCGATCTCCGGCGCCGTGTAGCAGGTGAAGCCCATGTCCGAGGCCTTCTCCAGGACGCGCTTGAGCACGCCGCGCGGGTCCGAGGAGGAGGGCTCGCCGTCCGGGGTGAGGATGTTGCAGAACATCCGAGCGGTGGGCTCCGTCTCACCGCGCCAGGGCAGGATCTGGAAGGTGGAGGGGTCCGGCTGCAGGAGCATGTCCGCCTCGGAGACCCGCGACAGTCCCTCGATGGAGGACCCGTCGAAGCCCAGTCCCTCCTCGAAGGCCGCCTCGACCTCGGCGGGGGCCAGGGCCACCGACTTGAGGCTCCCGACGACGTCCGTGAACCACATGCGCACGAAGCGGACGTCGCGCTCCTCGATGGTCCTGAGGACGAACTCCTGCTGACGGTCCATGGTTGCCTTCCTCGTCTTCCTGCCCGCGGCTCCGGCCGCCCGCGCGTGCTGTGCCGGCCGGGCACGACTGCTGTCCCGCCCACTCTAACGCGCGGCCCCGCCGCGTCCGCCGGGCGGGACGGGCGGGGCCGGACGCGCCCGATAGGGTGGGGCCATGACCCAGGAGACACCCCGCCCGGCACCGGGCGCGCTGGACGTGCGTCGGGTGCGCACGCACCACCTGCGCGAGGCGAAGCGCCGCGGCGAGAAGTTCACGATGCTCACGTGCTACGACGCCCTGACGGCCGGGATCTTCGACGCGGCCGGGGTCGACTCGCTGCTGGTGGGCGACTCCGCGGGCAACAACGTCCTGGGCCACTCCAGCACCCTGCCCGTCACGGTGGACGAGCTGCTGCCGCTGTGCCGGGCCGTGTCCGGGGCCGCCGAGCGCGCCTTCGTGGTGGTGGACCTGCCCTTCGGCTCCTACGAGGCTTCCCCCGAGCAGGCGGTGTCCACCGCGGTGCGCTTCCTCAAGGAGGGCGGCGCGCACGCGGTGAAGCTCGAGGGCGGGGCGTGGTTCGCCCCGCACGTCGAGGCTATGGTCCAGGCGGGGGTGCCCGTGGTGGCGCACATCGGCTTCACCCCGCAGAGCGAGCACGCCCTGGGCGGGTACCGGGTGCAGGGCCGCGGCGACGCCGCGGACGCGCTCGTCGAGGACGCCCGTGCCCTCGAGGCCGCCGGGGCCTTCTGCGTGCTCATGGAGATGGTCCCCGCCGAGGCCGCCGCGACGGTGGACGCCGCGCTTGAAGTCCCGACCATCGGCATCGGCGCCGGCGCCGCCACCACCGGGCAGGTGCTGGTGTGGCAGGACATGCTGGGCCTGCGCCGGGGCCGGATGCCGCGCTTCGTCCGGCAGTACGCGGACCTCCACGGCGTGGTCTCCGAGGCCGTGGGCCGCTACGTCGAGGACGTCCGCTCGGGGACCTTCCCGGGCCCGGAGCACGGTTTCTGAGCGGCCCCCCGCGGACGCGGTGCCCCCGGCGCCCGGCCGCTCAGCCCTCGTCGAAGGCGCGGTCCTCCTCGTCCCACTGCCGGGTGCGCTCCGCGGCGAGCTTCAGGGCGTTCTGCGCCTCCTCGCGCGTGGCGTAGGGCCCGAGCAGCTTGCGGTAGTCCGACTGCGGGCCCTCCTCCACCTGGTGGGTGTAGACGTTGAACCAGTACTCGCTCATGACCTCTCCTCTCGTCGGCCGCCGGGCCGGACGACCGGGCCGGCTCCGTGCCCGGGGCGCTAGGGTAGATCCTAGGCCCGGACCGGCCCGGACGGGGCCGGCACACCCGATCCAGGAGGTCCAGACCCCCGTGCCCACGCACAACCTCACCGCGCCCGCCCCCGGCGGCACCGCTCCCGTCGGGACGCTCGTGCCCGGCTCCGTGACTCCCGGCCGGCCCGTGCCGGCCACCATCCCCCGCCCGGAGTACGTCGGCCGGGCGGAGCCGGACGAGGGCCGCGGCGGCAACGTCTACACCCCGGAGGAGATCGGGCTCATCCGCGAGGCGGGCCGGATCGCGGCCCGCGCCCTGCAGGAGGCCGGCCGGGCCGCCGTGCCCGGCACCACCACGGACGAGCTCGACCGGATCGCCCACGAGTACATGTGCGACCACGGGGCCTACCCCTCCTGCCTGGGCTACCGGGGCTTCCCCAAGTCCATCTGCACGTCCCTCAACGAGGTGATCTGCCACGGCATCCCCGACTCCACGGTGCTGGAGGACGGCGACATCATCAACCTGGACGTCACGGCCTACAAGAACGGCTTCCACGGCGACACCAACCGGATGTTCCTGGTGGGCGAGGTCGACGAGGAGTCCCGGCTGCTGGTCGAGCGCACCGAGGAGGCCCTGAACCGGGCCGTCAAGGCGGTCCGCCCGGGCCGCGAGATCAACGTCATCGGCCGGGTCATCGAGAAGTACGCCCGGCGCTTCGACTACGGCGTGGTGCGGGACTTCACGGGACACGGAGTGGGCCGGGAGTTCCACTCCGGGCTGATCGTCCCGCACTACGACGCCGCGCCCTCCTACGCCACCCCCATGGTCCCCGGCATGGTCTTCACGATCGAGCCCATGCTGACCCTGGGCACGATCCAGTGGGAGCAGTGGGACGACGACTGGACCGTGACGACCCGCGACCGGCGGCGCACCGCGCAGTTCGAGCACACCCTGGCGGTCACGGAGGACGGGGTGGACGTCCTCACGCTTCCGTAGCCCCTGCCGTAGACTGCCCCCTGATCATCCGACCACGGCTCCACGAGAGGACCGCTCCATGACCACACCAGACCGCGACGCCGCCGCCGTCCCGAACCGCCGCGTGATCGGCATCGACTTCGGCGGCACCGGGACCAAGGGCGGGATCGTGGACCTCGACACGGGCGAGCTCGTCGGCGAGCGCTTCCGGATCCCCACGCCCCGCCCCGCCACGCCGGAGAAGGTCGCCGAGGTGGTGGAGCAGATCGTCGCGGAGCTGCAGTCCCGCCCCGAGGCCCCCGCCCCGGACTCGCCGGTGGGCATCGTCTTCCCGGCGATCATCAAGGAGGGCGTCGCGCTGTCCGCGGCGAACATCGACAAGTCCTGGATCGGCACGAACGTCGACGCGCTCATGACCGAGCGGCTCGGCCGCCCGGTCGAGGCCCTCAACGACGCCGACGCCGCGGGGCTGGCCGAGGCCGTCTACGGCGCCGGGCAGGGGGTCAAGGGCCTGGTCATCGTGATCACGCTGGGCACGGGGATCGGTTCCGCGCTGATCCTCAACGGGAAGCTCGTGCCCAACGCCGAGCTGGGCCACCTGGAGATCGACGGTCACGACGCCGAGACCAAGGCGTCCGCCGCCGCGCGCGAGCGCGAGGACATGCCGTGGAAGAAGTGGGCGACCACCCGGCTGCAGCGCTACTTCAGCCACGTGGAGTTCCTGTTCTCGCCCAACCTCTTCGTCGTCGGCGGCGGGGTGTCGAAGAAGGCGGAGAAGTTCCTCCCCTTCCTCGAGCTGCGCACGCCCGTGAAGGTCGCCGAGCTCCGCAACAACGCCGGCATCGTGGGCGCGGCCCTGTGGGCCGGCATCCCGCACGAGCCGGAGAGCTGAGCCCGGTCCCGACGACGACGCCCGGTCACCTCCACGTGGAGGTGACCGGGCGTCGTCGTCGAAACCGAAAGGTCCTGCGGGCACGAAAAAACCCGCCGGGAGCCGCGGCTTCCCCTCCGCGACTCCCGGCGGGAGCTTGTGGTCCTACTCTACGGCGCCGCCGCGGCCTGCGGCAAGAGACACGCCGGGACGTGCCGGCCGGAGCCGGGGCGGCCCGAGCGGGGGTCAGAGCAGCCGCGGCTGGGAGACGCCCTCGACCCCCTTGCCGCGCGGACGCCGGCCGGGGCGCCGCTTGGCGGCGCCGATCGGCTCCACGGTGGCGGGGATGGTCTGCTGCCCGGACTGCTCGGCCTGCTGCCGGCGCAGGAGGTCGATGGCCTCCTCGAAGTCCCCCAGACCGTCGAAGGCCTGGTAGACGCTGGCGAAGCGCAGATAGGCCACCACGTCCAGCCGGCGCAGCGGGGCCAGGATCGCGAGACCCACCTCGTGGGCCTCGATCTCCGCGGCGCCCAGCGCCCGGATCGTCTCCTCGACCTCCTGCGCCAGCATCGCGAGGTCGTCCTCGCTCACGGGCCGGCCCTGGCAGGCCTTGCGCACTCCGTTGACGATCTTCTGCCGGTCGAAGGGTTCGGTGACGCCCGAGCGCTTGATCACCGAGATCGTGGTGGTCTCGAGCGTGGTGAACCGCCGGCCGCACTCGGAGCACTGGCGGCGGCGGCGGATGGCCGTCCCGTCGTCCGTGGTGCGGCTGTCCACGACGCGGGAGTCGGTGTGACGGCAGAACGGGCAGTGCACGGTCGGATCAGCTCCCGGTGCGGATCGTGATGGCCGTGCCGTGCGCGGGCAGGTCCTCGGAGCGGGCGACGGCCACGATGTCCTCCCCGATCCGGGACAGCGCGTCCTGGGTGTACTCGACGATCTGCACGGCCTTCATGAACGCGGTGGTGGACAGGCCCTGGGCGTGCACCGCCGTCCCGCCCGTGGGCAGCACGTGGTTCGAGCCCGCCGCGTAGTCGCCGAGCGGGACGGGGCTGTAGGGACCCAGGAAGATGGCCCCCGCGTTGCGCACGCGGGCCGCGACCTCCTGCGGGTCGGCGGTGTGGATCTCGAGGTGCTCCGCGGCGTAGGCGTCGGCCACGGCGATCGAGGCGTCGAGGTCGTCGGTGAGCACGATCCCGGACTGCGGGCCGGACAGGGCGGTGCTGATCCGCTCCCGGTGCTTCGCCCCGGGCACCTGCCCGGCGAGCTCCGCCGCGACCCGCTCGGCGAGCTCCGGCGAGTGGGTGATCAGGACGGCCCCGGCGGCGGGGTCGTGCTCGGCCTGGGAGATCAGGTCGGCGGCCACGTAGGCCGGCACGGCGGTGTCGTCGGCCAGCACCGCGATCTCCGTGGTCCCCGCCTCGGCGTCCACGCCCACCACGGAGCGGAGCAGGCGCTTGGCCGTGGCGACGTAGACGTTGCCCGGGCCGGTCACGGTGTCGACCGGCTCGAGGACGTCCTCGCCGTCCGTGACCCCGTAGGCCATGGCGGCCAGCGACTGGGCGCCGCCGATGGCCCAGACCTCGTCCACGCCGAGCAGCCCGGCCGCGGCGAGGATCGTGGGGTGCGGCAGGCCGCCGAACTCCTTCTGCGGCGGGCTGCACAGCACCACCGAGCCGACCCCGGCGGCCTGGGCCGGGACGACGTTCATGACCACGGACGAGGGGTACACGGCCAGCCCGCCGGGCACGTACAGGCCCGCCCGGCGCAGGGGCGTCCACCGGTGCACGAGCACGGCGCCCGGAGCGACCTCGACCCGGGCATCGGCCGGGCGCTGCGCCCGCGCGAAGGCCCGGGTCCGCTCGATCGCGGTTTCCAGGCCCCGGCGCACGGCGGGGTCCAGCTCCTCGACGGCCCGGCGGATCTCGGCGGGGTCGACGCGCAGGGAGTCCTGCTCCACCCCGTCGAAGCGCTGCGCGTAGCGGCGCAGGGCCACGGCGCCCTCGGTGCGGACCGCGGCGAGGATCTCCTCCACGGCCTGCTGCGCCGAGGCGAGCGACGTGGAGCTCTGCCGGGGCACAGCCGCCCGCAGCTCGGACCAGGACAGGTGCCGGCCGCGCAGGTCGATCGTTCGCAGGGCGGGAGTCGTGGTCGTCTCAGCAGTAGTCACGCCTCCCATGGTATTCCACCGCGCCGCCCGGCCGCGGGCGCCGGGTCCAGCGCTCGGCCGCCCGGTGGCTCAGACCTCCAGGCAGGTCGGGCCGAGCAGGACCTTGAGGTCCCCGAACAGGGCGGGTGAGGGGTTCACCCGCAGGTCCGGGCCCAGGCGCAGCACCTGCACCTTCTGCCGCGTCTCGAGGTGGATGCGCACCTCGGAGTCCCCGCGGTGGTTGCGCAGCACCGCGCCGATCTCCTTGACCGTCTCCTCCGTGGCGCGGAACTCGGGCAGGGCGATGAGCACGGGCCCGCTGTGCCCGTCCGCGGAGAGCTCCGGCACGGTGAGCTCCTGCGCGGAGATCGTCACCGAGCCGTCGTCCCGGCGCTGCAGCCGGCCCTTGATCACGCAGATCAGGTCCTCGGCGAGCACGCCCGCGATGGGGGCGTAGGCCTTGCCGAAGAACATGACCTCGATCGAGCCCGTCCGGTCCTCGAGCTCCACCCGCGCGTAGGCGTTGCCCGAGGTCTTGGCGATCCGCCGCGACAGGGAGGTGATCATGCCCGCCACGGTCACGACCGCGCCGTCGGGCCGGCCGTCCTCGCCCAGCAGCGGCTGGATCGAGGTGTCGGCGTACTGCCCGAGCGCCTCGTCGAGGCCGCGCAGCGGGTGGTCGGAGACGTAGAGGCCGAGCATCTCGCGCTCGAAGGCCAGCAGGTCCTTGCGCTCCCACTCGGGCACGTCCGGCACCGCGACGGTCAGCGACGTGGTGGGGTCCTCGTCGTCCAGGCCCATGCCGCCGAAGAGGTCGAACTGTCCGGCCGCCTCCTGGCGCTTGACGGCCACCGTGGCGTCCACGGCCTCCTCGTGGCAGAGCACGAGCCCGCGCCGGGTGTGGCCCAGCCGGTCGAAGGCGCCCGCCTTGACCAGGGACTCGATGGTGCGCTTGTTGCACACCACGGCGGGGACCTTGGCGAGGAAGTCGTTGAAGGAGGTGAAGGCGCCGTGCTCCTCCCGGGCCTCGACCATCGCGCTGACCACGTTGGCGCCCACGTTGCGCACCGCGCCCATGCCGAAGCGGATGTCGGTGCCCACCGGGGTGAAGTTCAGCGCGGACTCGTTGACGTCCGGGGGCAGCACGGTGATGCCCATCCGGCGGCACTCCGTGAGGTACAGGGCGAGCTTGTCCTTGTCGTCGCCCACCGAGGTGAGCAGCGCGGCCATGTACTCGGCCGGGTAGTGCGCCTTGAGGTACGCGGTCCAGTAGGACACGAGACCGTAGGCCGCGGAGTGGGCCTTGTTGAACGCGTAGTCCGAGAACGGGAGCAGGATGTCCCACAGGGCCTTGATGGCGGCCTCGGAGTAGCCGCGCTCGGCCATGCCGCCGTGGAAGCCCTCGTACTGCTTGTCCAGCTCCGACTTCTTCTTCTTGCCCATGGCGCGGCGGAGGATGTCCGCCTGGCCGAGCGAGAAGCCCGCGACCTTCTGGGCGATCGCCATGACCTGCTCCTGGTAGACGATCAGGCCGTAGGTGGTGTTGAGGATCTCCGCGAGCGGCTCCTCGAGCTCCGGGTGGATCGGGGTGATCTCCTGCTGGCCGGTCTTGCGCAGCGCGTAGTTCGTGTGCGAGTTCGCGCCCATGGGACCCGGGCGGTACAGGGCGATGACCGCGGAGATGTCCTCGAAGTTGTCGGGGCGCATGAGCTTGAGCAGCTGGCGCATGGGCCCGCCGTCGAGCTGGAACACCCCGAGAGTGTCGCCGCGGGCCAGCAGCTCGTATGACTCGGCGTCCTCGAGCCCGAGGTTCTCGAGGTCGAGGACGAAGCCGTCCTGGTTGAGGGTGATGTTCTCGAGGGCGTCGGAGATGATCGTGAGGTTGCGCAGGCCCAGGAAGTCCATCTTGATCAGCCCGAGCCCCTCGCACGTGGGGTAGTCGAACTGGGTGATGACCTGCCCGTCCTGCTCGCGGCGCATGATCGGGATGATGTCGATCAGCGGGTGCGAGGACATGATCACGCCGGCCGCGTGCACCCCCCACTGGCGCTTGAGCCCCTCGAGGCCCTCGGCGGTCTCGAAGATCTTCTTCGCCTCGGGGTCCTGCGCGAGCACCTCGCGCAGCTCGTCGGCCTCGCCGTGGCGCTTGGCGGAGTCGTCGTAGACGTCCTTGAGGGAGATGCCCTTGCCCATGACGTCCGGCGGCATGGCCTTGGTGAGCTTCTCCCCCATCGAGAAGGGATAGCCGAGCACGCGCGAGGAGTCCTTGAGGGCCTGCTTGGCCTTGATGGTGCCGTAGGTCACGATCATGGCCACGCGCTCGTCGCCGTACTTCTCGGTGACGTAGTGGATCACCTCGGAGCGGCGGCGGTCGTCGAAGTCGACGTCGAAGTCGGGCATGGACACGCGGTCCGGGTTGAGGAAGCGCTCGAAGATCAGCCCGTGCTCCAGCGGGTTCAGCTCGGTGATGCGCATGGCGTAGGCGACCATGGAGCCGGCCCCGGAGCCACGCCCTGGGCCCACCCGGATCCCGTTGTTCTTGGCCCAGTTGATGAAGTCGGCCACCACCAGGAAGTACCCGGGGAAGCCCATCTGCAGGATGATGCCCTTCTCGTAGTCCGCCTGCCGCTGGACGTCCTCGGGGATCCCGCCGGGGAAGCGGTGGTGCAGGCCCCGCTGCACCTCCTCGACGAACCAGGACTCCTCGTCGTGGCCCTCGGGGGTCGGGAAGCGGGGCATGTAGTTCGCGGAGGTGTCGAACTCCACGTTGCACCGCTCCGCGATCTCCAGGGTGTTGTCGCAGGCCTCCGGGAAGTCGCGGAAGAGCTCCCGCATCTCCGCGGGGGACTTCAGGTAGAACTCGTCGGCGTCGAACTTGAACCGCTTCGGGTCCGCCAGGGTCGAGCCGGACTGCACGCACAGCAGGGCCGCGTGGGACTTCGCGTCCTCGGCGTGGGTGTAGTGCAGGTCGTTGGTGGCCACGAGCGGCAGCTGCAGGTCCTTGGCGAGCCGGAGCAGGTCCCCGGTGACCTGCTTCTCGATCCCCAGGCCGTGGTCCATCAGCTCGCAGTAGAAGTTCTCGGCGCCGAAGATGTCGCGGAACTCCGCCGCGGCCTGCCGGGCCTCCTGGTACTGGCCCAGGCGCAGGCGGGTCTGGACCTCCCCGGAGGGGCAGCCGGTGGTGGCGATCAGTCCCTTGCCGTAGGTGCTGAGCAGCTCCCGGTCCATGCGCGGCTTGTACAGCTGGCCCTCGAGCGACGCGAGGGACGAGGCGCGGAACAGGTTCTGCATGCCCTGGGTGGTCTCCGCGAGCAGCGTCATGTGCGTGTAGGCACCGCCGCCCGAGACGTCGTCCCGGCCGCCGTCGGCGAACTTCACGCGGGTGCGGTCGGAGCGGGCGGTGCCCGGCGTCAGGTACGCCTCCACGCCGATGATGGGCTTGATCCCCGCGTTGCGGGCCTTGTTCCAGAAGTCGAAGGCGCCGAAGACGAAGCCGTGGTCGGTCGTCGCGAGGGAGGTCATCCCCTGTTCGTGGCAGGCCTCGAAGAGGTCGTCGAGCCGTGCCGCACCGTCGAGCATGGAGTACTCGGTGTGCACGTGCAGGTGGGTGAAGCTGTTCTTGCCGGTCGCCGTCGTCACCCGACCAGTGTAGTGGCCCGCACCGACCCCGCCGCCCCGCCGGCAGGGGCCCGGCGGGGCGGCGCGACCGGGCCCGGAGCGGCGGCGCCCCGGACGGCGGCGGCGCCCCGGACGGCGGCGGTGCCCCGGACGGGGGGCGGCCGCACCGGGACGTCCCGGCCCCCGTCCGGGAGGCGGGCTCAGGCGGGCCCGCCGTCGCGCAGCGTCTCGAGGGCGAAGGAGAGGTCCGGCGGGTACGGGCTCCCGTACTCGACGAGCTCGCCCGTCCCGGGGTGCTCGAAGCCCAGCCGCACGGCGTGCAGCCACTGCCGGGTGAGCCCGAGGCCGGCCGACAGCGCGGGGTCCGCGCCGTAGGTGAGGTCGCCGCAGCACGGGTGGCGCAGCGCCGAGAAGTGCACCCGGATCTGGTGGGTGCGGCCGGTCTCCAGGTGCACCTCCACGAGCGCCGCCCGACCGAAGGCCTCCAGCACCTCGTAGTGGGTGATCGACGTGCGGCCGCCCTCGACCACGGCGAAGCGCCAGTCGTAGCCGGGGTGGCGGCCGATCGGGGCGTCGACCGTCCCGCGCAGGGGGTCCGGCAGGCCCTGGACCACGGTGTGGTAGACCTTCGTGACCGTCCGCTCCTTGAACGCGCGCTTGAGCGCGGTGTACGCGCGCTCCGTGCGGGCCACGACCATCAGCCCGGACGTGCCGACGTCGAGCCGGTGCACCACGCCGGCCCGCTCGGGGGCCCCGGAGGTGCTCACGGTGACGCCCGCGCCCGCGAGGGCGCCGACCACGGTCGGCCCCTTCCAGCCCGGCGAGGGGTGCGCGGCGACGCCGGGGGGCTTGTCGATCACCACGATGTCGTCGTCCAGGTGCACCACGCGGAAGTCCTCGACGAGCTGGGGCACGATCCGTGCCGGGTCCTCCGGCACGGGCACGTGCACGGTGAGCGTCTGGGAGGCCTCGACCCGGAAGGACTTGGCGACCGGCCGGTCGCGGTGCAGCACCCGGCCCTCCGCGCAGAGGCCGGCGGCCGCGGAGCGCGAGAGTCCCGTCAGGGCGGCCACGGCGGCGTCCGCGCGGTGGCCCTCGAGCTCGGGCGGGACGGTGAAGCGCTCCGGCACGTGCTCCCCGGGATCAGCCACGGGTGCCCTCCTCCGGCGAGGCCTCGAGCCGCTGCGCGTCCGGGCCGGGCGAGCCGGTGCGGGTGCCGTCGAGCTCCCGCCCGAGCAGGGTCAGGAGCACCACGAGGGACACGCCCACGACCACTCCGCAGTCGGCGATGTTGAAGATCGCGAAGCGCGGCACGGCGATGAAGTCCACGACGTGCCCCACCCCGAAGCCCGGCTCCCGCAGCAGCCGGTCGGTCAGGTTGCCCAGTGCCCCGCCGAGGACCAGACCCAGGGCGAGGGCCCAGGCGCTCGAGCGGACGCGGCGGAGGGTGAGCACGATGAGGACCGAGACGACCACCATCACCAGGGTGAACACCCAGGTGATGTCCTCGCCCAGGGAGAACGCGGCGCCGGGGTTGCGGATGAACTGCCACCACAGCAGGCCCTCCACCACGGGGGTGCGCTCGCCCGGCGTCAGGTGGGAGACCACCCACCACTTGGTCAGCTGGTCCGCGGTGTAGACGAGCACCGCGGCGAGGGCCGCGAGGAGCAGGACGCCCCGCGGCACCCCGGGCTCGGGTGCGCCGGCGGGGACTTCGGGCGGCTCGCTCATGCTCTCCTCGGGTGACGGTTCGGGGTTTCGGGTCCGGCCCGCGGAGCGGGCCGGCGGGACCGCGGTCCCGTCCCATGGTGCCACGTCCGCCCGGGGGCGCCCCGGGACGGGCGACGACGGAGGGACCGGCACGTGGCCGGTCCATCCGTCGGTGCCGCGCCGCGGCCCGGTGGTCAGGCCTGCTCGGTCCGGACCGCGCCGGTGGCGCCGTCCGCCGTCGGCGCGGGCTCGAGCGACGGGGTGGTGTCCAGGTCCTGCAGCTGGTCCTGGATGTAGGTCTTGAGATTGGTGCGGTAGTCCTGCTCGAAGGTGCGCAGGCCCGAAACCCGGGACTGAAGCTCGGCCTGCTCCTCCTGCAGCGCGGTGAGGGTCTCCTCGCGCGTGCGCTGGGCCTCGGTGACGAGCTCCTCGGCCCGGTCCCGGGCCTCGCCGATGATCCGGTCGCGCTCGGCCGTGCCCTCGGCGACGTACTCGTCGTGCAGCTTCTGGGCCATCGCCAGGACGCCGGCCGCGGACTGCGCCGCGCCGGAGGCGGGCGCGGTCTCCGCCGGGGCTGTCCCGGCGGCACCGGTCGCCGGCAGCTCGGCCTCGGCGGGCGCGGCCGGCCCGGCCGCCTCCTGCGGGGCGCCGCCGGCGACCTCACCGGTGGACGGCGCGCCGGCGGTGTCCTCCGCGCCCGGCAGGCCGGGCTCGGAGACGGGCGAGGGCGTGGAGTCCTTGGGGGCGACGGGCTGCCCGGCGGCCTCGAGCTGCTGCTTGAGGTCCGTGTTCTCCTGATTCAGCCGGCGCAGCTCCACGACGATCTCGTCGAGGAAGTCGTCGACCTCGTCCTGGTCGTAGCCCTCCCGGAACTTGGTGGGCTGGAACCGCTTGTTGATGACGTCTTCGGGCGTCAGGGCCATGAGTGCATTCCTTCGTGGGCGGGGCGCGGGCGCGGCCCGCGGCGGGGGATCCGTCCGACCGGGGCCGGGGCGGCACGGTGGCCGGCACCGGGTGGTCGTGCGGTTACAGCGTACAGGCCGGTCCTCGGCCGGACCGGCGGGACGTCCGGCGGGGCGCCGGGTCAGATCAGCATCGAGCCGATGATGCCCTGGACGATGCTGACGGCGAAGATGAGGATGAGGAACCCGAGGTCCAGCGACACCCCGCCGAAGCGCAGGGGCGGCACGATCCGGCGCAGCCACCGCATCGGCGGGTCGGTCACGGTGTACACGGCCGAGGCCCCGACGAGGGCGGCTCCGCGGGGCCGCCAGTTGCGGGCGAACATCTGCACCCAGTCGAGGACGAGGCGCGCGAGCAGCGCGACGTACACGAGGTGCAGCGCCAGGTACAGCACGGAGAGCAGAAGGTCCATCGGTCCGCCTCAGTCCTCCTGCTGGTCGTCGGTCTCGTCCTCGCCGCCGGCGGGGTGCCCGACGACCTCCACGTAGGACGGGGTGAGCAGGAAGACCTTGCCGGTCACCCGCTCGATGGAGCCGTGCAGGGCGAAGACCAGGCCGGCGGAGAAGTCCACCAGGCGCTTGGCCTCGGCGTCGCCCATGTCGCTGACGTTCATGATGACGGGCGTGCCCTCGCGGAAGGCCTCCCCGATGGACTTGGCGTCGTTGTAGGAGCGGGGGTGGACCGTGGTGATGGTGCGCAAGGTCGAGCTGTCCTCTCGAGAGCTGGAGGGGGCGCGTTTGATGGGGGTGACCGGCGCCCGGTACTCGGCCGACCGGCGCGGCACGGCCACCGCGGTGGAGTCGTGGGCGCGGGCCTCGCGCGGCTCCTCGCGGACCGCGACGGCGGACTGGTGCTCCTGGCGGGACGGCGTCGGGTCGTCGTAGTCCTCGTCCGTCTCGGCGAGGCCGAGATAGATCATGGTGCGGCGCAACGCTCCGGCCATGGTGCTCTCCTTGACTGTCTGTGCGGATATCGGCGGTGGGGGGAGTTCCGGGATCCTGGGACCGCCTGCGCCCGTCGTGCTGCCCGGAACGCGGTACGGCCCCGGCCCCGCAGGGCCGTCCTCCAAGCTATCCTACGGGCGCCCGGGGGCCGAGGATATCGGAGCCGACGCGCACGTGCGTGGCTCCCCGGGCGACCGCCTCCTCGAGGTCCTGGCTCATGCCCGCGGACACCGCCGTGGCCTCCGGCAGCGTCCGCCGCAGCTGCTGCGAGAGCTCCTGGAGCCGGCCGAAGGCGGGCCCCGGCGGCGCCCCCAGTGGGGCGACGGCCATAATCCCGCCGGCGCGCAGCCCCTCGGTCCCGGCGATCTGCTCGGCGAGCCCGACGACGTCCTCGGGGCGGGCCCCGCCGCGGCGCTCCTCCGCGTCCAGGGAGACCTGGACGAGGCACGTGAGGTCCTGGTCCGCGCACGGCCCGGGCGCCGCGTCACCGGCCGCCACGGCCTCCCGGTGCCGCTGGACCGCCTTGCCGAGGGCCGTGACCAGGGAGGCCCGGTCCACGGAGTGCACCCAGGACGCGTAGCGCACGACCGACTTCGCCTTGTTGGACTGGAGCTGGCCCACGAAGTGCCAGGTGAGGGGACCGTCCACGAGCCCGGCCACCTCCCGCGCCTTCGCGGCGGCCTCCTGGTCCCGGTTCTCGCCGACGTCCCGGACGCCGAGCCGGTGCAGCCGGGCCACGTCCGCGGCGGGGAAGAACTTCGTGACGGCGACCAGCACGGGCTCCTCGGCCGCCCCGCCGCGCTGCGCCGCGGCGGTGATCCGTGCGCGCACCCGCTCGAGGGAGCGGGAGAGCTCGAGGGTCCGCGGGTCGTTCCCGCCGCCGGCGGCGGCCGGGTCCGCGCTCACGCCGCGTCCCGTCGGCGGGGACCGGCGCCCCAGACGAGACCGACGATGCGGCCGGATCCGGGGTCCCGCCGGTGCGAGGACAGGTGCTCGTTCTCGAGGGTGCAGGAGGAGCCCGCGGCCCCCGTCGGCTCGACGACGCCGACCCCGAGGGCGGACAGCCGCTCCCGGGCCCCGCCGCGGAGGTCGAGGGCCGGGGTGCCCCAGGACGTCGTGGCGGCGACCGCGGGGATCCGCGCGGCGGCCTCCTCGCGCATGGCCGCGGGCACCTCGTAGCAGCTCCCGCAGATCGACGGGCCGAGCCAGGCCGAGAGCCCGCGCGCGCCGCGGCCCCGCAGCTGCTCGACCGCGCGCTCGAGCACGCCGTCGAGCAGGCCGCGGCGGCCGGCGTGCGCCACGCCGGTGACCGGGCCCCGCGGGCCATCCCCCACCAGGACCACGGGCACGCAGTCGGCGACCATCACGGCCAGCGGCACGCCCGTCGCCGTGACGGCGGCGTCCGCGGTCGGCACGGCCGGGCGGTCCTGCCGGTCGGCGTCCAGGACGGCGGTGCCGTGCACCTGGTCGAGGAACACGAGGGCCCCGCCGGCCACGCCGATCGTCCGCTCGAGCGCGGCGCGGCGGGAGCGCACCGCGTCCGGGTCGTCGCCCGTGTGCAGCGCGAGATTGCCCGCGCCGCGGTCCGTGAACGCCACCCGGACGCCCTGCGCGACCTCGTCCTGCCACCAGAACACCGGGGCCTCCTGCCGTGTCTCGTCGTGCCGCCGCCGGGGACCGGCGGCGCGGTTAAAGCGCCCGGGGGCGGACGCGGGTGCTCCGCGTCCGCCCCCGGGGCGCGGAACTCACTTCAGGAAGTCGGGGAAGTCCAGGGAGTCCTTGCGCGCGGAGCCCGCCCCGGCGCCGGCCTCGGCCTCGGCGGGCAGGTCGACGTCGAAGCCGGCGTCGTCGGGCACGTCGTCGTTCTGCACCGGCTGCGCCCACCGCTGCGCGGTGGAGGGCTGGCCGAAGGACGGGGCGCCGCCGCGCTGGGGCGCGCGCCCCAGGCCGGCGGGCTGGCCCGCGCCGGAGCCGAAGGCCGCGCGCGTGGTCGCGGCCTGCTGGGCGGCCGCGTTGGTGTTGTTGGCGTTGGTCTCGGGGCTCACCGAGTCGAAGCCCGCGGCGATGACCGTGACGCGGGCCTGGTCGCCCAGCGCGTCGTCGATGACCGCGCCGAAGATGATGTTCGCCTCCGGGTGGGCGACCTCCTGGACCAGGCGGGCGGCCTCGTTGATCTCGAACAGGCCGAGGTCGGAGCCGCCCTGGATGGACAGCAGCACGCCGTGGGCGCCGTCGATGGAGGCCTCCAGCAGCGGGGACGCGATCGCGAGCTCGGCGGCCTTCACCGCGCGGTCCTCGCCCTGTGCGGCGCCGATGCCCATGAGCGCGGAGCCGGCGCCCTGCATCACCGACTTCACGTCCGCGAAGTCGAGGTTGATCAGGCCCGGGGTGGTGATCAGGTCGGTGATGCCCTGCACGCCCGAGAGGAGCACCTGGTCCGCGGACTTGAAGGCGTCCAGCATGGACACGTTCCGGTCCGAGATGGAGAGCAGCCGGTCGTTGGGGATCACGATGAGGGTGTCGACCTCGTCGCGCAGCGTCTCGATGCCGTTCTCCGCCTGGTTGGACCGGCGCCGGCCCTCAAAGGTGAACGGGCGGGTGACGACGCCGATGGTCAGGGCCCCCAGGGAGCGCGCGATCCGGGCGACCACGGGGGCGCCGCCGGTGCCGGTGCCGCCGCCCTCGCCGGCGGTCACGAAGACCATGTCGGCGCCCTTGAGGACCTCCTCGATCTCCTCGTGGTGGTCCTCCGCCGCCTGGCGCCCCACGTCGGGGTTGGCGCCGGCGCCCAGGCCGCGGGTGAGCTCGCGCCCGACGTCGAGCTTGACGTCGGCGTCGCTCATCAGCAGGGCCTGCGCGTCCGTGTTGATCGCGATGAACTCGACGCCGCGCAGCCCCTCCTCGATCATCCGGTTGACGGCGTTGACGCCGCCGCCGCCGATTCCGACGACCTTGATGACGGCCAAGTAGTTCTGGGGGGTGGAGGAGTCCATGGGTACCTAACTTGAGATGGTTCGGGTCCGGAAACGCGTGCTGTTCCTCGACCTTCGATCGAAGGTCGAACATCAGGCCGTCAGCTGCTGTCCCGGGAGGTTCGATGTCGAGGTCAAGCCTAACAACCACGGGGAGCACCTGCACGACAAGCCATACCGCTTTCGACACTTTTCGCCAAAACCGCACGTCGCACGGCCCTGGGGCGCTACTTTCGACCTCTGGTCGAACCTGAGGCCGGGGGCGAGCACGGACGTGGTCCGTCAGCGCACCACCGGCCGCGTCGGACTCGACACGTCGTAGGTCTCGACCCCGCTGCCGGCGCCGCGCGTCTCGACGAGCTCCCGCAGCACCTGCGACTTGAGCTCGCTGTCCTCGGCGGTGCCCCAGACGACCGTACGGCCGTCGGTGAAGGCCAGCTCCACCGAGGACAGGGACTCCGCCGAGGCGGTGCGCAGCTGGGCGAGCACGGACTCCGGCAGGGCGGCCAGCACGTCGGCGATGGCGTCGAAGCGCTCGCTCTCGAGCACGTCGCGGCCGCCCGTGACGACGGGGACGCCCGCCTCCTCCGCCGAGCCGGCGGTCATCAGCTCCACGCCCTCCGAGTCGACGACCACGAACTCGTCGCCGTCCTCGACGGCCGCCACGGGCACGCGCTCGTGCAGGGCCACCACGAGGTGGTGCGGGGGCTCGAGCAGGACCTCGATGGAGCGGACCTGCGGGATCCGGCCCACCCGGTCCCGCACCTCGTCCTTGGAGATCCGGGTCAGCGGGACGCCCCGGTAGGCCTCCAGCGCGGACTCGACGCGGGCGGGGTCCGTCAGCTCGGCGCCGCGCACCGAGACCTCCCGGACGGCCAGTGCCGGGGAGAGGAACAGGACTCCGGCCAGCACCGCGAGCGCGGCGAGGACGCCGAGGACCGCGCCGATCCGCCGGCGCCGGCGCCGCGCCCCCGGAGAGGCGGGAAAGGCCACGACCGTGGCACCGGACGAGCTGGCGCCGACCGCCGTGGAGCCGGCCGAGGCGGGACCGGCCGAAGTGGAGCCCGCGGAGATGGAGCCCGCTGAGGTGGGACCGGCGGACGAGGGGCCCGCCGAGGCGGGGCCGGCCGCCGTGGCGCCGACCGCGGTGGAACCGGCCCGTGGCGGCTCGTCCGCCGGGGGCACCCGGGAGGCGGTGAGCGTGCGGGACGCGGCCCGCTCCTGCCGGTGCCGCCGCCAGGCGCTGAACCGGCCGCCGGCGGCCGGGACCTCCTCGAGGTCGTCGTCGTCGGCCAGGGGCGTGACCTTGGTGCCGTCGTTCACGCGCACGCGCCCGGCCCGCGGGGAGTCCGTCCCGGGAGCGCCGGCTGCGCCGGGATCCGTGCTCCCGGCCGCGGGGCGGTCCCCGGGCCCGTCCGGCGCGGCCGGGAGACGCTCCGGGGCGGTCCCCTCCCCCGGCGCGGGGGCCGCGCCGGCGCCGTCCCCGGCCGCGTCCCCCAGCCGCGGCTGGTGCGGTCGGCCGTGCCGGCTCATCAGCGGGCTCCGAGCCGGTCCACGAGCCGGGGGCCGAGGGCGGTGACGTCCCCGGCGCCCACCGTGAGCACCAGGTCCCCGGGCCGCGCGGCGCGCACGGCCTGCTCGACGGCGTCGGCGCCGTCCGGCACGTAGCGGACGTGCGCGGGAGCGCGCTCGGTGACGATCTCGCTCGTGAGGCCCGCCAGGGGCTGCTCCCGCGCGGCGTAGATGTCGATGACCAGGGCTTCGTCGGCCAGCGCGAGGGCGTCGGCGAACTCGGCCGCGAACTCGCGCGTGCGGGAGAACAGGTGCGGCTGGAAGATCGCGAGCACCCGGTGCCCGGCCGCGACCTCGCGGGCCGCCGTGAGGGCCGCGACCACCTCGGTGGGGTGGTGGGCGTAGTCGTCGAAGACCCGGATCCCGTCGACCTCGCCCCGCAACTCGAAGCGCCGGGCGGAGCCGTGGAAGCCGGCCAGCCCGCGCACCGCGTCCGCCGGCGGGACGCCGGCCTCGAGGGCCACGCAGAAGGCGGCGGTGGCGTTGAGGACGTTGTGCCGGCCCGGCACCGCGAGCTCGAGCTGCTCCTCGCGGCGGTCCGCGCCCTCCCCCAGCAGCAGCGTGCTGCGGGTGCGCAGCCCGTCCGCCGCCCCGGGGAGCACCCGGACGTCGGAGCCCGGGTCCGTGCCGTAGCTGACGACCCGCCCGCCGGCGGCCCGGTGGCGCTCCGCGAGCGCCCGCGAGCCGGGGTCGTCCTGGCAGGCCACGAGCAGCCCGTCCCGGGGCAGCGTGGCCGCGAACTCGTCGAAGGCCCGGAAGAAGGCCTCGCGGGAGGCGTAGTGGTCGAGGTGGTCGGGCTCGATGTTGGTGACCACGGCGATCCGCGGCGCGTACGCCAGGAAGGAGCCGTCCGACTCGTCGGCCTCCGCCACGAACCACCGGCCCGGGCCGAGGGCCGCGTTGGAGCCGAGGTCCGCCACGTGCGCGCCGATGGCCCAGGAGGGCCCGAGCCCGGCGGCGTGCAGCGTGAGCGCGGCCATCGCACTGGTGGTGGTCTTGCCGTGGGTGCCGGCCACGGCCACGACGTCGCGGCCGTGCATCGCGGCGGCGAGCGCCGCGGAGCGGTGGAGCACGCGCAGCCCGGCGGCCCGGGCGGCGGCGTACTCGGGGTCCTCGGGCGGGATCGCGGTCGAGACGACCACGGTCTGCGCCCCCTCGACGTGGCGGGCGTGCTGGCCCACGTGCACGGTGGCGCCCAGGTCCTGGAGCTGGCGCAGGCCCGGCGAGTCCTGCCGGTCCGAGCCGCTGACGGGCACCCCGCGGGCGAGCATGAGCTTCGCGACGGCGGACATCCCCGCCCCGCCCATGCCGATGAAGTGCACCCGGCCCAGCCGGGCGGGGTCGGTCTCGTGCTCAGCGTCCACGGGGGACCTCCTCGAGGATCAGCCGTGCCAGCACGGTGTCGGCGTCGCGCACGCCGTGGCCGCGGCTCGCGGCGGCCATCGCGGCGAGCCGGCCGGGGTCGGCCAGCAGCGGGTGGACGTGCCGGCGGTACCAGTCGGGGGTGAACGCGTCGTCGGCCACGAGCTGCGCCGCGCCGGCCGCCACGAGGGAGGCGGCGTTGAGGGCCTGCTCGCCGTTGCCGACGGGCAGCGGGACGAACACGGCGGGCAGCCCGACGGCCGCGACCTCCGAGACGGTCGCGGCGCCGGCGCGGGCCACCAGCAGGTCCGCGGCGGCGTAGACGCGCTCCATCCCGTCCACGTACTCCACCTGCACGTAGCCGGGGGCGCTCAGCGGCGCGCCGTCGTCCCGGGTGAGCTGCTTGCCCCGGCCGGTGACGTGCAGGAGCTGGTGGCCGTGCTCGGCGACCTCCTCGGCCACGCCGGCCACGGTCCGGTTCATGGCGAGGGCGCCCGAGGAGCCGCCGGTGACCACCACGGTGGGCAGGTCGGGGTCGAGCCCGAAGGAGCGGCGCGCCTCGGCGCGCAGCGCCTCGCGGTCCAGGCGCGAGATCTCCCGGCGCATGGGCATGCCGACGGTCACGGCCCCGCGCAGCGGGGTGCCGGGGAACGCGACGGCCACGGTCCGGGCCCAGCGCGCGCCCACCCGGTTGGCCAGTCCCGGCCGGGCGTTGGCCTCGTGGACCACGATGGGCAGGCCCCGCCGGGCGGCGGCGAGGTAGACGGGGGTGCAGACGTACCCGCCGACGCCGAGCACCACGTCGGGCCGGACGCGGTCCAGGATCTCCCCCGCCTGGCGCACGGCGCCGAGGAGGCGCCCCGGCAGCCGGACGAGGTCCACGGAGGGCCGGCGGGGCAGCGGCACGCGGTCGACGAGCTCGAGCTCGAGCTCGAGTCCGGCCTGCGGGACGAGCCGCGTCTCCATCCCGGACGCGGTGCCCACCGCCGTGAGCCGGGCCTGCGGGGCCTGCTCGCGCAGGGCGGCGGCCACGGCGAGGAGCGGGCTGACGTGCCCGGCGGTGCCCCCGCCGGCCAGCAGGACCGACGGCGCGGGGCCTCCGGTGGTGGGTTCGGACGGTGTCATGCGCGATCCTCGTTCGGGGTGCGGGGGCGGGGGGTGCGGGTGGGGACCTGGATCCGGCGCGGCAGCCGGGTGAAGGACATCACCACGCCGACGGCCGCGAGGCTCATCAGCAGCGACGACCCACCGTAGCTGATGAACGGGAGGGGGATGCCGATCACGGGCAGCACGCCCGTGACCATGCCGATGTTGATGAACGCCTGGCCGACGAGCCAGGTGACGATGCAGGCGGTGGCGATCCGGACGAAGCCGCTGCGGGCGCGCAGGATCACGCGGGCCATCGCCAGGGCCATGACCGCGAACAGGGCCAGGATCAGCACCGTGCCCAGCAGGCCCAGCTCCTCGCCGATGATCGAGAAGATGTAGTCGTTGTGCGCCTCGGGGACGTAGTTGTACTTGAGCCGGGACTGGCCCAGGCCCACGCCCCACCAGCCGCCGGAGGCGAGAGCGTTGAGCCCCTGCTCGGCCTGGTAGCAGGCGTCGGTGGCCCCGCACTCGCCGAACAGCCAGCCGGTGATCCGGTCCACGCGGTGCGGCGCGGTGACGATCGCCAGCGTGCCGGCCAGCGCGGCCCCGGCGGCCGCTAGCACGAACAGGCGCAGCGGCGCCCCGGCGAAGAACAGCGCGGCCGCGTAGATGAGGACGAAGACCAGGGCCGTGCCCACGTCGTCGCCGAGCACGATCATCAGGGCGGGCACCCCGATGCCCAGGGCCGAGGGCCACAGGGCCTGGCGCCAGTCCCGCACGGCGTCGCCCTGCCGGGCCAGGACCGCCGCCAGCCAGAGGGCGACGGCGAGCTTGGCCGCCTCGGACGGCTGGAAGGACTGCCCGCCCACCACGATCCAGTTCCGGTTGCCGTTGATCTCCTGCCCCAGCGGGGTGAAGACGAGCAGCAGCAGCAGCACGGCGAGGACGAGGAGCCCGGTGGCGCCCCGGCGGTACCAGGAGGTGGGCACGAAGGAGAGCCCGAACATCAGGAGCACGCCCAGCCCCCCGTAGGTGGCCTGCTTGACGAAGTACGAGTAGGCGGACTCCTGCGCGGAGATCGACTCCACCGCCGAGGCGGAGAGCACCATCATGATGCCGATGGCCGTGAGCAGCAGCACGGATCCGGCCAGGGCGTAGTAGGAGTGGACGAGCGGGCCGTCCACCAGGGCCCGCCAGAAGCGGCGGGCCCCGCCGAGGGAGCCGCGGGCCGTCTCCGCGAGCCCCGGGCGGTCCCGCACCTCGGTCACGAGAGCCGTCCCACGAGGTCGGCGACCTCCCGGACGAACGCGTCGCCGCGGTGGGCGTAGGAGCTGAACTGGTCCATCGAGGCGGACGCCGGGGCCATCAGCACCGTGTCGCCCTGCTGGGCGACCTCGTGGGCGAGCCGGACGGCCTCGCCCATCACGGCGTCGCCCGCCCCGGCGCCGGGCCGCTCCGCCGTGCGCAGGACGGGGACCTGCGGGGCGTGGGCGGCGAGCGCGGCGAGCAGCGAGTCGTTGTCCGTGCCGATGAGCACCACGGTGCGCAGCCGCCCGGCGTGCCGGGCGACGAGCCGGTCGTAGGAGACGCCCTTGGACAGGCCGCCGGCGATCCACACCACGGAGTCGAACGCGGACAGCGCGGCGTCGGCCGCGTGCGGGTTGGTGGCCTTGGAGTCGTTGATCCACAGCACGCCGTGGGTCGTGGCGACGGCCTGGATCCGGTGGTCGCCGGGCTCCCAGTCGCGCAGCCCCTCCCGCACGGCCTCCGGCGGTGCGCCGGCCGCCCGGGCCAGCGCCGCGGCGGCCAGGGCGTTGGCCACGCCGTGGGGCGTGGGGAGGGGGCCGGTGTCGGTGATCGAGGCGAGCTCGAGGGCGGAGCCGCGGCGGTCGTCGAGGAAGGCCCGGTCCACGAGCAGGTCCTCCACGACGCCGAGCATGCTGACGTCCGGGGTCTCGAGGGTGAAGCCCACCGCGCGGCAGCCCTCCACGACGTCGGCCTCCTCGACCATGCGCACGGTCTCGGCCTGCTGGGCGTTGTAGACGCAGGCCACCCGGGTGTGCTCGTAGATCCGGGACTTGTCCGCCACGTAGTTGTCGTAGCCGCCGTGCCAGTCCACGTGGTCCTCGGCCACGTTGAGCACCACGGAGGCCAGCGGCGACATCGAGGACGTCCAGTGCAGCTGGAAGCTGGAGAGCTCCACGGCGAGGACGTCGTGCTCGACCGGCTCGCGCAGCGCGTCCAGGATCGGGGTGCCCACGTTGCCGACGGCGGCCGCGGTGAGCCCGGCGGCCCGCAGCATCGCCGCGGTCATCCCGACCGTGGTGGTCTTGCCGTTCGTGCCGGTGATGCAGACCCACTCGGCGGTCCTGCGCCCGGCGCGCTCGCGGACCCGCCAGGCGAGCTCCACGTCGCCCCAGATCTGGATGCCCTCGGCGGCCGCGGCGGCGAGCAGGGGGTGGTCGGGCCGCAGCCCCGGGGAGGTGACGACCAGGTCGGGGCGGGCGCCCTCGACGTCGGGCACGGCCTCCTGGTGGCTCTCCCCCAGCAGGACCTCGGCGGCGCCCACGATGCGCAGGGTGTCGGCCTTCGCCCGGGTCCCGGGGGTGTCCGCCCCGTCGACGACGACGACGCGGGCGCCGAGCTCGATCAGGGTGTCCGCGGCGGCGAAGCCCGACACGCCGATCCCGGCCACGACCACGCGCAGCCCGGCCCAGTCGGCGTCCCAGCTGGTGAGCCCGGCGAGCCGGGGGCGGTCCAGGACGGGGTTGTCGTTGCTCGCGTGGATCATTGGATCATTCCTCCGTGGGAGAGCAGCCAGTCGCCGTAGAAGACGCCGAGCGCGGCCGCGACGAACAGCCCGGCGATGATCCAGAAGCGGACCACGATGGTCACCTCGTTCCAGCCCTTGAGCTCGAAGTGGTGCTGCAGCGGCGCCATCTTGAAGATGCGCTTGCCGCCGGAGAGCTTGAAGTAGCCGACCTGCAGGATGACGGAGACCGTGATCACCACGAACAGCCCGGCGATGAGCACGAGCAGCAGCTCGGTGCGGGTGAGCACCGCGAACGCGGCGAGCGCGCCGCCGAGGCCGAGGGAGCCCGTGTCGCCCATGAAGATCTTTGCCGGGGAGGTGTTCCACCACAGGAACCCCACGAGGGCCCCGACCAGGGCGGCGGCGGTGAGGGCGAGGTCGGCGGCGTCGCGCACCTCGTAGCAGACCCCCTGGGCCACGGACCCGCAGAGGTGGGTGTTCTGCCACATGGCGATCAGCAGGTAGCCGCTGAAGACGAGGATGGACGCGCCGGTGGCGAGGCCGTCGAGGCCGTCGGTGAGGTTGACGGCGTTGGTGGTGGCGGTGGCGATCAGGTTCACCCAGATCACGAACAGCACGGCGCCCACCACCGTGCCCGCGAACGCGAGGTCGAGGGAGGTGTCCCGGGTCACGGAGATCGCGGAGGACGCCGGGGTGGCGCCCTGCGGACCGGGCACGAGCAGCACGAGCAGCGCGAACGCGGAGCCGATGAGGCCCTGCAGGACGATCTTCCCCACGGGGCTGAGCCCGAGGTTCTGCTTCTTGGCGATCTTCTTGTAGTCGTCGATGAAGCCGACGAAGCCCATGCCCAGCATCAGCAGCAGCGCGGAGAGCCCGGAGAGGGTGACGCCGCCGTAGGCCGGCCACACGAGCCCGGAGATCAGGTGGGTCAGCCCGTAGGCGAGCACCACGGAGCCGAGGATGGCGACCCCGCCCATGGTGGGCGTCCCGCGCTTGGTGTGGTGGCTCGTGGGCCCGTCGTCCCGGATGAACTGGCCGTAGCCGCGCCGGGCGAGGAACTTGATGAAGGCCGGGGTGCCGAAGAGGGACAGCACCAGCGCGAAGCAGGCCGCCATGAGGATCTGGATCATGCCGGCTCGTTCCCCTCCGCGGGCGTTCCCGGGGCGGTGGGCCTCCCGCTCGGGTCGAGGGAGGCGTTGACGAAGGGGCCGGCCGAGAGCCAGTGGTCGCCGCGCGCCGGGGCGTCGTTGCCGGGGGCGGGCCCGCCGGCGCCGCTGCCCGCGCCGGCCGCCACCCGGTCCCCCAGGATCCGCAGCCCGGCGGCGTTGGAGGACTTGAAGAGCACGACGTCACCGGGTGCGAGCTCCTCGCGCAGGATCTCCTCGGCGTCCTCCGGGGTGGCCGCCCAGGTCGCCTCGTTGCCCCACGAGCCCTCGAGCTGGGCGGCGTCGTACACGGGGCGGGCGAGGTCGCCGACCGCGATCAGCTTGGAGATGTTCAGCCGCACGACCATCCGGCCCAGGGCGTCGTGCTCCTCCACGGTGCTGTCGCCGAGCTCCAGCATGCCGCCGAGCACCGCCCAGGTGCGCCGGGGTGCCGAGCCGCCGGAGCCGCGGCCCAGCTGGGCCAGGGTCTGCAGCGCGGCGCGCATCGACTGGGGGTTGGCGTTGTAGGCGTCGTTGATCACCGTCACCCCGTCGGCCCGCTCGGTGCGCTCCATCCGCCACCGGCTCGCGGCGCCCTGGGCGTTGAGCGAGGCCGCGATCCGCTCCGGGGCGACCCCGGCCACGAAGGCGGCGGACGCCGCCGCGAGCAGGTTGGTGACGTGGTGCTCCCCGATGAGCCGGGAGACGATCCGGTGCTCGGAGCCGTCCGGGAAGTGCAGGCGGAACTCCGGGCTGCCCCCGGGTCCGAGCCGGACCTCGGAGGCGTGCACCCGGGCGGCCGGGACCTCGGGCAGCACGTTCGCCGGGGACTCCCCGAAGAACAGCACGGGCGCGGCGGTGCGGCGGTGCATCTGGCGGACCAGGACGTCGTCGTCGTTGAGGACCGCCACGCCGTCGGCGCGCAGGGACTCGACGAGCTCGCCCTTGGCGCGGGCGATGTTGGCGACGCCGCCGAACTCGCCGGCGTGGGCGGAGCCGACGCACAGGACCACCCCGACGTCGGGGCGGACCATCCGGCACAGGTAGTCGATGTTGCCGATCTTCGTGGCGCCCATCTCGATGATGAGGAACCGGGTGTCCGGCTCGGCCTCGAACACGGTCAGCGGCACGCCGACCTCCCCGTTGTACGACCCGCGGGGCGCGACCGTGGGACCCTCCGCGGAGAAGATGCCCCGCAGGAGGTCCTTGGTGGTGGTCTTGCCGACGGAGCCGGTGACGGCGATGACCTTCACCTCGTGGTCGGCGCGCAGCTGGGCCACGACCCAGGAGGCGAGCCGGCCCATCGCCTCGACCACGTCGGGGACCAGCACGGCCGGGTAGGCGACGCCCGCGGCGTCGGGCACCTCGCGCTCGACGAGGGCGAGCACGGCACCGGCGGCGAAGGCGGCGCCCACGTACTCGTGGCCGTCGGTGACCTCGCCCGGCTTGGCGACGAACAGGGTCCCGGGACGGGCCTCCCGGGAGTCGGTGGCGACGTGCTGGACGGCGGGCGCCTCGGCGGCGGCGCCGACGGGGCGGCCCCCCGTGATCTGCGCGAGCTGTGCGGCGGTGAGTGCGATCATCGGTTCTCCCAACGGTCCTGCTGCCCGTCGGCCAGCGCGGCCCGCAGCTCTTCCCTGTCGTCCAGCGGGTGGTCCACGCCCCGGATCTCCTGGACCGTCTCGTGCCCGCGGCCGGCCACGAGGACCGAGTCGTCGGGTCCGGCCATGGCCACCGCGGCGCGGATGGCCACGGCGCGGGGCTCGAGCACGAGCACCTCCTGGGCCCTGGCCCCGGCGTCGCGGGCCGCGAACGCTCCCGCGGCGACCTCGGCGCGGATCTGCCCGGGGTCCTCGTCGTGCGGGTCGTCGTCCGTGACGATCACGACGTCGGCGTGCCGGGCGGCGATCTCGCCCATGACGGGGCGCTTGGACCGGTCCCGTTCGCCCGTGGCCCCGAAGACCACGATGACGCGGCCGTCCTCGTCGGGGGGCTCGACGGCGGCGAGCGCGCGGCGCAGGGCGTCCGGGTTGTGCGCGAAGTCGACGACGGCGGTCGGCTGCGTGCCGACGAGCTGCATCCGCCCGGGCACGTCCGTGGTGAGGGGGTCCGCCTCGTCGAGCACGCGCTGCACGTCGGCGGCGTCGACCCCGGAGGCCACGACCATGACCACGGCGAGCGCGGCGTTGGCCACGTTGAAGTCGCCCGGCAGGCCCGTGGACACGCGCAGCGTCCGGCCGTCCCGGTGCCGCAGCGTGAAGGAGTGGCCGATCCCGCGGCGGGTCAGGGTGCTCAGGGTCCAGTCCGCGCCGGTCCGGTCCGCTCCGGCGTCCCGGTCCCCCGGCACACCGCCGCGCAGGGCGATGGTGTCCACCAGCTCCGGGCCGAGCTGCTCCCGGGCGTGCTCGGCCATCCGCAGGCCCCAGACGTCGTCCTCGTCCTGGACCACCACCACGGCCCTGCGGGTCCGCTCCGGGGTGAGCAGCTGGGCCTTCACCGCGAAGTACTCGTCCATCGAGCCGTGCAGGTCGAGGTGGTCCTGGGTCAGGTTGGTGAACCCGGCGACGTCGAAGCGGACCCCGTCCACCCGGTGGAACTGCAGGGCGTGGGAGGAGACCTCCATGGACGCCGCCGTGATGCCGCGCTCGCGCATGAGCGCGAGCAGCGCGTGCACGTGCGGGGCCTCCGGGGTGGTGAGCCGGGAGGGGATCGACTCGTCGCCGGCGAGGATCTCGATCGTCCCGATCAGACCCGTGCGGTGGCCGAGCGCCCGGAGCACCGAGTTGGTGAAGTAGGTCGTGGTCGTCTTGCCGTTGGTGCCGGTCACCGCGAACAGGGCCGGGGCGGTCCCGTCCTCCGGCCGGGAGCCGTAGACGCGCGCGGCGATCGCGCCCACGGACCGGCGCGGGTCCGGGGCCTCGACCACGGGCAGCCGGATGCCGGCGTCCCGCAGGATCCCGGCGCCCTCGGCGTCGGTGAGCACCGCGGCGGCGCCCGAGCGCTCGGCGGCCGCGGCGAACCGGGCGCCGTGGGTGCGGGCCCCGGGCAGGGCCGCGTAGAGGTCGCCGGGACGCAGCTGCCGGGAGTCCAGGGAGATGCCGGTGACCTCCACGGCGCGGGACGGGGCGGTGCCGCCGGCGAGCCGGGCGGTCTCCGCGAGGCTCAGCGGCCGGGGCCGGGCGGGGCGCATCGTCTGCGCGTCGTGTCCCTGCTGGGCTGTCGCGTCCATCAACGTCCTTCGTGGTCTGGGTCGGCGGGTGGGTGGTCCGCCGGGTGCGGGGGGTGCGGACCCGGGGGTGGCCGGGCACGGCGATATGGAAGTCTAGTCGCCCTCGTCGGCCCGCCGGGACGCGGCCGGGGCGGGAGCACCGGCCGCGGCGGCCGCGGGTTCGGCTTCGGCGCCGGGCTCCGCGCCGGGCTCGGCGGCGCCGTCCTCCGGCGTCTCGGCGGCGCCGTCCTCCGGCGTCTCGGCGGCGCCGTCCTCCGGTGCCTCGACGCCCGGTGGGGTGTCCACCGGCGCCGTCTCCTCGGCCTCGTCCTCCTCCGGGTCGTCCGTGCGCAGCGGGATCTCCACGGGCTCGGTCGTCGAGGGCGGGACGTCGTAGTGGCGCAGCACCTGCCCCATGATCTTGCTGAAGGTGGGGGTGGTGCCGATCGAGCGGACGTCGCCCTGGGGCCGCTGGAGCGTGACCGCCACGAGGTACTGGGGGTCCTCGACGGGGGCGACGCCCACGAAGGAGGTGGTGTAGCCGTCGTAGCCGCCCTCGGGGCTCGGCGCCTCCGCGGTGCCGGTCTTGCCGCCCACGCGGTAGCCCTCCACGGCCGCCTCCTTGGCGCCGCCCTGGGTGACGGTGACCTCCATCATGTCGAGCACCTGCTCCGCCGTCTCCTCGGAGACGACCCGTTCGCCCTCGGGCCGCTCGACCGGGGTGCTGGTGCCGTCGGGGTCGATCACGGACTCGACCACCCGCGGCTCCACCTGGACCCCGCCGTTGCCGATCGCCTGGAAGATCGTGGCGGTGCGCAGCGGGGTCTGGGCGACGCCCTGGCCGAAGAGCACCGTGTACTGCTGGCGCACGTCCCACTGGTCCGCGCTCGTGAGGATGCCGGGCGACTCCCCCGGCAGCTCGATCCCCGTGGTCTCGCCGACGCCGAAGCGCTGCATCCACTCGTGGCGCTGCTCCGGGGTGAGCTTGCCCCCGACCAGGACGGTGCCCGTGTTCATCGAGTCGGCGATGATCCCGGCGAACGTGCGCTGCTGCTCGCCGTGGTCGAAGGCGTCGGTGATCTTCTGCCCCTCGATCTCCAGGAACGGGGGCACGGTGATCTCGGTGCGCGGCGTCACCACGCCCTCCTCCACGGCGGCCGCCGCCGTGAGGATCTTCTGGGTGGAGCCCGGCTCCACGGCGTTCTGCACGGAGCGCACGCCGAGGTCCTCGGGGGCCGCGGAGCCGATGTCGTTGGGGTCCACCGTCGAGGAGTCGGCGAGCGCGAGCACCGCGCCGTCCTCGATCCGCATCACCACGGCCGTGCCCCACTCGGCGTCGAGCTCCTCGGCGCGCTCCATGACGGCCTGCTGGGCGAAGAACTGGACGTCGCTGTCGATCGACAGCTGCACCGAGGAGCCGTCCTCCACCGGGCTCTCCTCCTGCGGGGCCACCGGGATCCGCACGCCGTCGGCGCTGATCTCGAAGGTCCGGCTCCCGTCCGTGCCGCGCAGCAGCTCGTCCTGGGTCTGCTCGATCCCGCCGAGCGCCTCGTCGTCCCCGCCCATGAAGCCGACCACGCTGCCGGCCACCGGCCCGTTGGGGTAGATGCGGTCGGAGGACGGCTGCCCGTACACGTAGGGCAGGCCGAGCTCGCGCACGGTGTTCCACTGCTCGGGCGTGACCCCGCGGGCCACGTACTCGAACTGCTTGTCGCCGTCCAGGGCGTCCTTGACCTCGGCGTCCTCGAGCTCGAGGGCGTCGGCGAGCTGGTAGACCGCCTGCGTGGGGGTCACGGTCTCCGTGGTGCCGTCGGCCAGGGGGCGCGCGAACTCGCGCACCAGGGACTGGTCGACCGTGACGTCGTAGCGCTGCAGCGTGCGGGCGAGGACGTTGCCGTGCGTGTCCCGGATCTCCCCGCGCAGCGCGGGCACGACCTCGGTGCGGGACCGTTCCCCCGCGGCGGCCTCGGCCCGGCCCGCGGCGTCGAAGCCCTGCACCCACACGAGCCGGAGCCCGAGGACCACCAGCAGGCCGAGCACGAGGACGACGCCGATGTGGCTGCGGCCGATGCCTCGGGCGCCGGGGGCGTCACCGGTGGACGTCGAGCGTGCGCGTGCCACGTGTCTGCCTCGTTCCTGGTTGCGACTGGGGGATGTCCGGGGAGCTGCTGCCGGCGGGTGCGGGGGCCGGTGCCCCCGTCACTCCCCGGGCGTGCGCTGCGGCGGCGCCGGGAGGGAACCGCCCTCCGCCTCCGGACCGCCGGCCGGCGCGGCGTCCTCGCGGGCCCGCCGCTCGGCGTCCTCGCGCTCCTGCTCCGCCTTCTCCTGCTCGCGGTCCTCGGCGCGCTCGGCCGCGCGGTCCGCGGCCTCCGAGCCGGTCTGGTGGGCGTGCTCGACCAGGATCTCGTGGTTCTCCTGCGGCTGCGCGGGCAGCGGGTCGCCCTCGACGGTCCCGTCCGTCAGGTCGACCGTGCCCGAGTCCAGGGCGGGGACCATGCCGAGATCCGTCGCCATCACCGCGAGGTTCTGCGGGGCGTTGTAGAACTCGAGGTCCTGGGTGAGCGCCTCGTTCTGCTGGCTGAGCGCCTGCTCCTGGGCCCGCAGCTCCACGAGCCGGTACTGGCCGCCGGAGATCTGGATGTTCAGGACCAGGATGGAGGCCAGCGCCACCACGAGGGCCACGAGACTGAGCACCACGGTGGAGAACCGCTGCCGCCGTGCCCGCCCCGGGACCACGGACAACGGGGCCCGGCTGGACCCGGACGACTCCTCCGGGTGCGGAGCGGGACTGCTCAGCTGCCGGGCGGAGCTGCCCTCCACCGGCGGGCGCTGCCCGCGCCGCCCGGCCCAGGCACCGACGCCCGTGCGCGCGGCGGCCGTCCGTGCGGGGCGTCGCTGGAGTCCGGTTCCGCTCATGCCCTGTACCTCTGCGCGTTCTGTGCTGTGGGGGGAGTGTTCTCTCTGATCCGCTCCACCGCGCGCAGTCGCGCGGAGGCCGCCCGGGGGTTCTCGTCGATCTCCCGGGGGGTCGGGGTCTCCGTCCCGCGGGTCAGCACCCGCAGGGTGGGCTTGTGCTGGTCCAGCTCCACGGGGAAGCCCTTCGGCGCCGTGGACGTGGCGCCGCGGGCGAAGGCCTGCTTGACGATCCGGTCCTCGAGGGAGTGGTAGCTCATGGCCACGACGCGCCCGCCGACGGGCACGGCGTCCAGCGCGGCCGGGACCGCCCGGCGCAGGACGTCGAGCTCCTCGTTGACCTCGATCCGCAGCGCCTGGAACGTCTGCTTCGCCGGGTGCCCCTTGCGGTGCTGGGCCGCCTGGGGCACGGCGCCCCGGACGACCTCGACGAGCTCTCCCGTGGTGCGCAGCGGGGTCCTGGCCCGCTGCTCCACGATCGCGCGGGCGATGCGGCCGGCGAAGCGCTCCTCGCCCCAGTCCCGCAGGATCCGGCGCAGGTCCGCCTCGCTGTAGTCGTTGACCACGTCCTGGGCCGTGACCGTCGCCGTGGCGTCCATCCGCATGTCCAGGGGCGCGTCGTAGGAGTAGGCGAAGCCGCGCTCGCGCTCGTCGAGCTGCAGGGACGAGACCCCGAGGTCGAACAGCACCGCGTCCGCGTGGTCGAACCCGTGCCGGCCGAGGGCCTCCGGGATCCGGTCGTACGTCGTGTGCACGGGGTGGAAGCGGTCCCCGAACGGGGCCAGCCGGGCCCCGGCCAGCGCGTGCGCCTGGGGGTCCCGGTCGATGGCCACCAGCTGCAGGCCGGGGAAGCGCCGCAGCAGCGCCTCGGAGTGACCACCCATGCCCATCGTCGCGTCGACCGCCACGGCGCCGTCCTCGCCGAGCGCGGGAGCCATCAGGTCGAGGCACCGCTCGAGCAGCACGGGGACGTGGAGCTGCTCGGCTGGGCGTTGCGCCATGGGCCCTCTCTTCGGCGGTCGACGGTGGTGCGGTCTGCGGTGTCCGGCGCCGGGTCGACGCCGTGGTGCGGCGGCGGGCCTTCCAGGATCAGAACCCCATCCGCTGGCCGTCCCTCGAATCCGGCCTGGCTCAGGGGAAGGTGAGTCAGGACGGTGACGGCTGTGCGGCTGGAGATCTCATCCGGGAAGCGGCTCCGCGTGCTCCGCGGGTGGTCTCGGCGGCCCTGCGCTCAGAAGAGCCCGGGCACCACTTCCTCCTCGGTCTCGGAGAAGACGGCCTCCTTCTCGTTCAGGTACTCGTTCCAGGCCTGGGCGTCCCAGATCTCCGCCCGGGTGCCCGCGCCGATGACGGCGAGCTCCCGGTCCAGCCCGGCGTAGTCCCGCAGCGGCGGCGGTATGGTGACTCGGCCCTGCTTGTCCGGGACCTCGTCCGAGGCGCCCGAGAGAAAGACCCGGATGTAGTCCCGGGCCTGCTTCGAGGACAGCGGCGCCGCCCTCAGCTGCTCGTGGACCCGTTCGAACTCACGGACGCTGAACACGTAGAGGCACCGCTCCTGACCACGGGTCAGGACGAGTCCCTCCGCCAGCTCCTCCCGGTACTTCGCCGGCAGGATCAGGCGGCCCTTCTCGTCGAGACGGGGTGAGTACGTTCCGAGAAACATGCTCACCGCCTCTCCAGCCCGAGAGTTCTCCCAGATCCATCTCTTCGCCCCACTTTACTCCACTTCACTCCCCGGTCAACGAACGCGGGGCCCGGGCCCCGCGGCGTGGCGCGGCGCCCGGGGCCCGCGGCGGGCGTCGCCCCAGGTGGGCGCGGGTGGAGGGCTGTGGTGGGCCGCGCGGGGCGGCGCGGCGGGGGCGGTCCGGCGCCGGCGGGGAGCGTCGCGGCGGGCCGCGGACGGACCGTGCTGGAGCGCGGTGGAGGACGCCGTGGCGAACGGCGGGGAGGACAGTGGAGGACGGCGGGCGGGCCGTTCCCCGGGCACCAAAAAGCTCCCCGGTGGCGCACCGGGGAGCTGTCGCAGGCCGCGCTTCCGGGCGCGGGGCGGTGGTGGGAGGTGGAGGGATCGGGCGGAGCGGTCCGCCGTGGCGGAACCCTACGGACGGCGTTCCACGGACGGCTCCGCGAGCCGGTGGAGCCGGTCCGGGCCGGTCAGGAGGACGGGCCCCCGGAGTTGCGCTGGTCCCAGCGCTGCTCGAGGTTCTGCAGGAAGGGGGACGAACGGCGCGGCGGGCCGCCCTTGCCTGCCTCGCCGCCGGGGCCGGGCTTGCCGGAGCGCATCGTGGCGACGTAGACACCGGCGCCCATCACGACGAAGCCCAGGACCCCGACCAGGATGGAGTCGATGACCACCCCGCCCAGGAGGACGAGCAGGCCGACGACGGCGATCACGATCCCGAGGACGATGTTGCGGGTGGAGGCACCCCTGACGGCACGGGAGCCCATGCTCGTCACGAACCTCGGGTCGTCCGCGTGGAGCTGCTTCTCCAGCTGGGCCAGGAGCTGTTGCTCGTGCTCGGACAGTGGCACGGTAGGCCTCCTCATCCTTCGGGTGCGGATTCCCCGGCTGTTCCGGCGCCGCCTGTTACCAGGATAGACCGTCGGGTGCGGATTTGGCACCGCGCACACGGCTGTCAACAGCCTCCGAATTGGCTTGCTGATTCCGTGGTGCGGGCGACAGGAGGCGGGCCGGTCCCAGGCGCTCGGCGCCGAAGCGGGCGTGCACCCGGTCCATGGCCTGCTCGGCGGCCCCCCACTCCTCCTCGCGGCCGTCCAGGCTCAGCTGCAGGGCGTCCGTGGCGGGCTCCAGCCCCTCGGCCCGGACGCCGATGAGCCGGACCGCCTGCGGCCGGCTCCCGAGCTCGCCGAGCAGGCCCGTGCCGTGCTCGAACAGGTCGTGGGCGGAGGTGAAGGGGTGCTGCAGCGTCCGCGAGCGGGTGATGGTCGTGAAGTCCGCCCAGCGCACCTTGAGCCCCACCCGGCGGGCGCGCAGCCCCTGGCGGCGCAGCCGTGAGGCGGTCCGGTGGCTCAGCCGCAGCAGGGCCTCGTGCAGCACCCGGTCGTCGGCGACGTCACGGGGGAAGGTCTCCTCCGCGCCCACGCTCTTCTCCTCGCGGACCGGCTCGACCGGACGGGGGTCGCGCCCGTTGGCGAGCTCGTGCAGGTGGTGGCCGGCGGCCCGGCCCACCAGGCGCGCCAGCATCGGGACCGGGGCGGCCGCGAGGTCCCCGACGCTGCGCAGCCCCGCGCCGGTGAGCACCTCGGCCGTGCGCCCGCCGACGCCCCAGAGGGCCGAGACCGGCAGCTCCGCCAGGAACGCGACGGTGTCCTCGGGCTGGACGAGCAGGAGACCGTCCGGCTTGGAGCGGGTGGAGGCGATCTTCGCGACGGTCTTGTTGGCCCCGATCCCCACGGAGGCGGTGAGCCCCAGCTCGGCCCGCACCCGGGCGCGCAGGGCGCGGGCGATGCCCACCGGCGGGCCGAGCCGCCGGACGGCTCCGGCGACGTCCAGGAAGGCCTCGTCCACGCTGATCTGCTCCACCCGGTCGGTGATCTCCCAGAACATCGCCATGACCCGCCGGGAGTAGGTCTCGTAGGCGTCGCGGTGGGGTTCGAGCAGCACGGCCCGGGGGCACATGGCCCGGGCCCTCGCCAGGGGCATGCCGGAGCGGACGCCGAACTCCCTGGCCTCGTAGGAGGCGGAGAGCACGACGGAGCGGTGGCCCGCCCCCGCCACGATGACCGGCCGGCCCCGCAGCCGGGGGGCGGCGAGCAGCTCCACGCCGACGTAGAACATGTCCATGTCGACGTGCAGCACGGCGCACGAGCGCCAGCGGTCCAGCCGGTCCTTCGGCGTCTCGTCCACCGCGTCCTCCTCCCGGGTCCGGCACAGCATAGCCCTCGGCGCGGACATCGCCGCCGCCGTGCGGGCGCCCTTCCGGGCACGGCGGCCCGGGCCCGTCCGCCGGGCCTTCGATAGGCTGGGCCGGACATCCCGGAGGCCCGTCAGCGGCCGTCCGCCGCCGTTCCGAGACCGAGGTCGAGCCACCCATGACGTGCCCGCCGCTCCCGCACCACCCCGACGTGTCCTCCGGCACCGCGCCGCAGGCCGGGCCCGAGGACGCCTTCCGCGCCGAGGACGAGCAGTTCACGGCCCGGCTGCACGCGGAGCTGGAAGAGTTCTTCGGGCGGCAGCGGGCGGTCCTGGGCGGGATCTCGGCGGAGGCGCTCCCGCTGCTGGAGGCCGTGGCCGCGCTCTCCGCCGGCGGCAAGCGGCTGCGCGCGCGGCTGTGCTACTGGGGCTGGCGGGCGGCGGGCGGCGATCCGGAGGACCCGGCCGTGGTGCGGGCCGGTGCCGCGCTGGAGCTCTTCCAGTCCGCCGCGCTCATCCACGACGACGTCATCGACCGCTCCGACACCCGCCGGGGAGCTCCCAGCGTGCACCGGCGGTTCGAGTCCGCGCACGCGGACCGGGGCTGGGCCCTGGACGGCGCCGCCTTCGGCGTGGCCGCCGCGATCCTCTCGGGGGACCTGTGCCTGTCCTGGAGCGAGCAGCTGTTCGCCGCGGCCACCACCACGGCGCACGGCGGCCGGCGCGCCCGGGCCGTCTTCGACCTCATGCGCACGGAGGTGATGGCCGGGCAGTACCTGGACGTGCAGGGCGAGGTCGCCGGCGGGGGCCAGGACCGCGCCGGCGCGGTGCAGCGGGCCCTGGACGTCATCCGGTACAAGTCGGCGAAGTACTCGGTGGAGCACCCGGTGGTGCTCGGCGCCGCCCTGGCCGGGGCACCGGAGGCGGTGCTGGAGCGCTGCTCCGCCTTCGCTCTGCCCCTCGGCGAGGCGTTCCAGCTCCGCGACGACGTCCTGGGCGTGTTCGGCGACCCGGCGGCCACGGGCAAGCCCGCCGGCGACGACCTGCGCGAGGGCAAGCGGACGGTGCTCGTGGGCTACGTGCGCACGCGCGGCAGCGAGGCGCAGGTCGCGCGGCTCGAGGCGGCCCTGGGCCGGCCGGACCTCACGGAGGAGGACGTCGCGGAGCTGCGTGCGCTGATCACGGCGTGCGGCGCCCTGGGCTCCACGGAGGCGCTCATCGACGGGCTCAGCCGCGAGGCGTTCGCGGCGCTGGACCGGCTCGGGGCCGGCACCGTGCCCATGGCCGCGCTGCGCGCTCTCGCGACGGCCGCGGTCCGGCGCTCGTCCTGAGCCCCGCGCGCCGGCCCACCGGCGGGCACGGCGCACCGGTCAGGGGCGGGTCACCAGGCGAGGGCCTGCGCCCGGCGGCGGATCTCCGTCTTGCGCCCGTCCCGCAGCGCGTCCACGGGGCGGCCCGGCAGGGACTCGTCCTCGGTGAACAGCCACGCGATCGCCTCGACGTCGGTGAAGCCGGAGTCCCGCAGGACCGCCACCGTGCCCTTCAGCGAGTCGACCACGGCGCCGTCCAGCAGGAACGCGGCCGGCACCCGGCGGATGCCGTCGTGCGGGTTGCGGACGGCGAGCAGCGTCCCGTCGTCGACGAGACCGTGGACGCGGGTGACCACGAGGCCGAGCTGCTCGGCGACGTCGGGCAGGGGCAACCACTCCTGGACGAGGCCGTCCAGGCGGTCGAACTCCTCGGTGCTGATTCCGGATGTGTTCTTCACGCCCCCAGAGTGCCACGTCCGCCGGTGCCCGTGCCACGCGGGCCCGCCACGGTATGCTCGACCCGCGGAGCCGGCTGAGACCTCCGCACCTTCCCCGATCAGCGTCAGAGAGCCCCTTCATGCCGTTTCCCCCCGACAGCGACACGACCGACCCGAACGACGCACCGCGCTGCAGCACCACCGAGTCCCCCGCCGAGTCCTCCGGCGGGTCCTCCGGCGCGCAGGACGACCGCTCCCCCGGCTGGGCCCGCCGCGCCCGCACGGGCTCGGCGGTCACCGCCGTCGCCGCCCTGGCCGCCCTGGGCGGGGGGACCGTGGCCCACGCCGCCCCCGCGCAGACGGCCCAGGTGGCCGCGGCGCCCCTGCTCGCGGAGCAGTCGACGACGAAGACCCCGGTGCACACCGTGTCCCCCGGGGACTCCCTGTGGGCGGTCGCCCAGCGCCACGGCGTCGCGGTGGACAAGCTCATGCGGTGGAACGACCTCTCGGGCGCGGCGCTGCTGATGCCCGGGCAGAAGCTGCGCCTCTCCGACGGCGCGCCCGCCGCCGCCGGGCCCCCGGAGAAGGCCGCCCCGCCGGCGGAGGATCCGCCCCGCACGCACCACGTGGTCCGCTCCGGGGACTCCCTGTGGAGCATCTCCCAGGAGCGCGGGGTGTCGGTCCAGGAGCTCCTCGAGGACAACGACCTGACGGTGAACTCCCTGCTGCGCCCGGGTCAGCGGCTGTCGGTCGCCGCGCCGGCCCCGGCCGCCGTGCGGACCGCCGCGGCCCCGGAGCCGGCCGGGGCACCGCGCCCGGAGCGGGAGCGCGCCGTCGGCGACACGTTCCTGGGCCGCACCTACGAGGGCGGCGTGGTGGACTCCGCCAACCGCCACCACGAGCAGCTCGCCTCCCGCCCGGCGCCCTCCCGGGAGGAGATGCGCGGACTGGTCCACGACACCGCCGTCCGGATGGGCGTGGACCCGGCTCTCGCCCTGGCGCACGCCTACCAGGAGTCGGGCTTCGACCACCGGGCCGTCTCCCCCGCGGACGCCGTGGGCGCCATGCAGGTCATCCCGGCCGCCGGGGACTGGGCCTCGGGCCTCGTGGGCCGGGAGCTCGACCTGCTCGACCCGCAGGACAACGTCACCGCCGGCGTGGCCATCATCCGGCAGCTGGGCCGCGGCGCCCCCAGCACCGACGTGGCCATCGCCGCGTACTACCAGGGCCTGCACGGGGTGAAGAAGTACGGGATGTACGACGACACGAAGCAGTACGTCAAGAACGTCAAGTCCCACCGCAAGCGGTTCGGTCCGTGACCTCCGACCCAGCCGGCGCACAGCGCCCCGCCCTAGGCTGAGCCCGTGCAGCACGCGCTCCCCGACCACCTGACCGGGACCCTCCTCGAGGGCCGCTACGAGCTGGGTCCGCGCATCGCCCGGGGCGGCACCGCCACCGTGTACCGGGCGGTGGACACCCGCCTGCAGCGCGTCGTGGCGGTCAAGCTCATGCACGCCCACCTCGCGGAGGACCCGGCGGCCGCGGACCGGTTCGTGCGGGAGGCCCGGGCCGCGGCACGGCTCTCCCACCCCCACGTCGTCTCCGTGCTCGACCAGGGGCACGCCCCGGACGGGGTGCCCTACCTGGTGATGGAGCACGTGGCGGGCTCGACGCTGCGGGACCTCCTGCGCCGGCGCGGAGCCCTCCCCCCGGGCGAGGCACTGACGCTGCTGGAGCCGGTCCTCGACGGGCTCGCGGCGGCCCACCGGGCCGGCCTGGTGCACCGTGACGTGAAGCCGGAGAACGTGCTGATCGACGGCACGGGCCGGGTGACGGTCGCGGACTTCGGACTCACGCGCGCCGTGGACCAGCACACGGCGACCGGGACGGTGCTGGGCACGGTGGGCTACGCCTCGCCGGAGCTCGTGACCGGGCAGCGGGTGGACACCCGGGCGGACGTGTACTCGGCCGGGATCGTGCTCTTCGAGCTCCTGGCCGGCCGCCGGCCCTTCGAGGGCGCCCCGCTGGCCGTGGCCCGCGCCCACGCGGAGGGCGCCGTCCCGGACCTGCGCGCCCTGGACCCCGGTCTCCCGGCGGGCCCGGCGCGGCTCGTCGCCCGCGCCACGGCCCGGGACCCGGGGCAGCGCCCGGCGGACGCCGGCAGGTTCCTCGAGGAGCTGCGGGCGGTCCGGGCGGGACTGCGGCCCGACGAGCTCGCCCGGCGCCCCGCACCCGGTGCCGGGCCCGTCCCGGGCAGCGGCTCCCCGGCCGCACCGGCCCCGGGGCAGCGGGCCGCGTCCGCCCCGGCCGGCGGGAGCACGGCGGTGCTGGGCCCCGGCGACGGGACCACCACCGTGCTGGACCCCGCGGGCGCGCCCACCGAGGCCCTCGGCCCGGCGACCGCGGCCACGGAGGCCCTCGGCCCGGCGGCCTCCCGGGCCCGGCCGGCGGGGACGCCGGGCGCCCCCGCGGCGAGCCCCGGGAGGCCGCCGGGCCCGGGCGGGCCGGCCGCGCCCGCGCACGGCTCCACCGACCCCTGGCACCCCGAGATCGAGCTGCGCCCCTCCCGCCCCCTGCACGCGGCGGGGACGCTGGCCCTGGTCGCGCTCGCGGTGGCCGCCGCGGCGTTCCTGGGCTGGCTCCTGGGCTCCGGCCCCGGCGGGACCGTGAGCGTGCCGGACGTGCGGGGAGCGGGTCCCGAGCTGGCCGAGCAGTACCTGGCCGGTGCCGGTCTGGACAACGTCGCCGTGCACGAGACCGAGGACCCGGTGGCCCCCTCCGGCACCGTGCTCGGCACCGACCCGCCGGCCGGGTCCACCGTGCGGGCCGCGGAGCAGGTCGTCCTGCTGGTCTCGACCGGCCCCGAGCGCACGACCGCGCCCGACGTCGCCGGGATGACGGAGGAGCAGGCCCGGGCCCGGCTCGAGGACGCCGGGCTGGCGGCCGGCACCCGGACCGCGGTGCCCGACGACGCCGCGCCCGGGACTGTCGTGGGCCAGCACCCCGACGCGGGCACGGCGGTGACCGTGGGCACGGCGGTGGACCTGGCGGTCTCGGGGGGCCCTCGCACCGACACCGCCCCCGGGGTCCTGGGACGGCCCGTGGACGAGGCGGTGCAGGTCCTCGCGGAGGCGGGGTGGACGTCGCGGGTCGAGGAGCGCCTCGGCGCCCCCTTCGGCTACGTGGTGGCCCAGACGACGGACGAGGCCGAGATCGTCCTGACCGTCCTGTAGCGGACGGCCGGTCCGGCCCCGGCCCCGTCGGCCCGGTCCTGCGCTCAGCGGCGGGAGAGGTAGCCCGCCACGAGGAACGCGATCTCCAGGGACTGCATGTGGTTCAGGCGCGGGTCGCACAGCGACTCGTAGCGGTCCTGGAAGGAGGACTCGTCGACGGGATCGGCGCCGCCGAGGCACTCCGCGACGTCGTCGCCCGTCATCTCCACGTGGATGCCGCCGGGGAACGAGCCGATGGCCTCGTGCACCTCGAAGAAGCCGCGGACCTCGTCCACGACGTCGTCGAAGTTGCGGGTCTTGTAGCCGGACGGCAGGGACACGGTGTTGCCGTGCATGGGGTCGGTGACCCACACGACCTTGGCGCCGGAGCGCTCCACGGCCTCGACGAGCGGGGGCAGCTTCTCCCGGATGTTCTTCGCGCCCATCCGGGTGATGAAGGTCAGCCGCCCGGGCTCGCGCTGCGGGTCGAGCTTGTCGATGAGCGCGAGCGCGTCGTCGCCGGTGGTCTTCGGGCCGAGCTTGACGCCGATCGGGTTGCGCAGCCGGGAGAGCAGGTCCACGTGGGCGCCGTCGAGCTCCCGGGTGCGCTCCCCGATCCACAGGAAGTGCCCGGACGTCCCGTACGGGAGGTGGGTGCGGGAGTCGATGCGGCTCAGGGCCCGCTCGTAGTCCAGCAGGAGGGCCTCGTGGCCGGCGTAGAACTCCGTGGTCCGCAGGGCGTCGAAGTCGGCGCCGCACGCGTCCATGAACTTCACGGCGCGGTCGATCTCGCGGGCCAGCGACTCGTACCGGGCGTGGGCCGGGTTCGTGGTGAAGCCCATGTTCCAGGCGTGCACGAGGCGCAGGTCGGCGAACCCGCCCGTGGTGAAGGCGCGGATCAGGTTCAGGGTGGAGGCGGAGGTGTGGTAGCCGCGCACCATCCGCCGCGGGTCGTGGGCCCGGGACTCCTCGGTGAAGTCGAAGCCGTTGACCATCTCGCCGCGGAACGTCGGCAGGGTCGTGCCGTCGCGGGTCTCGTCGTTGGACGAGCGGGGCTTCGAGAACTGCCCGGCCATCCGGCCCATCTTCACGACGGGCATGGACGCGCCGTAGGTGAGCACCACGGCCATCTGCAGGAGCGTCTTGACCCGGGCGCTGATCCGGTCGGCGGTGGCGCCCTCGAAGGTCTCGGCGCAGTCCCCGCCCTGCAGGAAGAACGCCCGGCCGTTGGCGACCTCGGCCAGACGGTCGCGCAGCTTGTCCACCTCCCCCGCGAAGACGAGGGGCGGGACCGCGTTGAGCTCGGCGATCGAGGCGGCGAAGTCGGGGTGGTCGCGCCACGTCGGCTGCTGGTCGGCAGGCAGGCCGCGCCAGTCGTCCAGCCCCGGGTAGTCGGCCGCTGAGGGCACCGGGGAGGCCAGGTTGCGGAGGCTGTCGGGAACGGTGAAGTCGAGCATCATGTCTTCCTATGTCTCGTCCGGGGCGGGGCCGGGCGGGGGATCAGGGGGCGGTGGGCGGCGGGGCGTCCCCGTCCGCGGGCTCGGGACGGTCGCGGTGGGTGATGGAGTCCGCGGTCCGGCGCGCGCTCCGGGCGGCGGTGCGCGCCCTGTCCTTGGCGCTGCCGACGATCTCCGCGGCGGCCTGCCTGGTCTCCTGGCGCTTCTGCTCCGTGAGCCGCTTCTTGTGCTCCGAGGCGTAGACGTCCACGTAGACCTGGCCGGAGAGGGCCTGGATCGCGTGCATGATCTCGTCGGTGACCTCGCGCAGCAGGGCGTGCTCGCTCTGCCGGCCCCGGTAGCGGGAGAAGTCGAGCGGCTCGCCGAAGATGGTGGCGACCCGGGCGCTGCGGCGGGGCAGCGGCAGCCTGGTCCCGATCGGCTGCACCTTGTCGGTGCCCACCATGGCGATCGGCACGACCGGGGCGCCCGTCTCGAGCGCGAGCCGGGCCACGCCGATCTTGCCCTTGTACATGCGGCCGTCCGGGGAGCGGGTGCCCTCCGGATAGATCCCGAGCAGCTCGCCCTCGAGCAGCTTGCGCCCGCCGTTGCTCAGGGACTTCGCGCTGGCCCGGCCGCCGGTCCGGTCCATAGGGATCTGGTTGATGGCGCGGAAGAACGCCGCCACCGCCCTGCCCTTGACCCCGGGGCTGTCGAAGTACTCCGACTTCGCCAGGAAGAACACCTGCCGGGGCACGGCCACGGGCATGAACACCGAGTCGGAGACCGAGAGGTGGTTGCTCGCCAGGATGGCCGGGCCCTCGGTGGGCACGTGCTCCAGGCCGCGGACCTCGGGCCGGAAGGCGACGTTGATCAGGGGGCCGACGACGTAGCGCTTCAGAAACATGTAGACCATGTGGGTAGAGGACTCCTTCGTGCTGATCGGGATGTCGCGAGGGTCCGTGCCGCTCGGACCGGGTCCGGCCTCCGGTATTCTCTCACGTCCGCGCGGGCGCCGCCGCCGGTGCACCCGCCGACGGCGCCCGGCCCTGACATCATGGAGGCATGACGCCACCCGTCGGAGACCAGCACCTGTCCATCCCCTCCCCGGACGGGGCGCCCGCCGCCGAGCACGTTCCGGGCGCTCCCTTCCGCTTCCCGGCCGACGGCCCCGCGGGCGCGCTCGTGCTGCACGGCTTCACCGGCGTCCCGTTCAGCGTCCGCCCCTGGGGCCGGGCCCTGCACGAGGCGGGGGCCGACGTCGTGGGGCCCCTGCTGCCCGGCCACGGCACGCGCTGGGAGGACCTCGCCGCCGTGCGCTGGGAGCAGTGGCGCGACCACGCCGCCGAGCAGGTGCGGGAGCTGCGGGCCCGGCACGACGTCGTGCTGGTGTGCGGGCTGTCCATGGGCGGGGCGCTCGCCCTGCACCTCGCCGCGACGCTGCCCGTCGACGGGGTCGTGGCCCTGAACCCGGCCCTGTCCCTCGTCAGCCGCACGGCGCGGTTCGCCCCGGCCCTCCACCGCGCGGTGCCCTCCGTGCCGGGCGTGGGGGACGACATCAGCCTCCCCGGGGTCACCGAGCACGCCTATCCGCGCACGCCCGTGGCGGGCGTCGCCGAGCTGGGCCGGTTCATGGCCCGGACCCGGAGGATGCTGCCCGCGGTCACCGCCCCCGTCCTGGTCCTGCGCTCGCAGCACGACCACGTGGTCTCCGACGCCTCGCACCACCACGTGCTGCGCCGGGCGGGCGGGGACGTGGAGCTGGTCCGGCTGGCGGAGAGCTTCCACGTGGCCACCCTGGACCGGGAGGCGGACGTGGTCGCGGCGCGGTCCGTGCGCTTCCTCGACGACCTGCTGGCCGGCCGCAACCCGGTGACCGCGAGACCGCTGCGCCCCGCCGACCGGGAGGTGCGGCGATGAACGCGGGCCCCGGCGCCCCCGGTGGCGCCGGCCAGGGACCCGAGGACGAGTGGAGCCGGATCGTGTCGGACCTGGACGACGTGCGCCGCGCCGGGGACCGGCACCTCGCGGGTCCACGGGACTGGTCCCCCGAGGACGCGGTCTTCGGCGGGCCCGCCGCGGGGGCGGAGGACCCGGAGGGCGCCGAGGACCCCGAGGACGACGACGCGCCCTACTCCCCCGACCCTGGACCGGTCACGCAGGGACTCAGCGGCGGGGCGCTGCTGTCCTGGACCGTGCTGGTCGGCGTGCCGGTCCTGCTGGTGGCGCTCTCCCTGCTGCCCGGCTCCCTCCCGTGGTGGGCCATCGTGGCGGGCCTGGTCGCGGTGACCGCGGCGATCGGCCACCTGCTGAGGTCGCTGCCCGACGACCGCGACGACCTGGACGACGGCGCCCGCGTCTGACGTCGTTTGCGTGAGCCAATTCACTAGACTGGCCGGGACGGCACACCGACCCCGATCCGAGGAGAACTCCATGCGCCACGTCGCGACCGACGCCATCGTGGACCCGCCGGTCCACAGCCGCATCACGGACTTCCTGCTGATGCAGGCGGACCGGGCCGAGGACCCGCACCTGTACACCGTCCTGGGGGCGGAGGGGGCGTCCCGTGAGGTGCATGCCCGGGAGTTCCTGGCCTCCGTGCAGGGGGTGGCCAAGGGGCTCGTGGCCGCGGGGATCGAGCCGGGCGACCGGGTGGGCATCCTCAGCCGGACCCGCTACGAGTGGACCCTCGCGGACCTCGCGATCTGGTACGCCGGCGCGGTGCCCGTCCCCGTCTACGACTCCTCCTCGGCCCAGCAGATCGCCTGGATCATGGGCGACTCCGACGCGAAGGCCGTCTTCGTGGAGACGCAGGCCCTCGAGGACTCCGTGCACGCGGCCGCGCGGGAGACGCCCTTCCGGGCCGCGGCGAACGTCTGGCGCCTCGACGGCACGGGCACCGGTCTCGACGAGCTCGTCCGGGCCGGCGCGGACGTCCCGGACGACGAGCTCGAGGCCCGCCGCACCTCGCGGGCGCTCGAGGACGTCGCCACGATCATCTACACCTCCGGGACCACCGGACCGCCCAAGGGGTGCGAGCTCACGCACGGGAACTTCGTGCGGCTGTGCGAGAACACGACCCTGGTCGTCGCGGACATCATCCACCCGGGCGCGCGCACGCTGATGTTCCTGCCGCTGGCCCACGTGTTCGCCCGCTTCGTCGAGGTGATCGCCCTCTACTCCGGGACCGTCCTGGCGCACACCCCGGACGTGAAGAACCTCATGGCCGATCTCGAGGCCTTCCGGCCCACGTTCATCCTGGCCGTCCCGCGCGTGTTCGAGAAGATCTACCAGAGCGCCCGCCTCAAGGCCGAGAAGGCCGGGAAGGCGAAGTCCCTGATCTTCGAGCGCGCCGTGGCCACGGCCGTGGCCTATTCGAGGGCCGGGCAGGCCGGCCGGGTGCCGCGGGTGCTGCGGGCACGCCACGCCCTCTACGACCGGCTCGTGTACTCGAAGCTGCGGGCGGCGATGGGCGGGGAGGTCACGCACGCCGTCTCGGGCGGCGCCGCCCTCGGCACCCGGCTGGGCCACTTCTTCAACGGGATCGGCGTGTACGTCGTCGAGGGCTACGGGCTCACGGAGACCACCGCCCCGATCGCCGTCAACACCCCGGAGATCGGCAAGATCGGCACCGTGGGACTCCCGCTGCCGGGCAACGAGGTGCGGATCGACGAGGACGGGGAGGTCCTGGTCCGGGGCGCCCACGTCATGCGCGGCTACCACGGACGCGAGGACCTCACCGAGGCGGCGTTCGAGGACGGGTGGTTCCGCACGGGCGACCTCGGCTCGCTCGACGAGGACGGCGCCCTCACCCTCACCGGGCGGAAGAAGGAGATCATCGTCACCGCCGGGGGCAAGAACGTGGTCCCCAACGTCCTCGAGGACCCCATCCGCGCCTCGGCCCTGGTCTCCCAGGTCATGGTGGTCGGGGACGACCGGCCGTTCGTGGCCGCGCTCGTGACCCTCGACCAGGACGTGCTCCCCGCGCGCCTGGAGCTGATGGGCCTGGACCCCGCGATGCCTGTGGCCGAGGCCGCGCGCCACCCGCAGGTCGTCGAGCACGTCCAGGCCATCGTCGACCACGCGAACCAGGCGGTCTCCCGGGCGGAGAGCATCCGGGCCTTCGAGATCCTCGACGTCGACTGGACCGAGGCCTCCGGGCACCTGACCCCGTCCATGAAGATCAAGCGGGCCAGGATCGCCCAGGACTTCGGGGACCGGATCGAGGAGATCTACTCGCGCCCGGCCCCCGAGCCGGCCCCCGCCCCCGCCACCCCGGCGGAGCGGATCAAGGAGAAGCTCTCCCAGGCGCACCTGCCGGGCCGCGGGTAGCGGGGGTCGGCGGCCGGGTGGATCACCGGCCGCCGACGAGGGCCTCCGGGGCCAGCGGTGAGTGCTCGGGGACGTCGAGGCCCAGCAGGGCGTTCTCGACGACCTCGCTCAGGGCGGGGTGGATCCAGTACTGGCCGCGGGCCATCGTGTGGGCGTCGAGGCCGAAGTGCATGGCCTGGACCAGCGGCTGGATGAGCAGGGAGGCCTCCTCGCCGATCAGGTGCGCCCCCAGCAGGCGTCCGGTGCCCTTCTCCGCGATCAGCTTGCACAGCCCCGTGTGGTCCTCCATCGCCCACCCGTAGGCCGTGGCCCCGTAGTCCTGCACCTTGACGGTGATCTCGCTGCCCTGCTCGACCGCCCACTGCTCGGCCTCCTCCTGGGTCATGCCGACAGACGCGATCTGCGGGCTGGTGAACACGGCGGAGGGCACGAACCGGTGGTCGGTGGCCCGCAGGTCGCCGGGGTGCAGGAGGTTGTGCTGCACCGTGCGGGCCTCGGCGTTGGCGACGTGCTTGAGCTGGTAGGGCGAGCTGATGTCGCCGAGCGCCCACACCCCCTCGACGGGGCGGCCGCCGGAGAGGGCGCGCTGGTACTCGTCGACGGCCAGCAGGCCGTCCTCCCGCACGTCCAGGCCGCCGGCCCGGGCGTCGAGCACGTCGGTGTTCGGCTGCCGCCCCGTGGCCACCAGCACCACGTCCGCGGGCAGCCGCAGGACGAGCTCCGGGTCCTCCGGGTCCCGGAAGGTGACCATCGCGGCGCACTCGTCGCCGTCCCACTCCTCGACCCCGCTCAGCGTCCAGCCCGTCTCGAGCTTCCACTGCCGGGAGGCCTCGCGCGCGAACCGCTCGGCGATCTCCGGGTCGTGGTAGCGCAGGATGCGGTGGGAGCGGTTGACCTGGGTCACCCGGGAGCCCAGGCTCGAGAACACGTGGGCGAACTCGGCACCGATGTAGCCGCCGCCGACCACCACCACCCGGTGGGGCAGCTCGTCGATGCGCATGACCGTGTCCGAGGTGTGCACCTGCGGCAGGTCGATCCCCGGGATCTCGGGCCGCACCGGGCGCGAGCCGGCGGCCACCACGATCTGCGCGGCCGTGAGGTCCTCCCCCGACGCGGTGCGCAGGGTCCGCGGACCCGTGAAGCGCACGTGCTCGGAGTAGACCGTCACGTTCGGCAGCGTCCGGCGGTACTCGAGCCCGCCGTGGGAGATCGCGTCGATCCGCCCGAAGATCCGGTCCCGCATCTCCCGCCACCGCACGCCGTTCACCGCGGCGTCGAGGCCGAGCCGCTCGGCCTCGTGGGCGCGGCGGGCCACACTGGCCGGGTACGCGTACATCTTCGTGGGGATGCACCCCACGTTCAGGCACGTGCCGCCGAAGGTCCCGCCGTCGATGATCGCGACGTCCAGGTCCTCGTACTCCTCGGTGAGGATGGAGTTGCCCGAGCCGGAGCCGATGATGATGAGGTCAAAAGTCCGCATGGCGCCCATCCTATGCGCGGCGCGGGGCGCTCCCGGGCGCCCGGCGCCACGGCCCCGTCGCGGGGCCGCGGCGCCGGCGGGCCGGCTCAGCCGGCGGGCTCGAGGGCGATCAGCAGGTCCCCGCCGGAGACCTGGGTGACGCCCTTCAGGGCCACCCGGGCGACGGTGCCGCCGGTGGGCGCGGTGATGGAGGCCTCCATCTTCATGGCCTCGATGGTCGCGACCTGCCCGCCGGGCTCCACGGCGTCGCCCTCGGCCACGGTCACGGTGACGGCCCCGGCGAACGGGGCGGCCACGTGACCGGGGTCCGAGGGGTCGGCCTTCTCCGTCTCGGGCACGGCCGAGGCGACCGAGGTGTCGCGGACCTCGATCATCCGGGGCTGACCGTTGAGGGTGAGCATCACGGTGCGCATGCCCTTCTCGTCGGCCTCCGAGATCGCCTGGAGGGTCACCAGCAGGCGCACGCCCTTGCCGAGGGAGATCACGTGCTCGTGCTCGGTGGTCAGCCCGTAGAGGAAGTCGCGGGTGTGCAGCAGGGCGAGGTTGCCGTACTTGGCCCGCCCGGCCTCGTACTCGCGGGTCGGGCCGGGGAACAGCAGGCGGTTGAGCGTGGCCCGCCGGGTCGCGGAGTCCCCAGTGAGGGCCTCGGCGTCCTCGGGCGCCAGCTCGGTGACCCCGACCCGCACGTTGCGCCCCTCGAGCGCCTTGGAGCGGAAGGGCTCGGGCCAGCCGCCCGGCGGGGTCCCCAGCTCACCGGCGAGGAAGCCGATCACGGACTCCGGGATGTCGAAGCGCTGCGGGTCTGCGGCGAACTCCGCCGGGTCCACGCCCATCCCCACCAGCTGCAGGGCGAGGTCGCCGACGACCTTCGAGGACGGGGTGACCTTCACCAGCCGGCCCAGCATGGCGTTGGCGGCGGTGTACATGTCCTCGATGTCCTCGAACCGTTCGCCCAGGCCCAGGGCGATCGCCTGCTGGCGCAGGTTCGAGAGCTGCCCGCCCGGGATCTCGTGCCGGTACACCCGCCCGGTGGGGGCGGTGAGCCCGGACTCGAACGGGGAGTACATCCGGCGGATGATCTCCCAGTAGGGCTCCATCGCGGAGATCGCCTCGAGCGGGATCCCGGTGTCCCGGTCGGTGTGCGCCAGCGCCGCCACCAGCGCCGAGGCGGGCACCTGGGAGGTGGTCCCGGCCATCGAGGCGTCGGCGACGTCCACCGCGTCCACCCCGGCCTCGATCGCGGCCATCAGCGTGGCCAGCTGACCGCCGGCGGTGTCGTGGGTGTGCAGGTGCACCGGCAGGTCGAAGCGCTCCCGCAGGGCGCTCACCAGCTTCGCCGCCGCGGCCGGGCGCAGCAGCCCGGCCATGTCCTTGATCGCCAGCACGTGCGCCCCGGCGTCGACGCACTGCTGCGCGAGGTCCAGGTAGTAGTCCAGCGTGTACAGGTCCTCGGCGGGGTCCAGCAGGTCCCCGGTGTAGCACAGGGCGACCTCGGCGACCGCGGTCCCCGTCGCCCGGACGGCCTCGATGGCCGGGGCCATCTGCTCCACGTCGTTGAGGGCGTCGAAGATCCGGAAGATGTCCACGCCGGTCGCCGCGGCCTCGGCCACGAACGCGTCCGTGACCTCGGTGGGGTACGGGGTGTAGCCCACGGTGTTGCGCCCGCGCAGCAGCATCTGGATCGGGATGTTCGGCATGGCCTCGCGCAGCAGCCGCAGCCGCTCCCACGGGTCCTCCCCCAGGAACCGCAGGGCGACGTCGTAGGTCGCCCCGCCCCAGGCCTCCACGGACAGCAGCTGCGGCAGCGTGTGGGCGTAGGCGGGGGCCGCCGCGAGCAGGTCCCGGGTGCGCACCCGGGTGGCCAGCAGGGACTGGTGGGCGTCCCGGAACGTCGTGGAGGTCACCGCCACGGCCTGCTGCTCCCGCAGCGCGGCCGCGAAGCCCTCGGGGCCCAGCTCGAGCAGCTTCTGCCGCCAGCCGTCCGGCGGGGTGTGCTCGGAGGGCCCGTCGAAGGGCGAGCGGAACGGCTCGTCCTGCTTGTCCCCGGGGTAGTGGGGCAGCTTGGTGCGCGGGTCGATGCCCTCCACCCGGTCCCCGTTGGGCCGGTTCACGGTCACCTCGGCCAGCCAGGTCAGGGCCTTGGTGGCCCGGTCCCCGGAGGTGCGGGCCTCGAGCAGCTCGGGGCGGCGCTCGATGAAGTCGGTGGCCACGTTGCCGGCGAGGAACTCGGGGTCGGCCAGCACGGCCTGCAGGAACTGGATGTTGGTGGCCACGCCGCGGATCCGGAACTCCGCCAGCGCGCGCTGGGACCGGTGCACCGCGGTGGGGTAGTCCCGGCCCCGGCAGGTGAGCTTGACCAGCATGGAGTCGAAGTGGGGGGAGATCTCCGCCCCGGCGTAGACGGTGCCCCCGTCCAGGCGCACCCCGGCACCGCCGGCGGAGCGGTAGGCGGAGATCTTCCCGACGTCGGGGCGGAACCCGTTGGCCGGGTCCTCCGTGGTGATCCGGCACTGCAGGGCGGCGCCGCGCACGGTCAGCTGGTCCTGGGCGATCCCCAGGTCCGTCAGGGTCTCGCCGGACGCGATGCGCAGCTGGGACTGGACGAGGTCGACGTCGGTGATCTCCTCCGTGACCGTGTGCTCCACCTGGATGCGCGGGTTCATCTCGATGAACACGTGCTGGCCGGCCCGCTCCCCGGCGGTGTCGACCAGGAACTCCACCGTGCCCGCGTTGACGTAGCCGAGCTCCTTGGCGAACTTCACCGCGTCCCGGTGCAGGGCCTGGCGGATGTCCTCGTCGAGGTTCGGGGCCGGGGCGATCTCCACGACTTTCTGGTGCCGGCGCTGCAGGGAGCAGTCGCGCTCGAACAGGTGCACCATCCCGCCGTCGTGGTCGGCGAGGATCTGCACCTCGATGTGCCGCGGGCGCAGCACGGCCTGCTCCAGGAACACGGTGGGGTCCCCGAACGCGGTGTCGGCCTCGCGCATCGCCGCGGCCAGCGCCTCGGGCAGCGCCTCCGGGGTCTCCACCCGGCGCATGCCGCGGCCGCCGCCGCCGGCGACCGCCTTCACGAAGATGGGGAACCCGATGCCCTCGGCCTGCGCCAGCAGCTCGTCGGGGTCCGCCGAGGGCTCCGTCGAGGCCAGGGTGGGGATGCCCGCGCGCTTGGCCGCCTTCAGCGCGGCGACCTTGTTGCCGGCCAGCTCGAGGATCTCGGCCCGGGGCCCGACGAAGGTGATCCCCTCCGCCGCGGCCGCACGGGCCAGCTCCGGGTTCTCGGACAGGAACCCGTAGCCGGGGTAGATCGCGTCCGCCCCGGACTCCTTGGCCACCCGGACGATCTCCGCGACGTCCAGGTACGCCCGCACCGGGTGGCCCTCCTCCCCGATCCGGTACGCCTCGTCGGCCTTCTGCCGGTGGATCGAGTTGCGGTCCTCGTAGGGGAACACCGCCACCGTCTTGGCCCCGAGCTCGTACGCGGCGCGGAAGGCGCGGATCGCGATCTCGCCGCGATTGGCCACCAGGATCTTGGAGAACATCAACACCCGTTCCGCACCCGGGTCCGTCCGGTGGACACCCGGGCACTGATTCTTGAGAGGTCGTGCGAGGTAGCGCACAGGGCCAGCATGACCACCCGTGCGCGGTCCTGACCAGTGAACCACGCCGTCACCGGGCAAACCGTGACCCCGGTCACAGAACGGCATCCCGGTCAGACTACACCGGGCGGCGGGGGACGGCCGCCCGGCCCGCGGACGGCTCCGCGCCGGACCCGGGCGGACGGCGCGCACCCGGCTACGATGGGCGCAGCCGTCTCCTCGCCCGGCCCCCGTTCCCGGAGCCGAGGAGCCGCCTCCCCCGTGTCCCCGCGAGCGAAGGGTGTCCCCTCCGTGCAGATCGTCAGCGTCAGCAGCCTCAAGGGCGGTGTCGGCAAGTCCTCCGTGACCCTGGGGATCGCCTCCGCGGCCCTGCAGGCGGGAGTGCCCACGCTGGTGGTGGACCTCGACCCGCACGCCGACGCCACGACCGGGCTGGGGGTGCACCCGGAGCGCGGTCACGACATCGGCGAGGTGCTGCGCAGGCCACGCCGCGGGTCCCTCGAGCGGGTGGTCGTGGCCTCGTCCTGGGCGGTGCGGGACGGTCTGGACGCCAGGGCCCTCGACGTCGCCCCGGGTTCGGCCCGGTCCTCCCACCTCGACCGCTCCGACTACCGGGACAAGGACCTCGGCCGGCTGGAGCGGGCGCTCTCCGGCGCCACGGGCTACGACCTGGTGCTGGTCGACTGCCCGCCCACCCTGAGCGCGCTGACCCGCACCGCGTGGGCCGCCAGCGACAAGGTGCTCTCCGTGGCGGAGCCCTCGCTGTTCTCGGTGGCGGGGACCAAGCGCACGATGACGGCGATCGCCCAGTTCGAGCAGAGCCGCACGTGGGCGGTGCCGGCGGCCGGCGTGGTGGTCAACAAGGTCCAGCACTCGTCGGTGGAGCACCGTCACCGCCTGACGGAGCTGCAGGAGCTGTTCGGCCCGCTGCTGGTCAGCCCGGTGATCCCGGACCTGCCGGTCTGGCAGCAGGCGCAGGGGGCGGCCTGGCCGATCCACCGCTGGCCGGGGGCGGAGGCCCGGGACATCTCCGGGCGATACACGGCGATCCTGCAGGGCCTGCTCGACGGCCCGTCCTGAGCCGCCGGGATCAGCCGGCGTTCTGCCGGCGGGCCCGGCGGGCGGAGAGCTCGTCGTCGGGCAGGGGCTCCTGCCCGGGGGCCCGGTCCTGGCCGGTGTGCTCCCCCGGCAGCGCCGCCAGGGTGCCCTCGACCTCGCGCCACACCCGGCCCACGGCGATCCCGAAGACGCCCTGCCCGCCCTGCACCAGGTCGATGACCTCGTGCGGCGACGTGCACGCGTAGACGCTCGCGCCGTCGCTCATCATCGTCAGCCGCGCGAGGTCCTCGACCCCCTGGGCGCGCAGCGCGCCCACGGCGGTGCGGATCTGCTGCAGGGAGACGCCGGTGTCCAGGAGGCGCTTGACGATCTTGAGGACCAGGATGTCCCGGAAGCTGTAGAGGCGCTGGGTGCCGGACCCGGAGGCGCCGCGCACGGTGGGCTCCACGAGCCCCGTGCGCGCCCAGTAGTCGAGCTGGCGGTAGGTGATGCCGGCGGCCTTGCACGCGGTGGGCCCGCGGTAGCCCACGGACTCGTCGCGGACCACGGAGTCGTCGAAGAGGACCCCCTGGGTGCCGTGCGCCGGAGGGCTGCCGGTCCCCGCCGTGCCGCCGGGCTGCTCGCGGTCGCTCACGCCGCCTCCTCGCTCGTGGACCCGGTCCTCGCGGTGCCGGGAGTGGATGGTCTCGCAGAGACGTCCGGATCCCCCCGGGAACACCTCGAGTACAGCTTCGACGGTAGACCTCCCCGGGGGCCGGGTCAAAGACATCGGCGGGCCGGGCCCCGTGTCGGGCGGACGGGCGCGGGAGCCCGGGTCAGAAGTCCTCGGGGTCGACGTTGTCGAGGAAGTCGCGGAACTGCTCGACCTGCGTCTCCGGGGGCAGCTGCTGCTCGCCCTCGCCCGGGCGGGGACCGGGCTCCCGCAGCTCGCCGTCCCCGCTCATCACGAGGCCGGCCTCGTCGAGGACCGTCTCGGTGCACAGGATGGGGCAGTCGGTGCGGGCGGCCAGGGCGATCGCGTCCGAGGCGCGGGAGTCCACGACCGTTCCGTCCGAGAACTCGAGCGCGGCGTGGAAGACGCCCTCCTCCACCGTGTGGATCCGCACCCGGGTGAGGGTGCGCCCGAAGGCGGTGGCCACCGACAGCACGAGGTCGTGCGTCAGGGGCCGGGGCGGCTCGATGCCCTGCACGGCGAAGACGATGGACGTCGCCTCGTTCGTGCCGATCCAGATCGGCAGGTGCCGCCCGCCCTCGACCTCGCGCAGGACGACGACGGGCTGCGCCGACGGCACGTCCATGCGGACGCCGGCGATCTCCATCAGGACCTGGTGCACGGCCATGTCAGCCCTCCACCGCGGCCCGCTCCTGGAGCGCGGCGATCTCCGAGCGCACGAGCGAGGTGTGGATGGTGAGGCACAGCCCGGAGATCTCCTCGGCGCGCTCGACGGCGCGGGCCCGGGAAGCCGCGTCCCGGCGGGAGCTCAGGGGCGCCACGGCCCGTTCGACGAGGCCCAGCTCGCGGTCCGCCGCGGCCTTGAACGGGCGCAGGTGGCGCGGTTCCAGGCCGTGGGCCGTCAGGGCGTGGGCCGCGCGGGTGATGGCGAGGGCGTGGTCGTCGAAGACCCCGTTCTGCTCCCGGATCAGGCCGTAGCTCACGAGCTCGCGGACCAGCGGGATGCCGGCGCCGGTGCGCGCGGCGAGCTCCCGCAGGCTGTAGGTGCGCGGCGCGCTGACGACCGGCAGGGGTGCGGTGACGGGGTCGGCGGACTCCGCGGCGCGCCGGGCGTCCTCGTCCCGGGCGTCCTCGTCGGCGTCCAGCCGCTCCCGGATCACCTTCAGCGGGAGGTAGCGGTCGCGCTGGAGCTCCAGGATCCGCCGCAGCCGGTCCACGTCCGCGCGCGAGAACTTGCGGTAGCCCGACGCGGTGCGGGCCGGGTGGACCAGGCCCTTGTCCTCCAGGAAGCGCAGCTTCGAGGCGGTGATGCCGGGGTGGTCAGCACCGAGCTCCTTGAGCACGGCGCTGATGCCCACCCGGGGCTCGTGCTGGACGTCGTCCCGGTGGGGATCGGTCTCCGCGGGGTCGGTCATGGCTCCCTTCTACTGGTCCGACTGCGAGCGCAGCGAACGGTAGAACGTGAACCGGAACTTCCCGATCTGGACCTCGTCGCCGTTGTCGAGCTGCACGCTGTCCACGCGGTCGCCGTTGACGTAGGTGCCGTTCAGGGACCCGGAGTCGATGATCTCGAAGGTGTCGCCGCGCCGGACGAACCGGGCGTGCCGGCGGGAGACGGTGACGTCGTCGAGGAAGATCTCGGAGGACGGGTGGCGGCCGGCGGGGACCTCGTCCCGGTCCAGGAGGAAGCGGGAGCCGGTGGCGCCGCTGTCGTGGGCGACGAGCAGGGCGCTGCGCGGCGGCAGCGCGGAGACCGCGGAGCTCTCCTCGGGCGAGAGCTTGTGGGAAGCCGCGTGCGAGAGGACCTCGGCCACGATCTGGATCGACGTGGTCTCCGGCTCCCCCTGGGGTGCGTTCGAGCCGTTCTGGGTTCTGGACATCTCTTCCCTCGACTGGTGACGTGATGGTGGACGGATCCTGTGGGACCCCGACCCCGCGACCTCCTGTCCCGGCGGTTTCCGGGCGACCGGCCGGAGCCACCCGGTTGCTCTTCAGTGTACCGGGTGGTGGAGACACGCAAGGGCGGCCGGGACACGTCCCGGCCGGGGTGCCTGCGCGGTTCAGTCCAGCTGGGCGGCGTACCCCTCGGCGTCGAGCAGCCCGGACCGGTAGTCCTCGGCGGCGGGGCGCACCTCGAACAGCCAGCCCTCCCCGTAGGGGGCGGAGTTCACGGTCCCGGGCTCGTCCTCGAGCGTCTCGTTGACCGCGGTGACCTCGCCGGAGACGGGGGCGAAGATGTCGCTCACCGACTTGGTGGACTCGATCTCTCCCACGGAGGCGCCGGCCTCGACGCTCTCCCCGACCTCGGGCAGCTGGACGAACACGACGTCGCCCAGCTCGTTCTGCGCGTGGTCGGTGATCCCGATGCGCACCGCGCCGTCGGCGTCGGGGGCGGCGATCCACTCGTGCTCGGCCGTGTAGGACAGGTCGGCGGGAATGTTGCTCATGGGGTCACTCCTGGTCCGGCGGGTGCGGTCGGCTCGATTATGGCACAGACCCCACCGCGGGCCCGGGCGTGCGGGAGCACCGGGTGTCGGGCGCTCAGCGGCGCTCCCACGCGGTGAGCTCGGCGTGGATCGAGCGCTTGCGCTCCGGCCCGGCGAAGGACGCGTCCACCGAGTTGCGGGCCAGGACGGCCGCCTGCCCGTCGGTGAGGCCCAGGGTGTCGCGCAGCCCCTGGAAGACGTCCCCCACGTAGCCGCCGAAGTACGCCGGGTCGTCGGAGTTCACCGTGACCAGCAGGCCCCGCTCGAGCATCTCCAGGACGGGGTGGTCGGCGAGCGTGTCGACCACCCGCAGCCGGACGTTGGACAGCGGGCACACGGTGAGCGGCACCCGCTCGGCGACGAGCCGGTCCACGAGCCCGGGGTCGCGCAGGCACTGGATCCCGTGGTCCACCCGCTCCACGCGCAGCACGTCCAGGGCCTCCCGGACGTACTCGGGGCCCGCCTCCTCCCCCGCGTGGGCGACGACGTGCAGCCCGGCCGACCGCGCCCGCGCGTAGACCGCCTCGAAGCGGGCCGGCGGGTGGCCGACCTCGGCCGAGTCGAGACCGATCCCGTCTATCCGCGCCAGCTGGTCCCCGAGCGAGTCGAAGAGCTCCTCCGCCTCGGCCGCGGGCCGGTCCCGCAGGAAGCACAGCAGCAGCGTGCTGGTGAGCCCGTGCTCGGCGCGGGCGGCGTCGAGGGCGGCGCGGATGCCGTCGACCACGGTGCCGAGCGGCACTCCCCGGGCGAGGTGCGCCTGGGGGTCGAAGAAGACGTCGACGTGCCGCAGGCCCTGGGCGATGGACCGTTCGAGGTACGCCCGGGTCAGGGCCTCGAAGTCGGAGGCGTCCCGCAGCACCGCCATCGTGGCGTAGTAGAGGCGGAGGAACGAGGACAGGTCCTCGAACTCGTACTGCCGCCGGAGCTCCTCGACCGAGCCGTAGGGCAGCTCCACCCCGTTCTTGGCGGCGAGCTCGAAGGCGAGCTCGGGCTCGAGGGTGCCCTCGATGTGCAGGTGCAGCTCCGCCTTCGGCAGGGTGTACAGGTCGTTCAACTCCGGCGCTCCTTCGTGGTCGGCCCCGGGACCGGGGCACTCGACGTTCCGTGCAGTGTATGCGCCGCGGACCGCCGCGGCCCGCCGCCACGGGACCGGCCGTGCGGGTCCGCCGCCGCCCGACGGCGTCCCCGGCGGGGCGACCCCTGGGGACCGTGGCCGGCGTGGCCTAGGCTCGCGAACGGAAGCACTCGGCGGAAGGAGGACCGGATGTCCGGTGTCGTGGTGGTGGGGCAGGTGGCGCGGGATCTCGTGCTGACCGTGGAGGAGCTCCCGGCGGCCGGCGGGTCGACGGACGTGCTCGAGCGGCAGGAGCTGCTCGGCGGCAAGGGCGCCAACCAGGCCGTCGGGTGCCGCCAGCTCGGGGCGGAGGTCCAGCTCGTCGGCGTCGTCGGTCGGGACCGCGCCGGCGAGGAGGTGCTCGCCCAGGCCGCCGGTGACGGGATCGGCGTCGGCGCCGTGGTGCGCCGCTCCGGCGCATCGACCGCGCTGCTCGTCGACCTGGTGGGGCCCCGCGGGGTCCGCCGGCTGCTGGAGGACGTGGACGCCCGGACGCTGCTGACGGCCGAGGACGTGCGCGCGAGCCGGGACCTGCTGCGCTCGGCGGACGCGGTCCTGGTCCAGCTGCAGCAGCCGGGGCCCGCCGTGGCGGAGGCCCTGGAGGCCGCCGCGGCGGGCGGGGCGCTGACGGTGGCCGACGGCGGCCCGGCGGACGAGGACGTGCGCCGGCGGGTGCTGGCCACCGCCGCCGTGGTGCGGGCCGACACGGCCGAGGCCGAGGCCCTGGTGGGCTGGGCGCCGCAGGACGTGCCGGGGACGGTGCGGGCCGCGCGGTCGCTGCTCGCGGAGGGCCCGCGCGTCGTGGCCCTGGCGACCGGGGAGGGCGACGTGGTCGCCTGGCCCGGCGGGCACGTGGTCCTGCCGCACCTGGGCGAGGACCCCGTGGACCCCACCGGTGCCGGCGACGCGTTCGTCGCCGCGCTCACCGTCGCGCTGCTGCGCGGCGAGAGCCCCGAGTCCGCGGCCTGGTGGGCCGCCGCCGCGGCGGCCCAGGTCGTGGGCACCGCCGGCGGCCGGCCGGACCTCGACCCCGACAGGCTGCGCGAGTCGGCCGCCCGGGCCCGGCCGTAGGCCGCGCGGGGCGCGCCCGCGCCGCCGCCCCGGGAACGAGAGAAGGCCGGTGGTCCGCGTTCCCGCGGTCCACCGGCCTCGAATCGTCGGGCTGACAGGATTTGAACCTGCGACCCCTTGACCCCCAGTCAAGTGCGCTACCAAGCTGCGCCACAGCCCGAACTGCTCAGTGCGTTCCCGCCCCGAGCACTCGCATCACATTACAGCAACCTCCGGCGGAATTCATCTCGGCCGGCGCCTCAGCGCTTCCGGCTCCGCTTCTCCCGCACGCGCATGGACACCTCGATGGGCGTGCCCACGAAGCCGAAGGTCTCGCGGAGGCGGCGGGTGATGAACCGCCGGTAGCCCGGGTCCAGGAAGCCCGTGGTGAACAGCACGAAGCGCGGCGGGCGGGAGGAGGCCTGCGTGCCGAAGAGGATGCGGGGCTGCTTGCCGCCGCGCACGGGGTGCGGGTGGGCGGCCACGATCTCGCCGAGGAACGCGTTGAGCCGCCCGGTGGGGACGCGGGTGTCCCAGGACTCGAGCGCCGTCTCGAGGGCCGGCACGAGCTTGTCCTTGTGCCAGCCGGTTTTCGCCGAGACGTTCACCCGCGGCGCCCAGGCCACGTGGGCGAGGTCGCGGTCGATCTCCCGCTCCAGGTAGTAGCGGCGGTCCTCGTCCATGAGGTCCCACTTGTTGAAGGCGAGCACGAGGGCGCGCCCGGAGTCCACGGCCAGCTGCAGGATGCGGACGTCCTGCTCGGAGAGCACCTCGTCCGCAGCCAGCAGCACCACGGCCACCTCGGCGCGCTCGAGCGCCGCCTGGGTGCGCAGGGACGCGTAGAAGTCCGCCCCCTGGGCCATGTGCACGCGGCGGCGGATGCCGGCGGTGTCGATGAACCGCCACGGCTTGCCGCCGAGCTCGATCAGCTCGTCCACGGGGTCGCGGGTGGTCCCGGCCAGGGGGTCCACGACGACGCGCTCGGACCCGGCCAGCTTGTTCAGCAGCGACGACTTGCCCACGTTGGGGCGCCCGATGAGCGCCACGCGGCGGGGGCCGCCCGTCAGTTCGGTCTCGGCGACGGCGGAGAACTCGGGCAGCACCTCCATGACCGCGTCGAGGACGTCGGCGGCGCCGCGCCCGTGCAGGGCCGACACCGGGTGCGGCTCCCCCATGCCGAGGGACCACAGGTAGGTGGCCTCGACCTCGAGCTGCGGGGAGTCCACCTTGTTGGCGACCAGGATCACCGGCTTCCGGACCTTGCGCAGCATCTTCACGATGGCCTCGTCCGCGGCGGTGACGCCCACGGTGGCGTCGAGCACGAGCAGCACGGCGTCGGCGAACTCCACGGCCATCTCGGCCTGCTCGGCGACCCGGGCGTTGATGCCCTTGGCGTCGTACTCCCACCCGCCGGTGTCCACGAGGGTGAAGTTGCGCCCGTTCCACGTGGCCCGGTAGGAGACGCGGTCCCGGGTCACGCCCGGGGTGTCCTCCACGACGGCCTCGCGCCGGCCGAGGATGCGGTTGACCAGGGTGGACTTGCCCACGTTGGGCCGCCCCACGATGGCGAGGACCGGGGCGGGCCGGCGCACCGGGGCCCGGTCGCCGTCCTCCGCCCACTCGGCGAGCAGCGCGGCGTCCTCCTCGTCGAGCTCGTAGTCCTCGAGCCCGGCCCGCAGCGCCTGCGCGCGCTGGTCGGCCTCGTCGTCGTCGATGGCCGCGAGCCGCTGGGCGACGTCGTCCGTGCTGCCGCCGAGGAGCTCGGCCTCGTAGGGGTCGTGCGCGGTGTCGTGCGCGGGGTTCTCGGGGTTGCCGGTCATGGCTGTCCTTCGCTGGGCCGGGTGCGGCCGGTCGGGGTGCGGAAAATGTCTCGGGGGCCCGGGCGGGCCGGTCTAGGCGGAGCGGCCCGCGGCCCGGACGACCACGTCGACGACGGCCTGGACCGTCTGCTCCACGGTGAGCTCGGAGGAGTCGATGGTCACGACGCCGTCGGCGGCCTCGGTGAAGTTCACGACCGTGGAGTCCTTCGCGTCGCGGCCCACGACCTGGGCCCGCAGCCGGTCGGCGTCCTCGACGCCGCCGATCTGCAGGCCGCGGCGGGCCATCCGGGCCCGCTCGTCGGCGGTGAGCAGGATCCGGGCGTCGGCGTCCGGGGCCACCACGGTGGTGATGTCCCGGCCCTCGGCCACGATCCGCCGGCCGCTGTCCGCGATGATCTCCTGCTGGCGGGCCACCAGCACGGCCCGTGCCGCCGGGTTGGTGGCCACCGCGCTGACGGCCTCGGTCACCCGGGCGCCCCGGATCTCGACCCCCACGTCGGTCCCGCCGACGAACACCAGCTCCCGGTCGGGGTCGGTGCCCTGGGCGAGCGGGAAGTCGCGGGCGGCCTCGGCCACGGCGTCGCCGTCGGCGAGGTCCACGTCCCGGTCGAGGCACCACCACGTCAGGGCGCGGTACATCGCGCCCGTGTCCAGGTAGGCGAGGCCGAGGCGGCGGGCCACCTCCTTGGACACGCTGGACTTGCCGGAGCCGGAGGGGCCGTCGACGGCCACGACCAGCGGCCGTCCGGCCGGGTCCGGTGCCCCGGTCCCGGGGGCTGCGCTGCGGGCGGTGTTCGTTCCGGTGTTCACTGCACGACCTTCCATCCGCGCTCCTGGAGCGCCTCGACGAGTTCCTTGCGGCGGTTGGGCAGCACCGAGACCTCGACGAGGCCCACGGGCTGGCCCGGGGAGTGCTCGAGGCGCAGGTCCTCGAGGTTGACCCCGATCTCCCCGATCTCCGTGAGCAGGCGGGCGATCTGCCCGGGGACGTCGCCCACGAGGACGGTCAGGGTGGCGAACGCCCGGGGGGCCCCGCCGTGCTTGCCCGGGATGCGGGCCTGGCCGGCGTTGCCCTCGGCCACGAGCTGGGCGATGTCCAGCCTGGCGCCGGGGGCCCGCGGCTCCTCGAGGGTGGCGATGAGCCGCTCGAGGTCCTCGCGCACGCCGTGCAGGGACGCGACGACCGGTCCGGCGTTGGCGGAGAGGATCTGCACCCACAGGCCGGGGTCGGAGGCGGCGATGCGCGTGGTGTCCCGCAGGCCCTGCCCGGCGAGGGAGAGGTGGTGCAGCGGCGTGTCCTGCAGCCGGGAGGCCAGCAGGGAGGACATCACCTGCGGCAGGTGGGAGATCAGCGCGACGGTCGCGTCGTGCTCCCGGGCGTCCATGAAGGTCACGGTCGCCCCGAGGTCCACGGCGAGGTTCTTCGCCGCGGCGAGCGCCGCGGGCGCGGAGCGGCCCGAGTCGCACACCACCCAGGGCATGGACGTGAACAGCTCGCCGCGGGCGGCCACGGGCCCGGACTTCTCCCGGCCTGCCATGGGGTGGGTGCCCACGTACCGGGTGAGGTCCCCGCCCAGGGCGCGCACGTCCTCGAGCACCGCCTCCTTGACGGAGGCGATGTCGAGGACCACGGCGTCCGGGTGGCGCCCCAGCGCCTCGACCACGGTCTGCGCGGTGACGTCGGGCGGGGTGGCGACGACGACGAGGGCCGGCTCCGGCACCTCGGCCTCCCCGGCGGCGCGGCAGGAGCGGCCGGCGCCGATGTCCTGGGCCACGGCCTCGGCGGTGGGCGAGGAGTCCTGCAGCCAGACGTCCACGCCGAGGTGGCGCAGGCCCAGCCCGATGCTGGCGCCGAGCAGGCCGGCGCCGACCACGAGCACGGGCCCGGAGGTCGCCGCGGGGGCCGCGGGCGCGGAGGGGGTCTGCGTCACGGGTGCTCCTTACATGCCGACCGAGGCGAGGAGGTGCCCGACCTCGGTCTTCGAGAGCCGGCGGATGGTGCCCTGGCGCTGGTCCCCGATCCGGATGGGGCCGACCTCGGTGCGCACGAGCTTCTCGACGGGGTGGCCCACGGCGTCGAAGAGCCGCCGCACGATGCGGTTGCGCCCGGAGTGCAGGACCACCTCCACGAGCAGGTGCCCGGGGGTGGAGTCCACGAGGCGGAAGGAGTCCACGGAGGCGATGCCGTCCTCGAGCTCGATGCCGGCCTTCATGGCCGCGCCGATGCCCTTCTCCATGGGACCGCGCACCTGCACGAGGTAGGTCTTGGGGACCTCGTAGGAGGGGTGGGTGAGCCGGTTGGTCAGCTCGCCGTCGTTGGTCAGCAGCAGCAGGCCCTCGGTCTCGACGTCGAGGCGCCCGACGTGGAAGACGCGCTCGTTGCGCTGCTGGTTGAGGTAGTCGGACACGCACGGCCGCCCCTCGGGGTCGTCCATGGTGGAGAGCACGCCCTCGGGCTTGTTGAACGCGTAGTAGACGAGGTTCTCGTCGAGCTGCACGCGGACGCCGTCGACGTGGATCTCGACGCTGTCCGGGTCCACCCGGATGCCGAGCTCCGTGACGGTCTCCCCGTTGACCTGCACCCGGCCGGCCTCGATCATCTCCTCGCACACCCGCCGCGAGGCCACGCCGGCCTGGGCCATGAGCTTCTGCAGCCGCACCCCGTTCGGGTCGTGCTGGTCGAGCCGGTCCACGGGCGGGTTCTTGGGCCGGCGCTTGCGGTGCGGCGGGCGGTACGGGGTGGCGGGCATCCGCCGGGCGCTCTTCTCTGAGGACGCGAAGGGACGGGGCCCGCGGTCCTGGCCGGCGCCCGTCGAGGACGCGCCCTTGGCGCCGCCCCCGGCGGCGCCTCCCTTGGCCGGGCCGCCCAGGGACCCGCGGCCCCGGGCTCCGCCCTGGGGCGCGGCGCCCTTGGCGGTGCCGCCCTTCGCGGGGCTGCGGCCGGGGGCGCCCTTGCCGCCCTGGTAGGATGCGCCGCCCTGGCCGGTGCGGGGCTTCCGGCCGCCCTGGGACCCGGGCGCGCGGCGCCCGCCGGGCCCGGGTCGCCCGGATGATGAACGTGAAGTGGCCATGGTGGTGTCTCAGTCCTCGTAGTGGTCGATCTGGTCGATGCCCGGCAGATGAGGGGCGATGTCGGGGAGCTCGTCGAGCGAGCCGATGCCCATCTTCTCCAGGAAGAACGTGGTGGTGCCGTAGAGCACGGCGCCGGACTCGCCGTCCCGCTCGAGCTCACGGATCAGGCCCCGCTGCACGAGCGTGCGGACGACGCCGTCGACGTTGACCCCGCGGATCGCGGAGATGCGCCCCCGGCTCACGGGCTGGCGGTAGGCCACGACGGCCAGGGTCTCGAGGGCCGCCTGCGACAGCCGGGCGGTCTGTCCCTCCGCGACGAACGCGGAGACGACGGGGGCGAACTCGCTGCGCGAGTGGATCCGCCAGCCGGCACCGGTGCTGCGCAGCTCGAACCCGCGCGGCGCCAACGTACCATCATACCCCGGATCCGTGCCGACGCCGTCGTACTCCGCACGGAGGCGGTCGAGGACCCGCTGCACGGACGCGACCGGGAGCACCAGGGCGGCGGCGATCGCGTACTCGCTCACCGGCTCGTCGGTGACCATCAGGATCGCCTCGACGGCGGCCCGCACGCCGCCGGGCAGTGCCTCGAGGTCCGGTCCGTCCTCGGCCGCGGCGCTCACGCGGAGGCTCCCGAGACGGCCGGGACCGCGTCCGGGGTCGGGAGGCCGTGCGGGGACGCGCCGCCGTCCGGTGCTCCCGCGGCGTCCTCGGACAGCCGGTCGGCGGTCCACCCGGTGCCCGCCCCGGTCCAGCGGACCGTCAGCTCGCCCAGCGGCTGCTCCTGGGCGAGCTCGAGCACCGCGTCCCGGTACATCTCGAGCAGGGCCAGGAACCGCACGACCACCGCGAGGGTGGACCCGGCGTCCGCGACGAGCACCCGGAAGGAGCGCGGGGCGCCGTCCTCGAGGAGTCCCGCGAGGATCTCGGCCTGGTCGCGGACCGTCACGACCGCCTCGTGCAGGTGGTCCACCCCGACCTCTGCGGGCGCCCCGGGCCGGGACGTGAAGACCGAGCGGGCGATCTCGGCGAACTGCTCGGGCGTGGTCCGCCAGTCGAGCTCGGGCAGCGCGGCCGCCACCTCCGGGTCCAGGGGCACCGACCGGGGCAGGCGGGTGGACTCGGCCCGCATCCGCTCGTCGAGCAGGACCGCCACCTCCTTGAACGCCTTGTACTGCAGCAGGCGCGCGAAGAGCAGGTCCCGCGCCTCGAGCAGTGCCACGTCCTCCTCGTCCTCGACCTCGCCGCGCGGCAGCAGCCGGGCGGCCTTGAGGTCCAGGAGGGTCGCGGCGACCACGAGGAACTCGCTGGCCTCGTCGAGGGCGCGCGCCGAGCCGTTCCGGTGCAGGGCGCGCACGTACTGGAGGAACTCGTCGGTGACGGTGGCCAGCGCGATCCGGGTGATGTCCAGCTCGTGCTTGGCGATCAGGGAGAGCAGGACCTCGAAGGGCCCCGCGAAGTCCTCCAGCCGGACCGCGAAGCCGCCGGTCCCCGTGGGGTCCGGCAGCTCCTCGAGGTGCATCAGGGCGCACCGCCGCGCGAGATGAGCTCCCGCGCCAGCTGGCGGTAGGACTCGGCGCCCTGGTGGGCCGTGGCGAAGGACAGGATGGGCTCGGCGGCCACCGTGGCGTCCGGGAACTTCACGGTGCGCTTGATGACCGTGTCGAAGACCTTGTCCCCGAACGCGTCCACGATCCGGGCCATGACCTCGCGGGAGTGCAGGGTGCGGGAGTCGAACATGGTGGCGAGCACGCCGTCGATCTGCAGCCGGGGGTTGAGCCGGTCCTGGACCTTCTCGATGGAGTCCACGAGCAGCGCCACGGCGCGCAGGGCGAAGAACTCGGCGATGAGCGGGATGACCACCCCGTGCGCCGCGGTCAGCGCGTTGACCGTCAGCAGCCCCAGCGAGGGCTGGCAGTCGATGATGATGACGTCGTAGTGCTCCTCGAGCTTGCGCAGGGCACTGGCCAGGACCTGCTCGCGGGCCACCTCGGTGACCAGCTGCACCTCGGCCGCGGAGAGGTCGATGTTGGCGGGGAGCAGGTCGACGCCCTCGACGTCGGTCTCCTGGACCACGTCCCAGACGTCCACGGAGCGGTCCATCATGACGTTGTAGACCGTCAGCTCCAGCTCGTGGGGGTTGGCGCCGAGACCGGCGGAGAGAGCTCCCTGCGGGTCGAAGTCGACCAGCAGGACCTTGCGGCCCAGCTCGGCGAGCGCGGCGCCCAGGTTGATGGTCGAGGTGGTCTTGCCGACCCCGCCCTTCTGGTTGACCATCGCGATGATCCGGGCGGGCCCGTGGGTGGAGAGCTCGGGCGGCTCGGGGAAGTCGCGCACGGGACGGCCGGTCAGGCCGACGGTTCCCGTCCCGGCCTCGCCCGTGCCGGGGATCCTCTCGTCGCTCTGCTGGCTCACTCGTGGCACCGCTCTTTCGTTCGTGGTCGCCCCCGGGCGGACCGGCCCCGGGCACGGGGCGGCCCGGGCCGGACGGGCCGACCTGGGGCTTTCCTGGACTCGATCAGCTACCAGGGTACCGCCGCCGCCGGGCGGCCCCGAATTCCCGGGACCGGCGGAGCCGGGAACGCCCCGCGCCCGCCGTGCCCGGACGGGCACGGCGGGCGCGGG
>NZ_LQBK01000010.1 GCF_001483755.1 Kocuria rosea subsp. polaris
GAGCGCTTCCACGCCCACGACGCGCAGTTCCACATCCTGCTCGCGTCCCTGGCCGGCAACGTGGTGGTCGAGACGATCATGTCCTCGCTGCGCCAGGCCACCATCGGGTACGTCCAGGAGACGGTCGCCGGCCTCGACGACTGGCCGCAGGTCCGCCGCACGCTGCAGGAGCAGCACCGGGCCATCCTGCGCGCCACCCAGGAGCGCCGCGGGGACGACGCCGCCGCCGCGCTGCGGCACCACATCACCTGGTTCTTCGGCCACAGTCCCGCCGCCCAGGAGGAGCACGGCCGGCAGCACTGAACGAACGGCCCCGGAACGCCATATCCCCGGCCCGGCCGGGGACGCCCCGGTGGACGCCCAGAAGGGCGCTGAACGCACGAGAGTGGCCGCACCGGTTCCGGTGCGGCCGCTCTCGTGCGTGGAGTCGCGGGGCAGAGGTTGCACGGTAGGGGGCCATCGGCCGAGGGGGGGTGCAAGGTGATCCAGGCCTTGCGCGGCCGCATCCCGATCCAGGGGGGACTGTCCCGGGGCGGCCCCCTACCGTGAGCAGGTCGGTGGACCATCCGGTCCGGGGCTCGGCCTCATGGGGGGGGGGTTGGGCCGTGCTCCGTGGGGATGTCTCTCACTCATCCACCGACTTTTCTTCTCTGCTCGCACTACTGATCATGCCGGGCTTGCCGATGCAGATGAATGCACTTTCGTCTACAAGTGCGCTGGACTTCCGTCCGGATCCGGGGTGACGGAGGTCGGAGAGACCTCAGAGATCGCGCAGCTGCGGGTCCACGAGCCCGCTCTGGTACGCCTTGATGAGCGCCTGGACGCGGTCGCGGACGCCGAACTTCTCACAGACCCGCCCGAGATAGGCCTTCACGCTGCCCTCGGAGACGTGCATCTGCTCGGCGATCTCCCGGTTGCTCAACCCCTGCGCCAGGAGCGTCACGGTCTCCATCTCGCGGTCGGTCAGCAGGGAGCGCAGTCCGTCGTCGGCCGAGCGGGCCTGCTGCTGGTCCGGAACGGAGATGACGTTGTCCGCGAGCGCCCGCGCGATCGCCGGGGAGAGGGCGAGCTCGTCCTTGAGCACCTGGTTCACGGCGTCGATGATCTCGTCCGGCCGGGCGTCCTTGACGAGGTAGCCGGCGGCACCGGCACGCAGTGCCGGCACCACGAACTCCAGAGTGGAGAACGTCGTGAGCGCCAGCACCTTGGACCGCGGGCTCCGCGAGGTGATCTCCCGGGTGGCCTCGATCCCGTCCATCACGGGCATCTTCATGTCCATCAGCACCACGTCCGGGTCGGCGGCCAGACATCGGTCGACGGCCTCGCGGCCGTTGGCCGCCGTCGCAATGACCTCGAACCCGGGCTCGGCCGAGAAGAAGGACTTCAGGGCCTCCAGCATCAACGGCTGGTCGTCCACGACAAGCACTCTGCAATCAGTCACGCGCACAGTCTATTTTTCCGTGTCCCCCAAAGTGCAACACGTCATATTCGCCAAAAGTCACAAATGGTCTGGACAAAGGTCGATAGGTTCGTTCGGTTAACGTTGGCAAAATGGAATGTACCAGGGCAGCACACCCCCCTCGCAGCCGGGACATCTCTCCCCCGCCCGGCTGCAATCCCCCCCGATCCGGTGCTGCTCTCGTGATCCAAGGAGCCCCCCCATGTCCAAGAAGAAGCTGACCACCGCCATCGCCTCTGCCGCCCTCGCCGCGTCCTTCATCGTCGGCCCGGCAGCACCCGCCAACGCGTTGATGGTCCAGAAGCCCCAGGCCCCCGGTTACGTCATGTGCGGGTGGTTCCCGTTCCTCTGCCGATGATTTTTCCTCCAATGCGGTACATCATTGGGTGTGACTGACATAGCAACACTTTCAGAGCGACCACCGCGAACAGCTTCGAAGACATCGTTCTTCCAGGCCGAACCCATCGGCATGTGGCTGTCCGTGGTGGTCCTTCTGTATCCCGGCGTCATTCTGCTGACGCAGCTGCAGTACCTGTTCCAGCACTTTACGGGTGACGCCAACGCGGATCTGATGCTGGTTCTCGACGCGGTGCTCTCCTCTGCCGCCATCGGAATGGTCGCCTGGCGGTCCACCTACGCTTCGGCCGCCTCAGTGGCGTGCCTGGTCACGTCCCTCCTGGCGAACTATCAGGCCTCCGCCATCGTCACCGTCTTCGTGGTGACGGCCGCGGTGGCGGCCACCGCGACCAGGAAGTTCCTCGTCGTTCACCTGTTCGTCTACTTCGCCTGGGCGGTCGCCGCCGCCACGTTCCACGGCCCGTTCGACTCCCCCCTCTTCTGGTTCACCTTCAACGGACTGCTCGTGGCCACCCTGGTGGGTTCCACGGTCAGGTACTTCCAGGGGCAGCGTCGCAAGAGCGAGGAGCGAGTCCGGGACCTGGAGGTCCTCAACGAGCGGCTCCGGGAGGACGAGCGGCAGGCGCTGGCCCGCGACCTGCACGACGTCGTCGCCCACGAGCTCACCCTCATCACGATGCAGACCATGAGCCGGCGCCGATCAGGCAATGTCGGCGAGCTGCACCAGGTCCTCGAGACCGTCGAGGACGCCGCGCGCTCGGCCCTGCACGAGCTGCGGGTGATGCTGCGACTGCTGCGCAACGAGAACGAGGGCGAGCACCCGCGGGACGTCACGGGCGCCGGCCTGGCCATCGGCAGCCTGGAGCACGTGGTCACGTCGCTGGCGGCGAGCCTGCGGGACCTGCGCTTCGAACCGGGCGTGGTCCTCACCGGGGACCTCGAGGCCATGCCCACCACCGTGCGCGGCACGGCCGCCCGCATCCTGCAGGAGTCCGTCACCAACATCATCAAGTACGCCCCGCGTGGGTCCGGCTGCCGGATCGAGGTGGCGGCGGACGAGCACGAGCTGCGCCTGCGCGTGCTGAACCCCATGCCGCGCAGCCACCAGCGCACGGGCAACCACTCCTCGGAGCTGTCCTCGGGGCTCGGTCTGCGGGGCATCACGGAGCGCGTGTCTCTGCTCGGCGGCCGCGCCGAGAGCGGACAGCAGGACGGGCAGTGGGTCCTCGACGTGTGCCTGCCCGTGGACGGCCGGGACGCCCTGTGACCCGGCGGGCCGAGCCGGACCCCGGCCTGGCGCGGCGCGTGGCGGACGTCGTCGCCGGGATCCCTCCGGGCCGGGTGCTGTCCTACCGGGACGTCGCGGAGCTGGCCGAGTGCCGCTCGCCGCGGGTGGTGGGCACCGTCATGGCGCGCAATCCGACCGGCCAGGAGCTGCCGTGGTGGCGGGTGGTCACCGTGAAGGGCACCCTCGCCGACCACCTCCAGGCCGAGGCCCGGGTCCGGTACCGGGACGAGGGCACGCCCCTGCGCGAGGACGACCGGCACCTCGTGCGCGTGGACATGGGTCGCGCGCTGTGGACCCCAGATCCCTCCGGCGGGTAGCTGCCGTTCCGCGCACCGGATCGGAGCCCAGGACCCGCACCCGAGGAACCAGTGCTCGCGCGCTGGGCCGCGCGCTCCGGCTCAGAAGTCCAGCGGGCCGGCCACCTCGAAGAACTTGCCGTCCGGGTCGAAGGTCCTGCCGGTGAGCCGCTCGAACGCCTCGACGTAGCGCGCGCGGGTCCGTTCCACCACCTGCTCCGGCAGCGGGGGCACGGGGCCGGTCCCGTTCCAGCCGGACTCGTCGGAGCGCAACCAGTCCCGCACGTACTGCTTGTCGAAGGAGGGCTGGGCCTGGCCCGGCTCGTAGGTCTCGGCGTCCCAGAAGCGGGAGGAGTCGGGGGTGAGCACCTCGTCCCCGAGGGTGATCGCGCCGCGGTAGGAGTCCAGTCCGAACTCCACCTTGGTGTCGGCCACGATGATCCCCCGCTCGCGGGCGATCCGCTCGGCGGCGCTGTAGATCTCCAGGGTCAGCTCGCGCAGCCGGTCGGCCACCGCGTGGCCGACCCCGTCGGCCATCTCCTGGAACGTGATGGGCAGGTCGTGCTCCCCCACCTCCGCCTTGCCGGTCGGGGTGAAGATCGGCTGCTCCAGCCGGGAGCCGTCCACGAGCCCGGGCGGCAGCGCGATCCCGCACACCTCGCCGGTCTCCCGGTAGTCCTTGAGCCCGGATCCGGTCAGGTAGCCTCGGGCGATGCACTCGACGGGGAACATGGACAGGTTCTTGCACACGACGGCGCGCCCGCGCACGGACTCGTGCACGTCGGTCGACAGGACGTGGTTGGGCACGCCCGCGAGCTGCTCGAACCACCACAGGGACAGCTGCGTCAGGATCTTGCCCTTGTCCGGGATCTCCGTGGGGAGGATCTCGTCGAACGCGCTGATCCGGTCCGTGGCCAGCACCAGGACCGAGCCGGCCCGGTACTCGGCGTCGTCGTAGATGGCCACCCCCGTGGCCCGCAGCCGCGACTCGTCGGGAACGTAGAGCTCCCGGACCTTGCCGGAGTAGATGTGCGTCCACCCGGGGATCTCCGGAGGCGTGCTGACGGTGCCCTGCTCGGTCATGCCTGCTCCTGACGGGGTCGGGGATCGGAGGCGCCGGGGACGGTGACGAGGCCCCGGGCTGCCTTCAGCGCGATGTCGGTGCGGTGCTGGGAGCCCTCGAGCGCCACGAGCCCCACGCCCCGGTACGCGCGCTCGCGGGCGTCGTGGAGGTCGGCCCCGAGGCCGACGACGGCGAGCACGCGCCCGCCGGCGGAGACGATCCGCCCGGCATGCTCGCCCTCGCGGGCCACGGCGGTGCCGGCGTGGACCACGTGCACGCCCTCGAGGGCCTCCGCCTCCTCCAGTCCGCCGATCGGATCGCCCTTCCGGGGGCTGTCCGGGTAGTCCTGCGCGGCGACCACCACGGCGACGGCCGTCTCGGGCCGCCAGCGCAGCCGCTCCGCCTCGTCGAGGCGACCGGCCGCGGCGTCCCGCAGGAGCCGTCCGAGCGGAGTGGTGAGCCGGGCCAGCACGGCCTGGGTCTCGGGATCCCCGAAACGGGCGTTGAACTCGATGACCCGCAGGCCGCGGGTGGTCACGGCCAGCCCGCAGTACAGCACGCCCACGAACGGGGTGCCCCGGCGGCGCATCTCGTCGACCGTGGGGCGGGCCACCCGCTCCACGACCTCGTCCACGAAGCCCTGCGGCAGCCACGGCAGCGGCGTATAGGCGCCCATGCCGCCGGTGTTGGGGCCCTCGTCGTCGTCGTGGATCCGCTTGAAGTCCTGGGCGGGGCTCAGCGGGATCACGCGGGAGCCGTCGGTGAGCACGAACAGGGACACCTCGGGGCCGTCGAGGAACTCCTCGACCACCACGCTCCCGCCCGCGGCGAAGCACGCGGCGGCGTGCTCGAGCGCGGCCGCGCGGTCGGAGGTGACGACCACGCCCTTGCCGGCGGCGAGCCCGTCGTCCTTGACGACGTACGGGGCGCCGAAGGTGTCGAGGGCGTCGGCGGCCTCCTCCTCCGTGCCGGCGACCCGCGCCATCGCGGTGGGCACCCCGGCGGCGGCCATGACCTCCTTGGCGAACGCCTTGGAGCCCTCGAGCCGCGCGGCGGCCCGCGAGGGACCGAAGACGAGGAAGCCGGCCTCGCGCAGGGCGTCGGCCACGCCGGCCACCAGCGGGGCCTCGGGCCCGACGACGACGAGGTCCACCGCGAGCTCGCGCGCGAGCGCGGTGGCCGAGGCGGGGTCGTCGGCGTCCACGGCGTGCACGGGGACGAGCTGGGCGATCCCGGCGTTGCCCGGCGCACAGTGCACCTGCGCGACCTCGGGGTCCGCCAGCAGTGCGCGGATGATTGCGTGTTCGCGGCCTCCGGGGCCCAGTACCAGAACCTTCACGCCCTCAGGCTAGTTGGCGGCAGCGGCTTCTGACACATCGATGCCCCCGCCGCAGGCCAACCCTCTATTATAGGTAAGCACCCTGACGATGTGCTCACAGTTCCCGTGCCCCGCCGACGTCCTCGGACATCTTCGCTGGTGAGCCCGGCCACCGGCCTACCGTGGAGGAATGAACAGGCAGCGACGACTCACAGCAGCATCCGCCGCAGCGGTCCTGGGCCTCTTCCTGGCCGGCTGCGACAACACCGACAACTCCGGGACGGAGGCGCCGCCCGAGGCTCCGGCCGAGACGGCTCCCGCGACCATCCTGGACCAGTCCGGGCCGGCCTCCGCCCCCACCGCGGAGCAGACCGGCATGGGCGACGACGCCACGACCGACACGGGCGCCGAGGGCACTGCCCCCGAGGGCGACGCGGGCGACGCCGGCGGCGCGGGCACCGGGGCGGACACCGACGCCGAGGCCGGCACCGACAACTGAGCCCGGGGCGGGCCCGGCCCGGCTGACATACTGGGGCGATGCAGACCTTCACCTCGGACCGTGCCGTGGACCTCGCCGTCGTCGAGCGCAGCGGCTTCGTCGAGTCCCGCCACCGCGGCTCCGCCGTGGTCCTGGCCCCGGACGGGTCCGTGGCGGTGGAGCTGGGCGACATCGGCACCCCGATCTTCCCCCGCTCCACGCTCAAGCCGTTCCAGACCATCGCCGCCATGAAGGCCGGCGTCCCGCTGCGCGGAGCCCAGGTGGCCATCGCCTCCGCGTCCCACATCGGCTCCTTCGAGCAGCTCGACGCCGTGAGCTCGATCCTGACGGCCGCCGGCCTGACGGAGGAGGCGCTCCAGTGCCCGCCGGACTGGCCCGAGGACGAGGAGGTCCGCACCGAGCTCGTCCGGGCCGGACGCGGCCGGGCCCGGATCTGCATGAACTGCTCCGGCAAGCACGCCGCGTTCCTGTGGGCCTGCACGGAGAACGAGTGGCCCACGGACAGCTACCTGGACCCGGAGCACCCCCTGCAGCGGACCGTGCTGGAGACCGTCGCGGATTTCTCCGGCGAGCCCGTGGCCCACGTGGGCGTCGACGGGTGCGGCGCGCCCCTCGCGGCGATCTCCCTGACCGGTCTCGCCCGGGCCTACTCGACCCTGGGCCGGGCCGCGGGCAACCTGGACGCCGACGCCCGCGCCGCCACGGTGGCCCAGTGCATGCTCGACTACCCCGAGCTCGTGCACGGTCCCGGCAAGTACAACACCGTGGTCATGGAGGAGCTGGACGTCGTGGCGAAGCTCGGGGCGGAGGGCGTGCTCGCGCTCGGCACCCGCAGCGGGTGGTCGGTGGCGCTCAAGGTCCTCGACGGCGGCTCCCGCGCCAACGCGCTCGTCGGCCTGAGCCTGCTCGCCCACGCCGGGGCCGTGCCCGCCCCGGCGGCCGCCGCGGTGATCGGCCGCGTGGTGCGCCCGGTCATGGGCGGCTCCCGCCCCGTCGGGCGGCTCCGCCTCGCCGAGCCCCTGCTGGAGCTGCTCGGGCCGGAGGCGGTCCGGGCCCTCGGGCAGGACTAGGCCGTGGCCCGCCGCCGCGTCGACCCCGCGGACGGGACCCTGGCCCTGAGCGCCTGGCGTGCGGACCCGGACGGCGCCCCGCGCCGGACCGTGGCCACCGCCGTGCGCTACGCGCTCGAGGAGCTCGCCGAGCGGCTGCCCGGCAACAGCGTGGAGGTGCGCGTCCCGCCCTTCGGCGTGACCCAGTGCGTGGCCGGGCCCCGGCACACCCGCGGGACCCCGCCCAACGTCGTCGAGACCGACGCCCGCACGTGGCTCGGCCTGGTCACGGGCGCCGTGACCTGGCCGGAGGCCGTCGCCTCCGGCGCGGCTGTGGCCTCGGGCACACGGACCGATCTCGCGGACGCCCTGCCCCTCTTTCCCCGGTAGCCTTGAGGACATGAGCTCCACTCCCTCATCCCCCTCCGCGCGCCCGTCCCCGCGGAGGTTCCCGCGCCGGCGCCGCCGGGAACGGGCCGTCGTGCCGCTGGCCGCCGCCGGCAACCAGCAGATGACCCTGCGCCGCGCCCCCAACATCTGGGCGTTCGTCCTGCTCGGCGGCGTCCTCGGCGCCGTCGTGGGCGTGCTCGTGGGGCTGGCCGGCGGGGGCAGCGCCGAGTTCACCCAGGGGGCCGTGACCCTGTTCATGGTCTCCGTCTGCACGGTCCTGGGCCTGGCCGCCGGCGCCGTCCTGGCCCTCGTGCTGGACCGGGTCTCCGTGGCCCTCGCACGGGCCGTCACCACCGAGGTCGTGGACGGGGACGGCGGCGCCCCCTCCGGCGCGCCGGCGGACGCTCCCCGGCCCACCGACCCCCGAAGCTCGAGAGAAGGCTGATCGACGTGGTTCGCCCTGATGGACAACTCAGCCACGACCTGCTCCCCGGAGAGAAGGGCCCCCAGGACGCGTGCGGCGTGTTCGGGGTCTGGGCCCCCGGCGAGGAGGTCGCGAAACTGGCCTACTACGGCCTCTACGCCCTGCAGCACCGCGGCCAGGAGTCCGCCGGCATCGCCGCGAGCGACGGCAGCCGGATCGCGGTGTACAAGGACATGGGGCTCGTCTCGCAGGTCTTCGACGAGGCGACCCTCACCACCCTGACCGGGCACCTGGCCGTGGGCCACTGCCGGTACTCGACCACGGGCGGGTCCCACTGGGCCAACGCCCAGCCCACCCTGGGCGCCACCCCGCACGGCACCGTGGCGCTCGCGCACAACGGCAACCTGACCAACTCGGCCGAGCTGTACGAGAAGCTGATCGACAAGTCCGGGTTCCCCTCCCAGGGCGAGATGGCGCAGGGCAACACCACGGACACCGCGCTGGTCACCGCGCTGCTGGCCGAGCACCCGCACGGCTCCCTCGAGGACGCGGCCATGCACCTGCTCCCCCAGCTCGTGGGCTCCTTCTGCCTGGCCTTCATGGACGAGAACGCCCTCTACGCCGCCCGCGACCCGCAGGGCATCCGCCCGCTGGTGCTCGGCCGGCTCGAGCGCGGCTGGGTGGTGGCCTCGGAGACCGCCGCCCTGGACATCGTGGGCGCGTCCCTGGTCCGCGAGATCGAGCCCGGCGAGTTCGTGGTGATCGACGAGCACGGCCTGCGCTCCCAGCGCTTCGCCGAGACCCGCCGCGCCGCGTGCGTGTTCGAGTACGTCTACCTGGCCCGCCCGGACACCACCATCAACGGCCGCTCCGTGTACGAGTCCCGCGTGGAGATGGGCCGCCGGCTCGCCCGGGAGCACGGGATCGACGCGGACCTCGTCATGCCGACCCCCGAGTCCGGGACCCCCGCCGCCATCGGCTACGCCGAGGAGTCCGGCATCCCGTTCGGCAACGGCCTGGTCAAGAACGCCTATGTGGGACGGACGTTCATCCAGCCCTCGGACACCATCCGCCAGCTCGGCATCCGGCTCAAGCTCAACCCGCTGAAGTCCGTGGTGGCGGGCAAGCGGCTCGTGGTCATCGACGACTCCATCGTGCGCGGCAACACCCAGCGCGCCCTCATCCGGATGCTCCGGGAGGCGGGGGCCGCCGAGATCCACGTGCGGATCTCCTCCCCGCCCATCAAGTGGCCGTGCTTCTACGGCATCGACTTCGCCTCCCGCGCCGAGCTGATCGCCAACGGCCTCGGGGTCGAGGAGATCAGGGCGTCCCTGGGCGCGGACTCCCTCGGCTACATCTCCGAGGACGGGATGATCGCCGCCACCGCGCAGGAGCGCACCGAGCTGTGCACCGCGTGCTTCTCGGGGACCTATCCCACCCGGCTGCCGGACGCGGACAAGCTCGGCAAGAACGTGTTCGAGACCCGCAGCACGCCCGTGGACTCCTCGCCCCGCCGCGCACCGGGCGGACCGTCCGTGGCGCAGCGGCCGGAGCACGCCTCCGCCGTGTCCATCGACACCCGCCCCTCGGCCACCGACGGCCGCTCCCCCCGGCCCGCCGAGCGCACCAGCATCTCCGACGAGGACCCGGGCGTGCAGGAGACCTCCACCGGGTGCGACCCCGGGCCCGACTCCGACCTCGAGGACCTGATCCTGCCCGAGGACCGCGTCCCCGCCGGACCCGCGGCCGGACCCGCCACCGGGCCCGCCGCAGCCCCCGGATCCCAGCACGCCGCCCAGCACGAGACCGCGAAGGACGCCTGACATGGCCCAGCCCCCCTCCACGAACCGCACCGTCACCTACGCCAGCGCGGGCGTGGACGTCGAGGCGGGAGACCGCGCCGTCGAGCTCATGAAGAGCGCGGTCAAGGCCACGCACACCCCCCACGTGATCGGCGGGGTCGGCGGGTTCGCCGGGCTCTACGACGTCTCGGAGCTGCTCGCCTACCGCAAGCCCTACCTCGCCACCTCGACCGACGGCGTCGGCACGAAGGTCGCGATCGCCCAGACGCTCGACGTGCACGACACGATCGGCTTCGACCTCGTGGGCATGGTCGTCGACGACATCGTCGTGGTGGGCGCCAAGCCCCTGTTCATGACCGACTACATCGCCACCGGCCGCGTGGTGCCCGAGCGGGTCGCGGACATCGTGCGCGGCATCGCCGCCGCCTGCGAGCAGGCCGGCACCGCCCTGGTCGGCGGGGAGACCGCCGAGCACCCGGGCCTGCTGCGCCCGGACGAGTACGACGTCGCGGGAGCCGCCACCGGCGTGGTCGAGGCCGACGAGCTGCTGGGCCCCGACCGCGTGCGCGCCGGCGACGTGGTCATCGGCATGGCCTCCTCCGGGCTGCACTCCAACGGGTACTCCCTGGTGCGCAAGGTCATCAACGTGGCCGGGTGGTCGCTGGACCGGCAGGTCTCCGAGCTCGGCCGCACTCTGGGCGAGGAGCTCCTGGAGCCCACGCGCGTCTACGCCGCGGACGTCCTGGACCTCGTCGCCGCCTTCCCCGTCAACGGACCCGAGCGGACCACGGGCCACGGTGTCCGCGGCTTCAGCCACGTGACCGGCGGCGGCCTGGCCGCGAACCTCGCCCGGGTGCTGCCCGGCGGGCTCGAGGCCACGGTGGACCGCAGCACCTGGGAGCTGCCCGCGATCTTCCAGCTCATCAGCCAGCTCGGCAACGTCCCGCTGCCCGATCTCGAGCGCACCCTCAACCTCGGCGTGGGCATGGTCGCGATCGTCGACCCGGCGGTGGCCGACGACGCCGTCGCACACCTCACCGCCCGCGGCCTGCCCTCGTGGGTCATGGGCACCGTGGGCGAGCTCGACCCCGGCGCCGACCACGACGGGCCCGACTGGGTGCAGGGCGCGAAGGGCGTGGACGGCGGCGCGGTGCGCATGGTCAACGCCTACACGGGCTGATCCGGCGCGGCGGAGCGACAAGCAGCACAGGAGAGCAACCAGCAGCACAGGAAGAGCCCCGCCGGACGGCGGGGCTCTTCCTGTGCTGCGGACACGCGAAGAAGGTGCTCGTCCTGGACGGGCACCTTGTTGCGTCGTGCGGTGGAGACGGGGTTCCCGGCGCTTACCGGCGGTAGTCCTCGTCGTAGTCGTCGGCGTACTTGTCGACGTAGGCCGAGTACTCGTCCTCGTCCTCCTCGACGGTCTCCTGGACCGGCTCCCGCAGCGGGGGCATCTGCTCACTGCCGCGCAGTTCCCGCTGGAGTGCTGTGAGGTCGGTCTGCGGGCTGAAGTACTTCATCTCCCGCGCCTGCCGTGTCGCCTTCGCCTTTTGACGGCCGCGCCCCATGGCGTGACCCCCTCTGTCTCTTGGTCCGGACGGCGGCACTCAGGCACAGAGTACGGCCCCGGAAATGTCGTATGAATGGTTCGTGAGACCAGGGTACATGGTTTGTCAGTCCGTTGCGCCCGCCCGGCGGCCCGTGCGGTGGACTGTCGGCAACCTCACGGGAGGCGGGCGGAACCGCGTCCGGGAGCGGCGGTGACGGGCCGGCGCCGGGCCCGGACCGAGCTTCGCCCCTGCCCTGCGGGGCCGTGCGCGCCGCCGCTCACGGCGCGCACGGCCCCGCGGCTCAGCGCGCGGCGCGGGCCTCCTCCGCCACGGCGGTGACGGTGAGCCCGTCCGCCACGACGTCGGCGTCGACGTCCACCCGGACCGTGTCGCCGTCCACGACTGCCCCGGAGAGGATCGCCCTGGCGAGCTTGTCCCCGATCTCCCGCTGCACCAGCCGGCGCAGCGGCCGGGCGCCGTAGGCCGGGTCGTAGCCGGTGAGCCCCAGCCACTCGGTGGCCGCCGGGGTGACCTCCAGGGACAGCCGGCGCTGCCCCAGGCGCTCGGCCAGCTCCGCGACCTGGATGTCCACGATCTTCGACAGGTCGGACGTGGACAGCGGGTCGAACAGGATCACGTCGTCGAGCCGGTTGAGGAACTCGGGCTTGAACGAGGCGTTGACCACGTTCATCACCGCCTGCTTCTTCGCCTCGGGCTCGATGGTCTGGTCCACCAGGAACTGGCTGCCCAGGTTGGAGGTGAGGATGAGGATCACGTTGCGGAAGTCCACCGTGCGCCCCTGCCCGTCGGTCAGCCGCCCGTCGTCGAGCACCTGCAGCAGGATGTCGAAGACGTCCGGGTGGGCCTTCTCGATCTCGTCGAGCAGGACCACCGAGTACGGGCGGCGCCGCACGGACTCGGTGAGCTGGCCGCCCTCCTCGTAGCCGACGTAGCCCGGAGGGGCGCCGACCAGCCGGGAGACCGTGTGCTTCTCGCCGTACTCGGACATGTCGATCCGCACCAGGGCGCGCTCGTCGTCGAACTGGAACTCCGCCAGGGACTTCGCGAGCTCGGTCTTGCCCACACCGGTGGGGCCCAGGAACAGGAAGGAGCCGATCGGCCGGTTCGGGTCGGAGATGCCGGCGCGCGAGCGGCGCACGGCGTCCGCGACGGCCTGCACCGCCCGGCGCTGGCCGATGAGCCGCTTCCCGAGCACCTCCTCCATGTGCAGCAGCTTCTCGGTCTCGCCCTGGAGCATGCGCCCGGCGGGGATGCCGGTCCAGGCCGAGATCACCTCGGCCACGTCGTCGGCCGTGACCTCCTCGGAGACCATGGTGTCGTGCGGGACGGAGGTGTCCTCCTGCTCCTGGGCGACGTCGAGCTCCTTCTGCAGCGCGGGGATCTCCCCGTAGAGCAGCCGGGAGGCCTCCGCGAGGTCGCCGTGGCGCTGGGCCATCTCCGCCTGCGAGCGCAGGTTGTCGATCCGCTCCTTGAGGTCGCCGACTCGGTTCAGGCCGGCCTTCTCCTCCTCCCAGCGGGCGTTGAGGGCGTCGAGGTCCGCCCTCTTGTCCGCCAGCTCCTGGCGCAGCGCGGCGAGGCGCTCGACCGACGCGGGGTCGGTCTCGCGCTCCAGGGCGAGCTCCTCCATGGTCAGGCGGTCGACGGCGCGGCGCAGCTGGTCGATCTCCTCCGGCGCGGAGTCGATCTCCATGCGCAGCCGCGAGGCGGCCTCGTCGACCAGGTCGATGGCCTTGTCCGGCAGCTGCCGGCCGGGGATGTACCGGTTGGACAGCGCGGCCGCCGCGACGAGCGCGGAGTCCGCGATCTGCACCTTGTGGTGGGCCTCGTAGCGCTCCTTGAGCCCGCGCAGGATCGCCACGGAGTCCTCCACGGAGGGCTCCCCGACGTAGACCTGCTGGAAGCGGCGCTCCAGGGCGGCGTCCTTCTCGATGTTCTCGCGGTACTCGTCCAGGGTGGTCGCCCCGATCAGGCGGAGCTCGCCGCGGGCCAGCATGGGCTTGAGCATGTTCCCGGCGTCCATCGAGCCCTCGGCGGCGCCGGCGCCGACCACGGTGTGGATCTCGTCGATGAAGGTGACGATCCGGCCCTCGGACTGCTTGATCTCCTCGAGCACGGCCTTGAGCCGCTCCTCGAACTCACCGCGGTACTTGGCGCCGGCCACCATGGACCCGAGGTCCAGCGAGATCAGCGTCTTGCCGCGCAGCGACTCGGGCACGTCCCCGGCGACCATGCGCTGGGCGAGGCCCTCGACGACGGCGGTCTTGCCGACGCCGGGCTCGCCGATCAGGACGGGGTTGTTCTTGGTGCGGCGGGAGAGCACCTGCACCACGCGCCGGATCTCGGAGTCCCGCCCGATGACGGGGTCCAGCTTGCCCTCGCGGGCCATGGCGGTCAGATCGGTGCCGAACTTCTCGAGCGCCTGGAACGTGCCCTCGGGGTCGGGGGTGGTCACGCGGCGGTCTCCTCTCACGGACGGGACGGCGGTCTTGAGCTGGTCGGGTCCGGCACCCGCGTCCCGCAGGATGTCGCCGACCTTCCCCTCCTGCTGGGCGAGGCCGTACAGGAGGTGCTCGGTGGAGATGTACTCGTCACCGAGGGACCGGGCGAACTGCTCCGCGGCCTGGATGGCCTGCAGGGCGCCCCTGTTGAACTGGGCCTGGGCCGTGGCGGCCCCGGACGCGGAGGGCAGGGCCTTGATGGCGGCGCTGGCCTGGGCCGAGACGGCGTCGACGTCGGCCCCGGTGGCCTTCAGGACGGCGACGGCCACGCCCTCGCGCTGGTCCATGAGGGCCTTGAGGACGTGGGCGGGCTCGACCTGCGGGTTGCCCGCGGTCGAGGCGTTGGTGGAGGCGGCGGAGAGCGCCTCCTGGGACTTGGTGGTGAACTTGGTCTCCACTGCGGCTCCTTGGGGTGGACGGTCGGGGACGAACCGACCCGGTCGCTGCTCCTCTGCGGGTGCGGCCGAGCAGTTCAGCTAACCTGAGTCTATCCCACTCAACCCTGGAGGAACAGAGCGTATTCCTTCCTCCGGGGTCGACACCCGCCGCACGCGAGCGGCCCCTGTCGGACGAGCTCGGGGAGCTCGTCCGACAGGGGCCGCCGGCGAACGGGCGGTGGGGCCCGGCGGCCTAGCCGGTGCTCCGCCCCGTCAGCTTGTCGCGGAGCCGGTCGACCATGCCGACGCCGGGTCCGATGGTCTTGTGGAACAGCTCCGAGTGCGGCGCGTGCGGGTGCGGCCGGGTCGGCGCGACCTTCTTGGCGGTCTCCACCTTCTCGCCCAGCTCCACCAGGTCCCCGGCGGGGATGTGCGCCCGCAGCTTCGGGAACTGGTCCGACTCCTCGTCCTCGATGTGGTGGCGCAGCTGCGACTGCATCTCCCGGATCAGCTCCAGGAACGCGGGCTCGGACGCGTCGACGCCCTCGATCTGCTTCATGACCTGCACGAGCTCGTCGTGCTCCTGCTTGTCGTGCTCGACCTCCTCGGCGCCGTCCGGCAGGTGCTTCGCCATGGCCGGGTAGACGTACATCTCCTCCGCGACGGCGTGGCGCATGACCTCCGCGATCACGGTGTCGGCCAGGTCCCTGCGCCGGCCGGCGTCCGCGGTGCCCTCGATCTGGCCGAGCAGCTCGAGCATCTCCCGGTGGTCGGTGGTGAGGATGTCGACGACATCCGTTCCCGCAGCGTGGGTGTCGGTCATGGGACGTGCCTCCTTGACGTGGTGGTGCGCGGTTCCGCGGCCGACGGCGCGGGCGCCGTCGCCCGACCGCCGCACGGCCCCGTGCCGCCGTTCAGCAGTGTGCTGATCATCTTCGACTCTAGGTCACGGCGACGGCCGCGGACCAGACCTCGCCGGCGGATGACGCCCGGCACGGGACGGTGGGCCGCCGTCCCGCGCCGGCCGTGCAACGGCGTCTCAGAGGAACTCCACGCCCTGGGCCAGGGGCAGCTGCCCGGAGTAGTTGACGGTGTTGGTGGCCTGGCGCATGTAGGCCTTCCACGAGTCCGAGCCGGACTCCCGGCCGCCGCCGGTCTCCTTCTCCCCGCCGAACGCCCCGCCGATCTCCGCGCCCGAGGTGCCGATGTTGACGTTGGCGATGCCGCAGTCGGACCCGGCCGAGGAGAGGAACCGCTCGGCCTCGAGCTGGTCGTTGGTGAAGACGGCCGAGGACAGCCCCTGCGGCACCCCGTTCTGCAGCTCGATGGCCTCGGCGAACTCGCTGTAGGTGAGCACGTAGAGGATCGGGGCGAAGGTCTCGTCCTGAACGATCGCGGTCTGGGCGGGCATCCGCACGATGGCCGGCTCGACGTAGAAGGCCCCGGGGTGCTCCTCGGCCAGCACCCGGGTCCCGCCGGTGAGCACCGTGCCGCCCTGGTCCTGGGCGTCGCGCAGGGCCTGCTGCATGGCGTCGAAGCCGCCCTCGCCGACCAGCGGGCCCACCAGCGTGGCCGGATCGCGCGGGTCCCCGATGTTCAGGGTGCCGTAGGCCTGCACGAGCTTCTCGACGAGGGTCTCGACGACGGACTCGTGCACGATCAGCCGCCGCAGCGTGGTGCAGCGCTGCCCGGCGGTGCCCACGGCCGAGAACACGATCCCGCGCAGGGCGAGGTCGAGATCGGCGCTGGGCGCCACGATCGCGGCGTTGTTCCCGCCCAGCTCGAGCAGGGCCCGGCCGAAGCGGGCGGCCACGCGCGGGGCGACCTCCCGCCCCATCCGGACCGACCCGGTCGCCGAGACCAGCGCGACGCGGGGGTCGTCCACGAGGCGCTCGCCGCCCGCGCGGTCGGCGAGCACGAGCTGGTGGATCCCGTCCGGCGCCCCGCAGTCCTCGGCGGCACGGCGCAGCAGCGCGTCGGCGCCGAGGGCGCAGAGGACGGCCGTCTCGGAGGGCTTCCACACCACGGTGTCCCCGCAGACCAGGGCGAGCGCGGTGTTCCAGGAGTGGACGGCCACCGGGAAGTTGAAGGCGGAGATGACGCCCACCACGCCCAGCGGGTGCCAGGTCTCCATGAGCCGGTGCCCGGGGCGCTCGGAGGGCATGGTCCTGCCGTAGAGCATGCGGGACTGCCCGACGGCGAAGTCGCAGATGTCGATCATCTCCTGGACCTCGCCGAGGGCCTCGGAGGTGATCTTGCCGGCCTCGGCCTGCACGAGCACGGCGAGGTCCTCCTTGTGCTCGGTAAGGAGCTCGCCCCACCGCTTGACCACGTTCCCGCGCACCGGCGCCGGGACGTCCCGCCAGTGCGGAAAGGCCTGGTGAGCCGCACCGACGGCCGCGGTGACGTCCTCCTCACCGGCCTGCGGCAGGGTCACGAGAACCTCGCCGGTCAGCGGGCTGCGGGCCTCGAGCGGGCCGGAGAGGGCGTCGGCATCGACGCCGCACGCCCGGAGGGCGCGGCGGACCTCGGCGGCGAGGGTGGTCTCCTGGACGGTCTGGGACATGGTGCTCCTCCTGGTGCTGACGGGTGCTCGAACGGGCTGGGGTCCGGCGTCCGTGGCGGGCACGGGATCCGGGGCCGGGGTTCGGGGTTCGGGGTTCGGGGTCGGGGGGCCGCCGCTGCGGGGTCAGCGCGCGACGACGGCGGAGAGCTGCTCGCGCAGCCGGACGATCGAGGCGTCCTGCTGGCGCCGGTAGAGGTCGTGGGGGTCGGCCACCGCCCGCCCGACGACCTCGGACATGACGGTGAGGTCGTAGGCGGTGCCGGTCTGGTCGTCGTCGCGGGAGCCCTCGTCGGTGAGGTTGGACCGGAAGATCCCGGCGGCCGAGCGCGGGAGGAAGTCCTCGTAGACGATCGGCTCCGGCACGGCGATGCCGGCCTCGACCAGGCTGTCCAGGCCGGCGTCCGGGTCGGGGACGGCGTGCCCGACCCGGGCCAGGGCCTCCTCGTCGAGGGTGTAGCTGAAGTACGCCAGGCCCTGCACGGCCAGCTCCTGCTCGGTGCGGGGCAGGTGCTCCTCCCACACGGTGCGGGCCACGTCCACCCGGATGCCGCTGCCCTCCCCGGCGGCCAGGCGCCGGTCGGTCTCGGCGACCATCCGGTCGTAGAGGTCGCGCCCGGTGGGGGTGAGGGCGATGCCGCGCTGCTCCACCTCCCCGAAGCGCACCCGCAGCGCACCGGGACCCACGGTGCCGTCGGCGAAGCGGAACACCCGCTCCTCGGCCAGGGCCCGGAAGGAGGTCTGGCGCAGCAGCACGTCCGGGCCGTCCCACCGGGGCGGGCCCTGGATCTCGTCGATCATCGTGATCCCGAGGTCCTCCATGCGGGCGTAGAGGTCGTCGATGTCGAGCACCCGCGGGGTGAGGTGGTTGATGTGGGTGGTGGTCACCCCGCCGATGTCGGCGGCCACCGCCGAGACCTTCTCGAGCTCCCGGTACCAGGCGTGGTCCACCGGGTCGCCGGAGAGCTCGAACGCGGCGGTGGCCAGGTCCAGCAGGCGCTCGGCGTCGGTCTCCCCGAGACCGCCGTGCTCCGTGGCGCGGTCGGCCAGCTCCAGCAGCTCGGGCGGGAAGAGGGTGCGGCGGTCGATGAACTCCTGCAGCCGCTGCCGGAGCTCTCGGTCGAAGAAGCGGGGGTCGTCGGCGGCCAGCATGGAGGTGAAGACCCGGAACGGGTTCCTCGCCAGCTCCTCGGGGTCGGTCGGGCGGAAGGCGGTGGAGACCACCGGCACGGAGGAGGCCGAGGCGTCGCGCAGGTCGTAGAAGCCCACCGGGTGCATTCCGAAGGCGGCGAAGACCCGGGCCACCTCTGCCATCTCGCGCGGGGAGCCCACCCGGATCGCGCCGTGCCGCTCGGCCGTGACGCGGTCGATGCTGCCCAGACGTTCCGCGTCCGCGCCGTGGCGGGCCAGGAAGTCCTCGTTCACGGCGGCCGAGACGTCCACCAGGGTGGTGTAGGCCGGCACCTCCTGGCCGTACATCGTCGACAGCCGGCGGGCGAACTCGGCCCGCAGCTGCCACAGCTGCTGGAAGGTCATGGCGGGGGTTCCTCTCGTCGGGCGCGGGACGGATCAGATGATGTTCACCTCGCGCAGCACGGACTCGGCGGCGCGGAAGCGGTCGGCGGAGAAGCGGCGCGGGTCCAGGAAGGACGGGCGGCCCAGGTAGAGGTCGGCCACCAGTTCGCCCACCGCCGGCCCCTGCAGGAAGCCGTGCCCGGAGAAACCGGTGGCGTAGAAGAAGCCGGGCAGCCCCCGTGCCTCGCCGATGAGCGCGTTGCGGTCCGGGGTGTTCTCGTAGAGACCCGCCCAGCCGCCCTCCAGGTCGGGGTGCTCGAGCTGCGGGGCGCAGACGGCGGCGGCGGCGTTGAGCTCCGGCAGCCAGCCGAAGTCGAACTCCCGGGCGAAGCCGGGTTCCTGCTCGTGGGAGATGCCCAGCAGCAGGCCGTTGCGGTAGTTGTGGTGGTAGAACGTGGTCGAGAGGTCCAGCGTGAAGGGCACCCGCGGGTACGGGACGGGCCGCTGGCGGGTCAGGCCGATGAGCCGCCGGACCGGGGTGACGGGCAGGTCCACCCCGGCCATGGCGCCGATCCCGGCGCTCCACGCCCCCGCGCAGCACACCACGGCACCCGTGCGGATCGTGCCCCGCTGGGTGGTCACCGACTCGACGGCGTCCCCGGTGCGCTGGATGCCCAGCACCTGGGTGCGGTCGAGCACCGCCACCCCGAGCTCGACGGCGGCGGCGGCGTAGGCGGCGACCACGGCCCCCGGAGCGGCGAACCCGTCCCCCGGGGAGAACGAGGCCCCCACCAGCGCGGCGGGGTCCAGCAGCGGATTGATCGCGGCGGCCTCGGCGGGCGACACCATGCGGCTGTCGACCCCCAGCGCGTTCTGGACCTCGGTGGCCCCCTCCAGGTCGGCCGCCTCCGCCCCGGACCGGCAGAGGAAGAGGTAGCCCACCTGCTGGAAGCCGATGTCCGCCCCGAACCGCTGGGGGAACCGGCGGAAGGCCTCCAGCGAGCGGCGGCCGAGCTCGATGTTGCCGGGATCGGAGAAGTTGGCCCGGACACCGCCCAGGGGCTTGGCGGAGGACCCGCTGCCCAGTTCGGCGCGCTCCACCAGCACGATGTTGCGCACGCCCCGGGACGCGAGGTGCCAGGCGGCGCTCAAGCCCATGATCCCGCCGCCGACGACGACGACGTCGGCCGCCGACGGCTGGACCGTGGCGAAGCCCGGGTCCAGCGGGACGATCTGGTCCGGCACGGGGACCTCCCTCGGCACTGCTCCGCGCGGAGGGCGCCTTCGGCCCCGACCACTTCAGCTCATCGGTTATCGATAACCAGCATGACCGGGAGGCACCGGCGGGTCAAGAGTTGGCGCCCCGCCCCCGCACGCCCTGCCGCAGGACCGCACCCCAGGCGGTCCGGGGCGAGCGTCCGGGTCCGCCCGGAACGCTCGCTGACTCCTGGAGCCCGCCCTGGGTGATCAGGGAGCTCAGGGAGCTCAGGGACGGGCGTAGTCCAGGTGACGGATCATCCGCTGCGCCGCGAGCTCCGGGTCACCGGCGACGACGGCCTCGGTGATGCCCCTGTGCTCCTCGGCGCTGCTCCGGACCAGCCCTCGTTCCTGCAGACGGTAGGACCCGTTGATGCGGGACTGGTCCCGCAGGTTCTCCACGATCGCCGTCCACCGGCTGTTGCCGAGCAGGTCCACGAGGGCCGCGTGGAAGCGCTGGTCGGCCTCGAGGTACTCCAGCATGCCGTCCGCGGCGGCGGCCTCCACGGTCCGTTCGGTCAGCGTCCGCAGCAGCGCGGCCTGCTCGGCCGGGACGCCGGCCGCGGCCACGCGGCGGACCGCCTCCACCTCGATGAGGCGGCGGAGGTCGTAGACCTCCTGCTTGTCGCGGTCGGTGAGCTCCACCACGCGGAAGCCGCGGTTGCGCACGAGCTCGAGCAGTCCCCGGTTGGCCAGCGACATCATGGCCTCCCGGGCGGGGCTGTTGGACACCCCGAGGCGGGCGGCGAGGCCGTTGGCGGAGTAGATCTCCCCCGGCTTCATGGCCCCGCTGAGCAGGGCCCGGCGGATCAGGGCCTCGGTCGAGTCCTTGAGGGTGGCGCGGGAGAGCTCCGCGGGCCGGAGATCGTCGCCCCACGCGTGGTCTCGCCCCATCTGCCCTCCCGGCCGGTCCTGCGTCCCGAGCGGCCCCCGGTGGAGGCCTGTCGACTCCTGGGAAACATAGCAGTCGGCCCGGCGGGCACCGGCCCCGCTCCGTACGTCCGGGGCTCGGTGCGAGGACCGCGCACGCCCTGGCCCTCCCGGCCGGGCCACCGGAACGGAGCGCGATCCCTATCACACGCGAGCCCGATCTGTCCAAGATCACACGCCCGAACCGTTGGATGCGCTCGACATCGCCCGTAGCATCGAGGTTTCCACCAGTTCGGCCCGACGACGCGCCTTCCACACCCCCCTTGTTCCACACGGAAGGATCTGCCATGTCCGCACCCCGCACTGCCGTGCTCCAGGTGCTCAACGCACCGGACCGCACCGGCACCCGATTCGCCCTCTTCGCCCTCGCCCTCGGCGGCTTCGGCGTGGGCACCACCGAGTTCGCCTCGATGGGCCTGCTGCCGTTCATCGCCGAGGACCTCCACGCCTCGATCCCCTCCCTCGGGCACGCCATCTCCCTCTACGCCCTCGGCGTGGTCGTCGGCGCACCCCTCATCACGTCCCTGACCGCCCGGGTGGAGCGCAAGCGGCTCCTGCTCGGCCTGATGGTCGCGTTCACCGCCGGCAACGTGCTGTCGGCGACCGCCCCGACCCTCGAGTGGCTGTACGTGGCGCGCTTCCTCTCCGGCCTGCCGCACGGCGCCTACTTCGGGGTCGCCGCGGTGGTGGCCTCCTCGCTGGTGCCGCGGGAGCGGCGCGGCACGGCCGTGGCCCGGGTGGCCCTCGGGCTCACGGTCGCCAACATCGTGGGCGTTCCCCTGGCCGCCGTGCTCGGCGGGACCCTGGGCTGGCGGGCCGGGTACGGGCTCGTGGTGGTCATCGGCCTGCTCACCGTCACCGCGCTGGCCCTCTGGATCCCCCGCACCCGCAACGGCGGCGGCGTCTCCGTGGCCCAGGAGGTCCGTGCCCTGGGCCGGCCCCAGGTGGCCCTGACCCTGCTGGCCGGGGCCGTCGGCTTCGGCGGCATGTTCGCCGTCTACACGTTCGTCTCCCCGATCCTGACCGAGCTCAGCGGCCTCGACATCTCGGCGGTGCCGTGGGTGCTGGCCGTGTACGGCGTGGGCATGACCGCGGGCTCCCTGCTGGCGGGCCCGCTGCTGGACCGCTCCATCGAGCGGACGGCCCTGGGCGCGGGGGCCGTGTCCGGCGTGGCCCTCGCCTTCTTCGGGCTCTTCGCCCACTCCGCGGTCGCGGCCGTGCTCGGCGTGCTGTGGATCGGCCTCATGGGCGCCCTCTTCAGCACGGCGCTGCAGATGCGCCTGCTGCGCGAGGCGAAGGACGCCCCCTCCCTGACCGCCGCCATGAACCACGCGGCGTTCAACCTGGCCAACGCCATGGGCGCCTTCCTCGGCGGCGCCGTCATCACCGCGGGCTGGGGCTACCGCTCCCCCGCCTGGGTGGGCGTGGGCCTGGCCGTGGCCGGCCTGCTCATCCTGGGCTACGCGACCCGTCTGCACCGGACGGGGGACGCGCCCGCGTCCGTCCCCGGCCGCACCGGATCCTCCTGGGCCGCCCGCGCCGTCGCCGACCTGGACGTGCTGCTGCCGGAGCGCGCGCTCCCGCGCCCGGTCCTCGCGAGCGGCGCCCGGATGACCGACTGGGCCGACCTGGGCCGGTGACCCGGTCCGCCGGTGCCGTCGCCCGCCCAGGACGCGGGCGGCGGCACCGGCGGAGCGGCCGCTCCGGACCGTCCTGTGCTTGTTCCTGCCGCGGGCCGTGGGCCACGATGGGAGGATCGGGACAGGGGGTCGGCCCATGAGAATCGCACTGGTCGGCGACGTGATGCTCGGCCGGCTGGTCAACGAGCGGCTGCGGCGCGAGGCTCCGGACCGCCCGTGGGGCGACGTCCTCCCCCTGCTCGGGCAGGCGGACCTGCGGTTCGCGAACCTCGAGTGCGTGCTCGCCGACCACGGCGCTCCCTGGCCCGGCAAGCGGTTCCACTTCCGCTCGGACCGCAAGAACGTCGCGAGCCTCGGGGCGGCCCGGATCGACGTCGTCTCGCTGGCCAACAACCACGTGCTCGACCACGGCGCCGAGGCGCTGCGGGAGATGCTCCCGGTGCTCGACGAGCACGGCATCCTGCACACCGGCGCCGGACCGGACGCCGAGTCGGCCCGGCGTCCCGCGGTCTGCACCCGGGCGGGGACCGCGGTCGGCTTCCTGGCCTTCACGGACAACGAGCCGGGCTGGGCGGCAGGTCCCGCGTCCCCCGGCGTCCACCACGTGCCCGTCCGTCTCGCGGACGGGCGCGCGCAGGACCTCCTCGAGCTCGTCCGCCGGACCCGGGACCGCACCGACCTCCTCGTCGTCTCCGCCCACTGGGGCCCCAACTGGGGCGAGGACGTGCCGGAGGACCACCGCGCGTTCGCGCACGCGCTGGTGGAGGCCGGGGCGGACGTGGTCTTCGGCCACTCCGCCCACATCTTCCGGGGCGTCGAGGTGCACCGCGGCAGGCCGGTGGTCTACAGCGCCGGGGACTTCGTCGACGACTACGCCGTCCACCCCGTGGCGCGCAACGACCAGTCGTTCGTCTTCCTGCTCGACGTCCGGGACGGCCTGCCGCACCGCCTGCGCCTGCACCCCACGGTGATCGAGGACCTCCGGGCGAGAACGGCCACGGCCGAGGCCCGGCCCATCGCCCGGCGGATGGAGCGGCTCAGCGCCGAGCTGGGCACGCCGTGCACCTGGCGCGACGACGAGCAGTGCCTCGACATCCCGCTGGGCTGACGCCCACCGCGGCCGCCGCCGAGCGGCGCACGGGCTCCGGCGCCCGTCCGGGACCGTCTCCTGCGCGCCGGCTCCCTGGCCGTCTCCCGCACAGGGCTCCGAGCGGATCCGACCGGGGATGGCACACTCGGTCCCATGCGTGAGCTCGTCGTCCTCGGCACCGCCTCCCAGGTCCCGACACGGACCCGCAACCACAACGGGTACCTGCTGCAGTGGGACGGCGAGGGCCTGCTCTTCGACCCGGGCGAGGGAACGCAGCGGCAGATGACGCACGCGGGCGTCCCCTCCCGCCGGATCACGCGCATCTGCCTCACCCACGTCCACGGCGACCACTGCTACGGGCTGCCCGGCGTGCTCTCGCGCATGGTCCTCGACGACGTGCCGCACCCCGTCCACCTGCACTATCCGGCCTCCGGCGAGGACGTGGTCCGGGCCCTCGTCTCCCTCGCGACTCCCGGCACGGACCTCCGGCTGCATCCGCACGGCAGCGGCGGAACCGTGGCGCCGGCCCTGGAGGTGCGGCCGCTGGACCACCGCGTGGAGACCTACGGCTACCGGCTCGTGGAGCCGGACGGCCGCACGTTGCTGCCGGACCGGCTCGCGGCGGCCGGGATCACGGGCCCGGACGTCGGCCGGCTGCAGCGGGAGGGACGGCTGGGCGGGGTGCGTCTCGAGGACGTGAGCCGGCCGCGGGCGGGCCGGCGCTTCGCCTTCGTCATGGACACGGCGCCGTGCCCGGGCGCCGAGGAGCTCGCCGACGGGGCCGACCTGCTCGTGGCCGAGTCCACGTTCGCCGACGACGACGCCGGCCTCGCCGCGCGGTACCGCCACCTCACCGCCGGCCAGGCGGGCGCGCTGGCCGGCGGTGGTGGCGTGGGCATCCTGGTCCTCACCCACTTCTCGTCCCGGTACACCGACGTCTCCCCGCTGGTCGCACAGGCCCGCGACCGCGCCGGCGGAGCCACCGTGCTGGCCGCGGAGGACCTGGACCGGGTGCCGTTCCCGCGCGGACGGTGACGGGGCGCCCCGTCCCAGCGTCCCCTTCGCACCGCCCCCTTCCCACCGTCCTCGCCGGCAGCTCGCCTGCACGTCACCGGCGCCCGTCCGGGAACGCGCCGACGTCGTACCGGCAGCGAACCGACGCCCCACCGGCCCCGGCCGGGAACCTTCCGACGCCGTGCCGGAAGCTCACCCGCCGCACCCCACGGACACTCCGCCGGGACCCCGCTGGAGGCGTCCGGGAGCGGTCCTCGCCCCGTCCGTGCCGCCCGGCGGTCTCCGTCGACCCTGACACGACGTTAGAGTTGTCCCAGACTTCTCGGGGCAATCCGGCCCCGCACGCGGCCCGAGCTCGACGAGAGCCGGCCGCGCCACCTCGCACGACCCCACGACGAAAGCGGAATCCTTTGACCAATTCCTCCCGCAAGCTCAAGTCCCCGCCCTCGCTGCCCTCCGGGGGCCTGCGGATCACCCCGCTGGGCGGCCTGGGGGAGATCGGGCGCAACATGACCGTGTTCGAGCACGCCGGCAAGCTGCTGGTGGTGGACTGCGGGGTGCTGTTCCCGGAGGAGCACCAGCCGGGCATCGACGTGATCCTGCCCGACTTCACCTCGATCCGGGACCGGCTGGGCGACATCGTCGGGATCGTGCTCACGCACGGCCACGAGGACCACATCGGGGGCGTGCCCTACCTGCTCAAGGAGCGCCCGGACATCCCGGTGATCGGCTCGGAGCTGACCCTGGCGTTCATCACGTCCAAGCTCAAGGAGCACCGGATCACCCCGAAGACGGTCCATGTCGAGGCCGGCGACACCCACAAGGCGGGCCCGTTCGAGTGCGAGTTCGTCGCGGTCAACCACTCCATCCCGGACAGCCTGGCCGTGGCGATCCGCACCGACGCCGGGCTGGTGCTGCACACCGGTGACTTCCGGATGGACCAGTTCCCGCTGGACGACCGGATCACCGATCTGCGCCACTTCGCGCGACTGGGCGAGGAGGGGGTGGACCTGTTCCTCACCGACTCCACCAACGCCGAGGTCCCCGGGTTCACCACCTCGGAGCAGGAGCTGACCCCGGCGATCGACCACGTCTTCGCCACCGCCCCGAAGCGGATCATCGTCTCCAGCTTCGCTTCTCACGTCCACCGGATCCAGCAGGTCCTCGACGCCGCCCACGCGCACGGGCGCAAGGTCGCCTTCGTGGGCCGGTCCATGGTCAAGAACATGGGCATCGCCCGGGACCTGGGCTACCTGAAGATCCCGCGCGGGCTGGTGGTCGACTTCAAGAAGCTCGCGTCCATGCCCGACGCCAAGGTCACCCTGGTGTGCACCGGCTCCCAGGGCGAGCCGCTGGCCGCGCTCTCGCGGATGGCCAACGAGACCCACCAGATCCAGCTCAACCCCGGGGACACGGTGCTCATGGCGAGCTCGCTGATCCCGGGCAACGAGAACGCGATCTACGGGATCATCAACAAGCTCACCGACCTCGGGGTGAAGGTCGTGCACAAGGGCAACGCCAAGGTTCACGTCTCCGGTCACGCCTCGGCCGGGGAGCTGGTCTACTGCTACAACATCGTCCGGCCCACCCACGTGCTGCCCGTGCACGGGGAGTCCAAGCACCTGCACGCCAACGCCGAGCTCGCCATCCGCACCGGTGTCGATCCCGAGCGGGTGCTGATCGGCCGGGACGGCACCGTGATCGACCTCGTGGACGGCCGGGCGCGGATCTCCGGGCAGGTCGAGGCCGGCCTCGTCTACGTGGACGGCCACACCGTGGGCAAGGTCACCGAGGAGACCCTGGTGGAGCGCCGGCTGCTGCAGGAGGGCGGGGTGGTCACGGTCGTGGCGATCGTCGACGCCGACACCAACGCCCTGGCCGAGCCGCTGGAGTTCATCGCCAAGGGCTTCGTGCACGACGAGCACATCTTCGACGGGGCCGCCGACAAGGTGAAGAACGCCCTGGCGCGTCCGGCCACCGCCAAGGTCAGCGATCTCGACAAGCTGGAGTCGATCATCGCCGAGACGGTCTCCCGCCACCTCGAGCGCGCCTACCGGCGGGCCCCGCTGGTGACGGTCGTCGTCGTCGACGCCTGACCCACGCGTCCCGCCCGGCACCCGCCCCGGGGCCGGGCGGGACGTGCGGAGCCGGTGCCGCGCCCCGAGGCCGGCACCGGCCGATTGGTAGACTCGGGGTCCCCTGATCTCTGGAGGTCGTTCGATGCCGCAGCGCGTCCGCGGAGGCACCATGCAGATCGGCGAGCTCGCCGAGCGGACCGAGCTGTCCCTGCGCACCATCCGCCACTACGACGAGGTGGGCCTGCTGCCCGCCTCGCGCACCGAGGGCGGCTTCCGCGTGTACACCGAGCGCGACGTCGAACGGCTCACGCACATCAAGCGGATGAAGCCGCTGGGCTTCTCCCTCGAGGAGATGGCCGAGGTGCTCGACCTGCTCGGCGCCGACGAGCCCGCCGAGGCGCGACTGGCCGACTACCTCGAGCGCGCGCACCCGGAACGGGACCGGCTGGCCAGGAAACTGGCCCAGGCGGACGAGTTCATCGCGATGCTGGAGCAGCGGCTCGGCCGCTGACCGGCCGCCCGGCACGGGGCACCGGCCGCGCGCGAGCCGGCACCCCGCGGCCGGCGCACGCAGGAGACCTCCAGGCAGCCGTGATCGACTGCTCGGGCCCCCACCGGGGGACGCGCCCGCCGGGACCGCCCCGTTCCGGTGGGTGACGCGCCCGGCGGCAGCGACGCGCCGGACGCAGGACTCCACCAGGCCGCCCGACACCGACCCGGACAGGCACCGCATCCCATGACGTTCCCCACCGCGACCGCCCCGGCCTCCCCCGGAACCGTGCCGGCCGCGCCGGCGCCGCGGGTGCAGCACCGCGCGGACCTGCAGGGGCTGCGGGGCGTGGCGGTACTGCTGGTGGTGGTCTTCCACGTGTGGACCGAGAAGGTCTCCGGCGGGGTGGACGTGTTCTTCGTGCTCTCGGCGTTCCTGCTCACCGGGTCCTTCCTGCGCCGGATCGAGCACGGCCGCCCGCTGGGACTGCCGGCCTACTGGGCCCGGACCTTCGCCCGGCTGCTGGGGCCGGTGGCGGTGATGCTGCTGGCCGTGCTCGCGGGAATGCTCGCCGTCTTCCCGCCCAGCCGGTGGGCGGAGCTGCTGAGCCAGGCCTGGGGATCGCTGTTCTACGTCGTGAACTGGGTGCTGGCGGCCCAGGCCGTGGACTACTACGCCGGCAACACCGCGGCCACCACCCCGCTGCAGCACATGTGGTCGCTGTCGGTGCAGGGCCAGGTGTTCCTGGTGTGGCCGCTGCTGCTGGCCGGAGCCGCGTGGGCGGGGCGGCGGACCGGTGCGGGCGTGCGCCCGGTGGCCTGGGCTGTGTTCGGCGCGGTGTGCGCCGGTTCCCTGGCCTGGTCGGTGGCTGCCACCGCGTCCGGGCCCGAGGCCGCCTACTTCAGCACCCTCACCCGTCTGTGGGAGTTCGCCCTGGGCTCGCTCACCGCCCTGGCCCTTACCCGCCCGGCCCGCCGGCAGGACGCCCCGGCGCCCGCCGCTCCGTCGTCCGCTGCCCGCACGGTGGCGCCCCCGTCCGCAGGCACGGCCCCGGGGACTCCTCAGCAGGGCCTGGGGACGCTCCCGCAGGCCCCCGGGGCGGCTCCGGAGGCCCTGCGGGTGGGCCTGGGCGTGGTCCTGGGATGGACCGGACTGGCCGCGATCCTGGCCACCCCGTTCCTCATCGGTCCCGAGGCCCGTTTCCCCGGCACCGTGGCCCTGGCACCCACCCTCGGAGCCGCGGCCGTGCTGGCCGGCGGAGCCCTGGCCCCCGAGGCCCGGGCGGGGGCCGGGCGGGTGCTCTCCCTGGCCCCGCTGCAGTGGTTCGGGGACCGTGCCTACGGGATCTACCTGTGGCACTGGCCGCTGCTGATCACCTACCTGCTGGTCACGGCCCGCGACAGCGTCCCGGTCACGCACGGCCTGGGGATCCTGGCCGCCTCGGTGGCCCTGACCCGGGTCACCGCGCTGCTGCTGGCCGGCTGGCGGGCCCTGCCCGGGATCCGGGCCGGCCACGGGGTGCGCCTGGCCGCGACCGGTCTGGTCGTGGCGGTCCCGCTCACCGGCGCCCACTCCTACACCACCCTGCGCGACCCTGCCGCCGGGGTCGAGCGCACTGCGGCGAACTATCCGGGGGCCGCCGTGCTGCGCGGGGACGTGACCGAGGTCCCGGACGTGCCGATCATCCCCACCGGCGCCGAGCGCGAGCAGCAGTGGGGCGACACCGGGACGCGCTGCGACACCGGGGAGGTCCCGGCCGGGATCGGCGAGCTGGGCAACTGCTGGGTGATCGCCCCGGAGGACGGCACTGCCCCGGACCGGACCCTGGTGGTGCTCGGGGACTCCCACGCCCAGCAGCTGCTCACCCCGATCCACCGCGCCGCCGACGCCCAGGGCTGGCGGGTGGTCTCCTACCTGCGGATGGCCTGCCGCTACACCGCCGCCTCGACGAGCCCGGACGAGGAGTGCAGCGAGTTCAACGCCGCCGCCCGGGACGCGGCCCTGGCGGCCGACCCGGACGCGGTGGTCACCATCGGCACCCTGTCCCTGCCCGAGGCCCCGCACGAGCAGCTCGTCGAGGGCTACGAGGACGGCGTCCGGCCCTTCCTGGACGCCGGGATCCCGGTGCTCGGCTTCCGCGACAACCCGCGCTTCCCCTTCAGCATGTTCGCCTGCGTGGAGACCTACGGCCCCGACCACGACCGCTGCAACCCGCCCCGGTCCGAGTCCCTGCTGCCGGCCAACCCCCTGGAGGCCCTCGCCGCCCGGCACGAGGAGCTGCACAGCATCGACCTCACCGACCGGCTGTGCACCGAGGACGTCTGCCCCGGCGTGATCGGCAACATCCAGGTCTACATGGACCTCGACCACGTCACCTCCGCCTACGGCGAGACCCTCGCCCCGGACGTCGAGCAGCGCATGACAGACACCCTCGGCTGGGCGTGATGTCCGTCTCGTCCGCGCCGCAGCCGCAGACTCTACCCTGACGCCAGGGTAGAGTTGCGGTGCGGCCGCGCCGGCGCGCTCCCGCGCCCGCCCGCCGCACCTCTCGCGCGACGCCGCGCCCACCTGCCCGCACACCACCCGGCGTGCCCCTGCCCTTTCCGCCCCGCCCTCCCCTCCTGCGAACGGAGCCTCCTTGGCCACCACGACAGCCGGCCCCGCAGCCGATCCGACGCCCGAGCAGCGCCAGTCGGTGCGCCTGACCCTCCGCTCCCCCCGCCACCTCAAGACCGAGGTGCTGGCCGGGCTCGTGGTCGCCCTGGCGCTCATCCCCGAGGCGATCGCGTTCTCGATCATCGCCGGGGTGGATCCCCGGCTCGGCCTGTTCGCGTCCTTCACCATGGCGGTCACCACCTCCGTCCTGGGCGGCCGGCCGGCGATGGTCTCCGCGGCCACCGGTGCGGTGGCCCTGGTGATCGCCCCACTGGTGGCCTCCCACGGGCTGGACCACTTCATCGCCGCCGTGATCCTGGCCGGGGTGTTCCAGGTGGTCCTGGCCCTGATCGGGGCGGCACGGCTGATGCGCTTCATCCCCCGGTCGGTCATGGTGGGCTTCGTCAACGCCCTCGCCATCCTGATCTTCAGCTCCCAGATCCCCGAGCTGATCGGCGTGCCCTGGGCCGTCTACCCGCTCACGGCCCTGGGCCTGGCCATCGTGTTCCTGTTCCCCAGGCTCACCGGGGTGGTCCCGGCCCCGCTGGTGGCCATCGTCGTGATCACGGCGATCGTGGTGCCCATGGGCATGGACGTGCCCAGCGTCGGCGACAAGGGCGAGCTGCCGGAGTCCCTGCCCTCGCTCTTCTTCCCCGACGTCCCGCTCGACCTGGAGACCTTCCGGATCATCGCCCCGTACGCGCTGACCATGGCGCTCGTGGGCCTGCTCGAGTCGCTGATGACGGCCAAGCTGGTCGACGACATCACCGACACGCGCTCCGACAAGACCCGCGAGTCCTGGGCCCAGGGCGCGGCCAACATCGTGACCGGCTTCTTCGGCGGGATGGGCGGCTGCGCGATGATCGGCCAGACCATGATCAACGTGCGCGCCTCCGGAGCCCGCACCCGCATCTCCACCTTCCTGGCCGGGGTCTTCCTGCTGATCCTCGTGGTCACCCTCGGCGAGGTCGTGGCGGTCATCCCGATGGCCGCGCTGGTGGCGATCATGATCTTCGTGTCCTGGGCGACCTTCGACTGGCACTCCGTCCGCCCCTCGACCCTGTCGCGGATGCCGGTCCCGGAGACCCTGGTGATGCTCTCCACCGTGGCCGTGACCGTGTGGACGCACAACCTCGCCCTGGGCGTGATCGTGGGCGTGCTCGTGGCGATGGTCGCCTTCGCCCGCCGGGTGGCCCACTTCGTCACCGTCGACCGCGCGCTCGAGCAGCGCGACGGTGAGGAGACGGTGGTCTACACCGTGCACGGGGAGCTGTTCTTCGCCTCCTCCAACGACCTCTACACGATGTTCGACTACGCCGGGGACCCCCAGCGGGTCGTCATCGACCTCTCCGACTCGCACCTGTGGGACGCCTCCACCGTGGCGGCCCTCGACTCGGTCACCGACAAGTACGCGCACTACGGCAAGGACGTCCGGGTCGCCGGCCTCAACCAGGCGAGCCGCCGGATGCGGGTGCGCCTGGGCGGGATGCTCAGCGGCGAGCACTGATCCCGGAGCGCCCTGCGCGGAGTGCATTTGTGATCACAACCGTTTGTGTCTGCATGTGAACTGGGTCACACCGAGGGTCTTGCCGATCCTCGCGGGATCGACCATTCTTGCTTCTCACCAGGGGATTCTGTGGTCGGATGAGGACCATCCCCCGGCTCCCGCACCGTCGACCGGCAGTGCGCCGGCTCCGGATTCACGGAGCGCCGCACGGACACGGTCCGTGCGTGGGAGCAGCAAGGAGCGGGGCCGGCTGGGGGGGCCGCCCCGCTCCTTTTCTGCGTGTCCGGGAGGTCCGGCCCTCCCGTCCCCCCTGGTCGTCCGGCCCCGGCTCTTCCCGCACCCCTTCCTCGGGCATTCCGGGCACCACCACGGGGCCGGGCCGCCGCGCCACCCCGGTGCGGGTGTCCGGGGGAAGCACCGACGGTCCGAAAAACGCACCGGCCGGGGCCGCGAATGGTGTCCCCGGGACCGTCCCGGAACCATGGTGGGGGCGGCGGTGCGATCGCACCGCCACGGACGGTCCCGGACCGCTGCGCAGCGTCGCGCCCGGTCCGGGACCGTCCCCGGACAGCAGCACCACAGTGGGGGATCCGTGGACGACGACAGGATCGGAGCCGTGCAGGCACGCCTCGCCCGGCACGCGGTCGAGCGCGCCGAGCTGGAGCTGACCCGGGTGTGGTGGGAGTACTTCCAGCTCGGCGGCGAGGCCGGGGTGCTGGAGGTCGACGCGTACCTGTACGGGTGCATGGGGCTGCCCGCCGCGCACCGCAACCTGCTCGCGCGCGCGGTCAACGGGCTCGTCCGGGGGGCACCCGTCGCCCGGGTCCCGTTCTCCTGGGAGATCGAGGGCTCCCCGAACGACGCCGGGCCGCAGGGCCGCGGCAGCACGCCGGGCACCGGGCCGCGCGCCTGAGCCGGGCCGCGCGCCTGAGCCGGGCCGCGCGCCTGAGCCGGCCCGCCGCCCGGAGCGCCTCCCCGCCCCGGTTCCTCCGTGAGGCCTGCGCCGCGGCGTCCGCTCCGCGGCTGCGGCGCCCGCGATGGCAGAATGGGCCGGGGTGCCGGTCCCGACGTCGGCCCGCACCCGGTCGTGCGCGCCGAGCCGGCCGCAGCGCCCGTCGTCGTCGCCGTACCCCACCTCGACCCTAGGATGTCGGATGGCCCACCCCTCGCCCCGCACCACCCCGCCGCCCGCACCGACCGGGTGGTCGACCCTGCACCGCCACCACATCGGGGTGGACGTCGGCGGGACGCTCATCAAGTACGCGGCCGTGGACATGGCCGACGGCACGCTCACCACCCCGGTCCTCCAGCGCCCCACCCCCGTGCCCGCCACTCCGGAGGCCCTCGCGGAGCAGCTCCGGCTCCTCGTGCAGGAGCTCTCCGCCGCCCCGGGGGCACCGCACCCGGAGGCGAGCGTCGGAGTCGCGCTCCCGGCGATCATCCGGCACGGCGTGGCGCGCTCCGCCGCGAACATCGACGACGCCTGGATCGGTCTGGACGTCCACCGCTTCCTCACCCAGCGGCTGGGGCGCACCGTCCACGTCCTCAACGACGCCGACGCCGCGGGCCTGGCCGAGCTCCGCTACGGCGCCGGGCGCGGGAGCAGCGGCACCGTGCTGGTCATCACCCTGGGCACCGGCATCGGCTCGGCGCTGTTCGTGGACGGGAAGCTCGTGCCCAACCTCGAGCTGGGCCACCTGGAGCTCGGCGGGGTCGACGCCGAGGTGCGGGCCTCGGCGGTGGCCAGGGAGCGGGAGGGGCTGGACTGGCCGGAGTACGCCGAGCGCCTCCAGCAGTACTTCGCGCACCTGGAGTTCCTCTTCTCCCCCGACCTGATCGTGGTCGGCGGCGGGATCTCCGCCCGGCACGAGGACTTCCTGCCCCGTCTGCGCCTGGACACGAGGGTCGTCCCCGCCGAGCTGCGCAACGCGGCGGGCATCATCGGCGCCGCCCGGCACGCCTACCTCGCCGTGCCCCCCGCGGAGGCCTGACCCCGGAGGGCCTGGCGGAAGTACTGCACGCCCGCCACCACGTGCAGGACGGCCGCCGCCTGGACCATCACCCGGCCGACGTCCGTCACCTCCGGGCTGGACCACGCGGGTCCCGCCAGGACGAGCACGGTCCCCACCATGAGCAGGGCGGTCTTCGCCTTGCCGACCACGGTGACCCGCAGCACGCCGAGGGAGCGCCGGACGAGGGTGGCGATCCCCACCACGACGTCGACGACCGCGATGACGATCAGGACCCACCAGGGGAACAGCCCGACGATGCTCGCGGCCACGGCGATCGCCACGGTCCCCAGCCGGTCGGCGATGGGGTCCATGACCTCGCCGATCCGGCTGCGCTGCTGCAGCGCCCGGGCCAGGGTGCCGTCGACCCAGTCCGTCAGGGAGAAGAGGGCGACGAGGACCAGCGCGCGCACCGGCCGCTCGTCGATGTCGAGGACGGCCAGCACGGCCGGGACGATGAGCGCGAAGCGCACCACCGAGACGACGTTGGGCACCGTGAGCACGCGGTGGTAGTACGGCGACTCCGCCGGCTCGACCGCGTCCTGGTGCTGTGTCATCTGGCCTTCCCGCTCTCCTGGCGCCCGGTGCGGGCGGTCCCGGGACCACCCCTGCTGCTTCCGAGGGTAGCCCGTCGGCGCTCCGCACGACGGACGTGCGGCCGTCGGTGATCGGCAGGGGCGTCGTCCACCGGGACCTCGACCACGTCCCCGGGTCGCGGAGCCACGCTGCCCTGACGTCGAGGAGCGCCGGACGCCTACGCTGGGCAGGTGAGGCGGGAACGCCCCCGCCCCGGGAGCTCCAGGAGGCCGTCGTGGACCCTCGCGTGCACTTCTTCACCCTGTCCACGCCGGACCTCGACGCCGCCCGGGAGTTCTACGTGCGGGGTCTCGGCTGGGAGCCGCTGCTCGACGTCCCGGGCGAGATCCTCTTCTTCCGGATCGCCCCCGGGACGGTGCTGGGCCTGTTCGACGCCGGAAAGTTCGCCGAGGACCTCGGCCTCCCGGCGGCGACCCCGGCGCAGGGCCTGACGCTCGCGCACAACGTGGCGGACGGGGCCTCCGTCACGGCGGTGGTCGAGGCCATGGCCGCGGCGGGCGGCACCGTCCTCACCGGCCCGCGGCCGGGCGCCTTCGGGGGCGTCTTCCACGCCCACGTCGCGGATCCCAACGGCGTGGTGTGGGAGATCGCGCACAACCCGGGCTGGCGGGTCGACGACGACGGGACCGTGCACCTGGACTGAACGGCTCGGGCCGGCGCCGGGCTCGGCCGGACGGGCTCGACAGCGGCGGGCTCAGCCGCGGACGTCGAAGCGCAGGTGGTGCTCGACGTCGTGCAGGAAGTACGCCGCGAAGCTCGCCACGGTGAAGTCCTTGCCGTCCCCGCGCCGGCCGGGCCGGGCCCACTGCTCCCCGGTCACGGCGTCGAAGACGTCCGCGGTGGCGCGGACCTCCTGCGCGAGCTCCCCCGAGACCTCGTAGGGGTCCTGCCGGTTGTACTGCTCCCCCACCGCGGCGGCGTCCTGGTCCCAGTCCGGGAAGACGGGGTTCTCCTCGTCGAGCATGAGCCGCAGGCGCTCGCGGAAGACCCGGCAGAGGTCCCGGACGTGGCACGCGTACTCCAGCGGGGACCACGTCCCCGGACGGGGCCGGTCCGTCATGCCGAGCCGGTCGAGGACCGTCGCCCAGCGCTCGATCGTGTCCCGCGCGCGCTCGCCCGTGGTCGTGACGTCGTAGTGCGGATCGAACCCGCAGTCGGGGCAGCCCCGCTCGAGCACCACGGTCCAGTCCTTGGTCTCCGGAGGGACGGGCGAGGTGTCGGGCAGGTCGGCGCGCTCGGTGGTCATGCGGTCAATCTACCGGGGCCCACCGGGCGCGGCGAGACCCGTGGCGGCCCGGGCGGGTCGCAGCCCCTGCAGGTCCAGGATCTCGTCCTCGCTGAGCGGCTCCCCGCGCTGGATCCGGCGGGTCCGGCGCAGGTCGGACGCGGCGAGCACCACGGTGGTGCTCGCCAGGACGAACGAGAGGATGCCCAGGGTGTTGGCGAACCCCGCGGACAGGCCCAGGTGGACGGGGTCGGTGGCCCGCGTCAGGACGGAGGCGCCCGCGCCGTCCACGCGGTCGGGGAGGACGGCGCCGAAGCCGAGGAGGACGGCCCACGCCGCGGGCATCGTCAGCGCGGAGCGCAGGGACGCCCCCCGCGGGACGTGGGCCCGGGCGTCCCGGACCAGCAGCGCGCTCGCCACCACGAGCAGCCCGGTCAGCGGCAGGGCGAGCGTCAGGGTGTAGAGCAGCACCAGCTCCCCGGCGGCTCCGGCGAGACCGCGGCCCACCGCGATCCACGTCCCGAGGAGCAGGGCCACCGGGAGACCGAGGACGGGCACGGCACGCTGCAGGAGGGTGGGGTGGTGCGGCACGCGGTCGAGGGCTGTTTCCACGCCCGCCAGTCTATCGGCGGGGCTCCCGGCGCCCGGGCGCCCCGGTAGGCTGGAGCGCATGCCATCGACCGGATTTCCCCACGCCGTCCTCTTCGACCACGACGGGACCCTCGTCGACACCGAGCCGCTGTGGGACCGGGCCAAGCAGAACCTCGCCGCCGAGCACGGTCTGCTCTGGACCCCCGAGGACTCGCTCGCCACGCTGGGCCGGCCGGTCGCCGCGACGATCGCCCGGATGCAGCAGGTGGGCGTGCCGCTCGGCGAGGACGAGCTGTTCCGGGCGGTCTTCGAGCACAGTGTCCGCGTCCTGGAGGGCACGGAGCTGACGTTCATCGACGGGATCGAGGAGCTCCTCGAGGACCTGGCGGCCGCGGGGATCCCGGCGGCGATCGTCACCAACGCGAGCTCGGCGATGGGCCGGCACACCGCGTCCACGGCGCCGGAGGACCTGTTCCGGGTGGTCATCGGCACGGACGAGTACGCGCAGGGGGTGCGCCCCAAGCCCGACCCGGACGCCTACCTCACGGCGGCCCGCCGCCTCGGGGTGGACCCCGCCGGCTGCGTCGTGGTCGAGGACTCCCCCGCCGGGGCCGCCGCGGGCGTCGCGGCCGGCATCCCCACGGTGGTCGTCCCCGGCGAGATGGCAGTGGAGCGCGGCCCCGGGCTGCTGCACCTGGAATCCCACCGGGAGCTGACCCTCGAGCTGCTGCGCTCGCTGGACCCGCAGTCCCCGTCGTCGCCCTTCCACACCGTGCAGGAGACCCGCCCGTGAGCTCCCCCGACTTCCCCGCCGCCGTCCTGTTCGACCACGACGGCACCCTCGTGAACTCCGAGCCCCAGTGGGCCGTGGCCAAGCGCGCGGTGGCCGGCCGCTACGGCGTCGGCTGGAGCACCGAGGACGACCTCGCCACGCTGGGGCGGACGGTGCCCACGTCGGCGCGGCTGATGGTCGAGCGCGGCGCCGAGGGAACCGTCGAGGCCATCACCGCGGAGCTCGGCCGGGAGGTCGCGGCCTCACTCACGGGCGAGGTGCCGTTCCTGCCCGGCATGCGCGACCTGCTGACCGAGCTGGAGCGGGCCGGCATCCCCGGGGCCGTCGTGACGAACGCCCCGACCGTGGTCGCGGAGGGCACCGCATCCGGGGCGCCCGAGGTGCTGCGGGTCGTGGTCTCCCAGGAGGACGTGGAGCAGGCCAAGCCGCACCCGGAGCCCTATCTGCTCGCGGCGCGGCGGCTGGGCGTGGACCCGGCACGGTGCGTGGCGGTCGAGGACTCGCAGACGGGGGCGGCGAGCGCGGCGGCCGCCGGGATGCCGGTGGTGGTGGTCCCCGGTGAGCTGCCGGTCGAGCCCGCGCCCGGCTTCGTGCTCGTGGCCGCCCACACGGACGTCACCCTGGAGTTCCTGCGCGGGCTCGCGCCCTCCCGGCCGGCGACCTCCGGCTGACGACGACGAGGGCCCGCCCCCGGCCGTTCCGCGGAATGCGGTGCGGCCGGGGGCGGGCCCTCGTGGGTGGTGCCTGACTCAGCGGGTCGCGGTGCCCTGGGGGGAGGACGCGCGGCGCGGGCTCCGGGTGCGGCGGCGCGCCGCGGCCTGGGTGGAGCGGTCCGGCGCGGACTCGGTCGAGTACGCGGGTGCCGCGGAGCGGGTGGGCGCCGCGGAGCGCGCCGGCGCCGCCGAGCGGGAGGCCGAGCCGTTGCCGGGGCGGGAGCCGGCGCGGTTGCCGGTCTCGGTGCGCTGGTCGCGGGAGGCGTTGCGCGGCTGCTCGGAACGGGCCTGGCCGCCACGGCCGCGGCTGCCGCCGGAGCGGGCGCCCGAACGGCCGCCGGAGCGGCCGCCGCCGGAGCGCTGACCGCTTGCCGGACGCCCCTGGTCCTGGACGGGCTGCGGGACGTAGGCGACCTTCTCGGCGGTCTCGCCCACGAGCGCCGTGACGGCCGGGGAGCCGACGGTCACGGTGTCGAAGTTCGCGGTGACGCCGGCGGCCTTCATGAGCTGGGTGACCTCGCGGCGCTCCTCCTTCGTGGCGACCGTCACGACGGAGCCGGAGGCGCCGGCGCGCGCGGTGCGCCCGGAGCGGTGCAGGTAGGACTTGTGCTCGGTGGGCGGGTCGATGTGCACGACCAGCTCGACCTCGTCCACGTGCACGCCGCGGGCGGCCACGTCGGTGGCCACGAGCACGCGCACGTCACCGGCGGAGAACTGGGCCAGGTTGCGGTCGCGGGCGTTCTGGGACAGGTTGCCGTGCAGGTCCACGGCGGGGATGCCCATCTGGCTGAGCTTGCGGGCCATCTTCTTGGCGCGGTGCTTGGTGCGCGTGAACATCACGCGGCGGCCCGTGCCGGAGGCCAGGGCCTCGATGAGCTCCTGCTTCTCGTCCGCGTCCACGACGAGCACGTGGTGGTCCATGGTGGACACGGACGCCTGCGGGGCGTCCACGGAGTGCTTGACGGGGTTGGACAGGAACTGCTTGACGAGCTTGTCCACGCCGCCGTCGAGCGTCGCGGAGAACAGCAGCCGCTGGCCGCCCTGGGGGGTGCGCTTGAGGATGCGGGTGACCACGGGCAGGAAGCCCATGTCGGCCATGTGGTCGGCCTCGTCGATGACCGTCACGCGGACGTCGTCGAGCGTGAGGACGTTCTGCTTCAGCAGGTCCTCGAGCCGGCCGGGGCAGGCGATGACGATGTCGGCGCCCTTGGCGAGCGCCTTCTCCTGGTTGCGCTGGGAGACCCCGCCGAAGATGACGGTGGTGGTCTGACCGGCGGCCTCGGCCAGCGGGGCGATCGCGCGGTCGATCTGGGTGGCCAGCTCGCGGGTGGGTGCCAGCACCAGGCCGGTGGGCCGGTTGGCGCGGCGGGCGGCGCGGGCGCCGTTGCCCGTCAGCCCGGCGAGCCGGGACACGAGCGGCAGCGCGAACGCCACGGTCTTGCCCGAGCCGGTCTTGCCGCGGCCGAGCACGTCGCGGCCGGCCAGCGAGTCGGGGAGGGTCTTCTCCTGGATGGGGAACGCCTGCTCGATGCCCTGCTGGGCGAGGACGGCGGAAAGGGCCTTGGGCACGCCAAGGTCGGTGAAAGTAGCCAAAACTGGGATACGTCTTTCGATCGGATGTCCCGGCAAGGGGGTAGCGCGCCGGGTTGCGCCGAATGACTCCTGGAGCCCCTGCGAGCGGGCTGAAACCGTCTGGAACGGTGCCGCGCTGGAAGAAGAAAGGGGTGCTCGACGCCTGCCTGCTCACCCGGGAACGGGGAGCAGTGCCATGTGCAATACCGACCACCCTACAGCACCGGGCGTCCGGCACGACCGGGATGTGGTGCAGCACACGGCGGTGCCGCCACGCTGCTCCGCCCGCCCCCACGCCCGGGGCGCCGAACTCACCGCACCGGCGCGAGAGGCGGGCACCTGTGCGGGCGTCTCGCGCCGGTGCGGTGAGTTCGCGGCCGGTGCCGGGCCGGGGCCGCCCGGCGCCGGACCCGGCGGCGGGGCCCGGCGGCCGGGGCCGGCTACAGCGCCGTGTAGCCGCCGTCGACGAGGTAGTACCCGCCCGTCATGAAGGACGCCCTGTCCGAGAGCAGGAACGTGGTCAGGGCGGCGACCTCCTCGGCGCGGCCCAACCGGCCGAGCGGGTGCTTGGCGGCGAGTCCCTCGAGGACGGCCGCGGGAGCGGTCCGCAGCAGCGGGGTGTCGATGTAGGCGGGGCCGACGGCGTTGATCCGCACCCCACGCTGCCCGTACTCCACCCCGGCCTGCTTGGTGAGGCCGACCACCCCGTGCTTCGCGGCGGTGTAGGCGCTGTTGCCCGCGGCCACCGCCACGGTGCCGTGGACGGAGGACATGTTGACGATCGCCCCGCCGCCGGCCTGCTCGATCGCGGGCAGCTGGTAGCGCATGCCGAACATGACGGCGTGCAGGTCGATCTGCACGGTGCGCACCCACGCGTCGAGGTCCGACTCGCCGACGGCGTCCGCGGTGCCCCCGATCCCGGCGTTGTTCACCGCGAGGTGCAGCCCGCCGTAGGTCTGCTGGGCGAACTCGACCGCGGCCTCGCAGTCCTCGGGCTTCGCCACGTCCTGGCGGAAGCCGGCCGCGTCGCCGCCGGCGGCCATGATCGCCTGGACGACGTCGTCGATCCGCCGCGTGTCGATGTCCGTGACGACGACCTTGGCGCCCTGCGCCGCGAGGTCCTTGGCGCAGGCCTCGCCGATGCCGGAGGCGGCGCCGGTGACGAGCGCGACCTTGTCCTTGAGGTCAGCCATGTGGTTCTCCTGCCGTGTGTCCGCTGGGCCGGACCGGGTGGCCCGGCACTCCCAGTCTGTCCGGAAACGCCGGGACCCGCGAGGACCGCGCGGGGGTTTCCGCCCGCGTCGCTCCTCGCACCCGGGCCGGCCGGGGCTCAGCCCTCGTCGTCCTCGGCCTTCTCGGCGTCGTGCGCCCGGCGCAGCGCGGCGGAGTCCGCCTCCTGGGCGGCCTTCTGCCCGCGCACCACCTCGGTCAGGAGCTTGGTCATCTCCTTGGCCACGCCGGCCGCGGACTGCGGGTTCTGGCCGGTGACGAGGCGGTCGTCGACGACGACGTTCTCGGTCCAGTTCGGCGCCGTCCGCACGTCCGCGCCCTGCTCGACGAGCTTGTCCTCGAGAAGGAAGGGGACGACGCCCGACTTGCCGACCTCGTCCTCCTCGGCGTTCGTGAACGCGGCCACCTTGCGGCCCTCGACGATGCGCAGCCCGGTGGAGAGCTCGACGTCGACGAGCCCGGCCGGCCCGTGGCAGACGGCGCCGACGACTCCCCCGGCGTCGTGCACGGCGGCCACCAGCGACTGCAGGTCGGCGTTGCCGGCGAAGTCCCACATGGTGCCGTGCCCGCCCACGAGGTAGACGGCGTCGTACTGACCGGGGTCGACCACGCTGATCCGCGGGGTGTTGTACAGGGAGGCCCGCACGGTCTCGTCCTCGAGGTACTGCCGCTGCACCTCGTCCTCCTCGTCCTTGCCGTCCTGCGGGGGCTGCCCGCCGGCGATCGAGGCGAAGTCGACGAAGTACCCGGCGTCCCGGAACACCTTCCACGGGTGGGCCGCCTCGCCGACGAAGTACCCCGTGGGCTCCCCGGTGTCGCCGAGGGTGTCGTGGCTGGTGAGAACGAGCAGAACCTTCTTCATGGTCTCGATGTCCATGTCTGTCCTTCCGTCGGGTGGCGGGACGCGGAGGGCGTCCCGCGAGCGGGTGGCCAGCCTAGGCGCCAGGGGCCTCCGCCGGGACGGGTGTTCGCTCCGGGCCCGTCCTGCAGGATGCGGGCGGGAGCTCCCCTGATAGGGTCATTGACGATTCAATGACCCTGTTCGACCTCCTGAAAGGACCGACCATGAGCCTCTCCAACGCGATCCTGCGCGGCGTCTCCGGCGCCTACCTGCTGCAGTCCGGCTACGGCAAGAAGGACCTCCCCACCGAGGCCGCCGCGGGTCTCCAGCAGTTCGCCGCCACCGGCGTCCCCCAGTTCAAGGAGTGGGACGCCGACACCTTCGGCAAGTTCGTGGCGTACTCGGAGATGGGCATCGGCGCCGCCCTGCTGACGCCGTTCGTCAACAAGCGCCTCGCCGGCCTGGCCCTCGGCGCGTTCTCCGCCGGGCTGCTCTCGATGTACTTCCGCAACCCCGAGATGACGCAGGAGGACGGTGTCCGCCCGACCGAGGCCGGCACGGGCCTCTCGAAGGACGCCTTCCTGGCCGCGATCGCCGCGGCCCTGGTGGTCTCCAAGTAGGCACGGCCTCCGAAGGGTCCCACGGGGGCCGCCCGTCCGCACGGACGGGCGGCCCCCGTTCCCCGTTCCCGGCCGGGCACCGCGCACGGCGCTCCTGAGGGGCGCCCGCTCCCCTTAGGACGTCCGGGCCACCGGGGAGAATGGGACCCATGACGACGACGGCGCACCGCCGGGCCCGTCCGGCTCCGGGTCCGCACCGAGCCGCTCCCGCCGGGGAGCGGGTCCTGGACCCCGGTGTCCGGGCAGAGGTGCGGGCGGTCGTCGGGGAGCTCGTGGACTCGGCGGCCGCGCAGGCGCAGGAGGCCGGACGCCAGCTGCGCTGCATCCACCGACTGTGGCTGCTGGCCTGGGAGGACCGCGAGATCGACTGGGTCTCCACCGCCGGGCTGATGCCGTACGAGGCCGACGAGCTCGTGTGCTCCCTGCTGGAGACGGACGAGCAGCTGGTGCGCGACCTCGCCGACGAGATCGGCCCGGCGCTGCACCTGCCCGCCGGCACGGCCCTGGAGCGCGTCCGCGAGGCCCTGGTCCTCGGCCTGCACCTGCCGGAGACCCTCGAGGCCCTGGAGGCGGGCCGCTTCAGCGCCCGGCACGCCTCGGTGATCGCCGATCAGTGGCGCGAGCTCGTCGAGGACGCCCCGGCGGACCAGGAGGCCCCGCACGACGTCGCGCAGCAGCTCGCCGCGGAACTGACGGAGCGGGCGCCGCACTGCACGGTGGCGCAGCTGCGCGCGTGGGCCCGGCGGCGGCGCGCCGCGCTGCTGGCCGAGACGCAGGAGGCCAGGCACCGGGCGGCCCGCGCCGGACGCCGCGTGTGGGTCGAGCACGGCGAGGACGGCATGGCGTGGGTGCACGCCCTGCTGGACGCGCCCACCGCGCTCGCGGTGCAGGACCGGCTCGACGCGCTCGTGGCGCTCCTCGCGCCCGCGGAGGCGGCCGCCCGCGCGTGCCCCGGTGATGGGACGGACGCGCCCGTTCACGGGGATCCGGCAGGAGCCGCGGACCTCAGCGCGCGGCCCGATCCCGGGCCGGACGGCCGCCCCGTGGCCGTCCGGACCGAGGCGCAGCTGCGGGCCGACGTCCTCGCCGACCTCCTGCTCGCCGGGGAGGTCCCCGACGACCCGGCGTTCCCGCAGGGGGTGCGGGGGCAGGTCTGCGTGACGGTCCCGGTGCTCACGCTGCTGGAGTGCCGTCCCGGCGGCCCGGCGGGCGGGGTGCCCGCGGACGCCCCGGTGCTCGTCGGTCACGGTCCGATCAGCGCGGAGGCCGCCCGGGAGCTGGCCGCCGGCGCCCCGTCGTGGCAGCGCGTCCTGACGCATCCCGTCACCGGCGCCGTCCTCGACCACGACCGCAGCACCTACGCCGTGCCCGCCGATCTGCGGCGCCGGCTGCGGCTCCGGGACGGAACCTGCCGTTTCCCCGGATGTCGCCGGCGGGTCGAGCGCTGCGATCTCGACCACACGGTGGCGTGGCAGGACGGTGGTCGCACCGCCGCGGACAACCTGGCCCACCTGTGCCGCCACCACCATCTCGTCAAGCACCGCCGGGGTGCTCTCGGACGCTGGTCGGTGCGGCAGCTCGGCCCGGCCCCCTTCGGAGGAGCGCTCGAGTGGACGTCACCGGCAGGGCTGACCCACCGGACGGAGCCGGACCCCTCGGCCGGCATGCCACCGGACCGGACGGCATCGGTCTGGGACGTGCTGGACGGCGCTGTCCAGAACTGGGCCGTGCCCGCTCGGACCGTGCCGCTCGGGGCCGTGCCCGATGAAGCTGTACCGGACCGTGCCGCACCGCCCCGGGTCGTACCGGACCGTGCCGCACCGGGCCGTGCCGCGCCCGAGGACGCGGACCCTCCCCCGTTCTGACCGTCGGCCGGTCCGGTCAGGCGGGGGACCGGCCCGGGTCCTCAGCCGTCGTCTCCACCGAGACCCGGTAGCCCATGCTGTGGGTCTCCTCCGGTTCCAGGTGCACCGCGGCGGCGTGGGTGTTGGCACCCTCCACGCACACGAAGTCCGTCCAGCCGTCCGGCCCCACGTCGGGCAGCGCGGCCGCCTTCTCCGCCCCCGGGTTCCACACCACGGTGGTGTCGGAGTTCTTCTTGCGGATCCGGAGCACCCGTCCGAGCACGGGGTCCACGACGGCCACGTCGTCGCTGGAGCGGTACACCCGGTCGGTCTCGCCGTCGAACCGGACGTCCCCCTTCTGCACGCAGTCCTCCTGGTCCAGGACCTTGTCACGGTAGGAGGCGCCGTCCAGGCCCTCGACGCGGACCTTCCGCACGTCCCCCACCACCAGGTACGCGTGCAGGGCCTCCTCGAAGTCGAACGGCTGCTCGCCGGTGTTCGTGATGCTCAGCTCGAGGGACAGCTCGGTGCCGAAGCGCACCACGAAGTAGGCCTCGAACGGGTACGGGAACTGCTCCCGGTGCGCGGGGTCGGTGACGTCCGCGTCCGAGAGCCGGTAGACGACCATCGCCTCGTGGTCGGAGGACTCGCGCGACTCGACGTGCCACGGGAGCGTGCGGGCGAAACCGTGCTTGGGCTCGCGCCCGCCGTCCGCCCCGTCGGCGAACCACGGGAAGCAGATCGGGACACCACCGCGCACGGGCCTGCCCGTCTCGAGCGCCGTGCTGGGGGACAGCCACAGCACCGGGGCGTGGCCCGTGGGGATCCAGTCGGTCACGTGCGCGCCCTGGTCGTAGACGGCACCGGTGGCGTCCGCGCAGGAGAACGGGCGGGGATCTGGGAGTTCGCTCATGCCCCTCAGGCTAGACGGAGGGCCCGGCCCCCGTCAGGAGGCCGGGCCCTCGTGCGCCGACGGCGGTCAGACGCCGGTGCGCTCGGCTGTCAGACGCCGGTGCGCTCGGCTGTCAGACGCCGGTGCGCTCGTAGGAGTCGATGGCTCCGGGACGGCCCTCCATGAACCCCTCGATCGTCCGGCGGTCCGCCCGCAGCGTGGGGTCGTGGTCCAGGTAGTGCTTCGTCTCCCGGACGATCAGCCCGGAGAGGATCAGCAGCCCGAGGAGGTTGGGCAACGCCATCAGGCCGTTCATCACGTCGGCGAAGTTCCACACGACGGCCAGCGGGACGGTGGCGCCCACGAACACCACGAGGGAGAAGACCACCCGGTAGGGCATCACCGCCGGGCGCCCGAAGAGGCGCTCCATGCAGCGCTCCCCGTAGTACGCCCAGCCCAGGATCGTCGAGTACGCGAAGAGCACGAGCCCCACCGTCACCACGACGTGCCCCCACTCACCGGGCAGGCCCCGGCTGAAGGCGTCGCCGGTCATGGTGGCGGCGAAGTCGGCGCCCTGCTCCCAGACGCCGGTGGTGATGAGGACGAGGCCCGTGAAGCTCACCACGATGATCGTGTCGATGAAGGTCTGGGTCATGGAGACCAGCCCCTGCCGGACCGGGTGGGTGGTCTGGGCCGCCGCGGCCGCGATGGCCGCCGAGCCCATGCCCGACTCGTTGGAGAACAGTCCCCGGGCCACGCCCATCTGCACCGCGAGCATGATGGCCGAGCCCGCGAACCCGCCGACGGCCGCGGTGCCCGTGAAGGCGTCGGTGAAGATGAGGGCGATCGCCTGCGGCAGCGCCGCCACGTTGACGAGCAGGATGAACAGCGCGCCCAGGACGTAGAAGAGGATCATGAACGGCACGAGCGCCGCCGTGACCCGGCCGATCGCCCGGATGCCGCCGACGAGCACGGCGAGCGTCAGCACCGCGAGGACGATGCCGGTGATCCACGTCGGCACCCCGAAGGACCCCTCGACGTTCGAGGCGATCGCGTTGCCCTGGGTCATGTTGCCGATGCCGAACGCGGCCAGTGCGGCGGCGATCGCGAAGAAGATCGCCAGGAACTTCCCGAACCCGTTGCGGATGCCGCGCTCGAGGTAGTACTGCGGTCCGCCGGAGATCTCGCCCTTGGCGTCCGTGGTGCGGAACCGCACCGCCAGGAACGCCTCGGAGTACTTGGAGGCCATGCCGAGCAGGCCGGTGACCCACATCCAGAACAGGGCGCCCGGCCCACCGATCGAGATCGCGGTGGCCACGCCCACGATGTTGCCGGTGCCGACCGTCGCGGCGAGCGCCGTGGTCAGTGCCTGGAACTGGGAGACGTCGCCGCCCTGGGCCTCGGCGTCCTTGCGCTCGAACAGTGCGAGCCGCAGCGCGGAGCCCAGCTTGCGGAACTGCAGCCCGCCCAGCCGGACGGTCAGGTACAGGCCGGTGAGCAGCAGCAGGGGGATGAGGACGTAGGGCCCCCAGATGATGCCGCCCAGCTCGCCGAGGGCGGTCTCGATGGTTTGGAGCATGTGTTCTCCCGTGGGTGTCGGGTGGGTCAGGGAAGAGACCGTGACGAGGCTGTGACCTCCGTCTCGGCCGAAGGCATCTAATCACAGGTCCGGAGGTCCGCCCGCCATTGACCGGTGGACCGGCCACAGTCTCGTCCCGGCCCGTTTCTGCGCTGTTACGGCCCGGGAAGACCGGGGTCCTCCCGGGGCTGCCGCGAGAGCCGGCGCGCGAGCAGCACGGTCCCGGTGGCGAGCAGCGAGCACACCGCCATGGACACGGCCATGGGCACGGCGGTGTGCTGCCCGGCCAGACCGGTCAGCGGGCTCACGAGCCCGCCCAGGAGGAACTGGACCAGCCCGAGCACGGCCGACCCGGCACCGGCCCGGCCCGGCACCCGGCTCTGGGCGAGAGCCACGGCGTTGCCCATGACGAAGCCGATGCAGGTCTGGCTCACGAAGAGGTGCGCCAGAGTGGTCCATCCGGTGATCCCGGCGAGGATCAGCCCCAGTCCCACCACGTTGACGGTGGCCATGACCACGATCGCGGTGCGCAGGATGGTGCCGGGCTCGACCCGGTCGACGAGGCGGGTGTTGACGACCGCGCCCAGGATCGAGCCCCCCGCGTTGACGGCGAAGACCACGGAGTAGCCAAGGGCCGAGTAGCCGAGCACGTTCTGCACCACGAAGGAGGACGCGGAGATGTAGGAGAACAGGGCAGCGAACGCGAGGCCGAAGGCCAGGGCGTAGGCCATGAAGGACGGGGTGCGCAGCACGCGCCAGGACCCGGTCACGACCGCGCCGACCCCGCCGCGGTGCCGCCGGTGCGGGGGCAGGGTCTCGGGGACCACGAGCACGGAGCACGCCAGCATCAGCAGCCCGAACGCCGCGAGCACCCAGAACACGGTCTGCCACGGGGCCACCGTGGCGATCACCCCGCCCAGCAGCGGGGCCACCACCGGGGCCAGCGAGGTGATGGTCGCGAGGATCGAGAACAGCTTGGCGGCCCCGCGCCCCGTGGCGATGTCCGAGACCACGGCGCGGGCGATCACCACGCCCGCCGCCCCGGCGAGGCCCTGGACCGCCCGCAGGACCAGCACCACCCCGATGCTCGGGGCCAGGACCACGGCGACGGAGCTGAGCAGGAACAGCGCGTTGCCGGCCACCATGAGCCGGTGCCGCCCGAGCACGTCGGACACCGGGCCGAGCAGGAACTGCCCCACGGCCATGCCGACCATGTAGGTGGTCAGCGTCAGCTGCACCGCGGAGGCCGACGCCCCGAAGTGCTCCGCCATGGCCGGCATCGAGGCCAGGTACATGTCCGTGGCCATCGGGCTCACCGCGCTGAGGATCCCCAGCGCCGCCACCAGCACCACCCGGTCCCTGCCGCCGGAGAGGCGCAAGCGGGAGCGCACGGGGTGGTCGGGCGGCGGTGAGCTCACGGCGGGTCCTTCGGCACGGGTGCTGGGCGGGACTCATGCTATCGACGCCCCGCGCGGGGAGCTGACGGCGGCCACGAGCGGCGACAATGTCCTCATGAGACTCGCCGTGTACACCGGGGCCTCCCTCGGCTCCGACCCCCTGTTCCCCGAGGCCGCCCGGGCCTTCGCCACCGCTCTCGCCCGCCGCGGCGTGGGCGTCGTCTACGGCGGCGGCCACGTGGGGCTGATGGGCGTCGTCGCCGACGCCGCCCTGGCCGCCGGGGGCGAGGTGGTCGGGGTCATGCCGCAGTCCCTGGTCGACGACGAGACCGCCCACCCGGGGCTGACCGAGCTGCGCATCGTCGGGACGATGCACGAGCGCAAGGCCGAGATGGCCGCTCTCGCGGACGGGTTCGTGGCCCTGCCCGGCGGCCTGGGCACCCTCGAGGAGATCTTCGAGGCCTGGACGTGGCTGCAGCTGGGGGTGCACGCGAAGCCGGTCGGCTTCCTCGACGTGGCCGGCTACTGGCGACCCCTGCTGGACGCGGTGGCCTCGATGTCCGCGGCCGGCCTCGTGCACCCCGAGTACCGGGACGCGGCCGTGGTCGCCCAGGACGCGGACGAGCTGCTGGCGCGGTTCGCGGCGTGGGAGGCGCCGCCCCGCCGCTGGTCCGAGCCGCCCGCCGTGGGCGGCGGGCCGGTGCCCACCGGGACTGCACATGGTGGGCCTGCACCCGGCGGGACTGCAGCCGGCCGGCCGGCGCCCGGCGGGTCCACGCCTGACGAGCCGGCACCCAGTGGGTCCACGCCCGACGGGTCCGCGACCACCAGGCCAGCCACCGACGGGTCCGCGACCACCCGCCCTGCGCCTAGGATGGTGGGCGATGAGCGAGCAGACCCCTTCCCCCGCTGAGGGCCCCGTGCAGGGCCCCGTTCCCGAGGAGTTCCACCGCCGGCCGTACTCCTTCGTGCGCCGCGGCGACCGCCTCACCGCCCGCCGCCAGAAGGCCTGGGACGACTGGGCGCCCACCCGGGTGATCGACGTCCCGCGCGTGCGCACGGACACCTCCGTGCACCCCGACCACGAGTTCGACGCGACCGCGGCCTTCGGACGCGAGGCGCCGCTGGTCGTGGAGGTCGGCTCGGGGCTCGGCGAGGCCGTCGTGCACGCCGCCGCCCAGGATCCCGCGCGGAACTTCCTCGCCGTCGAGGTGTACAAGCCCGGGATCGCGGACCTGCTGCTCAAGGCGGGCCAGGCCGGCGTGGACAACGTTCGCGTGGTGCAGGCCAACGCGCCCGAGGTCCTGGAGCACCTGCTCGCCCCGGCCTCGGTCGACGAGCTGTGGGTGTTCTTCCCGGACCCCTGGCACAAGACCCGCCACCACAAGCGGCGCCTGGTCTCCCCCGCGTTCGCCGAGCTCGCCGCCCGGGTGCTCGCGCCGGGCGGGCTGTGGCGGCTCGCCACGGACTGGCAGGAGTACGCGCTGGTGATGCGCGAGGTCCTCGACGCGTCCCCGCACTTCGAGAACGTCCACCCGGGCCCGATCGCCGACGACGAGCACCCGGACACGGGCTGGGCCCCCCGCTGGGAAGGCCGGATCCTCACGAGCTTCGAGCGCAAGGCGCGGGAGGCGGGCCGAGTCCCGCGCGACCTCGTCTACCGCCGGACGGAGTGAGCGCAGCCTCCGGCCCGGAGCGGGACGGCTTCGTCGTGGTGCGCCCGGGTGATCCCCGCACGCGGCCGCTGCTCGAGGGACTGCACCTCGAGTACGTGGTGCGCTACGGCCCCGAGATCGGGGCGGAGGAGATGGCGCACCACCCGGTGGACGACTTCACCGCCCCCACCGGGGCGCTCCTGCTCCTCCTCGAGGACGGCGTGACAGTGGGCGGGGGCGCGTTCCGCCGGCACGACGACGCCACCGCCGAGCTCAAGCGGGTGTGGACCGCTCCGGCGCACCGCCGGCGCGGGATCTCCCGGCGGGTCCTGGGCGAGCTCGAGCGGCTCGCCGCCGCGGCGGGGTATCGGCGCATCTACCTCACCACCGGCAGCCGCCAGCCCGAGGCGTTCGCCCTCTACCGCCGCAGCGGCTACGTCCTGCTGCCCGGGACCGCGCAGGTCTATCCGGGTGGCGTGTACGACGTGGGCTTCGAGAAGCACCTGCGCTGACGCGCACCGGTCCGGGTCCGGCCGTTCCGGGATCCGGCCGGCGCGGTAACCGGCCGGTCAGCGCTCCTGCTGGCGCGGGGGCCGGTACAGCACCACGGCCTGCGAGATCTTGCGGGCGCGGGGACGGGCGCCGCGGGCCATGCGCACCACGTCCCCGCCGACACCGGCAGCGAAGATCCGCGAGGACTCCTCGGCCCGCTCCCGGGCGTCCTCGAGCTCCTGGGACAGCTCCGCCACCCTCGCGCGCAGGGCCGCGACCTGGTTCTCCAGCTGGAGGATGCGCCGGATGCCCTCGAGGGACACGCCCTCCTGGGACAGCACCTGGATCTGCTGCAGCTTCTCGATGTCACGCTGGGAGTAGCGCCGGGCCCGGCCCGGGGCGCGGGACGGCCTGACGAGGCCGAGCCGGTCGTACTGGCGCAGCGTCTGCGGGTGCATCTCCGCGATCTCCGCGGCCACGGAGATCACGAACAGCGGCTGGTCTGCGTCCAGTGCCATCTCACACCCGCGCCTTCACGGCCAGGCCGGCCCGGGGGTCCTGGGCCGCGGTCGCCTCGGCGAACGCCCGGACGGCCTCCTGCGCCTGCTCGTCGAGCTCGGCCGGCACGTGCACCTCGACCGTCACGATCAGGTTGCCCGAGCCCTTGGCCGTGCTGAACCCGCGCCCCTTGACGCGGAAGCGCCGGCCCGAGGACGTGCCCGCCGGCACCTTCAGCCGCACGGTGCCGCCGTCCAGCACGGGCACCTCGATCGTGGCGCCCAGAGCCGCCTCGGGGAACGAGATCGGCACGGTGACCTCGACGTCGTCCGTGCCCTCGACCCGCCGGAAGAACGGGTGCGGCGTCACGTGGACGGTGACGTAGAGGTCCCCGGCCCCGCCGGGCCCGGAGTGGCCCTTGCCGGCGAGCTTGAGCTTCTGCCCGTCCCGCACGCCGGCGGGGATCCGCACCGTGGTCTCCTGGCCGTTGCCGCGGCGCAGCTTGATCGTGGTGCCGTGCACGGAGGAGCGGAACGGGATGGTCGTCTCCGTCCGGATGTCCTCCCCGCGCGCCGGCGGGGCCTGGTACCCGCCGTAGCCGCCGGGCGCGCCGTAGCCGGTCTGACCGCCGAACTGCGCGAACAGGTCCTCGAACCCGCCCGGGCCCCCCGCGCCGCCGGTGGAGTAGGTCGTGCGCCGGCGGCGCCCTCCGCCGCCTCCGCCGAAGATGTCACCGAAGAGGTCCTCGAAGTTCGCCGAGCCGCCCGCGCCGCCGGCGCCGCCCGCGGTGAAGCGCGCGCCGGAGCCCATCGCGCGGATCGCGTCGTACTGCTTGCGCTCCTCGGGGTCGGAGAGCACGGAGTTCGCCTCCGTGATGTCCTTGAACCGCTGCTCGGCCTCCGCGTCGCCCGGGTTCTGGTCCGGGTGGTACTCGCGGGCGAGCTTGCGGTAGGCCTTCTTGACGTCGGCTGCGGACGCGTCCTTGGAGACGCCGAGAATGCTGTAGAAGTCCTTGTCGATCCAGTCCTGGCTGGCCATGACGCCTCCTTTCTGTGGGGCCGGTCGGGGTCCTGTCGAGCAGGGCCCGGTGGTGGTGCTGGGGTGGTCCCCGGTGCCGCGGCGCCGGGGACGGGTGGACGGGTCAGGGGAGGCCCGCGGGGCGGGCCTCCCCTGCCGTCGCTCGGATCAGGCCGGGACCGGCCTCACTCGGCGACCGCGACGGCGACCTGGGCGGGCCGCACCACGCGCTCACCGATCCGGAAGCCGGAGCGCAGCACCATCGAGACCTGGTCGGGCTCGACCTCGCTCGTGGGCTGCTGCAGCACCGCCTCGTGGACGTTCGGGTCGAACTTCTCCCCGACCTCCCCGATCCGCACGAGCCCCTGCCGCACGAGCGTCTCCTCGAGCTTGTTCGCGATCGCCGCGAACGGGCCGTCGGTGAGGTCCCCCGCCTGCCGGGCCGCGTCGATGTCGTCGAACACCGGCAGCAGCGTCTGCAGGAGGTCGCCCGTGACGAAGGTCCGCAGCTGCTCCTTCTCGCGCGCCGTGCGGTGCTTGTAGTTCACGAACTCGGCCTGCAGCCGGCGCAGCTCCTCGAGCCGCTCCTCGGCGAGGGCGGCCGACGGGGAGTCCTCCCCTGCGGCGCCCGGCGCCGCGGCGTCCCCGGACTCGGCGTCGGTCGACTGGGGCGTCGAGAGGATGTCGTCCACCGTCAGGCCCTCGGGCCCGGCCTCCTCCTGGGGGCGGGTCCCGGGATCCTGCGCGCGGTGCTCCTCGGGCTGCGCTGCGGGGTCCCCGGGGACGTTCCCGGGGCCGTTCTCCGCCGCGTTCTCGTCAGGTCCTGGCGTGGGGTCGGGCATGCTCACTTCTTCTCGTCCTCGTCGTCGACGACCTCGGCGTCGACGATGTCCTCGTCACCGGTGGCACCGGCCGCGCCCGCACCCGGGGCGCCCTCGGCACCCTCGGCCTGCGACTGCGCGTAGAGGGCCTCGCCGAGCTTGGTCTGGGACTGCTGCAGCTTGTCGTAGGCCGACTTCACGGCGTCGTCGTCCTCGCCCTCGAGCGCCTGCTTCAGGGCGTCGACGTCCGCCTGCACCTCGGACTTGACGTCCGCGGGCAGCTTCTCGTCGTTGTCCTTCAGGAGCTTGTCGACGGAGTAGGCCTGCTGCTCCGCGTTATTGCGCAGGTCGGCCGCCTCACGGCGCACCCGGTCCGCCTCGGCGTTGGCCTCGGCGTCCTTGACCATGCGGTCGATGTCCTCCTTGGAGAGGGAGGACCCGCCCGTGATGGTCATCGACTGCTCGGTGCCGGTGCCCTTGTCCTTCGCGGAGACGTGCACGATGCCGTTGGCGTCGATGTCGAAGGTCACCTCGATCTGCGGCATCCCGCGCGGGGCGGGGGCGATGCCGGTCAGCTCGAAGGTGCCCAGGTTCTTGTTGTCCCGGGTGAACTGGCGCTCGCCCTGGAAGACCTGGATGGACACGGACGGCTGGTTGTCCTCGGCGGTGGTGAAGGTCTCGGACCGCTTGGTGGGGATGGCCGTGTTGCGCTCGATGAGCTTGGTCATCACGCCGCCCTTGGTCTCGATGCCCAGCGACAGCGGGGTCACGTCGATCAGCAGCACGTCCTTGCGGTCGCCCTTGAGCACGCCGGCCTGGATGGCGGCGCCGACGGCGACGACCTCGTCCGGGTTCACGCCCTTGTTGGGCTCCTTGCCGGCCAGGCGCTGGACGGTCTCCGCGACGGCGGGCATGCGGGTCGAGCCGCCCACCAGCACCACGTGGTCGATGTCGGACACGGAGATGCCGGCCTCGGTGATGACGTCCTTGAACGGCTTCTCGGTGCGCTCGAGCAGGTCCCGGGTGAGCTCCTCGAACTTGGCGCGAGTGAGGCGCTCGTCCAGGTGCACGGGACCCTCGGGGGTCACGGACAGGTACTGCAGGGAGATGTTGGTGCTGGTCGCGGAGGACAGCTCCTTCTTGGCCTGCTCCGCGGTCTCCTTCAGGCGCTGCAGGGCGATCTTGTCCTTGGACAGGTCCGCACCGGTCTTCGACTTCACCTGCGCCAGCAGCCAGTCGACCACGCGCTGGTCCCAGTCGTCGCCGCCCAGCCGGTTGTCGCCGGCGGTCGCGCGGACCTGGATGGTGGAGAAGTCGTCCTCGTCCTTGCCGACCTCCAGCAGGGAGACGTCGAAGGTGCCGCCGCCGAGGTCGAAGACGAGGATGAGCTCGTCCTCCTTGCCCTTCTCCAGGCCGTAGGCGAGCGCCGCGGCGGTGGGCTCGTTGACGATGCGCAGCACGTTCATGCCGGCGATCTCACCGGCCTCCTTGGTGGCCTGGCGCTCGGCGTCGTTGAAGTACGCCGGGACGGTGATCACGGCGTCGGTGACCTTGTCGCCCAGGTAGGACTCGGCGTCGGTCTTGAGCTTCATGAGGATGCGCGCAGAGATCTCCTGCGCCGTGTACTTCTTGTCGTCGATGTCCGTGGACCACCCGGTGCCCATGTGGCGCTTCACCGAGGCGATGGTGCGGTCCACGTTGGTGACGGCCTGGCGCTTGGCGATGTCGCCGACCAGGGTCTCTCCGTCCTTCGAGAAGGCGACGACGGACGGCGTGGTCCGGTTGCCCTCGGCGTTGGCGATGACGGTGGGCTCGCCGCCCTCCAGCACGGACACCACGGAGTTGGTGGTGCCGAGGTCGATTCCTACTGCACGAGACATGGACGTGTTCTCCTTCGGGTCGAGCTGAACCGGGCGGGCCGTGGTGGCCCCGTTGGGTCCCGGAGGTCTCAGGTCTTGAGTTTTCCTGGCTCAAGTCTGCCACGTGAGCCGCCGATGTCAAGCCAAGTTGAGTCCTATCGACTCAACCTATCTGCGGTGCCGGGTGTGAGAACGCGCTCACCGCTCTGCTGCCGTGGGAGCTCTCCGGTAGACTGGACTGTTGCGCCCGGACCGCCGGGCGCCCATCGAGATCACCGGGTCCGCCCCGCACGCCCACGCACGCACTTCGACACGACACCGCACGCCCCCGACACCGCAGGAGCCTCCGTGAGCACCACACCACCCCATTCGCCGCAACCACCGAACCCGAACGGGTCCTCCCACCGGCCGAAGCCGCGCGAGGTGCTGCGGGAGATCAACTACCCCCACGGCATCCACCCCGCCCTCGTCCCCGGCATCGCCGTGGAGGACCAGAAGCTGCACTACGGCACGGACAAGGTGGTCTTCCTCGTCACCGCCGCGCTGATCGTGGGGTTCATCGCGTGGGGCGTGCTCTCCACCGAGTCCCTGACCGCCGCCTCCACCGCGGCCCTGGGATGGGTCACCGGCAACGCCGGCTGGTTCTTCACCGCGCTGTCCACGGCCGCCGTGCTGTTCATGCTCGTCGTCGGCTTCAGCCGCACCGGCCGCATCCCGCTGGGCATGGACGACGAGAAGCCCGAGTACTCCTTCTTCTCGTGGCTCGCCATGCTCTTCGCCGCCGGCATGGGCATCGGCCTGATGTTCTACGGCGCCTCCGAGCCCATGAGCCACTTCGGCGCGGGCGTCCCCGGCTTCGGGGCGGAGCCCGGTTCCGAGGAGATGACCGTCTACGCCCTCGTCCAGACGGCCTTCCACTGGGGCCTCAACCCCTGGGCCATGTACGCCGTGGTCGGCTCCGCCGTCGCCTACGGCGCCTACCGCCGCGGGCGCCCCCCGCTGATCAGCCGGATCTTCGTGCCGCTGATCGGCCAGCAGCGCGCCGAGGGCGGCCTGGGCCGGCTCATCGACGTGTTCGCCATCTTCGCGACCCTCTTCGGCACCGCCGCCTCCCTGGGGATCGGCGCACTGCAGATCTCCCGGGGCCTCGAGATCGTGGCCGGCTGGGGCCCGCTCGGCAACGGGGGCCTCATCGCCGTCATCGCCGTGCTCACGGCCGCCTTCGTGGTCTCCGCCGTCTCCGGCGTGGCCCGCGGCATCCGCTACCTCTCCAACACGAACCTGCTGCTGGCCTTCCTGCTGGCCCTGTTCGTGTTCGTGGCCGGGCCCACCGTCCTGATCCTGGACCTCGTTCCCGCCGTGTTCAGCACGTACCTGCAGGAGTACCTGTGGATGACCGGGCAGACCGGCGGCTGGGGCGAGGACTCGACCGCCTTCGCCGGCGGCTGGACCGTCTTCTACTGGGCGTGGTGGCTGTCCTGGTCCCCGTTCGTCGGGATGTTCATCGCCAAGATCTCCCGCGGCCGCACGCTGCGCCAGTTCGTGACCGTGGTGCTCATCGTGCCCTCCTCGATGTGCGTGCTCTGGTTCGTGGTCATCGGCGGCACCGCCATGTACCTGCAGCGCACAGGGACCGACCTCGCGGCCGCCGGCGGGCAGGAGGCCGTGCTGTTCGGGATGCTCGACGCCCTGCCCTTCGGCGCAATCACGTCGGTGCTCGCCATGGTCATCATCGGCATCTTCTTCGTGACCAGCGCGGACTCCGCGTCCATCGTCATGGGCACCCTGTCCCAGCGCGGGCGGCCCGAGCCCAGCCGCTTCATCGTGGTGTTCTGGGGCCTGTGCCTCGGCGGCATCGCGACGGTCATGATGCTCGTGGGCGGCGACGACGCCCTGACCGGCATGCAGAACCTGGTCACCGTCTCGGCCCTGCCGTTCGCGGTCATCGTCGCCCTCCTGATGGTCTCCTTCTACAAGGACCTGCGCAGCGACCCGGCCACGATCCGGCACGCGTTCGCCCTCACGGCCGTGCGCAAGGCCGTGATCCACGGCATCGAGGAGCACGGCGACGACTTCGCCCTCCAGGTGGAGCACGCCCCGGGCGCCCGCGCCGCGGGCGAGACGTTCGACTCGCACGACCCGGCCGTGACCGACTGGTACCGGCGCGTCGACGAGCACGGCCGGGAGATCGACCTCGCCGCGGAGACCGGATCGCGCTCGGCCCCCGACGGATCGGTCCTGAACCCGGACGGTTCGCGCCAGGACCCGGACCGCTCGCACCTGGACCCGGACGAGGATCTTCCCCTCCGGCAGGACCGCGACCGGACCTGACCTCACGGCACGAGACGTGCGGCCGCAGCCTCCGGGCGGCGGCCGCACTTCTCGTGCCGGGACCGGACGGCTTAGACTGCCCGCTATGTATTCGATCGTGGCCGTGTGCACGGGCAACATCTGCCGCTCGCCCATGGCGGAGCTCGCCCTGCGCCGCGCCTTCGAGGCCGCAGGACTGGCCGAGCGCGTGCGGATCGACTCGGCGGGCGTCAGCGACGAGGAGCTGGGCAACCCCGTGGATCCCCGCGCCGGCGAGCTCATGCGCCGCGAGGGACTCGACGCCTCCCGGCACGAGGCCCGGGTCTTCGACCCCGTCCGCTTCGACGACCGCGACCTCGTGCTCGCCCTCGACGTCGTGCACTGGCGGCGCCTGCGGGAGCTCGCACCGGACGAGGCCGCCGCGGCCAAGGTGCGCCTGCTGCGCGAGTTCGACCCCGACGCCGAGGCCCTCGAGCCCGAGGAGCTGGGGATCTACGACCCCTGGTACGGGGGCCCGGAGGACTTCGAGACCACCTACGGCATGATCGCCGCCGCCGTGCCGGGCGTCGTCCGCGCCGTCGCCCGGGAGCTCGGCGCCGGCCGGGGCTCCGCGCAGGACGCCGGCCGCGCGTGATCGACATCGAGCTCGAGCTGAATCCGTCGCTCGCCGCGGCCAACCCCGCCGGCACCAACCTGGCGCGGCTGCTCCCCTCCCCCACCCGCCGCCCGTACCTCATCGGCATCGACGGGCGCTCGGGCGCCGGCAAGACCAGCCTCGCAGAACAGCTCGTCGAAGTGCTGCGCCCGGTGCGGGACGTGACGCTCTTCCACCTCGAGGACCTCTATCCGGGCTGGGACGGCCTCGGGCCCGGCCGGCGGACCTACGTGGACGAGGTCCTCACCCCCCTGGACCAGGGCCGGGACGCGGAGTGGAGCGCGTGGGACTGGGTCACCGACTCCCCGGGCACCCCGCGGCTGACCCGGGTGGCGGAGGTCGTGGTCCTGGAGGGCGTCGGCGCCTGCAGCGCCGAGGCCCGGCAGCTGCTGGACGTCTCCGTGTGGGTCGAGCTGCCCACCGCGCTGCGCTACGACCGTGCGCTGAGCCGTGACGGCTCGTACTACGCCGAGCACTGGGACCGCTGGGCCGCCCAGGAGGACGCCTACCTGGCGGAGGACCACGTCTGGGAACAGGTGGACATCCTGCACCCCGGCCCGGTCTGCTGAGACCCCGGACGCACCCACAGGAGGATCCGTGACCAGCACCGTCGTCGTCCTCGACGCCGCCCACCCCGGGGGCGCCCTCGCCGATCCCTCCGTCCCGCTCGTGCGGATCGACGACCAGGGCCTGACCCGCGGGGACGGCGTCTTCGAGACCATGCGCGCCGTCGACGGCGTCGTGCAGAAGTTCGAGGCCCACCACCAGCGACTGTCGGCCTCCGCGCGGCTGGCCCAGCTGCCCGTGCCGTCCGCACGGGACACCCGCGGGGCGGTGGAGCTGGCGCTGGCCCACGCGGCCCCCGGCGGGGACGGCGGCCTGGGCGCCGAGCACAGCGTCAAGGTCGTGATCAGCCGCGGCACGCCGGAGGACGGCCCGTGGTCCTGGGTCGTGGTGAGCCCCGTGCCCGGGACCACGTTCCGGCAGCGGCGTGAGGGCGTGACCGCGGTGCTGCTGCCGCGCGGCCACGACCCCGCCCTGGACGCCGGGTACCCGTGGCTGCTGCCGGGGGCCAAGACGCTCTCCTACGCGATCAACATGGCCGCCCTGCGCCACGCCCGCTCCCTCGGGGCGGACGAGGCGGTCTTCACCACGGAGGGCCGCAGGGTCCTGGAGGGCGCGACGTCCTCCGTGGTCTGCGCCCGTGTGCGCGGCGACCGCCGCACCCTGCTGACGCCGGAGCCCTCGCACGGGATCCTGCCGGGCACCACGCAGGCCAAGATCTTCGCCGCCGCCCGCCGGGACGGCTGGGAGCTCGGCTACGGCCCGCTGTACCCGGCGGACCTCATGGAGGCCGACGCCGTGTGGCTGGTCTCCAGCGTGCGGCTCGCGGTGCCGGTGCGCCGGCTCGACCACCAGCCGCTGCCGGTGGACCCGGACCTGACCTGGCTCGTCACGAGCTGGGTCTCGCAGGCCTGATCCTTCGCTCAGGCCCAGATGAACCGGTGCGTCCCGAGCAGGACCGACACCGCGGGGCCCGCCGCGGCGGCCGCCGCGCAGCCCGTGAGGACCACGGCGTCCCGCCAGGAGTGCTCCGGGACGCGGGCCCACGTGCGCGGTCCCGCGCCGAAGCCGCGCGCCTCCATGGTGACCGACAGCCGGGTGGCCCGGCGCAGGGACTGCACAAGCAGCGTGAACGCCTGACCGCCGAACTCCCGCAGTGCGCCCACCGGTCCGTGCCCGGCCCCCGCGCCGCGCGCCCGCCGGGCCATCGCGAGGGTGGCCCACTCGGAGGCCATCACGCCCACCAGCCGCAGCGCGGCCAGGGACGCCAGCACGAAGCGGGCCGGGAGGCGGAGTGTCTGCGCGAGGCCGTCGGCGAGGTCCGTGGGGTCCGTGGTGAGCACCAGGATCAGCCCGGGCAGTGCCAGTGCCAGCCCGCGGAGGGCGATCGCCGCGCCTGCGGCCAGCGCGCCGGCCGAGATCCCGGTGACGCCCAGATCCAGGAGCACCGGTCCGGAGTCCTCGGCGAGCAGCGCCGTGCCCCACCCGCTCACGAGGGCCGCCACGACCACGGGCCACGCCCGGCGCAGCAGCGCGAGCGGGTGCTGCCCCGCCAGCGCCAGGAGGAGCAGCTCGCCCAGCAGCACGGTCCCCGACGTCACGGGGTCCGCGCTGAGCACGAGCACCACGGTCAGCAGCAGCGCCCCGGCCAGTTTGACCACCGCGTTCGTCCGTCCCAGCAGGGAGGTCCGGGACGACGGCGCGATCGCGGGAGCGCTCATCGGACCGGCTCCCCCGCCGGCCGGGACCGGGGCGGCGGACGGTGGGGCGGCCCCGGACGGCCATCCTGCGGGCTGCGGGGACCGGGGACGTGCGGCTCAGGGGCGGGCTGCTCCGGAGTGCGGGCCTCGAGGACACCGGATCCGGAGGTGCGAGGCCCCGGCACGTGCGGCTTCGGTGCGGAGATCCCGAGGACACCGGACTCTGCCGTGCGGGAACCGGGGACGCGCGGCTCCGGGGCGGGCTGCTCCGGACCGGGCTGCTCCGGAGTGCGGGCCTCGAGGACACGGCTCACGGGAGTGCGGGGTCCGGGCGTCCCGAGCTCGAGCACCTCGGCGCCGAGGGCCCGCACGAAGTCCTCGTCGTGCGTCACGGCCAGGACCGAGGTGCCGGCGTCGAGCAGCTCCACGAGCAGGTCCACGAGCTCTGCCCACGTCAGGGCGTCCTGGCCGAACGTGGGTTCGTCGAGGACCAGCACGTCCGGGTCCGTGGCGAGCACCGTGGCCACCGACAGCCGCCGCTTCTCTCCGCCGGAGAGGGTGAACGGGTTGGCGTCGGCCAGGTGGGCGAGCCGCAGCCGGCGGAGCAGCTCGTCCGTGCGCCGCTGCCGCTCGGCCGCCGGGGTGCCCGCCAGCCGGGGGCCGTGCTCGAGCTCGGCGCGCACCGTGGCGCGCAGGAACTGGTGCTCGGGCTCCTGGAAGACGGTTCCGATCCGGGCCACGAGCTCTCGGCCGCTCCAGTCGAGAGGATCCGGACCCGCCCCGCGGTCGAGGCGCGGGTGCGCGGTGACAGTGCCGCGCACGGGGGCCAGCAAGCCCGCGAGCGTCAGCGCCAGCGTGGACTTCCCGGCGCCGTTGGGCCCGGTGAGGGCCAGCGCGCGGCCACGGTGCAGGCTCAGGCGGACGTCCTCGACCGCCGTGGGCAGGTCCCGTCCCACGGCGGCGTCGTCCGGGGTGCGTCCGCGCCGCCGCGCCCGGCGGCGGGCGCGCAGCTGGCGTGCCGAGGGCTGGCTGCGGGAGACGCACAGACCGGTGGCGCTCAGCAGCCGACCGTCCTGCGCGGGACGCTCCTGACCGGCACGCTCCCGCTCGGGATGCTCCTGCTCAGGACAGGACTGCCCGGCACCCTCCCGTCCAGGGCGCTCGGGCCCGGCACGCTCCTGCTCAGGACAGGACAGCCCGGCACGCTCCCGTTCCGGACGCTCCTGCTCGGACCGGCGCGCCGGCGAGCGCGTGGCCGGCACCCGGCCGGGGACCCACACCCCCGCCCGGCTGAGCTCGTCGGCCGCCGCGCCGAGCACCTGCTCCGGGGACCCGTCGTGGGCGATGCCCCCGTCGTGGCCGAGCACCAGGACACGGTCCACGACCTCGGCCCACACGGCCACGCGGTGCTCCACGACCACGAGCGTGGCACCGCTGCGGTCCAGGCAGGCCACCACGGCGTCGCGGACCTGCCGCACGCCGGCAGGATCCAGATTGGCGGTCGGCTCGTCGAGCAGCAGCAGCCCGGGGCTCATGGCCACGGCGCCGGCGAGCGCGAGGCGCTGCTTTTGCCCGCCCGACAGGGCCGCGGTGGAGTGCCCGAGCGGGAGGTCGAGGCCCACGTCGTCGAGCGCCGCCCGCACCCGCGGCCAGATCTGTTCCCGGGGCACCGCGAGGTTCTCGAGGCCGAAGGCGGTGTCGTCACCGATCCGGGACAGCACCACCTGGGACTCGGGGTCCTGCTGCACGAGTCCGGCGCGGCCCCGAGCCTGATGCGGCGGCATGCCGTCGAGCAGCAGCTCGCCGGACCCGGACTGCCCGTCGTCGTCGTGGAGGACCCCGGCCAGGGCGTGCAGGAGGGTGGACTTGCCCGCCCCGCTGGGTCCCAGCAGGAGCACCCGCTCCCCAGGCTCCACCACGAGGTCGAGGCCGCGCAGCGCCGCCGTGTCCCGCCCGGGGTGGTGCCAGCCGAAGCCGCGGGCCTCGACGCGCGCGCCGCGGGCGGCGGGCACCGCACGGCGCTGGGCCGTGGGCGCCGTCATCGCCGCACGGCCCGCCCGGAGGCGAGGCCCTGCAGGACGCCGGTGCCCGCGAGCGCCCGCACCACGGCGTGCATGAGGAGGCCGGCGAGCACCGCCCCGGAGACGGCCGTCAGGAGCACGTAGACCATCTGGTGGCCGAGCGCCCACTCGTAGTTGTAGAGGATGTTCTCGTGCACGCCCAGGAAGATCCCGCTCACGGCGCCTGCGACGGCCGCCGCGAGGGCGTCGAAGCGGCGGTACCGGAAGGCGGCGAAGGCCAGCTCGGCGCCGACGCCCTGGACGAGGCCGGAGAGGACCACGAGCAGGCCGAAGTGGGTTCCCAGGAAGCTCTCGATCACGGCGGCGAGCAGCTCGCAGAACAGCGCGGCACCGGGCTTGCGGATGATCAGTCCGCCGAGCACGCCGGCCACGAGCCAGCCGCCGGCGATCAGGCCCACGGCGGGCGGGTAGGCGACCGCGGCCGTGCCGACCACGGGGTAGAGCAGGTTCGACCACGCCCAGAAGACGACCGCACACACGGCGGCGAGGACGGCGGCCACGACGATGTCGACGACGCGCCAGGACGAGGCGCCGGACGTGCCGGGGCGGCGGGCGGGGCGGTGGGTGGTGGTGTTCACGGTGGGTTCCTCCTGGGCTCAGCGAGCCGTCGGTGCCAGGAGGGGACGGGATTCCTCCGGGCCGCGCCGGTGGCGCGCTCCCGGGGAACACCCCTGAGATGCTCGACTCCCTTCGCCGGTGCTAACCGGAGCAGGTTCGAGGGTCTGCGGCGATCCGCACTCTCAGCGCCACGCCGGTGTCCCGGGCGGGGCGCTCCCCTGTCGTTCAGTGCCATCGAGTCTACCCCGCCGCCCGGCCGCCCGTGCACGTCCGCAGGCACCAGCATCCCGCCGCGACGCTGCGGCGCCCCTTCCGCACGCCGCCGTGCTGGTTCCGGATGCCCCCGCTGTGCGGGGGCCGCACGACGAAGGGGTCAGCACGACGAAGGGGCCCGTCCGGTCGCGCACCGCAGCGGTGTGCGACCGGACGGGCCCCTCACGAGGTGCGCCCTGCGCTCAGACCTCGGCCTGGCTCGAGGCCTTGGGGTTCTCCTGGGACTTGTTCTCCATCTTCGCGACCTGCCGGTGCACGGCGACCTTGATGATGGTGCCGACGAGGCCGGTGATGACGGACCAGATGATGATGGCCGTCCAGGTCTCGCTGGGGTCCGGGTTCTTGGCCGGCGGCGGGTTGCCCGTGACGCGCGTCCAGACCGAGCCGAGCACCTTGTGCGAGAGGACCACGCCGCCCAGCGAGGCGCCGGTGCCGAGGAGTTCGATGACCTTGTCGTTCATGGAGTGCTGCTCCTTGTCGTCCGGGGGACGCGAGTGCGCCCTGTCGATCCCGACCAGCCTAACGCGTCCCCGCCGATCCGTCAGTCTGCTGTCCGTCCGCTCGCCGGCCGTCCGCGCTCGGCGCCGGAGTCCCCGCGGCGGCGCGCCCGGCGGCATCCCCGGCGGCGCTCCCCGCGGCATCCTCTCCGTGGCTCTCCCCGGCGCTCTCCGTGGCCCTCTCCATGGCGCTCTCTGTGGCGCTCTTCCCTGCCCGGTTGAGCACCTCCTGCAGGTCGTCCTGCGTGAGCGTGTTCCGATTGAGGTGCTTGGAACGGTACGTGGACCGTCCCACCATGTGCGCCGAGACGGGCACGGTGAGCAGCTGGAAGATCCAGCCGAGGACGATGAGCGGGATCATGACGGGATCACGGTTCTCCAGCGCGACCGCCGTGAGCATCAGGAGCAGCCCGAAGACCTGCGGCTTGGTGCCGGCGTGCATGCGCGTCAGCAGGTCCGGGAAGCGGACCAGGCCGATCGCGGCCGCGAGGGACATCAGCGCGCCGACCACGAGGCACACGGCCGCGGCGGCGTCCAGGACGGTGTCCAGCACGGGGCTCACCGCCCGTGCTCGGCGGTCTGGGTGGCGAAGCGGGCCACCGTCACCGAGCCGATGAAGCCGACCAGGGAGACGATCACCATGAGGATCAGGTTGTTGAGGTGCCCGTGGTAGGCCATCTCCACGGCGAGGGCGGCCGCGACGACGGCCAGCAGCACGTCGGTGGCCACCACCCGGTCCAGCAGGGAGGGACCCTTGGCGAGGCGGTACAGGGTGCCCGCCGCGGCCGCGCTGAGCAGCACGGCCGCGACGGCCACGGCGATCTCCATCACGGGCGGTCCTCCTCGGGGGCATCGGTCGGGGCATCGGTCGGGGCGTCGGCCCGGGCGTCGGTCGGGCCTTGGGCCGTCGGATCGGCCGCCGGATCGGCCGGGGCGTCGTCGCGGCGGCCGCCCACGATCTGCTGGCTCGCGGTGACCGGGGAGCCGATCGCGGCGCTGTCCCGGTGGTCCGTGCCGGCGGGTCCTCCTCCGCGGCGCTCGGCCCGCAGTGCGGCGAGCTCCTCCGGCGTGCCCATGATCCTGATCCAGGCGGCCTCCACCCGCAGCGCGGAGCGGCGGAACCGTTCGGCCTCCCCGGCGTTGCGGACGTTGAGCGCGTGGAAGTACAGCGTCCCGGCGGCACGGTCCACCTCCACGACGAATGAGCCGGGGATCAGGGTCATGGTGTGACCGGTCGCCGTCAGGAGCAGGTCCGAGCGGGTGCGCAGGCGCACGCCGACCACGGCGTTGCGCGCGCGCGGCCCCACGAGGATCGCGATCAGCATCACCTCGAAGCTCGCCTTGGCGACCTGCCACACGAAGGTCACGGCGAAGACCACGAACTGGAACGGGTTGAACCGGCCGGACAGCTGCACGGGCGGGAGATAGAGCACCCACGTCACGAGCAGGGCCAGGACCAGGCCGACCAGCAGGTTGCCGAGGCCGAAGTCCCCCCACAGGGCGCCCCACACGACCACGAGCCACACCAGCAGCGGCAGCTCGACGAGCAGGGAGTTCCTGGGCCGGGTCACGGGGTCTCCTCCACCACGGGCCGCGGCGCAGACCCGGGGTCCAGCACGGCCTCGACGTAGCGCTCGGGGCGGGAGAGGTTCTCCGCGGCGTTGTCCGCGAGCTGGAACAGCGGCCCGGCGAACACCGTCAGGGCCACGCCCACCGCGACGAGGGCCGAGGCCCCGCCGAGCATCGAGGGGGACATCAGGCGCACATCTCCCTTGCCAGCGAACCGGCCCGCCTGGTGGTCCACGGCTCCCGAGGTGAGCAGGAACCGGGAGCCTGCGGGCACGGGGGCCAGCAGGATCGGGTCCGGGTACTCGGCGTCCTCGGGGGCGCGCAGGAACACGCGGTTCCACACCCGCATCAGGGCCAGCAGGGTCAGCAGGGACACCGCCACGGACCCCGCCACCAGGGCGTAGGCCAGCCCGTCCCCCTGGCCCACACCGGCCTGCAGCAGGCCCGCCTTGCCCAGGAAGCCGGAGAACGGCGGGATCCCCCCGAGGTTGAGCGCGGGCACGAGGTAGAGGAGTCCGAGCAGCGGGGAGATCCTGGCCATCCCCGCCAGCCGGTCCACGTTGGTGGATCCGCCGCGGCGCTCGATCAGCCCGGCCACGAGGAACAGGCTCGTCTGGATCACGATGTGGTGGGCCACGTAGTACACCGTGGCGGAGAGGGCCTCCTGGGTGCCCACGGCCACGCCGAAGATCATGTACCCGATGTGGCTGATCAGCGTGAAGGAGAGCATGCGCTTGATGTCGATCTGCGCGAGCGCGCCCAGGATGCCGACCACCATGGTGAGCAGCGCGACCCACATCAGCAGGTCGTCGAGCCGGTCCCCGGGGAACAGCACCGTCTCGGTGCGGATGATCGAGTACACGCCCACCTTGGTCAGCAGGCCGGCGAACACCGCGGTGACGGGGGCCGAGGCCGTCGGATAGGAGTCCGGGAGCCAGAAGGACAGCGGGAAGACCGCCGCCTTGATGCCGAACGCGATGAGCAGCATCAGGTGCAGCTGCATCTGCGTGCCCACCGGCAGGCCCTCGAGCTTGACGGAGAGGTCGGCCATGTTGATGGTGCCCGTGGCCGCGTAGATCATCGCGATCGTGATCAGGAACAGCACGGAGGAGATCACCGAGACCACCACGTAGGTCACGCCGGTGCGGATCCGCTGGACGGTCCCGCCCATCGTCATGAGCACGTAGGAGGCGGTCAGCAGGATCTCGAAGCCCACGTAGAGGTTGAACAGGTCCCCGGCGAGGAAGGCGTTCGACACTCCCGCCACGAGGATGAGGAACGAGGGGTGGAAGATCGAGATCGGCCCCTCCTCGTCGCCGTCGGCCACCCCCTGACCGCTCGCGTAGACCAGCACGGCGAGCGAGACGACCGTGGAGACCACGAGCATCAGCGAGGAGAGCTGGTCCACGACCATGACGATGCCCCAGGGCGACTCCCACCCGCCGAGGTGGACCGCCTGCGGGCCCACGTCCCACGTGCTCACGAGCACGAGGACCTCGACCGCGAGGGTGAGCACGAGCGAGCCGATGGCCACGGTCCGCTGGAGGGCGTTGCGCCGCAGCAGCAGCAGACTGAGGGCTGCGCCGAGGAACGGGATGATGACGGCCAGCGGCGCCAGCTGGGCGAGGTTGACGGTCACCGGTTCCTCCCTCTCCTGGGGCCGAGCACGCCCGGGGCCTCGAGGGACTCCTCCGGGGCCCGGGGCGGGGGCACGTCGTCGAACTCGGTCGTGTCGGCGGGGATGTCGGCGTCGCTCTCCACGTCGTAGGAGGACTGCCGGGCCACGCGCCGGTCCTCGACGTCGTCCTGGATCTCGTCCCGGCGCCCGAGGACCCAGGAGCGGTAGATCATGCCCAGGAGGAACGCGGTGACGGCCAGGGAGATCACGATGGCGGTGAGGATGAGGGCCTGGGGCAGCGGGTCGCTGTAGTTCTCGGCGGCGATCGACGCGTCGTACAGGGGCGCGGAGCCGGCCTCCCCGCCGGCGTGCAGGATGAGCAGGTTCGTGCCGTTGGTCAGCAGCATCAGCCCGAGCAGCACTCGGGTGAGCGAGCGCTCGAGCAGCAGGTACACGCCCACGGCGTAGAGCACGCCCATCACGACCAGCAGGGTCAGGTTCACGGTCATCGGTGCTCGTTCCCTCCGTCGGGGCCGGTCCGGACGGCCGGGGTCGGCGACGTCGCGGACGACACCGCGGTCGCACCCGCGGGGGCGCCGGCGGCCACCTTCCGCTGCCGCGTGACGCGGATGCGCGTGCCGCGCCCCGGGGCGCGCCGCCGCCGCCGGACGGCGTCCTCCTCGATCCGCTGGTCGATCCGGCCGCCCAGCGAGCGCAGGATGTCGAGGATGAGCCCCACCACGATCAGGTAGACCGCGACGTCGAAGATCAGGGCGGTCACGAACTTCTCGGCCCCGAAGACCGGCAGCTCGGCCTCGAAGGTGTAGCTCTGCATCACCGACCCGCCCAGGAACACCGGGGTGACGGCGTAGAGAGCGGCGAGCGCGAGTCCGGCCCCGAGCATGGTGCCCGCGTTGATCGGGGTGGCCAGCTCGAGCTCGTAGCGCCCGCCCGCGAGATAGCGCACCGTCAGGGCGAGCCCCGCCATGAGCCCGCCCGCGAAGCCCCCGCCGGGGTCGTTGTGCCCGGCGATCAGCAGGTAGAGCGAGACCATCATGAACGTGTGGAAGAGCAGCCGGGTGACCACCTCGAAGACGATCGAGCGCCGCTCGGGAGCCAGTGTCCTGCCGGCGAGCAGATAGGGGTCCTCCAGGTCGTCGTCGCGGCGAGCGAGCCCGATCTCCAGGGGCTGGCCGCCGGGCGAGACGGCCGCGGCGTTGCGCCGGCGGATCACCCGCAGCTGGTCGGTGGTGGGGTCCTCCCCGGACCGCACGATGCGGTCCCCGCGGCCCGTGACGAAGATCAGCGAGGCCACGCCGGTGGCGGCGAGCACGAGCACCGAGATCTCCCCGAAGGTGTCCCACGCGCGGATGTCCACGAGGATGACGTTGACCACGTTCGCCCCGTCGCCGAGCTCGTAGGCCATCCGCGGCAGCTCCAGGGAGACGGGATCGGCCGTGCGCGAGGAGATGCTGAACGCCGCGAGCGCCATCATGAACAGCCCGAAGGTCACCGCGATGGTGCCGCGCAGGAGACGGCGCCCGGCCGGGTTGCGGTGCCACAGCGGGGCCGGCAGCGAGCGCAGCGCGAGCACGAAGGCCACCAGCAGCACGGTCTCGACCAGGGTCTGCGTCAGGGCGAGGTCCGGCGCGCCCTGCAGGGCGAAGATGAGGGCCAGGCCGTAGCCGGTGACCGACACGAGCAGGACCGCGAGGAACCGCTTCTTGGCCAGGGGCACCAGCAGCGCCGCCACGACCATGGCCGCGCCGGCGATGAGCTGTGCCGGGCCGTCGGAGACCCGCAGCGACCCCAGGGGCGGGGTCTCCTCGACGAACAGCGCCACGAGCGGCACGACGATCGCCGTGATCAGGATGACCGAGAGGTAGAACATCAGGGAACCGCGCTGGGTCCGGCCGGTGATCCACACGGCGGCGAGGTCGAGGACGTTGACGACCTTGCGGTAGACGAGCTCGCCGGCGGGCAGGGACGGGAGAGCCCGCTGGAGGTCCGCGACGGGGCGCCGGCCCAGGTACATCAGCAGCCCGCCCGCGACGACGAGGGCGGAGAGCCCGAGGGCGGGGGTGAGCCCGTGCCACAGGGCCAGGTAGAACTCGTGCTCGCCCGGGTCGGGGAATTGGTCGACGTAGGGCTGCAGCACGGCGTTGACCGGCTGGGGCCACAGGCCGAAGACCACGGTGAGCACGGAGAGCACGAGCGGGGCCGCGAGGAACGCGGGCTCGACCCGCTGCATGTCGCTGATCACGGCCTTGCCGCCCACCCCCGCGTCGAGCTCGGAGAACTCGGCGGACTTCTGCGCGAACCCGCCCCACAGGAAGCGGGCGCTGTAGGCGACGGTCAGCACGGAGCCCACCACGAGCCCGGCGAGCACCACGGCGCCCGCCGCGGAGTCCACGGCGTGGGCGAACGCGGTCAGCACCGCCTCCTTGGCCACGAACCCGGCCAGGGGCGGCAGGCCTGCCATGGACGCCGCGGCGACGAGCGAGACGGCGAACAGCACCGGCACGCGGCCGGCGAGCCCCGACAGCCGGCGGATGTCCCGGGTGCCGGCCCGGTGGTCGATGATCCCGACCACGAGGAACAGCGCGGCCTTGAAGAGCCCGTGCGCCAGCAGCATCGCCATCCCCGCCTGCGCCGTGTCCGCCGAGCCGTGGCCCACGATCACCACGAGGAAGCCGAGCTGGCTGACGGTGCCGTAGGCGAGGATCAGCTTCAGGTCGTACTGCTTCAGGGCCGCCCAGCCGCCGAAGAGCATGGTGCCCAGGCCCAGGACCGTGACGGTGGGCTGCCACAGCGCCGTCTCGGCGAAACCGGGCGCGAAGCGGGCCACCAGGTAGATCCCGGCCTTGACCATCGCGGCGGCGTGCAGGTACGCGGACACGGGGGTGGGCGCGGCCATCGCGGCCGGCAGCCAGAAGTGCAGCGGGATCAGGGCGGACTTGGTCACGGCCCCCACGAGGAGCAGGAGCACCGCCACGTCCACCACGGTCCCGCGCCCGGCCAGCTCCGGGGCCGCCGCGAGCACCTCGGAGATCCGGTACGTCCCCGCCGCCTGGCCCAGCATCACGATGCCGACCAGCATGGCCAGCCCGCCGGCCGTGGTGAGCACCAGGGCCTGCAGCGCCGCGCGCCGGGCGGACAGGCGGGTCCGGCTGTAGCCGATCAGCAGGAAGGACAGGACGGTGGTGATCTCCCAGAAGACGAACAGCACCAGCATGTCGTCGGCGGTCACCAGGCCGAACATGGCACCCGCGAAGGCCAGCAGCTGGGCGCCGAAGCCGCCGATGCCGCTCGCGTCCGACTTGAAGTAGCGCGCGCAGTAGAACAACACCAGCGAGCCCACGCCGAGCACGAGCAGCGACATCGTCCACGCGAGGGCGTCCATCCGCAGGACCAGGTCCAGGTGCAGGGACGGGATCCACTCGCCGCCCTCGCTCCAGCCGCCCTCGCTCCCGTACACCCGCGGGGCCGAGCCCAGCAGCCAGAGGAAGCCGGCGAGCGGGACCGCCGCCAGGAGGTAGAAGGCGCTGCGTCCCATCCGCGCGAACAGCAGGGGCGCGACCGCCGCCACCACCGCGTGGAGCAGGAGCACAGCGGTCATCAGGCGCCTCCGGAGGTCGAGGAAGAGAGCGGCGGTCGGGCGTCGAGGAGCCCGGACGCGGGCACGGAGGACCTGTGCGAGCACGGGATGGCCGGGGCGCACCCGGGGCGTCCAGCCTATCAAAGGGGTGTGTCCGCCCCGTGTCCTCGCACCCCACCGGGCCTGCACGGATCCTGTGCGTTCCCGGACGGTCGCCTGGACGGAACGAGGAGGCCCGCGGCACGGCGTCGGCGAGGGCGCCGCGCCGGCCGCGCCCCACCGGCCTAGCATGACTGCCATGGACGCCACTCCCCCCGGTCCCCCGGTCCCCTCCCCCGCACCGCCCGCGACGCCGTTCGCGCCGCGCCGCTCGCACGTGTGGGCGTGGAGCCTGTGGGACGCCGGCTCCGCCGCCTTCAACGCCGTGATGACCACGTTCGTGTTCACGGTCTACCTCACGAGCGATCCCTTCGGCGGGGAGGACCACGCCTCGGAGGTGCTCGGCTACGGGATCGGTGCCGCCGGCGTCGTCGTGGCCCTGCTGGCCCCGGTGGTGGGGCAGCGCAGCGACGGGGCGGGCCGGCGCAAGCTGTGGCTCGGGATCAACACGATGCTGACGGCGCTGCTCACCGCCCTGTGCTTCCTGGTCCTCCCCCAGCAGCCGTACCTCTACCTCGGGGTGGGCCTGCTGGCGCTGGCCAACGTCTTCGACGAGTTCGCCGTGGTCAACTACAACGCGATGCTGCCGGGGATCGCGGGCCGCGAGCACATCGGCCGGGTGAGCGGCCAGGGCTGGGCGATGGGCTACTTCGGCGGGATCGTGGCCCTCGCGATCGTGCTGTTCGGCTTCATCACCCCCGGCCTGCTCGGCCTGCCGGAGGAGGACGCCCTCAACGTGCGGGCCGTGGCCCTGTTCTCCGGACTGTGGATCGCCCTGTTCTCGATCCCCGTGCTGGTGGTGGTGCCCGAGATCCGCCCGGCCCGCCGCGGCCCGCGCCCGTCCGTGGCGCGCTCCTACCGCCAGCTGTGGGAGACCCTGCGGGGGCTCTACCGGGACACCCCGCAGACGCTGTGGTTCCTGCTCTCCTCGGCCGTGTTCCGGGACGGGCTCAACGCGGTGTTCACCTTCGGCGGCGTCATCGCGGCCGGGACCTTCGGCTTCACCCTGAGCGAGGTCATCGTCTTCGCGATCGTCGGCAACGTGGCCGCCGGAGTGGGGGCGCTGGTGGGCGGCCGGCTCGACGACCGGGTGGGGCCCAAGCGCGTCATCGTGGTGTCCCTCGTCGGCATCCTGCTGGCCGGGACCCCGCTGCTCTTCCTGGAGGGCACGGCCTCGTTCTGGGTCTGCGGACTGCTGCTGTGCCTGTTCGTGGGCCCCGCGCAGTCGGCCTCCCGCACGTTCCTCGGCCGGCTCACCCGGACCGGCGAGGAGGGCGCCCTGTTCGGCCTCTACGCCACCACGGGCCGGGCCGTGAGCTTCCTGGCGCCCACCCTGTTCGCGGTGTTCGTCTCCGTGCTCGGCGCCCAGCGCTGGGGGATCCTGGGGATCCTCCTGGTGATCGGCACCGGCCTGCTCCTGCTGCTGGGCGCGCGCGACCCGAAGACCGCGGCGGCGCCGGTCGCCGCCGCGCCGCCCGCGGGGCACGCCGGATAGCGGAGCACGCCGGACAGCGGAGCACGCCGGACAGCGGGGCACGCCGGACAGCGAGCCCTCGGACGCAGGTCCTCAGATCCGGGTGCGGGAGAACCCGAGGTGGCTGCGCGACGCCGTGGGACCGCGCTGCCCCTGGTACCGGTTGGCGTAGGCGCCGTGCCCGTACGGGTGCTCCGCGGGCGAGGAGAGCCGGAAGAAGCACAGCTGCCCCACCTTGGAGCCCGGCCACAGCTTGATGGGCAGCGTGGCCATGTTGGACAGCTCGAGCGTGACGTGGCCCGAGAAGCCCGGGTCGATGAACCCCGCGGTGGAGTGGGTCAGCAGCCCCAGGCGCCCCAGCGAGGACTTCCCCTCGAGGCGGGCGGCGATGTCGTCCGGGAGGGTCACCTTCTCGTAGGTGGAGCCCAGCACGAACTCCCCCGGGTGGAGCACGAAGGCCTCGTCCGGGTCGACCTCCACGAGGCGCGTGAGCCCGGGCTGCTCCACGGACGGGTCGATGTGCGCGTACTTGTGGTTGTCGAAGAGCCGGAACCAGCGGTCCAGCCGCACGTCGATGCTGGCGGGCTGGATCAGGGCGGGCTCGTAGGGTTCGAGGACGACCCGGCCGCCGTCGAGCTCCCGCCGGATGTCGCGGTCAGAGATCAGCACGGTCCCCAAGGTATCGCACGGCCGGCCGCCCGGACCGCGCCGCCCGACCGGACCCGCCGCCGCCGGTGGTGTAGAGTATGTGGTGTCCTCGTCCGGTGCACGCGCCGGACGGACCACGGATGCGCGGCTGTAGCTCAATGGTAGAGCGCACGCTTCCCAAGCCTGATACGCGGGTTCGATTCCCGTCAGCCGCTCTCGCACCGAACGCCCCGAGCCCCTCCGGCCGGGGCGTTCGTCGTCCCCGGGCACCGCGCGGTAGGATGTTCCCGCGCCCCGCTCCCCGGCCCGCCCCGGGGCGGCGAGCACCCGGACGACCACCTGGGTCCTGCGCCATCATCCGCACCCTGCTCACGAGGAGCTCTTCTCCCGTCATGCTGCGCACCATGTTCAAGGCCAAGATCCACCGTGCCGTCGTGACCCAGGCCGACCTGCACTACGTCGGCTCGGTCACCGTCGACCAGGACCTCCTCGACGCCGCCGACATCCTCCCCGGCGAGCTCGTCTCCATCGTGGACGTCACCAACGGCGCCCGGCTGGAGACCTACACGATCGCCGGCGAGCGCGGCTCGGGCGTCGTCGGGATCAACGGCGCCGCCGCCCACCTCGTGCACCCCGGGGACCTCGTCATCCTCATCAGCTACGCGCAGATGGACGACGCCGAGGCCCGCGCCCACGTGCCGTCGGTGGTCCACGTGGACGCGGACAACCGGATCGTCGACCTCGGCGCGGATCCCGCCGAGGCCCTGCTCGACGGCGTCGCCCGTCCCCCGCACTCCCGGCCCCTCGCCGACGCCCGCGCCGACCTGCCCGCCGCGTGAGCCGTCCCGGCCCCACCGCGGACGGGCCCACGGGGGAATAGCCCCGGCCATGGGATAGAACTGTAGGGGCCCGCGGACGCGGACCCGCAGCAGTTCGAGGGAGGGTCCCGTGGCCGGAGTGTTCTCGGGGTTCTTCATCGTCTGGGCGGTCATCCTGACCGGCTACGCCGTGGGCCGGCGCGGCGTGCTGGGGCCCCACGGGCAGCTGGTGCTGAGCAAGTTCGCGTTCTACGTGGCCAGCCCGCCGCTGCTGTTCCTGACCATCTCCGAGGCCGACATCGCCCGGATCCTCTCCGCCCCGCTGCTGGTGGCCGCGGTCTCGGCGGTGGCCACCACCCTCGTCTACGCCGCGATCGCCCGCTGGGTGCTGCGCCGCGACGCCGCGACCACCGTGATGGGCGCCCAGGCCGCCTCCCAGGTGAACTCCGCCAACCTCGGCATCCCCATCGCGGTCTTCGTGCTCGGGGACGCGACCATGGTGGTGCCCGTCATCCTGTTCCAGCTGGCGCTGAACACCCCCGTCTACCTGACGATCATGGACACCCTCACGGACGGGCGCCGGCCGAGCCCGGGCAGCGTCCTGGGCAACGTCGTGACCAACCCGATGATCGTGGGCTCCGGGCTGGGCATCCTCTTCGCCGTGACCGGCTGGCGGCTGCCGGAGGTGGTGCACGAGCCCGTGGAGCTGGTGGCCGGGGCCTCCATCCCGGCGATGCTGATGGCCTTCGGGATCTCCCTGGTGGGCGCCGCGCCGCTGCGGCGCGGCGGCACTCCCCGCCGCGACGTGCTCCTGGCCGGCGTGCTCAAGCTGGTCCTGCACCCGGCGCTGGCGTTCCTGTTCGCCCGCTTCGCCCTGGGCCTGGACGGGCACCTGCTCTACTCCGTGGTGGTGATGGCGGCCCTGCCCACCGCCCAGAACATCTACATCGCGGCCGTGCGCTACGGCCGGGCTGAGCAGCTGTGCCGGGACACGGTGCTGCTCACCACCGTGGTCGCGATGCTCACCATGGCCGGGGTGGCCCTGCTGCTCTCCTGAATTCTCGCGGGGCCGAGCCGTTCCCGGCCGCGCGGGACGCCCCGGACGGGCGGATCCGCCGGGACACGCCGGGACACGCCGGGGCACACTGATGCAAACGGTCAGGTTACTGGTCTGTGAGGTGGACCACTCATAGACTGAAGGCTCCGCGCAGGGGAAGTCGACCGGCAGCACCCGCCGCCGACCGTCCCGCCGACCGGGTCCCACAGGATCCCCTCGACGTCCCACGCGGACCGCCACATCGCCGAAGGGGAGGAACAGACCGTTGACCACCACCTCACACCCCCACAGGTCCCCCGGGAGGCGACGGCTCAGCGCTGCCGCCGCCCTGGGCGCCGTGGGCGCCCTCATCATGACGGGATGCGGTGACGCCGACGCCGGCGGCACCCCGACCCTGACCTGGTACATCAATCCGGACGCCGGAGGGCAGGCGGAACTGGCCAAGAAGTGTTCCGAGGAGTCGGGCGGCCGGTACAACATCGAGACCTCGCTGCTCCCGCGCGACGCCGCGTCCCAGCGCGAGCAGCTCGCCCGGCGCCTGGCGGCCGGGGACACCTCGATGGACATCATGAGCCTGGACCCGCCCTTCATCCCCGAGCTGGCCGAGCCGGGCTTCCTGGCCCCGGTGCCGGGGGACGTCGAGGAGGCCACCACTCAGGACGTCCTAGCGGGTCCGCTCGAGGGTGCGATGTGGAAGGACGAGCTGGTCTCGGTGCCGTTCTGGGCCAACACACAGCTGCTCTGGTACCGGGAGTCCGTGGCGGAGGCCGCCGGCCTGAACATGGACGAGCCGGTGACGTGGAAGCAGATCATGGACGCCGCCCGGGAGCAGGACAAGTACCTGGGGGTGCAGGGCACGTCGGCCGAGTCGATGACGGTGTGGGTCAACGGTCTGATCAAGTCCGCCGGTGGCGACATCATCGAGAACCCCGAGGCCCCGGCCGACGAGATCGTGGTCGGCATGGACTCCGAGGCCGGCCGCCAGGCGGCGGAGATCGTCGGCACCATCGGCCGGGACGGGCTCGGCGGGCCCGGCCTGCCCACCTCGGACGAGAACTCCACGATGGCCCAGTTCCAGTCCGACGACGGGTCCTTCATGGTCAACTGGCCCTTCATCTACGCCGCCACCGCCGCGGCCGTGGAGGGCGGGACGGTGGAGCAGTCCATGTTCGAGGACATCGGTTGGGCCCTGTGGCCGCGGGTGAACCCGGACGAGCCCTCCGCTCCCCCGCTGGGCGGGATCAACCTGGGCGTGGGCTCCACCTCGGAGCACCAGGAGCTGGCGTGGGAGGCGGTGGAGTGCGTCGTCCAGCCCGAGAACCAGGCGTACTACTTCGTGAGCAACGGCAACCCGGCGGCGTCCGAGGCCGCCTACGAGGACCCGGAGGTCCGGGAGGCCTTCCCGATGTACGAGACCATCCGGGAGTCCCTGGACCAGGCGGCGCCGCGTCCGCAGACCCCCTACTACAACGAGGTCTCCACCGCCATCCAGCAGGAGTGGACGCCGCCGTCGTCCGTGAACGAGAACACGCCCCGTGAAACCGCCGAGTTCATCGAGGCCGTCCTGAAGGGAGACCAGCTGCTATGAGCACCGTCGTCAACCCCAACGCTCCCGGCACCGGTCCCCGGGAGGCCGCACCCGCGCCCGTGACAGGACGCCGCAGCGCCAAGCCGCTCATGTCGGACCGCGCCCGGTCGGAGCGCAAGCTCGGCTGGATGCTCGCGGGGCCGGCGTTCATCGTGATGCTCCTGGTCACCATGTACCCGATCCTGCAGGCGCTGTGGGACTCGTTCTTCTCCTTCCGGCTCACCGACCCGGGGAACAAGGAGTTCGTCCTCCTCGGCAACTACGCCACGGTCCTCTCCGACATCGTGTTCTGGCGGGACCTGGGCGTGACCGTGCTCATCACGGTCGTCACGGTCGTCGTCGAGCTCGTCCTCGGCTTCGCGCTGGCCCTCGTGATGAACAACGCGATCCGCAACACCCGCGGGCTGCTGCGCACCGCGATCCTGGTGCCCTACGGCATCATCACCGTGGTCTCGGCCTTCGCCTGGTTCTACGCGTTCGACATCACGACCGGCTACATCAACAACTGGTTCTCCTGGGTGCCGGGCATCGGCCCGGACTTCAACTGGTTCGCCAACACCTGGTCGGCCCTGTTCGTGATCATGGCCTCCGAGATCTGGAAGACCACGCCGTTCATCTCGCTGCTGCTGCTCTCGGGCCTGGCGCAGGTGCCGAGCGAGTACACCGAGGCCGCCCGGGTGGACGGCGCCAGCTGGTGGCAGCGGATGTCCCGGGTGATCCTGCCCAACATGAAGGCCGCGATCATGGTGGCGGTCGTGTTCCGCGCCCTGGACGCGTTCCGCATCTTCGACAACATCTTCATCATGACCCAGGGCCAGTACGGCACGGAGACGCTGTCCCTGCTGGCCTACCGCACGTCCATCGGCCGTCTGGAGATCGGGCTCGGCTCCGCGATCTCCGTGATCCTGTTCGTCTGCGTGCTGCTGATCGCCTTCATCGCCATCAAGGTGTTCAAGGTCGACCTCGCCGGCGCCGGGAAGGGAAGGTAACCGCCCATGTCCACCAAGCACAAGGTCGGCTGGGCCGTCGTCTCGGTCCTGGTCCTGATCTACGCCCTGTTCCCCGTCCTCTCGATCCTCATGACGTCCTTCAAGACGCCCGCGGACCTGACGTCCGGGAAGTTCCTGCCCACGCAGTGGGTCGGGGAGAACTACGCCGCGATCTTCGTGGGCTCGGCCCGTGATCTGTTCGTGCCCTCGCTGATCAACTCGATCGGCATCTGCCTGATCGCCACGGCCATCGCCGTGGTGCTCGCCACGCTGTGCGCCTACGCGATCGCCCGCCTGGACTTCCCGGGCAAGAAGATGATCCTCACGGTCGCGCTGGCGGTGTCCATGTTCCCGGTCGTCTCGATCGTGACCCCGCTGTTCAACCTGTGGCGCCAGATCGGGCTCTACGACACCTGGCCCGGCCTGATCATCCCCTACCTCTCGCTGACCCTGCCGATCTCGATCTGGACGCTGACGGCGTTCTTCCAGCAGATCCCCTGGGACCTCGAGCGGGCAGCCCAGGTGGACGGCGCCACCACGTGGCAGGCGTTCCGCAAGGTCATCGTGCCGCTGGCCCTGCCGGGCGTGTTCACCACCGCGATCATCGCGTTCTTCATCGCGTGGAACGACTTCGTCTACGGCATCGGCCTCACCTCCACGGAGGCGGCCCGGCCCGTCCCGGCCGCGCTGGCGTTCTTCACCGGCGCCTCGCAGTTCGAGGACCCGGCGGGCGCGATCTCCGCGGCGGCCATCGTCGTCACCATCCCGGTGGTGCTGCTGGTGCTGCTGTTCCAGCGCCAGATCGTCTCCGGCCTGACCCAGGGCGCGGTCAAGGGCTGAGCCCGCCCCGCCACCTCGCATCTTCCCGAACCGACCGAAGGACTGAGTCCCAGATGGCATCCATCACCCTCAACCATCTCGTCAAGAAGTACGGCGACGGCTTCCCGGCCGTCAACGACGTCTCCATCGACATCGCCGACGGCGAGTTCCTCATCCTCGTGGGGCCCTCCGGCTGCGGCAAGTCCACGCTGCTCCGGATGATCGTGGGCCTCGAGGACATCACCTCCGGGGACCTGCTGATCAACGGCGAGCGCGTCAACGAGAAGGAGCCGCGCGAGCGCAACCTCTCCATGGTGTTCCAGAACTACGCGCTCTATCCCCACCTGACCGTGTACGAGAACATCGCGTTCCCGCTGCGGCTGTCCAAGGGCAAGTTCTCCGACGAGGAGATCGACCGGAAGGTGCGCCACGCCTCGTCGACCCTGGACCTCGACGAGCACCTCGAGCGCAAGCCGGCCAACCTCTCGGGCGGTCAGCGCCAGCGCGTGGCGATGGGCCGGGCGATCGTGCGGGACGCCGACGCGTTCCTGTTCGACGAGCCCCTGTCCAACCTGGACGCGAAGCTGCGCGGCCAGATGCGCACCGAGATCGCCCAGCTCCAGCGGCGGATGGGCATCACCTCGGTCTACGTCACCCACGACCAGACCGAGGCCATGACCCTCGGCGACCGCGTGGCCGTGCTCAAGAAGGGCATCCTGCAGCAGATCGCCTCGCCCCGGGAGCTCTACGAGCAGCCGGCCAACCTGTTCGTGGCGGGGTTCATCGGCTCGCCGTCGATGAACTTCCTCCCGGCGCACGTGCGGGGCGACGTGTTCGACACCCCGCTGGGCGAGTTCCCCGTGCCGGACCAGGCCAAGGGAAAGCTGCCCACGGACGGGTCGATCGTGCTCCTGGGCCTGCGCCCGGAGCACTTCGAGGACGCCAAGTTCGTGGACGAGGCGAAGGTCTCCCGCGGCACGACCTTCGACGCCCAGTTCACCCACACGGAGTGGATGGGCAACGAGCAGTACGGCTACATCAACTACGAGCAGGACCCCGAGGTCAAGGCGAAGCTCGACGAGCTGGCGCAGGACCTGGACGGGGACGAGATGCACCCCCAGATCGTCGTGGAGCTGGACGCCACCTCCCGCATCCGGGGCGGGGCGCAGGGCCGGATCTGGATCGACACCCGACGGATGCACGTCTTCGACCCCGAGACCGGGGAGAACCTGACCCGGGACGCCGAGGCCGGGGCCGAGCTGACCCGCGAGGCCGTGGAGGAGCGCAAGGCCGAGATCGAGCGGGCCCGCCAGGAGCTGGCCACGGCCGGCTGAGCACGGACCGCCCCGCACGCAGGAGGAGCCCGCCGCCCGTTCTCCGGGGCGGCGGGCTCCCGCGCGTGCGGACCGCGGCCCCGCAGCCGGATCTGGGGGCCGGGCACGGGGGCACAGCAGCTGTTCAGGACCCAGCCGGTGCCCGGTGGTCGGCCCGCGTTCCGGGGCCGAGGAGCAGCCGCGGCCAGGCCGTTCGCTGATGCCCCGGGCCGTGCCGGCCCCGTGGCCGGCCCGTGCCCGGGGCTCAGCCGGTGCCCGGCAGGCCGATCGAGAACCAGCCCACCAGGGCCAGGCCGGCGAGCAGCCCCGCGGCGGAGGCGGCGGAGCGCAGCCGCGGGTGGCGGAGCCCCCACGGCACGAGCCGGGGCCAGCGGGCGGCGGCCTCCCGCGCCGTCGCGCGCTCGAGGTGGGTGCGGGGCGCGCCCAGCGACGCCGCGACGTCCTCGAGCGCGCGGGCGTCCCACACCGCGCCGTCGAGGCGGAGGACCCGGCGGCCCGAACGGCCCGCGGCCCACAGGTGGGGGCGGGCGGCCGGGCGCGCGGCGCCGGGCGCCCGGTGCAGGGCCCCGACCGTGACGACGTGCTCGACGTCGGACAGCGGCGTCGCGGCGAAGCCCACGGTGCGGGAGCGCAGGACGTGGCTGTCCGTGCGGACGACCAGCACGGGGCGCAGCCGGAGCCAGCACGCGGTGCCGGCCAGGAGCACGAGCGCGAGCACCACCACCGCGACGCCGGGGGCCGGCCGCCGTGCCCAGAGGAACAGCACGAGCACCGCGCCCAGCAGCAGCGGGCCGAGGCAGGAGAGCAGGCGCCGCCCGTAGGAGCCCAGCCGTGGGCGCAGCACGGCGCGGACGGGGCCGTACTTCTCGGGGACCTGCCGGACGGAGTCGGCCATGGGGAGTCAGCTCCAGAGGGGAACAGGGCCGGGCTGGGACCCGGGACGGGGAATGGATCGGAGAAGGGGTGCGGCACGTAGCGTACCCGCCCGGGGCGGGCCGCGCCTTCCGGAGGCCCCGGACGGCCCGGTGCACGCGCGGGCCGGGGGCCGATCGGTTAGCGTGATCGGATGGAGTCCAACGCCCGCGTGCTCAAGGCCCTCGGGGCCTGGCTGTTCCTCGTGCTGCTCGGGGTGGCGGCCGCCGCCGTCACCATCGCCCTGGTCAACAAGTACATGTACGGCCCGGAGACGGACGTGCGGGCGTACTTCGAGGACCTGCGGGACGGGGACGGCGGCGAGGCCCTGGGCCTGCTCAACGCCCGTGTCCCGGAGGCCAACGCGGCGATGCTCGACGGCGACCCGCTGGAGACCTCGGCCGAGGAGCTCGAGGACGTCGAGGTCTCCACCGTCTCGGACGACGGCGAGCGGGCCGTGGTGCGCGCGGACTACACCCTCGGCGGAGAGCAGCACAGCTCCGAGTTCTCCCTGCACCCCGTGGACACGCAGTGGGGCTTCTTCACCGTGTGGGCCTTCGACGAGACGCCGCTGCCCACGGTGACGGTCAGCCTGCCGGGGGCGACCTCGGTGGACGTGAACGGCATGTCCGTGGCCCTGCCGGATTCCTCCGGGGAGTTCGCCGCGTTCTTCCCGGGCGTCTACACGGCCTCCTACACGTCCGAGCTCGTGGCCGCGGAGCCGGAGAGCGTCGTGCTGACCGACCCGGGCCAGCAGGAGGAGATCGCCCTGGAGGCCCGGCCGACCGAGGCGCTCGAGCAGGAGGTGGACCGGCAGCTGAAGGAGCACCTCGACCGCTGCGCCGGGCAGAGCGCCCTCTTCCCGTCCGGCTGCCCGTTCTCCTTCGAGTTCGACGGCCGGGTCGCCGGGGACGTCGAGTGGACGATCGAGTCCTATCCGGACCCGGAGATCGTCGTGGGCTCGAAGGGCGGCGGGGGCTGGGCCCTGGAGCCAGCGCGGGGCACCGCGCGGATCGCCTTCGACTCCCTCGACCTGTTCACCGGGGACGTCGAACGGCTCGAGCGGACCGTGCCCTTCGAGGTCGCCGCCGACCTCGCCATCGACGACTCGACGGTGCGGGTCACCCCGCGCGGCTGAGCGCGGCGCGCGGAGGTGCCGTGCGGGCGGAGGTGCCGCGCGGGCGGCTCCTGGCCGGCCGCCCCTGCGCGACCGGCCCCGACAGGCCGTCCCCGCTCCGACAAGGCCGTCCCCGCTCCGCCGGCCCTGCGCGACCGGCCCCGACAGCCCGTCCCCCACTCCGTCGGCCCTGCGCCATCGATCCGGCCTCGGCCGGCACTGCTCCACCGGTCCTGCGCGGCCGGTCCCCGCTCCGCCGACGCCGCAGCACTGACACCGCTCAGTTGACCCCGCGCAGGTCCAGGACCAGCTCGGTCTCCCCCGCGGCGTCCAGCACGAAGGGGATGCCCCAGTCCTGCTGGTAGAGGTGGCACGCCGCGTGGTCCGGGATCTCCCCGCCCGGCTCGCCGTCGCACGCCGCGGCGCGCGCGGTGATGTGCAGGACGCCCTCGGTGACGCCCTCCGCCAGCACGAGCTGCCGGCGCAGGCCCTGCGCCGTGCCCGCGCCCTCGACGAGCGCGTCCTCGGGCGAGGACGAGATCTTGAGCTGGGTGGGATCGCCCCACCGGTCGTCGAGCTTCTGCCCGGACGGCGCCGCGAAGCGCACCTCGATCCCGAGCGCGCCCGGGGCGAGCTTCGTGCGCGCGCGCTGGGTCCGCGACGCTCCCTCGTCGATGCGCTGGGCGGCCGCCGGGATCGGCACGCGCACCAGGCGGTGGGCGTTGGCCTCGACGACGACGAGCAGCGGCTCCTTCCCCGAGACGTCCAGCAGCACGTCGGAGGGCTCGGCCAGGCCGCGGGCCAGGGTGGCCACCTGACCGCTCCGGGGGTCGTAGTGGCGCACGGCGCCGTTGTAGGTGTCCGCCACGGCCACCGACCCGTCGGGCAGCTGGGCCACGCCGAGGCAGTGCTGCAGGCGCGCCTGGCCGGCGTCGCCGTCGCGGAAGCCGAAGTCGAACAGCCCCTCACCCACGGCGGTCTCGACGGTGACGGCCCCGTCGTCGTCGAACCGGAGGACGCGCAGGGCCGATGTCTCCGAGTCCGCGACCCACACGTTGCCCGCGGAGTCCTCCGCGAGCCCCGAGGACTGCGCGAACCACGCCTCGGCGGAGGACCCGTCCTTGAGCCCCTCGTCCCCGGTGCCGGCGAGCACGGCGAGCCGCCCGGTCCGCGGGTCGAACGAGAACAGCTGGTGGGTCCCGGCCATCGCCACCACGAGCAGGTCGGCCCGGGCGGACCACACGACGTCCCACGGGGAGGAGAGCGCCACGTCCAGCGGATCGGCGCCGGGGTCGATGTGGTTCGGCTCCGCCCCGCGGGCGCGCTCCTCGTCCAGCAGCCGCTGCACCCCGTTGCCGGCCACCGTGCGCACCCGCCCGGTGGCGAGGTCCACACCGCGGAGCCGGTGGTTGACCGAGTCGGCCACGACCACGTCGTAGCCGGCCGCCGCGCGCACCTCCTCGGGCAGCAGCGTGAGCCCCTGGGGCTCGGTGAAGCGCGCGGTCCCCGGGTCCCCGTCCGCGTGGCCCTTCCCTGCGCCGATCACCCGCCGGACGGTCTCGAGGTCGTTGTCGAGCTGGACGAGACGGTGGTGGCCCGTGTCGGAGACGAGGAACGAGCCGTCCGGCAGCGGCAGCACCTTGCCCGGGAACCGGAGGTCGCCCTCGGGCGCGGGCCGCGGCACGTACGGCCCGTCGCCGCGGTGCAGGGTGCCCCGGGCCTCGTGCTCGGCCACGAGCTCCTCCACGAGGGAGACCAGCCCCTGGACGTGGCCCTCCCCCGAGAGGTGCGCCACGATGTAGCCCTCCGGGTCCACGACCACGAGCGTGGGCCACGCGCGGGCCGTGTACGCGTCCCACGTGGTCAGCTCGGGGTCGTCGAGCACGGGGTGGTGGACCTCGTAGCGGTCCACCGCGGCCGCGAGCGCGTCCGGGTCCGCCTCGTGCTCGAACTTCGGGGAGTGCACGCCCACCGTGACGAGGACGTCGGAGAAGCGCTCCTCGAGCGGGCGCAGCTCGTCGAGCACGTGCAGGCAGTTGATGCAGCAGAAGGACCAGAAGTCCAGGACCACGACCTTGCCGCGCAGCGCGGCCAGGTCGAGGTCCTTTCCCCCGGTGTTGAGCCAGGCACGGCCCTGCAGCTCGGAGGCGCGGACGCGGGAGGTGAGGCGCACGGGTGGGGATCCTTTCGGAACGGAACAGGACGGAACGGGGACGGGGCAGGACCGGGACGGGCGGGGCTGGACGGACGGGGCTCAGCGCCGGGCGTGGTCGTCCCGCTCCGCGAGCCCGGCCATCATCTCGTTGTAGGCCTTGAGCTCGGCGTCGTCCGTGCGGTCGGCCCTGCGGTCCGCACGGCGGTTCTCCTTCGTGCCCTCGATCGCCCACATGACCGCGACGACGACGGCGACGACGACGGTGGGGAACTCGCCGATCCCCCACATGAGGGCCCCGCCGAGCTGCTGGTCCTCGATCGCGGTGCGCCCCCAGTCCCGGCCGGTGTTGCCGAACCAGGAGGCCTGCAGCAGCGTGTCGGAGCCCATCAGGGCCACCCCCACGAAGGCGTGGTAGACCATCGTGGCCAGCAGCAGGACCAGCCGCATCATGTGGCCGGGGCGGTGCGGGATGGGGTCCGTGCCGATCAGCACGAGCATGAACAGGTACCCGGTGATCAGGAAGTGCACCACCATGAACACGTGCCCCACGTGGTAGTGCAGCGTGAAGTGGAACAGCGGGGTGAAGTAGAAGACCACGATGGAGCCGGCGAAGTTCACGGCGGCGAAGATCGGGTGGGTCACGACCTTGCCGAACCCGGAGTGCACGAGCCGCAGGATCCACTCGCGGGGCCCGCGGGTGCCGTCCGGGCGGGACTCCAGGGCCTTGAGCAGCAGGGTGACCGGCGAGCCCAGGACCAGGAAGATCGGCACCACCATGGTCAGGGTCATGTGCTCGACCATGTGCGCGGAGAACAGGACCCGGCCGTAGACGGCGAAGCCGCCCGAGGTGATGTAGAACAGCACCCCGAGCCCGGTGAGCCACGAGAGGGTGCGCAGCACGGACCACGAGTCCCGGCGCCGGCGCACGCGCACGAACGCCCACAGGTAGACGGCCGCGAGGAACACGCAGACCGCGAGCCACAGCCAGTCGATGCGCCACGTGGTGAACCAGGACGCCGCGGTGGGCTCGGGCGGCAGCTCGTACCAGGTGAGGATCAGCGCCGGGGAGGCGTCCGGGGCCAGTTCCTCGGGCACCGGCGGGGCCGTCCGGGACAGGGCCACCGCGACGCCCATGACGGCGCCCATCACCAGCAGCTCCCCCAGCACCAGCTGCCACACCGCGCGGCGGGCCGTGAGCCGGCCGGCCTCGAGCGCGGGGACCAGCCAGCGGCGGTGGGCGAGGCCGGCGAGGCCCAGCCCCAGCGTCAGGACGGCCTTGACGAGCACGAGCCCTCCGTAGCCGCTGAAGAGCTGGTCCCAGGAGCCGACGCGCACCGCGGCGTTGACCGTGCCCGAGAGCAGCACGAGGAGGAAGGCGCCGAGGGCCACCGCGGAGAACCGGCGCAGCACCACCGCGGCGATCGGCACGCGGCTCCGCGCCCCGGCCGGCGCGCGGCCCCGGGCGGCGCCCTCGGGCAGCGTGCCGGTGCCGGCGTCCGGGGCGCTCAGCTGCGGGGAGAGCCAGGCGAGCACCACGAGGCCTCCCGTCCACAGCCCCGCGCCCAGCAGGTGCAGGCCCAGGGAGTTGACGGCGCCCATGTGGTCGTTGCCGCCGGCGGAGTGCCCGTTGAGGGCCATCGCCACGAGGGCGGCGCAGGACAGGGCGAGAGTCAGCAGCAGCCCGAGCAGCGCCCGGACCCCGAAGACCAGGGTGGTCACGACGGCGGCGACCACGACGATCGCCGCCTGCGCCTGCCCCGTGGGGATGTCCGTGGCGTAGTGCAGCAGCTGCTGGGTGTAGGTCCCGTCCCCGCCCACGGGCACGCCCGCGACGTCGGAGTAGGACAGGACGAGCACGGCCACCGCGGCCACGGTCCAGACCACGGCCGCGGCCTCGGCGAGGCGCACGGTGGCGCCGAAGAGCGGGTGCTCCGGTGCCGGTGCCCGGTCCCGGCCGCCCCGGCGGCGCCCGTCCCGGGTGGGGGGCACGATCCCCACCGCGAACAGCAGGGCGCCCATGACCACCACGAGCGCGCTGTTGTGCACGAGCTCGGCGGCGGGCAGCCCCCAGCGGACCAGCGCCCCGGGGTCGGCCGCGAGCCGGGCCGCGCCGGACCCGGTCCACAGCATCGCCAGGACGAGCGCCGTGAGGGCCACGACGGGCACGGCCGCGAGCCACCAGGGGTCGATCCCCCGGCCGCCCGCCCGGGCGGCGGTGCCGTGGTCGGCGCGCTCGGCCGTCCTCGAACTCATGGTCAGTCTCCTTCATCCGCCCCACGACGACGGAGCGGCACCTCTCCATTGTCCCCCTCCGCGCGCGCCGGCCCGTGCGCGTGTGCCGGAGCCCACACGGACGGGCCTCAGTCCTCGAACAGCACGTCCCCCACGAACCCGCCCTCGGCGCAGCCCGGGGGCACGGCGAAGACCGCCGAGCCGACCGGCGTGGTCCAGGCGTTGAGCATGTCGAGCTCGTCGAGCCGGCGCTGGATCGGGACGAACTGGCGGTCCACGTCCGAGCAGTACGCCGCGAAGACCATGCCCGCGTCGCTGATGCCTCCGGCGCTCGCGCCCCGGGGCCGCGCGCCCGAGGCGTCCGCGACGGGCAGGTCGTAGTTGTAGACCCGCCGGTGGATCCGCTCCAGGGGGTCCTCCGGGCGGGAGCGGCGCACGTGGGCGTAGTCCGCGATGACGGGGAAGCCCAGGGGTCCCCGTGCGGCGAGGTCGGGCTCGTCGTGCTCGGCACCGCCGGTCAGCGGGGCGCCGTCGCGCAGGCGCCGGCCCACGGCGTCCTCCCGGGCCGGGGTGTCCGCCTCGTCCCAGGCGTCCAGGTCCATGGCGATCCGGCGGACGACCAGGGCCGTGCCGTCCTGGATCCACGGCGTGCAGCCGCCGTGGCCGTGGACCACCCGCTCGTACTCCTCGGCGCCGCCCCGGGGGTTGACGGTGCCGTCCACCTGGCCGAAGAGGTTGCGCATGCTCTGTCCGTCGGGGACCGAGCCCACGGTGTGCCGGAACCCGTGCTGCACCCAGCGCACGGCGGCGAAGGAGCGGGAGGCCTTGAGGAGCACCCGCTGGGCGTGCGAGACGGTGAGCCTGTCGTCGGCGCAGATCTGCAGCAGCAGGTCGCCGCCGCTCCAGCGCTCCTCGAGCCGGTCGATCGAGAACGCCGGCAGGGGCCGCAGCCAGGCCGGCGCGCGGTCCGGGGCGACCAGTCCGAGCAGCCGCGCCCCGAAGCCGAGGGTGACCGTGAGCCGCGCCGGGTTCGCGGCGAGCCACGGCTCCTGGTCGGCGACCGGCGCCCGGCCCCGGGTCAGGGCGGCGGCGTCCTCGGAGAGCACCCGCAGCAGGCGCCGCACCGCGTCCCGGGAGGTGTCCCGGTGCAGGTCCAGCGCCACGAACGCGGCGAAGGCCTGCGGCGCGGTGGCAACCCCCGCCTGCCTGGCACCGTGGAAAGGCTCCGTGGCCTGCCCGTGCCCTCGCTGCGCCGGCCCGGGCGCCTCCTGCGGCGCCGGGGCGAGGGCCCCGGCGCGGCGGGCCGACTCCAGGCCCAGGGCCGAGGCGGCGCCCACGCCGGCGGCGCCGCCCGCCACGAGCAGGCGCCGCCGGTTCATGCCACGGGCCTCACCCACGGCAGCCCGCCGGTTCCGCGCCGGCCGTGGCGCCGGCGGACGGCCCCGTGCCGTCCCCGGACGCGTGGTCCCCGCCGTGGTCATCGCCGTGGCCGTCGTCCTGGCCCTCCCGGTCGCCGGCCACCGGGTCGTACTCCTCCTGCGCGCCGGCGTAGTCGCGGACGGCCGCCGTGACCGTCTGCTCCGTCCCGTCCTCGAAGCGCAGGACGAGCTCGAGCTCGTCCCCGGCGCGGAGGTCGCACCGCAGGTCCAGGAGCATGAGGTGGTCCGCCCCGGGCTCCAGGGCGTAGGACGCGCCCGCGTCGATGGCGACCGGGTCCTGCATCCGCTGCATGACGGTGCTGCCGGTGTCGGGGTCGAGCACGGTCTCGTGCAGCTCGACCGCCCCGGCGATCCTCTCGGCGGCCGCGCCGGTGAGCACGACCGGGTCGTCGCCCTCGTTGACGAGGGTGCCGAAGACCCCGGTCATGGCTCCGGCGGGGTTCGCCTTCGCCCAGGCCCGCTCCACGGTGAGCGGCCCGGGCGCGGCGGTGTCCCCGGCGTCGTGCGGGGACGGGCCGCCGGAGGCGGACGCCGCCGCGGTGGCGGGGGCGGCCTCCGGGGCCGGGGACGCGCACCCCGTGAGCGCGACGGCGCCGAGGGCGAGGACGGTGGTGGTGCGCAGCAGTGCGGTGGGCACGGTACCGGGCACGGCGATGGGCATGGAGATGGGCATGGTTGCTCCTGGCAGTGCGGGAAGAGAAGGGTGTGCCGCGGCGGCCGCGGGGCGCAGCGGAGGCCCGGCGGCGGCCGGCGGATCGGACGGTGGGGACCCGGGGCGGTTCCCGGACGGTTCAGCCCCTGCGGCGCCGGCGGGAGACGAGGCTCACCAGGCCGAGCACCCCGAGGGCCACGGCCCCGCCGCCGACGGCGACGACCCACAGCGGGACGTCCCCGGACGTGGCACGGTCCGTGGCGTCCTCGGCGCGCTGGGCGGGGTCCTCCGCCGGGGCGCTCGGGCCCGCCGTGGGCTCGTCGCCCGAGCCGACGTCGTAGCTGAAGGTCCCCTCGATGGGGTGCCCGTCGCTGGAGACGACGCGCCAGACCACGCGGTAGGTCTCGTCCTCCGTCCCCGACCCGGCCAGCGGCTGGACCACCCGGTTGCCCTCCGGCTCGAGCGGGCCGTCCGTCACGGAGCGCCCCTCGGAGTCGGTGACCAGGACCTGGTGGCCGATGTCCATGACCTCCCCGGAGAAGGTGAGCTCGAGCTCCTCCGGCGCGGTGGCGAGCACGGAGCCGGGCTCGGGCGAGACGGCGGTGAGCTCGTCGTGCGCGGAGGCGGGCAGGACGGTCAGTGCGGTGAGAGCGCCCGCGGCGAGCAGGGCCGCGGTGCGTCGGGTGGTGGGCGTGGGCATGGGATCTCCTCGGGGGCCGGGCGGCGGTGGGCCGGGGCCGCCGGGCCGGGACGGCCGGGCGGCGTGCGGGGGCCGTCGGACGTCCCGCCGCGGCCCGTGGCCCGGGCGGCGCCCCGCGGCCGGCCGGCTCAGCCGGCGGGCAGCGCGGCGGGTCCCGGGAGGAGGACCGGCAGCAGGGGGCGACGGCGGGCGCGCGGCGGCCCGCGGTGGGAGCGCACCGGGCGCAGCAGCGCCTGGTCGGTCAGCACGTGCGGTCGCCCCGCCCGCACGGCGCGCGGCCGGGCGACGACCACGGGAGCCGTCAGGGCCTGCCGCAGGCGGCGCACCCGCAGCCGGAGCGCCTCCAGCAGGACCACGGCCGCGACCTCGCCGTGGCGCATGAGCACGTAGGCGGCCAGTGCCGCCAGCACGTGGGCGACGACCATGACGGCCCCGCCGTGCTCGGCGTGGGACTGGACCTCCAGCACCAGGGCGGGGCCGGCCCCGGGCGAGCCGGCGGCGCCCCCGTGGTGCGCGGAGTGCTGGGCGGCGTGGGCCACCGTGCTGACGCCGCCGGAGGCCGCGAACAGGGTGTGCAGGACGGACTGGCTGAGCAGCACGCCCAGCAGCAGGGAGGACCGGGAGAGCACCCGGCCGGCCAGCGCCATGCACAGCGGCCCGGACAGGGCCAGGGACAGGAGCACGAGCACCGCGGGCGGGGCCTGCCCGCCGGCGGCCGCGTGGGAGAGCACGGCGGCGGAGGTGGCCACGGACGCTCCGGCCCAGCCTCGGGCGAGGCGCCGTGCACGTGGGCTCACGCCTCCACCTCCCGTCTCGTCGCCGGCCGCTCGGGCCGGTGCCCCCATTATGCGCGCCCGCCCCGGCGCCGGACCAATCGCGCGACCGGGAGCGCGACGTGCCCCGCGCAGGACCCCGGACACGCCGAAGGGGCGGCCCCCGTGCGGGGGCCGCCCCTTCGGACGAAGCCGTGGGACGAGGTCCGGATCGGACCCGCGGGTGTCCTTACTTCTTGGACACGGCCGCCTTGAGCTTGGAACCAGCGGTCAGCTTGACGCCGTGGCCGGCCGGGATCTCGATGGTCTCGCCGGTCTGCGGGTTGCGGCCCGTGCGGGCGGCACGGTCGGTGCGCTCGACGGCCAGCCAGCCCGGGATGGTGATCTTCTCACCGGCGGAGACGGACTCCTCGAAGACCTGGAACATCGCGTCCAGGACGCCGTTGACGGCGGCGTTGGTGGTCCCGGCCTTCTCGGCGACCTCTGCGACGAGTTCACTGCGGTTCTTAGCCATGTTCATGTCCTCCTGGACTTGGGGTCGTGGGGAAGCGCGGCACGGGGGACCGATCGCGCTCCTGCGTCAGAAATTACCAGCTGGACTTGGAGATGCCGGGCAGTTCGCCGCGGTGAGCCATGTCGCGGAAACGGACGCGGGAGATGCCGAACTTCTGGAGGGTGCCGCGGGGGCGGCCGTCGATCTGGTCGCGGTTGCGCAGCCGGACCGGGGAGGCGTCGCGGGGCAGCTTCTGCAGGCCCAGGCGGGCCTCCTCGCGGGCCTCGTCGGTGGCGTTCTCGTCGACGAGGGTCTTCTTCAGCTCGGCACGCTTCGCGGCGTAGCGCTCGACGACGACCTTGCGCTGCTCGTTCTTGGCGATCTTGGACTTCTTGGCCATGGATTCAGCGCTCCTCGCGGAAATCGACGTGCTTGCGGACGACCGGGTCGTACTTCTTGAGCACCATGCGGTCCGGGTCGTTGCGGCGGTTCTTGCGGGTCACGTAGGTGAAACCGGTGCCGGCGGTGGACTTCAGCTTGATGATGGGACGAACGTCCTTGTCCTTGGCCATGCTAGATCTTCTCCCCACGTGCGATCATGTCGGTCACGACGGCGTCGATGCCGCGGGCGTCGATGACCTTGATGCCCTTGGCGCTGACGTTGAGCGTCACGCTGCGGCGCAGCGAAGGCACCCAGTAGCGCTTCTTCTGGATGTTCGGGTCGAACCGGCGCTTGGTACGGCGGTGCGAGTGCGAAATGCTGTGCCCAAAGCCCGGCTGAGCTCCGGTCACCTGGCAGTGCGCTGCCATAGTGTTCTCCTCCAATGTTGACGAAATGACGGCACGCAGTGGGTGCCGCAGATGATCACTCAGCTGCGGCAACGGGCGTCCCGCCACCTTCAGAATTGCCACCGTTCGCCAACCGGGCCCTCTCGTAAGGCCCGCGGCCGGAACCGGCGAAGGCCTCGCCACGATGAAGACGGTGAAGATCAAGGTGCCGGAAGGTGGACTCCACCACACGACAGCCTTGAAGTCTAGGCCCGGACGGACTTCCCCGCAACCTGACGTCAGGTGTGACCAGCTTCGGGTCAGTCTACCGGCTCGCCCGACCCCCGCAAACCGGGGGACGGCCCGTTCAGCCGCGCCGGACGGGGGCCGACGCCCCGTCGCGGGGCGCGGGACCGGCGGGGAGCACCGGACGCGGGTGCAGCGTGGTGTACCCGGGGTGGCGTGCGGCGACCGTGTCCCCGGAGGAGGTGCCGCGGACCCGCCGCGCGAGCCAGGGCAGGAGGTACTCGCGGGCCCAGTGCAGGTCCTCCTTCAGCACGCCCGGGCTCGCGGTGACGGGCAGCCGCTCCGTGGGCGGCAGCTCCAGGGCGTGCTCCACGCCCAGCAGCTCGAGCATCCCGGCGGCCACGCGGGTGTGCCCCGCGGTCGACATGTGCAGCCGGTCCACCGCCCAGTAGCGCCAGTCCTGCAGGACGCGCATCCGCCAGTAGTCGAGGACCAGGCACCCGTGCCGGTCCGCGATCTCCCGGACGTGCTCGTTGTAGAGCGCCTGCCGGGGGCGGGTCCAGGACGTGGGGGCGTCCCGGCCGGGGTCGAAGGCCGTGAACAGCACCACCTGGGCGCCGGAGGCCCGCAGCCGGGCGACCGCAGGCTCGTAGACCTCCATGAGGGCGTCCACGTCCGCCCGCGGGCGCAGCAGGTCGTTGCCCCCGGCGTAGAGGCTCACCAGGGTCGGCTCCAGGGCCAGGCACGGCTCCAGCTGCTCGGCCACGATCCCGCGGAGCAGCCGTCCCCGCACCGCGAGGTTCGCGTAGCGGGTGTCCGGGTGGGCGGCGGTCAGCTGCTCGGCCACGAGGTCGGCCCAGCCGCGCACCCCGTTGGGGCGCGCGGGGTCGGGGTCGCCCACGCCCTCGGTCATGGAGTCGCCGAGGGCCACGTAGCGGACGGGCGGGGCGAGCGGCACGGCGGCCGGGCGGGGCGTCGTCGGATCCGTCATGCGGGGTGCTCTCCGTTCGGGGACGTGGGCAGAGTGCGCGGCCCGGTCAGGGCGCCGTGCGGTCGGTGTGCTGCGGCTGCTCGGGCTCCCCGACCGGCCGGAAGCGGGACCGGTTGCCGAGCGCCTCGTTGACCGCGCGCACCAGGGAGTTCGCCCGGGCGTTGTCCGGCAGCTGCTCGATCAGCACCGGGTTGCCCGCGTGGTCGGCCAGGGGGACGCGCCAGTTGGGGTACTCGTCGTTCGTGCCCGGCTGGTTCTGCATCCGGCGCTCGCCGACGGCGTCCACGAGGGAGACGTTGAACAGCAGGGCCGGGGACTGGGCGAGATAGCGGTGCAGCGCCTCGACCCGGCCCTGCTCGTCCGTGGCGTCCCCGTCGGGGAGCAGCCCGTCCGCGGCGACGGCCGCGAAGAACGTGTCCAGCTGACGGCGGGCCTCCGCCCGCTCCTCCTCGACGGGCCGCGCCAGGAGGCCGAGCTCCTGGCGCACGTCCACCTGCACGCCCTGCAGGAAGCCCGCGGTGGGCGGGAAGTCGTGCGTGCTGACCGAGGCCATGCTCAGCTCCCGGTACCGCGCCGGCGGGAGCGGCTCGTCGCCGTCCACCTCGAACCACAGGATCGACGTCCCCAGCACGCCGCGCTCCGCGAGGTACTCGCGCACCCACGGCTCGAGGGTGCCGAGGTCCTCGCCGACCACCACGGCCCCGGCGAGCTCGGCCTCGAGAGCGAGGATGCCGACCATCGCCTCGTGGTCGTAGTAGACGTAGGCGCCCTCCGAGGCCTCCTGGCCGTCCGGGATCCACCACAGCCGGAACAGGCCCAGGACGTGGTCCACCCGGATGCCGCCGGCGTGCCGGAAGATCGTGCGCAGCATGTCCCGCCAGGGCAGGTAGCCGGCCTCGGCCAGGCGTTCCGGGTGCCACGGGGGCTGGGACCAGTTCTGGCCCTTCTGGTTGTACATGTCCGCGGGCGCACCCACGCTGACGCCGGAGGCCAGCACGTCCTGCAGCGTCCACGCGTCGGCGCCCTGCTTGTGCACGCCCACGGCGAGGTCGTGGATCACGCCGATGTCCATCCCGGCCAGGTGCGCCGCGCGCTGGGCGGCCTCGAGCTGCTCGTCCAGCAGCCACTGCATCCACACGTGGAAGTCGATCCTGCGGGACAGCCGGGTCCGCGCCTCGACCGCGTACGGGGCGTCCGGGCCCGCGGCGACGTCGTCCCACTCGGGGGCGTCCTCGCCGAGCTCCTCGCGCAGCGCGCACCAGAGCCCGAAGTCCTGCAGGCCCTGCCCGCCCTCGGCCACGAACCGGCGCAGCTGCTGCTGGCGGTGCGGGGAGCGGCGGACGGTGAACAGCAGCTCGAGGCTCTTCAGCTTGGCCGCGTACGCCTTGTCCCGGTCGATGGTGCTGGTGTCGAGGTTCTCCTTGCGCTGGATCGCGGCCAGCGTGTTGACCACCTCGAGGTCGGCCGGGCGCAGGTAGGCGTACTCGGGGACCTCCGCGATGCGCAGGTAGAGGGGGTTGAAGAAGCGGCGGCTGGTCGGCAGGTACGGCGAGGGCTCCACCGGCGGGGCGGGCTCGGCGGCGTGCAGCGGGTTGACCAGCAGGTAGTCCGCCCCCTGCTCCCCCGAGATCGCGGCGAGGCTCGCGAGGTCCGAGACGTCGCCCACGCCCCACGACCGCCCGGAGGTCACCGAGTAGATCTGCGCCATGTAGCCCCAGCGGTGCCGCCCGTGCAGCCGGTCGGTGCTGGCCAGGTGCCGCGGGGTCACGGCCAGCGGCGTCGTGACCGGGCGCCCGTCGTCGACCTCGGGGCACTCGGCGCGGACCTCGTACCAGCCCACGGCGAGGCTCTCGGGCACCTCGAAGGTGGCCTGCCCGGTGAGGACGCCGTCCACGTCCCGCGGGGAGCGCCAGTTGTCGACCTGCGGGGCCGTGGTCCGTGCGCCGTCCTCCGCCACGAGGCTCACGCGCACCGTGGCGCCGTGCGGGACGTGCGCCGTGAAGCGGGTGCGCTCCCCCGCGACGGCGACGACCACGGGCGGCAGCACCCGCCGCCAGGGCGCCAGCTCCCGCTGGGCGAGGCACGCCTCGATCGCGGCGTCGTCGCCGGCGTCGGCGCCCAGCGCGTCGAGCACGGCGCGCAGCGTCGGCTCCGGGACCTCCCGCTCCTGTCCGTCGAACCCGGAGTAGGTCGTGGAGACCCGGTAGGCCTCGGCGAGCCGGCGCAGCGCGCCGTCGGTGGTGGTGGTGTCGGCCATGGCCCCCACTCTATCCATCCGCGCGGCCCGAGCCGCAGGGTGCTGACGGTCCGTGCGGCTACGCCAGGGTGCGGGCGACGTCGATCACGAAGCGGTACCGCACGTCCGAGGCGACCACCCGGTCGTAGGCGGCGTCGACGTCCTCGGCGCCGATCAGCTCGATCTCGGACTCCACGCCGTGCTCCGCGCAGAAGTCGAGCATCTCCTGGGTCTGCGGGATCCCGCCGACCATCGAGCCCGTGAGCACGCGCTGGCGTGCGGCGAGAGCCATGGCCCGCACGCTGTACGGCTCGGTGGGCAGCCCCACGGAGCACAGCACGCCGTCGACCCGCAGCAGGGAGAGGTACTTCTCGATGGGCAGGTCCGCGGAGACCGTGTTGAGGATCAGGTCGAAGCGGCCCTTGTTGCGCTCGAAGGTCTCGGGGTCCTTCGTGGCCCAGTAGTCGGTCGCGCCGAACGCCAGGCCGTCCTCCTGCTTCGACAGGCTCTGGCTCAGCACGGTGACCTCGGCGCCCATGGCGGCGGCGATCTTCACGGCGACGTGGCCCAGCCCGCCCATGCCCAGGACGGCGACCCGCCGCCCGGGCCCGGCGCCCCAGCGCTTGAACGGGGCGTAGGTGGTGATCCCGGCGCACAGCAGCGGGGCGGCCCGGGCGGGATCGAGGGCCTCGGGGACGCGCAGCACGAAGCGCTCGTCGACCACGATCGCGCCGCTGTAGCCGCCCCGGGTGGCGGTGCCGTCGGCCTGCGGCGTGTTGTAGGTGGCCGTCACGCCTTCGGTGCAGAACTGCTCCTGGCCCTCGGTGCACTGCTCGCACCGGCCGCAGGAGTCGACGAAGCAGCCCACGCCCACCGTGTCGCCGGGCGCGAAGCCGGTCACGGCCTCGCCGACGGCGCTGACGCGGCCGACGATCTCGTGCCCCGGGGTGACGGGGAAGTGCGTGCCGCCCCACTCGTCGCGTGCGGTGTGGATGTCGGAGTGGCAGATGCCGGCGTAGTGGATCTCGATCGCGACGTCCTGGGGGCCGACCGGGCGGCGCTCGATCGTGGTGGGCCGGAAGCCGGAGTCGGCGGAGACGGCCTCGAGGGCGGGGACGGTGGTCATGCGGTGCTCCTGTCGTGGTGGGAAGGTCTCGGTTCGGGGGTCGTGCGGTCCGGAGGCCGCCCGGTCCGAGGGTCGTGCAGCCCGGGGCTCGCCCGGCCGGGGCCGTGCGGCCGGGGCGGGCGGGCCCCGGCGGGTGCGCTCACCAGGCGTGGGCGACGAGCTCGTAGGACCGGGCGCGCACCTCGGGGTCGTGGGCGTAGCTGTTGAGCATCAGCTCGTCGGCCCGGGTGAGCTCGACGATCTGCTCGAGGTCGGCGACCACCCGCTCGGGCGTGCCGACCGCCGAGACGGCGAGGTGCTCCTGCACCATGCCGGCCTCCGCGGCGCTGAGCTCGACGCGCTCGACCGGCGGCTGGAGCGGGCGGCGGTCGTTGCGGGCGATCCCGCGCACCAGCAGCTGGTGGGTGGTGAACTGGCGCCGCGCCTCCTCGTCGGTGTCGGCGGCGAGGACGTTCGCCGCGACCATCACGTGCGGGCGCTCGACCGTGGCGGTCGGGGCGCTCGCGTCGAAGCGCTGCCGGTACAGGGCGATGGCGTCCATGATCATGGCCGGGGCGAAGTGGGAGGCGAACGCGTAGGGCAGGCCGAGCCGGGCGGCGACCTCGGCGCCGCCCGTCGAGGAGCCGAGGATCCACAGGGGGACGTCCGTGCCCCGGGCCACGGACGCCCGGACGACCTCCTGCTCCTGGCCGCCGAACAGGCGCACCAGGCGGCGCACGTCGGCCTCGAAGGTGTCGTGGCCGGCGTGGCCCCGCCGCAGCTCGAGGGCCGTGCGCATGTCGGTCCCGGGGGCCCGGCCCAGGCCGAGCTCCACGCGACCGGGATAGAGGTTGGCGAGCGTGCCGAAGGCCTCGGCCACGGTCAGCGGCACGTGGTTGGGCAGCATGATCCCGCCGGAGCCCACGCGGAGGCAGTCCGTGGCGGCGAGCGCCTGGCCGATGAGCACCGCCGTGGCGGAGGACGCGAACGCCTCCGTGTTGTGGTGCTCGGCGTACCACAGGCGCCGGTAGCCGGACGCGTCGAGCCGGCGGGCGAGCTCCACCGCCTCGCGGAGGGCGTCCGCGGTGGAGCGCCCCTCCGAGAGGGGCACGAGGTCGAGCGCGGACAGGGGGACGCGGGGCGTGGCGGACACGGGTCGGACTTCTTCCGTCGGAGGGCACGAAGGGGTTCGGTGGCGGCAACGGCCCGAGCCGGGCTCCTTATTCCGCGTGCCCCGCGGGCGTTGCCCTCCTCACACCCCCGCCCCGGGCACCGCACGGTGGGGCACCATGGGAGCATGACGTCTTCTCCCGCCCCCACGCCGTCGCTGCCCACGCCCTCCGGCGAGCTGACCGCTCCCGCCCCTGGGTGGGCCCCGGCGTGCGTGGTCTTCGACTGCGACGGCATCCTCATGGACACGGAGGCGAACTGGGCCCGGGTCCAGCGCGCCGTCGCCGAGCGCTGCGGGCTGGAGTTCACCGAGGCGATGCAGCGGCGGATGATGGGCTGGTCCGCGGCGGACGTCGCCGCCTCGATCGCCGATGCCGCCGGGGCCGACCGGGCGTCGGTCCACGCCGACGTGCTGCGCACCGAGGAGGAGACGCTGACCGGACACATCGTCCCCCTGCCGGGGGCGCTCGAGACGGTGCGCGCGTTCGCCGAGCGGCTGCCGGTGGCCGTGGCCAGCAACTCCACGAGCACCATCCTCGGCGTGAAGCTGGAGCAGGCCGGCTTCGCCCCGCACCTCAGCACGTGGGTCTCCTCCGAGGACGTGCCCCGCGGCAAGCCCGCCCCGGACATCTACGCCGAGGCCGTGCGGAGGCTGGGCTTCGCGCCGGGCGAGGCGCTGGCCGTGGAGGACTCCGTGGTGGGCGCGGCCTCGGCCGTGGCGGCAGGCCTGGTGGTCGTGGCCGTGCCGTCGGTCCCGGACGGGGACCCCGTGCGCGCGCACCACCGGGCGTCGGCGCTCACGGACCCCGCCTTCCGCGAGCTCATGGCCGGCTGGCTGCGCTGAGGGCGGCGCCCGGGGCGCTCAGCGGTTCCAGAGCCCGTAGGTCTGCGCCAGCTCGGAGACCTTGCGGGCCCGGGCCAGGCGCGGCAGGTAGCTGCCGTCGCCCACCACGTGCCCGGAGTCGTGCTGGGTGATGAGCTCGCGCGCCCAGGTGATCTCCTGCTCGCTCGGGGCGAGGTTGCGGTTGATCCCGTCCGTCTGCTCCGGATCGAGGCAGAGCTTGCCCGTCATGCCCATGGACTGCGTCACGGCGCACGCCTCGGCGAGCCCCTCCGCCGAGGCGCCCAGGGTCGGCCCGTCGATGGGGCCGGGCAGCTCCCCCACGCGGGAGGCCACCACGAGGCTCGAGCGCGCGAACGCCAGCGCCATGGGATCGGCGCTGACCCCGGTGTCCCGGCGGAAGTCGCCGACGCCGAAGGCGAGCCGGAACACGCCGGGGGCGCGCGCGATGTCGTTGGCGTTCATGATCCCCACGGCCGACTCGATCAGCGCCACGACCGGGGTGCCGGCCGGGGCCATCATCGCCGTCTTGGTGATGTGGTCGGGGTGCTCGGTCTTGGCCAGCATGATCCCGCGCAGGTGGCCGACCCGGCTGAGGGCGGCGAGGTCCTGCTCCCAGTAGGGGGTCGTGATGTCGTTGATCCGCACCCAGGCGCTGGCGCCGGCCTCGAAGGCCTCGACGACGTTGCGGCGCGCCTCCTCCTTGCCCTCGGCGGGGATGGCGTCCTCGATGTCGAACACGACGGAGTCCGCCTCGGACGCGAGCGCCCCCGGGAAGACGGAGGGGTCCGCGGCCGACGTCAGCAGCCACGAGCGGGACAGACGGGCGGGCAGCGCGGCGGCGCGCTGGTTGCGGTAGGGGGCCACGGGAGGGTCCTTTCCGGGAAGGGAGCGGCGGGGACGCGAGGGCCCCTTGGGACGCCCGTCCCCGCAGGCGGGCCCGGGCCGTAGGAGCTGTCCAGTCTAGATGAGTAATTCCAAGGGGTGGTCAGTGGTCGTAGGCGGTC
>NZ_LQBK01000011.1 GCF_001483755.1 Kocuria rosea subsp. polaris
GGCCGACGGCGACCGGGCACCGTCCGGTCGCCGTCGGCCGCGACCTCGGCGCAGACCGAGGGGGACGAGACGCCGGTCACGTCCACTAGAGTTCCGTCGGGGCGCGCGACCGCTGCGCCCGGTCGTTCACGCGGACCCCCGCAGACCCCACGCCGGGGACCGCGTCGTCACAGTTCGGAGCTGCAATGGAACTCGTCACCGATCTCGTCGGCACCCTCGGCGGCTGGGTGTGGAACGTGGTCTTCGCCATCCTCATCGGGGTGGGCCTCTACCTGACCGTCCGCACCGGTGTGGTGCAGCTGCGGCTGGTCCCGGAGATGTTCCGGGTGCTGGGCGACAAGCCCGGCCTGGCCGGGGACGGCAAGAAGGGCATCTCCGCGTTCCGGGCCTTCACCGTCTCCGCCGCGTCCCGCGTGGGCACCGGCAACATCGCCGGCGTCGCGATCGCCATCAGCCTGGGCGGGCCGGGCGCCGTGTTCTGGATGTGGGTGATCGCCGGGATCGGCGCCGCGAGCGCGTTCACGGAGTCCCTGCTGGGCCAGCTGTACAAGATCAAGGCCCCCACCGGGTACGTGGGCGGACCCGCCTACTACATGGAGCGCGGCATCGGCGCGCGCTGGATGGGGCTGCTGTTCGCCGTCGTCATCACCCTGACCTACGGGTTCGTGTTCAACTCCGTGCAGTCCAACTCGATCGTGGACGCGCTGGGCGGCTCGCTCGGCGTGGACGTCGCCGCCGCCGAGGTCCTGTGGTTCCGGATCCTGGTCGGCGCGGTGCTCGTCGGGCTGACCGCGGCGATCATCTTCGGGGGCATCCGCAGGATCTCCGCGGTCTCCGAGATCGTCGTCCCGTTCATGGCCGTGCTCTACGTCCTGCTGGGCCTGCTCGTGGTCGTGCTGAACGTCGGCGAGGTCCCCGCGGTGCTCGGCCAGATCCTGGAGGGGGCCTTCGGCATCCGCGAGTTCGTCACCGGCGGGCTCATCGGCGTCATCATCCAGGGCATGAAGCGCGGCCTGTTCTCCAACGAGGCCGGCATGGGCTCCGCCCCCAACGCCGGGGCCACCGCGTCCGTGTCCCACCCCGCCAAGCAGGGCTTCCTGCAGGCGCTCGGCGTGTACTTCGACACCTGGCTGATCTGCTCGATCACCGCGTTCATCGTGCTCCTCTCGGACCCCGAGCTCGGCGGCCGGGAGGGCGCGTCCCTCACCCAGTCCGCGCTCGCCCTGCAGCTGGGCGACTGGGCGGTGCACTTCCTGACCGTGGCGATCTTCCTGTTCGCGTTCACGTCCGTGATCGGCAACTACTACTACGGCGAGTCCAACATCCGCTTCCTCACGGGCTCGGCCGCGGCGATGACCGCCTACCGCGTGCTCGTGCTGGTGTTCGTCTTCGGCGGCGCCGTGCTGGCCCTGGACCTCGTCTGGTCCCTGGCCGACCTGTTCATGGCGGTCATGGCCACCATCAACCTGGTGGCCCTGGTCCTGCTCTCCGGCGTGGCCGTCCGGGTGCTCAAGAACTACGAGGCCCAGCGCCAGCAGGGGGTCGAGCCGATCTTCCACAGCGGCGACGTCCCGGGCCTGTCCGGACTGGGCGCCTGGGACGGCACGGACGTGGTGACCACCCGCGCCTACTGGGAGGACCGCGTGGCCGAGCGCGCCCGCTGAGCGGACCGGTGCGGACGCCCCGCGTGGTGCCGTCCGCGCCGGACGCTCTACAGTGACAGCATGGAATCTCGAACCCAGATGACCGCCACGGAGCTCCGACAGCTCCAGGCTCCCCTCAAGGACCGCTACCGGGAGGACCCCGGGGCGGCGCGCACGCCCCTGCACTCCCACGGCGACTTCCGGGACCCCGGACTGACCTGCACGGTCGACACCTGGGCGGGCCCCGTGCGGGGCGGACCGCACGCCGCCACCGGCGGGGACGGCAGCGACGCCTGCTCCGGGGACATGCTCCTCGACGCCCTCCTGGCCTGCGCCGGGGTGACCCTGCGCAGCGTGGCCACTGCCATGGGCGTGGAGGTGCGCTCGGCCGAGCTGACCGCCGACGGCATGTTCGACGCCCGCGGCACGCTGGGCGTCGACCGGACCGTGCCCGTCGGGGTCCAGGACGTCGTGGTGACCGCCCGGGTGGACGCGGAGCTCGACGACAGCGCGCTGGAGCGCCTCGCGCGGGCCACGGAGCGCTACTGCGTGGTCAGCCAGAGCCTGAAGGCGGACGTGCGGTTCGTCCTCGAGCGCGCGTAGCGGCCTGCCGCTCGCGGCGCGGAACGGTCCCGGAGGCCCCAGGCCTCCGGGACCGTTCCGCGTCTCAGGCCAGGACCTGCCGCTTCGCCGAGATGACCCCGGTGTTGAAGCCGGCCAGGTGGAGCCCGCCGTGGAAGCGGGCGTGCTCGATCTTCACGCAGCGGTCCATGACCACCGTGAGCCCGCCCTCCTCGGCGATCCGCGCGGCCTCCTCGTGCCAGGAGCCCAGCTGCAGCCACAGCGTCCTGGCCCCGACGGCCACCGCGTCGCGGGCCACGTCCGGGAGGTCGTCGTGGCGCCGGAACGCGTCGACCACGTCGGGGACCTCCGGCAGGTCCGCCAGCGACGGGTAGACCGGCCGGCCCATGATCTCCCGCAGCACCGGGTTGACGAAGTACACCCGGTACGGCGAGGAGGACAGCAGGTAGGTCGAGACGAAGTAGGAGGCGCGGGAGGGCTTGTCGGAGGCGCCCACGATGGCGATCGACTCGGTGCCGTGCAGGATCTTCAGCCGCTCGGGGGCGCTCGGCCCCGTCCAGGTGCGGGTCTCGGCGGTCATCGGAGCACTCCTTCGGCGGTCGGTGCGGACTCCCGGGAGAGCCCGGTCGCCGCGGAGAGGGCCTGGTCCAGGTCCCAGAGGATGTCCTCGACGTCCTCGAGGCCCACCGACAGGCGGATGAGGTCCTCCCGCACCCCGGCCCGCAGCAGCTGCTCGGCGCTCAGCTGCTGGTGGGTGGTCGAGGCCGGGTGCAGGACGAGGGTGCGGGCGTCGCCGATGTTGGCCAGGTGGCTGGCCAGCTGCAGGTTCTCGATGAAGCGGGCGCCGACCTCCCGTCCCCCGAGCCGCTCGGTGGGGGAGACCCCGAACGCGAACACGGCGCCCGGGCCGAGGGGCAGGTACTTCTGCGCCCGGTCGTGGTGGGGATGGCTCGGCAGCCCCGCCCAGTCGACGTAGGAGACGCGCGGGTCCTCCTCCAGCCAGCGCGCGACGACGTGCGCGTTGGCCAGGTGCGCGTCCATCCGCTGCGGCAGCGTCTCGACGCCCTGGAGCAGGTTCCACGCGGACTGGGGCGCCAGGGCGGGGCCGATGTCCCGCAGCTGCTCGGTGCGCAGCCTGGTCAGGAACCCGTACTCCCCGAAGTTCCCCCACCAGGTGACGTCGTTGTACGTCGGCACCGGCTCGGTCATGGACGGGAAGTTGCCGTTCGCCCAGTCGAAGCGGCCGGACTCGACGACGACGCCGCCCAGCGTGGTGCCGTGGCCGCCCAGGAACTTGGTCGCCGAGTGGATGACGATGTCCGCCCCGTGCTCGAACGGGCGGATCAGGTAGGGCGGGGTCATCGTCGAGTCGACGATGAGCGGGACGCCGGCCTCGTGCGCGACCGCGGCGAGGCCCTCCAGGTCGGCGATCTCCCCGGACGGGTTGGCCACGACCTCCGTGTAGACGGCCTTCGTCCCCGGGCGCACGGCGGCCCGGTAGTCGGCGGGGTCCGTGCCCGGGACGAACGTGGTCTCGATGCCGAAGCGGCGCAGGGTGACGTCCAGCTGGGTGACCGTCCCCCCGTAGAGCTGCGCGGAGGCCACGATGTGGTCCCCGGCCTGGGCGAGCGCGGCGAACACGAGGAACTCGGCGGACATCCCGGAGGCGGTGGCCACGGCGCCGATGCCGCCCTCGAGGGAGGCGATGCGCTCCTCGAACGCCGCGACGGTCGGGTTGCCGATGCGGGAGTAGATGTTGCCGTACTTCTGCAGGGCGAACAGGTTGGCGGCGTCGTCGGCGTCCTTGAAGACGAACGAGCTGGTCTGGTAGATCGGGACCGCGCGGGCGCCGTGCTCGGCGTCGGGGGTGCCCCCGGCGTGCAGGGCGCGGGTGCGGAACCCGAACTGGTGGTCGGCCATGGGGAGAACTCCTCGTGCGAGTGGTGCCGCTGGACGGTCCCGGGCGGAGACGGACCCGGGCGAGCGGGCCGGGGGTGCGCTGCTCCATCGGTCCTGGCGGTAGCACCGTGCGGTCTGCGACGTCGACCACGGTTGCTGCGGCGTCGTCGATCCAGGTCTCTCGGCCGCTCGGGATGGCTGCCTCCCATTGTGCTGCCCCGGGCCGCCCCGCGCCAACCGGGCCGGGGCGGCCCCTAGACTGGGAGCACAGCCGCCCCGACGCACGGGAAGGTCCGTCATGCGCTCCGCCCCACGACCGGCCACGACGGGCACCCCGCAGAGCCCTGCCTGGCACGCCCTGAGCACCGGCGAGGTCCTGGAGGCCCTGTCGGCCCCTGCCGGCGGGCTCGGCGCGGACGAGGCCGCCGCGAGGCTGGCCGACCTCGGCCCCAACGTCCTGCCCGTCGCGGAGGCGGCGCCCTGGTGGACGGTGCTGCTGCGCCAGTTCGTGAGCCCCATCATCTTCGTGCTCCTGCTCGCCGGAGCGGTCACCGCGGTCCAGCGGCACTGGGTGGACGCGACCGCCATCTTCGTGGTGCTGCTGGTCAACGCCGCCCTGGGCTTCTACCAGGAGCGCAAGGCGGAGCGGGACGTGCGCGCCCTCCGCTCGCTGTCCACCCCGTCCTGCCGTGTGCTGCGGGACGGGCAGGAGCGCACGGTGGCCGGCCCGGACGTCGTGCCCGGGGACGTGGTGCTGCTGGAGAGCGGGGAGCGGGTGCCGGCCGATCTGCGGCTGCTGGAGGCCAACGGACTGCGGGTCGACGAGTCCATGCTCACCGGGGAGTCCCGCGCCGCGGCCAAGCGGACGGCGCCGGTGCCGGAGGCCGCGGGGACGGCGGACCGGACGGACATCGCGTTCAGCGGCACGTTCGTCACCAGCGGCCGCGGCCGGGGCGTGGTCGTCGCCACCGCGGAACGGACCGAGCTGGGGGCCATCAACGAGCTCGTGCAGGGGCCTTCCGGGCAGAGCCCGCTGCAGGTGCTCACGCACTCGCTGGAGCGCCGGATCGGACTGGTCGTCCTGGTGTCCGTGGTCGTGGTCTTCGTGGTGGGGCTGCTCCTGGGCAACGAGCCCTCGCAGATGTTCCGCACCGCGGTGGCGCTGGCGGTGGCCACGGTGCCGGAGTCGCTGCCGATCGTGCTGACCGTGGCGATGAGCGTCGGGGTCTCCCGCATGGCCCGGCACCACGCCATCGTCCGGACGCTGCCGGCGGTCGAGACGCTGGGCTCGACGAGCACGATCGGCTCCGACAAGACCGGCACCCTGACCCAGAACCGGCTCACCGTGGAACGGGTCTGGGCGGCGGACGCGGGGGCGGACCTCGTCGACGGGCGTCCCGCAGCGGCGGACTCCGAGCTGCTCCGCGCCGTGCTCCGGACCGGGGCGCTGACCAACGAGGCCGTGCCCCGGGCCGAGGCCGAGGCCGTGGACGGGGACGGCGGAGCGGCGTACGCCGGGGACGCGGTCGACGCCGCCATGGCCGCGGTCGCCGTGTCCCTCGGTGCGCTCACCGAGGAGGAGCGGGGTGCGCCGCCCGTGGCCCACCAGCCGTACGAACCGCACCTGCGGTACAGCCAGACGGTCCGCCGCGACGCGCAGGGCCGGCGGGTCCTGCACGTCAAGGGCTCCCCCGAGGCCGTCCTGGAGCGCTCGGTGGCGCTCGCCCGGTCAGGGGGCCCGGGGCCGCTCGACGAGGACCTGGTCCTGGCCGCCAACGAGGCGATGGGCCGCGACGGGCTGCGGGTCATCGCGACCGGCGCGCGTGTCCTCGACGACGACGAGGAGCTGCCCGATCCGCTGCCGCCGCCGGGAGGGCTGCTGCTGCTGGGCCTGGAGGGCATGGCGGACCCGCCGCGCCCGGGAGTGGCGGAGGCCGTCGCGGAGTGCCTGCGGGCCGGTATCCAGGTGAAGATGATCACCGGGGACCACCCGGTGACGGCGATGGCCGTGGCCGAACGGCTGGGGCTGCCCGTCGAGGACGCCGCGCTGACCGGCGCCGAGATGGCGGGGCTCGACGACCACGGGCTCGCGGCCCGGCTGGAGCGGACCAGCGTGGCGGCCCGGGTCGCCCCGCAGGACAAGCTGCGCATCGTCCGGGTGCTGCAGGACCGGGACCACGTCGTGGCCGTGACCGGCGACGGGGTGAACGACGCCCCGGCCCTGAAGGCCGCCTCCATCGGCGTGGCCATGGGCAGGTCCGGGACCGACGTGGCCCGGGAGGCCGCGGACCTGGTGCTGACCGACGACAACTTCGTCACCATCGTCCACGCCGTGCGGCAGGGCAGGGTCACCTTCGCGGCCATCCGCAAGGCCACGTTCTTCCTGCTCTCCACGGGGGCCGCGGCGCTGGTCGCGGTGTCGCTGAGCGTGGTGGCCGACCGGCCGCTGCTCTTCCTGCCCGTCCAGCTGCTGTGGATCAACCTCGTCACGAACGGGGTCCAGGACATCGCGCTGACCCTCGAGGCCGCGGAGGGCGACGAGCTGACCCGGCCGCCCCGGCCCCGGTCCGAGGGCGTGCTCTCCCGGACGCTGTGGTTCCGGGCCGGCATCACCGCCGTGTGGATGGCCCTGGGCGTGCTGGCCGTCTTCGTCTCCGCGCTGGAGGCCGGCGCCGACGAGGTCCATGCCCGATCCCTCGCCCTGACCACGTTCGTGCTGTTCAGCTTCTTCCAGGTCATGAGCGCCCGTGCCGAGCGCAGGTCCCTGTTCCAGCTCGACCTGCTGGGCAACAAGCCCCTGGTGCTCACCTCGTTCGCCGCCCTGGCGCTGCACTGGGGCGTCCTGGCGTGGCCGGTCTCGGCGGGGCTCATGGGGCTGGCGCCGCTGGACGCCTCCGAATGGCTGCTGGCCGTCCTGGTGGGCTCCACCGTGCTGGTCATCGTGGAGGCGGAGAAGTTCGTCCGCCGCTGGTCCCGGCGCCGGCGGGCCCGCTAGATCACCAGGCCCAGCGCGAACGGGCCGATCAGCACGGTGAAGATCGTGATCAGGATGACGCCCACGATGTTGAGCACCACGCCGCCGCGCACCATCTCGGCGATCTTGACCTGGCCGGTGGCGAAGACGATGGCGTTGGGCGGGGTGCCCACCGGCAGCATGAACGCGCACGTGGCCGCCAGCGCCGCCGGGATGAGCAGCGTCATGGGGTCCACCCCGATGCCGACGGCGACCCCGCCCAGGATCGGGATGAACGTGGCGGCCGTGGCGGTGTTGGACGTGATCTCGGTCAGGAGCAGCACGATCAGCACGACCGCGGCCAGCAGCAGCACGATCGGCAGCGCGCCCAGCCCGCTGACCTGCTCGCCGAACCAGGCGTCCAGGCCCGTGCCGGCCACCGCGGCGGCCAGGGACAGGCCGCCGCCGAAGAGCAGGAGCACGCCCCAGGGCAGGCCCTCCTCGGCGTCGTTCCACTCCAGGGTCATGTTCCCCTGCTTGTCGCCGGGGAGCAGGAAGAGCAGCACGCCGGCGCCGATGGCGACCACCGTGTCGTCGAAGAGGTCCAGCCAGGGCAGCTGCTCGCCGATGTCGCCGATCCCGGAGAGCAGTCCCGGGACGATCCAGAAGAACGCCGCGGTCACGAACACGCCCAGCACGATCTTCTCGCCCTGGCTCATCGGGCCGAGGGCGGCGATCTCCTCGTTGATCAGCTCCTTGCCGCCCGGCACCTCGTCGAGGTGGAAGCGGAAGATGACCCGGGTGATGATCAGCCACGCGAGCCCGATGAAGACGATCACGATGGGCACGCCGAGCATCATCCACTGCGCGAAGCCCACGGTCCGGCCCAGCTCCTCGCTGATGTAGCCGGCCACGATGGCGTTGGGCGGGGAGCCCAGCAGCGTGCCCAGCCCGCCGATGGTGGCCGCCCAGGCGATCGCCAGGACCAGGGCCACGCCGAACAGGCGCACGTCGCGGTCGTCGATGACGTCGCTGATGGCCTTGCCGGAGCGGATGTCCTCACCCATGGCCCCGGCCTCCGCCCGGGTGCCGGCGTGCCTGCTGTTCTCGACCACCAGGGTCAGCACGGACAGGCCGATGGGCAGCATCATCAGCGTGGTGGCCGTGTTGGACACCCACATCGACAGGAAGGCCGTGGAGATCATCAGGCCCAGGATGATCTGCCGGGGGTGGGTGCCCACGCGGCGCAGGGTCAGCAGCGCGATCCGGCGGTGCAGGTTCCACTTCTGCATGGCGATCGCGATCAGGAAGCCGCCCAGGAACAGGAACACGATCGGGTTGGCGTAGGGCGCCGTGACCTCGGAGACCTCGAGCGCGGTGAGCACCGGGAAGAGCACGATGGGCAGCAGCGAGGTGATCGACAGCGGCACCGCCTCGGTCATCCACCAGACCGCCATCAGCGCGGCGACGGCGCCCACGATCCGGGCGTCGGCCGAGACCTCCGCGCCGCCGAGCAGGAACCAGACCAGCAGGGCCAGGAGCACGCCGAGGCCGCGGTAGAGCCAGGTCCTGCCGGGGGCGCGAGCGGGGTCGCGGTCCTCCGGCTCGTAGTCGAACTCTCCCTGTTCGGGAACGATGTTGCCGGGGCGCTCGCTCATGTGATCCACCTCACGGGTCTCGAAGACGTGCCCGAAAAGTAGCAGTCACCTCCCCGCGCGGCAAGACACGCCGCGCGGGGTCACCGCGGCTCCGGCGCGTCCCCGCCCCGGCGCGGGAACCGGTTGCGCAGGTACTCCTGCGCCACCGCGGAGAGGTTCTCGATCGGCAGCCCGGCCGGGCAGACCTCCACACAGTCGCCGAGCAGGGAGCAGGGGCCGAACTGCTCCTCCGCCGCGTCGATCACCCTGGCCGAGCGCTCCCGGCGCTCGGCGTCGTCCTTGGCCAGCGGCGGCAGCTCCTTGAGCATCGTGCCCACGAAGAGCTGGCCGGAGCCGTTGGGGCAGGACGCCACGCACGCCCCGCAGCTGATGCAGCCGCCGTTGGCCAGTGCCTTCATCGCCACCGGGAACTTCCCGGCCTTCGCCACCAGGCGCAGCGCCTTCTTGTCCACGGAGAGGTCCTGCTTGACGGGGAAGGAGGACGCCCGCAGGGGCTCGATGCGCACCCGGTCCCCGTCCCGGTAGGCGCCCAGGTGCTGCATGCAGCTCGCGGCGTTGCGCTCGGGTCCGTGCGCCACGCCGTCGACCGTCACCCCGCACTTGCCGCAGATCCCTTCGCGGCAGCCGTCGTCGAAGACCACCGGGTCCTCGCCGGCGGCCTCCAGCTGTGCGTTGATCCGGTCGAGCAGCTCGAGCACGGTCATCTCCGGGCTCGCGTCCGGGACGTCGTAGGCCGTGAAGTCCCCGGGCTCCTCCGGGGAGGGCTGGCGCCACACGTCCACGGTCAGGGAGAAGGTGCTCACTCGCTCGGGTCCTTGTCGTCTCGTCGGAGGTCGTCTCGTGCTCGTTCGCCGGCAGGTGCCCGGTCCCGCGGCAAGTCGTTCCGCGGGAGGCCGCCCCGCCGGCGGGGGAGGGGCGGCCACGGGGCTCAGCGCACCGCGCGGGTCAGCACGGCCACGGGGATCGTGGTGTTGCCGGCGGCCACGGCGGCGCCGAAGGCGTTCGCGGCGATCCGCAGCCGCCGCTGGAACCGCTGGTCCCCGGGCACGCCGACGTCGTTGGCGATCTCCGGGATGCCGTGCACCAGGTGGGCGGCCAGCGCCGCCATGGACACGGCGTACGCCGCGGCCACGGGCGGGCGGGACAGGCTGGCCACGAGGTTGGCGTAGGCGCTGCCGTGCTCGAAGCCCCGGGCCGCGGCGGGCCGGGCGCCCAGGGTCAGGTCGAGGATGTGGAAGGCCGTGAACAGCCCGAGCACGCCGCCCGTGCTGCGCATCGAGCGCTTCGCCACCGCCCAGGGGGAGCGACGGCGCCCCCGCGGGCGCCGGCCGGTGCGCGGCAGCAGCGTCCCGTTCGCGGCCCAGGACCGCGCGGTGAGCACCGCGGCGGCGCCGACGTGGACGAGCAGACCGGTGGCCAGCACGCCGCGTGCCGCCCAGAGCACGGTGCCGCGCGGCAGCACGGGGGCACCGGCGGTGCGGAGGAACGTGGCGTAGGCGTTGAACTTCTCCTCGCCCTGGTAGACCTTCAGGTTCCCGAGCAGGTGCACCAGGACGTAGGCCGAGAACAGGGCGCCGGAGCCGGCCATGGCGAGCTTGAGCTCGGTGTTCGGCAGCCCGGGCAGCAGCCCGGCCGGTGCAGGGCGGCCGGTTCCTGCGGGGCGGGGGGTGTCGTTCACGGCATTCATCCTAGGGGCGGTGCGGACTGGGACGTCACAAGTCTCAACGTCCTTGCGGAGGAGGTCGCGGGCCGTCACCCGGCGTCGCCGTGGTCCTGCCGCCGTGCGGCCAGGACCTCGGCGATGTGCTCCAGCGCCTCCTCGTTCTGCAGCGAGGACCGGTCGCCCAGCGGCGCCCCCTCCCACAGCTGCGCGAGCAGGCGCCGGGTGATCTTCCCGGAGCGGGTCTTCGGCAGGTCCGGGACCGCCACGACCGCCCGGGGCTTGGCGATGGGGCCGATCTCGTGCGCCACGTGCTCCCGCAGCGCGGCGGTCAGCTCGTCCGCCGGGACGCGGGCGGCCTCGGAGGTCAGCACCACGTAGGCGAGCACCGCGTGGCCGGTCAGCTCGTCGCGCACCGGCGCGGCACCGGCCTCGACCACCCACGGGTGGGTGACGAGCGCCGACTCGATCTCGATGGTGGACAGCCGGTGCCCGGAGACGTTGATGACGTCGTCGACCCGCCCCAGGATGTAGATGTCCCCCTCCTCGTCGCAGCGGGCGCCGTCCCCGGCCAGGAACCAGCCCTGCTCGGCGTAGGCTTGCCAGTAGGAGGAGAGGTAGCGCTGCGGGTCGCCCCACACGGTGCGGGCCATCGAGGGGCCGGTCCGGTCCACCACCACGAAGCCCTGCACCCCGGGCGGGACCGGCTCCCCGGCCTCGTCCACCACGCGGGTGGAGATCCCCGGGACCGCCCGGGTGGCGCAGCCCGGCTTCAGGGCGGTGTGCGGCGCTCCGTCGTCGAACGTCCCCGGGGGCGCGAACTGCGGGTCGTGCGGGCGGGGGGACATCACGGTGGCGCCCGTCTCGGACTGCCACCACGTGTCCACGAACGGCACCTCGTCCCGGCCCAGCTGGGCGCGCAGCCAGCGCCACGCCTCCGGGTTGATCGACTCCCCCACGGAGCCGAGCAGCCGGACGGAGTTGAGGTTGTAGAGCGGCGGCACGCCCTTCGGGAACGCCCCCATCAGGGAGCGGATCAGCGTGGGCGCCGTGTAGTAGGCGGTGACCCCGTAGCGCTCGATCACCTCGAAGTGCCGGCCCCAGTGCGGGGTGTTCGGGGTGCCCTCGTAGATCACCTCGGACACGCCGTTGACCAGGGGCCCGTAGATCTCGTAGGTGTGCGCGGTGACCCACGCGAGGTCGGCGGTGCACCAGTGGACGGTCGAGTCCACCTTCGCGGGGTCGTTGACGGTCGCCAGTTCGTCCGGGCGCAGTTCGCCGTCCTCGTCCTCGACGTCGGGCAGCAGGTCGAACAGCAGGGCGTGGGTGTAGGCGGTCTGCACGAGGTAGCCGCCCATCGTGTGCACCAGGCCCTTGGGCCTGCCGGTGGTCCCGGAGGTGTAGATGATGAACAGCGGCGTCTCGGCGTCGAACGCCTGGGGCTCGTGCACGTCGGACTGCTCGGCTACCAGCTCGTGCCACCACACGTCGCGCCCGCGCGTCCACGGGACGGCGTCCTCGTCCTTGGAGTGCGTCCCCCGGGTGCCCCGCGGCAGGTCCGTGCGGCCCGGCCGGGAGGTGCGGCGGACGACGACGACGTGCTCGATCGCGTTGTCGCCGCCGCAGGCCTCGTCCGCGACGGCCTTCACGGGCACCACGGCCCCGCGCCGGTGCTGCCCGTCCGTGGTCACGAGGACCTTGGCGCCGGTGTCCTCGACGCGGAACCGCAGCGCCTCCGCGGAGAAGCCGCCGAAGACCAGGGAGTGCACCGCCCCGATGCGGGCGCAGGCCAGCGTGATGATGACGGTCTCCGGGATGACCGGGAGGTAGATCACCACCCGGTCGCCCTGCTCGACGCCGAGGGCGAGCAGGGCGTTGGCGGCGCGGGAGACCTCCCGCTGCAGATCGGCGTAGGTGTAGACCAGTCGGTCGCCGGGCTCGCCCTCGAAGTACAGGGCCACGTGGGCGCCGCGGCCGGCCTCGACGTGGCGGTCCACGCAGTTGTGGGCCACGTTGAGCTTCCCGCCCTCGAACCACGCGATCTCGGGGACCGACCACGTGGGGCTGCCCTGCTCGTCCTCGCCGATCCGCCGCGGCGCCTCGAAGCGGTGGGCCGTCCGCCACGGCTCGGCCCAGTCGAGCCGGGAGGCCTGGCCCTCCCAGAAGGCGATCCGGGCCTCGTCGGAGACGAGCGCGGGATTGGGGGTGGGGGAGGAGGGGTTGCTCCAGCTGAAGCTCACGGTGCTGCGGTCCTTTCCTGGCTGCACGGACGACGGTTCCACGGTGCCGGGCGCACGGGTCAGGCCCATTTCCGCACGGCCCACTTCTCGAACACGCCCAGCAGGGCGTCCGAGAGCTTGCCGAGCACCGCGAGCAGGACGATCGCCAGCAGCAGGCGGTCGGTGCGCCCGTTGTTCTGCGAGTCGGTGAGCAGCCAGCCCAGGCCCATGGAGGCGCCCAGGAGCTCGGCGGCCACGAGGAACAGCCAGGCCTGGGCCAGCGCCAGGCGCAGCCCCGAGATGACCGAGGGCATGACGGCCGGCAGCTGGACCGTGGTGAGCAGGCGCAGCCCGTGGAGCCCGAAGGCCCGCGCCGCCTCGATGAGGTTGCGGTCCACGTGCTGCAGGGCCGCGGAGACGGTGGTGTAGACGGGGAAGAACGCGCCGATGGCCACCAGCGTGACCTTGGAGTCCTCGCCGAGGCCGATCCACAGCAGCAGCAGCGGCACCCACGCCAGGGACGGCACCGCCCGGAACGCCCCGATGGTGGGACCCACCAGCGTGGAGCCCCACCGGGAGAGGCCGATGAAGGACCCGGCCATGAGGCCGAGCCCGGCCCCGAGCAGGAAGCCGATCAGCACCCGCTGGCTCGAGATGCCCACGTGGGTCCAGAGGTCCCCGCCGGCCAGCAGGCCGATCCCGGCCTCGAGCACCGCGAGCGGAGCCGGCAGCTGCACGGCGCTGAACACCCCGGCGGCGGACAGCACGTGCCACAGGACCAGCAGCGCCGCGGGCAGCAGCAGGCCCAGCGCGGCGCGCAGCAGCGGCCGCCGCCGGGTGGCCGTCGCGGCCGCGGGTGCGTCCTCAGGACGCTCCGTCTCCTGGGCGGGTGTCAGCGGCTGCGTCATTGCCGGCCCTCGATCAGCTCGGCCGCGCGGGAGGCGTCGGCGTCCTCGGCGTAGGAGCTCTCCACGAGGCTCGCGAGCGCCTCGTCGATCTGCTCCTGGTCGGCGACGTCGTCGGAGTCGACGAAGATCGGCCCGACCTTCTCGAGGACCGCCAGCTGCTCGTCCCCGGGCACGTGGTCGATGTCCAGGTTGGTGCGCTCGAGCACCGCCTCCGCCACGGAGAGCTCGATCCCGGCCGCCTCGGACAGCAGCTGCGCCGTCTCCGCGGAGTTCTCCTGCGCCCACTCCCGGGCGTAGGCGTAGACGTCCACCACGGTCTGGGCGGCCTCTGGCCGCTCCTCGAGGAAGTTCTCGTGGGCGTTCAGGAAGCCGTACGTGTTGAAGTCGACGTTGCGGTAGAACAGCTCCGCGCCGTTCTCCTCCGCGGCGGCCATGATCGGGTCCAGCCCCGCCCAGGCGTCCACCTGGCCGTTCTCCAGAGCGGCGCGCCCGTCGGCGTGCTGCAGGTTCTGGACCGTGACGTCCTCGGCGGCCACCCCGGCCTCGTCGAGGGCCTGGAGCAGGAAGAAGTACGGGTCGGTGCCCTTGGTCGCGGCCACGGTGCGGCCCTCGAGGTCCGTGACCTCCTGCACCCCGGTGCCGGGGGCGGTGACCAGGGCGGACCACTCCGGCTGCGAGTAGAGGTCGATCACCTGGATGGGGGTGCCGTTGCTGCGGGCCAGCAGCGCCGCGGAGCCCGCGGTGGAGCCGATGTCCACGGCCTCCGCGCGCAGCGCCTCGTTGGCCTTGTTCGACCCGGCGGACTGCACCCACTCCACCTCGGTGTCCTCCTCGGCGAAGGCGGCCTCGAGCCAGCCCTTCTCCTTGATCACCACGGAGAGCGGGTTGTAGGTGGCCCAGTCCACGCGGACCGTGCCGCCCCCGGCGGCCTGCGCGGGGGCCTCGCCGGAGCCCTCGCCCGCCATGCACCCGGTCAGGCCGAGGGCCAGGACGGCGGCGAGCGCGGGGACGGTGCGGACGGAACGGTGGGAGAGGGGCACGGCGGGGCCTTTCGTGGTGGGCGGACGGGGCGGTCGGCGCGGGCGGGTGACGCCGCCGGTCCTGCGAGCAGAGCAGGGGCAGAGCGGGAGGAGAGCGGGAGCGGGCCGCGTCAGCGGGCCGCGGGGTGGTGGACGTCGACGCCCAGGTGGCCGAGGAGCTGCACGCGCAGCCCGGCGAGGACCTCGGAGGCCCGGTCCCGGGGGCGTTCGCCGGGGACCGTGAGGACCGTGCTGATCGAGGCGGGAGCGGTGGGCCCGGTCCGGCCCAGGACCACGATCCGGTCCGCGAGCTGCAGCGCCTCGTCGACGTCGTGGGTGACGAGCAGGACGGTGGTGGGCTGGGCCGCGTGGACGGTGAGCAGCAGGTCCTGCATCTGCAGGCGGGTCAGGGCGTCGAGCGCGCCGAAGGGCTCGTCGAGCAGCAGGACCCCCGGGTTGCGCGCCAGGGCCCGGGCCAGGGACGCGCGCTGGGCCATGCCGCCGGAGATCGCGCGGGGACGGTGGCCCGCGTGCGCGGTGAGCCCGACCAGGCGCAGCAGGTCGTCGATCACGGCGTCCCCCTCGTCCCGGGGGAGCCCGCGGGGCAGGCCCAGGCGGACGTTCTCGCGCACGGAGCGCCACGGCAGCAGGCGGGGCTCCTGGAAGGCGACCGCGCAGCGCGGGTCGATCCCGGACACGGGGGTGCCGTCGATGAGCACCCGGCCCGCCGAGGCGGTGTCGAGGCCCGCGGCGGCGCGCAGCAGGGTGGACTTGCCGCAGCCCGAGGGCCCGAGGACCGCCAGGACCTCGCCGGGCCGGACCGTGACGTCGACGTCCTGCAGGACGTGGTGCGTCTCGCGGCCGGCCGGGAACGCCTTGCCGACGTGCTCGAACGCCACGGAGAAGGCGCGCTTCGACGGGTTCGGGGCGGCGGGCGGCGCAGGGCTCAGCAGAGAAGTGCTCATGATCAACTCCATCGGTCCTGGCATTAGCACCTCGCACGGGGGATCAGGCGGATCCGTGCCGGTTGCTGCGACGTCGACGAGCCAGGTCTCTCAGCCGCTCCGGATGGTTACGGGCCCATTGAACGTCCTCGGCGTGTCCCCTGGCAAATCCGTCGCATCCGCGGGCGTCGCGACACATCGCTGGCACGAGGGTCCTCCGTGCCCCACCATGGACCCATGACGAGCCGCAGAACCCCGGTCCGGGCGGATCTGGTGCGCGACGCCTTCGCGGCGTTCGGCGCGGTCCTCGACGGGCTCGGCGACGACGACTCCTGGGCCGCCACGGGGTGCACGGGCTGGTCGGTCCGGGACCTGGTCCAGCACTGCACGACGGACGCGCTGCAGGGGCTGGTCGCCCTGCACACGCCCACGACCGCCCGCCCGGACCGGGACGCCGCGACCTACTGGACGGACTGGGGCGGCGATCCCGCGGCGGCCGCCGAGCAGCGGCGCCGCGCTCGCGTGGCCGCGTCCATGGTGCTGGACTGGGACCCGGTGCGGGAGCTCCACCGCGAGACCACCCGGGCACTCGTGCACGCGGCGGAGCACTGCGGCGACGGCGCGGTCCGCACCGAGGGCCACGTGCTGCGCGTCGAGGACCTGCTGAGCACCCTCGCGGTGGAGGCCACGGTGCACCATCTGGACCTGATCCGGCACCTGGACGGCTCCCCGGGCCCCGCCGCGGACGGGCTCGCCGAGGTCCGCCGGGTGCTCACCGACCTGTGGGAGCGGGAACCGCTCGAGCACTGGAGCGACGAGCACTTCGCCCGCGTGGGCACCGGCCGGGCCGAGCTGACCGCGCAGGAGCGCACGGAGCTGGGTGCGCACGCGGACCGCCTGCCCCTCTTCTCCTGACCCCTCCCCCCCTGCTCCTCCTCCTGCGCGAGGTTGCATCTGTCGGCGACCGACGCGCCGTCGGTCGCCGACAGGTGCACTCTCGCGCGGTGGTCCTGGCTCCACAGCCCGGTGTCCACGCGGTCCGCCGCCCCCGGCGGGCTGTTGAGTCGTGCCATGCCCGCACCGCGACCCGTTCCCGCCCCGCTCCTGCCCGGTCCGTTCACGGCCGCCGAGGCCGACGCCCTGGGCGTCACCGACTCCCAGCGTCGCGGTCTGCGCTACCGCACCCTCTCCCGCGGCGTGCACGAGGTCGTCCGGCACGGACCCGGGACCGACGTCGAGGGCGCGGCGCGCAGCGCGGTTCTCGCCGGCGCCCGCCCCGTGCTCGCGCTGACCCCGGGCGGTGCGCTCAGCCATGCGAGCGCCGGGATCGTCTGGAACCTCCGGCTGCCGCGGCGGCTGCAGGACGTCGCGCCGATCCACATCACCCGCGCCGACGACGGGGTGCCGCCCAGACGCCGTGGGGTGGCCGGGCACCACGCGGACCTCGCTCCGTGGGAGACCGTGCGCGTGGCGGGCGTCGAAGTGACGGTCCCGGTGCGGACACTGCTGGACCTGGCCCCGGTGCTGGGCCCGGACGAGCTGGTGGTCTGCGTCGACGGCGCCGTCTGCGAGCACCGTCACGGCTTGCGGAGCGGCGTCCCTCCTCTGCTGCCGAAAGCCGAGCTGATGCGGCTGCTCGTCCGGTACACAGGGCGGCGGGGCGTGCGCATGCTCCGGATCGCCGCAGAGCTGTCCGCACAGGGTGCGGACTCGGCCCCGGAGACCCGGCTCCGCCTGCTGCTGGGGGAGCACGGGATCGAGGAGGTGGAGACCGACCGCCGGGTCGTCGCCCCCGACGGCACGGAGGTCCTGCCGGACCTCGCGGTCGAGTCCGCTCGGGTCAGCATCCAGTACGAGGGCGCCCACCACGACCGCGCCGGCCAGCGCGAGATCGACATCCGGCGTCAGCGCCGCACGGAGGCCGCGGGCTGGACCGAGGTCCGCATCACCCACCGTGACCTCGTGGAGGACGTGGTGACGCCGTGCGGCACCGTGCCGCGCGCGGTGGCTCTCGTGCGGGCGGCGATCCGCGGCCGTCCCGTGTCCTGACCCCGCGCGAGAGCCCCCCGCGAAGGCCCCCGCGCGAGCACCTCGCGAGTACCCGCCGCGCGAGGTTGCCGGTGTCGGCGACCGGACACGCCGCGGTCGCCGACACCGGCAACCTCGCGGGAAAGCAGGAGGGTGGGAGAGCGGGGCAGCAGGAGGGTGGGAGAGCGGGAGAGCGGAGAAGCAGGAGAGCGGCGTCAGGGGTCGTGCGGGGGAGGGCGCCGTGCCAGGCTGGTGCCATGACCCGAAACGACCCCGCCGTCATCGACCGCCTCATGACCCGGCCCGGCCGGTGGGCCGTGGTGGGGCTGACCGGCAACACGGCCCGTCCGGCCCACTCGGTGGCGAAGCAGATCCGGGACGACCTCGGCATGACGATCGTCCCGGTGAACCCGAAGGGCGAGCCGGTGCACGGCGAGCCCGGCTTCCGCACCCTCGCCGAGGTCCCGGGGCCGATCGACGTGGTGGACTGCTTCGTCAACTCCCGCCGCGTCGGCGCGGTCGTGGACCAGGCCATCGCCGCGGGCGCCGCGGCGGTGTGGCTGCAGCTCGGCGTCGTCGACGAGGACGCGGCCGCCCGGGCGGAGCAGGCCGGCCTCGAGGTGGTCATGGACACCTGCCCCCTGATCGAGCTCCGCGTCCGGCTCCGGCGGGGCTGGACCCTGGACCCGGGCCGGACCCCGCCGCTCGCCCCGCCCGCCTGAGCCGCCCGGCCGATCCGTCGGACCGAACCGGCCGACCGAACCGGCCGACCGAACCGGCCGACCGAACCGTCGGACCGAACCGTCGGACCGACCCGGCCGACCGAACCGTCGGACCGACCCGGCCGACCGAACCGGTCCGGCCGAACCGTCCCCTGGCCTGCGCCGTGGTGCGCGGTCCGGCTTGCGCCGGGTGCCGGGCGACCCGCTAAGCTGTTCCCCGACGACGATGACGAGTCCCGACGCGAAGCTCTGGCTGGTCGGGCGGCAACCCTCTCCCGTAGCGGGGTGCCCCAGATGAACATCGGGCCGTGGTGCACACGCTCCGCGGCAAGTACGGCGCCCAGCAGTGCGTCGGACCCGCGAGCAGGTCTCCACGACGCACGGGCGCGGGTCGGCATCGACCCGGGAGGAACACCCATGAGCAAGCGCATCGCCCTCAACGCCTTCGACATGACCTGCGTGGGCCACCAGGCCCCCGGCCTGTGGAAGCACCCCCGGTCCCGGGCGGACGAGTACAACACGATCGAGTACTGGACGGACGTCGCCCAGCTCCTGGAGAAGGGGCTCTTCGACGCGCTCTTCCTCGCGGACGTCGTCGGGTACTACGACGTCTACCAGAACTCCGCGGCCCCGGTGATCAGGGACGCCACGCAGATCCCCGTCAACGACCCCTTCATGCAGATCTCCGCGATGGCGGCCGTGACGAAGCACCTCGGCTTCGGAGTGACCAGCGCGATCACCTACGAGCAGCCGTATCCGCTGGCCCGGAAGTTCGCGACCCTGGACCACCTGACGAAGGGCCGGATGGGCTTCAACGTGGTGACGTCCTACCTGAAGTCCGCCGCGGAGAACCACGGGCTCACGGAGCAGATCTCCCACGACGAGCGCTACGAGATCGCCGAGGAGTTCATGGAGGTCTGCTACAAGCTCTGGGAGGGCTCCTGGGAGGACGGGGCGGTCAAGCGGGACCGGGTCAACGGTATCTTCGCCGACCCGGCGCTCGTCCACCCCATCCAGCACCACGGCAAGTACTTCGACGTCCCGGGGATCGGGCTGACCGAGCCGTCCCCGCAGCGCACGCCGCTGATCTTCCAGGCCGGAGCCTCGTCCCGCGGGCGTGCGTTCGCCGGCCGGCACGCCGAGGCGGTGTTCGTGGGCGGCATCCGCCCGGACCTGACCCGCGTGGTCACCGACAAGCTGCGCGACGAGGCGGAGGCCAACGGCCGGGGCCGGGACGACCTCAAGATCTTCGCCATGCTGCACGTGATCGTCGACGAGACCGACGCGAAGGCCGAGCAGAAGCGCCGCGACTACGAGCGGTACGCGGACACCGACGGCGCGCTGGGCCTCGTGGGCGGCTGGTCCGGGGTGGACCTGGGCCGCTACGACGAGAACGACGTCCTGGAGTACATCAAGACCGAGTCCATCCAGTCCTTCCTCACGCCGTTCACCACCGCGGACCCGCACAAGAAGTGGACGGTCAAGGAGGTCGCCAAGCACATCTCGATGGGCGGCATGGGCGTGCCGATCGTCGGCTCCCCGCAGACCGTGGCCGACGAGCTCGAGCGGTGGATCGACGACGGCGGGCTGGACGGCATCAACCTCGCCTACCACGTGTCCCCGGGCTCGTTCGAGGACTTCGTGGAGTGGGTGGTGCCGGAGCTGCAGAAGCGCGGCCGCTACCGGACCGGGTACGAGGGCACCACGCTGCGCGAGAACCTCTACGGCGCCGGGCAGGCCAAGGTGCTGGGCACCCACCCGGCCGCCGCGTACCGCGGCGCCTACGCGGGCAAGCCCTCCGCCGCGGACACTCCCGCCCGCGAGCTGATCTCCTGACCCCGGGGCGCTGACCCTTCATCCTGGGCCCCGGCCCGGGATCCCCGCCCGGGCCGGGGCCCCCGGCCCGGGGCGCGGAGCGGACGAGGGCCCCCGCACCGAGAACTGCTCCCCGGACGCCGGCTGAGGAATTCAGGTCCGGTGTCCGGGGAGCAGTTCCGTGGAGGCACGAAGTTCGTCGTCCGGGGATCAGCGCGCCGGTGCGGAGCCCCAGCGGAGCAGGGCCGCCACGTCCGTGCCGTTGGGCAGCGCCCCCGGCGGCACGAAGACGGGGCGGCCGTCGGTCAGCACCGCGGCGCGCACCAGCGCGGCGTCGGCGGAGACCCTGCCGAGCACGCGGGCGCCCACGGCCTCCGACTCCTGGACGGCGATCCACGGCTCGGCGTCCAGGGCGATGAGCTCCTGCTCCGTGTCCAGGTGGGTGTCGTCGATGAGCAGCGTCTGCGCCTGCGCCTGCTGCAGGGCCGAGACGACGGGCTCCATCCCCGAGACGGCAGTGGGGTCGGGCCGCCCCTGCTGCTCGGCGAGCCGCTCGAGCAGCTCCTGCTGGCGGTGGGCCACGACCTCCGCCACGCGCTCCTCGACCTGGTGGTCGAAATCGGCGGACTTGCTGCCCTCCGCGCGGGTGTTGGCGTCGACGACGCTCAGCATCGCCCGGCTCGCCTTGGACAGCTGCTCCTCGACCAGCCCCCGGGCCCGCATGTCCCCCGCCAGGACCACGAGCTGCGCCCCGCTCTCGGCGACGACCTTGTCGATCTGCTCGGCCACCTGCTCGGTGTTGCGCCGCCACACGTCCTCGGTGTGCCGCTGCCAGCGTCCCTGCGACCAGCCGCCCCCGGGGAACTTCTTCAGGTGCTCGGTCTCGCCCTCGATCTGCTGCTCGTCCGTGCTCCGGACGCGGCTCGCGTACTGCAGGCGGATCTCGCCGCCGTCGCGCCCCACCTCGGCGACCACGTAGGGGAAGTCGTCCGGGCGGTGCCGGAACAGGGGAGTGAGGTCGGGCACCTCCTCCACCTGGATGACACCGCGGCCGGCCCGGGGGCCGGGGAGGACCTCGTCGATCTCCACGGTGCCGTCGCGCACCAGCAGGTACCGGCAGACCGGGTCCGGCGCGCCCTCGGCCGGCCGCACGGCCGCCTCCACGGCGGCGAGATCGGCCTTGCTCGCGCCCTGGCGCTCCAGCTCTCGGCAGATGTTCTCGGGAAGGACGTCGATGGCGTGCAGCGAGTCGACGGTGCCGGTGCTGATGTCCGTGTAGACGGTGCACCAGGGGCCCTTGCTCTTGAACAGTTCGGCGTAGCGGTGGAATCGGCTCGTCATGATGGACAACTCCTGCTGTTGAGCGGTGCTTCCTGTGGTGCAGACCACGTTATCCGACCGTCAGGGGGCTGGGAACAGAGGACAGGACGAGTAGGGTCGGACGCACACGACCGGTCGCGCGACCGGTGGTCCCGTTGGTCCCACGACGCAGGAGGCATCCATGAGCGACGTACCCGAGTACGACGAGGCCGACCGGCTCGAGCAGTCGATCGACGCCGAGCGGCCGGAGCTGGACGACCAGGACGACGAGGCGCCGGCGCACGAGCCCGACCGCTCCGAGGCGTCCTCCCTCGAGGCGAACCCCGACGACCTCGTGGAGCAGGACCAGGAGGTCGACCTCGAGGAGCCCGAGGAGACCTCCTCGCTCGAGGAGCAGTGAGCCGGGGCCCGCGCGGGGGCGTGCACCCTCGCGCGGGCCTCACACGGCGGACCAGCCGCCGTCCGAGGGCATGACCACGCCGTTGACGTTCGAGGCGTCGTCGCTCGCGAGGAAGACGATCACGGCGGCCACCTGCTCCGCCGTGGCCGTGTAGGGGATGTTCTGCATGAACGCCGCCATCCGGCCGGGGAACAGGTCCGAGCCCATGGGCGCCTCGATCGCCGTGGCCGTGGCCCCGGGGGCGACCGCGTTGGTGCGGATGCCGTCCGCCGCGTGCATCAGGGCCGTGCTCTTCGTCAGCCCGGCCACCGCGTGCTTGGAGGCGGTGTAGGCCGCCCCCGCGGCGGAGCCGCGCAGCGACGCCTCGGACGCCACGTTCACGATCGCTCCTCTGCCGGAGACCCGCAGCAGCGGGATCGCCGCGCGGGTCAGCCGCATCACGGAGCCGACGTTGACGGCGAAGACCCGCTCCCACGTGGCGTCGTCGACCTCGGCCACGGACTCGAAACGGTCCATGATCCCGGCGTTGTTGACCAGGACGTCGAGCCGGCCCTCGGCCGCCGCCAGCACGCGGCCCACCGCCTCCTCGTCCGTGACGTCCGCGACCACGGGGAACAGCGGCAGGCGAGGCTCGTCCGCCACCAGGGCCTCGAGCCGGCGCGCCGACAGGTCGGCGACGACCACGGTGGCCCCCTCGGCGGCCAGCCGCAGCGCGGTGGCGCGCCCGATGCCCGAGCCGGCCCCGGTCACGACGGCGGTCCGGCCGGTGAAGCGGTGGGTGTCCACGGTTCCTCCTGGAGATCCGTCGGGTGCTCCGGCGGCGCCGCGCGAGCCGCGGCGCCGCCCTCCTCATTGTGGTGCGGAACGGTCCCGGAAGAACTTTCCGAAAAAAATGTGACCTGCTGCATCCGCGGAGGGGTCCACGCCGGTAGTACGGGTGCAAGGTCGATTCCGCTTCCGCCAGGGAGCCCGTTCAAGGAGCAGTTACCATGCGCAAGACCCTTTCCGCCGCAGCAGTCCTCGGCCTCGGTGCCGGTGCCCTCAGCATGAGCCCGGCGTTCGCCGCCGAGCACGCGGAGCTGTCCGTGCTCCACGGCGTCCCCGACACCGTCGTGGACGTGTACGTCAACGGCGAGCTGACCCTCGACGACTTCGAGCCGGGCACCCTGGCCGGTCCGCTGGAGCTGCCCGCCGGCAGCTACGACCTGGCCATCACGGCCCCCGACGCCGCCGACGCCTCGGAGCCGATCATCGGCCCCGTGACCGCGGACCTGCAGACCGGCATGAGCTACACGGCCGCGGCCCACCTGGACGCGGAGGGCAGCCCCACGGCCGCCCTGTTCACCAACGACATGTCCGAGATCGAGGCCGGGAAGTCGCACCTCACCGTGCGGCACGTGGCCGCGGCCCCGGCCGTGGACGTCCTCGCGGGCGGCCAGCCGGTCATCACCGGGCTCGAGAACCCGAACGAGGAGACCCTGCCGGTCGACGCGGGCACGGTCTCGGCGTCCGTGGCCGCCGCGGGCACCACCGAGCCGGTCATCGGCCCGGCCGACCTCGAGCTGGCCGAGGGCACCCACAACATCGTGTACGCGTGGGGCTCCCTCGAGGCCGGGAACCTGGCCCTCGCCGTCCAGACCCTGGAGGGCATGGAGCAGGCGCCCGAGGCCGTGCCGGGCGGCCAGTCCGGTCTCGCGGCCCAGGAGCAGCGCACGATGCTGACCGCCGGCCTCGCGGCCGCCGGTGCGCTCGGGCTGATCGGCGCGGCGTACGGCGCCCGCCGGGTGCTCGCGGGCAGCCGCCGGTAGTGAGCGGTCCCGACAGGCTCGGTCCGGGGGCGCGGCAGGCAGCAGCCCACCGCGCCCCCGGGCCGGCAGTTCCCGGCACCCGTCGTCGTCGTCTGGCGGCGGCGGGTGCCGGGGCGGTCGCCTCGGTGTCCCTGCTCGCGGCAGCGGCCGTGTCCGCTCTCCCCGAGAACGGGGGGCCGCCGACCGCGTACTCCCTGGCGGCGGGGCCGTACCCGGGCGAGGACGCGGTGCCGGCGCTCGCCGGCCCCGACCGTCCGGTCCCCGCGGAGGGCGCGGCGCAGTCCACCGCCGCCCCCGCGGAGATCCCCGTGGCCCCCGCCACCCAGGCACCCGCCGAGGAGATCCCCGCCCCGGTGCGCGTGGTCGTGGACGGGTCGCCGATCGACATGCCGGTGGTCCCGGTGGGGGTCGAGGACAACGGGGCCATGACCATTCCGGACAACCACGTGGAGCTGGGCTGGTACCGGCACGGTCCGTCCCCCGGGGCGGACGAGGGCGCCGCGGTCGTCGCCGGCCACGTCGACACCCTCACCGAGGTCACGCCGATGGCCCGGCTCAAGGACGTGCCGGTCGGGGCGGAGGTCCGGGTGGAGCGCGCGGACGGCAGCGTCCAGCGCTACCGCACCGAGTCCGTCCAGCACGTCCACAAGAAGTCCCTCGCGGACGCGGACCTGTTCCGGCGGACCGGGGAGCCGGTGCTCCACCTCGTGACGTGCGGCGGGGAGTGGCTGGAGGAGATCGGGGACTACGAGGACAACGTGGTGCTGCGGGCGGTCCCGGTGCCCTGAGCGACGGAGGAGGCGAGAGGCGCATGACCGCATGGCCGGTGTCCACTAGGCTGGGCACGACGCGGACGCCCGCACCTCGCCCGACCGCTCGCCACCACGACCTCCGGCCCACGAGGAGCCTCCCCACGATGCCGACGCCGCCCCCGGACTGGGGACCCGAGCTCGACACCGCGTTCGCCGCGGGAGACGAGCAGGCGCTGAGTGCCGTGTACGGGCACTGCGCCGGGGTCATCCGGGGACTCGCCGTCCGGGCCCTGCGCGACGACGCGGGCGCCGACGACGTGGTGCAGGAGGTCTTCATCCGGGCGTGGAAGTACCGCTCCGGCTACCGCCCCGAGCACTCCTCGGCCCCCGCCTGGCTCATCGGCATCGCCCGCAACTGCATCGCCGACGCCGCGAGGACGGCCGGCCGCGACGCGGAGCGGCGCCAGGCGGACGCCGTGCGCACCGACCGGGAGCAACAACACGAGGAGTCGGACCTGCTCGTGGACCGGCTCGTGGTGCGCGCGGAGGTCGAGCGGCTGGGGCCTCCCCGGTCGACGATCATGGCGCTGGCCTTCTACGAGGAGCTCACGCACCAGCAGATCGCGCAGCACCTGGACCTGCCCCTCGGCACGGTCAAGAGCCACCTGAGGCGCGGCCTCACGAACCTACGAACACGATTGGGAGACGGTCATGGCACACCTGAGTGAGGAGACGCTGACGCTCCTGGCTCTGGGTGAGGCCCGCGACGCCCAGGACCAGCAGCATGTCGCCTCCTGCCCGGACTGCGCGGCCGAGCTCGCGTCCCTGGAGCGCGTCGTCCGCGCCGGCCGGGCGGAGCCGCCCGTCCTGACGGCTCCCGGCCCCGGGGTCTGGGCCGCCATCCACGCCGAGCTGGGCCTCTCCGCCGGCGTCGCGGCGGATCCGCTCGCCGGGTCCCGGGGCGGGGACGTCCCGGACGTCGCCTCCGAGGACGCGGCGGACGAGGCGTCCGACGACGCCCGCGACGACGCCACGAGCCACCGGACCGGCACGCCCGCCGACGACGGCGCAGGGCACGGCGGGGCGACCGTCGTCGACCTCGACGCCCGCCGGAGCAGGCCCCGGCGCGGGGTGCCGTACCCGCTGGCCGCGGCCGCCGCGGCGGCGGCGCTGTTCGTGGGCGGCATCTCGGTCTGGGGCGCGCAGCGGGTGGGCCTGGAGCCGGATCCCACGGTGCTGGCCACCGCCGAGCTGGAGCCCCTGGCCGGTTACACCGCCCGCGGCTCGGCCGAGGTGGACGAGCGGCCGGACGGGACCCGTCAACTGGTGGTGCGGACCGATCCCGCCGACGTGGACGGGTTCAAGGAGGTCTGGCTGCTCGCCCCCGATGCGCAGCGGATGGTCAGCCTCGGGGTGATGGCCGGGGACGAGGCCGTGTTCGTGCTGCCCGAGAACCTGGACGTCGGGGAGTTCCCCGTCGTGGACGTCTCGAACGAGCCGATCGACGGCGACCCGACGCACTCGGGGGACTCGATCGTGCGCGGCGTCCTGGACGCCTGAGCACGGGCCGGCCGGATCAGAGCAGGGCCGAGGTCAGCCGGGCCACGTTGTCGGCGTACTTGTGCCACAGCGGCCGGCGGTTCCACTCGTCGAAGTCCAGCAGGGTGCTGGCCTCGTGGAACTCGGCGACCACCGCGTCCATCCGCCGCCGGAACTCCCGGTCCGCGATGTACACCGAGACCTCGAGGTCGAGGGCGAACGAGCGCTCGTCCATGTTGGAGGAGCCGATCACGGAGGCGTAGTCGTCCACGAGCACGAACTTGGCGTGCAGCACGGTGGGGGAGCGGTACCGGTAGATCTTCACGCCGGCCTCCACGAGCTCCTGGTAGTAGGAGTTCTGGGCGTGGTAGGCGAGGAAGTGGTCCGAGGTCTCGCCCACGAACAGCTGCACGTCCACCCCGGACTGGGCCTCGGTGGTCAGCGCGTGCATCAGCGACTCGTCCGGGACGAAGTACGGGCTGGCGATGATGATCTGCTCGTTGGCGTTGTAGATCAGGTGGTTGAACAGGCGGAGGTTGTTCTCCGTCTCGAACCCGGGCCCGGAGGGCACGACCTGCGCGAAGACCGGTCCCTGCACGTCCGGGAGGTCGCGGGTGGCCTCGTCGAGCAGGAGGTCGCCCGTCTCGGAGTACCAGTCGCTCGTGAAGAGGGCATTGAGCTCGGCGACCACCGGGCCGGTGCACTCGAGCATCAGGTCCTTCCACTGGAGCCCCTTCCGGAGGTTCCGGCGCTTGTTGTAGGAGCGGTGGATGATGTTCTGCGAGCCGGTGAAGGCGAGGGTCCCGTCGACCACGAGGATCTTGCGGTGGTTGCGCAGGTCGGGCCGCTGCCACTCGCCCTTCCACGGGCGCACGGGCAGCATGCGCTGCCACGGCAGCCCGGCCTCGTCGAAGCGCTTGATCATCTGCCGGTACCCGGGGTAGCCCACGGAGCCGAGGTGGTCGATGAGCACCCGCACCCGCACACCCCGCCGGTGGGCCCGCACCAGGGCCTCCAGCAGGGGGCGCGAGGCGTCGTCGATGGCCACGATGTAGAACTCGAAGTGCACGTAGTCCCGGGCCCGGTCCACCGCCTCCGCCATGATCCGCATCGCCTCGTGGTTGTCGGTGAGGATCTCGAAGGAGTTGCCGCCGACCATGGGCAGGGCGCCGAGCTTGTAGTTCAGCGCCGCGGTGGAGCTGACCCACTCGGGCAGCTCCTCGTCCGTGTTGCCCATGATGTGGGAGTCCGGGGTGTTCTCGCGGATGACGTCGTTCATCTTCGCCTGCATGGCCATCCGCTTCTTCGGCAGCTTCGAGGAGCCGATGGCCAGGAACAGCAGGACCCCCACGTACGGCAGCAGGAAGATCGCGAGCAGCCAGGCCAGGGCCACGGAGGGCCGCCGGTTGTGCGGGATCCAGCCCAGGGCCACCACGTTGATGAGCAGGCCGAGCACCAGGACCACGAGCGTCGCGGGCTCCGGGAGGAGGTTCGCGACGCTGTTGAACGGGTACACGGCCGGGGTCACCTCGTCGGTCGGGGGGGTCGCCGCCGCGCGCGGCGGCGCGGTCTACGCGGGGCGGGACAGGAAGTAGTCGGTCTCCGGGCCGGGGGTCTCCCGGTGCACGAAGCCCGCGGCGACGAGCACCTGCTCGGCCGGGGCGTTGTCGCCGGGCACGCTGGCGCGCACCCCCGTGACGGAGGGGTCCCCAAAGGCGACGCCGAGCAGCGCGGTGACGCCCTCCTGCGCGTAGCCGAGGTTGCGGTGGTCCGCGGCGAGGGAGCCCACGATCTCGAGCTCGTCGTCGATCGGAGGACCGACGAAGCCGGCCGTGCCGATGACCTCCCCGGTCGACTTCTCCACGACGGCCATCCGCGCGTACACGGACTCCGTGAAGAAGTAGCCCCCGGCCATCAGGGACTCGCGGGCGAAGTCCATGTCCTCGGCGGTCGGGAAGCCGTGGGCGAAGTGGGCCGCCCGCTCGCCGGCGGCCACGGCGTCGAGCTCCTCGGCGGTGAAGGGACGGAGCAGGAGTCGTGCCGTCTCCAGGACGGGTGCGGGGCGCAGGGCCTCGAGGTCCTCAGTCATGCTGGTGCTGCTTTCTGCGTGCGCGGGTGGCGCGGGTGCCGGCGGTGGACGGACGGGGTCCGGTGGAGCGGGGTGCCGGGGGCGGCTCCGTGCCGCCCCCGGCGGATCAGCCGAAGTGCTTCGGCAGCGTGCCCTCGTGCGCTGCGCGGAGCTCGTCCAGGCCGATGCCGAACTCGCTCTGCACGTCCAGCGCGCGGTTCTCGGTGTCCACCACGCCGATCCGCGTGTGCGGATAGGCGCGCATGGTGCACATGTCCTTGAACCGTACTTCCTCGCTGCGCGGCACGGCCACCACGGCCCGTCCCTGGGTCTCGGAGAAGAGCATGGTGAACAGGTCCACGCCGTCCCGCTCGCAGACCTCGCCCAGCCCGATGCGCGCGCCGGTGTCGAAGCGCAGCGCCATCTCGGCGAGGGTCGCGGCGAGGCCGCCCTCCGCGACGTCGTGCGCGGCGTCGATCATGCCGTCGCGGGACATGTTGATCAGCAGGTCCCCGAGCAGCTTCTCCTGGGCGAGGTCCACGGCCGGGGGGAGCCCGCCCAGGTGCCCGCGCAGGTTCGCCCACTCGGAGCCGTCGAGCTCGTCCCGGGTGGTCCCGAGCAGGTAGATCGCCTGGCCGTCCTCGCGCCAGCCCGACGGCGTGCGGCGCCGGACGTCGTCGAGCACGCCCAGCATCGCCACCACGGGCGTCGGGTGGATGGCCACGCCGCCGGTCTGGTTGTAGAGGGACACGTTGCCGCCCGTCACGGGCACCCCCAGCTGCTGGCAGCCGTCGGCGAGCCCGCGCACGGCCTCGGCGAACTGCCACATGGTCTCCGGGTCCTCGGGGGAGCCGAAGTTGAGGCAGTCGGAGACGGCCGCGGGCCGGGCGCCGGAGGTCGCCACGTTGCGGTAGGCCTCGGCCAGGGCCAGCTGCGCGCCGGCGTACGGGTCGAGGTAGGCGTAGCGGCCGTTGCAGTCGGTGGACAGGGCCACGCCCAGGCCGGTCTCCTCGTCCACGCGGACCACCCCGGCGTCGTCGGGCATGGCCATCGCGGTGTTGCCCTGCACGTAACGGTCGTACTGGTCGGTCACCCAGTCCTTGGCGCACAGGTTCGGGGAGGCCATGAGCTCGAGGACGGCGTTGCGCAGCTCCGCCCCGGAGGGCCGCCCGGCGTCGGCCGGGGAGCCGGCGAAGCGGTCGGCCTGGAGCCGGTCCTGGTCCGCGGGACGGTGATAGGGGCGGTCGTAGACGGGGCCCTCGTGGGCGACCGTGCGGGGGTCGACGTCGACGATGACCTCGTCGTCCCACTCGATCACGAGCCGGCCGGTGCCGGTGACCTCGCCGATCCACGAGAACTCGACGTCCCACTTCTCCATCACGGCTTCGAACGCGGCGACCCTCTCGGGGGTCACGACCGCCATCATGCGCTCCTGCGACTCCGACATGAGGATCTCGCCCGGCGTCAGGGTCGGGTCCCGCAGGAGCACCTGGGTGAGGTCCACGTGCATGCCGCCCTCGCCGTTGGAGGCCAGCTCCGAGGTGGCGCACGAGATGCCCGCCGCCCCCAGGTCCTGGATGCCCTCCACGAGGGAGCCCTTGAACAGCTCGAGGCAGCACTCGATGAGCACCTTCTCCGCGAACGGGTCGCCCACCTGCACGGCCGGCCGCTTGGACGGCTTGGCGTCGTCGAAGGACTCCGAGGCGAGCACGGAGGCGCCGCCGATGCCGTCGCCGCCGGTGCGGGCGCCGAACAGCACCACCTTGTTGCCCACGCCGGAGGCGTTGGCCAGGCGGATGTCCTCGTGGCGCATCACGCCCACGGCGAGCGCGTTGACGAGCGGGTTGCCCTGGTAGCAGGAGTCGAAGACGACCTCCCCGCCCACGTTGGGCAGGCCCAGGGAGTTGCCGTAGCCGCCCACGCCCGCCACTACGCCGTGGACCACGCGGGCGGTGTCCGGGTGGTCGATCGCCCCGAAGCGCAGCGGGTCCATGACGGCCACGGGCCGGGCGCCCATCGAGATGATGTCGCGCACGATCCCGCCCACGCCCGTGGCGGCGCCCTGGTAGGGCTCCACGTAGGACGGGTGGTTGTGGGACTCGATCTTGAAGGTCACGGCCCAGCCGTCCCCGAGGTCGGTGACGCCGGCGTTCTCGCCGATGCCGACCAGCAGGTCCTTCTTCATCTCCTCGGTGACCTTCTCGCCGAACTGGCGCAGGTGGACCTTGGAGGACTTGTAGGAGCAGTGCTCGGACCACATGACCGAGTACATCGCCAGCTCCGCGGCGGTGGGCCGGCGGCCGAGGATCTTCTTGATCTCCTCGAACTCGTTGTCCTTGAGGCCCAGCTCGGCCCAGGGCAGCTCGGTGTCGGGGGTGGCCGTCGCGTGCTCGACGGTGTCCAGGTTGAAGTGCTTCTCGCTCATGAAGTGTCCGGTGTCCCTTACTTGACCAGTGCCTTGAGGGCGGAGACGAACAGGTCCAGCCCGTCCGTGCCGTCGCGCATGCCGACCTCGCCGGAGGCCGAGGAGTCCGCGCCGAAGCCCGGCTCCACCGCGTGCTCCGGGTGCGGCATGAGGCCCACCACGTTGCCGCGCCCGTTGCAGATCCCGGCGATGTCCCGGCGGGAGCCGTTGGGGTTGTCCCCGACGTAGCGGAACACCACGCGGCCCTCGGCCTCGAGGGCGTCGAGGGTCGTCTCGTCCGCCACGTACTGTCCGTCCTGGTTCTTGAGCGGGACCACGATCTCCTGGCCCGGCCGGAACTCGGTGGTCCACACGGTCGCGTTGTTCTCCACGCGCAGGCGCTGGTCTCGACAGAGGAACTTCAGGCCCTCGTTCTTGATCATCGACCCGGGCAGCAGGTGGGACTCGGTGAGCATCTGGAAGCCGTTGCAGATCCCGAGGACCGGCAGGGGGACGGACCCGGAGGTGCCCGCGGCGTTCGCGCCCTCGATGATCCGGTCCATGAGCGGGGCGAACCGGGCGATGGCCCCGGCGCGCAGGTAGTCGCCGTAGGAGAAGCCGCCGGGCAGGATCACGGCGTCGACGTCCTGCAGGTCCTCGTCGGCGTACCAGAGGGACACCGGGGTGCCGCCGGCCAGGGTCACGGCGCGCGCCGCGTCGCGGTCGTCGAGGGTGCCGGGAAAGGTCACCACGCCGACGCGGGCGCCGGCGAGCGCGGCGTCCGGCGCGGGGCCGGAGAGGTCCGCGATCAGGGGGGTCTCGAGGTCGGGCATGCTCAGGCCTCCTCGGTCTCGTCCAGGACGGCCACGCGCACGACGTCCTCGATGACGGGGTTGGAGAGCAGCTTCTCGGCGGCCTCGCGGGCCTGGGCCAGTGCGTCCTCGGTGACCTCGCCGTCGACGGTCAGCTCGAAGCGCTTGCCCTGCCGGACACCGGCGAAGCCGTCCAGGCCGATGCGGGGCAGTTCGTTGGCGATCGCCTTGCCCTGCGGGTCAAGGATCTCGGGCTTGGGCATGACGTCGACAACAATGCGGGCCATCGGGGAACTCCTGAGGGTCGAGCAGCGGGCCGGGATCCGGCGAACGTCAGCCATTCTATCGGTTCGGGCACGCCGGTCCCGCCGCGCCGGGGTGGGCGGCCCCCGGTGTGGTAGGGGTCACCGCCGCCCGTCCGCGGCGGCCCGGGGCGAGGAGGAGAGCCCCGGCGGCGGTCTCCCGGAAATCTCCAAGGCGGGTCCGGTAGACCCTGGTGCCATGAGCACCGCACCGGGGGCCGCAGCGGCCGGCGCCGACGACGCACGGCTGGTGCCGGTCTACCGCCGGGTCCTGACGCTGCTGGGGATCGGCACGGTCCTCGGTGCGCTGACCGAGCTGGCGATGCTGCGGCACTGGCAGGGGCCCGCGCAGCTGGTCCCGTGGGCGGTCCTGGCCGTGCTGCTGCTCGGGGCCGCGGCGTGGCTGGTGCGGCGCAGCGCCGGGACGGCCCGCACCGTGCGGATCGCCGCGGTCCTCTCCGTGCTCGGCAGCGCCTACGGCGTCTACGAGCACGTCCTGGCGAACCTGCGGGCCGGGCCGGCGGACCCGCGGTACGCCGGGGTCTGGGAGTCGATGTCGGGCGCCGCCCAGCTGTGGGCGGCGACCAGCGGGGCGGTCGGGCCGTCCCCCGTGCTCGTGCCCGGGACGATGGGCCTGGCCGGGGTGCTGCTCTGGCTGGCCGTCCTCCGCTGGCGGGACGGGGCCGGCTGAGCCCGGCCCGTCCCGGTGGCGTCGGGGCCGAGAGGGGGCGCGACAGAACCGGCGTGGCCGCCTAAAGTGAACAGCGTGCTGATCATCGGAGGTGTCCGGTGGGCGGTGCGCGCACCGTCCGGACGCCCCAGACCACGGAAGGACCACGCCATGAGCCAGCCAGAACAGCAGCAGGAGGCCCCCGGCGTCCAGGCCGCGATGACCCCCGTCCCGGACTGCGGCGAGCACAGCTACCGTGGCTCCGGCAAGCTCGAGGGCAGGGCCGCGATCGTGACCGGCGGGGACAGCGGCATCGGCCGCGCCGCCGCGATCGCCTACGCCCGGGAGGGCGCCGACGTCCTGATCGCCTACCTCGAGGAGGACGACGACGCGCAGGACACCGCCCGCTGGATCGAGGAGGCCGGTCGCCGGGCCGTCCTGGTCCGCGGCGACCTCTCGGACCCGGCCCACTGCCGGGCCGTCGTCGAGAAGGCCGTGCAGGAGTTCGGCCGGATCGACGTGCTCGTCTCCAACGCCGCCTACCAGATGAGCCACGACAGCCTCGACGAGATCAGCGACGAGGAGTGGGACTACACGTTCCGGCTCAACGTCGGCGCCATGTTCCACCTCACCAAGGCCGCGGTGCCGCACATGGCCCCGGGGTCGGCGATCATCGGCAGCTCCTCGGTGCAGTCCGACCAGCCGTCCCCGCAGCTGGCGCCCTATGCCGCCACGAAGGCCGCGGTCGCGAACTTCTCCGCCGGGCTCGCGCAGATGCTGGGGGAGAAGGGCATCCGGGTCAACAGCGTGGCGCCGGGACCCATCTGGACGCCGCTGATCCCGTCCACCATGCCCGCGGAGAAGGTGGGGTCCTTCGGCGACGACGTCCCGCTGGGCCGCGCCGGTCAGCCGGCCGAGCTCGCGCCCGTCTACGTGCTGCTGGCCTCCGACGACGGCAGCTACATCTCCGGCTCGCGGGTCGCCGTCACCGGCGGCAAGCCGATCCTGTGACCCCGGTGCCCGGGGCGGCCGGAGGACCGCCCCGGGCGCTGCTCGCAGGGCCCGGTCAGTACTTGCCGAACGAGATGAGCTCCACGAGCTCGCCCACACGGTCCTCGGGCATGCTCCTGGCGATGTCGGCCTGGCTGACCATCCCGACGAGGTCGTGCCCGTCGATCACGGGCAGGCGGCGCACCTGGTGGTCGGTCATCGTCCGGACGGCCTCCTCCACGCTGTCGTCCGCGCCGACGGTGACGGGCTTGCCCTCGGCGAGCTGGCCCGCCTTGACCTGCCGGGGGTCGGTGCCGATCGCCAGGCACCGCACCACGATGTCGCGGTCGGTGAGCACGCCCATCAGTCGCTCGTGCTCCCCGCAGATCGGCAGGGCGCCCACGTCGAGGTCCTTCATCTTCCGGGCCGCGTCCTCGAGCGTCTCGTTCTCGCCGACGCACTCCGCGCCCGGGGTCATGATCTCTCGCACCGTGGTCATCTCGGTCCTCCTGTCCGCCGGACGTGGTCCGTCAGTTCACTGATCGTTCCGGTCCCTCCAGGGTAGGAGCCGCACCGCCCGTTGTCTGCCCCACCGGGAGCTCGTGACCCCGGCACCCGGAGCGCGTGCCGCGGTCCGGAGCGCGGTGCTGGGACAATGGGCCCATGACTCAGCACCCTCCGACCACCACCCCCGGGCTCAGCGGCCGGGAGGCCGAGCGCCTGGCGGAAGCCCTCGAGTCCCGGGACGTGACGGTCTTCGTGGACGGCACCTCCCTGCGCCTGCCGGAGGGGGCGCGCGACGCCGTCGTGGACCTCCTGGCCCGGCTGACCCGCGGGGAGGCAGTCACCGTCACGTCCGCCGCGGTGACCTCCGCCGCCGGGCCGCCGAGCGGCGCCGAGGAGCTGCTGACCACCTCGCAGGCGGCCGCGCTCGCCGGGATCTCGGCCACCTATCTGCGCAACCTCACCTCCGAGGGCGTCCTGCCGGTGCAGTACCGGGGCAGCCACCGCCGGATCCGGCGCGCGGACGTCCAGGCGTGGCTCGCGCGCCAGGGCGAGGACTCCGCCCGCTCCCCGGAGGACCTGCTCACCACCTCGCAGGCGGCCGCGCTCGCCGGGATCTCGGCCACCCATCTGCGCAATCTCACCACGGAGGGTGTCCTGCCGGTGCAGTACCGGGGCAGCCACCGCCGGATCCGGCGCGCGGACGTCGAGGTCTGGCGCGCGGGGCGGCGGCGCGACGACGACGGTGCCGCCGCGGCCGACTGAGCCGCGATCAGTCGAAGCGGGCCACGACCCAGCCGTCGACCACGTCGACCGCCGCCGCCGGGAGGTCCTTGGCGGGATCCGGTGGTGCCTCCCGGCCGGCGGCGAGGGCCAGCCGGGACCCCACGAAGCGCCCGTCCGGGGCGAACACCCAGAAGTGGTTGGGGCACTCGAACGTCCCGGCGCGCCCGGCGGGCTCCCGGCACACGGTGGCCTGTTGGTGCGGGCACGTGTTGCGCAGTACGTGCAGGACGCCCCCGGCGTCACGGGTGACGAGCACCTGCCCCGTGCTGGAGGGCACCGTCACGAAGTCGAGCGGCGCCGGCACGGCGGCGGCCGCCACGATCCGCTCCCAGCCCCCCGCGGGCTCCCCGGGGGCGCTCACGCCGCGGCGCCCTCGGTGGCGCGGGCCGGGTCGAGGACCTCGAGCGCCGCGCCGAGCCGCCGGCGCAGCGGCTCCGCGCGGCGGGCGAACTCCCGCTGCCGGCGCACGTACTCGGCCTTGCCCTCCGGGGTCTCGATCCGCACGGGCTCGTAGCCCCAGCCGGCGAGGTCGTAGGGCGCGGCCGCCATGTCCGTGGCCCGGACGTCCCACGCGAGCTCGAAGCAGTCCATCAGCAGCTCGGACGGGATCGCCGGGACCAGCTTGTACGCCCACTTGTAGAGGTCCATGGTGGCGTGCAGGCAGCCCGGCTGCTCCATCCGGCGCTGGGACTCCCGGGTGGGCCGCAGCTCGTTGAGCGGCACGGCCTGGGGCTGGAAGAACCGGAATGCGTCGAAGTGGGTGCACCGGATCCTGGCGGACTCCACCACGGCGTCCGTGCCCGCGGCCCCGAGCCGCAGCTCCAGTTGCTCGTGCCGGATGTCGTTGTCCTCCGACCGGTACGCCATCGCCCACTCGTGGAGGCCGAAGCAGCCGAAGAAGCCCGGGTTGACCGCGTGGGCGCCCAGCACCGACCGGGCGAAGTCGACCGCGGGGGCCCGCCGGTCGCGGAAGGCGTCGTCGTCGACGGCCACGGCCCCGTCCCGGGGGGAGAGCCCCCGGTCCGCGAGCTCGGGGCCGGTGAGCGGCCGGTAGAACTTCTCCCCGGCCCGCTCGGCGGCGTCCAGCAGCACGGTGCCCGCCCCGGGGTGCCAGCGCTTCAGCTGCGCGGGCTTGAGCGTGTAGTAGGTGAACAGGAAGTCCTCGACCGGGTGCTTCTGCCCGCGGTGGCGGCGGGCCACGAAGGGGTCGGCGTAGCGCGCCGCGCGCCGCTCGTGGGCGTGCGCCCGCGGCTCCCACTCCTCGCGGGGCAGGACGACGACGGGGCGGGTCACGGGACCCGCCCCGTCGTCGGGCCGGTGGAGCGGGGCACGCGGATCAGCGACCGGTTCCTGCGTAGACCGTGGCCTCCTCGTCGGTGTCCAGGTCGAAGGCGCTGTGCACCACGCGCACGGCCTCGTCGAGCCGGTCGGCGGCCGTGACCACCGAGATCCGCACCTCGGAGGTGGAGATCATGTCGATGTTGATGTCCGCGGACGCGAGCGCCTCGAAGAACGTGAACGTCACCCCCGGGTTCGACTTCATGCCGGCGCCCACGAGCGACAGCTTGCCGACCTGGTCGTCGTACTCCAGGCCCGCGTAGCCGATCTTCTCCTCGGCGGCGCGCAGCAGGCTCATGGCGAGGTCGCCCTGGGACTCGTCCACCGTGAAGGAGAGGTCCGTCAGGGGGTTGTCGCCGGTGGAGATGTTCTGCACGATCATGTCCACGTTGACCTTGGCCTCGGCGAGCAGCCGGAAGATGCGGGCGGCGATGCCCGGCTTGTCCGGCACCCCGACGACGGTGACCTTCGCCTGGCTGCGGTCGTGGGCGATACCGGCGATGAGCGGCTGTTCCAACGGGATCTCCTTCGGGGAGGTGGCGGCGTCTTCGGGGCCCGGGATGACCCAGGTGCCCTCGTTCTGGGTGAAGGACGAACGGACGTGCAGCTTCACGCCGAAGCGGCGGGCGTACTCGACGCAGCGCAGGTGCAGGATCTTCGCGCCGTTGGCGGCGAGCTCGAGCATCTCCTCGCTGCTGACCACGTCCAGCTTGCGCGCCCGGGGCGCGATGCGCGGGTCGGCGGTGAACACGCCGTCGACGTCGGAGTAGATCTCGCAGACGTCGGCGTCGAGGGCGGCGGCCAGCGCCACGGCGGTGGTGTCCGAGCCGCCGCGGCCCAGGGTGGTGATGTCCTTGGTCGAGCGGTGCACGCCCTGGAACCCGGCGATGATCGCGATGTTGCCCTGGTCGAGGGACTCGCGCACCCGCTGCGGGTTCACCTCCACGAGCAGGGCCGCGCCGTGGGCGCCGTCCGTGACCATCCCGGCCTGGGAACCGGTGAAGGACTGGGCAGGAGCGCCCATCCCGGAGACCGCCATGGCCAGCAGCGCCATCGAGATGCGCTCGCCGGCGGTGAGCAGCATGTCGAGCTCACGGGCCGGGGGCTTGCGGGTGACCTCGTGGGCGAGGTCGAGGAGCTCGTCCGTGGTGTCGCCCATCGCGGAGACGACGACGACGACGTCGTGGCCCCGGTTGCGCGTCTCCACGATCCGCCGTGCAACGCGGCGGATGCCGTCGGCGTCCGCGACGGAGGATCCACCGAACTTCTGCACGATCAGGCTCATGGGTTCAACTCCTGTGGTCGAGGGTGGCCGGGCACCGGCGGTCGGCCCCGGTCCGTGCGCCCGCTCCCCGCGGCAGGGCACCAGGACATCGTAGCGCGGCGGGTCAGGCGACGACCGTCCGGCCCTCGAACGCCCGGCCCAGGGTCACCTCGTCGGCGTACTCGAGGTCGCCGCCCACGGGCAGCCCGGAGGCCAGGCGGGTCACGCGGATCCCCAGGGTCTTCAGCATGCGGGAGAGGTAGGTGGCGGTCGCCTCGCCCTCCAGGTTCGGGTCGGTCGCGAGCACGACCTCCTGCACGGTGTCGCCGGAGAGCCGGGTCATGAGCTCCCGGATGCGCAGCTGGTCCGGGCCGATGCCCTGGATGGGGCTGATGGCCCCGCCCAGGACGTGGTAGCGCCCGCGGAAGCTGCGGGTGCGCTCGATGGCCATGACGTCCTTGGACTCCTCGACCACGCAGATCACGCTGTCGTCCCGGCGGGCGTCACGGCAGATGGCGCACTCGTCGAGCTCGGAGACGTTGCCACAGATCCGGCAGAACTTCACCTTGTCCTTGACCGCCGTCATGGCGTCGGCCAGCCGGCGGACCTCCTCCTTGTCGGCGTCGAGGAGGTGGAACGCGATCCGCTGCGCGGACTTCGGTCCGACGCCGGGCAACCGGCCCAGCTCGTCGATCAGTTCCTGAACGGCGCCTTCGTACACGTTTCCCTCGATTTCCGGGCCGGTGCGCGGCCCTCCTGCTCGTCCTCGGCCACGGCGTCACCGGGGTGCCGGTGCGTGGGCGCCCCGGCTCGCTCCCCAGCTCACTCCCCGGCGTGGAGGTCCCGCTCCTCGATCAGCATGCCCCCGAGGATCCGCTCGATCGCGGCGCGGCCGTAGAGGGTGGAGTCCTCGAGCGCCTCGTCGTCCGAGCTGGGCACGAAGGAGTCGTCCCATTCTACGCCGCCGTCCGGCGGCGCCGCGGCGGCCCCGGGTGCCTGCCGTCCGGCGGCGATGGCGGCGGCGTGGCGCTCCCGGAAGCTCAGCCGCGCGCTCCGGTCGGCGCCGTCCGGAGCGGGCGCCGGGGGAGCCTGCCGCGGGGCGGCAGGAGCGGCGGCCGGCGCCGAAGCCAGCGCCGAAGCCGGTGCCGCACCCGGTGCCGGAGCCGGGACCGGGGGCGTGGCGCCCGGTGGGTTCCGGGGCTCGTCGGGCTGCGCCGTCGGGCGGGCGGCGGGAGCTGCGGCGGTGCTCCTGGACGCGTTCCCGTGTCCGTTCCCGGACCGACCACCGGGGCCGCGTCCGGCGTCCGGGCTCCGCGGTGCGGGGGCCGCGGGCCGCCACTGCTCGGGGGGCGCCGCGTCCGGGTCGTCGGGGTAGGGGGGCTCGTCGGGGTAGGGAGGCTCCTCCGGATGGGGTGGCTCCTCCGGCGGCGGGACGTCGTCGTCGGACGGGGGGACGTCCCGGTCCCGGGCCCCCGGGGTCCCGGTCCGGACCGTAGGGTCCGCACGGTCGGCGGTCCGGGCCGGGCTCCCGGCCGACTCGGGGCCGGGTACCAGGCCCGGCACCGGCTGCGGTCCGGCCTGCCGCGCCGACCGGCCGGCCGGCTGCTCCGGTGCCTGCTCCGGGGACCGGTCGGCGGGCTGCGCCGGTGCGCGGGAGGCGGGGCCGGCAGGGTCCTCGGGCGCGGCACCCCCCTGAGGAATTGCGGCCACGGACCAGCTGTGCACGGGCTCCTGCGCCCAGGCGGGGTCGGTCCACTCCGGGGGAGCGTCCGTGGCGGGCACCCCGTGCGCGTCCCACGGGTCCTGCCCGCCGTCGGCCCCGTCCCGGGGCCCTGCGTCCGCGGCCGGTTCCGGCGCGGGCGCGCCGGCCGGTGGCGTGCCCGGTGCCCGGGACGGAACCGGTCGCTCCGCCCGGCCGCGCGAATTCTCGGGCCGGTCCTGGTCACGCGGGCCCTGCGGTCGGTCCTGGCCGCGCTGGCCCTCGGGCCGGACCTGGCCGTGCGGACGGCCCGGCCGGTCCTGCCCGGCGGGACGCCCTTCCGGGCCGCCCGGGACCCCGGGCCCGGCCGCGCGCTGCTCCGGGTGCGGTCCCCCGGCTCGGGGCTCGTCCCGGTGCCCGGACGGGCGCGTCGACGGCTCGGGGCCGCGCGGCGTTCCCCCGCCGCCGCCCCGGCCGTGCCCGCCGCCGCCCGGGGGAACGGCCTCCGCGCGGCAGTCGATGCCGAGGATCTGCTGCACCGCCTGGCGCAGGTCGTCCTCGAACCGGGGGAAGTTCATGAGGTCGCCCTCGGCGTCGAACATGATGCGCAGCACCTTGCCGTCGAAGGACTGCGGCGTCCCCCGCTGGACCGTGAACCAGGCGACCCGGCGGATGTCGGCGAGCGCGTTGACGATCTCCGGCCAGGAGGCACGCAGCAGGTCGATCTCGTTGCCGCCGGGCTCGCCCGCCCGGGGCGTGTCCTGGCCGGACGGCTGCTCGGCGGCCGGGGGCCGCTGCCGTTCGGCGGGCTGGTCCCGTCCGGCGGACGGATCCTGCTCCCCGGGCCGGTCCTGCCCGTAGCCCTCCCGGGCGGACGGGCGGTCGCCGGGCGCCCGGGCCGGCCCGGTGCCCGGCGCGGCCGTCTCCCGCGGGTCGGTCTCCCGTGGGGGCGTCTGCTGCGCCTCCGCGCCGGGCGCGGCCGGGCCCGGCCGCTGCGGTGCGGGGGCGGCCGCGGGCCCGGGGCCCGGGGCGGTCCGGTCCTCGGTCGGGGCGGCAGGAGCGGTCGCCGCCGCAGGGGCCTCGGGGGACTGGGCCGGACCGGCGGCCTCCTCCTGGCCGGCGGCCGCAGTGGAGCCCCGGCCGATGCTCAGGCGCCGCTCCAACCGGTCCACGCGGGCTGTGACCCCGCGCGTGGTGTCCTCCGAGGAGGGCAGGAGGATGCGCGCGCACAGCAGCTCGAGGTGCAGCTGGGGCGAGGTGGCCCCGGTCATCTCGGTGAGGGCCGTGTTCGTGATGTCCGCGGCGCGGGAGAGCTCCGCCGCCCCGAGCTGGGACGCCTGGTTGCGCAGCCGGGCGATCTGGTCCTGGGGCATGCCGTGCAGGATGTTGCCCGCCGACTCGGGGACCGCGTTGACGATGATCAGGTCCCGGAACCGCTCGAGGAGGTCCTCCACGAAGCGGCGCGGGTCCTGACCCGTCTGGACCACGCGGTCCACCGCGCGGAAAACCGTGGCGCCGTCCCCGGACGCGAAGGCGTCGACCACGTCGTCGAGCAGGGCGCCGTGCGTGTAGCCCAGCAGGGCCACGGCGAGGTCGTAGCCGATGCCGCGCTCGTCGGAGCCGGCCATCAGCTGGTCGAGCACGGAGAGGGTGTCGCGGACGGAGCCGGCGCCGGCGCGGACCACCAGGGAGAGCACGCCCGGGGCCACCTGCACGTGCTCCTCCGCGCAGAGCTGCTCGAGGTAGTGCATGAGCGGCTCGGTGGGGACCAGGCGGAAGGGGTAGTGGTGGGTGCGGGACCGGATGGTCGTGAGCACCTTGCTCGGCTCGGTGGTCGCGAAGATGAACTTGATGTGCTCCGGCGGCTCCTCCACGATCTTGAGCAGGGCGTTGAAGCCCTCGCGCGTGACCATGTGCGCCTCGTCGATGATGAAGATCTTGTACCGGTCCCGGACGGGGGCGAACGTGGCGCGCTCGCGCAGGTCGCGGGCGTGGTCCACGCCGCCGTGACTGGCCGCGTCCATCTCGATCACGTCGAGGGACCCGGCGCCGTCCCGGGCCAGGTCGCGGCAGCTGTCGCAGCGGCCGCAGGGGGTCGCGGTGGGGCCCTCCGCGCAGTTGAGGCAGCGGGCCAGGATGCGGGCGGAGGTGGTCTTGCCGCAGCCGCGCGGGCCGGAGAAGAGGTAGGCGTGGCTGACCCTGTCCTTGCGCAGCGCCGTCATCAGCGGCTCGGTCACGTGCTCCTGGCCGATGACGTCCTCGAAGGTCTCCGGGCGGTAGCGGCGGTACAGGGCGGTAGTCACAGATGACACCTTAGCGACGGAATCCGACAGGCGGACCGGGCGGATCGGCGCTGGGGACGCGGGCCGCCGCGGGGACGAGAAGACCCCTCGCGCACCCGCCAGAGCCCATTTACCCTTGCTACCTTCCGGTCCTGGGGGAGTTCAACAGGATGACGCCACGCGAGGGGCTGTCAGAGAGTCTAGCGGATGCGGCGGGGCGGGTCGAAACCCGGCGGGCGGATCCGCGGATTCGGCATTGCCCGGAGCTTCGGTTATGCTGGACCCCGCATGTTCCGGCGCCGTCAGGCCGCCGTGACGTGCATGCCTGGAGGATTCGCCTAGCGGCCTATGGCGCACGCCTGGAACGCGTGTTGGGTTCACGCCCTCGGGGGTTCAAATCCCCCATCCTCCGCACTTGCAGAAAGAGCCCCGCACCGGGAGATCCTCCCGGTGCGGGGCTCTTTCTCGTGCGCCCTCGGGACGTGCGCCCCGGCGGGCCCTCAGGAGCGGGCGCGGCGTCCCCGGGATCGGCGGACCAGGGCGGCGGCGACTGCCGCGACGCCGGCCGCCGAGAGCCCCACGACCCACCCGGTGGCGGCGGAGCCCGCGGACGCGTCCTGGGCGGGGACCCGGGTCACGGTCCCCAGCGAGATGCGCGTGAGCGTCCCGGGGCTCACCTGCTGCTGTCCGGGCAGCAGCTGCCCTCGGGCTCCGGGGGCGTGCTGGAGCAGGGCTCCGGAGCCGGGACGGTGGACCGCGGCGGCACCGGGTCCGACGAGGGAGGCCTGCTCCATGGCGGGGGGCTCCGCCGCGTGCGCGCTCCGGTCCGCCGGGGTCCCGGCGCCCGCCTCCGCCGGGACCTCCTCGGCGCCGAGCTCCCCGGTGCGGTCCTGGCCGGCCGGACCCTTCCCGGCGCGGTCCGCGCCGTTCTCCGGAGGCTCGGACCCCTCGGTGCCGGGGGAGGGGCGGTCGTCCGCCGGTGTGCCGCCGGCTTCGGGCGCCGGAGTGCCCTCGGGTGCGGAAGCGGGGGGCTCGGCCGGGCCGGGGTCCGGCAGGGGGTCGGCCGGGCCGGCCGGTCCCCTGTCCGGCGCAGGCTCGGGCAGGGGCTCCTCGGCGGGGGACCCGGCGGCCGGTGCGGGAGGCGGCGGGGTCTCGGCGGCGTGGGCCGCACCCGGTGCGGGGGCGAGGATCAGGAGGGCGGCCAGCGCCAGGGGGCGAAGGGTCATGGGGGTGGTCTCTCCGGGGGTGACGACGGATCAGGACCACATCGTAACGTTGCGTCGCTCCACCACCCGCGTTCGCTAATGCAATATCCTGCTGATGTGACGGAACGGGCTGTTCCGCCGCACCCGCAGCTGCCCCCCGGCTGCTCTCCCCCGTCCTCTATCCCCCCAAGAGGTCCTCCTTGAAGCTGCCTTCGTTCCCCATGCCCTCGACCGCCCTGCCCGCCGCTCTCCTGGCCGGCGCGATGCTCGCCGGCACGATGGTCGGGGCGACCGCCCCGGCCCACGCCTCGACGACCAACACGGTCCACACCGCCGCCGGCGTCTCCTCGCAGTACCACCTCTACGACGCCGGCGTCGACCGGTCCGAGGCTGTCGGCGTGGTCTTCTACTTCGACGGCGACGGGCAGTACTACGCCCAGCGCCCCACCGCCTCGATGCTCAGGACCATGGCCGCCCGGGCCGCTGCCAAGAACATGATCCTCGTGGTGCCGGTCGCCCCCGCCAACCGGTCCTGGACCTCGAACAGCGAGGCGGTCGGTGACTGGTTCCGCGCCCTGGCGGCCAGAGTCGTCTCCGAGCAGCGTGTCGACACGACCCGCATCCACCTGGCCGGGTACTCCGGCGGCGCGGAGTTCATCTCCACCGAGGTGCTCTCCGACCGCGCCGGCTGGATCCGGGGCGGCGGGTCGACGCTGATCGGCGGCGGCGGCGTCTACAACGGCCGGCTCGAGAGCACCCCCGACGCCGCGCTCCGGGCCACGGACCCGACCTGGTACGTCGGCTCCCTCGACAGCTACGGCGCCACCCAGCCGTCCAACTGGTCCGCGCTGGACGCGGCCGGCAAGGGTGCGGCCGCCTACCGGAACGCCGGCTTCGCGAAGGCCGACCGCGTGGTGATGGCCGGGCTGCACCACACCAACTACGACCTGGCCGACCTGGTCGGTGACGACGTCGACCGTCTCTACTCCGGCACCGGCGCGGCCCCGGCGCCCGGGACCGTCTCGCCCACCGGCAACGACGTCGTCAACGGCTACCAGCTCACCGGCGCGATCGGGCGCACGTGGGCGGCGCTGGGCGGCACCGCGTGGGCCACGCCGGTCAGCGCGGAGTACGCCTCCGGGCACGGCTCCGTCTACCAGCGCTTCGCGGGTGCCGACGGCCGGGACAAGGCCCTCTACTGGTCCAAGGCCACCGGGACCCGGATGGTCGACTACGGCGGGTCGATCGGCCGGAAGTTCGCGGCCGACGGCTACGCGGGCAGCTACGGTCCGCCGCGGACCAACGAGAAGCGGACCGCCGACGGCGGTGCCTACCAGGTCTTCGACGCGTCCGGGAAGCGGACCAAGATCATGTGGTCCTCGCGCACCGGCTCGAACGCGATCAAGGAGTACGGGGCCATCGGGCGGAAGTGGGCGGCCCTGGGCCACGAGCGGGGCCTGGGCTACCCGACCACCGACGAGTTCAGCACCTCGAGCGGCATGGCCCAGAACTACACCGGCGGCCGGATCGAGTGGAACGCCACCACCCGGGCCGTCACCGTGACCCGGAGCTGACGCCGGAGCCGGCCCCCGGGGGCGCCGGCGGTCCCTGCGGACCCCTCGCCGGAACCGGCAGCGCCCCCGGCGGCCCGTGCGCCGCCGGGGGCGAGGGTGCACTGGCCACCGGCAGCGCGCCGGGCAGTGGCTCCCCGTGCGCCGCGGGGCCCGCCCCTAGGATGAACGCATGATCTTCAAGTCCGTGGGCGACTCGCGTCCGTACCCGGACCACGGTCTGGTCACGCCGACGGACTGGTCCGGCGTCCCGCCGCGCCGGGTCCGCCTGGACCAGCTGATCACCACGAAGACCACCCTCGACCTGGCCAGCCTGCTGGACGCGGACTCCACGTTCTACGGCGACCTCTTCCCGCACGTGGTGCGGTGGGACGGCCACCTCTACCTGGAGGACGGGCTGCACCGGGCGCTGCGCACCGCGCTGCACCACCGCACGGTGATGCACGCGCGCGTGCTGGAGCTCGGCCCCGCACCGGGTGCGCGTGCGGAGCGGGGCGCGGTCAGGACGCGGCGCTGAGCGGAGGCCGTTCGGGGGCGAGCGGCACGGGGTGGCCCTCGGCGTCGAACTGCGCCCCCAGGCCCTGCTGGATGAAGCGGACGGTGGAGCGGATGTGCTGCTCCCGCGCCGCGCGGTCCTGGTCGGAGTTCTGCCCGCGGTCCGCCGCGGCGGTCAGAGAGCCGTGGACCAGGGCGGCGAGCTCCGAGATGTCGCCCTGCGGCAGGTAGGACTGGCCGATCGCGTCCCGCAGGATCGCGGCGAGCAGGCCCTGCAGCTCGCCCACGTGCTCGCCCAGCTTCTGGTAGTCCTCCGGGGAGAGGACGGTGCGCATGGTGGGACCCGGGGGCAGGTGGCGCCTCGTGAGGTCCTCGATCTGGGCACGGATGTAGACGGCGAGCCGGTCGACCGGGTTGGCGACGCCCTCGAGGTCGCGGCGCAGATCGGTCATGAACCGCTCGGTCTCGTCCAGGGCGTAGGCCACGAGCAGCTCGCCCATGTCCGCGAAGTAGTTGTAGACCGCGGTGCGGCCCACGCCGGCGTTCTTGGCCACGTGCGTCATGGTCAGTCCGGTGAGGCCCTGCTGGTAGAGCAGCTGGCCGAAGGAGTCGAGGATCGCTCGTTTGGTGTTCTCCCGCTGCGCGGCATTGGTGGCCGCAGAAATACGAGGCATGATGACACCTTATCTGTGCGTGTCACCAAATTATGCACACTGTGCTGAGCCTTGGTGACGGTATGTCTGACTATGACACCACCGTTTCCGGGAATTCGGCTCCTCCGCGCAGAAGATCTGGGGAAACGTCCAGGAAACCCTCAGCAGAACTGTGCTCCACGGCCTCGCGGGCCGGACGCCCGCCGGACCGGCCGGCGGGCGTCCGGGCCCTCACCCGCTCACCGCTCGGCGGCCGAGCCGCCCTGCCAGAGGGAGTCGAACGGGGCGCGCGAGCTGAGCCGGCGCCGGATGCCCGCGGAGACGAAGGCCTTCGCGGCGCGGGCCGCGTCGAGGGGCTCGGCCCCCTTCGCCAGCTCCGCGGCGACCGCGGCCGCGAGCGTGCAGCCCGCCCCGGCCACGGGGACCTCGCCGACCTTGGGCTCCGAGAGCACCTCGAGGGTGGTCCCGTCGTAGAAGACGTCGACGGCGTCGGGGCCGGCGAGTCGGACCCCGCCCTTGGCGAGGACCACGGCACCGGACGTCTCGTGGATCCGCCGCGCGGCCTCCACGAGGTGCTCGACGGTGCTGATCTCGTCCATGCCGGACAGGGAGAGGGACTCGAAGTGGTTCGGGGTCACGAACGTGGCCAGCGGCAGGACCTTCGCCTTCAGCGCCTCGTCCGTGTCCAGGGCCGCGCCCGGCTCCTGGCCCTTGCAGATGAGCACCGGGTCGAGGACCAGGTGCCGCGGCGCCAGTGCGGTGAGGACCTCGGCCGTGGTGGCGATGGTCTCGGGGCTGCCCAGCATGCCGATCTTGACGGCGTCGAGCTCGTGGGCGGCCGTGATCGCCTCGAGCTGCTCGCGCAGCACGTCCTGCGGCACGGGGAACAGGCGGTGCCCCCAGTCCTCGGCCGGGTCGAAGGAGACGATGCAGGTGAGGGCGAGGGAGCCGAAGACCCCGAGCTCCTGGAAGGTCTTGAGGTCGGCCTGGGCGCCGGCGCCACCGGTGGCCTCGGAGCCGGCGATCGTCAGGGCCACGGGCGGCTGGGCGGCGCGGTCCGCGGCGGCGGGCGTGGGAACGGTGCTGGTGTCGGTCATGGGAGCCATTGTGCGCCCCCGTCCGGGGCCGGGGCCAACCGCCGGGGCTAGACTGTCGGACGGTCTCCGGCCGGTCCGCGGGTCCCCGCCCGGGGCCCGCGGCGGCGGGGAAGGGGCTCCCGGGTGGCAGGCGGGGCCCCGCGTCCGTCCAGCACACCGCACAGATCGAACCACGGCGTCCGCCCGCGCGGGCCGGCGCCGCGTCAATACAGATTGGTGACCGACCGTGTCCTCCTCCTCCTCCTCCGGCCCGGCCCCCGCCGGGTTCGCCCGCCGCCCCCGCACGCACTTCGACCTCGTCGTGGCGGCGTACTGCGTGATCCTGGTGCTCTCCAACGTCGCCGCGACCAAGGGGGTCGCCTTCGGCCCCGTCATCACCGACGGGGGGTTCTTCCTCTTCCCCCTCGCCTACGTCCTCGGCGACGTCGTGGCGGAGGTCTACGGCTTCCGCTCCGCCCGCCGGGCCATCGTCACCTCGTTCGCCGCGGGGCTGTTCTCCTCGGTCGTGTTCTGGCTCGTCATCGCCCTGCCGCCGGCGGAGTTCTACGACGGCCAGGCCGCCTTCGAGGCCGTCCTCGGCCCGGTCCCGCTCATCGTGGCGGGATCCCTGCTGGGCTACCTCGCGGGGCAGCTGCTCAACGCCTTCGTGATGGTCCGGATCAAGGCCCGCACCCGGGAGAAGCACCTGTGGGCGCGGCTCATCGGCTCGACCCTGGTGGGCGAGCTCGTGGACACCGTGGTCTTCTGCACCGTGGCGGCCCCGGTCATCGGCATCACCACGGCGGGGGACTTCCTCAACTACGTGGTGGTGGGCTACGTGTACAAGGTCCTGGTCGAGGTGCTCGTCATGCCGGTGACCTACGCCGTGATCGGCTGGCTCAAGCGCCGGGAGCCGACCTACGGCGAGGCCGGCGTCGCGGGGGAGGCCCTCGCGCCCCTGCGCTGACGAGCCGGGCCGGGTCCGGCGCCGGGGAGGCGGCCCCGGCCCGGGTGCCGAGGGGCTACAGCCTCGCCTGGGCGCCGAGGGGCTGCGGCCCCGCCCGGGCACCGAAAGGCTTCGGCCCCTCCCGGCCGCCGAAGGGGCTGCGAGCCCGCCCGGGTCCGCGGACAGGGCTCAGAAGCCGAGGTAGGCCAGCTGCGCGCCCACCGAGCTGCGGGCGGCGGGCAGCACGTGCGCCGGGACGTCGGCGTAGATCCGGGCCGTGATGGCCTCGAGGGTCGCCGCGCGGCCCAGGCTCCGCAGGGCTTCCCGGACTTCGGCGAGACGCTCCATGCGGTGCTCGAGGAGCTCCTCGCACACCGACTCGACGTCCTCCCGCACGTCCGCGTGCGCCGGCAGCACCAGGGCGTCGCCCAGCACCGCCAGGCGCTGCAGCGAGCGCAGGTAGTCGCCCAGGCTCCCGTCCGGGTGGTCGAGCATCGTGGTCCCCCGGCCCAGGACCGTGTCTCCGGTGAGCACCGAGCCCGTGGCGCGCGCCGCGGCCACGGCGTCCCCGCCCGGGGCCGGCGTGTCGTCGGGCAGGTGGAAGCTCACGGAGTCGGAGGTGTGCCCGGGGGTGTGCAGCACCCGGATCCGGCACCCGGCGGCCTCGATCGTCTCGCGGTCCGCCAGCGGGGCGGCGTCGCGGCAGAACTCCGGCAGGAAGGCGCGCACGGGCGCGCCGGTGAGCGCGTGGAAGTCGTCGACGGCCTCGGTGTGGTCGGCGTGGCGGTGCGTGACCAGCGTCAGCACGGTCCGCCCCGCCGCGGCCAGGGCGGCGAGGTGGCCGCGGTCGGCCGGACCCGGGTCCACGACGACGACGTCCTGCTGCCCCGGCGCCCCGATCAGCCACGAGTTGGTGCCGTCCAGGGTCATGGGCCCCGGGTTGGGCGCGGTCAGCCGCCGGGTCAGTGCAGTGGTGCGGGTCGCGGCGTCCTGGGTCATGCGGGCAGACTATCCGAGCCCGGCGGGGGACCGGCACACCGGTCCTCGGCGCCGGCGGTCGGTACAGTGGCGCACGTGAGCACCGAACCTGCGCCGGAGCCGGGGGCCCGCGAGCCCGGCACGCGGCCGGCGTGGGTCACCGCGCTCAAGGGCGGGGCGCTCCTGGTGCTGCTGGGCGTGGCCGTCTGGTACCTCATCGGCCACGAGCTGCCGACCGTGGAGCAGGTGCGGGCCTTCGTCGAGGAATTCGGCGCCTGGGGCCCCCTCGTCTTCGCGGGGGTGTTCGTCCTGGTGGCGGCCACACCGATCCCGGTGACGATCATGGCCGTCTCCGGGGGGTTCCTCTTCGGCATGGCCCAGGGCAGCGTGGTCGGGGTCGTCGCCACCACCGCCGGGGCCTGGCTGGGGTACTGGCTCGCCCGGTTCCTCGGCCGCGACGCCCTGTACCGGCTCGCGGGCAGCCGCGTCGAGGCGGTGGAGCGCAAGCTCGTCGGGAAGGGCTTCCTCACGGTGCTCGTGCTCCGGCCGGTCGTGCCCAACTGGACCCTCAGCTACGGGGCGGGGCTCGTGCGCATCCCGCAGCGCGACTACCTCGGGGCCACCCTGCTGGGCGGGATGCCGGGCCAGGTGAGCTTCGCCGCGGTGGGGGCCTTCACGTCCCGGCCGTCGTGGCCGGCCCTGGCGGTGGTCGCGGCCTCGTGGGCGGTCGTGGTGGTCGTGGGCGTGCTCGCCTGGCGGAGGTCCCGGCACGAGTCCCGGCGCGCGCCCGGTGCCGACGGCGCCGGGAGCACCGAGTAGGCGCAGCCGGTCGGGCCCCGGGCACGGCGACGCCCGGCCCTCGGAACGAGTACCGGGCGTCGGCCGTGCGGTGCGGCCGTGCGGACGCGCCGAGGGTCAGGCGTCGTGGCGGACCGCGGTGGACCCGTCCGACGGCTCGTTGCCGAGGAGGTGCAGCGTGCCGCTCTTGCGGTCGGCGAGGTACTCCTTCATCTCCTTCTTGATGACGGGCAGCAGCAGGTAGACGCCGAGCAGGTTGACGAATCCGCAGACGAACAGCGCCGCGTCGGCGAAGGCGATGACCTCGCTGAAGGTCAGGACGGTGCCGGCCACGGTGAAGAACAGGTAGATGCCGCGGAAGATGTTGTCGCTGAGCCGGCTGCGCCCGAACAGGAACTCCCACGCCTTGAGGCCGTAGTAGAACCAGGTGATCAGGGTGGAGAAGGCGAACAGGATCACCGCGATCGCCAGGATGATCGGGAACCAGGGGATGACCGTGGCGAAGGCGTCCGAGGTGAGGATGACGCCGTCGGGGGCGCCCCCACCGGCCTGCACCTGGTCGATGCCGGCCTGCAGGCTGGGGGCGCTGGCGATGACGATGGCGAGGGCGGTCATGGTGCAGATGATCACGGTGTCCACGAAGGGCTCGAACATCGCCACGAACCCCTCGCTGACGGGGCGGCGGGTCTTGACGGCCGAGTGGGCGATCGGGGCGGAGCCGAGGCCTGCCTCGTTGGAGAACGCCGCGCGCTGGAAGCCCACGATCATGACGCCCAGGACGCCGCCGGCCATGCCCTCCGGGGAGAACGCGCCGTCGATGATGGCGGCGAACGCCGCAGGCACCTGACCGATGTTGACGAAGATGACGACCAGGCACGCGGTGACGTAGACGGCGGCCATGGCCGGCACCAGCCGGCTGGTGGTGGCGCCGATGGACTTGATGCCGCCGATGATGACCAGGCCCACGCAGCCCGCGAGGATCAGCCCGAAGATGAGGGCCGCCCCGGCGCTGCCGAGGAAGCCGTCGGGGCCGCCCGTCACGTTGCGCGCCTGGGCGAACGTCTGGTTGGCCTGGAACATGTTGCCGCCGGCCGCGCCGAACAGGAGGATCGCGACGGCGAAGATGCCGGTGAAGATCTTGGCGACGACGCTGCCGAACTTGCCGTAGGCGACGAGCAGGTACCGGAAGGGCCCGCCGCTGACGGTGCCGTCCTCGTGGACCTCGCGGTACTTCACGCCGAGCGTGCACTCCGCGAACTTCGTGGCCATGCCGAGCAGGCCGGCGCAGATCATCCAGAAGGTGGCGCCCGGCCCGCCGAGGGCCATCGCCGCGCCGACACCGGCGATGTTGCCCAGCCCCACGGTGCCGGACAGCGCGGAGGTCAGGGCCTGGAAGTGGGGGACCTCACCGGGGTCGTCCTTGGACGAGAACTTGCCCCGGACCACGTCCCAGGAGACCTTGAGGCCGCGGAACTGGATGAAGCCGAAGTAGACGGTGAAGATCACGCCGGCCGCGATGAGCCAGGCCACGACGAACGGGAAGCTGACGCCCGCGACGGTGATCGGGACGAAGACGATGGTCGAGAAGACCTCGGTGATGGGGGCGAACGCCGAGTTGATGGCGTTGTCGATGGCCGCCAGCCATTCGACGTCCTCGGCCACGGTCGCCATGGGTGCCGCTTGTGTGATCTGCATCTCACCACTACACCCTGCCGGAGGGCCGTTGGCAACAGACACGCCTGTCGTCCGAAGTGCGATCTTGTCATGGCAACAAGAAGTTAACACGCGGCGGCCCGGCCTCTCGCGAGAGGCCGGGCCGCCGGGGGTGCTGCTCCGGTGTCGTCGTCGGCGCCGGAGCGCCGGGGTCAGCGACCGGCGTGCGACCCACCGGTCAGGTACTGCGGGGAGGTCATGGCGCACACGCGGAGGCCGCGGGCGAGGTCGCTGCCGGCGCGGCGCAGGGCGCCCTCGGCGCGGATGCCGGCGGGGGCTGCGGCCCGTCCGATGGCGGTGAACAGGAGGGCGGGGAGACCGAAGACGAAGAGCAGAGCCATGGGAACATCGAGCTTTCTGTGCGCGGGGCGAGAAGATCCGTGGGTCCGAGGCTGGGTCGCCGGACGTGCCGGCGAGGGGCTGTTCCTCGGTTGACATCTAAAGTCTAACGGGCCGATAGTGAATCATTCAATGTGATTGTGCTCACGGGAGGAGCGAATTGTTGCGTCTTGACGATATTGACCGGCAGATCATTGCGTCACTGGTCCAGGACAGCCGGGAGAGCTATGCGGCCATCGGCCAGAAGGTCGGTCTGTCGGCCCCCGCGGTGAAGCGCCGGGTGGACGTGCTGCAGCAGACGGGTGCCATCAAGCGCTTCACCGCGGAGGTCGACCCCCTCGTGCTGGGGTGGCACATCCAGGCCTTCGTGGAGCTGCACTGCGACGGCGGCCTGTCGCCGTCGATGATGCGCACGATGGCCGCGGAGATCGCCGAGGTGACCGCCGCGTACACGGTCACCGGCGAGGCGGACGGCATCTTCCTGATCCGCGCGGAGAACACCACCCACCTCGAGGACGTCATGGTCCGGATCAGGGAGTGGAAGGGCGTCAACCACACGAGGAGCTCGGTCATCCTCTCGCACCTGTGAGCGCGTCGCCGCGGGCTCTGTGATACTGGGCACACATCATCGGCGTCAGGACAGCGAGGACGGGACATGGATCAGCAGTCGGATGGAGTGATCGTGGTGGGAGTCGACGGGTCTCCCCAGTCCGTGGCGGCGCTGCGCTGGGCCGCGCGCCTCGCGCCGGCCTACGGCGCGACCCTCACGGTCGTGGGGGCGTGGGAGAACCCGCCCGAGTACGTGAACTTCGTGCACTTCAAGGACGACCACTTCGACGAACTGGCCCGGAAGCGGGTGGACCGGGCGGTCCACGAGGCCTTCGGGGACGACGTCCCGGCCGGGCTGCGCACCGTGGTGGAGTTCGGCCACCCCTCCAAGGTGCTGATGCAGCACAGCGAGGGGGCCACGCTGCTCGTGGTCGGGCGCCGGGGGCACGGCGGCTTCAAGGGGCTGCTGATGGGTTCCACGAGCTCGGCCTGTGTCGCCCACGCCCCCTGCCCGGTCCTCGTCCTCCCCGAGGAGTCGGTCGAGGCCGAGCACGCCGGGGCGGCCGCGAGCGCCGGCTGAGGGCGCCGGCGGCCCCCGGGGCGGCCGGTGCCCGTCACCGCGACGTGCGCCGGCCGCGGCGCGCACGGCGCCCCGCGCTCTGTGATACTGATCACGTCAGGGTGATCACACGAGCAAAGGATCGGGCATGAGCAACGGAACCGCAGCAGCGATCGTCGTCGGGGTCGACGGCTCCCCCCAGTCGGTGGAGGCACTGCGCTGGGCGGCGCGGACCGCGGACGCCCTCGGCGCGGGCGTCAAGGCGGTCGGGGCGTGGGAGTACCCGCCCGAGTACGCCGGGTACGTCCCGCTGGGCAGCGACAACTTCGACGAGATCACCCGGAAGCGGGTCGACAAGGCGGTCCACGAGGCGTTCGGGGACGACGTGCCGGCCGGGCTCAGCACCTCCGTGGTCTTCGGCCACCCGGCCAAGGTCCTGGTGCACGAGAGCGAGGACGCCACGATGCTGGTCGTGGGGCGCCGGGGCCACGACGGCTTCCGTGGGATGCTGCTCGGCTCGGTCAGCGCCGCGTGCGTCACCCACGCCTCGTGCCCGGTGCTCGTGATCCACGAGGACCCCGACGCCGGGCGGGGGGCTCAGGACCGGCCCGCGTAGTAGCGGCCCAGGACCTCGTCCCGGTACTCGACCCAGGTCCCGTCGGCCATGGCCTCGCGGGCCCCGTCCACCATGCGCACGACGAACCGCTCGTTGTGGATCGACGTGAGCGTGGCGGACAGCCGTTCCTTCGCCTTGAACAGGTGGTGCAGGTACGCCCGGGTGTAGTGCGTGCACGTGTAGCAGTCGCAGCCGGCGTCGATCGGGGCGAGGTCCGTGCGGAAGCGGGCGTTGCTGACGGTGAAGCGGCCGTCCGGGGCGTACACGGTGCCCGAGCGGGCCACCCGGGTGGGGGAGACGCAGTCGAAGGTGTCCACGCCGTTCTCGAGGGCCGTGAAGATGTCGTCCGGCTCCGAGATGCCCAGCAGGTGCCGGGGCCGGTCCTCGGGCAGCTCCTCGCTGCACCAGCGCACGATCGTGCCGAGGTTCTCCTTCTCGAGGGCCCCGCCGATCCCGAAGCCGTCGAAGTCCATCGCCCCGAGGTCCCGGCACGCCTTCCGGCGCAGGTCCTCGTACTGGGCGCCCTGGATCACGCCGAACAGTGCCTGGTACGGCCTGTCGGCGCGCTCCTCGGTGAGCCGCACGTGCTCGGTCACGCACCGCTGCGCCCACCGGCGGGTCCGCTCGAGGGACGACTCCTGGTAGCCGCGGGAGTTGTGCAGCGTGGTCAGCTCGTCGAACGCGAACATGACGTCCGCGCCGAGCCGGTGCTGCACCTGCATCGAGATCTCCGGGGTGAACCGGTGGACGTCCCCGTTGATGTGGGACCTGAACGTGACCCCGTCGTCGTCGACCCGCGCCAGGCGCTCCTTGCCGGTCGCGACGTCGTCGTCCCCCGCCGTCGCGGCCGTGGACATGTCGATGACCTTCCGGAACCCCGACCCCAGGGACATGACCTGGAAGCCCCCGGAGTCCGTGAAGGTGGGGCCGGACCAGTTCATGAACGACCCGAGCCCGCCGGCGGCGTCCAGGACGTCCGCGCCGGGCTGGAGATAGAGGTGGTAGGCGTTGGCGAGCAGGGCCTGCGCGCCGAGCTCCGCCATGGACTCGGGCAGCACCGCCTTGACGGTGGCGGCGGTGCCGACGGGGACGAAGGCGGGGGTCCGGATCGTCCCGTGCGGCGTGGTGATGGTCCCGGTGCGGCCCAGGAACGGGCCGCCGCCCCCGGCGCGTCCCCGGGGGGCCGGGGCGGTGTCGGCCAGGCGGTGCTCCGGCTCGAAGCCGAAGGCGGCGCGGGCGGCGGTGGGCGGAAGGGTCTTCTCAGGTGCGGGCACCCGTCCATTGTGCGGCACCGGCCGGGGCCGTGGAGCGCGGTCCGGGCCGGGGCCCAGGGCCCCGTGCGCGGGCGGGACCGCTCAGCGGCCCCAGCCGGCGTGGGCCACGGCCTGGCGCACCAGGTCCCCGCGTCCGCCCGCGAACTCGGCCTGGACCTCCGGGCTGAGCGCCTCCTCGGGGCTCATCCAGGACAGCTGCAGGGCGTCCTGGCGCGGGCTGCACTCGCCGCGCACCGGCACGATGTAGCTCAGCGCCACGGCGTGCTGGCGGTCGTCGGTCAGGCCGGTCTCGGACGGGGAGGGGAAGAACTCGGCCACGGCGAACGGCGTGGTGGACACCGGCAGCTGCGGGAAGGCCATGGCGCCCAGGTCCTTCTCCAGGTGGCGCAGGAGCGCCGCCCGGATGGTCTCCCGGTACAGCACCCGCCCGGAGACGAGCGTGTACATCATCTCTCCCTGGGAGGTGGCCTGCAGCAGCAGCCCGATCTCGGAGAGGTAGCCCAGCGGGTCGAGCCGGACCGGCAGGGCCTGCACGTACACCATCGGCAGGCGGCGGCGGGCCTCCTGCAGATCGTCCTCGTTGAGCCAACCGGGATGCGGATCGGGGGTGCGGAGGAAACTCATACTGCTGTTCTATCCCAAGACCCCGGGCGGGGCCACGGCCCCCGCCGCCCCGGAGGGCCGGTTCAGCGCACAGCGGAGCCGGGAGCTCCCGCCGCGGTCACGGGCGGGTCAGCCGGGCGGCGGCCTCGAGGACCGTCCACGCCTGCACCTGGGTGGACAGCTCGACCGGCACGCCGGGGCGCTGCGACTCGTCGGCGTGCCGCGCCGGGTCCGGGGAGAAGATCGCGACCGTCTCGCCGGCGGCCGTGCTGTCCGGCGCGCTGAAGTCGACCGCCGGGTCGAACTCCCGCCGTCCCGCCCACAGGGCGTCGGCGGTGCCCGTCACCAGCTCCGCCGCGGTGCCGCGGACCGCGGCGGGCAGGCCCGGGTGCAGGGCGGCGTCGGCGAGGTAGCGGGCCAGGATCCCGCTGAACAGGCCGGCGTCCCCACCCCCGTGGGTGCGCAGGACGGGGTGCCCGTCCAGCTCCCGGCCGTACTCCGCCGCGGCGCCCGCCACCACGTCGGCGGCCGCGCCCAGCAGGTCCGCCCGGTCCGGCCCGGCCGTGCCCGGGGCGTCCGCGAGCTCGAGCAGCGCGCCGAGCACGGGCCCGGAGTTGTAGCTGAACAGTCTCTCGTCCAGGCGGGTCACCTCCGCCCCGGATCCGGCGGCGACCAGGCGCAGGCCGTCGTGGAAGACCTTCCGCTCGGGGTTCCACAGGGTGCCCCGCAGCCAGCCGAGCACCGCACGGGCCTCCTCCGTGCGGTGCGTGCGCACGAAGGCCAGGGCCGTGGGCGCGGAGGACGCCGTGTTCTTGACGTCGTGGCGGGTGTTCCAGAAGACCCCGCCGCCGAGGTCCCCGGTGTGGCCCTGCTCCAGCCTGGCGAGCAGGGCGCTGCCGGCGTCGAGGCACGCCACGTCCGGCCGGCCGGTCAGGGCGCGGTCCAGTCCGGCGAGGCGGCCCACGGCCAGCAGCAGCCACGCCATGTCGTCGTAGTAGGAGTTGTGGGTCACCCGGCCGCCGCTGCGCAGGGTGATGCCCCGCAGCAGCCGGTGCCCCTCCCGGCGGAACCTCCCCGCCCGCGCGGGCTCGTCCAGGTGCCGGAGCCCGGCGTCCACCAGCGCGTCGAGCAGGTGCGCCTGCCACCAGTAGTGCCACGGGGCCTTCAGGGACGTGGGACGCGGGTGCGCCGGGGCGCCGAGCAGCGTGCCGGGCACCCCCAGCGCCCGCCCGCCGAACAGCTCCCGGACCGAGTGCGCCGCCCGGTCCGCCTGCTCGGACCGCTCCGCGGCCGTGGCGGCAGGTCCGGCGGCGCCGGTGGGCTCGGTGGTCTCGGTGCGGTGCGCGGCGCTCGCGCCGGTCGTCGTGGGCATGGGGGCTCCTGTGTCGGCGGGGGAGAAGTGCTGCGACCGAGCCTAGGCGCTCGCCGGGGGCGGCGGGACGCCCCGGTCCCGGGCCCGGCCGAGGAAGAGCCGCCGGTGCAGGGTCTCGGCCGGTCCGGGCCGGCCCTGCCGCTCCAGCACGGCCGCACCGAGCAGCGTGGCCAGCCACACGGCGGAGCCGAGCAGCAGCGCGGCGGTGGGCGTCAGGGAACGGCCAAGGCCCAGCGCGAACGGGGGCAGCAGCACGGTGAACAGCACGGACTGCGCGAGGTAGCCGCTCATCGACCGGCGGCCCAGGGCCTGCAGCGACCACAGCGCGGGGTGCTCCCGCGCCCTGAGGGGTCCCGCCGCGGCGCCGGGGGCGCCGCGCAGCACCCGGTCGCAGACCAGCGCCACCACGAGCGCGTAGCCGATCCCCTGGGCGGCCCCTGTCACCGCGTCCGCCCCGGTGAGCACGGACCCCGCGACGGCAGAGGGCTCGAGCCGGTCCGTGGTCAGGAGCCCGGTGCCGGCGCCCGTGAGCAGCCCGAGGCCGATGCCGGCCAGTGCGGCGGCGAGCAGCCGGCCGCGGCGGGGACCGGGCTCCTCGAGCACCCGGTACCGGCTCAGGGCCAGCCCGAGCAGCAGCATGGGCAGCAGTCCCAGCAGCTGGAGCGGGGCGAAGGACACCACCCCGAGTCCTTCGGCGAGCCCGAGCGCCAGCCGCTCCGGGACGGAGTCCGCCACCAGGCTGGGGAACGGCGGCGCGCCCGGCGACCGCACGGCCCAGCTCGCCGCGCCGTAGAGGACCATGAGGACCGAGCCGAGGGCCGCGAGGACCACGAGGGTGAGCGTGCTCTCGGCGATCAGCACGGCCAGGAAGAGCCCCCCGAACGCGTAGGCGGTGATGATGTCCCCGGGGAAGAGCAGGCAAGCGTGCAGGGCCCCGAAGAGCAGCAGCCACCCGTAGCGGCGCAGCAGCAGCCGGCGCGCCAGGGGCAGGGGCGTGCCGCGGGCCGCCTCCCGCGCGGTGATCTGGCCCACACCGTAGCCCACCAGGAACGAGAACAGGGGGAAGCCGCGGCCGTCCACCAGCATCGACATGGCCATGTTGACGACGTCGTCCGCCGTCCACCCCGCGGTGCCGGCGCCGGTCCCCAGGGTCCGGTCCCGGGGGCCGTCGGTGGGCCCGGCCGCCCAGATCCACACGGTGATGTTGGCGACCGCGATGACCCAGAGCATGAGCCCCCGGGCCACGTCCGGGGCCGGGACGCGCCCGGCCGCCCGGGGGGCGCGCGGAGCGCTCACGCGGCGTCGCCGGTCATGAGGGCGCGCCGGCTCTCGAGCACGAGCGGCACGCCGGTCACGGGGTGGACGAGGGCGATCCGCCGGGCCAGCAGCTGCAGCGGGCGGTCCGGGTCCTCCGCGCCGGCCGGCCGCACCTCCGGGTACAGGGGGTCGTGCCGGACGGGCACGCCCAGCCCGGCCAGGTGCACCCGGATCTGGTGGGTGCGCCCGGTCTCGGGCCGGACGGCGTAGCGGGCCCACGTCCCCTCCGCGTCCGTGAACGGCGGCCCGGCCGCCTCGAGCACGGTGCGCGCATTGACGGGACCGGGGACCTCCCGCGCCTGCAGGGACGTGCGGTCCTTGACGATGCGGGACTCGACGAGGCAGGGCAGGTCCAGGCCGGGCCGGTGCTCGGCCACGGCCTCGTACTCCTTGCCCACCGCCCGCGACTGGAAGAGGCTCTGGAACCGGCCGCGGGTGGCGGGGTCCCGCGAGAGCAGCAGGACCCCGGCGGTGCCGCGGTCGAGCCGGTGCAGCGGGGAGAGCCGGTCCTCGCCGCGGGAGCGGCGCAGCTTCACGAGCGCGCTCTGCGCCACGAACCCGCCGCGCGGTGTGGTGGGCAGCCCGTGCGGCTTGTCGACCGCCAGCAGCCACTCGTCCTCGAACAGCACCGGCAGGTCCCCGGGCAGCTCCGGCTCCTCGGGCAGGGCACGGTGGTACCAGACCGAGGCGCCGGGGCGGAAGGGGGCGCCGGGGGCGAGCGGCCGTCCGGCGTCGTCGACGATCCCGCCGCAAGCGAAGAGCTCCTCGAGCTCCGGGGCGGACGCGGGGAACCGGTTCAGCAGGTGGTCGCGGACGGTCCCGGGGGCCTCGGCCTCCCCGGCGGGCAGCCGGACCCGGACGGGGTCCACGCCGTCCCGCAGCGGCAGGGGAGCGGGGGCGGGCCGACGTCGTCGCATGGTTCCCGATCGTGCTCCGCCCGCGCCCCGTTGTCCACTCCGCGGGCCCGCGTTCCGCCGGCCCGTGGTTCCTGCGAGAATGGACGCGCACGTCACCGCCCTCCGACCGGAACGAGGCCCATGGCAGCCGAAGAGGTCGTCCTCCTGGACGACGAGCACCGTCCCATCGGGACCGCGCCCAAGGCCGGGGTGCACACCACGGACACCCCGCTGCACCTCGCGGTCTCGTGCTACGTCCTCGACGACGCCGGACGGCTGCTGCTGACCCGCCGGGCGCTCGCCAAGAAGACCTGGCCCGGGGTGTGGACCAACAGCTTCTGCGGCCACCCGGGCCCGGGCGAGGGGTTCGTCGAGGCCATCGCCCGCCGGGCGGGCCAGGAGCTGGGCTTCGAGGTGACGGGGATGCGGGAGGTGCTGCCCGACTTCCGCTACCGGGCGGTGGACGCCTCCGGGATCGTGGAGAACGAGTTCTGCCCCGTCTATGTGGCGCGGGCCACCGGCCGGCCGCGGCCCCTGCCCGCGGAGGTCGCGGAGGTCGCCTGGATCGCCCCGGAGGAGCTGTTCGCCGCCGCGGCGGCCGCGCCGTTCCTGCTCAGCCCCTGGCTGCTCGAGCAGGTCGCGGACGACCGGCTGCGCGGGGCGCTCACGGAGCGGGCTCCCGCCCGCCCGTAGCGGCCCGCCCCGCGGCCGCCGGCTCACTCCATCCGCCCGGCCAGGTCGGCGGCCACCGTCTCGAGGGCGGCCCGCAGCGCGAGGATCGCCGGGCGGTGCGCGCTCGAGCCGCGGATCGAGGTGAACACCGTCCGCCGCGGCCCGGTCGGCAGGTCGACCAGCCGGCAGGGCGAGTCCCCGCCCGCCCACATGAGGTCCGGCATGAGCGCCACGGCGTTGCCGGACTCCACGAGCCGGGTCTGCGCCTGCAGGTCCGCCGTCGAGAACCGGACGTCGGGCTCGAAGCCCGCCCGCCGGCACAGCTGCTCGCCCCAGTGCCGGGAGGCGGCGCCGCGCGGCTCCATGACCCACGGCAGCTCGCGGGCCTCCCGCAGGGACGTGACGGACGCGTGCTCGGGGCCGGGCGGAACGGCCAGGCGGATGGCGTCCGTGATCAGCCGCCGCCGGTCCAGGTCGGGGTGGTGGGCGGCGGCGTGGCTCGGGTACTGCTCGGCCACGACCACGTCGAACTCCCGGGCCCACGTCTCGTAGAGCGCCCGCTCCGGCTCCGCCTGCACCATCTCGACCCGCACCTCCGGGTGCTCGCGGCGCATGGCGCCCAGCACCTCGGGGAGCAGGGCCAGGGCCGCGGACTGGAACACGGCGACCCGCACGGTGCCGGTGACCGTGCTCAGCGACGCCGCCAGGTCCGACTCGGTGCGCTCCAGGACGTCGAGCAGCTCGGTGGTGCGCGCCACCAGGATCTCCGCCTGCGGGGTGAGCTGGACCCGCCGGCCGGCCTTGGACAGCAGCGCCACCCCGGCTTCCTTCTCCAGCGCGGAGAGCTGCTGGGAGACCGCTGAGGGGCTGAAGTTCAGGGCCGTGGCGACCTCCGCGAGGGTGCCCCGCAGCGCGAGTTCCCGGAGCAGCCGCAGCTTGCGCACGTCCAGCACGGCGCCACCTCCAAAGGGTCAGTTCCGCTGATGAATGATCTGCGGAAACATTCACTTTATCCGAATCGTCCGGGGCCGCATAGTGGAGACATCGCAGTGCTTTCGGCCCAACCCAGGGAGTACCACCCATGACCACGATCCCCGTCCCCGCGACCGCGCCCACCCCCGCGGATCCGTCGACAGGTCGCACCCTTCCCCACGCCGCCGTTCCCGGGTCGCTCCCCGAGCAGGCCGTGGCCACGGTGCGCCGCTGGCTCACCGAGGCCGAGGAGTTCCCCAAGGACGCCTCGGGCGAGCAGCTGGCCGGGGTGCTCAAGGATCCCAGCGGTCTGGACTTCACGGTCGGGTTCGTCGACGGCGTCATCCGTCCCGAGGACGTCCGGGTGGCCGCCCGCAACCTGGCCCGGCTGGCGCCGAAGGTCCCCGCCTTCCTGCCCTGGCACCTGCGCACCGCGGTGCGCGCGGGCGGGGCCCTGGCCCCGGTCGCCCCGCAGGTCGTGATCCCGGCGGCCCGCAGGGCGCTGCGCGAGATGGTCGGGCACCTCATCGTGGACGCCAGCGAGGCGAAGCTCGGGAAGTCGATCGCGAAGATCCGCAAGGACGACGTCCGGCTCAACGTCAACCTCCTGGGCGAGGCCGTGCTCGGGGACCGCGAGGCCGCCCGCCGGCTCCAGGGCACCCACGACCTGCTGGCCCGCCCCGACGTCGACTACGTCTCCATCAAGGTCTCCTCCACCGTCGCCCCGCACTCCGCCTGGGCCTTCGACGAGGCCGTCGCCGAGGTCGTCGAGAAGCTGACCCCGCTGTACGCGCAGGCCGCCTTCTTCACCACGCCGAAGTTCATCAACCTGGACATGGAGGAGTACAAGGACCTCGACATGACCCTGGAGGTCTTCACGCGGATCCTCGACCAGCCCCGGTTCCGGGAGCTCGAGGCCGGCATCGTGCTGCAGACCTACCTGCCCGACTCCCTCGCGGCGATGATCCGCCTGCAGGAGTGGGCCCGGGCGCGCCGCGCCGCCGGCGGCGCCCCCGTGAAGGTGCGCGTGGTCAAGGGCGCGAACCTGCCGATGGAGCAGGTCGAGGCCTCCTTGCACGACTGGCCCCTGGCGACCTGGGGCACCAAGCAGGACTCGGACACCCACTACAAGCGGGTCCTCAACTACGCCCTGCAGCCCGAGCACGCGGACGCCGTGCGCATCGGGGTGGCCGGGCACAACCTCTTCGACATCGCCTTCGCGTGGTTGCTGGCCGCCGAGCGCGGCGTGTCCGGGGCCGTCGACTTCGAGATGCTGCTGGGCATGGCGACCGGCCAGGCCGAGGCCGTCAAGCGCGACGTCGGCTCCCTGCTGCTCTACACCCCCGTGGTGCACCCGGCCGAGTTCGACGTGGCCATCGCCTACCTGATCCGCCGCCTGGAGGAGGGGGCGTCCCGGGAGAACTTCATGTCCGCGGTCTTCGAGCTGGCCGAGGACGAGGAGCTCTTCGAGCGCGAGAAGCAGCGCTTCCTCGCCTCCCTGGCCGGGCTCGACGACACCGTGCCCGCCCCCCACCGGGTCCAGGACCGCAGCCTGCCGGAGGCGCCCGCCCCGACCGACGCGTTCGCCAACACGCCGGACACCGACCCCGCCGTGGCCGCCAACCGGGACTGGGGCCGGGCGATCCTCGACCGCGTCCCGGGCTCCCGGGCCGGCACGGACACCGTCACGGCCGCGGCGCTGCGCACGGAGGAGCAGCTCGACCGCGTCATCGACGCGGCCCTCGAGGCCGGCCGCGGCTGGGCCGCGCTGACCGGCGCCCAGCGCGCCGAGGTGCTCCACCGGGCCGGCGAGGCCCTGGCCTCCCGCCGCGCCGAGCTGCTCGAGGTCGCGGCCGCGGAGGCCGGCAAGACCCTCGACCAGGCCGACCCGGAGATCAGCGAGGCCATCGACTTCGCCCACTACTACGCCGAGCGCGCCCGGGAGCTGGACGAGGTCGACGGCGCGTCCTTCGTCCCCTCCCGGCTCACCGTGGTGACCCCGCCGTGGAACTTCCCGGTGGCCATCCCGGCCGGGTCCGCGCTGGCCGCCCTCGCGGCCGGCTCCCCGGTCGTGTTCAAGCCGGCTGGCCCGACCAAGCGCTGCGGCGCCGTGGTGGCCGAGGCCGTCTGGGAGGCCCTGGACGCCTCCGGGGTGTCCCGCGACGTGCTCGCCCTCGTGGACCTGGAGGAGCGTGCCCTCGGCCGCCAGCTGATCTCCCACCCCTCGGTGGACCGGCTGATCCTCACCGGCGCCTACGAGACGGCCGAGCTCTTCCGCTCGTTCCGCAGCGACCTGCCCCTGCTGGCGGAGACCTCGGGGAAGAACGCCCTGATCGTGGCTCCCAGCGCGGACTTCGACCTCGCCGCCAAGGACGTCGCCTACTCGGCGTTCGGCCACGCGGGCCAGAAGTGCTCGGCCGCGTCCCTGGTCATCCTCGTCGGCTCCGTGGCGCAGTCCCGCCGCTTCCGCAACCAGCTCGTGGACGCGGTGACCTCCCTGACCGTCGACCACCCCATCAACCCCGCCGCGCAGATGGGCCCGCTCACCGAGCCCGCCGAGGGCAAGCTGCTCCAGGCCCTGACCACCCTGGAGGAGGGCCAGTCCTGGCTGATCGAGCCGCAGCAGCTCGACGGGACCGGCCGGCTGTGGAGCCCGGGCGTGCGCACGGGCGTGCAGCGCGGCTCCGAGTTCCACCAGGTCGAGTACTTCGCCCCGGTGCTCGGCGTGATGACCGCCGAGACCCTGGAGGAGGCCGTGGCCATCCAGAACGAGGTGGAGTACGGGCTCACGGCCGGGCTGCACTCGCTGGACCCGGAGGACATCGCCTACTGGCTCGAGCACGTCCAGGCCGGCAACCTCTACGTCAACCGCCACATCACCGGGGCCATCGTCCAGCGCCAGCCCTTCGGCGGCTGGAAGAAGTCGGCGGTCGGTCCCGGCACCAAGGCCGGCGGTCCCAGCTACCTCATGGGCCTGGGCGAGTGGGAGCCGGCACCGCTGCGCGGGGACGGGCTGCCCGTGGCCGACGCGGCCGTCGTCGAGCTGCTGCAGGCCGCGCAGTCGGGGACGGCGGAGCTCGTGCCGGCCGAGGCGGAGAGCCTCGAGCAGGCGCTGCGCAGCGACGAGGCCGCCTGGGCCGAGGAGTTCGGCGTGGCCAAGGACGTCACCGGCCTCTACGCCGAGCGCAACGTCTTCCGCTACCTGCCCCTGCCCGTGACGGTGCGCCTGTCCGAGGGCGAGCCGCTGGCCGACCTGCTGCGCGTCGTCGCCGCCGGGCTGCGGGCGGGCTCCGCCCTGACCGTCTCCTCGGCGCGCGAGCTGCCCGCCCCGGTGCGCGCCGTGCTCACCGACCGCGGCGTGCCCGTGCAGGTGGAGGACGACGCCGCGTGGCTGGCCGGCGCCCCGGCCCTCGGCGGCGGCCGCGTCCGGCTGATCGGCGGGGACCGTGCGGCGTTCATCGCCGCGACGGGCTCGCGCCCGGACCTCGCCGTCTACGCCCACCCCGTGACCGGGGCCGGCCGGGTCGAGATGCTGCCGTTCCTGCACGAGCAGGCGGTCAGCATCACCGCCCACCGCTTCGGCACGCCCCACCGGCTCACGGACGAGCTGATCTAGCGGCTCACCCCGCGCAGCGCGACGGCCCCGGACCCTGGTCCGGGGCCGTCGCGCTGCGCGGGGTGAGGCGGTGGCACCAGGGCATCCCGTGCCCGAGGGCGGGCTCACCGCGCTGCGGACCGCAGTCGTGCCCCGGTCCCGGGGACGGGAGAGGCGCCGCCCTCGCGGATCAGTGCGAGAGCGGCGCCCACGGAGCCCGGCCGGCTGTGCTCCGGTGTCCCCCCATGTGCATCGCACATCGGACCCGTGAGCCGCCGGGACTCGTCACCGCAAGGTTACTGACTTGTAGACCAGTGTTCCGCATTTCGTAAGGCGGCTCACAACCCGGGTGGGCGCCGCCTCCACGTGCGGGGACGCCCTCCGGCGACCGGGGGTGCTGCTGTCGCGCCGGGGCGCGCGGAACGGGGCTCAGTAGTCGGTGCGCGCGGCGTTGCGGGCCCATGCCTCGAACGGCGCGGTGCGCTCGTCGAGGGCCACGGGGAGGACCTGCAGGGACCGCTCGTGCTCGGGCTTGGCGAAGTACTCGTAGAACTCCGCGTCGTCGAAGCCGCCGGAGGCCGCGTCGTGCCGGTCCGCGGCGTACCAGACGGCGTCCAGCCGGGCCCACAGGGAGGCCGACAGGCACATGGGGCACGGCTCGCAGCTGGAGTAGAGCGTGGCGCCGGAGAGGTCGAAGGTGCCCAGCTCGCGGCAGGCGTTGCGGATCGCCATGACCTCGGCGTGGGCGGTGGGGTCGTTCTCCGCCGTGACGCGGTTGACCCCGGGGAAGCGGCGGCCGTCGGGGGCGACGACGACGGCGCCGAAGGGTCCGCCGTCGACGGCCGCGTTGCCCACCGCCAGGTCGATGGCCTCGAGCAGCAGCTCCCGGGCGTCGGGAGGCGGCGTGCGGTCTGTGTCCATGCGGATCTCCCGGTGTGGGCGCAGGGGCCGCCGCGGAGCCTCCCGGCCCGGGGCGGGGTGGGGCGCCGACGGCGGCCGCCGCGAGGTCGACGGTGCGGTTCCGCCTGCTGGGCGGTCTCCGGGGATCCGGACCCGCCGCGGGCTTGTCCAGAGGCTACCGAGGAGTCTGCCGGACCACAACGGCCGCGGCGGCGGAGGAGCGGCTCCCGGACGGGGCGTCGCCCGCAGGGCTCCGTCCCGCCCTCAGGCGGCCCGGCCGGTGTCCACGGGCAGCCCGCCGAGGCGCCACTCGAGCAGACCGTCCTCGAGCCGGCGGGCCCGGCGTCCCCGGGCGCGCAGGAGGTCCACGGCCTCGTGGGCGAGCACGCACCAGGCGCCGCGGCAGTACGCCACGACCTCCCGCCCGTCCGGCAGCTCCGCCAGCCGCGCGGACAGCTCCTCCAGCGGGATGGAGACGGCCCCGGGGATGTGGGCGGCGGCGTACTCCTCGGGCGGCCGGACGTCCAGGACGGTGAGCTCCCCGGCCTCCGCCCGGGCCAGCAGTTCGTCGCGGTGCACCTCCCGCTCGCCCGCCTCCCCGGCGAGGGCGCCGCCGGTGCCGAGGTAGTCCTCGCGGGCGCGTTCCACCTCGGCCAGACGGTCGCCGGCCACGGTGCGCAGCTGCGCGTAGAGGCGTGCCACGTCCTGTCCCGCCAGGTCGTAGTGGATCCTCGTCCCGTCCCGGCGGGTGGTCACCAGTCCGGCCTGCTTGAGCACCTGCAGGTGCGCCGAGGCGGTGCTCAGGCCCAGGCCTGCGGCCGCGGCGAGGTTCTCCACGCTGCGCTCGCCCTGGGTCAGCAGGTCCAGCAGCTCCAGCCGCTTCCCGTTGCCCAGGGCCTTGCCCACTCGGGCCAGCTGCTCGAAGAGCGCGGCCTTCTTGCCCGGGTCCCCCATGTCATCCTCCAAAGATCTGTGGAACACTGTTGGAAGCATTGTTCCACGCTTCCGTGGAATACCGGACCACTCGCCGCCCGGCGGGTCCACGACACGAGAGGGAACGGTCATGAACCGGCGCACGAGCCCCCGCCCCACGGCTTCCCGGCCCCTCCGCCTGGGCCTGCGCGCCAACGCCGCCCAGTTCGCCCTGCTGGTGGCGGTCAACGCCCTGGTCGGCGGCATGGTCGGCCAGCAGCAGACCGTGCTGCCGTTGCTGGCCGAGGGCGAGTTCGGGCTCAGCGGCTACACCTTCATCTTCACCTACGTGGCCGCCTTCGGGATCACCAAGGCGATCGCCAACTGGTTCGCCGGGACCTTCTCCGACCGGTACGGGCGCAAGCCCGTGCTGCTGGTCGGCTGGCTGTTCGCCGTGCCCGTGCCGCTGATGCTGATCTTCGCCCCGGACTGGGGATGGGTCGTGGCGGCCAACGTGCTGCTGGGCATCAACCAGGGCCTGACCTGGTCCACGACCGTGGTGATGAAGATCGACCTCGTGGGCCCGGCCCAGCGCGGGCTGGCCATGGGGCTCAACGAGGCCGCCGGCTACGGTGCGGTGGCCGTGACCTCCCTGCTGGCCGGGTACCTGGCCGAGCAGTACGGGCTGCGCCCGGCGCCGTTCCTGCTGGGCATCGCCTACACCGCCCTGGCGCTGCTGCTGTCCGGGGTGTTCGTCAAGGAGACCCGGGCTCACGCCCTGCTCGACGCCGGCCGGCACACCCCCCGCGCCGACGGCCTCCACGACCATCTGCACGGGGAGCTCACCGACCGCCAGGTCATCGCCCAGACCAGCCTCAAGGAGCCGGCACTGTCCTCGGCGAGCCAGGCGGGGCTGGTCAACAACCTCAACTTCGGGCTCTCCTGGGGGCTGTTCCCGCTGCTGTTCGCCACCGCCGAGCTGACCGTGGGACAGATCGGGCTGCTCTTCGCCCTCTACCCCGGAGTGTGGGGGATCGGGCAGCTGGTCACCGGCGCCCTGTCGGACCGCATCGGGCGCAAGCACCTGATCACTGCCGGAATGGCCGTCCAGGCCGCCGCCCTGGTGCTCATCGCCCTGGGGGAGGGCTTCGGCGGCTGGGCCGCCGGCACCGTGCTGCTGGGGGCCGGTACCGCGATGGTCTATCCGACCCTGCTCGCGGTGGTCGGTGACGTGGCGCACCCGGTGTGGCGCGGCCGTGCCGTGGGCGTCTATCGCGTCTGGCGCGACCTGGGCTACGCGGTCGGGGCCGTCCTCGGCGGGATCGTGGCCGACCTGCTGGGCCTGCACGCAGCCGTCTGGGCCGCCGCCGGCATCAGCGCCGTCTCGGCGCTGGTGGTGGCGGTGCGGATGTACGAGACCCACCGCCCGATCGCGGCCGCGCCGCGGCCCTGAGCCCCCGCCCGCGACGCCCCGGCCCTGCGCGGCCGGGGCCTGCCCAGCAGGGTGCGGGCCCGGGCGTGCTGCGGCCGGTCGCTAGAGTGGAAGCCACCCACCCGCCCCACCGGGACCGCACCCCACCGGGCCCGGCCCGGGCGCCGGTGCCGCACCGGCGACCCGGACCCCGAACTCCCCAGGAGGGCACTCCTCCCATGGCCGACCTGCTCGACTTCAACCACGGCGGCGCCACGCATCCCGGCGCGCGCGCCGCCGTCCATCCCGGCGCGGACTCGGGCGAGCACGTGGTGCTGTACACCGTGGTCGCCGAGACGGACGAGCACATCGTCCTCGACGACGGCTTCACCTACGACAAGCGCACCGGCGTGGTCCAGGGCCCCGCCGGACGCCCCACGCTCCAGAACCGCATGACGGCCACCGAGGGCAGCGCGATGTTCGCGTCCTGGTCCCCCATCGCCCAGCAGCCCCGCCGCCCGTTCCCGGCCGGCGTCCCCGGCGGCGGCTCCGGTCCGCAGGGCGCCCCGGAACGCCGCCTCAGGACGATGCTCCGCCGCCTCGGCCGTCGGCGAGGCCGGTGACCCGCGGCGGCGGGCGGCGGGGCAGCGCGCTGACGGCGTGCGGCGCCGGCAGGCCATAGGCTGGACGGCGGACCTGTCCACCCGTTCCCCTGAGGAGTGCACCGTGCCCCTGATCCAGCGACACCTGTTCGGCCCCGGCCCGTCCAACCCCTACCCGGAGGCCACCGCGGCGCTGGGCCACCCGCTGCTCGGCCACCTGGATCCCGCCTTCCTCGACATCATGGACAGCGCCTGCGACGGCCTGCGCACGGTCTGGGGCACGGACAACCGGCGCACCCTGCCGCTGAGCGCCACGGGCTCCGCCGGCATGGAGGCGGCGTTCGTCAACACCGTGGAGGAGGGCGACGTCGTCGTCGTCGCCGTCAACGGCCTGTTCGGCGAGCGGATGTGCGACGTCGCGGCCCGCTGCGGTGCCGAGGTGGTGCGCGTGGACTTCCCCTACGGGGAGCCGATCGACCCGCAGCGCGTCGCGGAGGCGCACCCGTCCCCCAAGATCATCGCGGCGGTGCACGCGGAGACCTCCACGGGAGTGCGCTCCGACATCGCCGCGCTGGGCGCGCTCAAGGGCGACGCCCTGCTGCTCGTGGACGCGGTCACGTCCATCGGCGGCATCGAGCTGCGCGCGGACGACTGGGGCGTGGACCTCGGCTACGCGGGCACCCAGAAGTGCCTGGGGGTCGCCCCGGGGCTGGCGCCGTTCACGATCTCGGACGCCGCGTTCGAGCGCCGGGTGCAGCACCCCCGCTCCTGGTACCTCGACCTCGGCATGCTCGGCGGCTACGTGGGCGAGGCCCAGGGCGGTGCCCGCACCTACCACCACACCGCGCCGACGGCGATGATCGCGTCCCTGGACGCCGCGCTGCGCCGGATCGCCGAGGAGGGCCTGGAGAACGTCTGGGCCCGCCACCAGGCCGCCGGGGACGCGCTCCAGGCGGGGCTGCAGGACATGGGCCTGGAGCTGTTCGCCGCCGAGGGGCACCGCCTGCCGGAGCTGACCACGGTCAAGGTGCCCGAGGGCGTCGACTCCGCCTGGGTGCGGTCCTACCTGCTGGAGCACTTCTCCGTGGAGATCGGGGCGGGCGTCAAGGAGTACGCGAACACGGTGTGGCGGATCGGCCTGATGGGCCCCAATGCCCACGCCGGATCGGTGGCCCTCGTCCTGGGCGCCCTGCAGGAGGCGCTGCGGAAGGCCCCCGCACTGGTCTGAGCCGTCCCTGCGCGCCGTGGTCCGCCGCCCGCACCGGTCCCGCCCGCACCGGTCCCGCCCGCACCGCGCGGGCGGGACCGGCGAGCGCGCGGGGCGGACCTCGCCGCGCGCACCGGGCGGGTGCCGCGGGAGTCCTCAGCTGAGGTCGGTCTCGGAGCGCTCGATGCGCTCCCCGGTGCCGGGATCCGCCACGGTGCTGCGGGTGGAGCGGCGCCGGGACGGCACGGCGGCGGCGATCAGGACCAGGGCGAGGTAGGCGACGCCCACCCAGAAGATGATCTGGCCGGCCAGTGCGAGATTGACCGGGCCCACGACGGACGGCAGCGCCAGCCAGAGGATCAGGCCGACGGCGATGGTGATCAGGGGACCGGCAGGGTTGAGTCGCATGGCGGGGTCCTCTCGGGAGGGCGGACGGAGCACGAATGCATTAAGTAAAGCAAATCCATGCTGGATCATGCGGAACGCGCCCTGTCGGGGCGGGGAGCACGTCCGGCAGGGCACGCCACTGCCCGCCGTGCCCGACGCGCGGAGTCATGTTCGGCCGCGGCCGCGCCCGTTCTCCGCGGCACCCCGGTGCCCCGCGTGCCGTACCCCGGCGCCCCGCCTGCGGGACCGCCCCGGCACGCCGCGGGACCGGCCCGGGGGCGGGTTCGCCGAAGAGCTCTCTGACCAGGGGCGACTCCCGGACCGGCGCCCGGACGGGCCTGGGCCGGTCCCCGGTGCGGTCCCCTGGCGGGCACCGGCCCGGCCCGGTGCCCGCGGCGCTGGGAACGCGGCCACGGGGTGGCCCGGCACGCCGTTGCCCGCCACTGAGCCGGACTGCTGGCCGGACCCGTGCGGCTCTGCTTCTTTTGAGGAACGTGGGGGCCTACCGAGGAGGAACATCCGATGGAAACCTGGATCTGGATCGTGCTGGCCGTGGTCGTGCTGGCCGTGGTGCTCCTGGCCGTGCTGGCCGGGAGTCGCAAGAAGAAGGAGCGCGACGCCGCGCAGCGGCGGGAGAACCAGGAGCGCGCCGCCGAGCTGCGCTCCCGCAGCGAGGAGGAGGACCTCTCGGCCCGCGAGCGCAAGGCGGACGCCGACGCGGCCCGTGCCGAGGCCGAGCGGGCCCGGATCGAGGCCGACCGCCTCGAGCAGGACGCCCAGCGGCGGGCCGAGGACGCCGACAAGGTGCGGCAGGAGGCGGAGACCCACCGCCGGGACGCCGCGGCGCTCGCCCCGGACGGGGACGACTCCACAGCCGGTGCCACCCGGCGCGGACACCACGAGGACGGTGTGGACCACGAACGGGACGCCCGTTCCGACGACGCCCCCTGGCAGGACGGCGAGCCCGGGCCGGACACACGCTCCCGGAACGACGGTGATCTCCGGTCCGAGGGCGAGCCCGGGCCGGACCCGAGCACTCGGGGTGACGGTGACCTCCGGTCCGACGGCGACGCCGGCCCCGACCCGCGGACCCGGCGCGACGGCGACGCCGGCCCCGACCGCGGCTACCGGGGCGAGGGCGAGCCCGGACCCGGGGACCGGCCGCGCGCCTGAGCCCCGGTGGCGCCCGCGGCCGGTGCCGGGAGCCCGGCACCGGCCGCGGGCCCGGACGCTCCTGCGGTCACTTCTCCCAGGGAGCCGTGATGGGGTAGTAGCGCTCGAGGAAGTCCGTCATCCGCTCGGCGCGCTCGGGCGCGGGCACCTCCGGGAAGCTGCCGTCGTTGAGGCAGAACATGTCCAGGTTGCGCCGGCCGAGCAGCTTCTCCATCTGCTGCAGCCCGGAGCGCGTGGTGGTGTCCACGTACTGGGTGCGGGCCGTCTCCTGGGTCACGGCCCGGCCGGTCAGCAGCGCGTAGTAGTGGTAGAGCGAGTTCGTGACCGAGATGTTGTCCGCCGCCCGGAAGCGGCTGGCCGCGGTGCGGGCGAACTCGGCGGGGAACTCCCGCTCCATCTCGGCCACCACGCTGCGCCGCAGGGGCGCGGCGCAGTGCTGCAGGTGGCGGGTGGTGATCCGGCCGAAGCGCTCCCACAGGAGCCGGCGGTTGACGCGGGCGGCGTTCTCGAAGCCCGAGCGCTCGGCGGAGTTCTCGCCCAGGCCGATGCGGGTCTCGTTCTCCACGAACTTCGTGATCCCCCCGGGCGAGAAGAACAGCGCCGGGCCGATCGGGCGGCCGAAGAACATGTCGTCGTTGGAGTACAGGTAGTGCTCCGAGAGCCCCTCGATGTGGTGCAGCTGCGCCTCCACCGCCTGCGAGTTGTAGATCGGCAGCGCCGAGGTGTCCGCGAAGAACTCCTCGCTGCGCACGACCCGCACCCGCGGGTGCTCCGCCAGCCACGCCGGCGGCCGGGAGTCCGTGGCGATGTAGATGTTGCGCACCCAGGGGGCGAACATGTGCACCGAGCGCAGGGCGTACTTCAGCTCGTCGACCTGCCGGAAGCGGGCCTCGTGCGCGTCGCCCTCGCCCACCACGGCGTCGGCCATGTACGAGGCCCGGACCCTGCGGTACTCCTCGTCGGAGCCGTCCACCCACGAGAAGATCATGTCGATCTCGAAGTCGATGTCGATGGCGTGGTCGGCGAACATGTTCTCGATCGTGGGCCAGGTGAGACCGAAGCGCTCCACGGTGCCGCGCACGGCCTCGGCCACCGGGACGGTGCGCCGGGTCAGCGAGTTCTCGATGGGCAACCGGATCTCGTCCTCGCCGAACTCCCAGAGCTCCACCTGCACGCCGGTGCCGGCGCCGTAGTAGAGCCGGGCCTCCGCGGAGTAGTGGGGCCGGAACAGGCGCAGCACCCGGGCGTTGCGGCGGGAGGACAGCTCGCCGTCGGCCAGCAGCTGCACGGTCTTCTTCTTGGTGTCCATCGGCTTGACGTAGTAGGGCTCGCCCACGGCCGCGTCCACCAGGGCCTGCCGGAGCCGGGGCCGGTCCTTGAGGTCCACCGCGATGACGGGGCGCTCGTCGTTGCCGCGCACCAGCAGGTAGTCGACCCCCGCGGAGTCCAGGACCCCGCGCAGGAAGAGCAGGTTCTGGACCATGACGTCGTGCGGGGTCTGGTCCGTGATCCGCAGGGCGAAGCGGTCCTTGTAGCGGACGACGTCCTCGCGCTGGTCCAGGGCCGCGGCCGAGGCACGGGACGCGGAGCGGAACTCCTCACCGTCCGCGCCGTCCTCGGGTGCCGCGAAGTACTCTGCGCCGAGCAGGGTCGTGTTGATGGTGCCTCCTCATGATGTCGGGCCGCTGGGGCGGCGATCTCATGATAAGCCGCCACGGCCGGACTCAGCGGGGGAGGGGCTGGCAGCGCTCGCAGAACCACACCGGGCGGTCCCGCGGCGGCCCGGGGTGGGGCTCGCCGGGCACGAGCTCGGCGTCGTCGATCCGTGCCTCCCGGATCGGGGCCCCGCACCGGCGGCACGGCTGCCGGCCGCGGCCGTAGACCCAGAACTGCTCGCCCCGGCGGGCGGGACCGCCCACCGTGGAGCGCTGCGAGCGGTCCCGGTTGGCGTGCAGCAGCCGGTGGGCGAGGTCCACGACCGCACCGAGGTCCGGGACGGCGGCCACCGGGGTGAAGGGGTGCAGCCGCCGCAGGAACAGGATCTCGTTGCGGTAGACGTTGCCGATGCCGGCGAGGTTGCGCTGGTCCATGAGCGCGGCGCCCACGTGCCGCCGCAGGTGCAGGGCCAGCCGGGCCAGGGCCTCGGCCCGGTCCCAGTCCGGACCGAGCAGGTCCGGGCCGAGATGGCCCACGAGCTCGTCCTCGTCCGCGGTGGCCACGAGGTCCAGCATGCCGAGGTCGAAGCCGACGGCCTGCGCGGCCGCGTTCTCGAGCACCGCCCGGGCCTGGTGGCCGGGGCGCCGCCACCGGGCGCCGGGCGGATAGACGTGCCACATGCCCTCCATGAGCAGGTGGGAGTGCAGGGTGAGCGGGGGCAGGGCGTCGGGGCCGCCGTCGGTGCGGACCAGCAGGTGCTTGCCCCGCGGCAGCACCTCGGTCACGGTGCGCCCCGAGAGGTCCGCGGTGGCGATCGACGGGAAGCGGAGGTCGCTGCGGGTCAGGACCTTGCCGGCCAGGGCGCGGCGCAGCAGGGCGGCCTGGCGGTGGACGGTGTCACCCTCGGGCACGGCCGCCCCCGGGGTCCCGGTCGGCGCTCATCGGCGCATCCTCAGTCCGCGCGGCGTCGAGTAGAACCCGCCGGCCAGCAGGGACTCCCGCACCGAGGTCTCGACGGGGCCGTGGCCCAGGACCCCGGCGCCGTTGACCTTCTCGACGGTCAGCTTGTCCACCGCGCCCCGGCGGACGGTCTCGGCCACGGCGGGCCCGGCGGCGGCCAGGGCGGCCGCGTCGTCGGTGAACGCGAGGACGGTCCGCCCGCCGCGCTCCACGTACAGGACCAGGGCTCCGTCGACGAGCACGACGACGGCGCCCGCCTTGCGTCCGGGCCGGTGCCGCCCCGCGGGCGCGCCCCCGCCGTCCGGGGCGGGGACGGACACGGGCTCCGGCCACTCGAGCGCGGCCCCGTAGGGGTTGGCGGGGTCGGTCGCGGCCAGCGCCAGCGCCACGGGCTCCTCGGCGCGGACCTGGTCGTCGGTGCTGAACGTCCGGAGGTGGTCCACCGTGGCGGCCTGCGCGAACTGGGCGGCGCCCAGGCCCTCGATGAAGTAGCCGCGGCGGGCCCGGCCCGTGTCCTCGAGCGTGGAGAGCACCTTGTAGACGGTGGCGAAGCCGCCGGGGAGCTCCTCGACCGCCACGGGGCCCTTGGTCACCACGCCGTAGCGGTCCATGAGCAGCTCCGCGGTGGCCGACGCCCGCAGCGTGGGGTCGAGGGGCTCGGGGCGCAGCATCGACCAGCGCCCGGCCACGAGCGGGGAGTCGTGGCGCTCCAGGGTGGCCGCCCGCGCCGGCGCCCGCAGCGCCCCGCCGATCCCCGCGCGGGAGGCCGCGCCGGGCCGCAGCCGGGCGGCGCCCCGGCGGGACGTGGTGCGTCCCCGCGGGGCCTGGGCCCGGTGCCGGTGGGCGGCCTGCCCGCCGGAGAGCAGGGAGCGCACGGGCAGGAAGGTGTCGTTGGTGATCAGCCCGGACCAGACGAGGTTCCACAGCGCGGTGGTCAGCTCGGCGGCGGGAACGGGCTCCCCGGCGGCGTCGAGCAGGCCCAGCAGCTGCGGGAAGAACCACGCGCCGCCGGGGGCCAGGACGTCGAGGACACGCCGCTCCAGCGTGGAGTCCAGGGCTCCGGCCGCGACCGCGAGGGTCTCGGCCGGGGGCAGGGTGAGCTGGGCGGCCTCGCTCAGGTGCAGCGACACCCACCCGTCGTCGCCCGCCAGGGAGCCGGCCCCGGACCACAGGATCTCCCCGGTGGCGGTCAGCTCGTCCAGCAGCTCGGGGCGGTAGTCGGCCACCCGGGCCGCGAGCACCAGCGGCTCCCAGGCCGAGGCGGGGACGGCGACGCCCGCGAGCTGGTCCACCACCGTCAGCACCCCGTCCTCACCGCGCAGCTGGTGGCCCCGGCCCACGTGCTGCCAGGCCGGCAGGAACCGGGCGTAGACCTGCCCGGAGACGGGTTCCACGTCCCGGCGCAGCGCGGCCAGCGAGCGGCGCCGGATCCGGCGCAGCACCTCGGACTCGCACCACTCGGAGGCCGCCGGGCCGGCCCCGCCGCCGTCGGGGCGCACCGGCCGGAACTCGCCCTCGACCACGCGCCGGTCCGCGGCGAGCCGCTCCAGCGTGGTGCGCACCACGGCCGGACCCAGGCCGAGCCGGGCGGCGGCCTCGTCCACGGTGAAGGGCCCGTGGGTGCGGGCGTAGCGGGAGACGAGGTCGGCCAGCGGGTCCTCGACCGGTTCCACGAAGGCCAGCGGCACCCCCATGGGCAGGGGCACGCCGAGGGCGTCGCGCAGCCGGGAGGCGTCCTCGATCGCGGCCCAGTGCTCGACGCCGCGCAGGTGCACCCGCAGCGCACGGTTGGCGGACACGAGCTGGTCGAGCCAGGCGGTGGCGACGTCCTCGGGGCACGCGGCCTCCGGGTCCCCGGGGTCCTGGAGCCGGCGGGCGGCCTCGGCGGTGGTGAGGGGGCCGAGCAGGCGCAGCAGGTCCGCCGCGCCCTCGAGCCCGCGCAGCCGGCGGTCCGGGGCCAGGCGCTGCAGCTCCGCCTCCGTGCGCTCGATGACGTCCGGGTCCAGCAGCTCCCGCAGCTCGGCGCGGCCCAGGAGCTCGTTGAGCAGGGCGGCGTCGAGGGACAGCACGGCGGCCTTGCGCTCGGCGAGCGGGGAGTCCCCCTCGTAGAGGAACTGGGCCACGTAGCCGAAGAGCAGGGTGCGGGCGAAGGGCGAGGGCTGCTCCGTGGTGGTCTCGACCACCCGGATCGCGCGCCGCTCGACCGCCCGGTGGAGCTCCTTGAGCGCGGGCAGGTCGTAGACGTCCTGGAGGCACTCGCGGATCGTCTCCAGGATGATCGGGAACTGTGGGTACTTCCGGGCCACGTCCAGCAGCTGCGCCGAGCGCTGGCGCTGCTGCCACAGCGGGGAGCGCCGGCCGGGGTCGCGCCGGGGCAGCAGCAGGGCCCGGGCGGCGCACTCCCGGAACCGGGACGCGAACAGCGCCGAGCCGCCCACCTCCTCGGTGACGATCTGGTCGAGCTCGTCGGCGTCGAAGAGGAACAGCTCGGCTCCGGGGGGCTCGTCCTCCATGGCCGGCACGCGCAGCACGATGCCGTCGTCGGCGGCCTGCGCGGAGCCGTCGAGCCCGTACCGCTCGTGCAGCCGGGCCCCCACGGCCAGCGCCCACGGGGCGTGCACGGGCATCCCGAACGGCGAGTGCAGCACCACGCGCCAGTCCCCGAGCTCGTCGTGGAAGCGCTCGACGACGAACAGCCGGTCCGACGGGACCTGTCCCACGGCCTCCTTCTGCTCGCCCACGTAGGCGAGCAGGTTGTCGGCCGCCCACTCGTCGAGACCGGCCGCGCGCAGCCGGGCCCGGGCGTCCGGCTCGGCGGCCCCGGCGATCTCACGGTTGAACCGGCCCACCGCGCGGCCCAGCTCCACGGGCCGGCCGGGGCCGTCGCCGTGCCAGAACGGCAGCTTGCCCGGCACGCCCGGGGCGGGGGAGACGATGACGCGGTCGTGGGTGATCTCCTCGATCCGCCAGCTGGAGGCGCCCAGGGCGATCACGTCCCCCACGCGCGACTCGTAGACCATCTCCTCGTCGAGCTCGCCCACCCGCTTGGAGTTCTTCCCGTCCTGCTCGCCCACGAGGTAGACCGCGAACAGCCCGCGGTCCGGGATCGTGCCGCCGGAGGTCACGGCCAGGCGCTGCGCCCCCGGCCGGCCCTCGATGGTGCCGGTCTCCCGGTCCCACACGATCCGCGGGCGCAGCTCGGCGAACTCGTCGGACCGATAGCGGCCCGCGAGCAGGTCCAGGGTGGCGTCGTAGGCGGAGCGGGGCAGGGTCAGGAACGGGCAGGACCGGCGGACGGTGTCGAACCACTCCTCGACGTCGACCGGCCCCAGCGCGGTCGCCGCGACCGTCTGCTGGGCCAGCACGTCCAGGGGGTTGAGCGGGACCGCGAGCGGCTCGATCCGGCCCTGCAGCATCCGCTCCACGGTGACCGCGGCGTCCAGCAGGTCCCCGCGGTGCTTCGGGTAGAACCAGCCGCGGGAGACCTCGCCCACCTGGTGCCCGGCGCGGCCCACGCGCTGCAGGCCCGAGGCCGCCGAGGGCGGGGCCTCGATCTGGACCACCAGGTCCACCGCGCCCATGTCGATGCCCAGCTCCAGGGAGGAGGTGGCCACCACGCAGCGCAGCCGCCCCGTCTTGAGGTCGTCCTCGATGACGGCCCGCTGGTCCTTCGAGACCGATCCGTGGTGGGCGCGGGCCAGCACCGGCGCCGCACCCTCGTAGCGGCCGGTCTGCCGGCGCAGGTCCGCGGGTTCGGGGGCCGCCGCCCCGCCGGCCGCCTCCGGCCCGGCCAGGGCGTAGCGCAGCACGTCCCCGACCTGCCGGGGCCCGGGCGCCCCGCCGTCGTCGTGGGGACCGGCGCCGTCCCGGCCGGTGCCGCGGGCGCCGCCGTCCTGGGCTGCGCCGTCCGACTCCGCGTGCGCCACCCGGAACGCGTAGATCTCGTTGAGCCGTGCCGTGAGCTTCTCGGCCAGGCCGCGGGAGTTGGCGAACACGATGGTCGACCGGTTCTCGAGCACGAGGTCTACGACCCGCTCCTCGACGTGGGGCCAGATCGACGCCGTGGTCGTGGGGGCGAGGGCGTCGAGGTCGTCGTCGCCGAAGGCGGAGCCCGCCAGCGACGGGGAGGCGCTCGGCCCGCCCAGCACCGTCATGTCCGGGATGGGCACCGAGACCGTGAGGTCCCACGTCTTCTCCGCCCGGGGCGCGACGACGGTGACCGGTTCCCGCCCGCCCAGGAACCGGGCGACCGTCTCGATCGGCTCGACGGTCGCGGACAGCCCGATGCGCTGCACCGGCTGCGCCAGGAGGGCGTCCAGCCGTTCGAGCGTGAGCGCCAGGTGCGCCCCCCGCTTGGTGCCCGCCACGGCGTGCACCTCGTCCACGATCACCGTCTGCACGTCCGTGAGGGTCTCGCGCGCCTTGGAGGTCAGCATCAGGTACAGCGACTCGGGGGTGGTGATGAGGATGTCCGGGGGGTTCGTGAGCAGGGCCCGGCGGATCGCCTGGGGCGTGTCCCCGGAGCGGACGCCCACGCTGATCTCCGGCGGCTCGACGCCGGCGTGCCGCGCCGTCTGCGAGATGCCGATCAGCGGGGCCCGCAGGTTGCGCTCCACGTCCACGCCCAGGGCCTTGAGCGGGGAGATGTAGAGGACCCGGGTTCCGCGCCGCTCGCCCGCAGCGCTCGCGGACCGGGCCTTGGCCCGCAGGGTCCGGCCGCCGGCCGCCGCAGCGTACGCTGCGCGGCCCGCTGTGCCGGCGGACGGCTGGTCCGCGGTGCCGGCCGCACTGCCCTCGGCCGTTGCGCGGGCGGCCGGGGCCGTGGCGCCGGGAGCCGCGGCGGCCTCGGCCACGAACCGGTCCAGCGCCCACAGGAACGCGGCCAGGGTCTTGCCGGAGCCGGTGGGCGCCACGATCAGGGCGTGGTGCCGGGCGGCGATCGCCCGCCACGCGCCCTCCTGGGCGGCGGTGGGCGCGGCGAACGCACCCGAGAACCAGGCCCGGGTGTGCTCGGTGAACAGGCTCAGGGCTGGGTCAGGCGCCAAAGCCCTGGATCTCGAGCTGGTGGATCTGCGCATCGGCGCAGGCTTCCACGGGGAAGGGGATCACGACGGACTCCGTGTTCTCGGGCGGGTAGACGCGCAGCCCGGTGGCGGACCGGGCGTCGCAGGACTGGTGGTTGGCGGCCTGGCCCACGCGCAGGCCGGCGACGGCGGACTCCCCGGGCGCCAGGACCCGGCCGGTGCCGGGAACGGTGGCGTCCCGCACCGCGGGGGAGCCGGTCAGCGTGCCCGCGGCGTCGACGAAGGAGACGCCCGCGTAGCCGGCCAGCGTGCACGGGCCGGCGCCCGCGTTGGTGAGGACGAGGTCCACGTGGACGGAGCCGGCGGCGCCTCCCACCGGGGTGGCCGCGGCCTCGAGCTGGGACGTGGTGCACAGCGGGACGCCGCCCCCGGTGCGCGCGCCCGCCGCGCGGCCGGCAGCCGGGCCGCCGGCGGCCGCGCCGTCCTCCGCGCCGGCCGTCACGCCACCGTCCGTGCCGTCCTCGGCAGCGCCCGGGGCCGGATCGCCGGCGGCCGGGGCCTCCGCCGGTCCGGCGGTGGAGCGGTCACCGGGCTGCTCGCCGTCCTGCTCGGCCGGCTCGCCCGCGCGTTCCCCTGCCGGCTGCGCGGCGTCCTCCGTGGCGTCCGCCGAGCTGTCCTCCGCCCCGGTCGCCGGGACGGTCCCGGACGGCGCCGCCGCGGAGGGGCCCGCCCCGCTCCCGGCGGCACCGGCCCGGTCCGGTGCCCCGCTCGCGCAGGCGGTCAGGGCCAGGGCGGAGACGAGGGCGAGAGCGCCCAGGACGGGGCGGGGAGCGGGGAAGAGCGAAGACATGGGGGGATATCCTCCTCGTGCGGACGTCGTGGCGTGCCACGCCCCGGGAAGCGGTCCCGCCCGGGCCCCTCATTCTAGGCGGGGCCACCGACACGGCGGCCCGAGGCGGCGCCGCCGGCCACCGGCGCCGGCGGCGGTGCGCGCTACCGCTCGCCGGGCTCCACCGGGGGCAGCGCCGCGCGCATCACCTCGGCGAGGTGGACGCCGTCGGCGCCGGTGCCCTGGGCGATCTGGGTGCGGCACGAGAAGCCGTCGGCGAGCACGATCGTCCCGTCCGCGGCGGCCCGGATCGCGGGGAACAGCTCGCGTTCGCCGAGGGTCTGCGAGACCTCGTAGTGTCCGGGCTCGAACCCCCAGTTGCCCGCGAGCCCGCAGCACCCGCCGCCCACCACGGCGGTGTCCACGCCCAGCTTCGCGAGCACCTCGAGCTCCGGGCCGTAGCCGCTCATCGACTGCTGGTGGCAGTGGACCTGGCACACGGCGCCGGCGGGACCCGCCTCGGTGGCCAGCTGCCGGAACGGCCACGCGCCGCCCTCGGCCAGGTGGCGGGCCGCGAACGCGCCGATCGTCGTCGTCAGCTCGGCCACGCGCCGGGCCCGGGGGTCGCCGGGGAGCAGCTCCGTGATCTCCTCCTGGAGCATGACCGTGCACGAGGGCTCGAGCCCGATGACCGGGTAGCCGGCCTCCAGCAGCGGCTCCATCACGTCGAGGGTCTCGCGCAGCACCTTCTGCGTCATGTCCAGCTGCCCGGTGGAGTGCCAGGTCAGCCCGCAGCAGACGTTGCCCATGGGCATCAGCACCCGGTAGCCCATGGCCTCGAGCACCTCCACGGCGGCCCGCCCGGGGGCGTCGGCGGAGAAGTTCGTGAACGTGTCGGGCCACAGCACCACGGTGGGCCGGCCGTCGGTGTCGTCACCGGGGCGGTGGGCGGCGGACCGGCGGCGGAACCAGCGGGTGAGCGGCTGCTCGGCGAAGGAGATCATCCGCCGCCTCGGCTCGATCCCGCCGAGCCGCTTGGTCAGCTCCTCGACGGCACGGCTGGACTCGAGCAGGTTGATCGCCCGGAAGGAGAAGGGCACCTTCTCGGCGATCCGCATCAACCACGGCATCCAGCCCATCGTGAAGTGGGCCATCGGCCGCCGGCCCCGGCCCAGGAACGAGAGCAGCCCGTGCCGGTAGTGGTGGTGCAGGAACTCGGCCTTGTAGGTCGCCATGTCCACGTTGACCGGGCACTCCGAGGCGCAGGCCTTGCAGGACAGGCACAGGTCGAGCGCCTCGAGGGTCTCCTTCGACTTCCAGCCGTCCGTGATGGACTCCCCGCGCAGCATCTCGGCGAGGGACCGGGCGCGGCCGCGGGTCGAGTGCACCTCGTCCCGGGTCGCCTGGAAGGACGGGCACATGGCCCCGACGTCGGAGCGGCACGCGCCCACGCCCACGCACCGGTTCACCGCGCTGGAGAACGAGCCGCCGTCACCGGAGAACGCGTGCACCGGCGTCAGGTCGAACGTCCGGGCGCCGGGCCCGGGCCGGATGCCCCGGTCGATGGGCTCGGGATCCACCAGCACGCCCGGGTTGAAGACGCCGTCCGGGTCGAAGACGGCCTTGAACTCCGCGAAGGAGGACAGCGCCTCGGGGGAGTAGATCGTGGCCAGCAGCTCGGAGCGGGCCCGGCCGTCGCCGTGCTCGCCGGAGACCGAGCCGCCGTAGCGGTGCACCAGCTCCGCGGCGCGCTCGATGAACGTCCGGTAGGCCGCCACCCCGGCGTCGTCGGAGAACTCGAAGGAGATGCGGATGTGCACGCAGCCCTCCCCGAAGTGCCCGAAGGGGATGCCGGTGAGGCCCAGCTCGTGCAGGAGGTCGTAGAGGTCGCGCAGGTACTCGCCCAGGCGCGCCGGCGGGACCGCGGAGTCCTCCCAGCCGGGCCAGGCCTCCCCGCCCTCGGGCAGGCGGGTCACGATGCCCGCGCCGGCCTCGCGGATCCGCCACAGGGCCCGCGCCTGCCCCGCGTCGGAGACGATCACGGAGTCCACGACGTTCTCCGGGACGAGCCCCGGCAGCGTGCGGGCGGCCGCCTCGGCCTCCTCGAGGGTGTCCGCGCCGACCTCGCAGTAGAGCCAGCCGCCGCCGCGGGGCAGCTCCGAGCCGGCGCGCTCCTGGCCCTGCCGGGTGCGCAGGGCGTCGAGCAGGTCCGAGCCCATGCCCTCGATCGTGTAGACGCCGGGCACCCGCAGCCTCGGCGCCGCCGTGGCGGCCTCGAACGCGTCCTCGAAGCCCAGCACGGCCAGGGCCGTGTGGGCGGGCTTGCGGACCAGGCGGACCGTGAGCTCGGTGATGATCCCGCACGTGCCCTCCGTGCCGGCGAAGGCCTTGGCGGCGTCGAAGCCCTTCTCGCCGAGCAGGTAGTGCAGCCCGTAGCCGGAGACCTGGCGGGGGAACTGGCCGAGCTCGGTGCGCAGCATCGCCAGGTGCCGGTCGCGGATCCCGGTCAGGGCCCGGTCGATCCCCGGCTCGGAGGTGCCGCCCTCGCGCAGCTCGACCACCCGGCCGTCGGCGAGCATGACCTTCAGGGAGACCAGGTTGTCCGCCGAGGTGCCCCACGCCACGGAGTGGGAGCCGCACGCGTTGTTGGCGACCATCCCGCCGATCGTGGCCCGCGAGTGCGTCGAGGGGTCGGGGCCGTAGGTGAGGCCGAACTCGGACGCCGCGGTGCGCAGCTGGTCGCAGATCACGCCGGGCTCGATGGTGGCGGTCAGCGCCTCGGGGTCGATCGACAGGATCCGGTTGAAGTGCCGGGACGTGTCGACGACCAGTCCCTCGCCGATCGCGTTGCCCGCCACGGAGGTGCCCCCGCCGCGGGAGACCACCGGCCAGCCCCGCTCCCTCGCCAGGGCCAGCAGTTCGCGGACCTCCTCGACGCTGCGCGGCTCGGCCACCGCCTCGGGCAGCCGGCGGTAGATCGACGCGTCCGAGACGTAGGCGGCGCGGGTCGTGAGGTCGTTCCGGATGTCGGTCATGGTCCACTTCCTGCGCCGCGCCGGCGGCGGTCCGTCCGGGATCTGGTCAGAGCTGGCGGGGTCGTCCCCGCGGGGACGGGCGGCTCACCACTCGGGGGCGATGGTGACCTCGGCGCCGTCGAGCTCCTCCGACCACTCGACCTGGCAGCTGAGCCGCGAGGTGTCGTGCCGGGTGTCGTCGAGCATGTCGAGGAGGTCCTCCTCCTCGTCGTTGATCTCGTTGGCCTTCGAGAAGGAGCCCTGGTCGAGGTAGGAGTGACACGTGGAGCAGGACGCGTTGCCGCCGCAGGTGGCCAGGATCGGGTACTTGTGGCGGGTGAGGGCCTCCATGAGGCTCTCGTAGTCCTTCCACTCGACACCCTCGGTGCGGTTGCCCTCGCGATCGATCACGGTGATGTTGATGCTGCTCACTTCGATGGCCTCCTCGGGGCGCGCTCGCCCCTGGTCTCGACGTCGGGAATCCCGCCCCATTGTACGGTCGCACGGCGGACGCCCCGGACGCCCCGGACGCCCCGGGGCCGGTGCCCGCCGGGGCCGGGGCGGCTCAGCCGGAGACCGGCAGCGGCCGGATCGTCAGGGACTGGGCCACCTGGCCGAGGTAGCCGGCCTCGTCGTGCAGTGCGGACTCGGTGAGGCCCACGCCGGTCGCCCCGAAGGTGACGTGCGTGTCGAGGCCCACCCACGGGGAGACCGGTTCCCGGACCAGGTGCACGCTCAGGTCCACGTTGGGGAAGGCCATCTCGTCGGGGCCCACCCGCACGGCGATGCCGTTGGCGGCGTCCACGGCCGCCAGGAACCGTGCCGTGGTGGAGGACTCCTCCCCGGCGACGACGGCGTGCGGCGCGCGCAGCCACATGGCGGCCCGGCCGGGCCGGTGCTCGCGCACGGTGCGGCCCTCGAGGGACGCGATGTACCCGCCCGGCCACCGCCCGGTCATCGTGGTGGGCAGGGCGTCGGTCACCGGCGGCAGGGCCTCCCGGTGCGTGCCGGCGGAGCCCGCGGTCTCGCCCCGGAGCAGCCGCCACACGCTCAGCCGGATGCAGGAGCGGCCGCCGTGGCTCATCGTGGCCTCGACCAGCTCGATGGTCCGGCCCGGGCGGACCACCCGCGTGGTCACCTCGACCTCGCCGCCGGGGATGAAGCCGAGGATGTCGTAGGAGAAGCGCACGGGCAGCAGGTCCTGGCGGGGGTGGTCGGCCTCCACGGCGTGGGCGAGCAGCCCCGAGGCGGCGCCCATGTGCTGCTCGGCCTCGTTCCACGCGCCCTGCGAGTGCAGCGTCGAGCGGAACCGGGTGCCGTCCAGCCGCACGAAGTACGCGTCCGGGTACTCCTCCCCGTCCGTTCCCAGGTGTCCGACTGCCTGTGCCGACGTCGTCATGCTCCGCCTCTTCCGTCCGGGCCCGCCGCTCGGCGGGCGTGCTGATCGCCACCACGGTATCCGCTCCCGGCCTGCGGGTCCGGGTCCGGGCCGTCGCGTGCTCCCGCGGGCGCACGAGGATCCCGGGGCCCGCGGGCGGCGTGGGCGGGCACGCGGAAGGCCCCGGGTCCCTCAGGACCCGGGGCCTTCCCGACTGGCGGTGACGGAGGGATTTGAACCCTCGTTGGCTCTTACACCAAACATCATTTCGAGTGATGCACCTTCGGCCGCTCGGACACGTCACCAGCTCGTAGTACTGTACCGGCTGGCGTGCTCAACCGCCAAAACCCGCGGAGCCGGCGGGGCCGGGGGCGGCCGGCCCGGCGCCGCCGCCGCGCCGGTGCCCCGCGAAGAAGTCGAGGAGCAGCCGGGAGCACTCGTCCTGCAGGACGCCGCCGGTCACCTCCACCCAGTGGTTGAGCCGCCGCTCCCGGAGCACGTCGAGGACGGAGCCGGCCGCCCCGGCCTTGTCGTCCCACGCGCCCAGCACCACCCGGGGCACCCGCGCCAGGACGATCCCGCCCGCGCACATGGCGCAGGGCTCGAGGGTCACCACGAGCGTGCAGCCGTCCAGCCGCCACGAGCCCAGAGTGCGGGCGGCCTCGCGCAGGGCCAGGATCTCGGCGTGGGCCGTGGGGTCGCCGTCGGCCTCCCGGCGGTTGCGGCCCCGCCCCACCACCGTTCCGTCCGGGCCGACGACGACGGCGCCGATCGGCACGTCCCCCGTCCCGAGCGCGGCCCGGGCCTCGGCGAGGGCCAGCCGCATCCAGGCCTCCGCCCGGGCCTCGGATCGGGTGCGCGGGGGCAGTGCCATGCGGGTCTCCTCCTGGGCGGATCCCCCTGGCGGGGGCGGGCCCGGCGAGGGGGCGGGGCGCCCCGGTGGCCCGGTGGTAATTTTGGTCCATGCGAGTGACCGTTCTCGACCACCCTCTGGTGGCACACAAACTGACCGTGCTCCGGGACAAGAACACCACGTCCCCGGTGTTCCGCCTGCTCGTGGAGGAGCTGGTGACGCTGCTCGCGTACGAGGCCACCCGGGGGGTCCGGGTGGAACCGGTGGAGATCGACACGCCGGTCACGCGCACCACGGGCGTGGGGCTGTCGAAGCCCCGGCCGCTGGTCGTGCCGATCCTCCGCGCCGGCCTGGGCATGCTCGAGGGCATGACCCGGCTGGTCCCCACGGCCGAGGTGGGCTTCCTGGGCATGGCCCGCAACGAGGACACCCTGGACATCATCACCTACGCCGAGCGGCTGCCCGACGACCTCACCGGGCGCCAGGTCTTCGTCCTGGACCCGATGCTGGCCACGGGCGGGACCCTGCGGGAGGCGATCAAGTTCCTCTACCGCCGCGGGGCCGAGCAGATCACGTGCGTGTGCCTCCTGGCCGCCCCCGAGGGCCTGGCCGCCCTCGAGGAGGAACTGGGGGACTCGGAGGTCAACATCGTCCTGGCCGCGAGGGACGAACGGCTCGACGAGAACGCCTACATCGTCCCGGGCCTCGGGGACGCCGGGGACCGGCTCTACGGCGTGGTCGACTGACCGCCGTCCGCGAGAATCCGCGGACCAGGTGCGAGAAAAGGCCCGCCGGCCGCGTCGGCGGGCCTTTTTCACTCCCGCGACTTCCGTCCACATCGTGAGACAGGAGATCGGCGACCGGAGGCGTCTTGACAAGTGCCGCGCAACCTGCCACCCGTGCGGAGTGCGGAACGGATCGGCCCAGATCTCTGATATCCCGGGGGAGATGCGCTGACCGCCGCCGCTGCGGCCGGCTGAAGGGGGTTCATTTTGGCGGAGAAACTGGACAGCAGTCGTTCTAATCTCACATCGTGAGAAAGCGTCGTGAATGTTTCTTGCGGGATCGGTGAGGCTGGTGGACGATGAGAGCAACGCCACTGTCAGGGATTTTTCAGCTTCGCGGGGACCCTCCCCGGAACCACCACGGAGTGCGGGGATCCGGACGCCGGCAGTGGTGAGGCCGTTCCGAGGGGCGGTTCGACTCAGGCGGACGGAACCTCGTCCGCCGCACGACGGAAAGACGAGGGGCACCAGATGCCAGGCACACCGGGATACGTGCACATCTCCCAGCGCAACCGCGCGAGCGAAGCTCGTGCTGTCCGCGGTCCGGCCGCGGCCCCCGAGCGGGGGCAGACCGCCCCCGCGGACTACCGCAGCCTCCGGAACACGCTCGGCCCCATGCCGGCCGCCCCGGGGGAGGCGCCGCTCCCCACCCGCCTGCAGCGGGACACGGCGCCGCGTCCACAGGCCCAGGAGAACGAGGCGCGCGGCTTCGTGATCTACGTGGGTCTCAACGAGGAGACCGCGGCGGCCAGCGGCACGTCGCTGGTCAAGATGGTCCAGAGCATCCGGGCCTACGCCCAGCAGCTGGTCCCGCAGGCCGACTCCTACGCGGCGGTGGCCCTGGCCCCCGCCGACACCGCCGGCACCGACCTCGAGGTCGTCCGCAACGCCCTGGGGGACCCCACCTCGGGGGCCGTGCGGCCCGCGGCGCCCGCCGCGCCCGCGCCGGCGCCCGAGACGAAGACGAGCCAGTCCACCGGGGTGCTCATCGACCTCTCCCGCCGGGAGGTGTTCCTCGACGGCGGACTCCTGAACCTCACCTTCAAGGAGTTCGAGCTGCTGAACTACCTCGTGGAGAACGGCAGCCGGACCGTCGGGCGCCACGAGCTCCTGCACAGCCTGTGGCGCGACTCCGAGGAGGTGCCCAACGAGCGGACCATCGACGTGCACATCCGGCGCCTGCGCTCCAAGCTCGGCCGGCTCGCGAACACGGTGCGCACCGTCCGCGGGCAGGGCTACCGCTTCTACGAGCACCCCGAGGTCGTCGTGTGGGCGGCCCCCGAGTACTCGATCTGATCCGTCGCCGGCCCCGGCAGGCCCCGGTCCCTCCCGCAGCGCGGAGGCGCCGGGGCAGGTCCGTGCCCGGCGCTCGCGTGGCATCATGAACCGATGACCCGCCACGACCGGAAGAAGCTCGTCCTCATGCGGCACGCGGAGGCCGAGCACCCGTGGGGCGTGGCCGACCACGACCGCCCCCTGCACCGGGACGGGGCGACGGACGCCGCCGCCGCGGGACGCTGGCTGCTGGCCCACGGGCACGTGCCGGACATGATCCTGTGCTCGAGCGCCCTGCGCGCGCGCCAGACCTGCACGTGGGTGTGCAGCGAGCTCGGCGACCTCGCACCGACCGCCCGGCTCGACGAGTCCCTCTACGCGGCCCAGGACAGCCGGATCATCGCGGTGGTCAACCACGTGCCCGAGACCGTGGAGTCCCTGCTGGTCATCGGCCACCTGCCCGGTCTGCGCGACGCCGCCCTGCGCCTGGCCACCCCCGACTCCGACTACGACGCCGTCATGGCTCTCGCCGACGGCTGCCCCACCTCCGGCCTGGCGGTCCTGGAGGTCCCGGGCGCCTGGGCCGGACTGGACGGCGCCGACGCCCGCCTGGTGGACTTCACGGTGCCGCGCCCGTCCGCGGGGGACCGCTGACCGGCGGGCTCCGGCCGCCCGCGCGGCGGCCGGACCGACGAAGGAGCAAGGGATGCGACAGATCGAATTCACCCCGTCCGGGGACCGCGTGGGCGCGATCGGGTTCGGAGCCATGGGCCTGAGCTGGGTCTACGACCGGCACGGGCTGACCGAGCGGCGCAAGCACGAGGTCCTCGGGCTCGCGGTGGACCTCGGCATGAACGTGGTGGACACCGCGGTGCTCTACGGCGGGGGAGCGAACGAGGAGCTCGTCGGCGCCGCCCTCGGCGGGCGCCGCGACGAGGTCTTCCTCTGCTCCAAGACCGGTCTGCGCGCCGCCTCCCTCGACCCGCCCCGGACGGAGCGCTGCGGGCGGCCGGACGAGGTGCGCCGATCGGCCGAGGACAGCCTGCGCCGGCTGCGCACCGACGTGGTGGACCTCTACTACCTGCACCGCGTGGATCCCGACGTCCCCCTCGAGGAGACGTGGGGCGCGATGGCCGAGCTCGTGACCGCCGGCAAGGTGCGCCACGTGGGGCTCTCCGAGGTCAGCACGGAGCAGGCCGACCGGGCGCACGCGATCCACCCGGTCGCGGCCGTCCAGTCGGAGTACTCCCTGTGGACCCGCAACCCCGACGGCTCGGGGCCCACCGCCGACGGGGACCCCTCCGGGGACGTCATCGGCTGGTGCGCCGAGCACGGGGCGGTGTTCGTGCCCTTCTCCCCGCTGGGCCGCGGCTACCTGGCCGGTGGCCTCGCGGGCCGGGAGTTCTCCGGCGCCGACTTCCGCTCGCGCAACCCCCGGTTCACGGCCGAGGCCATGGCCGCCAACGAGGACGCCGTGCTCGCCCCCCTCCGCGAGGTCGCCCGCCGGCACGGGAGCACCTGCGCGGCGGTCGCGATCGCCTGGACCACGGCCCGGGGCGAGCACGTGCTGCCGATCCCCGGCACCACCGACCCCGCCCACCTGCGGGAGGACGCGGCGGCCGCGGAGCTGCGCCTGACGGCCGAGGACCTCGACCTGCTGGCCGGCGTCGTCGCCGTCGGCGACCGGTACTGAGCGGCGCGGGCCGTGCGCGCGGTCGTCTGCGGGGCGGGCATCGCCGGGCTGGCCCTGGCCGGGTGCCTGGGCCGGCAGGGCTGGGACGTCGTCGTCCTGGAGCGGGCGCCGCGCCCGCGGGAGCAGGGCTACATGATGGACTTCTTCGGCCCCGGCTGGGACGCCGCGGAGGCGATGGGCGTGCTGCCCGCGGTCCGGGAGCTCGGCTACACGGTGGACCGGCTCAGCTACGTGGACGAGCACGGCCGCGACCGGGCCGGCCTGCCGTTCGCCCGGTTCGCCCGCGCCCTCGACGGGCACCTCGTCAGCGTGATGCGCCCCGACCTCGAACAGGTGCTCCGCGAGCACGCGCGAGGTGTGGCGGAGCTCCGCTTCGGACGGCGCGTCGTCGGCGTGCGGCAGCGTCCCGGCGGGGCCGGCGCGGTGCTCGACGACGGCACCGTGCTCGACGCCGATCTGGTCGTGGGCGCCGACGGGGTGCACTCGGCGGTGCGGCGCTCGGCGTTCGGGCCCGAGCAGCGCTACCGCCGCTGGCTCGGCCTGCACACGGCGGCGTACGTGTTCGAGGACCCGGAGTCGTACCGGCGGATCGGCAGCCGCTTCTGCCTCACGGACAGCATCGACCGGGCCATGGGCTTCTACGGGCTGCGCGACGGGCGCGTGGCCGCCTTCGCCGTGCACCGGACCGCCGCGCCGGCCCTGCCGGCCGCGCCCCGCGAGGCCCTGCGCGCCGTCCACGGCTCGCTCGGCTGGATCGCGCCCCGCGCGCTGGCGGCCTGCCCCGCCGCGGACCGGCTCTACTACGACGCGGTGACGCAGATCGAGGTGCCGCGGTGGAGCAGCGGCCGGGCGGTGCTGCTCGGGGACTCGGGCCAGGCGGTGTCCCTGCTGGGCGGCCAGGGCGCGTCCCTGGGGATCGCCGGGGCGTGGCTGCTCGCCGAACGGCTCGCCCGCGCGGCATCGGTCGACGAGGCGCTGGCGGACTGGGAGCGGGCCTGGCGGCCGGTCGTGGCCGAGAAGCAGCGCGTGGCCCGCGGCGGGGCGCAGTGGTTCCTGCCGTCCTCCCGGGCGCGCCGGCAGGCGCGGCGCCTGGCGCTGCGCCTGGCCGCCCTGCCCGGGCTCGACTCCGTGGTGACCCGCGGTCTCGTGGGGCGTGCCGGGGGCGACATCCACGCCCTCGCCGCGGCCTGAGCCCTCCGTCACCCGAGCTCGCCCGGGCCCGCCCGGCCGGAACCGGGCACGAAAAAGCCCCTCACCGGCGTTTCCGCTGGTGAGGGGCTCCTCGGCTGGAGTGCGCCCGAAGGGATTCGAACCCCCAACCTTCTGATCCGTAGTCAGATGCTCTATCCGTTGAGCTACAGGCGCATCGGCGTCCCGGCGTCACCGCCGTTCAAGCCGGACACAACTCTACATGTGGCCTCCGGCTGCGCAAAATCCACCGGCGCCCGGCCGGACGCCCGGCGCGACGGGCCGCGGCGCGCGTAACCCTGCTGGGGCGTGGCGGGGCCGGGCGATAGGATGGGGCCACATCACAGTAGAGACCGGCCGCCCACCTCCACGCCGCTCACTGTGGGCCCGGTGACACCGGGTCGAGTGTTCGACGACGAGCACAACCACGAGAGCCCCGGGCGGTCGGCGGACGGCCTCAACGAGGAGACATGTCAATGGCTGACAACCCCACTGCAACGACGGAGACCACCGGGCTGAACGAGGCTGTGAAGGGCGCTCTGGACAACGCGCCCACCACCCACGCGCACCTCCTCGCGTGGGTGCGGGAGATGGCGGAGCTGACCCAGCCGGACCGCATCCACTGGGTGGACGGCTCGGAGGCCGAGTGGACGGAGCTCACCGACGAGCTCGTGGACGCCGGCACCTTCGTCCGCCTGGACGAGACCAAGTTCCCCAACTCCTTCGCCGCGTTCTCCGACCCGGACGACGTCGCCCGCGTCGAGGAGCGGACCTTCATCTGCACCAAGACCGAGAAGGGCGCGGGTCCCACCAACAACTGGGAGGACCCGGAGGTGATGAAGGGCACCCTGCGCAAGAAGTTCCGCGGCGCCATGCGCGGGCGCACCATGTACGTCATCCCCTTCGTCATGGGCCACCTGGAGGCCGCGAGGCCGAGCTACGGGGTGGAGATCACCGACTCCGCCTACGTGGTGTGCTCCATGCGCATCATGGCGACCATCGGCACGCCCGTGCTGGAGAAGATGACCGAGCAGAACGCCTTCTTCGTCGAGTGCCTGCACTCGCTGGGCGCCCCGCTGGCCCCGGGCGAGGAGGACGTGCCTTGGCCCTGCAACCCCTCCAAGTACATCGTCCACTTCCCCGAGGACCGGGCCATCTGGTCCTTCGGCTCCGGCTACGGGGGCAACGCGCTGCTCGGCAAGAAGTGCTACGCCCTGCGCATCGCCTCCGCCATCGCCCACGACGAGGGCTGGCTGGCCGAGCACATGCTCATCCTCAAGATCACGAACCCCGAGGGCCGGAGCCGCTTCATCTCCGCGGCCTTCCCCTCGGCCTGCGGCAAGACCAACTTCGCGATGCTCGAGCCCACCCTCGAGGGCTGGAAGGCCGAGATGGTCGGCGACGACATCGCCTGGATCCGCTTCGGCAAGGACGGGCAGGCCCGGGTGACCAACCCGGAGGCCGGCCTGTTCGGCGTGGCCCCGGGCACGGGGTGGCCCACCAACCCCAATGCCATGCGCGCCATCGCCCGGGGCAACACGATCTTCACCAACGTGGCGCTGACCGACGACGGCGGCGTCTGGTGGGAGGGCATGACGGACGAGACGCCCGAGCACCTGACGGACTGGAAGGGCCGCGACTGGACCCCGGAGAGCGGCCGTCCCGCCGCGCACCCGAACTCGCGCTTCTGCACCCCCATCAAGCAGGCCGACATCCTCGCCCCCGAGTACGACGACCCCGAGGGCGTGCCGCTGTCCGCGATCGTCTTCGGCGGCCGCCGCAAGACCACCGTGCCGCTCGTCTCCCAGTCCTTCGGCTGGGAGCACGGCGTCTTCCAGGGCGCCACGCTCTCCTCGGAGACCACGGCCGCCGCGAAGGGCGCCGTCGGCGTGGTCCGGCGCGACCCCATGGCGATGCTCCCGTTCATCGGCTACAACGCCAACGACTACCTGGAGCACTGGGTCGAGGTCGGCGAGCGCATCGGCGAGGACGAGATGCCCAAGGTCTTCTACGTCAACTGGTTCCGCCGCACCCCGAGCGGGGGCTTCGCCTGGCCGGGCTTCGGCGAGAACTCCCGCGTGGTCAAGTGGATCTTCGACCGGCTCGAGGGCACGGCGGGCGGCCGGGAGACCCCGATCGGCACCGTGCCCACCAAGGACGACCTCGACCTCACGGGCCTGGATGTCTCCGACGACGAGCTCGAGGCCGCCCTCAAGGTCGACGCCGGGGAGTGGAAGGCGGAGCTGCCCAGCATCGACGAGTGGTTCCAGCGGCTCGGCCACGTCCCCGAGCCCATCCTCGAGCAGCGCGCGGGGCTGGAGGACCGCCTGAACCAGGCCTGATCCCGGTCCGGGCCGCGGCGCCCCGACCCGGACGCGGACGAGGGGTCTCCCTGACGGGAGGCCCCTCGTCCGCGTCCGGGGGCCGCGTGGGACAATGGAGGCGTTCCCGCGGACGGCCGGGACGCACCAGGACTGGGAAGGAGCCGCCATGAGCGAGCGGAGGACCCGGACGTGCGGCTGACGGCCTTCTCGGACATTGCCCTGCGCGTCCTGCTGCTGACGGGAGCCGTCCCCGAGGGGGAGAGGCTCACCACGCGCGCCATCGCCGAGGGCGTGGGCGCCCCCTACCACCACGTGACCAAGACCGTGGGCCGGCTCAGCGGGCTCGGCCTGCTCGCCTCGAGCCGCGGCCGCACCGGCGGGGTGTCGATCACCCCCGCCGGCCTGGATGCCAGCGTCGGCTCGCTCCTGCGCGAGCTCGAGGCCGGCTCGGCGATGGTCGAGTGCGAGTCGGCCGGCGGGGACTGCCCCCTGGACCACGGCTGCCGGCTGCGCCGCGCCCTCGCCGACGCCCGGGAGGCCTTCTACGGCGCGCTCGACGACGTGCGCGTGCGGGACCTCGTGAGCGAGCGCCAGGTGGGTCCGGTGCTGGTGTCCATCGGGCTGCGCCCGCCCGAACCGCCGGGCGGCGCGGCGGCCGGAGCGCCGATTCCGTAATCCAGCATCTCAAATGCTAGTTTGGGGATGTCACCCACCGGCACCCCAGGAGGCAACCGTGCTGTCCGACCAGTCCCGTCCCGTCATCGAGCAGACCATCGGCGTCGTCGCCGAGCGCATCCCGTTCATCACCCCCGAGTTCTACCGGTCCATGTTCGAGGCGCGCCCCGATCTGCTGGACGGCATGTTCAGCCGCTCCAACCAGAAGAACGGGACCCAGGCCCAGGCCCTCGCGGGCTCCATCGCGATGTTCGCCTCGTGGCTGCTCTCCCACCCCGAGGGCTACCCGGACGAGCTGCTCTCCCGCGTGGCGCACAAGCACGCCTCCCTGGGCGTGCTCCCCGAGCACTACCCGATCGTCCACGAGCACCTGTTCGGCGCGATCGCCCGGGACCTCGGCGACGCCGCGACGCCCGAGGTCGTGGCGGCCTGGGACGAGGTGTACTGGCTGATGGCCGACGCCCTCATCAAGATCGAGGAGGGCCTCTACGCGGGTCAGGCCAACACCGTGGTGTTCGCCCCGTACCGGGTCGCGGCCAAGGAGCGGACCGGGACCACCACCACGGCGATCACCCTCGAGCCCGCCGACGACACCCCGATGACGCCGGCGGAGCCCGGCCAGTACGTGACCGTCGAGGTCCGGATGCCCGACGGCGTGGAGCAGCCGCGGCAGTTCACGCTCGTGCCGGGCCCCGAGGGCACGCGCCGGATCGCGGTCCGCCTCGACGAGCGCGGCGAGGTCACCCCGGTCCTCCACCACGACGTGCAGGTGGGCGACGTCCTGCGGGTCTCCAACCCCTACGGCGACGTGGTGCTCCCGGGCGGGGACGGGCCCCTCGTGCTGGCCTCCGCCGGCATCGGCGTCACCCCCATGCTCGCGTTCCTGGACCGGCTGGTCCGCCAGGAGTCGCAGCGCCAGGTCCTCGTCCTGCACGCCGACCGCTCGGCCGCGACCTGGCCGCTGCGCGAGCTGCACGAGATGCTGGTCGCCGAGCTGCCCTCGGCCCGCCTGGAGACCTGGATGGAGACCCCGGGGGAGGGCGACCACGACGGGTTCATGGACCTCGACGCCGTGCCGGTCCCGGCCGACGCGCAGGTGGTGCTCTGCGGCCCGCTGCCCTTCATGAAGGCCGTCCGCTCCGCGGTGATCGCCCAGGGCGTCCCGGGCCGCAACGTGGCCTACGAGATCCTGGGCCCGGACCAGTGGATGCTCCACGACGAGGCGCGCGAGACCGCCGGGGTCTGAGGCGCCCGCAGCGCACGGGGCCCCGCCGGACGAGCTGTCCGGCGGGGCCCCGTGCGTTCCGGAGGCGTCAGGCGCGCACGATCCCGAGCACCCGGTCCCGGACCCGCTCCATGGTCCGCCGGTCCTTCGCCTCGACGTTGAGACGCAGGAACGGCTCGGTGTTGGAGGGACGCAGGTTGAACCACCAGCCCTCGTCCGGGCGGCTGAGCGTGGTGCCGTCCAGCTCCTCCACGGTCACGTCCCGGCCGGCCAGGGCGTCCACGACCCGCCGGACGGCGCCCGCCTTGTCCTCGACCGTGGAGTTGATCTCCCCCGACGCCGCGTAGGGGTCGTACTGGTGCATCAGCTCGCTCAGCGGCCGGTCCTGCTCGCCCAGGGCGGCCAGGAGGTGCATTGCGGCGAGCATGCCGGTGTCCGCGTTGAAGAAGTCCTTGAAGTAGTAGTGGGCGGAGTGCTCGCCGCCGAACACGGCGCCCTCCTCGGCCATCACGGCCTTGATGAACGAGTGGCCCACCCGGGTGCGCACGGGGCGCCCGCCCCGTGCGGTGACCAGCTCGGGGACGGCGCGCGAGGTGATGAGGTTGTGGATGATCACCGGCTGCTCGACGCCCTCCGCCCGGGCGCGGTCGATCTCGCGCTCGGCGACCAGCGCGGTGACGGCGGACGGGGAGACGGTCCCGCCCTGCTCGTCGACCACGAAGCAGCGGTCGGCGTCGCCGTCGAACGCGACGCCCAGGTCCGCGCCGTGCTCGAGCACGGCGCGCTGGAGGTCCACGAGGTTCTCCGGCTCGAGCGGATTGGCGGGGTGGTTGGGGAACGTGCCGTCCAGCTCGAAGTACAGGGGCACGATCTCCAGCGGCAGCGCCTCCAGCACGGCGTCCCCCAGCACCGCGGGCGTGGTCAGCCCGGCCATCCCGTTGCCGGCGTCGACCACCACCTTGAGCGGCCGGGTCCCGGACAGGTCCACGAGCGAGCGCAGGTACTCCGCGTAGCCGGCCAGGACGTCCCGCTCGGTGACCGTGCCGGGCGCGGGGGCCTCCGGGACGGCGCCCTCGTCGAGATAGCGCTGGGCGAGGTCACGGATGTCGTAGAGCCCGGTCTCGGAGGAGACCGGGACGGCGCCGGCCTTCGACATCTTCATGCCGTTGTACTCGGCGGGGTTGTGGCTCGCCGTGAAGGTCACCCCGGCGGCGTCGAAGGTCCCGCACGCGTAGTACAGCTCGTCGGTGGAGATCAGCCCGATCTTCACGACGTCCGCGCCGCGGCGCACGGCGCCCTCCGCGAAGGCGTCCACGAACTCCGGCGAGGAGGGGCGCATGTCCCCGCCCACCAGGACCGTCAGGCCGGCGAGGCCCAGGACGTCCACGAACGCGGCGCCCGTGGCCCGGACCGTCTCCGCGGTGATGGACTCGCCCACGATGCCGCGGACGTCGTAGGCCTTGAAGGAAGCTGAGAGATCGATAGTCACAAGGGGTGATCTTAGGCCACGGCCGCTCCCGGGCGCCGCGGGGCGCGGGCGGTCCTGTGATTGGATGACGAGCATGGTCGAGATCCTCCGCATGCGCAACCCGGTCCAGCACTATGCCTGGGGCTCCCGCGAGGTGCTCGCCCGGCTCCAGGGCAGGCCCGTCCCGAGCGATGAGCCCGAGGCCGAGCTGTGGGTCGGCGGGCACCCCGCCGCCCCCTCGACGGTGGTGCGGGACGGCCGGGACGAGCCGCTGGAGGGCCTGCCGTTCCTGCTCAAGATCCTGGCCATCGACGCCCCGCTGTCCATCCAGGTCCACCCCTCGCCGGAGCAGGCCGCGGCCGGCTTCGAGCGCGAGCAGCGGACAGGGGTCCCGCTCGACGACCCGCGGCGCAACTACAAGGACCGCTCCGCCAAGCCCGAGACCGTGGTGGCCCTCACCGGCGTGGAGCTGCTCACGGGCGTCCGGTCCGCGGAGCGGCTGCGCGCCACGGCCGAGCGACTGGGACTGGACTGGCTGCGCGAGGTCGCCGGCGGCGGGCGCCCCGTCCTGCCGTCCGTGCTGACGATGGACGAGGACGCCGCCGCCGCCGCCGTGCGGGCCACCGTCGCCGCGGCCCGCGCCGCGGACCCGGAGGACCCCGTGGCCGCCATGGTCCGCTACGTGCAGGACCGGCACCCGGACGACCGCGGTCTGCTGGTCGCGGTGTGCATGAACCACGTCCGCCTCGCCCCCGGCCAGTCCCTGCACACCCCGGCCGGGCAGCTCCACGCCTATCTGTCCGGAACGGCGATCGAGGTGATGAGCTCGTCGGACAACGTCCTGCGCGCCGGGCTGACGGGCAAGCACGTGGACGTGGCCGAGCTGCTCGCCGTGCTGGCCGACGAGCAGGCGGAGCCGGAGGTCGTGGAGCCCGCCGCCGACGAGCACGGCCGCCGCGTCTACCCCCTGTGGGACGAGCGGCTGTCGCTGACCGCCCACGGGCTCGTGCCGGGACGGTCCGTCCCGGTCGAGCTGGAGGGCACCGCGGTCCTGCTGAGCACGGGGGAGCAGGTGCTGGTGCGCGCCGAGGACCGGGAGTGGGAGCTGGGCGGCGGGGAGTCGCTGCTGCACCGGGGCGGCGGCGCCGTGGAGCTGTCCGGCGACGGCCGGGTGTTCACGGTCTCCTGCCGCTGAGCCGCGCCGCCGCACCGTGGGAGCAGATGGGGCCTGGGTCGCGGCCCGCCGGAGCCCGCCGTACCCGTCAGGGGCGGCGGCGGTGCCGGGGCACGGGGTGCAGCGGCGCCGACGGGTCCGGGGAGACGGACGCCCGCATCGTGTCCACGATCAGCTGCGCGAACCATCGCTGCGCGGGCCGCTGGTGGCCGGGCTCACGGGTGTAGACGGCCAGCTGCAGGACCGGCATCTCGACGGGGTGCGGGAAGACGCGGATCCCGGCCGCCTCCACGAGCGTCTCGGCGAGGTACCGCGGCAGCACCGCGAGGCAGTCGGTGCGCTCCACGACGGAGACCAGGCCCGTGAAGTGGGACAGCCGCAGGGCCGTGCTGCCCGGGGCCCCCGCCCGCTCCGCCGCGACCTCGGCGAGCTCGTGGCCCATCGAGGGGGCGAGCCGGATCCGCGGCTCCGCCGCGAACTGCTCGAGGGTGAGCTGCTCCCGGACGCGCGGGTGGTCGCGGGCGGCGATCACGACGTACTCGTCCGTGCCGATGACCGTCCGCACGATGTCGGCGCCGCCGATGTACGGGGCGCAGATCGCGGCGTCCACCCGGTTGCGCAGCAGGTCCTCCGGGACGTGCTCCACGTCCAGGGGCAGCACGGTCAGCTCCACGCCCGGAGCCTGCTCCCGCAGCGCCGTCATCACGGACGGCAGGAACGCCAGCTCCCCGAGGTCGGTCAGGGCCAGGGTGAAGCACTCGCGGGCGCTCGCCGGATCGAACCGGCCGCCGGAGGAGACGGCCGCCGTCACCTGCGCGATCCCCGCCTTCACCTGGGGGAAGATGCTCCGCGCGAACGGAGTGGGGCTCAGGCCCCGGCCCTCCCGGACGAAGAGCTGGTCGTTGCACTGCCGGCGCAGGTTCTTCAGGGCGTGGCTCACCGTCGGCTGGGTGAGGTGCAGCTCGGCCGCGGCCCGCGTGGCGCTGCCCTGCTCGTAGACCGTGCAGAAGACGCGCATCAGGTTCAGGTCCAGCTCCACGGGGATGCTCCTCGACCGGCGGCTCATAGACGTCATGTATCGGTCCATCGACAAGATGTACTGGTTTGTGAATGCTACGCCACTAGAGTGATCCCTATCACAGCCCGGGTCCGCCGGGTCGCACAGCGGGGTGCGGAGGGCGGGCCCGGCACCGACCACGGACGTCAGCACCGGACCGACGTCAGCACCGACACCACCACAGAGAACACAGGGAGGCATGATGCGGCGTCCGCTCATGGGCTTGGGAGCAGCAGGATCCGTACTGGCGCTGGCCGCGTGCGGCGGCGACGGCGGCGGGGGCGCCGAGGGGGAGATGCAGGACGTCACCGTGGGCGTCATCCCCATCGTCGACACGGCCGCCATCTGGCTGGGCGAGGAGCAGGGCTTCTTCGAGGAGGAGGGCATCAACCTCGACATCCAGACCACCACCGGTGGTGCCGCCGCCGTGCCCGGCGTGGTCAGCGGGGACTTCGACTTCGCCTTCGGCAACACCCTGTCCGTGATGGTCGCCCAGGACGAGGGGCTGGACATCCGCTTCGTCACCAACGGCACGACGACCTCCGGCGACGCCGAGCGCGACTTCAGCGCCGTGGTGGTCCCCGCCGACTCGGACATCCAGGGGCCGGAGGACCTGGCGGGCAAGACCGTGTCGGTGAACAACCTCAACAACATCGGCGACACCACGATCCGCCACGTCGTGGAGCAGGCCGGCGGCGACCCCGACTCCATCGAGTTCGTGGAGGTCGGCTTCCCGGACGCCCCGGCGGCCCTCGACCGCGGCCAGGTGGACGCCGCCTGGATCCTGGACCCGTTCCTCACCCAGGTCCTCGACGAGGGCGCCCGCGCGGTGTCCTACAACTTCGTGGAGTTCGACCCGGAGCTCGACATCGCCGGCTACTTCACGACGGCGCAGCGGATCGAGGAGGACCCGGAGCTCGTCGAGAGCTTCCAGAACGCCATGAACAGGTCCCTCGAGTACGCGAACGAGAACCCGGACGAGGTCCGCGACATCGTGGGGACCTACACGGAGATCAGCGACGAGCTGCGCGAGAAGATGGCACTGCCCCGCTACCGGACCGAGTTCGACCGGGAGTCGTTCCAGAAGCTGGGCAGCGCGGCCGTGGAGTACGGCTCGCTGAACAACGAGCCCGACCTGGACACGCTCCTGCCGTAGCGCAGGAGCACGGACCGACAGGAAGGATCCCATCCATGGCACGGACCCGCGCCGGCCGGTCCTGGGGACCCGGCGTCCTCGGTGTGCTGGGAATCCTCGGATTCCTGCTCACCTGGGAGCTGCTGCCCCTGACCGGCATCGTCAACCCGCGCTACCTGCCCCCCGCCAGCGAGGTCCTGCTGGAGCTCGGGGAGCAGCTCGGCTCGGCGGGCTTCTGGCTGGCGGTCTGGCAGACCGTGCGGGCCTGGTTCCTCGGGCTGCTCATCGCCGCGGTCGCCGCGATCGTCCTGGGGCTGGTGATCGGCAGCAGCGCGTTCCTGCGCCGGGCCACGCACAGCACCATCGAGTTCCTCCGGCCCATCCCGTCGGTGGCGCTCATCCCGCTGGCCGTGCTGCTGTTCGGGGTGCAGCTCGAGTCCACCCTGCTGCTCGTGGTGTACGCGTCCTTCTGGCAGATCCTCATCCAGGTCCTCTACGGGGTCGGTGACGTGGACACCGTGGCGCAGGACACGGCCAAGAGCTACGGCCTCGGACCGGTGGCCCGCGTCCGGTACGTCACGTGGCCCACGTCCCTGCCCTACGTGATCACCGGGCTGCGGCTCGGGGCGGCCGTGGCACTGATCCTGGCGGTGACCGCCCAGCTCGTGATCGGCACGCCCGGGCTGGGCCGGGAGATCTCCCTGGCCCAGTCCGGCGGCGCCGTGACCGCCATGTACGCGTTCATCGTCACGGCCGGGCTGCTGGGCGTGCTCATCAACCTGGGGATGCGGGCGCTCGAGCGCCGGGCGCTGTCCTGGCACTCGTCCGTCCGTGGAGAGGTGGCGGTGTGAGACTCGTCAAGACCCTGGGCTACGCCCTCGCGCTGCCCGTCCTGCTGATCCTCGTCTGGTGGGTCTACACCCTGGTGGAGACCAGCTTCTACGTCCCGGAGCCGGGCGAGTTCGCCACCACGTTCGTGGACGTCTGGTTCGGGGACCGGTTCTTCGACGACGTGCTGCCGAGCATCGGCCGGCTCCTGGTGGGACTGGCGCTGTCCATCCTGCTCGGCGTCGTCGCCGGGCTCGTGATCGGCTCGGTGCGCTGGCTGCGGAACCTGCTGGAGCCCGTGCTCGAGTTCTTCCGGGCCATCCCGCCGCCGGTGCTGGTGCCCGTCCTGATGCTGCTCATCGGCGTCAACGACCAGATGAAGGTCGTGGTGATCGTGCTGGGCTCGGTGTGGCCCGTGCTGCTGAACACCATCGAGGGCGTGCGCTCGGTCGACTCCGTCATGAACGAGACGGCGCGCTCGTACGGGATCCACGGGTGGTCGAGGATCATCCACCTGGTGGTCCCCGCCGCCAGCCCGCAGATGATGGCCGGCATCCGCCAGGCCCTGTCCATCGGGCTGATCCTGATGGTGATCTCGGAGATGTTCGCCTCGTCCTCGGGGCTCGGGTTCACCATCGTGCAGTTCCAGCGGTCGTTCGCCATCCCCGAGATGTGGAGCGGCATCGCCGTCCTGGGTCTCATCGGCGTGCTGCTGGCGTTCGTCTTCCAACGTGTTGAGCACAAGGTCCTCGCCTGGTACCGGGGCCTGAAAGAGGTGGAGAATGCAGGCTGAATCAGGAAGCTCGGCAGCGGGCGGCGGCGCGGCCGCCGACCGGCCCGGCCCGGACGGGACCGCCACGGAGGTCTCGGACGGCGGCGCCGGCCGGACCGGGGGCAAGGACGTGCTGCTGTCCGTGCGCGGGCTGCAGAAGATCTACCAGAGCGACCACGGCGACGTGGAGGCCGTCCGCAACCTCACGTTCGACCTCAACCGCGGCGAGCTGGCGTGCCTCGTGGGACCCTCCGGCTCCGGCAAGACCACGCTGCTCAAGTGCATCTCGGGGCTCATGGCGCCGACCTCCGGCGAGGTGCTGCTGGGCGAGGAGCAGGTGACCGGCCCGCCCAAGGACATGGCCGTGGTCTTCCAGGAGTACGGGCGCAGCCTCTTCCCGTGGATGACGGTCCGCGAGAACGTGGAGCTGCCCCTGAAGAACGCCAAGCTGGCCCGGGACGAGCGGAGCCGGCTCGTGGAGGAGGCGATCGCCGCCGTCGACCTGCGCGGCGCGGACAAGAAGTACCCGTGGCAGCTCTCGGGCGGCATGCAGCAGCGCGTCGCGATCGCCAGGGCGGTCGCCTACCAGCCGAAGATCCTGCTCATGGACGAGCCCTTCGCCGCGGTGGACGCCCAGACCCGCGCCGACCTCGAGGACCTCATCCGGGACGTGTGGCACCGGATGGGCGTGACCGTGCTGTTCGTGACCCACGACATCGACGAGTCCGTCTACCTCGGCGAGCGCGTCATCATCCTCTCGAGCTCGCCCACGGTGGTCCAGGAGGACCTCGCGATCGACCTGCCCGACGACCGCGACCAGCTCACCACCCGCGGCCTGCCGCGGTTCACGGAGCTGCGCGGCCACGTCTACGAGGAGATCCAGCGCGCCAAGCGCGAGGCCGGCACGAGAGCCTGAGCCGGCCGGCGCCTCCACCGGCCCCCGGGCGGAGGCGCCGGTGGGCCCACTACACTGGGCCCACCGGCTCCGGAGCGCCCGGCGCCTGTTCCCACGGGAGGCACGCCATGAGCACCACCCCGTCCGAGGGCCTGCGCGGCACCACCGCGCCGTGCCCGCGCTGCGGCGCCACCGGCTTCGAGCTGGTCTACGTGCAGATCATGCCCGACGACTGGGACCAGGCGCGCGACGTCGAGCTGGCGTCCCCGTCGATGATGCTGCCCGACGGGCGCGCCCCCGAGTTCTCCTGCCAGAACGGGCAGTGCCGCCACCTCTGGTGAGCCACGGCCGCCCCCGGCGGTGACCACCGCCGGCCCCTCGCCCCGCCCGCGGGCACGCCGGGTCCTGCCCCCGGGTCCGTCCCCGGGCGCGGCCCGGCAGCCGCGGGTCAGTTCCGAGAGCGCCCGCTGCGCCTGCCCGGACCGGTGGAGTACCCGTGGTCGGTCGCGTAGGCGCCGAGCACCTCCTCGGTGCTCTCGCCCGAGCCGTGGAACTCCGTGCGCAGGTGCTGGCCGATGTCGGAGACGGCCGAGGAGAGCATCGCGGCGCTGAGCCGGACCTCCTCGGCAGGGGACTCCCCGGCGCGGGCCGCGATCTCCATGGCGTAGGGCAGGAAGACGGCCAGCGCCGCGTCCTCCTTGACCTCACGGAAGTAGTAGGACTCCGCGTTCTGCACGAGGGCCACGTGCACGTCGACCACGTCCGCGGTGAGCTGGTCCACGGTCCGGCTCGCGCCGGCGCGGTCCAGGTGCGCCACGCGTTCCGCGAAGCCCACGGCCTGCAGGGCGCGCAGCCGCACCGCGAGGGCGCGCCGCCGGGCCAGGGCCGGATAGATCTGGATGAACCACGACACCGTCGCGGTCAGCAGCGCGAAGCCGATCAGGGCCTCGACCGGCGAGACGAAGCGCAGCCACGCCCCGGTGGGCACGACGTCCCCGAAGCCGAGCGTGCCCAGGGTCACGAGCGAGATGTAGAGCGCCTCGGCGAAGTCGTCGTACTCCTCCGGGTTCATGCCCTCGGCGTAGTAGAAGCCCTCCGGGACGTACGGGTAGTACACCAGGGCCCACCCGAACGCCTGGAGCATGCCCCACAGCACGATGACGACCACCACGCCGATCGGCCCCGCGAGGGAGCCCCAGCGGTGGTCCGTGCTGCGGGAGAGCCTCCACACCAGCCGCAGCACCCAGAAGCTGATCGTGCCGCGGCCGCTGGGGTACAGGAGCCCGCGGAACACGTCGTAGAGCCCGAAGCCCACGAGGCCGAGACCGAGCAGGGTGAACACCTCGTCCATGGATCTCCTCCCCCCCCGGACGGCCGGACGGCGCGGCGGCGCGGCCGGCTCGTCGGTCGCCTCAGGATACCGGCGCGGCGCCGGTGCCCCGGACCCGCCCCGGGGCGGGGCGGTAGCGTGGTCGCCATGGACTCCAGCACCCTCGTGAACATCCTCCTGGTCCTGCTGTTCGTGGCGGTCGGAGGGGTCTTCGCGGGCACCGAGATGGCCATCGTGAGCCTGCGGGAGAGCCAGGTCCGGAGGATCGAGCGCTCGGGGCGCAAGGGCGCCCGGACGGCCGCCCTCGTCCGGGACCCCAACCTCTTCCTCTCGGCGGTGCAGATCGGCGTGACGGTCGCCGGGTTCTTCTCCTCGGCCTACGGCGCCTCCACGCTCGCCCCGGACGTGGCCCCGCTGCTCGTCCGGGCCGGGCTGTCCACCGCCGCCGCGGAGACCACGGCGCTGATCGGCATGACCCTGGTCATCGCCTACCTCTCCCTGGTCCTGGGGGAGCTCGTGCCCAAGCGGCTGGCCATGCAGCGCTCGGTGGGCTTCACGAAGGCCCTGGCCCCGCCGCTCAACCTGTTCGCCAAGCTCATGCGCCCCGTCATCTGGCTGCTCTCCGTGTCCACCGACCTGGTGGTGCGGCTCGTGGGCGGGGACCCGCACGCCGCCGCCGAGGAGGTCTCGGCGGAGGAGATCCGCGAGATGGTCGTGGACACCCGGGGCATCGGCCCCGTGTCCCGCTCGATCCTCACGGACGTCTTCGAGGCGGGCGAGCGCCGTCTGGCGGAGGTCATGCGCCCCCGCCCCGACGTCCAGTTCCTGGACGGCACCCTGCCCGTCACGGAGGCGTACCGCACGGCGCTGACCCTGCCGCACTCCCGCTACCCCGTCCTCGGCACGAGCGTGGACGACGTCCTGGGCTTCGTGCACATCCGCGACCTCGTGCTCGCGGACGAGGACGGGGACGGGGTCATCGAGGCACCGCCGCGGACCCTGCGGGACGTGGTGCGGCCCATCCCGTTCCTGCCGGAGACCAACCACGTGCTGCGCACCCTGCAGGCCATGCGCAAGGGCGGGCACCACATCGCGCTGGTGGTCGACGAGTACGGCGGGACGGCGGGCATCGTGACCCTCGAGGACCTGGTGGAGGAGCTCGTGGGGGAGATCTACGACGAGTTCGACGCCGGGATCCGGGAGCACGAGGACACGGTGCTGCGCCGGGGCGGGGCCGTCCTCGTGGACGGCGGGCTGATCATCCAGGAGGTCCCGGCGGAGGCCGGTCTCGTGATCCCTGAGGGCCACTACGAGACCGTGGGCGGGTTCGTGATGGACCGGCTGGGGCGGGTGGCCCGCCCCGGCGACGTGGTCGTCGTGGACGACCACCGGCTCGAGGTCCTCGCCGTGGACCGCAGCCGGGTGGAGCGGGTGCGCATCACCCGTGCCCCGCAGGACGCGGCGGGGGACGAGCAGCCCGGCTCCTGACCGCCGGCGCGCCCCGGACGGCGGCGCCGTCCAGCACGGCGAGGACGTCCCGCGCCGTGAGCGCGCAGTCGCCCACGACCCCCAGGTCCAGCGGCCGGTCCGCCGGCCGGTGCGCGCCCAGGACGGACTCCTCGAGGTCCACCTGCACCACCGGGGCCTCCGGGCCGAGGAAGCGACCGTGCCGGTCACGCCGCGGGCCGCTCGACGAGGGCGAGCACCCGGGCGGGGCTGCCCGTTCCGCCCACCAGCGGCAGGGGCGCGACCACGAGCTGCGCCCCGAGGACCGGCAGCCGGTCCAGGCGGCGCAGGGACGTGAGCCCGTGCTTGTCCTGCCCCAGCAGGTGGTGGTGGGCGGGGAGCGGCGGGTCGAAGCCGCCGGCGACGCCCGCGTCGATGCCGACGGTCTCCACGCCGAAGCCGCTGACGTGCGGATGGGCGGCGAGCCACTCGGCGGCCGCCACCGACGGGCCGGGCGGTCGGGTGCGCCCGCTGCCACGCCCGCACAGCACTTCCACTTTGTGGCATCTGTGTTCACATAGTGGGTGCACACGAGGTCTCGGAGGTCGTCCCGGTGTACTGTGATGGGCGTCCCAACGGCTCGCGATGCTCTCCCCGCAACCGGCACCGGCTGCGCACCGGGGGTGGTCGGCGCCGCCGCGTCCTGCTCGCACCCCGCAAGGAGTCCTCCATGAGCACCACTTCCGAGTCCTACCTGGTGGGCCTGATCGGCGACGGCATCACCCGCAGCCTCACCCCGCCGATGCACGAGACCGAGGCCCACCACCACGGCCTGCACTACCTGTACCGCCCGGTGGACCTCGAGGTGATCGGCCGTCCGGGCGAGGACGTGGGGGAGCTGCTGCGCGCCGGCCGCGACCTCGGGTTCAACGCCTTCAACATCACGCACCCGTGCAAGCAGCTGGTCCTGGAGCACCTCGACGAGGTCGCCCCGGAGGCGGCGGCGCTGCGGGCCGTCAACACGGTGGTGATCCGCGACGGGCGGTTCATCGGCCACAACACCGACGTGTCCGGCTTCGCCGCGGGGTTCCGGGCGGTGCTCCCCGGCGCGGCCAAGGACCGCGTGGTCCAGGTCGGCACCGGGGGCGCCGGCTCCGCCGTGGCCTCCGCCCTGCTCAGCGCCGGCGTGCGGACCCTCCACCTGTTCGACGTGGACCCCGCCCGGGCGGCCGAGCGGGCCGCGGCCATGGCCCGGCTGTTCCCCGAGCAGCAGGTCGAGGCGGCCACCGTCGAGGGCCTGCCGGACCTGGTGCGCGCGGCCGACGGGCTGGTCAACGCCACCCCGGTGGGCATGCACCACCACCCCGGCACGCCGGTGGACCCGGACCTGCTGGCGGCCCGGCAGTGGGTCGCGGATGTCGTCTACCTGCCGGTGGAGACCCAGCTCATCGCCGCCGCCCGGGCCGCGGGGTGCCAGGTGCTCGACGGCGGCCACATGGCCGTCGGCCAGGCGGTGGACGCGTTCCGGCTCATCACCGGTGTGGAGCCCGACCGCGGCCGGATGCGCGCCCACTTCCTCGACCTCGTCGCCGCGCAGAGCAGCTGAGCACACCCTGTTCCACCCGTCCCGGGGCGGGACCCGTCCGTCGTCCGGCCCGGGTGGGCGGGGTCACTGCTGCTCCTGCCGGGGGACGGCGGCGAGGTGCTCGGGCTGCACCGGCACGCGCACGGCAGGGTGGTCGGGGTGCGTGCGCAGCCACTTCTTGATGTAGGGGCACACCGGGACCACGGGCAGCCCGGCCGCGGTCGTGTCGTCGAGGGCCTCCCGGGCCAGTCTCGAGCCCAGGCCCTGTCCGCCGTAGGCCTCGTCCACGCTCGTGTGGTGGAAGATCCGCTGCGGGCCGTCCGCGCCGTCGAAGGGGACCCAGTGGGCCGTGCCGATCACGGTCCCCCCGTCGAGGAGCTCGTAGCGGTGCCGGCCGGGGTTGTTCCGGACTGTGACTGCGGCGGTGTCCATGGTGCTCTCCCGGGGGATCGGGCTCAGCCGCGGGGACGCAGCTGGACGGTGGGCAGCGGCGGGGCCGGCAGCGGGGCGGGCTGGTCCGGCGGGTAGGGGCCGAAGCGCGGGTACGGGGCGCCGTCGGCGTAGGTCCCGCCCACCGGGGCGGCGGCGGGTTCGGCCTCGATCTCCGCCTGCCAGGCGGCGCGGTAGGCGACGACCTCCTCGTGGGTGCGGCCCACGAAGTTCCACCACATCACGATCTGCTCGCCCAGCGGCTCCCCGCCGATGAGCAGCAGCCGGACCGGGCTGAGACCGGCCTCCAGTACCACGGACCCCTGTCCGACCGGGAGGTAGGCGAGGTGGTCGGCCGGCACGGGGGCGCCGTCGAGCGTCAGGTCCCCGCTGTCGAGCAGCACGCCGTGCTCGAGGCCCGGGTCGAGCTCGAGCTCCAGGCGGGCCCCGGGCCGCAGGAGGGCCTCGGCGGCGAGCAGCGGCGGCGTGAAGGTCTCCACCGGGGACGTGACCCCGGCCAGGGAGCCCAGGTGGACGCGCAGCTCGGTGCCCTCGCCGAGCACCGGCTCGGGGGCGTGGTGCTCGAAGGCCGGGGCCATGTGACGGGTCGCGTCCGGCAGGGCGTACCACAGCTGCACCCCGTGCAGGAGGGTGGTCCCGGGGGTGGAGAACTCCTGGTGGGAGATGCCCCGCCCGGCGATCATGAGGTTGACCTCCCCCGGCTTCACGATCGCGTCGTGGCCGGCGGAGTCCCGGTGGGCAATCCCCCCGGTGAACAGCAGGCTCACGGTGGCCAGCCCGGTGTGCGGGTGCCTGGCCACGGTCATGCCGCCCGACTCCGAGACCAGGTCGGGGCCGTAGTGGTCCACGAAGCACCACGCCCCGATGAGGCTGCGCCGCCGCTGGGGCAGGGTGCGGCGCACGGTCATCGCCCGCGGTCCGCCCAGGGGCACCTCGCGCGGTGCCAGCAGCTGCGCGCCGGCCCCGGCGGCCTCGGTGCACAGGAGTTCCTGCGGGTCCACGTCCAGGTTGGTCACGCCGTGCCTCCCGCGACGGCCGACGGGGTGCGCGACGCGTCCGGCGCCTGCTCCCCGGCTCCCCGGTCCTCGGGCGCCGCCGCCCGGGGGCGGACCCGGTGCCGGGAGAGGACCGAGACCCGGTTGAAGGCGTTGATCGCCACCGCCGTCCACTGCAGCGCGGAGTACTGCTCGGCGGTCAGCTCCGCCCGGGCCACCGCCAGTTCGGCCAGCCGGGTCTCCTCGTCGGGCAGCAGGGTCACGGCCTCCCCGATGGCCAGCGCGGCCCGCTCCCGGTCGTCGAACAGCCCCGTCTCGCGCCAGGCGGGGAGCACGGCGAGCTTCTGCGCGCTCACCCCGGCCTCCACGGCGTAGCCGGTGTGCAGGTCCAGGCAGAACGCGCACCCGTTGAGCTGGGAGACCCGGATGTTGAGCAGCTCCACCAGCGCCCGGGACAGCCCGGCGTCCTCGGCCGCGGCGGCGACCTTGCGGGCCAGCCCGTTGAGCGCCCGCCAGCTGCCGGGATCCGCCTTGTCGAGGTAGAAGCGGTCGCTGGCGGTCATGGAGCCTCCTGGTGGTCGTCGCGGCTCCGCTGGGCGGTCCCGCCGTGCCTCCAGCGAATACCTCCGGCGGTGCCCCGTCAAGTGCGGGCCGGGTCCCCCGCCGTTCCGGCGCAGGACGTGCCGCGGGGACCGGGTCGCGGGACAATGGAGGTGACCGAGCAGGAGCACCGGAACGACGAGAGGACGGTACGCCATGGACGAGGAGATCCGGCTCAGCGGGGCCGACCACCCGCACGTGCAGATCCCCCGGCTCGGGGAGCTCGATGCGATCTGGGCCCGGCGGATCGTGCTCGCCCTCGTGGCGAGCCTGGTCGTGGGGCTGCTGGGCGGCATCGCCGCCGCACTCCTGCTGGGCGATCGCGGGCTGCTGAGCCCCGCCCAGTGGGGGCTCGTGGTGGGCGGGGCCGCTCTGCTGCTCAGCGGCATCATCCTCTCGCTCACCCGCGCGGACGACGCGCCCCGCAACGACCTCATGGACGCCCGCGCCCGGGCGAGCAAGGGGCTGCGGACCTCGGTGCGCCGCGCCGCCGTCCCGCAGGACCCGGCGCTGCGGGAGATGCAGGACTACATGGCGGTGGAGATGGTGCAGTACGCCTGGCCGATCCTGCTGACCGTGCCCGGCATGGCGCTGGTCGTCTGGGCGGTCTTCGTGCCCGTCCCCGCCGTGCTGGTGGCGCTGCTGCTCGTGCTGGTGTGGGCCGTGATCCGGGTCAACGGGACCGTGGTGGGCCGGCGCTACTACAAGCTGCGCGGCCTGGTCTGAGGGGGCGCCCCGCCGGGGCGGACCGGGCGGCGTCAGCGCCGGGGGAGGCGCACCAGCTCCAGGTCGGTGAGCCGCCCGCCCGCGGCGACGGCCGTCAGGTACGTGCAGTACGGCTGGCGCCGCCGGTCCGTGGGGGAGCCGGGGTTCAGCAGCCGCATCCCCGCCGGGGTGGTGCTGTCCCACGGGATGTGGCTGTGGCCGAAGACCAGGACGTCGAGGCCGGGGAACGCCCGGTCCGCGCGGGCCTCCCGTCCGGCGGCGGCCCCGGTCTCGTGGACCATGCCGAAGCGCACGCCCCCGAGCGTCTCGCGGGCCACCTCGGGCAGCCGCTCGCGCAGCTCCGGGCCGTCGTTGTTGCCCCACACCCCCACCAGGCGGGCGGCGCGCTCCTCGAGCCGGTCGAGGGTCGCGAGGTCGATCCAGTCGCCCGCGTGCAGCACCACGTCGGCGTCGTCGACAGCACGCCACACCGCGGCGGGGAGGTCGCGGGCGCGCTTGGGGACGTGCGTGTCGGCGAGCAGGAGGAGTCGGACCACGGGCTCAGCCTCGCACAGGGACCGGCCTGCCGTCGCGGCGGAACCGGTCCAGGGCCCGCGAGCCCAGCCAGACGGCGCCGAAGAAGACGATCACGGCCATGCCGAGGAAGTTGAGGTCGACCGCCGCCACGAGAGCGAGCGCACCGCCGCTCGGCTGCACGAGCTCGGCGAGCACGGACAGCAGGCTCGCTCCGCCGATCACGAAGGCGATGACGACGGAGACGGTGGTCACCGTGACGTTGTAGTTCAGCTTGCGGCGGGCGTCGACCGAGGCCCAGCCGTAGACCCGGTGCATCAGGATGCCGTCGGCGCTGTCGAACAGCGTCATGCCGGCGGTGAAGAGCACGGGCAGCACGAGCGCCGCGTACCAGGGCAGCTCGGGGGCGAGCCCGCCGGCCATGACGAACAGCCCGATCGAGGCGGCCGTGTCGAGGCCGAGACCGAAGAGGAAGCCCACGGGGTACATCCGGGCCGGGCGGTCCACCGCCCGCGTCATGGGGTGCAGCACGCGGTGCAGCACCCCGCGGTCGGCGAGGTGGGCCTCCAGCTCGGCGGGGTCCAGGACGCCGGTGCGCGCGGTGCGGCGGGCCCGGCGCAGCCGGAGCAGCACGGCGAGGTTGAGGGCCCCGGCAGTGACGAGGAACAGCCCCGAGACGGTGCCGCCCCAGATCCCGGCGGCCCGGCGCAGCCCGGAGCCCTCGTCCGCGAGGCCGCCGGCGAAGGCCTCCACCCCGAGGGTCAGCAGCAGCACGGAGACGAGGACCACAGAGGAGTGCCCCAGGGCGAACCAGAAGCCGGTGGCCGTGGACTCCCGGCCGCGTGCCGTCAGCGATCGCGTCGCGTTGTCGATCGCGGCGATGTGGTCGGCGTCGAAGGCGTGCCGGATGCCCAGGGCGTAGGCGCTCAGGGCGAGGCCCACGAACAGGCTCGTGCCGCCCTGGGGGGTGTCGGTGCCCGCGACGAGGGCGAGCAGTGCGCCCCAGCCGGCGAGGTGCAGGAGGACGACCGCGGCGCCGATCACGGTGACGCTGCGCCGTCCGGCGGTGGACGGGGGAACGGTGCGGGAGGTGCTCACGGCGGGCCTTTCGCTGGGGTGGGGCGGCTGCGGGAAGGGGCCGCGGGGCCGGGTGCGCGGACCCGGCCCCGCGCCGGCGTCAGCTCTCGAGCGGGACGCCGGCCTCCTCCGCGTCGGCGAACAGGGCGTCGATGTGCACCGGGTCCTTGCCGGCGCGCTCGAGCAGGGAGGCGGCCACCCCGGAGCGGTAGCCGGAGCCGCAGTGCACCCACAGCCGGCCCGCGGGGACCTCGTCCATCCGGGGCAGCAGCTCGTGCAGCGGGATGTTGACCGCACCGGCGATGTGCGAGTCCTCGTACTCGTCCACCCGGCGCACGTCCAGGACGGTCTCGTCCTCGGGGCGCTGCTCGAGCATGCCCGTCCAGTCGACGCGCGGGTAGGAGGAGACGGTCGCCCCGGGGGCGAGCTTCGCCGGGTCCTCGCCCAGGGCGGCGTCGGGGGAGTCGATGCCGATCCGGGAGAGGTCGCGGATCGCGTTCTCGACGTCCGCACGCGAGCCCACGAGGGTCAGCTGCCGGTCGTAGGGGAAGATCCAGCCCAGGAACGCGGTGAAGCTCGAGCCGTCGCCGTACTCGAAGCTGATCGTGCCCTTGAGGTGGTCGGAGGAATACGCCACCCGGTGGCGCAGGTCCACCACCCACTCCCCGGCCTCGAGACGGGACCGCAGCTCCTCCGGCGCGAGCGAGTCGGGCACGGACAGGTCCGGCTCGGTGGGGCCGGCGGCGTTGGCCGGGCCCATGTGCACGTAGTAGTTCGGGTAGGCGGTGAGGTTGGCGATCAGCTCCTCGACGAAGTGCTCCTCGTCCGGATCGGTGTAGACGTGGTTCGTCCGGATCTGCTCGCCCAGGGTGGACTCCTCCGCCCCGGTGGCGGGGCCGGAGGAGCAGAAGGAGCCGAAGCCGTGGGTGGGGTACAGGGCGGCCTGCTCCTGGGCCTCGGACGCGAGGCGGCGGGCGGAGGCGTACTGGTCGTGGGTCAGGCCCACCATGTGCTCGCGGCCCAGCAGGTCGGTGCGGCCCACGGAGCCGTAGAGGACGCTGCCGCCGGAGAACACGGCCTGCTCCTCGCCGTGGGTCACCACGAAGGAGAGGTGGTGGTGGGTGTGGCCGGGGGTGGCCACGGCCTTCACGGTGAGTTCCCCGACGCGGACGGTCTCGCCGTCGGCGATCGGGGTGCGCTCGAAGGAGACCTCGTCGGCGGCGTTGACGAGGTAGGCGGCCCCGTGCTTGCGGGCGTAGAGGTAGCCGCCGGTCAGGTAGTCGTTGTGGATGTGCGTCTCGGCCACGTGGGTGACCTTCACCCCGGCCTGCGCCACGGCGGTCTCGACGCGGTCGATGTCGCGCTGGGCGTCGATGACCAGGGCGACCGTGCCGTCGTGCACGAGGTAGCTGCGGTCCCCGAGCTGCGGGGTGTCGATGACGGTGACGTCCATGGTTCTCCTCCTGTAGCGGGTGGTGGAACGAGGGGACGGGGGGCGACCCCGCCCCCAACATACCCCCAGGGGTATGCTGGTTCAAGGGGGGCGGCTCAGGCCTGCTGCCCGGCCTGCTGCCGGGCGAGCTCGGCGTGGACCTCGGCCATGTCGAGGTCCTTGACGGCGGTGATGACCTGCTCGAGCCCGGTGGCGGGCAGCGCCCCGGGCTGGGAGAACACGAGCACGCCCTCGCGGAAGGCCATCAGGGTGGGGATGGAGCTGATGCCGGCCGCGGCGGAGAGCCGCTGCTCGGCCTCGGTGTCGACCTTGGCGAAGACGACGTCCGGGTGCTTGGCCGAGGCCGCCTCGTAGGTCGGGGCGAACATCCGGCAGGGCCCGCACCAGCTCGCCCAGAAGTCCACGAGGACGATGTCGTTGTTCTCGATGGTGGGGGCGAAGTCGGCTTCGGTGATGTCAAGAGTGGCCATGGGGGCCTCCTTGTCGGTGTGGATGTGGGGACGTGGTGGGTTGTGGGGTCAGGCAGCGAGGGGGGCGCGCAGCGGGCACTTCGGCACGGCGAACCAGCAGACGGCCGCGGCCACGCCGGCGGCCGCGGCGGTGACGCCCACGGCGATCCCGGCCGCGCCGGGCAGCTCCTGGACCAGGACGAAGACACCCATGACCAGGACGAAGATCCCGAAGCCCTTGCGCAGGGCCGCCTCCGGGATCCGCCCGGCCAGGCGCGCCCCGGCGAACGAGCCGGCGACCGCGGCGACGGTCACCGCACCCACCAGGGCCCAGTCCAGGGAGACCGTGGTGAGGTAGCCGGCGAGCCCGGCGAAGGACTTCATCGCGATGACCACCAGGGAGGTGCCCACGGCCACGGGCATGGACAGCCCGCCCAGCAGGGCCAGGGCCGGGACGACGAGGAACCCGCCGCCGGCCCCGACCAGGCCGGTGACCAGGCCCACGACCAGGCCCTCGGCGACGACCTTGAGAACCGGCAGCTCCCCGTCGTGGGCCGTCGCGGGCCCGTTCCTGCGGCCGCGGATCTTGGCCAGGGAGGTCGCGACCATCATCAGGGCGAAGGCGATCATCAGCACGGTGCCCGGGATGTACCCCCCGGCCAGCCCGCCCAGGAAGGCCCCGGCCATGCCGGCGACGCCGAAGACCAGGCCGGTGCGCCACTTCACCCGCCCGTTGCGGGCGTGGTTGACGGCGCTCACGGCCGAGGTCACCCCGACCACGAACAGCGAGGCCGCGATGGCCTCCTTGGGATCCAGGCCCGCGACGTAGGTGAGGATCGGCACGGTCAGGATGGACCCGCCCCCGCCGAGCAGGCCGAGCGAGAGCCCGATCAGCACCGACAGCAGCAGGGTCAGCACGAGGGTGACGGTCATGGTGCGTGTCCTTTGCTTCCCCGCCGGGGCGGGGTGGTCGGGGCGTGGAGGGGTGCCGGCCGGTGCGCCGGGCGTTCCCTCCGAGTGTGGCAGATACCCCCTGGGGTATTCAACTACCCCCAGGGGTATCGAATCCCGCTCCCCGTATCGCCCAGCGAGAACCCGGCCGCCGGGCCCTTCCCTTTCCGGGCCCCGCGTGCCAACAGTGGAACCGCGAAGCACGAACCCGGACCGAGAAGGAGCGCCAGCATGAGCTACACCAACGCCGTCGTCGTCCCGCTGCCCTACGCCGAGGCGGTCGAGCGGACGCGGGCCGCGCTGTCCGAGCAGGGCTTCGGCATCCTCACCGAGATCGACGTGCGCGGCACGTTCGAGCAGAAGCTCGGCGCCGAGGCCGCCGAGGAGGTGGGCGACTACGTGATCCTGGGCGCCTGCAACCCCGGGCTGGCCAGCAAGGCCCTCGCCGCCGAGCCCCAGCTCAGCGGCACCCCCGCCGTGCAGGAGGTCGCCGACGACGCCGGCGTCCGGCTCCGTGCCGCGCTCGACGTCCTCGGCGACATCGGGGCGCAGTAGCCGCCGCGGCGCGGAGCCCCGCACTCAGCCGTATCAGCAGACATCCCAGCACCGATCCACCGATCCAGGAGGCAGTCCATGACCACCGACATCACCGGCAAGAAGATCGCGTTCATCGCCACGAACGGCGTCGAGGAGCCCGAGCTCACCGAGCCCTGGAAGGCCGTCCAGGAGGCCGGCGGCACGCCCGTGCTGCTGTCCGCGGAGCAGGGCAGCATCACCGCGATGCAGGGGGACTGGGACCGTGCCGGCAGCTACGACGTGGACGGCACCCTCGCCGCGGCGAAGGCCGAGGACTTCGACGCGCTGGTCCTGCCCGGGGGCACCCTCAACGCGGACAACGTGCGCGTGGACCAGGACGCCCTGCGCCTGGTCCGGGAGTTCGACGCCGCGGGCAAGCCGATCGCCGCCATCTGCCACGCCCCCTGGATCCTCATCGAGGCCGGGCTCGCGCAGGGCAAGCGGCTCACGTCCTACAACTCGCTGGCCACCGACCTGAAGAACGCCGGGGCGGACTGGGTGGACGAGGAGGTCGTGGTCGACGGCCGGCTCGTCACCTCCCGCAACCCCGGTGACCTCGAAGCGTTCAACCGGGAGGCCCTGAAGCTGTTCGCCGGCTGACGGCGCCCCGGCGCGCGAGAGGACCCCCGTCCGGTGCTCCGGACGGGGGTCCTCCGGTCCGTGGGCGCGGGGCCGGTCAGCGGCGGCCTTCTCCCCGGACCTCCTCGTCCTCCTCGTAGACGTCCGGGATGCCGTCGTGGTCGGCGTCCACGGACTCGAGCTTCTCGATCATCCGGTAGCGCTTGTTGCGGGCCCGCAGCAGCACCGAGGCCACCGCCGCCGCCAGCACGGACGCGGTGAGGATGGCCACCTTGGCCTGGTCGCCCGGCAGGCTGCCCGGGGTGAAGCTGAGCTCCGCGATGAGCAGTGAGACGGTGAAGCCGATGCCGGCCAGGAGGGCGACGCCCACGAGGTCGATCCACTGGAAGGTCGGGTCCAGCCGGGCGTGCGTGACCTTGGTGATCAGCCACGTGGCGCCGACGATGCCGATCGGCTTGCCCAGCACCAGGCCGAGGACGATGCCCAGCGTCACCGGGGCGGTGAGCGCGGAGGTCAGGCCTTCCCAGCCGCCCACGGCCACCCCGGCGGAGAAGAACGCGAAGACCGGCACCGCGAAGCCGGCGGAGAGCGGGCGGAAGCGGTGCTCGAAGATCTCGGCGAGACCGGGCCCTGCCTCCGGCCCGCCGCTGGCCTGGCTGCGGATCACGGGCACGGCGAAGCCCAGCAGCACGCCGGCCACGGTCGCGTGGATGCCGGCCTCGTGCACCAGGGCCCAGACCACGATGCCGAGCGGCAGCAGGATCAGCCAGGCGGCCGGGGCCTTGAGGCCGAAGAACCGGCGGTACTTCTGGGCGAGGAAGAGGTAGAGGGCGAAGGGGATCAGGGCCAGCAGCAGCGGCTGGAACGAGACGTCCTCCGAGTAGAAGACGGCGATGATCGTGATCGCCAGCAGGTCGTCGACCACGGCGAGGGTCAGCAGGAACAGCCGCAGCGCGGCGGGCAGGTGCGAGCCGATGATGGCGAGCACCGCCACGGCGAAGGCGATGTCGGTGGCGGTGGGGATGGCCCAGCCGCCGGAGGTCTCGGGGTCCGAGAAGTTGATCGCGGCGTAGATCGCGGCCGGCACCACGACGCCGCCGATCGCCGCGGTGATCGGCACCACGGACTTGCGGAACTCCCGCAGGTCGCCGGCCACGAACTCGCGCTTGAGCTCGAGGCCCACCAGGAAGAAGAAGATCGCGAGCAGGCCGTCGGCGGCCCACTTGCCGAGGCTGAGCCTCAGGTGCCAGGGCTCGTAGCCGACCTCGAGGTCGCGCAGGGCGAAGTAGCTGTCGGCGAAGGGCGAGTTGGCCCAGACGATCGCAATGGCGGCGGCCACCACGAGCAGCAGGCCGCCGATGGTCTCCTTCCGGAGGATCTCGCCGACGCGCAGCACCTCGCGGTAGCTGCCGCGGCGCAGCGTGTCGTGGCTGTGGTCCTCCGGGGGGCGGTTCTCGGGCTGGTCCTCGGGGCGGACCGTGGGGTCATGGCTGGACACGTGGTTCCTCCGTTTTCGGGCAGCGGATCTCTCGTGCCGACCAGACTTCCCGGCTCACCTGGTGTGCCAGTCTACGGACAATCGTGGTGTGCGCCACCTGCGGGGCCCTCAGGCGAGCAGGTCCCGGCGGCGGAAGCCGGCGGCGGCCGCGGCCAGCAGCGCGACCCCGAGCGCGGCCAGGCCGAGCAGGGGCGCGGCCGCCCAGTCCTCGGACGGCACGAGCGGTGTCAGCTGGACGGGGGAGAGGTCCATCGCCCATCCGGGCAGGTCCAGGAGCAGGCCGAACCACGCGACGAACACGATGTGCGCGACCACGGCCCAGCTCAGGGCGGCGGCCCGCGGGGCGAGACCCACCAGGGCGGCCGTGAGCCCGGCGGTCACGAGCACGGCCGGGAAGTACGCCAGGGCCGCCAGGGCGAGCTCACCGGTCCAGCGCAGGTCGCCGGTGGTCGCGGTGACCCCCGCCCCCAGCGCCGCCCCGGCCAGCAGCAGGGCCAGGAGGGACTGCACGACGACGACGGCGAGCCAGCCGAGGGCCCAGCGCGTCCGGGGAAGGCCCGTCGTCAGGGTGAGCGCCGTGCGGCCGGACTCCTCCTCCGCACGCAGCCGCAGCACGGCCGAGACGGCGAACGCGACCACCCCGAGCGCGAGGTAGGACAGCATCGCGGCGGCGAAGGACTCGGTGAGGGCGTCGAGGTCCACCACGAGCCACTCGGTGATCGACGGGATGTCCGCGATGCTGTCCTCCAGGGAGTCGGCCAGGGAGCCGAAGGCCAGCCCGAAGAGGACGAGACCCGCGGTCCACCCGAGGAACGTGCCGCGCAGCAGGCGGCGCGCCAGCCCGGTCGCGGAGAGCAGGGACGCCGCGGCCGTCGCCGGGCCGGGGCGTCCCCGCCGCAGCCCGGCGCCCAGGTCACGCCGCTGGGCCAGGAGCACGGCCGCGCCCAGCAGCACGCCCGTCAGCGCCGCCGACAGCGCCAGCGGCCACCACCGCAGGTCCACGTAGAGCCGGGTCTGCTGGGCCCACGCGACGGGCGAGAACCAGGACAGCCACGAGCCGGTGGGCTCGATGACGTCCCCGATCCCGCGCACCAGGAAGGCCGCGCCCAGCACGGCCATCGCCGCGCCGGAGGCGGCCCGCGCGTGCTCGGTGAGCTGGGCGGTCACGGCGGCCACGGACCCGAAGACCAGGCCCGTGAGCGCGGTGGCCAGTCCCCAGGCCACCGCGTCCGCGCCGCCCAGCCCCGCCGCGAAGAGACCCGCCGTGATCCCGGCGCCGACGGCCGCGTCCGCCACGGCGACCGCCCCGAGGGCGGCCGCGGCCGGGGCGAAGCGGCCCACCGGCAGCGCGCGGACGACCTCGAGCCGCCCGGACTCCTCCTCGGCCCGCACGTGCCGGCTCGCGAGCAGGATGCTCATGATGGCGGTGGCCACGAGCACCGACAGGCTCAGCTCGTTGACCGTCATGGCGCCCAGCGTGTAGTCGTCCGCGCCGAAGGCCGGGCCGGTCATCATCACGGCGGAGGGGTTGTCCAGCAGGGCCGCCCGGGCCTGGCGGGCCTCGCCGTCCGGGAACGTCTCCTCGAGGGCGAGCACCGTGGCGTACACGGTCCCGGTGAGCGCGAGCACCCACACGAGGATCCGCACCCGGTCCAGGCGCAGGTTGAGCCGGAAGAGGCGGCCGGTCGCGGCCCACGGCTCGGCGGTCCTCATCGGGGCGCCCCCGCGTCCCGGCCGGCGCCGTGCGGGGTCCCCTCCCGGTCGGCGGGCCCGGCCGGGCGGTCGCCGTAGTGGCGCAGGAAGAGCTCCTCGAGCGAGGGGGGAGTGACGGTCAGGTTCTGCACGCCCAGGTCGGCGAGCGCCCGGAGGACCTCGGGGACCCGGGCGTCGTCGACGTCGAAGCCCAGCCGCCCGCTGTCGTGCACGAGGTGGTGCACGCCGGGCAGCCCGGCCAGCGCGCCGGGGTCGGCGGACGTCGTGGCCGTGACGGCGGAGCGGGTGAGGTGGCGCAGCTGGGCGAGGGTGCCGCTCTCCACGTCCCGGCCGGCGCGGATGATGGTGACGGTGTCGCACAGCTTCTCGACCTCCGCCAGGATGTGGCTCGAGAGCAGGACCGTGCTGCCCTGCCCGCTCAGCCGGCGCACCTCGTCGGTGAACACGGCCTCCATCAGCGGGTCCAGCCCGGAGGTCGGTTCGTCCAGGACGTACAGCTCGGCCTCGGCGCTCAGGGCGGCCACCAGCGCCACCTTCTGCCGGTTGCCCTTGGAGTAGCTGCGCGCCTTCTTCGTGGGGTCGAGCTCGAAGCGCTCGACGAGCTCGTCGCGGCGGCGGCGCCGTCGTCGTCCGCCGCGGATGCCGGTGAGCAGGTCCACGATCTCGCCCCCGGTCAGGTTCGGCCACAGGCTCGTGTCCCCGGGGACGTAGGCGGTGCGGCGGTGGATCTCCACGGCGTCCCGCCAGGCGTCGAGGCCCAGGACCGTGGCCGTCCCCGCGTCCGCCCGGAGCAGACCCAGGAGCACCCGGATCGCCGTGGACTTCCCCGAGCCGTTGGGGCCCAGGAAGCCCGCGACCTGCCCCGGGGCCACGGTGAGGTCGAAGCCGTCCAGGGCCGCGGTGGGGCCGAAGGTCTTGACGAGCCCGCGGGCCTCGATCACCGGGGTGTCCATGGGTGCTCCTGACGGGTCGGGGCGGCGGCGTCACGGGTGCTTGCCCCTCACGCTAGGCACCGTCCGGGTGCCGGACAAGGCGGCTCGCCCCGGGGTGCGGGCCGTCCGGGCCCCGGGGCGGTGACGGCGCGAGGAGCCGTCGGCCCGGCCGGCTCAGTCCGGGCGGTGCGCCGGCACGGCCCGGGGGGACGGGTCCTCCGCGCCGGAGGAGGGGACCCGGCGGTCGGGCCGGTCGCGGGGATCCATCCACGCCTTGGCCCGCAGGGCGGGCTTCTCGACGAGGGTCCACGACAGCAGCGCCAGGGGCGCCGTCAGCAGGAGGACCAGCAGGGAGTTGACGGCGACGCCCCACGACGCCGTGCCGAGCAGCACGAGGAGCTGCTGCACCGGGTACGCGTAGATGTAGACGCCGTAGGAGAGATCCGTGCGCGTGGCCCAGTTCTCGGACCGGGCCGCGCCGAGGCCGAGGAGCAGCACGGCGAGCGGCAGCTGCCCGTACAGGTCCGCCCAGCCCAGGTCCGTCAGGACGCCGTAGACGACGCCGGCGCCCGCCACGTGCACCCAGGTGGGGCGCCACCTCCCCGCCCAGGCCCAGACCGCCGCGCCCGCCAGGAAGTAGCCGACCAGCCGGGCGCCGTGCAGAGCGAGGTGGCTCGTGACCTCGAGCGGGCCCTCGGCCAGGGGGCGGAGGACGAGCACGAGGAGGAACAGCGCCGGGAGCACCCACCGGGCGTGCCGTGCCGCGACCGCGAGGCTCAGGACGAGGCCGATCAGCACGTAGGCCAGCGCCTCGTAGAACAGGGTCCACAGGGAGCCGTTCCAGGAGTCCGGCGACGGGACCCGGGTCAGGGTCCCGTCGATGCCCCACTGCGAGATCCTCAGATCGGCGTTGTGCAGCACGAAGCCGGCGGCGGAGGCGAGGTCGAAGCGCGTGCCCTCGACCGCGGCCGCGATCGGCGCGAGGACCACGGCCACCACGAGCAGGCTCACCAGGAAGGCCGGGTAGATGCGCAGGAGGCGCCGCCAGAGGTACGGCACCAGTCCGGTCCGCACCCTGCTCTCGGCGATGAGGTAGCCGCTGAGGATGAAGAATCCGTTGACGGCCACGTCGGACAGGACCTCGAGGCTCGGGCCGTCCGCACCGGTCAGCGGCCAGGCGTGGCCGAGGACCACCAGGGACGCCAGGGCCAGGCGCAGGGCGTTGAGGCGGTTGTGGCGGTCGCCCAGTCGTTCTTGGAGAGTCGTGGCCACGGCAGGTGCCTTCCGGACGGGACGGGCAGCGGGGCCGGAGCGGTCTGCTGCAGGACGGGGATCGATCCCCCGGGGGCCGGACCGGACTCCGGCCGGCGCCCCGAGCACCAGTTTAGTAATGCAAACGCATGATCTGGCGGCGGTGGTGCACAAGTGGGGACGGGCGTCCGGGCCCGTGCGGCGCACCGGCTGTCACAAAATGCCCGGTGGCCGGCGGCGCTAACGCCCTGGTAAGGGGCCGTGCCAGGCTGGACGCAGATCCGCTCGAGGAAAGGGGCTCCCGTGCTGGAGATCCGCAGCGACGCCCAGGACCGGGTCACGGGCCCCGGTCGGCGCGCCTCCGCGCCGACCGCTCCCGGCCGGCGTCCCCGCACGGCACCGGTCGTGCTGCTGGGCCTGGGCGCGGTGCTCGTCGTCGTCGCGCTGGCCGCCGGACGGGCGTGGTCGGGGCCGCTCCTCGACGCCGGGGCCGTCCTGCTCACCGTGGGCGGGGTGGGGCTGCTCCTCGACGCCGCGCTGGCGCGCTGGCGCGGCGCGTGGCCCGTCGAACCGCCACGTCCCCCGGCCCCCGCCCCGGCGGCGCCCCGGGAGGACCGGCTGGGCCTCGTGGGGGTGCGCGAGGAGCTGGACGTGGTCGACGTGCTCCGGGGCGTGGGCCCCGGGCAGGAGCTGTGGTGGCTGGACACCTTCCCGCTGACGCTGGCCGGCGACCTCGATGCCATCCACAAGGCGCTCGGCGCCGGGGTCCGCGTCCGGCTGCTGGTCCTCGACCCGAGGTCGCCGGCGCTCGCGTCCCGGCTCCGGGAGATCCGCCACCACTACGGGCTCTCGCCCATGGACCTGCGGCGCAGCTTCGACACGCTGGTCCACCAGCTCCGGGCGCTGGGGGAGCTGGACCCCGTGGTCGCCGAGCGGCTGGAGGTGCGGGTCCACGACGGTCCGCCCGGTGCCCCGATCTACCTGGTGCTCGGGGGTCCCGCCGCGACCGAGGAGCCCGTGACCGACCAGCCCTCGACCGGGCAGCCCGCGGCGGAGCCGCGCGAACTGCAGGTGCTCCGAGCCTTCAGCAGCTACTTCCTGCTCGACGCGAGCCAGGACATGCCCTACCTCGAGTGGCGGGACGGGCCCTTCGCCGGCCGGCTGCACGCCTACGCCCGGCACAAGTGGGCCGAGGGGCGCACGGTCTTCCCGACCGAGTCCGCCGACCGCTCGGCCTCGGCCTTCAACGTCCGGCCCGGCGCGGCGCGGCGCACGGCCGGAGGCAACGCCGGGAGCGCCTGACGCCCGGGCCGGCTCGTCGCCGGTGCCCCGGTGGTGCGCCGCGGCCTGTGGCGGTGGGACCATAAGTCTGCTGAGATGTCAGCATGGACGTTTCGGATTTCAAGACCCTGTTCGGCGACGACATCCGGGCCTGGCTCGACTGGGGCGCGCTGGACGACGGGAACACCCGGGTCGAGGACCTGGTGATCTCCTCCCGGCAGGAGCTCGGCGACCTCTACACGGTCTGGCACGTGGACCCCGAGGGCAACCCCGGGGAGTGGTCCCATCCGCAGCACCGGCCGCAGACCCTGGCCCAGGCGGCGGAGAAGCAGTGGCCCGAGGACCGGCAGGCCAAGATCGAGCACATCCGGCAGGAGCTCGCGGAGGAGTCGGGGCCCGTCCAGCTGACCGTCCCGGCGTACCGGACCGAGGGCTCGCTCGTGGTCCTTGACTCCAACCACCGCCTCGTGGGCGCCTACCTCTCCGGGGCGGACCTGCGCGTGCTGCTGGTCGTGCTGGACGGCCCCTCCTCGTCCCTGGTCCTGCCTGCCACGGCGCAGATCGAGAACGACAAGGCGGACCGGATCTGAGGTGCTGCCCGCCGGCCGTCTACGATCCCGGGAGCACCAGAACCTCGTCCTGACGCACGAGCCGGCCGTCACGCTCCATCAGGTCGAGCACCTGCTGATAACGCTCCCGGATCTCCCGGCCGGTCCGGTTGAACCCGAAGACGTCGTTGAGCGCCTGCATCACGTCGACGACGGGGGACGGGCCGTCGGAGCGAAGCACGTCGAGCACCGCGTTGCCGATCTCCTGCGGAGCGATCTCGGTGACACGCCGCTTCTCCCCGTCGGCCGGGGTCCTGCGGTAGCCGGTGTAGTTGTCCGGCGTCATGCCCTCCGGCCAGTAGAAGGTGCCGAGCACCGTCCTGCTGCGCCGATTCTTCGGCAGGCAACCCAGGATGGTCTCCTGCCGCTGAGCCTGTACCCGCTGCAGTCCGAAGCGGTTGGCGAGCAGACGTGCCAGTCGCTGCGCCTCGATCGGTCCCTCCGCGGCGACGATCTCCTCGAGGTGCTCCCGCACCAGCTGCTTGTTCGTCGGTGCTGTGATGGTATCGAGCACGGCCCGGTCCCCTGCGACCCGGTGAGGAGCGGGCTGGTAGGAGCCCGCCGTCGCATCCTGCTCCGCCGGGGAACTCGGCCGGACGGAACCGAGGGGCTCGATCTCGGCCGGATCCTCGGGTGCCTGCGACTGCCGTGAGGCCGTTCCCACGTTGCCGGCCACGAGAACGTGGTCCTCGTCCGGTCCCGGCGCCGTGGGCGGAGCACCGATCAGGACAGGCTCGCGGTCGGGCCCGCCGCCACGCTCGGCAGCGGACTCCGAAGGAGCCTGCGTGGCCCCGGTCTCCTGCCCGTCGTCGACGGCGTCCTGTGCGGGCGGCTCGTCGGGCTGCCTGACGGCTCGCTGCGCGGTGTCCGCGATCTCCTGGACCACAGCGCTGCGGGAACGGATCCACGCGGGCAGCCAGACCCTTTCGAGGTGCCGCCAGCCCATGGCGCCGGTCAGCACCTGGGTCGGGAGCGCATCCCGGTCGGAGACGATGGTGCGCCGGGCCCAGGCCGGGCCGTCGAGGAGGAGACCGACCCACTCGTGCTCGGGGGATGTGCGTGCGGCGAGGTCCACCCGGAAGTTCGACATGCCGATGTCCTCGGCGACCTCCAGGCCGGCCGCACGCAGCGCCGCCGCGACGTCCTGCCGGTGCAGGTCCCAGGACTCACCGGTCGGGCGGTGGACGTCGTCGTGCCCGTGCTCGCGCGCGAAGACGAGGTACTCCCGCAGGTGGCGCAGACCCTCTGAGGAGGTGCGCGCCAGATCGATGTCCTCCGGGCCGAAGGAGCTGAAAATCCGGATGGCGCGGCGGGCACGGGTGATCGCCACGTTGAGCCGCCGCTGTCCGCCGGCGGCGGTGAGCGGACCGAAGTTGAGCCGGAGCGTGCCGGTGTCCTTGTTCCGTGAGAAGGCGAGGGAGAACAAGACGACGTCGCGCTCGTCACCCTGCACGTTCTCGAGGTTCTTCACGAACAACGGGTCCTCGGCGCGCACCAGCGCGTTCTGGACGACGCGCACGGTGGACTGCTCGAGCTTGTCGAGGACCAGGTCCCGCTGCTGGGTGTTGAACGTGACCACGCCGATCGAGGCATCGGGGTCCTCGCGCAGCAGTTCCACGGTCTCCTCGACGATCCGCTGCGCCTCGACCTCGTTGGTGCGGGTGCCGCCGGCTCCGCCGTCGAACTCGCCGTCCACGCGCTCCCAGCTGACGCCGAGGCCGGGCCGGGGCTCGGGCGGGGCGGGGAAGCTGGAGAGCTCCCCGCGGTAGTAGCGTCGGTTGGAGAAGGCAATGAGGGACTCGTCCTGGCTGCGGTAGTGCCACGTCAGGCCGAGGCTCTGCACGTTGGAGTCGACGGCCTCGGTGAGGATGGAGTCCTGATCGGCGACGGTCAGCCCGTCCTCCCCGGGGCTGTCGAGGTCGTCGTCGCCGGCGGTGGCCGCGAACATCGAGCTGGGCGGCATCTGCTGGGAGTCGCCCACCACGACGACGGCCTTCGACCGGCCCATGGCCCCGATGGCGTCGGCCACCCGGATCTGGGAGGCCTCGTCGAAGACCACGACGTCGAAGTCCACGGCCCCGACCGGCAGGTACTTCGACACCGAGTGCGGACTCATGAGCAGGCACGGGGTGAGGTCCAGCAGGACGGGCCCGGTCTTCTCCATGATCTCCCGGATGGACCCGCCGCGCTTCTGGTGGATGAGGCGGTTGAACTCCGCCTGCTGCTTCGTCAGCTTCTCACGGTTGATGCCGGTGGCGGCGAGGACCTGCGCCGGCAGGTCCGAGCGCAGGCGGCGGCGCACCTGTCCGGAGAGGTCGAGGTAGCTCGCCACCTGGCGGTCGCGTGCGGCGGCGTCGAAGGAGGTCAGGTTCGCCTCCTCGAGCGTGTCCGACCGCACCTCGTGCGCCACGGCACGCTGGAGCCGCTCGGTGAGGCCGGTGACCGGCATCGTGCCCGCCCGCAGGTCGCGAGCCAGGCTGCCGAAGCCGGCGTGCTCCAGCTCCTGGAGCAGTGATTCCACGGCGCGGTAGCTCCGCAGCCGCCGGTCGCGCTGCCGGTCGACCTGGTCCTGCCACACGGATGCCGTCGCCGCGAGTCGGTCGAGGACGGAGGAGTCTTTGCGCCACCGGGCGACGGAGGCCTCCGTGGCGCCCAGGAACTCCACGGTCGACGACCACGCCTCCACGAAGGCGGCTGTCGTCGGGCCGAGCCCGATCCGGGTGGTGGCACGGCCGGTGGTGGAACCACTCGTTGTGGTGAACAGTGCGCTGAGGGCATCGTCCTGGTCCGGGAACGCGTCCAGGACGGGCTCCAGTGCTTCGGCGAAAGCCAGGACGGAGGCCGGTACCGAGAGCGGGTCGGGCGCGGTCAGCGACCACTGGAGGCCGGCGGGCAACAGGGTTCCGGTGCGGTACCGGAGGCCCTGTTCGTCATGCTGTACGGCGTGGAGGGCGTCCAGAAAGGTCGAAGGGTCTTCCAAGCAACTCGTGTCGGCCGAGACGACGAGGGGGCGCAGACCGTCGATGACCGCTTGCACGGCCTTCCGCTTTCCGAAGAGCTTGCCCTGGGCTTCGGCCAGGGCCTGCCGGTGGGCGTCGAGGTCGGCGGTGAAGGCGGCCGGGTGCAGCGACCGCAGGAGCGTCTCGTGCCGGGCGAGCACCTGCCGGATGTCGTCGAGGGCCCGGCGCAGCTCCTGGTGCCACGTCACGGTGAACACCTCGCGGTAGTGGGCCGGGGGCATCGCGCGGTTCGCGTCGACGTCCCGGAGCCAGGCGGCGAGGGTCCGCCAGTGCTCGACCTCATCGGTCGTGCGCAGCAGCGCGGCGACGCGTTCGTCGAGGCCGTGCAGCGCGGCAAGGAGCTGCTGGACCGGCTGGAGCACCGGGCCGCCGTGCTCGTCGTCCGACGTCTGCTCCGGACCGGCCAGCGACCACTCGTCCTGGTCCGGGGCGTGCCCGAGGTCGGGGAGCAGCTGCTCGAGGGCGCTCGCGGTGCGGAACACCGTCTCCGCGCGCTCGGGATCGGCCACCAGCGTGCCGGGGACGACGATGTCCTCCCGCAACTCCGTGCCCGTTGCGGAACCGGTGAGTGCGAGGACGTTCTGGTGGGCCTCCCAGACGCTGCGGCCCCGGGTGGGCCGGTGCAGGGCGTGCGGATAGCGGGCGAGGTCCGCGACGGCGGCGGCGTGCTGGTCCCGGAGGACGCCGAACGCCGACGACGGTGTGCGGACCCGGGCGTCCCACGAGTCCACGAGCTGGCTCCGCACGCTCTTGATGCTCTGCTGTCTCCCGTGCAGCTCGAGGGTCAGAGGTCCGAGACCGACCTTCTCGAGCCGCCCCCGTACGACCTGCAGCGCGGCCTGCTTCTCCGCGACGAACAGCACCTTGCGTCCTGCGGCGAGGCTGTCCGCGATCATGTTGGTGATCGTCTGCGACTTGCCGGTGCCCGGAGGGCCCTCGAGCACGAAGGTGCGCCCGGCCGTGGCCCAGGCGACAGCCTTCAGCTGCGAGCCGTCGGTGGGGACGGGCAGGTGGCGGCGTGCTTCGTCGTGCTCATCGGTCTCCGGAGCCTCGACCGGGTCGTCGAAGGGTTCCGTGGGGGTGTTCACGAGGTGCCCGACCAGGGGGTTGTCCAGGAAGGACTCCCAGTTCTCCGAGAGGTCCCGCCACATCTCGAGCGTCGAGAACTGCAGCATGGCCAGCCGGACGACCGGCTCCACGGTGAACGGCAGGCCGTGCAAAGCCAGGGTCCGCCGGAGCTCCTCGAAGACGTGGGCGACGTCCATGCCGCTGTCGTCGGCCGGGGGCTCGGCGAGCACGGGGATCTCGAGGCCGTAGTCCTGTTGGAGTTTCTCGATGAGGCAGTAGTTGGGCCGGGCCTCCGCGCCGTCCTCGACCTGGACGTGGAACGGCTGGTTCTTCCGGCCGGTGAGGGTGACGGGAAGGAGGAAGAGCGGGGCGAGGCCTTCCTTGCCCGCCCGGTCCTTCCAGGACAGGGCCCCGATGGTCACGAACAGGTTGTTGGCGCCGGTCTCCTCCAGGACGACCTTGGCCTTGCGGCGCAGTCCGTCCAGCGTCCCCTCGTGCCGTGCCGCGGTGTGGTCGGTGTGCACGACCAGCTCGTTGCGCAGCACCGCTTCGAGCACCTCTTCCGGAAGCTGTGCGGCGGAGTGCCGGCCCTGGGCGTTGTCGATCTCGGACAGGTCGTCGGCGGGACGCAACCGCAGCCGTTGCCCGCTGGCGAGGATGTCCTCGAGGTCGGGCAGGGCCCGCTCGGGCACGACGAAGGACACCGAGCCGGTCCTCTTCAGCTTCAGCAGCGGGTTGCGCATGGTCAGGTCCAGCAGCGCGGAGCGCCACCGCGCCACCCGGGCCGGGTACACGGTGCGGTCGACGGCGGCGCCGCTCCCACTGGCCGAGCGGCGTCCGGAACCGGTCCCGGGGAGGAGAGCCTCGGGAGCCTTCTCGACCTCGATGACGACGGTGTCACCCTCCACCAGCACACGGGGCAGCGGACGGATGCGGCGGTGCGCGGCGGCGACGTCGAGCACGTGCAGCACTTCGCCGTCGGAACCCCAGTGCCGGGCAGTGGCCTGCCGGGCGTCGTCGAAGCCGACGTCCTTGCCCTCGACCAGAGCCGTGGTCTCGACGGGCAGCAGGAGGCCGCCGCGGACGAAGTTCTGGAGGAGACCGCGGTCGCCGAGCGCCAGCTCCGGAAGCTGCGCCTCGGCGGTGAGGAACCCGGCGAAGGCGTGGCCCGGGACTCGGACGACGACGGGGTTCAGGCCGGCCTGCTCGAGCGCCGCGGCGTAGGCGACCGTCAGGTCGAGACACGTACCCCATCGCTCGGAGAGCATCCGGTCCACGGGGCGGATCTTCTGCCCCGTGGACTCGAAGGACGCCGGGGGCTCGGTGTAGCGGATGCCGAAGGAGGCGAGGGCGTCGTAGACCGCCCGGCCGATCTCCACGGCTCGTTCGGATCCGCTCTGGTAGCCGTCCAGCGAGGAATCGCCGGTGCGCTCCTTCAGCAGGTCGGCGGCGCGGTCGAGGATCTGCCGGACAGCCGGGGCATTGGGCGTGATGAAGGCCGCCAGCAGTTCGGGGATCGAGCGGGCGTACCACTCGTCCCGGGCCAGCAGCCGCACGCTCGTGGTCCCGGTGGCCACCGCGCCGTCGACGGTGGCGTTGATCCGCAGCGACACGGTCCGCGCCTCGTCGAGGGCCGCGAAGGCGGTGTGGTCCAGCGGCCAGGCGACGTCCGTGCCGTCGAGCAGGACCTCGCCTCCCGGACCGACCGTCAGGGGGTCGAAGCGGCGCGGGGTCGCCAGCTCCTCGGAGGAGTCGTCGAGGACGAGGACCAGCTGCTCGAGCGCGTGAGGCGCCGCCCGGTCGGTGTTGCGGACCCGCACCTCGAGCAGCGGGCTGACCCCGTTGTTGACCAGGGCGTAGTTGACGGCCTCGCGGAACAGGACGGTGACGGCCAGGGGCCCGGACGTGACGGTCGTCGCGCGGGTGCCGGGCGGCAGGTCGTCCCGGTCGGCGGGGACACCCTCGAGCGCGTCCTGCGGCGACTCCGCCTCGATCGCCCGGCCGCTGATCTGATCCGGAACGTCTGCGGCGGGCTCGTGCGCCCCGGCGTCCGCGAGCGTCTTCTCCACCGCGGAAGCACCGGTCTCCTCGGCGGCGGGCGCCGCCAGGCCGAGGCTCTCCAGCAGCAGGCGCATGGTGTCGACGGCGCGCTCGGCGTCCGCAGCCGTGATCGTCAGCGGCTCGTGAGCGCAGACGTTGAGGGAATGCGTCAGCTCGCGCGCGTAGCTGCTGTGCAGGGGAGTGATCCGGTGATCGAACTGCTTCCACTCCTGGATCAAAAGGCGCAGCAGGAAGCGGGGATCACCGAGGCTGTACCTCCGGACTGGGCGGCCGTTGAGCTTGTCCTCCCGCTGCGCCTGAGCCACCCACGACTGCGGATCGCCCGGTTCGGGGGCGTGGTCCGCGACCCAGGGGCCGAGGGTGCGGGCCATGGCCAGAGCGGCGCGCTGGATCGCTTCGGACGGAAGGGTTTCGGGCACGGTCCGGCTCCTCGAGATGTGTGCAAAAGCAGATAGTTGAAAGTGTAGGAGTGGCCCTGGTCGCATTCGCGGTCCGGAGCGTCCGGCCTGTGGGCGAGTCGGCCCACAACCGAAGGTGCACTCGGGTGCCCCGCCAAGCCCACCGAGAAGGTCGAGCTGCCGGTATTCCCGGGCGAGCTGGACCTTGAGAAGCTGCACCGGACCCCGGACGTGATGCAGCAGCACGGCATCAGCGGTGACCCGCTCGACGTCGCGGTTCTCGTCGCGGAACCGGGGCGCTGACGTGCTCCAGGCCCCTGCCCTCGTCCGCCGCGCCGGTGCGATCCCGCGGCTACCATGACCCCATGAGCGACGACCCCCGTCCCGAGACCCGCTGCCCCGTCCCGCACGGCGACCGGCGCAGGACCGTCCCGCCCGATGAGCGCGGCGGGCCGCGGGTGGAGGTGCTCGACGGGGTGTGGCACGTGCGGTCCCTGCCCCTGGTCCGCCAGGTGCTGCGGGAGGCCGACGCCACGGTCCAGGCCGGTTTCAGCGCGGAGACCGCCCGGCAGGGCCTCACCGGTGACCACCCGCCCGTGCTCTACGCGGACGGTCCCGAGCACCGGCGCCAGCGCACAGCCACCGCGCGGTTCTTCACCCCGGCCGCGGTGAGCCGCCGCTACCGGGACCTGATGGAGGAGCGCGCCGACGAGCTGGTCGAGCGGATCCGGCAGGACGGCGGGGCCGAGCTGTCCGCGATCACCCTGCGCTACTCCGTGGAGGTCGCCGCCCAGGTGGTGGGGCTGACGAACTCGGACGTCGACGGCATGTCCCGGCGCCTCGAGCGCTTCTTCAGCGGCCCCGTCACCGGAGCCGCCGGTCCCGGCGGTGCGCCGCGGCGGCTCGCCGGCCGGGTGGGCGCCGTCCTCGGATCCCTGCGGCCGATGTGGGCGATGAACGCGTTCCGGCTCAAGGACGTGCGCCCGGCCATCAGGGCACGACGCGAACAGCCCGAGGAGGACGTGGTCTCGCACCTGCTCGCGGAGGGCTACACCGACCGGGAGATCCTGGTCGAGTGCGTCACCTACGCCGCCGCCGGCATGGCGACCACCCGCGAGTTCATCGCGGTGGCCGCCTGGCACCTGCTGGAGGACGACCGGCTGCGGCAGGAGTACCTCGCGGCCGACGAACCGGCCCGGCACGGGATCCTGCACGAGATCCTGCGCCTGGAGCCGGTGGTGGGCCACCTCTACCGCCGGACCACCCGGGACCTGGTCCTGGAGGACGGGGACGAGCGCCACGAGGTGCCCGCCGGGGCCCTGCTCGACCTCTACGTCCGTCAGGCGAACGCCGACGAGCGGGCGCTCGGGGAGGACGCCCGGCAGCTGTGCCCGGAACGGTCCCGGCCGCGGAGGATCCGGCCCGAGGTCATGTCCTTCGGGGACGGCGCCCACCGCTGCCCGGGCGGGTTCCTCGCGATCCAGGAGACCGACGTCTTCCTGCAGCGCCTGCTGCGGCTGCCGCTGCAGTTCGCCCACCCGCCGCGGGTCTCGTGGGTCGAGCTGATCGCCGCCTACGAGGTGCGCGACGTGGTGCTGCGGGTGCGGGCCGATCAGGGGTGGCGCACACCCTCCCCGGCGAGCACCGCCCGGTAGCCCTCCCGGTAGGTGGGGTGGCGGAGCTCGAGACCGGACTCCCGCAGCCGCCGGTTGGACAGCCGCTTCGAGCCCCGGGGCGGCGCGTCCGCCTCCGGGACGTCCTCGGGCCGGGGGACGCCGAGCTCCTGCGCCAGGAACTCGAGGACCTCCAGCTCCGGCACGGGCTCGTCGTCCGTGCCGAGGTACAGGGTGAGCGGCTGGGCGTCCATGGTGAGCAGGTGCACGGCGGCGGCCGCGGCGTCGTCCCGGTGGATGCGGTTGGTCCACGCGGCCCCGGCCGCGACGTCCCCGGAGCGCACCTTGTCGATCAGCCGCGTCCGGCCCGGCCCGTAGATCCCGGACAGCCGCAGGACCGTGCCGTGGGGGAACTGCTCGTGGAACAGCTCCTCGGCCTCCAGCAGGATCTGCGCGGTGGGGGTCGAGGGGTCCGGCGGGGTGTCCTCGGTGACCTCCCCACCGCCGGCGTCCCCGCAGACGGCGGTCGAGGAGATCAGGAGGGCGCGCCGGGGGAGGGCCCCGGCGGCGCGCAGCCCGTCGGCCACGTGCCGCAGCCCGTCGAGATAGGCCGCGCGGTAGGCCTCGGGCGTCCGTCCGTCCGCGGCCGTGGCGACGACCAGGAGCTCGACGTCGCCCGGCAGCTCGGGGACCTCCGTGCTCAGGTCCACCGCCAGCCCGGTCAGGGGCGGCGGCACCAGCTCCGCGCGGCGGCGCAGCCCCAGCACCTCGTGGCCCTGCTCGGCCAGCCGCAGCCCGATCTCCGTGCCCAGGTCTCCGCATCCCGCGATCACCACGCTCATGCCCCCGATTCTTCCACGTCCCGCTCCGGTTCCCCCGGCGGCGGCGGCCCCGTAGGTTGGAGGTGGCGGCCGGGCACGTCCGGGCGGCCGAGGCGCACGGGAAGGGGACGACGGTGGACTGGTACCGCAAGGACGTGGAGGAGCTCGGGCCCGAGGACTGCTGGGACCGGCTGCGGGCGGACGGCGTCGCCCGGCTGGCCGTCGTGGTGGACGGGGCGCCGGAGATCTTCCCGATCAACTACGTGGTCGACCATGGGACCGTGGTCTTCCGCTCGGGGCTGGGCACGAAGGTGAGCGGTGCGCTCGAGGGCCGTGCCGTGGCCCTCGAGATCGACGGGCACGACCCCGCGACCAGCACGGCGTGGAGCGTGGTCGTCAAGGGCGAGGCCGAGAGCGTCCGGCCCGGCCACGCCCTGATGGAGGCCCTGCAGCTGCCGCTGTTCCCGTGGCAGGAGGGGATGAAGGACCGGTTCGTCCGCATCCTCCCGACGACGGTGACGGGCCGCCGCTTCACCATGGCCGACCACGAGGCGTGGAACTCCCCGCTGGGCGGCGACCGGAGGACGCCCACCGGGTCGGCCCGCTGGGTGCCGCAGGACACCGACGGCGGCTGAGATCCCGCCGCCAGGACCGCGGCCCCGTCTCCCCGCGCCCTGCACCGGCACGGTGATCCCGGGCATCCAGGGGAGCACGGGGTCCGCCGCACTGCCCCGCAGCACGTCGGCGCGGCGCCCCCGGTGCCCGGAGGTCAGCGCAGGCGCAGCGGGACGGCGGCGAACCCGCCCACCGGCGGCAGCTCGCGCGTTCGCGCCCGGTCCCGGTCGGGCTCGATCCCGGCCGTCCCGGCCAGGACGGCGCGGGTCAGCGCCCGCAGCTCGAGGGTCGCCAGCGGCCTGCCGGGGCACACGTGCTTCCCGATCCCGTACACCAGGTTGTACGGCGCGTTCCCGGCCGGGTCGAAGGCGTCGGGATCACCGAACACCCGCGGGTCACGGTTGGCGGAGGCCCAGTTCAGGAAGACCCGGTCGCCGGCGACGAACCGGCGTCCGCCGACCGTGACGGGTTCGGTCGTGACGCGGCGGTTCACCACGAACGGGTCGTCGATCCGCAGGATCTCGTCGAGGACCTGGTCGAACTCCCGGTCCGGCACGCCTGCGCGCAGCCGCTCCTGCAGCCCGGGGTGGTCGGCGAGCCGGGCGAGCACCACACCCGTGCACAGCGCCATCGACCCCAGGTCACCACCCGTCCAGTTGCGCAGGACCGAGACGATCTCGTCGTCGGTCAGCTCCCTGCCGTCGACGCGTTCGCGCACGAGCTCGGTGGTGACGTCCTCGGGCGCGTCGTCACCGGTCTCCCGCCGGGCACGGGTCAGGGACCGGATGATCGCGTCGAAGCGCCGCGCCACCTCGGCGGTGCGCGCGCGGTCCCGGGAGCGCGTGGCGGCACGGTTGTCCTGCATCCACTGCAGCAGCTCGTCCTCCAGCCCGGCCGGCCACCCCAGCCAGGCGGTCTGCGCCCGCACGGCGTAGCGGGCACCGAGCTCGACGGCGTCGACCGGCCCCGGAACCCGGAGCTGCGCCACCAGATCCGCCGCGACGCGCTGCACCACGGGCTCGAGGGCGGTCATCCGTGCCCTCGTGAAGTACCGCTCCACGAGGGCACGGAAGGCCGTGTGGACGGGGCCGTCGAGGCCGTTCGGCACCTGGAGATGGCGGGAGACCCCGTTGGAGAAGGTCTCGTGGTCGAGCGCGGCCGCGACGACGTCGGCGTGGGCGAACAGCGTCCAGGCCCCGCTCGGACCGCGTGCCACGGGACAGCGCGCACGCATCGAGTCGTACACGGCCAAGGCGTCGCGACGGGCCCGCGGGCCGCGCGGGTTCCAGTCGGACGGGAGGGGGCCCGGTGCCGCGGCCGGACCGGGGTCCGCGTCGGAGTCGAGGCTGATCTCGTCGCTCGGCATGTGCTCCGTCATGCTCCCATGGTGCCCCGGACGCCCGGGATCGGGAACCCGCCGACGTCGCCCGGGGACGCCGCCGTCGCCGGTGCGCGTCAGCAGGATCAGTAGGGTGGGGGACATGACAGCGCACACCGTCTACACCGTGGGCCACTCCACGCGCTCCGCCGAGGAGTTCGTGGAGCTGCTGCGGGAGTCCGAGGTGCAGCAGCTCGTCGACATCCGCACGGTGCCGCGCTCCCGGACGAACCCGCAGTTCAACCTCGACGCGCTGCCGGGCACGCTCGCGGAGGCCGGCATCGCGCACAGCTACTGCAAGGGCCTGGGCGGGCTGCGTCCCACCTCGAAGGACTCGGTCAACACCGCGTGGCGCAACGAGTCCTTCCGCGGCTACGCCGACCACATGCAGACCGACGAGTTCCGGGCCGCGCTGGCCGAGCTGGAGCAGCTCGCCGAGGACCGCGTCGTCGCGATCATGTGCGCGGAGGCCGTCTGGTGGCGCTGCCACCGCTCGCTCGTGGCCGAGGCCCTCCTGGTGCGCGGGCACGACGTGCAGCACATCATGGGCCCCGGCAAACGGACCCCCGCGACGCTGCGGGACTTCGCCGTGGTCGACGGAGACCGGATCACCTACCCAGGAGGAGAACCATGCAGCACCTGAACGAGATCGCCCTGCAGCACCTCAACGAGGCCCGCCACGCCCCCCACGGGCGCAGCGCCGAGCAGCTCCTGCACCAGAAGGTGCTGCGCCAGACCCTGCTGGCCCTCAAGGAGGGTGCGGTGCTCGCCGAGCACGGCGCCCCGTACGCCGGGAGCCTGCAGGTGCTGCACGGGCGGATCCGGGTCAGCTCGAGCGAGGACCTGGTGCTCGAGGCCGGGCACCTGCACGTGATCCCCGTGGAGCGGCACTCCGTGGAGGCCCTGGAGGACGCGGTGTTCATCCTCACCGCGGTGACCGGCATCCAGGACGCCGCGGAGTAGACGCGCGGCGAGGGTGCGGCAGGGGGTGCGGTCCCGCCGCGGAGCGGCAGGGCTCAGCGGAGACCCAGGTGCTTCTCCCGGCGGTGGGCGATGAACACGCCGGACAGCGCGACCAGCAGCATCATCGCGGCGATGAGGGCGAGCGTCCACGCGCCGTCGAGCAGCGCGGCGACCAGCAGGACGAGGGCGATCGCGGACAGCAGGAGCTGGAAGATCAGCACGGGGGCAGCCTTCGGTCGGGAACAGGGGCCTCCTCGAGGCTACCCGAGCCCCGCCCGGCCCCGGGCGGTCGCCCGGGGCCGGGCGCATTCCCGGTTTCGCCCTCCGCGTGAGCCGTGTCCCTGCGACCGGTGGGGGGATAGCGTCGGGGACGAGCACCACGTCCCCTCAGCACCCGATCCGCACCCCAAGGAGCACATCCATGTCCCGCACAGCCATCATCGGCGGCCACGGCAAGGTCGCCCTCATCCTCGCCCAGCTGCTCAAGACCGGCGGCAACGACGTCACGAGCATCTTCCGCAACCCCGACCACACCGACGACGTCGAGAACACCGGCGCGACCCCCGTGGTCGCCGACGTGGAGCAGCTGTCCGTCGCACAGCTCGCCGACCTGCTCGAGGGCCAGGACGCCGTGGTGTGGAGCGCCGGCGCCGGCGGCGGCAGCCCCGAGCGCACCTACGCCGTGGACCGGGACGCCGCGATCCGCGCCATGGACGCCGCCGTGATGGCCGGGGCCAAGCGCTTCGTCATGGTCTCCTACTTCGGGGCCGGCCAGGACCACGGCGTCCCCGAGGACAACCCCTTCCACGCCTACGCCCAGGCCAAGGCCGACGCCGACGACCACCTGCGCGCATCCTCGCTGGACTGGACCATCGTGGGTCCCGGCGCCCTCACCGACGACGAGGCGAGCGGCAAGATCGACGCGTCCGGGGGAGAGCGGGAGGGCGAGCACGAGACCTCCCGGGCCAACGTGGCACTCGTGGTCTCGGCCGTGCTGGACGACCCCTCGACCATCGGCAAGACCATCGAGTTCTCCGACGGCGGCACGCTCATCTCCGAGGCGCTCGAGGTGCAGCCGTGACCGTCTGAGCACGGACCCGCCGGAGGGGCGGCCGCCGCGGACCCGGATCCCGGGCGCGGCGGCCGCCCCTCCTCCTTGCCGGGCTCAGGCCAGGAAGTCGGCCGCGCCGAGGGTGCGCGCGGGCGCGGCCTCCCCGGTCACGTCCAGGGCGGCGATCCGGCGCTCGGCGATCCGCCAGCCGCGCGGGGTGCGCACGAGCAGGTCCAACTGGTCCCCGCCCAGCGCGGAGCCGTCCGCGCGCACCACGAGCCACTTGCTCCAGGCCCGCACGCGCTCCGGGGCGAGCCGGCGCAGCACGGTGTCGGTGATCAGGTGCGGATCCCGGGTCCCGTCCGGGGCCCGCTCGGCGATCTCGGCGTGCCCGCGCGCCGTCCCGCCCGAGGACACGACGACCGCGTCCCCGGTGAACACCCGGTCGAGGTCGTGCCAGGCCCGGGCGTCCACGACCCGGGCGCACCGGCTGAGCACGGTGCCGATCTCGAGGGCGTCGGCGGCGGGCACCCGGTCCCACCCGGTCCCCGGCGCGGAGCTCATCGGCCGGCCCGCCCTGCGGCCGCGAGCACGGCGCCGTCGAACATCGCGTAGGCGTACGGGTCGGGCGCGTATCCGCCCTCGGCGAGCGCCACGGAGGCGGAGTCGTTGCGGGGCGCCACGGTGCGCCGCTCGATCCGCCACCCGTGCTCGGTGCGGCGGAACGTGTCGATGTAGTCGCCGCAGGCCACTCGCCGGTCCCAGGTCAGCAGCAGCATCCTGGACCAGGCCACGGCGGTGTCCGCGTCCACGGCCTCCACGATCGAGTTCAGCGTGTGCGTGGCGGGGAAGCGGGAGAGATCGACGGTCTCGGCGAAGCGCCGTACGCCCGCCGGGCCGGTGAACTCGCCCTGCGGCGCGCAGAGGCGGACCTCCGGCACGAAGACCTCCCCGAACATGTCCCACCGGCGGTTGTCCAGCAGGTGCGAGGAGAAGCTCAGGATCTCGTTGATCTCGATCCGGTCCTGGGCGCTGAGCGGCCCGGGGACGGACCCGCCGGCCTGGCCCGCGGACTCCCCAGCGGTCTTCTCCGCCGTCGTCCCTGCGGTCTTCTCCGTGATCTTCTCCGTGCTCTTCTCGGTGATCGTCTCGGTGTTCTCCTCGGCGGTCCGGTCCGGGACCCGTGCGTCGTCCATCGGCCTGCTCTGGTCCTCTCGTGGGCAGCGCGGACCGGTCCGGCCCGCCGGCGGATGACACGTGGTTCCGCCCATGATGAATTTCTCGGCCCGGCCGTGCCACGGGGCGCGGTCGTTCCCTAATCTGACCACATGAACACGCACCAGGATGACATCCAGCACATCGTCGAGTTCGTGAACCGCACCCGGGTCGGCATGCTCAGCACCCGGGAGCCCACCGGCAAGCTCGTCAGCCGCCCGATGACCGTGGTCGACGTCGCCCCGGGGGAGGACCTCAACTTCTTCACCAGCCGGGACACCTCCTCGGTCCGGGACGTGGCGGCCAACGACGCCGTCAACGTCGCGTTCGTGGGGGACCACGAGTGGGTCTCGATCTCCGGCGCGGCCGAGGTGGTCGAGGACCCGCAGGTGCTCGAGGGGCTCTGGTCCGACGCGCTGAAGGCGTACTACCCGGACGGGCCCGGCACCCCCGGCCTCGTGGTGCTGCGGGTCCGCACGGAGACCGCCGAGCACTGGCGCAGCCCCGGGACGGTGGCCACCGCGCTGCGCTGGGCGAAGGCCCGGACCAGCGGTGAGCAGATCGATCCCGGCGAGTCCACGGTGGTGGACCTGTGAGCCTGCCACCGATCCACTCCGGCGCCTCCGCCGGCCGGGACCCCGAACAGCTGGACCTCGAGGAGGACCTGCGCCTCACCGCCGTGGTGCACGGCTCCGTGCAGGGCGTCGGCTTCCGCTTCTGGACCGCCCGCCACGCCGAGCGGCTGGGCCTGCGCGGCTCGGCGGTCAACAACGCGGACGGCACCGTGGGGGTGATCGCCGAGGGGCCCCGGCGCGCGGTGCGGGACCTGCTCAAGGCACTCAACGGCGGCGGCACGCCCGGCGCCGTCATGAAGGTGGACTCCCACTACGGGCCCGCCACCGGGGAGTTCAGCGGGTTCGTCACCGCCTGACCCGCTCCGGCCGCCGGGCCGCGCCGGGCGTTCTACGATGAAGGCATGGCTCAGAACCACGCCGGGGACCGCGGGCGCGCGGAGGACGGGCACGACCACGGGCCCGGGCACTCGCACGCCGGTCCCGGGACCGACCGGTGGCGGATCGCCACCGCCTTCGGCATCACCGCGGCGCTGTTCGTCGTCCAGCTGGTGGGCGCCCTGTGGACGGGGTCCCTGGCGCTGCTCCTGGACACCGCCCACGTGCTCACCGACGCGGGCGGGCTGCTGCTCGCGCTGATCGCCGCGCAGCTGACCCTGCGCCCGCCGAGCGCCCGGCGCACCTGGGGCTGGCGGCGCGCGGAGATCGTGGCCGCGGCCCTGCAGGCCGGCGTGCTGCTGGCGGTGGGGCTGTTCGTGCTCGTGGAGGGCGTGCGCCGGTTCCTCGAGCCGCACCCGGTGGCCTCGGCCGAGATGCTGGTCTTCGGCGTCCTGGGACTGGCCGGCAACCTGGTGGCGATGGCGGTGCTCCTCGGGGGCCGGCGCTCCAATCTGAACCTGCGCGCGGCGACGCTCGAGGTGCTCAACGACGCGCTCGGCTCGGTCGCGGTGATCATCGCGGCCGTGGTCATCACCCTCACCGGCTGGATGCAGGCCGACGCCGTCGTCGCGCTGCTCATCGGGGCGCTCATCGTGCCCCGCACCATCCGGCTGCTGGTGGAGTCCCTGTCCGTGCTCATGGAGAGCGTGCCCCCCGGGCTCGACGTCGACGAGGTCCGCGGGCACATCCTCGAGCTGCCGCACGTGGTCGAGGTCCACGACCTGCACGCGACCCGGATCTCCTCCGACCTGCCCGTGCTCACCGCGCACGTGGTGCTCGAGGAGGAGTACTTCTACTCCGGCGGCTCGGCCGAGGCGCTGGGCCGGATCCAGCGCTGCGTGGCCGAGCACTTCCCGGTGTCCGTCCAGCACTCCACGATCCAGCTGGAGCCCGCCGACCACGACGAGCCGGAGGTGTGTGCGCCCCATGACTCCTGAGCCCCCCGGCACCGGGACCCACTGCCTGGTCGTCTACGTCCCCGTGACCCACGCCGAGCAGGTCCTCCGGGCCCTCGGCGACGCCGGGGCCGGGCGCGCCGGCCACTACTCCCACACCGCGTTCGTGAGCCGCGGCACCGGACGGTTCACGCCGCTGCCCGGGGCCCGCCCCACGATCGGGGAGGTCGGGACGCCGCAGGAGGTCGACGAGGTCCGCATCGAGACGCTGTACCCGGCGGCGGACCGCGAGCGCGTGCTGCGGGCGATGGCCGGGGCCCACCCCTACGAGGTTCCGGCCTTCAGCACGTTCCCGGTCCACGACCGGGGCCCGTCCTTCGACGAGCAGGGCCGGCTCAGGAGCCGTCCGGATCCTGCCTGAGCGCGGAGCGGATCAGGAACCGCTTGCCCTCCGGGGCCTCCACCGAGAAGCCGGACCCGCGCCCCTCCACCACGTCCACCGTGAGCAGGGTGTGCTTCCAGTACTCGAACTGCTCGCGCGAGATCCAGAACTCGAGCTCGGCCGTGGTCGGGTCCCCGGGCAGCGTGAACACGCCCAGCAGCACGTCCGCCGGGCCGGTGAGGAAGTCCCCGGCCGGATAGCACATGGGCGCGGAGCCGTCGCAGCACCCGCCGGACTGGTGGAACATCAGCCGTCCGTGCACGTCCCGCAGCGTGCCGAGCAGCTCCACGGCCGCGGGCGTCAGGGCCACGCGGGAGAACGTCTCGCCCTCGACGGCGGGGGCGGACTCCAGGACGGCGGTGCTCTCGGCGGCGTGCTCGACGGTGTTCTCGGGGGTGCTCACGGCGCTCCTCGGCTCGGCGGTGTGACCCACGCTACAGCCGCCCGAGCAGTTCCTCCAGGCCGAGGCCGTCCAGCACGCCCGCCGGGTGCGGCCCGGCCGCGGCGAGGGCGTCCGCCCACGGCCGGGGCAGGGCCCGGCGACCGCCCACGAGGACGAGGTTTCCCGGATAGCGGCCCGTGAGCAGCCGCTCCTCGGCCAGGCACCACACGTCGGCGAGCGCCTCCCGCGCCGCCCGCGCCTGGCCGGCGAAGAACGCCAGGCCGGGGTCGTCGCCCACGTTGACGACCAGCACCCCGCCGGGCGCCAGCAGGAGGGCGGCCTCGGCGTAGAAGGAGGCCTCCGTGAGGTGGTCGGGGGCGTCCCGGCCCGAGAAGACGTCGAGGACCACGAGGTCCGCGGTGCCGGGGGCGACGACGTCCGGCAGCGACGCCCGGGCGTCGTCGACGACGATCCGGACGTCCGCCCCCGCGGGCAGGGGCAGCGCCTCGAGGACGAAGGCGGGCAGCTCGCGCTCGAGCTCCACGGCCACCTGGGCGGACCCGGGCCGGGTCGCGGCCACGTAGCGGGCGAGCGTCAGGGCCCCGGCGCCCAGGTGGACCGCGGTGACCGGCGCGCCGGGCTCGGCGACGACGTCGACGACGTTGCCGATCCGCCGCAGGTACTCGTAGAAGATCTCTCCGGGGTGGGCGAGGTTCACGTGGGACTGCTCGGCGCCGCCGATGGACAGCACGAACCCGCCCTCGGTGAAGCCGTCGGGAACGATCTCGGCGTGCACGCCGGCGTCCTTGAGGTATCTGCGCATGCCGACCATTCTCCCCGGGCCTAGGATCTGGGGGTGACGTCCCGCCCACGGTGCGGACGTCGCTCTCCCCCTCTCGCCCGAAGGAACCCGCCCATGTCCCACGACGTCCCCCTGCCCGCCCCGACGGGTGCGCCCGCGCCCCCGGGCGCACCGGCCCCCGTTCCCGCCCCGCCGGCCGTTCCCGCCCCGCCGGCCGCGCCCGTCCCGCGGCAGCCGCCGGCGGCGGATCTCGCGGCCCGCGACCGCCTGGTCATCGGGCTGCTGCTCGCGTCCACCTTCGTGGTGATCCTCAACGAGACGATCATGGGCGTGGCGCTGCCGAGCCTGATGGCGAGCCTGTCGATCACGGCGGTCGCCGGCCAGTGGCTGACCACGGCCTTCATGCTGACGATGGCCGTGGTCATCCCGGTCACCGGGTTCCTGCTCCAGCGGCTGCACACCCGGCCCGTGTTCCTCGCCGCGATGGGCCTGTTCAGCGCCGGCACGCTGATCTGCGCCGCGGCGCCGGGCTTCGGCGTCCTGCTCGCCGGGCGGGTGGTCCAGGCGGGCGGCACGGCGATCATGCTGCCGCTGCTGATGACCACCGTCCTGACGCTCGTGGCGCCCACCCGGCAGGGCCGCGTGATGGGCAACATCTCGATCGTCATCTCGGTGGCCCCCGCCGTGGGCCCGTCGATCTCCGGGATCATCCTCAGCGTGCTCGACTGGCGCTGGATGTTCCTGGCCGTGCTGCCGATCGCCCTCGCCGCCCTGGTGCTCGGGGCGCTGCGGATGCCGAACGTGACCGAGCCCCGGGCGGCGTCCCTCGACGTCCCGTCGGTCGTGCTCTCCGCCCTGGGCTTCGGCGGGCTGGTCTACGGCCTGAGCACCATCGGGGAGGGCGCCGCGGCCGCCGTCCCGGCGTGGGCGCCGCTGGGCGTGGGCGCCGCCGGGCTCGCCGTGTTCGTGCGCCGCCAGCTCCGGCTCCAGCGCGCGGACCGGGCCCTGCTGGACCTGCGCACCTTCACGTCGCGGACCTTCACCGCGGCGACCGTGGTGCTGGGGCTCAGCGTGACCGCGCTGTTCGGCACGCTCCTGGTGCTGCCCCTGTACCTCCAGCACGTGCAGGGCCTCGACCCGCTGGCCACCGGGCTGCTGCTGCTGCCGGGCGGGCTGGTCATGGGCCTGCTCGCACCGGCGGTGGGGCGGGTGTACGACCGCTCCGGGCCGGCCGTGCTGCTCGTGCCCGGCACGCTCGTGGTGAGCGGCGCGCTGTGGAGCTTCACCCTCACCTCGGAGGAGACCCCGGTCCCCGCGGTCCTGCTCGCCCACGTGGTGCTGAGCACGGGCCTCGCCCTCATCTTCACGCCCCTGTTCACGGCCGGCCTCGGCGCGCTGCCGCACGAGCTGCACGCCCACGGCTCCGCCGTGGTCGGCACGGTGCAGCAGGTCGCCGGCGCCGCCGGCGCCGCGCTGTTCATCACCGTCATGACCCTCGGCACGGCCGCCTCCGGCGCGCCCGGGGTCGAGGCCGCCGCCGCCGGGGTCCGGGCGGCCTTCCTCTGCGGCGCGGTGATCTCGCTGCTGGCCGTCGTCGGCTCCTTCTGGGTGCGCCGCCCCGCCGCCCCGGAGCCGGCCGCGGGCGGCTGAGGACCCCGCTCTCAGCCCCGGACGCGCTCGCGGATCCGCCGGGTGAGCTCCGCGGCGTCCTCGACGGCCTGCTCGCCCTGGGTCAGCCCCGCGCGCAGCTCCTCCCGGACCGCGGCGTCCTTGAGGGAGCGGACGTTGATCTCGAGCGTGACCATGGCCGTGGCCACGGCGGCCCGGGCCGCCTCGGCGGCCGCCGCCACGTCGCTGAGGACGTTGGGGTTGCACCAGCCGGTCAGCTCGCGCGCGAGCCCCACGACCTCGGCGCCCACCCCGATGAGCGCCCGCGGGGGCTGCGCGGCGCCCGCCGTGGCCTCCTGGACCGCCCGCGAGCGCTCGGCCCGCTCCTCGTCGGTGTCCTTCGGCAGGCCGTAGGCGCCGGAGAGCGCGCCGAAGGCCTCGGCGTCGTCGTCCGCGAGGCCCAGGGCGCGCGGGATCAGCTCCTCGGCGCGGGCCGCCGCGCGCTCGGCCTGCGCCGCGTGCTCGGAGCCCGTGGAGTAGCGGGCGGACATGGCGAGCAGCGCCGCGCCCAGCGCCGCCTGCAGGGCTCCCGCGGCGCCGCCGCCGGGGGCGGGCTCGCCGGAGGCCATGCGCTCCACGTAGGCCCTGACGTTCTCCGAGCTGATCACGGTGTGTCCTTCCGGTGGTGGGACCCGGCGCCCGCCGAGGGGCGGGCGGAGGCGGTGACGTCCGCACGAGCCTAGCCGCCCGGCGGCGCCCGCGGGGCGTCACCGTCCCGGACTCCTCGCGTTCAGCCGCTGTTCGCCCGGGCCGACTACGGTCGGCGCTGACAGGGCAGCGGACGAGGAGGATCATGGGGAGTCAGCGGACCGACGGCGGCCGCGACCGGGCGGACCCCGCCCGCGGCCACGGGGAGGAGCACGGCATGGTCAGCACGAGCACCCGCCAGGAGCGCGCCGCGGAGCTGCTCGACCGCGTCCTCGCCCTGGCCGACGTGGTGGTCCGGGCCCGCCGCGCGGCCGTGCCGCAGCTCGAGCGCGTGAACCCCCGGCACCGCCGCTCCGCGCTGAACCTCGTGGACTACGTGGCCGTGCGCAGCCAGGACGTGCGGGACCTGCAGCGGGACCTGAGCGGCCTGGGCGTGTCCTCCCTGGGCCGGATGGAGGCGGGCGTCATGAGCCACCTGGACGCCGTGCTGGAGACCCTGCGGGTGCTCGCCGGCCGGGCGGCGGAGGACGTCGAGGTGCCCGGGGCCGGCCCGGAGCCCGACGGGCCCGGCCTGCCCGGTGCGGAGATCCTGCGCCGCAACACCGCCGCGCTGCTCGGTCCCGGCCGGGACGGGCGCAGCACCCGGATCATGGTCACCTTCCCGTCGGAGGCCGCCGGGGACCCCCGGCTCGTCGAGGACATGGTCCGCGCCGGGATGGACGTCGCCCGGATCAACTGCGCGCACGACGGCCCCGAGCAGTGGGCGGCCATGCTGGAGCACGTCCGCGCGGCCGAGCAGGCCCTGGGCCGGGAGGTCCGCGTGGCCATGGACCTCGCGGGACCGAAGCTGCGCACCGGGCCGATCGAGCCCGGCCCGCAGGTCGAGAAGATCAAGCCCGTCCGGGACAGCAGCGGCCGGGTGACCACCCCGGCCCGGCTGTGGCTGGGCGAGGCGGACCCCGGGATCGACGACGACGCCCCGGCCGTGCCCGTGGCCGACGCCGCCTGGACCGCGGCCCGCACCCCGGGAGAGCGGCTGCGGCTCAAGGACGCGCGCGGCTCCGGGCGGACCCTGCGGGTGCTCGAGGCCACGGGGCCCGGCGTGCTGGTCGAGTGCTCCAAGACCGTGTACTTCGCCACGGGACTGGCCGTCGGCGCCGAGGACGGCACGGAGGGCGTGCTCGGCGAGCTCCCCGCCGTCGAGCAGTCCCTGCGCGTGCGCGCGGGGGACACCGTGGTGCTGACCCGCGACCTCACGCCCGCCCCGGTCCGGGCCGAGGGCCCCTACCGGATCGGCTGCTCCCTGCCCGAGGTGTTCACGGACGCCCGGGAGGGCCAGCCCGCCTGGATCGACGACGGGAAGATCCGCTGCCGGATCACCGCGGTGGGGCCCGACGAGATCACGCTGGAGGTGCTGCAGGCCGGCCCCGACGGCACCAAGCTCAAGGCGGGGAAGGGCATCAACCTGCCCGAGACGGACCTGCGCGTCTCCGCGCTCACCGACGAGGACCGGTCCCACCTGCCGTTCGTGGCCGAGCACGCCGACATCGTCAACATGTCCTTCGTGCGCTCGCGGGAGGACGTGGCGGACCTGCTGCGGGAGCTCGAGCGGATCGGCAACACCGCTCTGGACGTGACCCTGAAGATCGAGACCGTGGGCGGCTTCGAGTCCCTGCCCCCCATGCTCCTCGAGGCCATGCGGTGGCAGGACGTGGGCGTCATGATCGCCCGCGGGGACCTCGCGGTCGAGACCGGGTTCGAGCGGATGGCCGAGGTGCAGGAGGAGATCCTGTGGCTGTGCGAGGCGGGGCACGTGCCGGTCGTCTGGGCCACCCAGGTCCTCGAGTCCCTCGCCAAGAAGGGCCTGCCCTCCCGGGCCGAGGTCACGGACGCGGCGATGGGCCAGCGCGCGGAGTGCGTCATGCTCAACAAGGGCCCGTTCGTGGTGGACGCCATCGAGGCCCTCGACGACATCCTGGTGCGGATGGAGGGGCACACCCGCAAGAAGTCGGACATGCTCCGCCGGCTCAACGCGTGGGCGCCGCTCGTGGAGTGAGCGCCGCCGTGAGCCGTGCCACACTGGGGGCATGGCCGCACGCGACACCGCTGTTCTCCGCTTCCTCGCCGCCCCGACCGACGCCGGGCGCACCGGCACCGTGGACGGCGGGCGCGTCCTCGAGTGGATCGACAAGGCCGCGTACGCGTGCGCCGTGGGCTGGTCCCGGGCCTACTGCGTCACGGCGTACGTGGGCAACATCCACTTCGACCGCCCGGTGTGCGTGGGGGACATGGTGGAGGTCTCCGCCAAGATCGTGCACACCGGCCGGTCCTCGATGCACATCCGGGTGGAGGTGGCCTCGGCGGACCCCCGCGAGCACGGGGTGACGCTCAAGGACACGTGCTTGATCATCATGGTCGCGGTGGACGGGGACGGCCGGCCCACCCCCGTCCCGCAGTGGGCCCCCGAGACCGAGTACGAACGGCAGCAGTCGGCGATCACGCAGCGGCGGGTCGAGCTGCGCAACAGCATCGAGGCGCTCATGGCCGAGCAGCGCTACACGGACGAGGGCACGGCCGAGGAGACGGTGCTGCGCTTCCTCGCCGCGCCCACGGACATCAACTGGGGCGGGAAGGTGCACGGCGGCACGGCCATGCGCTGGATCGACGAGGCCGCGTACGTGTGCGGAGCCCGGTGGGCGGGCCGCCCGGTCATCGCCGTCTACGCCGGGGGCGTCCGGTTCTACCGGCCCATGCACATCGGCCACCTCGTGGAGGTCCGGGCCCGGCTCATCCACACCGCGGCCCGCGGTCTGCACATCTCCGTCAACTGCTGGTCCGGGGACCCCGCCACCGGCGAGCTCGTGCTGACGACCAACTGCCTCATGGTCATGGTCGCCCTCGACGAGCAGGGGCACGCCCTGCCGGCCCGGCAGTGGGAGCCGGTCAGCCAGGAGGACCGGGACCTGGACGCGTTCGCCCGCGAGCTGGTGCGGCTGCGCGCCGAGTTCCCGGACTCGTTCCAGAAGGTCGACCCCTCCGTCTCCCGGCTGCCCGGGAGCTGACCGGGCCCCGCCCTCCGCCGTCGGCGAATCCCGGGACCCCATCAGCCTGCTGTGCATATAGTGGCTCCAGACCCGCCGTCCCGGCACCCCACAAGGAGAGCACGCCATGGACCTGAACCCCCTGAACAACGCGTTCGACGACGAGGGCAAGCCCAAGCCCGCCATGAACAAGCTCCTCGACACCGTGCTGCGCGTGCAGCGGCCCGTGGTCCTGAGCTTCGTCCAGAAGGAGCGCGCCGAGCACCCGGACGAGACGCCCGAGCAGATCGCCAAGCGGCTCGAGAAGTTCTACGTCCGCTCCGTGACGCTGGGCGGCGGGGCCGTCGGCGCCACCGCGGTGGTCCCCGGCATCGGCACCGTCGCCTCCCTGGGGCTGTCCTCCTTCGCGGTGGTCGGCTACCTCGAGGCCACCGCCCTGTACGCCCAGGCGATCGCCGAGCTGCACGGGGTGCACACCGAGGACCCGGAGAAGACCCGCACCATGGTCATGGCCCTCATGCTCGGCGAGGACGGGCGCCAGGTGATGAACCAGATCCTGGCCAGCGGCACCAAGGGCAAGGGCATGATGTCCTCCTGGGGCATCATGATGGGCAAGGACGACGCCAAGACCTTCGACGTCAGCCGGATCATCCGCAACATGTTCGTCAAGCGCTTCCTGCTCAAGCAGACGGGGGCCGTGTTCGGCCGTGCCCTGCCGTTCGGCGTGGGCGCGGTCGTCGGCGGGGGAGCGAACCTGGCGATGTCCAAGCAGGTCATCGCCGCGACCCACGAGGCGTTCGGGCCGCTGCCCACGACGTTCCCCGCCGAGCTCGGCCTCGAGGAGCGGGCCCCCCGGTTCGACGACCGGAAGGGCCGCCGGAGCAAGCGGGACCGGAAGCCGGACACGGTGGCCGCGGCCCACGGCGAGATCACCGGCGAGCAGTAGGTCCCGCGCCGCGCCTGCCCGCCGCACCACGACGCCCCGCCCCGTGCGGGGCGTCGTCGTCGTTCACGACAGCTCCGCCGGGGCGTGGTCCGGCGTTCACCGCGTCTCCCTAGCCTGGTGCGTGAAGCGGGGCCCACCGCGCCCCGACCGACAGTCGAGGGAGCGCCGTGCGGCCGATCGTCTACGCCCACCGGGGAGCCAGCGCGGCCTTCCCGGAGCACACGCGGGCCGCCTACGTGCAGGCGCTGCTGGACGGCGCCGACGGCGTGGAGTGCGACGTCCACCTCAGCCGCGACGGCCATCTCGTCCTGCACCACGACGCCCAGCTGGGCCGCACCAGCGACGGCCGGGGCCCGGTGTCCGCCCGCACGCTGGCCGAGCTGCGGCGGCTCGACTGGACCTCGTGGAAGGGCACGCGCATCCCGCCCGGCCACGGCGCGCCGGACCGCCAGCTGCTGACCCTGCCGGAGCTCCTAGACCTGCTGCGGGGCGCGGGCCGGCCCGTGGGCCTGGCGGTGGAGACGAAGCACCCCAGCCCGTACGGGCACCGGCTCGAGGAGGAGGTCCTGGGCCTGCTGATGCGGGAGGGCTGGGACCCCGAGACCGGGCGGCTGGAGAACGTCACGGTCTCGCTCATGAGCTTCCACCCCGACGCCGTCCGGCACTTCCTGGAGACGGTGCCCGCCCGGCACGTGTGCCAGCTGGTGGGGACGACCACCCGCGGCACGGTCCGGGAGAGCCTGCGCGTGGCCCGCGCGGCCGCGGCGGTCCTGCACGCCGGCCTGCGTCTCGTGGTGCCGCCGGCGCTGCCCGTGATCTCGGCGGGCCTCGTGGACCTGGTGGGCCCGGGCCTGGACCTCGTCCGGGACCGCCCCGAGCTGGTGCGGCAGTGGCGGGCCGAGGACCGCGTGCTGCGCGTCTGGACGGTCGACACCGAGCGGGACGTGGACCTGTGCCGCGCGCTCGGCGTCCAGCAGCTCACCACGAACCGGCCGGCCGACGTGCTGCGCTGGGCCGCAGCGCCGGCCGGGGTTGCCCGCGCGGTCCCGGCCGGGATCCCGCCGGTCCTCCCGACCGGCCTACCGCCGGTCCTCCCGCCGGTCCTCCCGATCGGCCTCCCGCCCGGCCTCCCGACCGGTGGGAGGACCGGCGCGGGAACCGGTGCGGAGACCGGTGCGCCCGTTCCCGTCGCCGCCGCGGGCCGGTCGCGGTCCGCAGCCGCGACGGCCGGATGACGACCGGATGACGGCGGGATGACAGCCGGGTCACGGCCGGTCACGTTCCCGCCCGCCGGCACCCCGCGCGCGTATGCTCGTCAGCACCTGCCCGCTGCTCCTCCCACCACCGCGCGTCTCTCCCTCCCCCCCCACCGCCAGGAGACGGTCATGCCCACCCCGATCCCGCCCCGCGCCCCGGGTGCCGGGGCCGTGCGCGCCCCCGCCCCTGACCTCCAGGCCGAGGCCCTCCGGCTGGCCGAGCGCGTGCGCCGCGAGGTCGCCCGGGCCGTGGACCCTGAGCGCATCGACTCGGAGCTGTCCCTGCTCAACCGGTTCGCCGAGCACGGGGACGTCGACGTGGTCGTCGGGCCCGTCCTGGCCGAGCTCGTCGCCGCCGCCCTGCTGACCGCCCGCCTCACGAGCGGGCTCGTCGACCCCACCACCGGGGCGGCGGCCTGGCGGGCCCTGGACGGGCTCGCCCCGCGCCCGGCGCCCGGGATCGGGCGCCTCGAGCTGGACGTGCCCACGCGGCGGCTGCGCATGGGCCGCGGCACCGTCCTGGACCTCGCGGCGGTCGCCGCCGCGTGGACGGCGGACCGCACGGTCCAGGCCTTCGCGCAAGAGCACCCTGGTCACGCGCTGGTCGCCGAGGCCGGCGGAGCGTGCGCCGTGGGCGGACCGCTCGAGGAGGCCGCCGCCCTGGTCGCGGCGGCGCCGACGGCCCGCACGGCGCGGCCCGCGGGTCCCGGCGCCGGGGTGGAGCCCGGGGTGCGGGCGGCCCTCGTCCGGAGCGGCCGGCGGGGCCTCGCCGTGGTCGAGCGCTCCGTGGGCGTCCTGGTCGACCCGGTGAGCGGAGCCGCCGCGGAGAGTCCGTGGGACCGGGTCGTCGTCGCCGCGCCGAGCGCCGTGGAGGCCCAGGCCTACGCCCGCGCCGCGCACGTGCTCGGCCGGGACGCCCCAGGCTGGGTCGCGGCGTGCGGCGCCGACGGCGAGTTCACCGGGACCCGGCCCGGCAGCACCCTCCGGCGCCGGCTCAGGACGCCGGGCTGGCCGGGGCGGGGCCGCGCGGCCGCCTGAGCGGCGCCGGTAGCATGAGCCCATGAGAATCGTCATCGTGGGCGGCGTCGCCGGAGGAATGTCCGCGGCCACCCGTCTGCGCCGACTGCTGGAGGACGCCGAGATCACGGTGTACGAGCGCAGCGGCCACGTGTCCTTCGCCAACTGCGGACTGCCCTACCACGTGGGCGGCGTGATCGAGGAGCGTTCCGCGCTGCTCCTGCAGACCCCGGAGTCCCTCGGCGCCCGCTTCGGCCTCGACGTGCGCGTGGGGCACGAGGTCGTCGACGTCGACCGGGAGCGGCACGTGCTGCGGGTCCGGGACCTCGCCTCGGGCCGGGAGGAGGAGCGGGGCTACGACGCCCTCGTCCTCTCCCCGGGAGCCGTCCCCGTCCGCCCGCCCGTGCCCGGCATGGAGCGCGCCCTCGTGCTGCGCGACATCGAGGACACCGACGCGGTCGTGGCGGCGGCCGGGGGCGCCCGCTCCGCCGTGGTCGTCGGCGGCGGCTACGTCGGCCTCGAAGTCGCGGAGAACCTCGTCCACCGCGGCCTGCAGGTCTCCCTCGTCGAGGCCGCGCCGCAGGTCATGGCCCCGCTCGACCCCGAGATGGTCGAGCCCGTGCACACCCTGATGCGCGAGCGCGGGCTGGACCTGCGGCTGGGGACCACGGTCACCGAGGTGGGGGAGCGCACCCTGACGCTCGACGACGGCACGGAGCTGCCGGCCGACGTGGTCCTCGCCGCGGTCGGCGTCCGCCCGGACAGCACGCTCGCCAGGGCGGCGGGCCTGGAGATCGGGGAGCGCGGCGGCATCGTCGTCGACGAGCACATGCGCACCTCCGACCCGGACGTCTACGCCGTGGGGGACGCGGTGGAGAAGCGCGACGCCCTCGACGGCTCCGCCACGCTCGTCGCCCTGGCCAACACGGCCAACCTCCAGGGCCGGCTCGTCGCCGACGTCATCGCCGGCATGGACGTGTCCGACCGGCCGGTGCTGGGCACGTCCGTGGTCGGGGTCTTCGGCCTCACGGTCGCGGCCACGGGCTGGAACGAGAAGCGGCTGCGCGCCGCGGGCCGACCCTACCGGACCGTCCACACGCACCCGGCGAACCACGCCGGCTACTACCCCGGGGCGGAGGGGATGGCCCTGAAGCTGCTCGTGGACCCGGAGGACGACGCGATCCTCGGCGCCCAGGGGGTGGGCGGGGCGGGTGTGGACAAGCGCATCGACGTCATCGCCACGGCCATCACCGGCGGGATCCCGGCGGCCGGACTCGCCGAGCTCGAGCTCGCCTACTCCCCGCTCTACGGCTCCGCGAAGGACCCCGTGAACATGCTCGGCTACATCGACCGCAACCACCGGGACGGGCTCGTCGAGACCGTCCAGTGGCACGAGCTGGACGACCGCCTCGCCGCCGGTGCGACCCTGCTGGACGTCCGCACCCCGGGCGAGCACGCGTCGATGCCGATCCCCGGCGGGATCAACATCGAGCTGGACCGGCTCCGGGACCGCCTCGACGAGCTGCCGGAGGGCGAGATCGTGGTGCACTGCCAGGCCGGCCTGCGCGGCTACCTCGCCGCCCGCGTCCTGGCCCAGCACGGCCGAGACGTCGTGAACCTCGACGGCGGCTACCTCACCTGGGCGTCCCGGCCGGACCGTGCCGCGACGACCCCGTCCGGCGACGACGAGGACCGGGGCTCCCCGGCCGGCTGAGCGGCGCCGCGCCGCGCGCCGGACGCACGAGGCCCCCGGCGGGGACAGGACCGGACGGTTCCTGCTCCCGCCCGGGGGCCTCGTGCGTGCGGGGGCCGTCCGGCGGGCGTTCACGAAAAGTAACACGGGGAATTCCTCCGTCCCCCGAACCGTGGCCGGGCCGGGGGCTCCGGCGCTCCGCCGCCGGCCCAACCGCCGGCCCCGATCCAGGAACCCCGCGATTGCAGTCGAAAACGTCTCGTTGAGCGAGACGAGGCCCTGTGACCTTCACCACCGGAAACCGACCGGGTGGTCGGCATCGCCCCTGGCGGCTCGGGCGGCAAACGCATCGATAACGGCGGAATAACGGCAGCGTGACGGATCCGTGAGGAGGTCATAACACCCCCTTCCGTAGAACGGACGTGCCGGTGACACCGGTGTCCGTGCATCGAAAGGAGTTGGACATGACCTCAGTGCCACATCGCTCTTCCCGCCGCGACAAGGCCGCGGCGGCAGAGCGAGTGCTGTGGGACGAGGCCGCTGCGACAGGAGGTCCCGCCGCCGCGCTCCCCTGGACCGAGCCCTCCCGCCGAGGCGCCCGGAGCGCGGAGACGAAGCCCACCCGGCTGCACCACTTCTTCGAGCGCAGCTGCGATCTCACTCCCGATGCGCAGGCGCTGCACGCCGACGGCCGGGCCTACACCTACGCGGAGCTCGACGAGCTCGCCAACCGGCTGGCCCACCTGATCGCCGGCTACGGCCTGAGCGCGGGGGACCGCGTCGGGATCCTGCTGCAGCGCTCCACGATGCTCTACGCGTCCCTCCTGGCGATCCTCAAGACGGGCGCCACCTTCGTCCCGATCGACCCGAACCTGCCCGCGGACCGCGTGCAGTTCATCGCCGAGGACTCGGACCTGTCCCTCATGCTGACCTCCGCCGAGTTCGTGGCCGTGGTCGAGGACGCACCCGCCGACGTCGTCGACGTCGGCCGGATCGGCGAGCGGCTCGAGGAGGCGCCCGCGCACCGCCCGGCGGTCCGCCACGAGGGCGACCCCACGTGCTACATCATCTACACCTCGGGCTCGACCGGCCGCCCCAAGGGTGTCGAGATCGCGCACTCGAGCATCTGCAACTTCATCGAGATCGTCCCCGAGGTCTACGACGTCCGGTCCGAGGACCGCGTCTACCAGGGGATGACCATCGCGTTCGACTTCTCCATCGAGGAGATCTGGCCAACCTGGGCCGTGGGCGCCTCCCTGGTGGCCGGCCCCACCGACGACTCCCGCCTGGGACAGGGGCTCGCCGAGTTCCTGCAGCGCATGGAGATCTCCGTGCTCTACTGCGTGCCGACCGTGCTGGCCACCCTGGAGCACGACCTGCCCCGCATCCGCAGCATCCTGGTCGGCGGTGAGGCCTGCCCCGCCGATCTCGTGGAGCGGTGGTCCACGCCCGAGCGGCGGATGCTCAACACCTACGGCCCGACCGAGGGCACCGTGACGGCCACGTGGGGCGAGCTGGCCCCCGGCCGGCCCGTGACCATCGGCAAGCCCCTGCCCACCTACGAGGTGCGGATCCTCGACGAGGAGATGAACGAGGTCCCCGACGGCGAGCCGGGCGAGATCTGCATCGCCGGCCCGGGCGTGGCCCGCGGCTACGTGAACCTGCCGCACGTCACCGAGGAGCGGTTCCGGCCGCACCCGGACGGGCCCCGGGCCGGGCGGATCTACCGCACCGGCGACCTGGGCCGGTTCATGCCCGACGGCGAGATCGAGTACCTCGGCCGCGCCGACAGCGAGGTGAAGATCCGCGGTCACCGCGCGGACCTGCAGGAGATCGAGAACGTGCTGCGCCGGGAGGACGCGGTGGCCGACGCCGCCGTGAAGCTCGTCTCCGGCGGCGACGACGTCGCGGCGTTCCTCACCCTGCGCGCCCCGGTGCGCGACGAGCGCGCCCTCTTCGAGCTGCTGCACGACTCCGTGGTCGCGGCGCTGCCGCCGTACATGGTGCCGTCCTTCTACGAGATCCTGCCCGCGATGCCGATGATGGTCAGCGGCAAGGTGGACCGGAAGAACCTGCCGGACCCCAGCACGCCCCGCTTCGTGACGACGATGGGCCTGGTCCCGCCGGAGACGCAGACCGAGTGGGGGATCACGGAGGTGTGGTCGAAGGTCTTCCGGATCCCCGAGGACCAGCTCTCCGTGGAGGCCGACTTCTTCATGGAGCTCGGCGGGCACTCCCTGCTCGCCGCGACCGCCACGTCCGAGCTGCGCCGGGCGCACCCGGACCAGGACATCTCCATCGCGGACATCTACACCTACCCCACCGTCCGGGACCTGGCGCGGCACCTGGACGCCGCCCCGGCGGCCGTGCCGGCCGTGGCCGCCCCGGACGACCGGCCCGCGCCGTTGCACCACACCAGCGGCCGGGTGGCGCTGTGCGGCATCGCGCAGGTGACCACGCTGGTCCTGGCGGCCATGCTCGTCGGCTCCCCGCTCGCCGCGGTGCTGTACTCCTACGGCGGGCAGTTCAGCTACGCCCTGATGTGGGACATGCTCCTGGTGGGCGTCCTGGTCTCGGTGCTCGCCCGCTTCTTCCTGCCGTTCCTCGGCTCCCGGGTGCTGGGCCGCCTCGTCAGACCCGGCCACCACGCCCTCTGGGGCCGGCAGTACTTCCTGCTGTGGTGCATCGACGGCCTCACCCGGCTCTCGCCGCTCAGCCTCCTGACCGGCACCCCGCTGGCCGCCGTGTACCTGCGCCTGCTGGGCGCGAAGATCGGCCCGGACGCCCACGTGGGCACCGCCGCCATCGGGCTGCCCTCGCTCGTCACCATCGGCTCCCGGGCCAGCATCGGCTACAACTCCTCCGTGCAGACCGCCCAGGTCGAGGAGGGGTGGGTGACCATCGCGCCGGTGCACATCGGCGAGGACGCCTTCGTGGGGGCCAACGCCCTGCTGCAGCCGGGCGCCCGGATCGAGGACGGCGCCCGCCTGGGCGAGCAGTCCCTGGCCTCCCGCAACCAGTCGATCCCCGCCGGCGAGCACTGGCTGGGCTCCCCGGCCCGGCCCGGTGACGGCGACGACGAGCTGCTCGAGCGGATGGAGCGGCGCCCGCTGCCCAGCGGCCGCTGGCCCGCCCCGCTCGCGGCGGGGCTGCTCCTGGGCTGGATGGTCCTCGAGGTCATGCCCTTCGTCCTGGTGCTCCCGTCCTTCCTCATGATCTGGGTCGCGGCCCTCGAGTTCGGTCTGCCGGTGGGGCTCGCCCTCACCCCGGCGGTCGGCATCGTCTACGTGCTCACGGTCTGCGCCGTGGTCGCGATCGGCCGCAAGCTCGTCCTGCGCCGGACGCCCACCGGCATCCACGCCGTGCGCAGCGGGCTGGGCGTGCGCAAGTGGATGGCCGACCAGCTGCTCTCCACCAGCCTGGAGAGCACGAACGCCCTGTACGCCACGATGTACACCGTGCCCTGGCTGCGCGCCCTGGGCGCCAAGGTCGGCCCGCGCTCCGAGGTCTCCACGGTCGGGCACATCGACCCGGACCTCCTCACCCTCGGCGAGGGCAGCTTCGTCGCGGACATGGCCAGCGTCGGCAGCGCCGTCTACCACCACGGCCACCTCTACATGGAGCGCACCGTGGTGGGCGACCGCTCGTTCGTGGGCAACGCGGCGTTCGTGCCCTCGGGCACGCGGATGGGCGAGGGCTCCCTGGTGGGCGTCGCCTCCGTGCCGCCGGCCGACGTGCCGGACGGCACGTCCTGGCTGGGCTCGCCCGCCATGTTCCTGCCGCGGCGGCAGGACAGCGGCAACTACGACGAGAGCCTCACCTTCCGGCCCTCGCGCAGCAAGGTGGCGGCCCGCCTCGTCATCGAGGCGCTGCGCATCACCGTCCCGCCGGCGCTGATCGGCCTGATCGGCTACCTGGGCCTGCTCGCGTCCGTGGCCCTGGTGCCCGAGCTGACGCTGCTCGGCTTCGTCGCCGTGCTGCCGCTCATCGCGCTGGCCACCGGCCTGACCGTGGTCCTCGCCGTCGTCGTCCTGAAGTGGGCGATCGTGGGCCGGTACCGCCAGCGCGTCGAGCCGCTGTGGGACAACTTCGTCCGGCGCAGCGAGTTCGTCACCGGCGTGTACGAGTCCGCGGCGGTCCCCGCCCTCATCGGCGGCCTCGTGGGCACGCCCCTCATCGGGCCGGTCCTGCGCCTGTTCGGCGCGCAGATCGGGAAGCGGACCTACATCGGCACCACGTACCTGACCGAGTTCGACCTCGTCCACATCGGCGACGACGCCGCCGTCTCGACGGACGTGTCGCTGCAGACGCACCTCTTCGAGGACCGCGTGATGAAGATGTCCCACGTGGAGATCCTGCCCGGGGCCAGTGTCGGCGCGCGCTCGATCGTGCTGTACGACACGACCGTGGGCGCAGGCGCCTCGGTGGACGCGCTGTCGCTCGTGATGAAGGGCGAGCAGCTGCTGCCCCACACCACCTGGCGCGGCATCCCGGTGCGCTCGGCGGCGCCCGCGGTGACCTCGGGACGATGACCCGGTCATGAACAGCCAGGAGGTGTCCCCGCGTCCCGCCAGCGGGCCGCGGGGACACCGTCCCTCCGCCGGCCGGAACTCCGCCGTCGGGAGCGCTCCGGGCGGGACCGCTCCGCGCGGGACGGTTCCGCGCGGGACGGTTCCGGGCGGGGCTGCTCGGGAGGGTGCTGCTCCGGGCGCGGCTGTCGCTCCGGGCGGGAGCGCTCCGGGTGCCGGGTCCTCAGGCGCTGCGGATGTGGCCCATCAGCTGGGTGATCTGGGGGGAGGGCGGCGCTCCGAGCTCGTCGGCCATCGTGCTGCAGAAGCTGCGGAAGGTCTGCAGGGCGGGGGCGTTGTTGCCCAGGCCCAGGTCCGCCTCGATCGACACGCGGACCGCGCTCTCGCGGAGGGGGTCCATGGCCCGGACGTTGTCGGCGAGCACGTGGGCCCGGTAGAAGTCGCCGTGCTCCAGGGAGAGCCGGGCGAGATGCTCCACGGCGTTGACGTACAGCGTCCGCAGGCGGTCCTGCTCGGCCATCACCCAGGCGTCGTACCAGCCGGGCAGCAGCTGGGCGCCGTCGGGGGACAGGAACCAGGGGTCCTCCGCCACGGGCGCCGTGGCGGAGGCCGCCCGGTGCAGGGACTCGCGCAGCTCGTGCAGGTCCACGGTGACCGGCTCCGCGAGCGCGATGTTGTTGCCGCGGGTCCCGACGGCCCCGGGGACCTGGCGCGCGAGGTTGAAGACGGTGGTGCGCAGGCTCCCCATGGCGCGCTCAGCGGTCCGGTCGGGCCACAGCAGCTCGCCGAGGAAGCGGCGGGGCTTGGGGCCGAGGACGGCGAGCGCGGCCAGCAGGCGCTGCTGCCGGTGGCCCAGGGCCAGCACGGTCCCGTCGAGCTCCACCTCGACGTTGCCGAGCAGCCGCAGCCTGATCGAGTGTTCCCCATCCATTGTCATGATCCCCCGATGTCATGATCACAGTTCCCCGGTGCGCCCGGGCCGGCCTTCCCCCGAAGGCCGTGGTCCGAGCACCGCCCTCTCCGGTCCCGCGGACCCGGATCCAGGTCCGCCGCGAGAGAGGGTTCAGGCACCGATGATCCCGGGCGACGGGCTGTGAGTCAAAAGCGAACGCCGGAAGGGCGTCAAAAGCAAACAGAATTCGCGACGGCCGCCGCGCGACCCCCGTCGAGGGTGGCGCGCAGGCCCGGACAGTGGTATAAGGCAGTTCCCCGCCGCCGGTGGCGCCGGGCGGGGGCACGAGCTCAGGAGTTCTTCCGATGACCGACCAGCGACCCGTCACGGGCGTCCGCACGGACCCCCTCGGGAACATCGTCGCCCTGTGCAATCCCGCCGAGGTGTGGTCCCCGCGGTCGACCACCCGGATCATCCGGGACATCGAGAGCGGGGTCCACCTCTACTACGTCCCGGGGTCCTCGGGACAGCTGCGGGTCCGCGTGGTCTCCGCCGGGTGCGAGAAGCGGCTGTGGGCCGCCCCGGAGGACACCGTCTGCAACAACCTGCACGACCTCCCGTCCGTCTGAACCGCGGCAGGGCCTGGGCCGTGCGGCACGGACCGCACGGCCCGTCCCCCGGGGGCGCGGGGCGCGCGCCCGCCCCGGCGCCCCCGAGCGGCGCCGGCTCACAGGAAGCGGACGAGCTCCGCCGCGACGCCCGTGTAGGTGGCCGGGGTCAGCCCGGACAGCCGCCGCTCCGCGGCCGGGGACAGGCCCAGGCCCGCCACGAACTCCTGGAGCCGCTCGGCGTCCACGCGCCGGCCACGGGTCAGGTCCTTGAGCCGCTCGTAGGGGTTGTCCATGCCCTCGACGCCGGCGATGGCCTCGGCGCGCATGACCATCTGGACCGCCTCCGCGAGGACCTCCCAGTTCGCGTCGAGATCGGCGGCCAGGGCCTCCTCCGCCACGTCCAGGCGGGCCAGTCCCTTGCTCACGTTGGAGACCGCGAGCAGGGAGTGCCCGAAGGCCACCCCGATGTTGCGCTGGGACGAGGAGTCCGTGAGGTCGCGCTGCCACCGGGACGTCACCAGCGTGGCGCCGAGGACGTCCAGCAGGGCGTTGGAGAGCTCGAGGTTCGCCTCGGCGTTCTCGAAGCGGATGGGGTTGACCTTGTGGGGCATGGTGGAGGAGCCCGTGGCGCCCTCCACCGGGATCTGCTGGAAGTAGCCGATCGAGATGTAGGACCACACGTCGGTGCAGAAGTTGTGCAGGATCCGGTTGAACCGGGCGAGGTCGGCGTAGAGCTCGGCCTGCCAGTCGTGGGACTCGATCTGGGTGGTCAGCGGGTTCCAGGACAGTCCCAGGCCCTCCACGAAGCTGCGCGAGACCTCCGTCCAGTCCGCGTCCGGGACGGACGCGTAGTGGGCGGCGTAGGTGCCCGTGGCGCCGTTGATCTTCCCCAGGTACTCCGTGCGCTCGATCCGGGTCAGCTGGCGGCCCAGGCGGTGGGCGACCACCGCCATCTCCTTGCCCAGGGTGGTGGGCGTGGCGGGCTGGCCGTGGGTCCGGGAGAGCATGGGCGTCTCCGCCGCGGACTCGGCCAGCGCCGCGACGTCGGCCACGAGCGCCCGGGCGGCGGGCAGCCACACGTCGGTCGTGGCGTCCTTGATCCCGAGGGCCCAGGCCAGGTTGTTGATGTCCTCGGAGGTGCAGCCGAAGTGCACGAGGGGGACGAGGTGCTCCAGCCCCAGGGCGGGCAGCCGGCGGCCGATGTAGTACTCCACGGCCTTGACGTCGTGGACCGTCACGGCCTCGATCTCCGCGAGCTCCGCGATCGAGGCGGTGTCGAAGTCCGTGACGATCCGGCGCAGCCCGGCGGTCTGCTCCGCGGTCAGGGGCGCCAGGCCCGGCAGTACTGAACGCTCGGCGAGGTGGACGAACCACTCCACCTCCACGTGCACGCGGTTGCGGTTGAGGGCGGCCTCGGAGAGGTGGTCGACCAGCGGGGCGGCCACCGGCTGGTAGCGGCCGTCGAGCGGTCCCAGCGCGACGGGCGGGACGGCGGCGGCGAGCGCCGCGCGCCCTGAGGACAGGATGCGATCGGTGTTGGGCATGGGCACATTCTCCCACGGCCCGCGGCCCCGCCCCGGCGGACGATTTGTCGTCCGCCGCCAACTTTCCCGGGACCCGGTTGTAGCTTTCGCGCCGAAAACCACCGGGTCGTCCGGAGGGGCGTCATCCGTCCGGGACCCCCGGGGAGCGGGGGATAGCATGACCTCCATGAGTACCAGCGACGCTACCCGCACCCTGGCCGGCTCCGCCCCGGCCTCGGGCCCGACCACCGCCACCACCTCGGCGGTCCGGCCGCGCCCCGCTCTGTCCCGGCTTCCCCGCTACGCCGCCGGCAAGCCCCCGGTCGTGGTGGACGGACTCGTCTCCTACAAGCTGTCCTCCAACGAGAACCCGTTCGGGCCCGTGCCCGCCGTCAAGGAGGTCCTGGCCGACTGGGACGCGGTGCACCGCTATCCCGAGACGACCTCCGCGGAGCTGCGGGAGGTCCTCGGCGAGTTCCTGGGCGTGCCCGCCGAGGACATCGTCACCGGCGCCGGGAGCCTCGGCGCGCTCAACCAGCTGCTGGGCGCCTTCGTGGGCACCGGCGAGGACGGCACCCCGGACGAGGTGGTGCACGCGTGGCGCTCCTTCGAGGCCTACCCCATCAGCATCGGGCTCTCCGGGGGGCTGGGCGTGCCGGTCCCGAACCGCCGGGACGGCTCCCACGACCTCGAGGCCATGGCCGCCGCGGTCACCGAGCGGACGAAGGTCGTGCTGCTGTGCACGCCGAACAACCCGACGGGTCCCAGCCTCACCACCGCGCAGGTCGAGGAGTTCCTCGCCGCCGTGCCGCGCGACGTGGTGGTGGTGATCGACGAGGCGTACCAGGAGTTCCAGCGCCGCGACGACCTGGTGAACGGCATCGACCTCTACCGGCAGCACCCCAACGTCGTCGTGCTGCGGACGTTCTCCAAGGCCCACGGTCTCGCCGGCCTCCGGATCGGCTACTCCGTGGCGGGCCAGGGCATCACCCAGTACCTGCGCCAGGCGTCCCCCGCGTTCTCCGTGACCGACCTCGCCCAGCGCGCGGCGATCGCCTCCGTGCGCCACTACGACCAGGTGGCCGAGCGCGTCCAGCGGGTCGTCGACGAGCGGGAGCGGGTCCTCGCCGGGCTCGACGAGCTCGGCTGGCCGTACCCCGAGACGCAGGCCAACTTCGTGTGGCTGAACCTGGGGGAGCACAGCGGCGGCTTCGCCGAGCTGTGCGACGCCCACGCGCTGTCCGTGCGCCGCTTCGGCGCCGAGGGCGTGCGCGTGACGATCGGGGAGCCGGAGGCCAACACCCGGTTCCTGGAGCTGTGCGCGCAGTTCCCCCACCCGCCCGTGCTCTGAGCCGCGGCCCCGCCGGCCCGGCTCCCTCCCGAGCAACCCGAAAGGACGTCCCGCCCATGGATGCCGCTCCATCGTCCCCGGCCGCCCAGGCGCCGGGCCGCACCGTGCCGACCCCGGAGGTGCGCACGCGCCTGGTCCGGCTCCTCGACCGGGACGGCCGCCGGAGCGAGGACCCGGTCCTGTCCCCGTACGTGCAGGACGTCGGCGCCGACCAGCTGCGCGAGCTGTACCGCTCGATGGCGCTGGCCCGCCGCTTCGACGAGGAGGCGACCAACCTCCAGCGGCAGGGTCAGCTGGTGCTCTGGGCGCCGATGCGCGGGCAGGAGGCCGCCCAGGTGGGCTCCGCCCGCGCGCTGCGCCCGGCCGACCACGTCTTCCCGACGTACCGCGAGCACGCCGTGGCCATCGAGCGGGGCGTCGAGCCCGCCGAGCTGCTCACCGTGTTCCGCGGGCACAGCGCCGGGGGCTGGAAGCCGAGCGAGCACCACATGAACGTCTACTCCATCGTGCTCGGCTGCCAGGTCCCGCACGCCGTGGGCTACGCCATGGGCATCGACCTGGACCGGCGGGCCGCCGAGGCGGAGGGCCGGGAGGCCGAGCCGGCCGCCGCGGTCGTCTACTTCGGGGACGGCACCTCCACCCAGGGCGAGGTCCACGAGGGCATGGTCTTCGCCGCGTCCTACGACGCCCCGGTGGTCTTCTTCGTGCAGAACAACCAGTGGGCCATCTCGGTGCCGTTCAGCACCCAGTCCCGCGTGCCCCTGGCCGAGCGCGCCGCCGGGTACGGCTTCGAGGGCCTCCGCGTGGACGGCAACGACGTCCTCGCGGTCCTGGCGGCCTCGCGGTACGCGCTCGAGAAGGCCCGCGCCGGGCAGGGCCCCGTGCTCGTGGAGGCCGAGACCTACCGGCTCGGGGCCCACACCACCGCGGACGACCCCACCAAGTACCGGCAGCGGGAGGACGAGAGCCGCTGGAGCGCACTCGATCCGCTGCTCCGGCTCGAGGCGCACCTGCGCGAGGCGCACGGGACCGGCGACGACTTCTTCGCCGAGGTCGCGGCCGACGCCCAGGTGTTCGCCGACCAGGCCCGCGCGCTCGTGCTGGCCATGGACCCGCCCGAGTTCGAGGACTTCTTCGACCGGCCCTACGCCGAGCGCCACTCCCTCGTGGAGGAGGAGCGCGCCTGGTACGCGGCCTACCAGGCCGGCTTCGCCGACGACACGGACGACGACACGGACGACACCGACGACGACGCCGGCACCGGACCGGACCGGGGCACGCAGGCCTCGGGGCTGACCGTGGCCGCCGACCCCGTGGCCGGGGTGCCCGACGCACGGACCGCCGGCACCGAGGAGGACCTCGCATGAGCACCGCCCCCGACCTGACGATCGCGAAGGCGGTCAACGCGGGCCTGCGCCGGGCCATGGAGGAGAACCCCCGGGTGCTGCTCATGGGCGAGGACATCGGCTCCCTGGGCGGCGTCTACCGCGTCACCGAGGGGCTCAAAGCGGACTTCGGCGCGCACCGCGTGATGGACACCCCGCTGGGGGAGGCCGGGATCGTGGGGACCGCCATCGGCCTCGCGCTGCGCGGCTACCGGCCCGTGTGCGAGATCCAGTTCGACGGCTTCTCCTTCCCGGCCTTCAACCAGATCACCACGCAGCTGGCCAAGATGCGCAACCGCACCAACGGGGACGTCACCGTCCCCGTGACGATCCGCATCCCGTACGGCGGGGTCATCGGCTCGGTGGAGCACCACTCCGAGTCCCCGGAGGCCCTGTTCGCGCACACCGCGGGGCTGCGCATCCTCACGCCGTCCAACGCCCAGGACGCCTACTGGATGACCCAGCAGGCCATCTCGTGCGAGGACCCCGTCATCGTCTTCGAGCCGAAGCGGCGGTACTGGCTCAAGGGCGCGGTCGACGCCGAGCGCCCGACCGCCGACCCGTTCTCCGCGCAGGTCGTCCGGCCCGGCGAGGACGCCACCGTGGTCGCCTGGGGGCCCCTCGTGCCCGTCGCGCTCGCCGCGGCGCAGGCCGCGGAGGAGGACGGGCGCAGCGTCGAGGTCATCGACCTGCGCTCGCTGTCGCCGATCGACTTCGACACCCTCGAGGACTCCGTGCGCCGGACCGGCCGCCTCGTCGTCGCGCACGAGGCCCCGACGTTCGGCGGCCTCGGCGGGGAGATCGCCGCCCGCATCACCGAGCGGGCGTTCTACTCCCTCGAGGCACCGGTGCTGCGGGTCGGCGCCTTCCACCTGCCGTACCCGGTGGCCGCCGTCGAGGACCGCTACGTGCCGGACCTCGACCGCGTCCTCGAGGCCCTGGACCGGTCCTTCGCCTACTGACCCCGCCGACCCGCCCGCCGGAGCCCGGGCCGGCGGCACCGCAGCCGGCCCGGGTGCCGCGCGAGAGAGGAAGTACCGACATGCCCCAGATCTTCAACCTGCCCGACGTCGGCGAGGGCCTGACCGAGGCGGAGATCCTCGCGTGGAAGGTCGCGCCGGGGGAGACCGTGACGGTCAACCAGGTCCTCGTCGAGATCGAGACCGCGAAGTCGGTGGTCGAGCTGCCGTCCCCGTACGCGGGGACCGTCCTGGACCTGCTGGTCCCCGAGGGCAGCACCGTCGAGGTCGGCAGCCCCATCATCGCCGTGGGCTCACCGGGTGAGGCGGCGGACCCCGCCCCGGCCGCCGGTGTCCCCGGAGTGCCGGGGGAGGGCGGGGAGCCCGGCGCGGACCGCCCCCTCGTCGGCTCCGGGCCCAAGGCCGATCCCGTGCGCCGGCGCCGCCGGGCGGCCCAGCCGCCGGCTCCCGAGCCCGAGCCGTCCCGTCCCGCGGGGTGGTCGGAGAAGCTGTCCCGGGGCCCGCTGGGGGCCGGGCTCGGCGGGGGGATCGGCACGGCCGCCCAGGGCATCGCCGGGCGCGCCGCCCGCCTGGCCGGGGACAGCGGCGTATGGCGCCGGCCCGGCCGCGCGGACGGGCCCGCGCCCGGGGAGGGCGTCCCGCGCCGCCCGGCGCTCGCGAAGCCCCCCGTCCGGAAGGCCGCGCAGGACCTGGGCGTCGACCTCGCCGACGTCCCCGCGACGGGCGCGGCCGGGCAGATCACCAAGCAGGACCTGCTGGCCCACGTGGCGCGGCTGGGCCAGGCCGGGGACCGGCGCCGCCCCGCGGCCCCGGAGGAGCGGATCGAGCGGATCCCCGTCAAGGGCGTGCGGAAGGCCACGGCGCAGAACATGGTGCGCAGCGCGTTCAGCGCCCCGCACGCCTCGGTCTTCGTGGAGGTCGACGCCACGCGCACCATGGAGTTCGTCCGGCGGCTCAAGGCCGCCCCGGACTACGAGGGCGTCAAGGTCACGCCCCTGCTGGTGCTCGCGAAGGCCGTGCTGTGGGCCGCGGCCCGCAACCCCATGGTCAACGCGACGTGGACGGACGAGGAGATCCTCGTCAAGCACTTCGTCAACCTCGGCATCGCGGCGGCCACACCGCGCGGGCTCATGGTCCCGAACGTCAAGGACGCCCAGGACCTCTCGCTGCGGGAGCTGGCCGTGGCCCTCGACGAGCTCTCGCGGACCGCCCGGGCGGGACGGACCCAGCCGGCGGACATGCAGGGCGGCACCCTGACCGTGACCAACATCGGGGCCCTCGGCCTCGACACCGGCACGCCGATCATCAATCCCGGAGAGGTGGCGATCATCGCGTTCGGGAGCATCAAGCAGAAGCCGTGGGTCGTGGACGGCGCCGTGGTGCCCCGCTGGGTGACCACGCTGGGCGGGTCCTTCGACCACCGCGTGGTCGACGGGGACCTCGCGGCCCGCTTCACCGCGGACGTCGCCCGGATCCTCGAGGAACCGGCGCTGCTGCTGGACTGAGCCCCGGCCCCGGCGGAACGGGGCCCCGGCGGCACGGCAACGGCCCCGCACCGATCGGTGCGGGGCCGTGTGCTGCGTCGTCGACGCGCGTGCCGCCACGTCCCGCGGCTCTCCCCGCCGGGCCGAGGCCCGGCGCCGCACCGACGTGGAACAGGGCGGTGGCTTCCCGCGCCCGGCGTCCCATCTCCGGTGGACCCGTGATTGAAATCCCCCCAGACACAATCACACATCTCATTCACGATGGATCACTCGTGCGACGCCGGCCGCGGTGGCAACCTGCCCGTCGGCCTCCGGCACTGCTGCCGGAGACCTGTCCCCCCACGCCCGGAGGACCGCCTCAGCGCGACCTCCTGACGTCCAGGACTGGGACCAGTATTGCGGAGGCCTGGACAAAAGTCTGTCCCCCGATGTGCCCATGACGACGACGGCGAGGCGTGACCGCGCTTCGGCGGGCGACGGCGGGCGACGGCGGTCGTAGGCTGGGCGCATGCCTCCGCACCCGCCGCCCCGCCCCTCCGCCCGCTCGGCGGTGCCGCCGTTCCGGGTGATGGAGATCCTCGCCGACGTCGAGCGCCTGCGGGCCGCCGGCCGGGACGTGGTCTCCCTCTGCGCCGGAGAGCCCTCCGGCGGCGCCCCGGGCGCCGTGGCCCGGGCGGCCGCCCGGGTGCACGCCCGCAACGAGGGGCTGGGCTACACCCCCGCCCTCGGCATCGAGCCGCTGCGCCGGGCGGTGGCCGGCCACTACGCCCGGTGGTACGGGCTCGACGTCCGGCCCGAGGAGGTCGCGATCACTACGGGGGCCTCCGGGGCGCTCGTGCTCTCCTTCCTGGCGGCCTTCGACGCGGGGGACCGGGTGGCGGTCTGCCGGCCGGGCTACCCGGCCTACCGCAACACCCTGGCCGCGCTGGGCGCCGACGTGGTGGAGCTCGACTGCGGCGCGGCGACCCGCTTCCAGCCCACGCCCGGGATGCTCGACGCCGCGGTCGCCGCGCACGGGCCGCTGCAGGGCCTGGTGGTGGCCGGCCCCGCGAACCCGACCGGCACCGTGCTCGAGCCCGCGGAGCTGGCGGCGCTGGCCCGGTGGTGCGCCGAGCACGGGACCCGCCTGATCAGCGACGAGATCTACCACGGGATCGTGCACACCGCCCCGGAAAGCGGCGGCCCGCGCGGCGGCGGGACGTACCGGGGCACCAGCGCGTGGGAGCACGACCGCGAGGCGGTGGTGATCTCCTCGTTCTCCAAGTACTGGGGGATGACCGGGTGGCGGCTGGGCTGGGCCCTGCTGCCCCGGGACCTCGCGGCCGCGGTCGACGCGCTGGCCGGCAACCTCAGCCTCTGCCCGCCCGCCGCGGCGCAGCTCGCCGCCGTGGAGGCCTTCACGCCGGACGCCTACGCCGAGGCGGACCGGGCGGTCGAGCAGTTCGCGCGCTCCCGGAGCCTGCTCCTGGAGGCGCTGCCCGCGCTCCGGTGGGGGGAGGTCGCCCCGGCGGACGGGGCGTTCTACCTCTACGCCGACCTCGGCGAGCAGCTCGAGCGGCACGGGAGCTCCCTGCAGTGGTGCCGCCGGCTGCTCGAGGAGGAGGCGGTCGCGGTCGTGCCGGGACTGGACTTCGACGCCGCGCGCGGCCACCGCACGGTCCGGCTGTCCTTCGCCGCGGGGCCCGACCGGGTGGCGGAGGCCGTCACCCGCATCCTCCGCTTCCAGTCCCGGACCTGAAGCACCCCTCGAGGTGCCCGGGGAGCACCCCGGTGCGGAGCAGGAACCGGTGCGCGGTGGTGCGCCCCACGAACACGAGGCCCTGCTCCTTGAGCCGGGCGGCCAGCCGGTCCCCCTCGGGGGAGCGGCTGGCCTCCGCCAGCACGGTCGGGGGCGGCTCGGCGGCGGCCGGCCGCAGGTCCGCGACGTGCGCCGCCCAGTCCTCGGGCCCGAGCCCGCGGCAGGCGCGGGCGTTGTGCACCACGGCCTCGATCTTGACCCGGTTGCGGATGACACCGGGATCCAGGAGCAGCTCGTCGACGTCGTCCTCCGTCATCCGGGCGATCTCCGCGGGGTCGAAGTCCCGCAGCGCCCGGCGCAGGCCCTCCCAGCGCTGGGCGATGCTCCACCGGGCCAGCCCCGCCTGGAAGATCTCCAGGCTGAGGGCCTCGAACCAGCCGGCGGCGTCCGTGGGCGGTGCGCCCCAGCGCCGGTCGTGCTCCTCGAGGGCGGCCGGGCCGGTGGGCGCCCACGGGCAGCGGCGCAGGCCGTCCCCGCAGAGCACCGCTCGGAAGGCGTCGTCGGGGGAGCGGGTCCCGTCGGCGCGGAGGGCTCGGTGAGGGGACCGGTGGTCGTCGGTGCGGCCGGCGTCGTCGGGGCAGCGGGTCCCGTCGGCGCGGAGGGCGCGGCCCGGGGACCGGTGGTCCTCAGCGCCGGGAAGGCCGTGGGGAGCCGTGCGGTCGTCGGCGGGGTGCGGGCCGTGCCCGGCGGAGTCGGTGTCCATGGGGCCACGGTAGGGAGCCCGGACGGCGGGCCGGGGCGGGCGCGGCCCCCTGTGGACGGTGCCGCCCGGGGACGGGACTCCGCTCCCGCGTGCAGTGCGGGCGCCCGCACCGCGGACGGTGGAGCCGGTCAGAACCGGGAGACCTCGCCGGTGCCGTCGGCGATCTCGATGGCCACGGGCTCCTCGTCCCCGGCGTTGCCGTCGTGGACGATGAACACCGCGGCCGGCTCTCCCTCCGGGAAGGCGCGGATCGTGACCGACCCGGAGGTCGCGGCGTTGAGCACCTCCATGGCCTGACGGGTGGCCGCGCGCAGCACCGCCGTGGGCAGGGGCTTGCCGCGCTCGTCCAGGATGTCCACCTGCACGCCCCGGGCCCGCGCCGCCCGCGTGACCTCGAGCAGGTAGGGGGTGGCGATCGAGCGGCCCCGGATCGAGTCCCGCAGCTGCGCCTCGGTGAGCCGGAACTGCTCGATCTCGTACTCGGAGACCGGGGAGGGGTCGTGCGCGATCCGCTCGAGCAGCCCGCCCGCGAGGCGGCGCACCTCGTGCACGCGCTGCACGGAGGCGTTGACCGTGTCCTTCTCGGCCTCGTCGTGGGAGCGCGCGGAGATCACCATGTCCCGGGCCTCGGCGAACGCCGCGGAGGCGCGGTCGTACTCGTGGGCGATGAGCTGGCTCGCGAGCAGCAGGGCCGCCGCCGCCGCGTTCGTCAGCGCGGCGTCCCAGAGGCCGAGCGCGGAGCGGGCGCCCCACGTCATGGACACGGCCACCGCGATGACGAGCGTGGCCCAGCCCCACCCGGCGCGGCGCCGGATGCCCAGGGCCACGAGGAAGCCATCGAAGCCCAGGGTGAACCACTGGCCCCCGAAGAGCTCCGCCTGGGGGTTCAGCGCGTCGTAGGAGCGCTGGATCGAGACCAGCATGAGGAGCACGCCCAGGGCCGCGGGCAGGTCGGGCAGCCGGCGCTGCCCGTAGGGGTACACGACCAGGGCCACGGCGACCACGTAGGTCACGAGCGCGGCCTGCATGAGGTCCGGCTTCACCATGCTGGGCGTCTGCAGCACCCCGAGCACCACGGGGATCAGGAAGAACACCGCGGCGGCCACCAGGCTCAGGGGGTGGAAGAGGGCGCGGGAGATCACGGCTGGGCGTCCCGGGGCCAGAGGATCGTCACGCGGGTGCCGCGCCCCGGTGCGCTGTCGACGTCCACCGCCCCGCCCACGTGGCGCACGTTGCCCAGGATGGACACGCGTACCCCGAGCCGGCGGGAGTCGATGCTGCGGACCTGGAACCCGCGGCCGCGGTCGAGCACCTGGAAGCGCAGGAAGAAGCCCTCGGGATTGATGGGGGTGGGCGGGCACACGTCGCCGTCCATGGTCACGTAGGTGACCGCGGTGCCGGCGTGCCGGGCGCTGTTGGAGACCGCCTCGGTGACCGCCTGCACGAGCGCCTGCGCCGTCTCCACGGGGATGAGGGGCCGCGGCTCGCCCGGTGGCCTGATGTAGGGGGTGATGCTGTTGAAGCGCACCCGGCTGCGCCACGGGGACAGGGCCTCGAGCAGGTCGTCCAGCAGGGTGTGCACCATGGTGGTGCCCTTGCCCTCGGCGCGGCGCTCCTCGATGGCGAGGACCTCGAGGGCCCGCTGCGCCAGTTCCCGGGTGCGCCGCTGGACGGGCCCCGGGGCCCGCCCGGCGTCGAGCAGGGCGGCCATGACGTTGTCGTGGATCAGCCGGTCCAGCCGCTCCTGCTCCTCGGCCTGGGAGCGCGAGCGGTTCAGCTGCAGCTCCTGCGCGATCGCGGCCGCGTAGACCTGGTCCGCGTTCTGCCCACCCCGGTAGACCAGGCTGATCAGCACCACGAGGACCACGCCGAACGCGATCCGGCTCGTGGCGTCGAACAGCACGCCCATCACGTCCGCGGCCTCCGTGATGCGCACCATGACCAGGACGTAGAACACCGTGACGGACACCAGGTAGGCGACCGCCAGCTCGATGCTCCACGCGACCACGGTGGCGGCGGCCGCGAGCAGGATGAAGGGCTCCACCCATGGGTCCTGCGGCGGGGCGGTGCCGGTCCAGGCGAGCGGGAGGGTCAGGACGGCGAGCGCCACGAGCACCGGCGCCGCGAGCACCGGCCACATCCGCACCTGCCGCCGGGCGCCCTGGAGGAGCATCGCGCAGCCGTTGAGCATGAGCGCCACCAGGAACACCAGGTGCCACCGATCGAAGGCGGGCAGCTGGTCCCCGACGATGGTGAGGGCCTCCAGGAAGAGCGCGACGACGACCAGCCCGTGGCAGATGTTCGCGAGCAGGTGGATGCGGTAGGAGTTCATCCCCAGCTCCTGCGGCGAGGTCGGCACCAGGAGGCTGCTGCGGCGCCGCCGGGCCGGGACCTTCCGGTAGGCGAGCGGGGGCCGGGACGCGAGGTGGCTCACGGAGCGGTGGTCCTCACCGCGGCGAGGGGCGGCTCACAGATGCTTCTCCGCCGTGGTGATGTCCGCGGTGGGCTCCACGAGCCCGTCCTCGATGGCCCGGATGCGCAGGTCGATCTTGGTGGGCGCCGGGCGCCCGACGCGCGCGTACTTCTCGCGGATGCGGTCGATGTTCGTCTTGACCGCGCTCTGCTTGATCCCCATCCGGCGCGCGACCTGGACCTGGGCGAAGCCCGAGGCGTAGAGCCGCAGGGTCTCCTGCTCCCGAGGGGAGAGGCTGGCGCGGGAGAACTCCACGTCCCCGTCGATCGCGGCGGCGAGCTCCTTGGTGATCACGGGCTTGCCCTCGGCGATGTTGCGGGCCTCCTCGATGGCGTGCTCGAGCGGGTCCGACTTGCGCACCAGGCCCAGCGCCCCGGCCCGCAGGGCCTCGCGGATCAGCGCGGCGTTCTCGCCGATGCTGAAGATCAGCACCTTCATGCCGGCGGCGCGCAGCAGCTCCACGTTGGTGGCGGGACGGGACATGTCGTCGAGGGACAGGTCCAGGAGCACGACCTCGCACTCGATCCGCTTGGCGCCCTGGGCGGTGAGCGCGGGGTTCTCGGGGTCCCGGCCCAGCTGGTCGAGGAGGGCGGGGACGCTGGAGGCCGATCCGACGAGCTTCACGTCCGCCTGCGAGGTCATGGAGACGAGGCGGACGCCCTCCCGGACGACCTCGTGGTCATCGACGACGGCGACAAGGGTGGACGGCATGGGCGATTCCTCCGGGTGCTGCTCGGTGGGCCGGTCCGCAGATTTCCGCGTGGGGGTGACGGATCTCACCGAGGTGCTCCGATTGTCCCCCTTCTTGTGGTGGGATGCGAACTCGACACGGTGCGGGGACGCAAAGTTACCGGCCCGGATCCCCCCAGCCCTCTCCCCAGCGGTCCACCCGGCGGTGGTAGCGCACGCCCCACAGCCCGCCGAGCACCGCCGCGAGCAGGTCGAGGACGAGCACGGCCACGACCGCGAGCAGGCCGGGCAGCAGCAGGTCGCCGATCAGCGCCTGGGCCGAGACGCCGACGGGTGCCAGGCCGACGGTGTCGGCCCACACCAGTCCCGCGACGGTGGCCACGGAGCGGCCGAACAGGGACCACAGCCACACGGACACGCCCTGCCGGGCGCCCGAGAAGCGCGCCATCCGGCCCGCGGCGTATCCGCCGCCCAGGAAGGCGAGGAACTCGACCAGGCCGAGGGCGGCCGCGCCCGTCCAGGCCGTCGCGGAGCCGGCGGCGAGGTCGTCCACCACGCCCCCGGCGCCGTCCACGAGCCGCAGCCCGAGCGCCGCGGCGGCGAGGCCCGCCAGCGCCAGCAGCAGCCAGGTCAGGGCCATCGCGCTGAGCCAGCCGAAGAAGCCGGGGACCAGCTGAAGGCCCCCGAACTCCTCCCGCTGCCGGGCGTGCCGGGTCGCGGCGTCGACCGGCACCCCGGCGGGGACGCCGGACGGGACGCCGGCCCCGGGGTCGTGCGCTCCGCCGGCGAGCGTCCCGGAGCCGTGCCCGCCTCCCGGTGCGGAGCCGCGGGCCCCGAGCACGGGCGCCGGGTCCGTGCGCGGGCCCGGGTCCTCCTGCACCGGGCGCTGGGCGGTCACCGCCGGCAGCGGCCGGGTGTGCTGGTCGTCCTCGTCGTACCAGGACCAGTCCTCGTCCCCGCCGCTCCCGGGGTCCCGGTCCCCGCCGGCCGCGTCAGCCGGTGCGCCGCCGGCGGTGGCGGCGAACCGGCTGACGGGGGGCAGCGGCCGCGTGGCGTCGGAGGAGTCGTGCGGACCGGTGTCCGACCAGGGCATCGGGTCGTCGGGCGAGGGCGAGCCGGGTGTCGAAGAGGGGGTCATGGCATCGGAGTCTACGGCCGGTCCCCGGGCCGGGCCCGGTGGGCGGTCCCGGCCCGCGGGCGGTGTCGCCGAGTAGTGTCGGGGACATGCCTGCCGAAACCGTGCGCGAGTTCCTGCGCGCCCGTCCCTGGACCGCCAGCTACGACCCGGGCGTCCCCGCGGACCTCGACCTGCCGGAGACCTCCCTCGTGCACATGCTCGAGCGGTCCGTCGCCCGGCACGGGGCGGGCACCGCGCTCGAGTTCTTCGGGGCCACGACCTCCTACGCCGCCCTGGGTCGGCAGGTGGACCGCGCGGCCGAGGGCCTGCGCCGGCTGGGCGTGCGCCGCGGCGACCGGGTCGCGCTCGTCCTGCCGAACTGCCCGCAGCACGTCGTGGCGTTCTACGCGGTGCTGCGCCTGGGGGCCGTGGTCGTCGAGCACAACCCGCTCTACACCGCCCCGGAGCTGCGCCACCAGTTCGAGGACCACGGCGCGCGCGTGGCGGTGGTCTGGGACCGGGCGGCCGAGCGGGTGCGCTCCCTGCCCGCGGACCTGCGGGTCGAGGCGGTCGTGTCCGTGGACGTCACCGCCGCGATGCCGCGCGCGAAGCGGCTGGCCCTGCGCCTGCCGCTGCCGGGCGCCCGGGCCGCCCGGGCCCAGCTCACCGGCCCCGCCCCGGGCACGATCCCCTGGCAGCAGCTGCTCGCCGCGGACCCGATCGCCGCGGAGCACCCGCGGCCCACGGCCCACGACCTCGCGCTGCTGCAGTACACCTCCGGCACCACCGGGCTGCCCAAGGGGGCGATGCTCACGCACCGCAACCTCGAGTCCAACGCCCTCATGGGCCGGCACTGGCTCGGTTCCGGCGAGCACGAGGTGGTGCACGGCGTGCTGCCCCTCTTCCACGCCTTCGGCCTGACCCTCGGGGTGACGTTCGCGATGTCCCTCGGGGCGAGGCTCGTGCTCTTCCCGACCGTGCGCGCGGACCTGGTCCTCGGCGCGATGAAGCGCTCGCGGCCCACGGTGCTGCCCGCCGTGCCGCCGGTGTACGAGAAGATCCTCGACGCCGCGCAGGAGCGGGGCGCCGACCTGCACGGGATCCCGGTGGCCGTCTCGGGGGCGATGAGCCTGCCGGTCCCGCTCGTGGAGCGGTGGGAACGGTCCACCGGGGGCATCCTGATCGAGGGCTACGGCCTCACCGAGTGCTCCCCGCTCGTCGCCTGCAATCCGCTCAACGACGCTCGCCGGGCGGGCTCGATCGGGATCCCGTTCCCGTCCACCGAGATCCGGCTCGTGGACCCGGAGACCCTCGAGGACGTCCCGCGGGACCGGCCGGGGGAGCTGTGGGTCCGGGGCCCCCAGGTCTTCCAGGGGTACTGGAGGCGTCCCGACGAGACCGCCCGGGCGCTGACGGACGACGGGTGGCTGCGCACCGGCGACATCGTCACCGTCGACGAGGACGGGTTCCTGCGGGTGGTCGACCGGCTCAAGGAGGTCGTGATCACCGGGGGGTTCAACGTGGCTCCCAGCGAGGTCGAGACCACGCTGCGGCAGCACGACGCCGTCGAGGACGCCGCGGTGGTGGGGCTCGTGGACCCCGGCGGTCGCGAGGTGGTCGTCGCGGCCGTGACGCTCGTGCCGGGCGCCGCCCTCGACGAGGCGGCCCTGCGCGAGCACTGCTGGGCGGGTCTCGCCCGCTACAAGGTGCCCCGGCGGATCGTGGCCGTGGAGGAGCTCCCGCGCACGATGCTCGGCAAGATCCAGCGCCGGGAGGTCCGCGAGCAGCTCCGGCGCACGGGTGTGCGGCTCTGAGCCGGGGCGCTCAGGGCAGGTCCGCCTCCGGGGCGACGTCCCGGTAGGGGGTCCGCCGGATGGATCGGATCCGTCCCAGCTCGCCCCACTCGTCGCGCCCGAGCCGCGCGATCGGGCGCAGCGTCCGCACGACCGGGCCCCGCTCGTCCATGTCCTCCTCGTCCACGACCACGTGCGTGACCTCGCCGAGGACCAGGAAGCAGTTGCCCACGGGGATGGGGTCCGTGTGCAGCCGGCACTCGATGGCGGCGGGGGACTCGGCCACGCGGGGGACGGCCACGGTGAGCGAGGGCTCACGGGTCAGGCCCACGGCGTCGAACTCGCTGATCTCGGGAGGGTAGTCGGTGCTGGTCGCGTTGATCCGCTCGAACAGCCCCTCGGGCGCGAAGCTGACCACGAACTCCCCGGTCTGCCGGATGTTGCGGAGGCTGTCCTTCTCGCCGACCGAGACGAACTGGACGACGGTGGGGTTCTCCGAGGCGACCGTGAAGAACGAGTGCGGGGCCAGGTTGTCGACCCCGGCGGCCGAGCGGGAGCTGACCCACGCGATGGGGCGGGGGACCACGAGGGACTTGACCGCCCGGGCGAAGGAGCCGTGCCGGTCGGCCGTGATGTCGGTGCGCATGGCCCCATTGCACCACTCCGCGGGCTCGTGGTCACGGGCCGCGGCCGTCGGAGGCTCTGGAACACCCCGTCGATTGCACCGACGATCTGTCCTAATAGGGCACTTTTGGTGTAGTCTGTAGATCAATGCGTGAGGTGGTGATCGACGACGGCCCCTCCGACCGAGCGGAAGGACCACTGTCACGATGGAGATCCGGCAGCTCAACTACTTCATCGCCGTGGCCGAGGAGCGCCACTTCGGCCGCGCCGCCAAGCGCCTGCACATGGCCCAGCCGCCGCTGTCCCAGCAGATCCGCCAGCTCGAGGAGCACCTCGGGGTGCGGCTGCTGGACCGGACCACCCGGCGGGTGGACCTCACCGCCGCCGGCCAGGTGCTCCTGGACCGCGGCCGGCGGATCATCAACGAGGTCGAGGCCCTCAAGGCCGACGTCTACCAGGTGGGCCAGGGCGCCACGGGCGTGCTGCGCGTCGGCTTCTCGGGCTCGGCCACCTACGGGGTGATGCCGGGGGTGGTCCGGCGGGCGAAGAGCGCCATGCCCGGGCTGTCGCTGGCCCTGCACGGCGAGATGCTGACCCCCGCCATGGAGGAGGGGCTGCGGGACCACACCCTCGACGCCGCCCTCCTGCGGCCGCCCGTGGCCTCCGCGGACATCGAGTACCGGGTCGTCGCGCGGGAGGCCCTGGTGGTGGCGCTGCCCTCCTTCAGCGCCCTGGCCGTGGACCTGCCCGTGGCCGTGCACGAGCTGCAGGACCAGGAGTTCATCACCTACCCGCCCGACTCCGTGCTCTACCGCACCGCCGCGGACCTCTGCCGCCAGGCCGGCTTCCAGCCCCGGATCGCCCAGTTGGCGGGCGAGACGTCCACGCTGCTGTCCTTCGTGGCGGCCGGCGGCGGGGTGGCCGTGGTGCCCGCCGGGGTGCGCGCCTTCCAGCTCGAGGGCGTGGTCTACCGCGACATCGAGCACTCGCCGCAGATCGAGCTCGCCGTGGCGTGGCGGCGCGAGGACCGCTCCGCCCTGCTGCACAACTTCATCGACCTCGTCGTCGACGTCCAGGACGCCCCCGGGGCCCCCGGCGGCGAGCCCGTCCCACCCGCCCACGAAAGGCCCGCCCGCCCATGAAGATCGCGACCATCGAGGCGATCCCCTACTCGATCCCCTACGTCCACCCCCTGCACTTCGCCTCGGGCGCCGTCCACGAGGCGGACCACGTGCTGGTGCGGATCACCACCGACGACGGGATCGTGGGCACCGCCGACACCCCGCCCCGGCCCTACACCTACGGCGAGACCCAGAAGTCCATCGTGGCCGTGGTCGAGGACGTCTTCGCCCCGCAGCTGGTCGGCCTGGACGTCCTGGACCGGGAGAAGGTCCAGGCCGTGCTGGCCCGCACCATCCACAACCAGACGGCCAAGGGCGCGGTGGACATCGCCCTGTGGGACGTCATCGGCCAGGGCCTCGGGCAGCCCGTGAGCAGGCTGCTGGGCGGGTTCACCGACTCCATGCGGGTCTCGCACATGCTCGGCTTCAAGCCCGCCGCCGAGCTGCTGGACCTGGCGCTGGAGTTCCGCGAGACCTACGGGATCAGCACGTTCAAGCTCAAGACCGGCCGGCACCCGGTCGGCCTCGACGTCGAGGCCGCCCGGGTGCTGCGCGAGGGCCTGGGCGAGGAGGCCGAGCTCTACATGGACGCCAACCGCGGCTGGTCCGCCAACGAGGCGATGGAGGTGCTGCGCCGCACCGAGGACCTGGGCCTGCAGTTCCTCGAGGAGCCCGACGACGCCCGCGAGGTGCTCGGCCGCCGCCGGCTGGTGGAGCGGTCGACGATCCCGATCGCCGCCGACGAGTCCGCCCCGAACCTCGGGGAGGCCGCGAAGGAGATCCTCACCGGTGGGGCGAACCTGCTGGCCGTGAAGACCGCCCGGTCCGGGTTCACCGAGGCCGCCAAGATCGTCGGCATGGCCGAGGGCATGGGCATCGACGTGTACGTGGGCAACCAGATCGACACCCAGGTGGGCACGATCGCCTCCGTGGTCTTCGGCGCCGCGCTGGCCCACACCTCGAAGCGGGCCGGGGAGCTGTCCAACTTCCTGGACATGGCCGACGACCTCCTGGCCGAGCCCGTGGTCATCGCCGAGGGCCGGATCCGCGTGCCCGAGGTGCCCGGGACGGGCACCGCCGTGGACGAGGACAAGCTCACCCACTACCGCACCGACCGGTAGCGCCGCACCGCGCCGCTCCGCCCGCCGCACCCCGGCCGGGCCGGGCGCCGGCACCCGGCCGACATCCCGGCCGACCGACATCCCGAACCGACATCCCGAACCGACGGAAGGACGCACCGTGAAGTACCTGGTCCACATGGACATCAACCTCCCCACCGACATGCCCGCCGAGGAGGCCGCGGAGATCAAGGCCACCGAGAAGGCCTACTCCCAGGAGCTGCAGCGCTCCGGGAAGTGGCCGGAGATCTGGCGCGTGGTCGGCGAGTACGCCAACTACTCGGTCTTCGACGTCGAGTCCCACGACGAGCTGCACGACATCCTGCAGAACCTGCCGCTGTTCCCCTACATGGACGTCACCGTGGTGCCGCTGGCCAAGCACCCCTCCGACGTGAAGTAGCAGCAGGACGGTCCCGCCCGCGAGGCGGCGAGCTCGCTGCGGGAGCGGATCCCGAGCTTCCCGTAGATGCGGGTCAGGTGGTACTGGACGGTCTTCTCGGCGAGGAACAGGGCCCGCGCGGTCTCCTTGTTGGTGGCCCCGCCCGCGACGAGCTCGGCCACCGCCTGCTCCTGGGCGGTGAGCTGCACGGTGGTCCGGCCCACGGCCGCGAGCACCGGGTCGGAGGGATCGGGCAGGTTCCCGACGTCGAGACCGGTCGCCTTGAGCTCGCGGTCGCAGCGCTCCACGTAGGTGGCGGCGCCCAGCGAGTCGTAGAGGTCCCGCGCGGTCCGCAGCACGGTGGAGGCCAGGCGCCGCTTGCCCGCGCGGCGCATGCTCTGCCCGTAGGCGAAGCTGATCCGGGCGCGCAGGTACGGGCGGTTGAGCCCGCGCAGCTGGCCCAGGGCCGCCTCGAAGTGCTCGCGCGCGGTGTCCGGGTCGCCCTGCGCGGCGAGGATCCTGCCCCGGGCCCACGCCGTGCGGGCCTCGTCGGACGGGATCCGCCGCTCGCGGCGCACCCTCTCGAACGCGGTGAGGAAGGTGTCCGCGTCCTCGAGCCGGTCGGTCATGACGAGGGCGTTGACGTAGCTGTCCTGCCACGGCCAGAAGGAGACCCGCTCGTCGGTCCACGGGTCGAGGTCCGTGAGCGGCTGCAGCACCCCCAGGGCGCTCTCGTAGTCGGCGCGGGCCTCGTGGAAGCGGGCCCGCGCGAGGCTGGCCGGGACCTGCATGGCCCGGTAGGTGCCCGGCTGCACGGCGGCCTGGGAGACGTAGTGGCGGGCGCGGTCCCAGTCCCCGCGCATCGACCACAGCTCCGCGGCGGTCCAGTACAGGAGCGGCCGGATCAGCGGCATCCGCGAGGTCTCGAGACGCACCGAGGCGCGGGAGACCGTGGCCGCCGCGGCGTCCCAGTCGCCCAGCACCAGCTGGGTGCGCGCCAGCCACGCGTCCGCCCACAGGGAGATCCGCAGGGACCCGCCCCGGTACTCGGTGGGGGCCGCCGCCTGGAAGTTGACGAGCGCCGACTCCACGTCGTCGGCGCGCAGGGCGAGCCACCCGGCGCCCATCTGGACGCGCTGCTTCTGGGCGTTCTCCGCGGCGTGCTCGAAGGCCCGCTCGTAGGAGGCCTCGGCGTCCCGCAGCCGGCCCTGGGCGAAGAGGCCCAGGCCGTAGATGGCCTCGGACTCGATGTGGGCCGGGGTGCCGGGATCGGTGAGCGACATCGCGGTCTCCGCCCACCGGGTGATGAGGGGCCCGTCCCAGGAGGCCACGCCGTGCAGCACGAAGCGCTGGGCGATCTGCGCCGCGGACGCCGGGTCCCGCTGCCGGTTGCTCGTGCGCCACGCCATCTCGAGCTGGGTCTGCGCGCTGCGGTTCTGCCCCGAGACCGTGGAGAGGTAGCCGAGCACCGACGAGCGCAGGGGGGAGGACGGCATGGCGTCCACGGCGGCCGTCCACATGTCGGCCTGGGCGATGTTGCCCGAGCCGACGAGGGCGTCCACGGCCCGCAGGAGACGGTCGTTGCGGGCGCGCGCGTCCGCGGAGAGCCGGGACGCCGAGAACAGTGCCGTGGCGACCTCCTGCCAGGCCCCCACCATCGCCTGCCGGCCGGCGAAGGCCTCGAGCTCCACGGCCAGCGCCTCGTCGGGGCCCGGGGTGGCGGAGACGCGGTGGCCGAGCTGCTCGCCCTCCTCGTGCACGGCGGCCGAGGCCCGCCGGTGCAGCTCGATCCGCCGGCTCGGCACGATCAGCCCGTAGACGGCCTCGGCGGCGCCCGGCTCGAAGAACTGCACGACCGAGCGGGCCTGGTCCACGGCCAGGTCCAGCAGCCCGGCGCGGTGGCCCTCGTCGAGCGCATCCATCAGGGCGTCCACCCCGCTCACGTGGCCCACCTCGGACAGGCCCGCGCTGCGGCCCAGCACGGCGACGGCCTCGGCCGTGCGCACCAGGTCGGGGGAGGCGCCGGTGAGGACGCTGTGCACGCGGGCGCGCACCCGGGAGCTCGCAGGCAGGTCCGCGAACCAGGAGTGCCAGGTGTCCTCGGGCAGCTCGTGCAGCAGCTCGAGCACCTGCTGGGGCAGCCCGCCGGTGTGCCGGGCGAGCCGGTGCGCGGCGGTCGCGCCGAGGTCGAGGCCGAAGTACCGGCGGGCCGCGGCCCGGACCTCCTCGGCGCCGAACGGCTCGAGGGGGATGCGCTGCACCTGGTGGCCGGTGAGGAAGTCGAGCACGCCGGCCGGGACGTGCCGGGACTGCGACGGGTCGAGGGTCAGGACGAACATGACCCGCTTGCCGTGCATCCGGCGCATGACGAACACCAGGATGCGCAGGCTCTGCTCGTCCAGCCGGTGGACGTCGTCGACGGTGACCACCACGGTGCCGCGGGTCTGCAGGCTCTCGAGGTGGGTGCTCAGGGTGGCGGCGTAGTTCACGGCCTGCGCGGGGCTCAGCTCCGCGACCGGGGCCGAGGGCAGCGCGGGCTCGCCGTCGAAGCCCCGGGACGAGCGCAGGGGCGTGGCGAGCATGAGCTGGCTGTACCCGGCCAGGGCGAGCTGGGACTCCCACTCGTCGCCGGTCGCACTGAGCACCCGGACCCCCCGGGCGGTGGAGCGGCAGTGGTCCAGGAAGAGCTCGAGCAGGGCCGTCTTGCCCGAGCCCAGCGGGCCGTCGAGCACCACGGTGCGGACGTGGCCCTTGCGCACGGTCCGCAGGACGTCGACCAGCTCCTCCAGGGCGCCGGCCCGCCCGACCAGCGGGAACTCGTCCCCGGAGTCGCCGTGGTGCAGGCCCGCCGTCATGGCCGCGAGTCTACCCCGGCGGGGTGCACGGCCGCGCCGGCGGGCCTGCGTCACCGGACGCTCAGCCGAGGTCCCCGCCGGCGACCGGCAGGACGCTGCCGGTCACGTAGGAGGCCTCGTCGGAGGCGAGGAACACGATGGGCGCGGCCTGCTCGTCGAGCGTGCCGTAGCGCTTCACGAACGAGGAGTCCACGGTCTGGTCCACGATCGCCTGGTACCAGGCCTTCTCCGTGGCGTTCTCGGCCTCGGGCCCGCGCTTGACCTTGCGGGGCGGGGCCTCCGTGCCGCCGGGGGCGGTGGCGACCACGCGGACGCCGCGGCCGGCGACCTCCATGGCCAGCGACTGGGTCAGGGCGTTCACCCCGCCCTTCGCCGCGGCGTAGGGCACGCGGTGCATGCCCCGGGTGGCCACCGAGGAGACGTTGACGATCGTGCCCGAGCCCTGCTCGAGCATGGCCGGGAGCACCGCGCGGCAGGACCACAGCGTCGGGAAGAGCGAGCGGCGGATCTCCTTCTCGATCTTCTCCTCGTCGTACTCCTCGTAGGGCCGGGCCCAGATGGTGCCGCCCACGTTGTTGACGAGCACGTCCACGCGACCGTGGGCCGCGAGTGCGGCCTCGACGGCCTGCTCGGCCCCGGCCCAGGTCTCGAGGTCGGCGGTCACGGACGTGGCGGAGCCGCCCGAGCCCGAGGCCTCGGCGGCCTCCGTGATGCCCTGCGCGACCTCGTGCACCAGCTCGGAGCGGTCCACGAGCACGACGGCGCCGCCCTCGGCGCCGATCCGCTCGGCCACCTTCTGCCCGATGCCCTGCGCGGATCCGGTCACGACCGCGACCTTGCCGGCGAAGCGGCCCGGGGTGAGGAACTGTCCCGCGTACGGCGCCCCCATCAGTTGCCGGCCTCCTTGGCGTCGATCGCCGTGGACATGGTCTCCTTGGCGTCGCGGGCGTGGGCCATGATGACCTCGCGGGCGCGCTCCTTGTCGTTCGCCTCGAAGGCCGCGACGACGTCGACGTGGTCCTGCGCGACCCGGGCGAAGATCTCGGTGCCCTCCTCGAAGGTCGCGGCCATCTGCTCGCGCACGTCGAGCCGGCGGTAGGACTCCAGCAGCGCGGGGTTGTCGCTGACCATGAAGAGGTACTCGTGGAACTCCTCGTTGGTCCGCACGTACTCCTCGGGGTCCGAGACCGTGCCGGCGCCCACGGAGTGGGTGGTGGCCTCGGCGAGCCGGCGGAACTGGTGGAGCTGCTCCTCGGTCAGCCGGCCCATCATGAGCTCGGTGACGGCGAGCTCGAGGCCCATGCGGGCGTCGAGGTGGGCGAAGCTGTCCTCCTTGCGGAACTCCAGGCGGCCGGTCTCCATCGAGGAGACCGCCTCGGTGCGGGTCATGGTGTCGCCCTCGGCGGCCACCTTCTCCGGGGACGGAGGGGCGCCGGTCTCGGCGTCGCCGCCGGTGCTCTCCTTCGGTGCGAAGCGCTCGAAGTAGAAGTTCGCGGGCTCGATCCCCTCGCTGTCCAGCCACTTGGAGACGGCGTTGACCATGGGCGGCGGGCCGCACAGGTAGACGTCGACGTCGCCGTCGTTGAGGTGGGAGGGCTCGATGATCTGGGTGACGTACCCGGTGTGGGGGGCGGAGGTGCCCTCCTCGGAGGCGATGTAGTCCCAAGTGAAGCCGGGCAGCTTCGACTCGTACGCGCGGATCCAGTCGAGGCCCACGATGTCGGCCTCGCGGGTCACCCCGTAGATCAGGTGCACCGGGGTGCTGGGCGGGTTCTCGGCGAGCTTCTCCAGGATCGACAGGAGCGGGGCCAGGCCGGTGCCCCCGGCGAGCAGCAGCAGCGGGCGCTTGGGCTCGCGCAGGAAGAACGAGCCGTAGGGGCCGCTGAACTCGACGGTGTCGCCGACCTGGGCGCGGTCGCGCAGGTACTCGGACATCGCGCCCTGCGGGGTGATGCGCACCATGAAGGCCGCGCCCTCGACCTCGGGGCCACTGCTGAAGGAGTAGGAGCGCTCGGCGTCGGTGCCGGGCACCTTGATGTTGACGTACTGGCCGGGCAGGAACGCGAGGTCCTCCCGCTTCTCGACGTCGAGGGTGAAGGAGATCGTGGTCTCGGAGTGCTTGTCCAGCTCCTGGAGCGTGGAGGTGAACGTCGCCGCGGAGGTCTTCGCGGACTCGGCGGTCGCCGGGATCTGGATGGCCATGTCGGACTCGGGGACCGCCTGGCAGGTGAGGAGGTAGCCCTTCTCGAGCTCGTCCTCGGTCATGGCGTCGTCGATGAAGTCCCCGGGGTCGAAGGTGCCGGAGTCGCAGAAGGCCTTGCAGGTGCCGCAGGCGCCGTCCCGGCAGTCCGCGGGAATGTTGATGCGCGCCTTGTAGGCGGCGTCCAGGACGGTCTCGTAGTCGCCGACCTTGACGACCTTCGTGACGCCGTCCTCGAAGCTGAGGGCTACCTGGTGGCCCATGATTTCCTCCTGGGTGGGGGACCGCGTCCGCGCGGCCCGGAAAAGTCTGTGGGGCGTGCTCGGTGAGCACGGGATGTCGACGGTCCGCCGTGGCCGGCCCCGTGCGGGGCCGGCCACGGCAGGCGTCAGATCATGTAGACGTCCACGACGTGGTGGATGTAGTCGTTCTTCAGGACGACCTTCTTCTTCAGGATGACCGGCTGCTCGCCCGAGAGGTCGATCGTGTAGAAGCTGGTGCCGAAGTAGGTGTCCGTCGTGTTGTAGCGGAAGTACAGCGTGAACCAGTTGAAGCGGACCTGCACCTGGTCGCCGTCGTGGGCGAGGATCTCCACGTCGGTGATGTTGTGCCCGGTGCGGGGGTCCGGCAGGGACGTGGCGGAGGAGCGGTCCGTCTTGATGCGGAACACGCGGTCCTCGATGCCGCCGCGGTTGTCGTAGTAGATCAGGGAGATCTCGTTCTGGGGGTCCTCGGTCAGCTGGTCGTCGTCGCCCCAGGAGGGCATCCAGAACTCGGAGTCCGGGTGGTAGCACTCGAGCCACTCGTCGAACTGGCGGTCGTCCAGGAGGCGGGCCTCCTTGTAGAGGAAGGCGCGCACGGTCTCGAGGGTCGCGATCTCCTCGGCGGTCTTCAGCGCCGTCACGGGGTTCAGCAGGTTGGCCATGGTGTTCTGCACTCTTTTCTGTGGTTCGGCGGAGTCCGGGTCAGGCGGTCGCGGGGGCGGGCTGCTCGGCGGCGCGCTCCTCCGCGGCCAGCCCCTTGTCCATGACGTCCTTCCAGAAGCTGTGCTGGATCGGGTACAGGCCCTCGTCCTCGGTGCGCACGCCGGAGGCGATGACCTTGGTCATGCCGAGGGCCTGGGCCTGCTCGTCGGGCCCCTGGATCTCGTGCGCGGCGCCGCGGGACATGTCGTTCCACGGGGCGGAGGTGGCCCAGTAGGTCTTGTTGCAGGAGCGGAACTCCTCGAGGTCGTCCGGGGTCGCCATGCCGGTCGCGTTGAAGAAGTCCTCGTACTGGCGGATCCGCTTGGAGCGGTTCTCCTGCGACTCGCCCTTGGGGGCGATGCAGTAGATGGTGACCTCGGTCTGGTCCGCGGAGATCGGGCGGAAGTGCCGGATCTGCGAGGAGAACTGGTCCATGATGTACACGTTCGGGTACAGGCAGAGGTTGCGCGAGATGTTGATCATGAAGTTCGCCATCTCCTCGCCGTACTTGTCGACGAGCTCCTCGCGGCGGTCCCACAGCGGGCGGTCCTGGGGGTTCGTCCACTCCTGCCACAGCAGCAGGTGGCCGTGCTCGTAGGAGTAGAACCCGCCCTTGACCTTGCCCCACTTGCCGGCGTCCATGGCCTTGGTCGTGTTGGCGGAGTCCCCGGCGGTGCGGCGGGCGGTGGTCGCGGCGTAGTTCCAGTGCACCGAGGTCACGTGGTAGCCGTCGGCGCCGTTCTCCGCCTGGACCTTCCAGTTGCCGTCGTAGGTGTAGGTCGAGGCGCCGCGCAGGACCTCCAGGCCCTCGGGGGACTGGTCCACGATCGAGTCGATCACCGTGGTGGCGTCGCCCAGGTGCTCCTGGAGGGGCAGCACGTCCGGGTTCAGGGAGCCGAACAGGAAGCCGCGGTAGGACTCGAAGCGGGCGACCTTGGTCAGGTCGTGGGAGCCCTCCTTGTTGAAGTTCTCCGGGTAGCCGCCGTTGCGCCCGTCCTTGACCTTCAGCAGCTCGCCGGAGTTCTTGAACGTCCAGCCGTGGAACGGGCAGGTGAAGGTGGTGCGGTTGTCCGTCTTGCGCCGGCACAGCATCGCGCCGCGGTGGGAGCACGCGTTGACGATGCAGTTGAGGTTCTCGTCCTTGTCGCGGGTGATCACCACCGGGGTGCGGCCGATGTAGGTGGTGAAGTAGTCGCCCACGTTGGGGATCTGCGACTCGTGGGCCAGGTACACCCAGTTGCCCTCGAAGATGTACTTCATCTCCAGCTCGAAGATCTCCTCGTCGGTGAAGATCTCCCGCTTGGCCCGGATGACGCCGTTCTCGCGGTCGTCCACCACGGCGTCGGAGAGGACCTCGCGAACGTGGGTCAGGTTCTCGGTCATGACGTGCTCCTTCTGATCGGGATGTCTGGGCGGGACGTCTGCTCGGGACGTGCGGGCCGGGGCCGCTGCTGCGACCGGCTCCTGCCGGACGGTACAGAGCCAGTCTGGTATCCCGTGACTGCGATCACATCAGGCAAACCCCCAGGAGTAACCAAGGGTGGGTTTATGCCGCATTATGCGCACAAAAGCGGCCTAATCGATATTTGTCGCGTCCTGATGCTCGGCCTAGGCTGAGGGAGACGTCGACGTGTCCGGTGTCACAGCCAGGGCCTCGAGCTGAGGGCCTCGAGCTGCATCGGGAGCGACGGGCACGACGGGCGTCCCTGACTACCGTTCAACGAGGAATGTGGAGAACACCATGACGGAGACCGGCGCGGCAACGCGCAAGGAGAACGAGGGCACCGCGGTCGAGGCCGGGTCCAAGGCGACCGAGCGGTTCACTGCCTCGGGCAAGCTGGCGAAGCTGGACGTGCCCAAGGAGCGGGTGTCCCTGCTGGCCGGCGCGGCGATCAAGGCGATCAACGACATCGCGGTCGAGCACCAGGTCACCTACGAGGAGTACAACGCCCTGAAGGCCTGGCTGATCAAGGTCGGCACCGACGGGGAGTGGCCGCTGTTCCTGGACGTGTGGCTGGAGCACACCATCGAGGACGTCAACTCCCAGGAGCGCCCCGGCGCCGTCGGCACCATCGAGGGCCCCTACTACGTGCCGGACTCCCCGGTGCTGCCCACCCCGGCGACCCTGGAGATGCGCGACGACGAGCCCGGCACCCCGCTGCTGTTCAAGGGCCGGTTCACCGACACCGACGGCAACCCCATCCAGGACGCCCAGGTGGAGATCTGGCACGCCGACGCCAACGGCTTCTACTCCCAGTACGCCCCGGAGCTGCCCGAGTGGCTGTTCCGCGGCACCGTGAAGGCCGACGAGAACGGCTACTTCGAGATCAACACCAAGCGCCCGGCCCCGTACCAGATCCCCACCGACGGGGCCTGCGGGCAGCTGATCGCCGCCGCCGGCTGGCACGCCTGGCGCCCGGCGCACATCCACATCAAGGTCTCGGCCCCCGGGCACCAGCTGGTCACCCAGCAGCTGTACTTCCCGGGCGACCCGCACAACGAGGACGACATCGCCTCGGCGGTCAAGCCCGAGCTGATGCTGGACCCGAAGCCGCGCACTGACGGCGGCGAGGGCGAGGAGGTCGTCTACGACTACGTCCTCGCCAAGGAGGGCCAGACCAAGTAGGACCCCACCCCGCGGCCGCGAGACCCGCGGCGCATCGGGAACGCCCCCGCCGGCTCCAGCCGGCGGGGGCGTTCCTGTGCGCGGAGCAGGCGGGCGAGGCGGGCAGGTCCAGGCCAGCGGGTCCAGGTCGGTCGGCTCACGGGTGGGGGGGCGGTCACCGGACCAGGGGCGACACGGGTGCGGAACGGGCAGTCGGCTTGCTCATGCAGATCACTGGGTCTAAGGTAAATCTGTCGTCGGCGATGGCCCGGAGGTGATCCCCCCATCTGCCTCCGGATGGTTCCTGCCGACGACTGGCGTCCCATTCCCCCGATCGGGATGCCCGACAGGCCCTGCCGATCCCCCCATGCGGCAGGGCCTGTCCCCTGTCCGGGGTCGTCCTGGAGCGGGGTCGCCCCGAGCCCCGAGCCCCCACCTCTGGATCCAGGGCCCCGAGTCCCGGGTGGCTCAGGAGGCCTGCGTCAGCACAGCCCCAGTTCCTCGAGCCGGGGGACCACCTTGGCGGAGACGGAGAGCAGCGCGTCCATCTCCTCCCGGGTCAGGTGGTCGATGAGCGCCGCCCGCACCAGTTCGAGGTGGCCCGGGGCGGAGGCCTCGATCGCACCCCGTCCCTCCGGGGTGATCCGCACGTCGAGGCCGCGCGCGTCGCTGTCGCAGGGCAGGCGCTCGAGCAGTCCGCGCCGGGCCATCCGGGAGAGCAGGTGGGACAGGCGGCTGCGCTCCCAGCCGAGCTCGTGGAGGAGGTCGCGGGAGCGGATCACGCCGGTGTCGCTCTCCGACAGCAGCACGAGGACCTCGTACTCGGAGCCGGACAGTGCGCTGTCCCGGGACAGCTGGCGGTCCACCGCGGTCTGCATGCCGCGGCTCAGAGCCAGGAAGCCGCGCCAGACGCGCTGCTCCTCGTCCGTCAGCCAGTTGACCTCGCCGGTCTCCGGGTGGCTCATGCGGCAGTCCTCTCGTGGGGCGGAAAAGACGCCAGTATATATTGACATGTCAACAAATGTCAACCGCCCGGCGGACCCTCCGGCGGGGTGTCCCGTGCGTCGTCACCGGCCCCGCGGCCGTACCGGGCCCGGCGGCGGTGGATCCACTCCGAGTCGTAGTGGTCGCCGGGCCCGTGCACGGGCCGCCGGAGCCGTTCGGCGTAGCCGGTGGGGCGCAGCGGGGAGTCGTCGTCGTCGACCGGGGTGAAGGACGCCATGGCCACGAGGCCGAAGCCCAGTCCCGCGGCGACCACCAGGGTCATGCCCGAGACGACCAGGACGCTGACGTACTCCTCGACCAGGTGCGCGCGCGAGGTGCCCGCCAGCAGGGGCTGGGCCCCGAGGGCGCCGGCGAGGAGGAGGGCGCCCAGCAGCAGCAGCGCGGAGGGGGCGAGCCACAGTCGCGAACGGCTCCGCAGCGGGGGCACCGAGGCGTCCCGCAGGGCCGGGTGCAGCTGGGCCTGGACGACGACGAACCCCACGAGCCCGGGCAGGAGGAGCAGCGCTCCGGCTACCCAGCCCCACGCGCTCCCGAGGGCGGTGAGACCCCCGCCGATCAGCAGGCCCAGCATCACGAGGGTGAAGGAGAGTCCGCGTGCCATTCGCCGGGCCGCCCGCGGGGTGGCCGCGGGTCCGCGGGCCCCCCGGGGCGCGGGTCCGGACGGGTTGTGCTGCGGCGGGAGGCGCTGCCCGTACTCGGGCTCGTTGCCGTGGGTGCTCATGGGCGGGCTGTTCCGTGGTGGAGGGGTGCTGGTCGCCTCTACTGTAGACCTCGGCCCCGACGTCGGCTCCTCTGGCGCCCCTGCTCTGATTGACATATCATCAAAAATGAGGGGCGGGAGGTGCGGCCGCCCTGCCGCCGACCGCCGTCCCGGCCGGCGACGCCCGTCCAGCAGCACCCCGAGGAGCCACCATGTCGCAGCGCAGCGCCCAGCGGTCCGAGCACAGCACCGCCGGTGCCTACGTGCGTCCCGGCGAGGAGTTCACCCGGGACACCGCCTACATCGAGGACCGGATCGTCCGCGACCCGGAGCGCGCCGCAGTGCCCGAGGGCGCCCACGCCTGGCCCGTCGAGGCCGGCCGGTACCGCCTCGTCGCCGCACGGGCCTGTCCCTGGGCCAACCGCACCCTCATCGTGCGACGGCTCCTGGGGCTCGAGGACGTCCTGTCGGTCGGGCTGCCCGGTCCCGTCCACGACGTGCGCTCGTGGACGTTCGACCTCGACCCGGACGGCCGGGACCCGGTGCTGGGCATCGAGCGGCTCCAGGAGGCCTACTTCGCCCGCTATCCCGACTACCCCCGGGGGATCACCGTGCCGGCGGTCGTGGAGATCGCGAGCGGCAAGGTCGTGACCAACGACTTCCCCCGGATCACGGAGGACCTCGCCAAGGAGTGGAGCGCCTTCCACCGCGAGGGCGCGCCCGAGCTCTGGCCGGCGGAGCTCGAGGACGAGATGCGCGAGGTCATGGAGCGCGTCTACACCGAGGTCAACAACGGGGTCTACCGGTGCGGCTTCGCCGGTTCCCAGCAGGCCCACGAGAAGGCCTACGAGCGGCTGTGGGCCGCCATGGACTGGCTCGAGGACCGCCTCGCGACCCGCCGCTACCTCATGGGCGAGCACATCACCGAGGCGGACGTGCGGCTGTTCACCACCCTGGTGCGCTTCGACCCGGTCTACCACTCGCACTTCAAGTGCTCGCGCAACAAGCTCACCGAGATGCCGAACCTGTGGGGCTACGCCCGGGACCTCTTCCAGACCCCCGGGTTCGGCGACACCGTGGACTTCGAGCAGATCAAGCAGCACTACTTCGTGGTCCACGAGGACATCAACCCGTCCCAGATCGTGCCCGTGGGTCCCGACCTGGGCAACTGGGTGACCGCGCACGGCAGGGAGTCCCTCGGCGGCTCGCCCTTCGGGGCGGGGACGGCGCCGGGCCCCGTCCGGCCGGAGGAGCGGGTTGACGGACGTCACACGCCCCTGAGCGACTGAGCGTTCCGCCGGGTCGGCGCGCCGCCTAGATGAGTAATTCCAAGGGGTGGGGGTCTTGGCGGGATGGG
>NZ_LQBK01000012.1 GCF_001483755.1 Kocuria rosea subsp. polaris
CCATCACCATCTGGCTCAAAGACCTATTGGGAGACATGCCCTAGATGTAAGAGGGCATGTCCTTATTGGCTCGGGCCGGAGTGCGTGAGGCCGTCTGCTGAGTGCGCGACACCGCCTGGGGTGTCGCACCGGTGGCGAAGTTTCAGCACCACCGCAGCGGGAGTGAGCGGCAAAGCAGGAAGCGCCCCCCGGCGGTGCCGGGGGGCGCTTCCTCACGGTGACGCCGCCGTTCAGGCGGACGTCGAAGATCTCAAATGGAGATCAGTGCGTCATCAGGAGATGACGGTGATATTCGCGGCCTGGGGGCCCTTGGGGCCGTCCTGGGTCTCGAACTCCACGCGCTGGTTCTCCTCCAGGGAGCGGAAGCCGCCGGAGTTGATCGCGGAGAAGTGCGCGAACACGTCCTTGGAGCCGTCCTCGGGGGTGATGAAGCCGAAGCCCTTGTCGGCGTTGAACCACTTCACGGTGCCAGTAGTCATGAGTGACCTACCTTTCTGAAAAAACGGAGCGTCCCCGGCGATCGGGGTGCTCGGGCGTTGCGATGCCTGCCATGAACGTCTTCTCAGAACAACTGCTGCACCCGGTGGTCGGGCGAACTGCTTGAAATGCGAAAAACGAAACTTCAACAACTGGGTCCTACTGTACGCGGGTCGGCCCGGATGCGCAGTGACGGCAGACACCCCCAGTCGCGACCATGATGCGGGTGCCCCACCACGACGACATGCCTGTTCATACGCCCACTGAGGAACCCTTGGCGGCACCAGGGCTGGTCCATAGGATGCGAATTGACAACGATGTCGCATCGCAAGGGGCCACCATGCTTACCGAATCCGATTTCGCCTACGTCAGCGCAGCAGAACTCGCACGCCGGGTGCGTGAACAAGTGCTCACCTCTGTCGAGCTCATCGACATTTGCATCGACCGGATCGAGAAGCGCAACCCGAGCCTGAACGCCTTCGTATACAAGGGCTTCGACGATGCCCGGAAAGCCGCGAAGGATGCCGATGAGGTGGTGCGCTCCGGCGCCGAGCTGGGTGTCCTGCACGGGGTTCCGACCGCCATCAAGGACTTGTTCGACTTCAAGCCTGGATGGCCTGCCACCTTCGGTGGGGTGCGGGCACTGAAAGATTTCTCCCTGGACAGCTACTGCGTCTTCGCCGAACGGGTGGAGAAAGCCGGAGCGGTGATCGTGGGCAAGACGAACTCACCGGTCATGGGCTACCGCGGAGCCTGCGACAACCCCTTGTTCGGTGCCACCCGTAATCCGTTCGACACCTCCAGGAACACCGGCGGCTCCTCCGGTGGTAGCGCAGCAGCCGTGGCTGACGGACTGGTGCCGTTCGCGGAAGGCACGGACGGCGGAGGCTCCATCCGCATCCCGGCCGCCTGGTGCGGTCTCTACGGCTACAAGGCATCCTTCGGCCGCGTCCCCTCCGTAGTACGCCCCAACGCCTTCGGCAGCACGATGCCGTTCCTGTTCGAGGGCCCGCTCACCCGCACCGTCGAAGACGCCGCCCTGGTACTCAACGCAATCTCCGGACACGACCCCCGTGACCTCTTCAGTCTCGACGACGGCCCACACGACTTCACCACCGACGTGGGCCGGGACATCTCAGGCATGCGGATCGCCTACACCCCCGACTTCGGCATCTTCCCGGTCGATCGCCGCATCCGGGAGGTCGTCGACCGGGCGGTGCAGGTCTTCCGAGACGCCGGCGCCATCGTCGAAGAGGTCAACATCGACATCCCCTACGACCAGCGCCAGCTCAGCGACCTGTGGTGCCGACAGATCATGCTGGTCAACGTGGGCGCCTTCGAAAACTTCAAGAGCAACGGCCTGGACCTCCTGGCTGATCACCGCGAGGACTTCCCGGAGGGATACCTACGCTGGGCCGACCACGTCTACGGCATGTCGATGGCCGAGCTCAACGAGGACTACGTGATGCGCACCGCCGTCTGCGACGCCATCCAGGCCGTCTACACGGATTTCGATCTGCTGGTCAGCCCGACCCTCAGCGCGATGCCGGTTCTCAACGCGGACGAGCCCGGGGCCACCGTCGGCCCCTCCGAGGTGGAAGGCGTGGAGGTGGATCCGTACATCGGGTGGTGCCCGACCTACCTCACCAACTTCACCGGCCACCCGGCTGCTTCAATTCCTGCTGGACTGGTGGACGAGCTGCCGGTGGGCATGCAGATCCAGGGACGTCGGTACGCTGACGGTGACGTTCTGGCCGCCAGCGGCGCCTACGAGAAGCTGCGACCCTGGGCCGACACGTACGACCGCTGCCGGCAACGCAACCTGTAGCGCGGTAGGCCAACCCCGCAACACGGCCCGCCGCTAACGGGCCATATGTAAAGCGGTGGAGGCGCCCCGACTCCCTCACTCGACTCCGCACTTCCTGCGCGGGGCTTGGTATCGGTGTGGGGTGGCAGCGACAGGACAATCAGGGTGCTGCGCGGTCTTTTCCGACTCATGCGTGTGGTGGCCGATCGTGCGGATCGGTCATCGATGACGACGGTGATGACGTGTGGTCATCGGGTACGAGTGAGCGGGTCCATCCGGCGAACGTGGTCGTGCGCCAACTCTCGGGCCGATTGCAACCCCCTCTCCTCAGGATCGCGACTTCCTCGCGTTATGGGCAGCCGATGACGACACCTATACTTGCAAATGAAATGCAAGATTAAGAATGGATGAGTCACGTGACCAGTCGCCCACGGCTCCACGGCCGCGCGTCATGGCATCGCCGGAGTGCCGCACCGATCCGCATCTGGATGGGCGTGCTGCTGGTCGTCATCTTGGTCCATCGCTGGGTTCCTGACTTCCGCTGGGTGATGGTGCACCTGGTGACCCTGGGCTTGATCACCAATTCGATCATGGTGTGGTCCCAGCACTTCACCGAGTCGTTGCTGAAGAACCGGCTGCCCGATGGCGCCAGGAGACGGCAACTGGCCCGCATCCGCACGCTCAACGTCGGGATCGTGCTGCTGATCGCCGGGTTGCTGAGCACCTGGTACTGGCTGACCGTGCTGGCGGCGGTCCTGATCGGGGCCGCGCTGACCTGGCACGGCACTGCGCTGCTGGGGCAGCTGCGCACGGCGCTGCCGTCGCGATTCGCTGTGACCGTGAAGTATTACGTGGTGGCGGCGTTCCTGTTGCCCGTCGGGGCGGTGCTGGGGGCCGTGCTGGCCGCCGGGCTGTCCGCACCGTGGCATGCCCGGGTCCTGTTGGCGCACGAGGCGACCAATGTGCTGGGCTTCGTGGGGTTGACGGTCGCGGGCACGCTGCTGACGCTGTGGCCCACGATCTTGCGCACCCGCATGGTCGGTTTCTCCTCTCGGATCACCGCAGTCGCTCTGCCGGTGATGACCGGGGGGATCGTGACCACGGTCGGGGGATCCCTGCTCGGGACGGTGTGGGTGACGGTGGCCGGTCTGGCCGCCTACATCTGTGGGCTGGTGGCCGTGGCGGTGGTCATGGCCGGCACCGCTTGCCGTCGGCGGCCGGCCGACTATGCGGGCTTCTCCGTGGCTGCCGGGGTGATGTGGTGGTTGGCCACGACGGTGGTGATCACCTGGCTGGTGGCCGGGCACGGATTCGAGACCGCGGTGCTGCGGCAGCTGACCGTGCCGTTCGTGGCCGGTTTCCTGGCCCAAGTACTGCTGGGGGCCATGACTTATCTCCTGCCTGTCACGATGGGCGGCGGCCCGGCGACCGTGCGGGCCGCCAATCAGGTGATCAACCGGGCGGCCATGTTCCGTGTGGTGGTCATCAATCTGTGTGTGCTGCTGTTCAGTCTGCCCCCCGGTCTGTTGCCGTCCTGGGTACGAGCCGTGGTCTCGGTGCTGGGGGCCGCGGTGTTCTTCGCCTTTGTTCCTCTGATGGTCTCTGCGGCCAAGGTCTCGGTGGCCGGGCGGAAGGCCGCTGCGGCACCGCCGTCTCGAAACCGGGCCCGGGCGGACACGTCGGCACCGAGCCCGGCTGCCCCGGGCGGGGAGGTGCCGGCTTCCCGGCATGTCCGCGGGGCAGTGGCCGGGGTCCTCACCGTGGCCACCGCGGTGGTGGTGGGCATCGCGCTGAATCCGGCGGCGGCCGGCTTCGATCTTCGCGCTCAGGGCGCCGGCCCGGTGCAGGCCACCGGAAGGACCACCACCGTGGAGGTCAGCGCCGAGGAGGGCATGCGGTTCGAGCCGGCCTCGGTGGAGGTCCCGGTGGGTGACGAGCTGGTGATCGAGCTGACGAACAACGACCCCACGAACGTCCATGACCTCGTCCTGGCTTCCGGGGCCAGCAGCGGCCGGGTGGCCCTCGGGCAGACCGTGACCGTCGATGCCGGGGTGATCGGTGGGTCGGTGGAGGGTTGGTGCTCGATCGTCGGGCACAAGAGCATGGGCATGGGCTTCGACGTCATCGCGGTCGACGCAGACGGTACCGCCGTGGCTGCGGCACCGGCGGCAGCGCAGGAGGCGCCCGGGCACCCCGGCCTGCACGCGCCCGCCTCGGATCCAGCCGCGGATCCGGCCGCGGATCCAGACCCGGCCGTGGACTTCGGCGCCGCACCCGGGGATCAGTTCGACACCCGCTCCCCCGTGCTGGAACCGGTGGACGGTGAGCCGGAGAGCGGGCGCCGGGTGCACCGGGTGGAGCTCGAGGTCGAGGAGATACCGCAGGAGATCGCCCCGGGAATGCAGTTGCAGGGGTGGACCTACAACGGCCGGTACATGGGCCCGACCCTGCACGGGCGGGTGGGCGATGTCTTCGAGATCACCCTGGTCAATGACGGTTCGATGGGGCATTCGGTGGACTTCCACGCCGGTGCACTCGCCCCGGACGGGCCGATGCGCACCATCGCCCCGGGAGAGTCGCTGGTCTACCGGTTCGAGGCCGTTCGCTCAGGCATCTGGCTCTACCACTGCTCCACAGCTCCGATGAGCACGCATCTGGCGGCCGGGATGTTCGGGGCCGTGGTGATCGACCCGCCCGGTCTGCCGGGCGTGGACCGGGAGTTCCTGCTGGTGCAGAACGAGACCTATCTCTCCCCGGCCGGGGACACTGCCGATGGAGGGGCGAACGCGGTGGTGGCCCCGGAGCGGGTCGCGCAGGGCGTGCCGTCGCTGACGATGTTCAACGGGCACGCCACCCAGTACGTCCACGACCCGCTCACTGCGCGGACCGGTGAACGGGTGCGGATCTGGGTGTTGGCCGCCGGGCCGTCGAAGGGGATGAGTTTCCATGTGGTGGGTGGCCAGTTCGACACCGTCTACAAGGAGGGCGCCTATCTCCTGCCTCCGGGTGGCACCGGGCAGGGCGGGGCCCAGGTCCTGGACCTGGCACCGGCCCAGGGCGGGTTCGTGGAGCTGGAGTTCTCCGAGCCCGGGACCTACCCGTTCGTCAATCACTCCCTGGCCGAGGCCGAACGCGGGGCCAGAGGGCTGATCCGGGTTTCCCCGTGACACCTCCTCTGCGCGCCCGACGAAGCCCACTCGTACCTGCCTGTCAGGACGACAGTCAAAGGTTTGTGACGCTCCCGCCCGCCCGAAGGGCAGAGCGCGGTGGAGGCCGTGTGAGTGGCCGGGACCCACCGGTACGGCCACAACGAACCCGTCCATCGCTACCGAAAGGAATGATCATGGTGCAGAAGTCGTCGTTGACCGCCCTGGCCCGCCACCAGCTGGAGATCGCCCAGCAGGCCCCGAGTGGGCGCAGCGCTCACACAGTGTTCGGCGGCCATGAGCAGGTGATGCGCCAGACCGTCATCGCGCTGCGAGCCGGCTCCGGGTTGAACGAGCACAACAATCCCGGTGAGGCCACCGTGCACGTCCTCCACGGACGAGTGCTCCTGAGCGCCGGGGAGCTTCAGTGGAACGGATCCCCAGGGGATCTGCTCATCGTCCCGCAGGCCCGTCACGGGCTGGAAGCGGTGGAGGACTCCGTCGTGCTGTTGAGCGTGGCCAAACACCGCTGAATTCCCGATGCGCGGCCACGGCACCCGCTACCGCGCACAATGATCGCCCAACTTCCCGTTGAGCGACGATGCGGCACCCGCTTGGTGCTCGCACCGGGACCCGCTGGAGAACCCGATGCCAGCTCGGGCATGAACCGCCAGAATCCTGATCCTGCCGAACCCATCAGAGGAGCAAAATATGCTGTCAGACACCGCCTACCCCGTCGTGAAGGCCACCCTGCCCGTGGTCGGGGAGAACATCCAGGAGATTGCCCGGCGCTTCTACGCGCACATGTTCGGCGAGCACCCCGAGCTGCTGGACGGGCTGTTCAACCGCGGCAACCAGGCCGACGGCCGTCAGCAGCAGGCCCTGGCCGGGTCCGTGGCCGGCTACGCCGGATATCTGGTGAACCGGCCCACCGAGCTGCCCGACCATCTGCTCTCGCGCATCGCGCACAAGCACGTCTCCCTCGGGCTGCACCCGGACCAGTACCAGATCGTCCATGACCACCTCATGTGGGCCATCGTCGATGTCCTCGGCGAGGCCGTCACCGAGGAGGTCGCCGCGGCCTGGGACGAGGTGTACTGGCTGATGGCCAATGCGCTGATCACCCAGGAGCGTGGCCTCTACGAGGCCACCCGCCTGTCCCCGGACACCGTGTGGCGCACCTGGCGGGTGGCCGAGAAGATCCCGGAGACCGCCGACGTCACGACCTTCGTGGTGGAGCGCGTCGATGAGCGGGAGGTCAAGCCCTCACTGCCGGGCCAGTACGTCACGTGCAAGATGCCGATGCCCGACGGGGTGCACCAACCGCGCCAGTACAGCCTCACGAAGGCCGACGACGGGCGGCACCGGGTGTTCGCCGTCAAGCGCGTCCACGGCAATGGCACCCCGGCCGGAGAGATGTCGACCCTGTTGCACGATCAGGTGCAGGTCGGCGACGAGATCACCCTCTCGGCGCCCTTCGGGGACGTGGTCCTGGAGTACACCGACCGGCCGGTCGTGCTGGTCAGCGCCGGGATCGGCATCACCCCGATGGCCGGGATGCTCTCCCACCTGGTGGCGGACGCAGCTCAGCGCAAGGTGGTGCTGCTGCACGCTGATGCCTCCCCTGAGGCCTTCGCGCTGCGCACCCAGGTCACCACCGACCTCGAAAAACTGATGGACGGGTCCCTGGCCGTGTGGTTCGAACACCCCTCCCCCACCCCGGGGACGAACGAACACGCCGGGCTGATGGATCTGCGGTCGGTGGAGCTGCCCGCCCAGGCCCAGTACTACCTGTGCGGGCCCCTGCCGTTCATGCAGGCGGTGCGCAGCGACCTCATCGCCCACGCAGTGCCGGCCAAGGACATCCAGTACGAGGTGTTCGGCCCCGACCTGTGGCTCGCCGATTTCGAGTAGGAACGCAAGTTCTGAGGAGGATGTCATGACCGAGGAGTACGAGGAAAGAATCGAAACGCTGTCGGCCAGTGCTTGCTGGACGCTGTTGCGGGCGACCGGCATCGGCCGTCTGGCGGTCTGGGTGGAGGACCACCCGGAGATCTTCCCGATCAACTACGTGGTGGATCACAGCAGCTTGGTGTTCCGCACCACGGAAGGCACCAAGCTCTCGGCGGCTCTCTCAGGTGTGCCCGTGGCCCTGGAGATCGACGGGTACGAAGCGTCGGTCAACCGGGCGTGGAGCGTGGTGGTCAAGGGACGGTCCGAGCAGATCCGCGGTATCGAGGAACTGACCGACACGCTGAGCCTGCCGCTGCTGCCCTGGCAGAGTGGACCGAAGGGACGGTTCGTGCGCATCGGCCCCACCACCGTGTCGGGACGCCGGTTCCAGGTGGCCGACCCGAAGGCGTGGCGCACCGGTCTGTCGGAGGCACCGCGTTCACCCGTGGACTGACCCACCGCAACGCCGACCGTCTGGGTCGGTTCTTCAGTCCAGCCCTGTGGCCTCGCCCGTGCGAGGCCACAGGGCTCGACGACGAGCACCGGTGACACTGGGCGATGCGCCGGGGCCGGCAGTGCTGCCGGTGTCAGCAGTCCGCTCTGACTCCGCCCTGCTCGGTCCTGCTGGCTCCACCCACCGTCCCCGTGGCGAGGCCATGCGAGCCCCGGAACAGGGACGGGGCCGCGGTGGTGGCGGGCGCGTTCATCCACGGCATCACCAGGCACCTCGACACCGCAGCTGGGGTTGTGCCAGGAGCCGGGGCAGGATCAGGTGTCTTGTGGATCCGCAGCAGGTACCGGTACGACCGCGATGACGTCCTGAATGGTGTGGGCGGCGCCGTGATCCGGTGCCTGCCGGGTGCGTAGTGCCGCGAGGTATCCGGCGACATAGGCCGTGACCGGCACGGCGGGGCGAGCCACCCCGGTGGAGACTACCCCGGCCAGAGCCAGCAGGTCGTCCAGAGGCACGTCCATGGCGTCCAGCTCGAACTCGGTCTTGAGCTGGGCGATCCATTCGGAGAGCAGGCGTCGTTCCTCAGACGTCATCTTCTTCGCCATGCCGCGTTCCTTTCCTCGGGGTCTTCTGTCAGCTGAGCCGGAACTTGTGCACGTCGTCCCAAGTGTCCACGTCCGCGGTGGCGTCCTCGGCCACAGTGACCTCCTGCAGGAGAAGGTCGTGGGTGAAGGAGCGTACCGAGCGGTTGGTGGGGTCCTGGTCCGCGTAGGCCGCGCGCAGCGCCTCGGTGCGGTACAGGGCGGCCAGCGGCTGGCGGCGACCGTCGGGGGTGACGCCGATGTGTCCGTCCGTTTCGGGCGCGGCCCCGGCGGACCCCAGCAGCAGGGGTACGGCGCGGGCCACTTCGGGCATGTCGCAGGCCAGGGTCATGGTCCAGTCCGCCAACGGCAGCGCCTCGAGGGCGGCCAGCCCGGCCGCGATGCCCGCAGCCGGCCCGGAGAACGGCGGATCCTCCCGGGTGCGCAGAACGCCCGCGGGGACGGCCAGCTCCGCGGGTCCGACCACAACGACCCCGGCAGCCCCTTGGACCGCTTCCACCGTGAGTTCCACGAGGGTGCGCCCGTTTCGCCGCAGGCTCGCCTTGGGTGTGCCGCCCAGCCGGGAGGATCGGCCCCCGGCCAGGACCACAACATGGAAGAGCAGAGCGCCGGACGGAGTGTTCATCCGCCGGAAAAGGGCGGCAGGACGTCGAGCACGGCCCCGTCCGGGATCTCGGCCGCCGCATCTGGGCAGGCCACCCCGTCGAGCAGGAAGCTGGCACGGGACAGCACCTGGCCCAGCAGCGGTTGTCCAGGCACCGGTTGCTGGTGGCGTTGCGCGAGCAGTACCTCCACATCAGCGCGGGTACGGGGCGCGCCGTCTCCGGTGGGCAGCTCAAGGGTCTCGGCCTCGGTCCCGGCGGCTGCGCGTGCAGCCGCGAAGTACCGTACCCGCATGGTCGTACTGGTCGCGGAGGTCAGGGTACGGGGGTTGCTCTCTGTGGTGTTCTGGGTCATCGTTCCTGTTCCGGTCGGTGTGGTGGGGCGGCCACGGGTTCAGCCCCCGATCGCGCTCATCGGCCGCTCCGGCTGGACGTAGTCGGGTGAGTCCAGGCCCGTGTGGTCCATGCCGTGGGCGGCCGGCTTGGCCCACATCGCCGCCCGCCACCGCTCGGCGAGCTCGGCGTCGGTCGCACCGGCGCGCAGCAGCGGCAGCAGCTCGACCTCCTCGTGGGAGAACAGGCAGGACCGGACCCTGCCCTCGGCGGTGATCCGGGTCCGCTTGCAGTCGGCGCAGAAGGGCTCCGTCACCGAGGCGATGACACCCACGGTCCCCAGCGGCGCCTCCCCGGCCCCGGGAACCTCCTCGGGGGCCCCGGCGGGGGTGGTGGGGTGGACGTCCCAGAGCTCGGCCGGGGCGCCGTCGCGGGCGCCGGGGTGCGGGGTGAGCCGGAACCGGGTGCTGAGCCGGTGGCGGATCTGCGCGGCGGTGACCATCTCCGCCCGGGTCCAGCCGTGGTCGGCGTCCAGCGGCATCTGCTCGATGAACCGTAGGGCGAAACCGCGCTCCAGGGCCCAGGCGAGCAGCTCGGGGGCCTCGTGGTCGTTGACCCCGCGCATTAGCACCGCGTTGATCTTCACCGGGGCCAGCCCGGCGGCGGCCGCGGCCTCGGCCCCGGCCAGCACCTGCGCCAGGCGGTCCCGGCGGGCCAGGGCCCGGTAGGTCGCCGCGTCCAGGGTGTCCAAGGAGATGTTGATCCGGCTCAGCCCGGCCGCGGCCAGGGCCTGGGCCCGGGTAGCGAGGCCGATGCCGTTGGTGGTGAGCGAGACCGGCAGCTGCGGGTGGGCAGTGCGCACCCCGGCCACGATCTCCTCCAGGTCGGCCCGCACCAGGGGTTCCCCGCCGGTCAGGCGCAGCTCGGTGATCCCCAGCTGCCGGACCCCGACGTCGACGATGCGGGTGATCTCACCGGCGCTCATCAGCCGGGCGGCGGGCAGCCAGGGCAGGCCCTTGGCGGGCATGCAGTAGGTGCAGCGCAGATTGCACTTGTCGATGACCGACAGCCGCAGGTCGGTGGCCCGGCGGCCGTGCCGGTCGGCGAGCCCCGCCTCCCGGGGCGCGCCGCTGGGGCCCGGACCGGCACCGCGGATCTGCGGAAGTCCCAGGGAAACGCCCATGTCACCGCCTCCAACATATCGATCAGCGCAATAGCACAGACATCACTTGCGTTATTTGACCCACCTTATGGGGTCACCTTGCTGGTCCCCAAAAGTTACTGATCGTTCCTTGGGTTGCGCACAACACCGTGCGTCCCGGGCATTAGGGACACGATTAGGGCAGGCCGATATGACGAAATCCCAGTGATTCGAATCGAACGATTTTCGAAGCTCTCGGCTAGGGGAGCCAACCGCCCTAGATCCCCGACATGCCGCCTCAGGGAGCGCAATGGGCTCGCCTTCTGAAACAAAGTTCTCTTTCTGAAACATATGACACGTCAGCATTTACCACGGAATGCATTATGGCCAGAACAAGTCGTGGCGCGACGATCAGTAACGCGTAAGAATGGCATTCTTGCCGGCGCATTACTAGGTTTCTTTCCATGACGACCGAATCCGTCCCGCCGCGCACCGATGGTCCTGCCTCCGACGCCCTGCTCAAGCTCGGGAAGTTCTTCACCCGCTGGGAGGAGTCACCGGACGGCCGCGCGGTCTTCCGCGAGGGTGGGCGGGCCGGGGACGCGTTCTACCGGAACCGGTGGAGCCACGACAAGGTGGTCCGCTCCACGCACGGGGTGAACTGCACAGGCTCCTGCTCCTGGAAGATCTATGTCAAGGATGGGATCATCACCTGGGAGGCCCAAGAGACCGACTACCCCTCCGTGGGCCCGGACCGCCCGGAGTACGAACCACGCGGCTGCCCCCGCGGGGCCGCCTTCTCCTGGTACACCTACTCCCCCACCCGCGTGCGCTATCCGTACGTGCGCGGGGTGCTGCTGGAGATGTACCGGGCCGCCAAGGCAGAGGTCGGCGGGGACCCCGTCCTGGCCTGGCAGGCCGTGGTCGGGGACCCGGAGAAGCGCCGGGCGTTCCAGCAGGCCCGGGGCAAGGGCGGGCTGGTGCGCTCCAGCTGGCAGGAGGCCCTCGAGATGACCGCGGCCGCCCACGTGCACACGATCAAGACCTACGGCCCGGACCGGGTCACCGGGTTCTCCCCGATCCCGGCGATGTCCATGGTTTCCCACGCGGCCGGCGCCCGGTTCTTCAACCTCATCGGCGGGGTGATGAACAGTTTCTACGACTGGTACGCGGACCTGCCGGTGGCCAGCCCCCAGGTCTTCGGGGACCAGACGGACGTGCCCGAGTCGGGCGACTGGTGGGATGCGACCTATCTGATGATGTGGGGCTCCAACATCCCGGTCACCCGCACCCCGGACGCGCACTGGATGGTCGAGGCCCGCTACCGCGGCACCAAGGTCGTCTCGGTGAGTCCCGACTACTCCGACAACACGAAGTTCGCCGACGAGTGGCTGCCCGCCCAGGCCGGCACCGACGCCGCCCTGGCCATGGCCATGGGGCATGTGATCCTGAAGGAGAACTTCGTGGACCGGCGGGTCCCGTTCTTCGAGGACTACGTGGTGCAGTACACCGACCTGCCCTTCCTCGTCACCCTCGAGCAGCGCCCAGACGGCACCGTGGTGCCCGGCAAGTTCCTCACTGCCCAGGACCTGGGGCAGACAGAGGCCGCGGACGCGGCGTTCAAGACCGTGCTCCTGGACCGGGACGCGGGCACTCCGGTGGTGCCCCAGGGGTCGACGGGCTTCCGCTACAACGAGGCCGACGAGGGGAAGTGGAACCTGGACCTGCAGGGGGTGCGCCCGGCCCTGTCCGTCGCCGACTCGGCGTCCTACGAGCAGGCCACTAGCGTGATCGATCTGCCCGCGTTCACCGATGCCACGGGCGAGGGCTCGGTGGTCCACCGCGGGGTGCCGGTCACCGAAGTGGCCGGACGCACGGTGACCACGGTCTTCGACCTCATGCTCGCCCAGTATGGGGTGGGCCGGGCCGGGCTACCCGGCCAGTGGGCGTCCGGGTACGACGACGTGGAGACCCCCTACACCCCCGCGTGGCAGGAGGAGATCACCTCGGTCCCGGCGGCGGCGGTGGCCCGCATCGCCCGGGAGTTCGCCACCAACGCGGAGAAGTCCGGCGGCCGGTCGATGATCATTCTCGGGGCCGGCATCTGCCAGTGGTACCACGGGGACGTCACCTACCGGGCGATCTTGGCGATGCTGATGCTGTGCGGGTGTCAGGGCCGCAACGGCGGCGGGTGGGCGCACTACGTGGGCCAGGAGAAGACCCGACCGATCACCGGCCAGGCCACGATGGCCGCGGCTACCGACTGGACCCGCCCGCCGCGGTTCATGATCGGCACCGCGTTCTGGTACATGCACACCGACCAGTTCCGCTCCGACGGGTACTCCTCCGACTCCCTCCAGTCCCCCCTCGCCGAGGGGCACCTGAAGGGCATGCACACCGCCGACGTGGTCGCCAAGTCCACCCGCATGGGGTGGATGCCGTTCTTCCCGCAGTTCGACCAGAACTCCCTGGACGTGGCCGACGCCGCTTCCGAGGGTGTGGCCCGCGGGGAAGCACCTGATGAGGCCCGGTGGGTCGCGGATCGACTCAAGGCGCAGGACATGCGTTTCGCCGTCGAGGACGTCGACGCTCCGCAGAACTGGCCGCGCACCCTGATGCTGTGGCGTTCCAACCTGCTGGGCTCCTCCGCTAAGGGTGAGGAGTACTTCCTCAAGCACCTGCTGGGCACCCACCACAACGTCCTGGGCTCCGACCACTCCACCTCCCGCCCGAAGGACGTGACCTGGCACGAGCAGGCCCCGGAGGGCAAGCTCGACCTGCTCGTATCGGCCGACTTCCGGATGACCAGCTCCACCCTGCTCTCCGACGTCGTGTTCCCCGCCGCGACCTGGTACGAGAAGCACGACCTGTCCTCCACCGACATGCACCCCTACGTGCACGCCTTCACCCCGGCGATCAACCCGCCGTGGGAAGCGAAGACGGACTACGACCTGTTCCGGCTGCTGGCCGAGGAGTTCTCCCGGCAGGCGAAGGTGCACCTCGGGGTGCGCAAGGACATGGTGGCCACCGCGCTCACCCACGACACCCCGGGCGAGCTCGCCCAACCCGGGGGCCACGCCCCGGATTGGAAGGGCACCGACGTCCCGGCGGTACCGGGCAAGAACCTGCCGAACCTCCAGGTGGTGGAGCGCGACTACACCGCGGTCGGGGAGAAGTTCTCCGCGGTCGGGCCACTGGCTGAGAAGCTGGGCCTCACCACGAAGTACATCACCTACGACGTCTCCCACCAGGTGGACCAGCTGGCCCGCCTGCACGGGGTGTTCGACTCCGGGGCCGCGGCGGGCCGACCGGTGATCAACACCGACGCGCGGATGGCCGAGGCCATCCTCCTCTTCTCCGGCACCACCAACGGGGAGCTGGCCGTGCAGGGCTTCGAGACCCTCGAGAAGCGCACCGGGGTGGAGCTCGCAGACCTCGCCCGCGGCTCCGAGGAGAAGCGCATCACCTTCGCCGACACCCAGGCCGGCCCGGTCCCGGTGATCACCTCCCCGGAGTGGTCCGGCTCGGAGACCGGCGGGCGGCGCTACGCCCCGTTCACCATCAACATCGAACGCCTCAAGCCCTTCCACACCCTCACCGGACGGATGCACTTCTTCCTGGACCACGACTGGCTCAAGGACATGGGTGAGTCCCTGCCGATCTACCGCCCGCCCCTGGACATGCACCGCCTGTTCGGGGAACCCAAGCTCGGGCAGCGCGGGGAGCTGTCGATCGCCGTGCGGTATCTGACCCCGCACAACAAGTGGTCGATCCACTCGGAGTACCAGGACAACCTGTTCATGCTCTCCCTGGCCCGCGGGGGCACCACGGTGTGGATGAGCCCCCAGGACGCCGCACTCATCGAGGTCGCCGACAACGACTGGGTCGAGTGCCTCAACACCAACGGCGTCTACATCGGCCGGGCCATCGTCTCCCACCGGATGCCGGCCGGGGTGGTCTACGTCCACCACGCCCAGGAGCGCCTGATCGACGTCCCGAAGTCCGAGGCGACCGGGCGCCGCGGCGGGATCCACAACTCGGTCACCCGCATCCTCGTCAAACCCACCCACATGATCGGCGGCTACGCGCANNCCAGTACTGATGCGAGTCATGGCCCAGGTCGCCATGGTGATGGCCCTCGACAAGTGCATCGGGTGCCACACCTGTTCGGTGACGTGCAAGCAGGCGTGGACGAACCGCGCCGGCACGGAGTACGTGTGGTTCAACAACGTGGAGACCCGTCCCGGGCAGGGCTATCCCCGCCGGTACGAGGACCAGGAGAAGTGGAAGGGCGGCTGGGAGCTCAACCGCCGCGGCAACCTCAAGCTCAAATCCGGCGGGCGCTGGGCGAAGCTCGCCGGCTTGTTCGCCAGCCCCGTCCAGCCCGAGCTCAACGACTACTACGAGCCGTGGACCTACGACTACGAGACCCTCACCAACGCCCCCGCCGGCACCGACTTCCCCGTCGCCCGACCGAAGTCCCTGATCACCGGCGAGGACATGAAGATCTCCTGGTCGGCCAACTGGGACGACAACCTCGGCGGCGCCCCGGAGATGGGCCACCTGGACCCGATCGTGGAGAAGGTCCGGAAGGAGTCGGAGGAGAAGATCAAGTTCGAGTTCGAGCAGACCTTCGCCTTCTACCTCCCCCGGATCTGCGAGCACTGCCTGAACCCCTCCTGCATGGCCTCCTGCCCCTCGGGGGCGATCTACAAGCGCACCGAGGACGGCATCGTACTGGTCGACCAGGACAAGTGCCGCGGCTGGCGCCAGTGCGTCACCGGCTGCCCGTACAAGAAGATGTACTACAACCACAAGTCCGGCAAGGCCGAGAAGTGCACCTTCTGCTACCCCCGCATCGAGGTCGGGATCCCCACGGTGTGCGCCGAGACCTGCGTGGGCCGGCTACGCTACATCGGCATCTTCCTCTACGACGCCGACCGGGTCACCGAAGCCGCCGCGACCCCGGACGAACAAGACCTCTACGAGGCGCAACTGGACCTGATGCTCGACCCGCACGACCCGACAGTGATCGCCGCCGCCCGGGCCGAGGGCATCCCCGAGGACTGGCTGGACGCGGCGCGGAAGTCCCCGGTCTACACCCTGGCCAAAGAGCTGCGGGTGGCCCTGCCCCTGCACCCCGAGTACCGCACGATGCCCATGGTCTGGTACGTCCCGCCACTGTCGCCGGTCGTGGACCTGCTCAAGGACCAGGGCCACGACGGCGAGGACGCCGCTAACCTCTTCGGGGCGATCGACTCCCTGCGCATCCCGGTCGAGTACCTGGCCGAGCTGTTCACCGCCGGGGACACCGAGAAGATCCGGGAGGTGCTCAACAAACTGGCAGCCATGCGCTCCTACATGCGCGACATCGCCCTGGGCGAGGAGGCGGACGAGGCGATCGCCGAAGCCGTCGGGATGACCGGGACCGAGATCCAGAAAATGTACCGGCTCATGGCGATCGCCAAGTACGAGGAACGCTACGTCATCCCCTCCGCGCACCTGGAGGACGCGCACAACCTCGAGGAGATCGGCTGCTCCCTCGACGTGGACGGTGGGCCCGGCATGGGCCAGACCGGGGTGTTCGGCGAAGCCTCCGGAACGCCGATGCCGGTCGCGGCCGAGAACTTCGCGGCCCTGCAGGCACGGCAGCGCGGGACCGACCCCACCGGAAACGAGGAACTGGGAGGGCGGGTCAACCTGCTCAACTGGGACGGGCGGGGCAAGCCCCAGGGCCTGTTCCCGCCCCAGGACGGGAACGGGGCGCGCTGATGGGGCTGCTGGAGAAGCTGCTCGGCAAGGCCGGGCCGGGCACCCTCGACCCGGGCGCCTACGCCGACCCGGACCCCCGGCGCAGCGCGGTGACCCGGCAGGCCGCCGCAGTGCTGCTGGGCTACCCGGACCCGGCGATGCTCGAGGTGCTCCCGCTGCTGCACGGGGCGCTCACAGAGGTAGAGGCCCCCGTGGAGGAGGTCGAGGAGCTGTTCGAGTGGTTCACGGCTCGCCCCTTGGATGAGGTGCAGGCCGACTACGTCCAGGAGTTTGACCTGTCCCGGCGGCACAGCCTGCACCTGACCTACTGGACCGACGGGGACACCCGACGCCGTGGGGAGGCACTGGCGGCCTTCAAAGAGATCTACCGCTCCCACGGGGCGCAGCTGGACGAGTCCGAGCTGCCGGACTACCTGCCACTGGTGCTGGAGTTCACCGCGAAGGTCTCCCCCGAGGACGGCTACGAACTGTTGCAGCGCTACCGCCCGTCCCTGGAGCTGCTGCGGCTGTCCCTGCGCGACGACGGCCTGCCGCACCGCGGCGCCCTCGCCCTGGTGTGCTCCACCCTGCCCGGGGTCTCCCCGGAGGACCGCGACGCGGTGATGCGGATGGCCGGCTACGGCCCGCCCACCGAATCCGTGGGCCTGGACCCCTACGACCCCCGGCTGCTGCCCGTCACCGAAAGGAACAGCCCATGATCCCCACCGCTCCGCCTCTCGAGACCGTCGAGATCTGGGTGGGGGACGTCCTGTTGTGGGGTGCCCTGCCCTACGTCGTGCTGGCGCTGATCATCGGCGGCTCGATCTGGCGCTACAAGTACGACCAGTTCGGTTGGACCACCCGCTCCTCCCAGCTCTACGAGTCCCGCATCCTGCGCATCGCCTCCCCGCTGTTCCACTTCGGCATCCTCGCAGTGCTGGCCGGGCACGTCATGGGGCTGGTGATCCCCCGCACCTGGACCGACGCCGTCGGGATCAACGAGCACCTGTACCACATCATGGCCCTGGGCATCGGCACGATCGCCGGGGTGGGCACCCTGGTCGGGATCGTGCTGCTCATCTGGCGCCGGCGCACCACCGGGCCGGTGTTCATGGCCACCACCAAGAACGACAAGCTCATGTACATCATGCTCGTCGGCGCGCTGCTCACGGGCCTGGGCACCACGGTGCTGTCCCTGTTCGACACCACCGTGGTCGACTACCGCCAGACCGTCTCCCCGTGGTTCCGCTCCATCTGGATCTTCCAACCCGACGTCGCCGCCATGGCCGCGGCCGGCCCCGGCTTCAAGGTGCACGCCCTGTGGGCGATGGCGCTCTTCGCGCTGTGGCCCTTCACCCGCCTGGTGCACGCCTTCACCGCACCGGTGCACTACCTGTTCCGCCCCTACATCGTCTACCGCTCCCGTGACCGCGCCTCCGGAACGAACCTGGCCCCGGTGCGCCGGGGTTGGGAGCCCGTGGGCACCCGGGACCGGGCCCGTGGCACCACGAAAGCACCCACGGGCCGCAACCGCGCCGGTCGCCACTGACGTCTCGCCCTGCCCACCGAACGCACGAGGACAGCCATGTCATCCACCTCCCCCGCGACCTCTTCCGGCACCACTGCCCCTGACCTCAAGGCCGGGCAGCTGCGCAACCTGCTCCTGGCCACCCTGGCGTCCGCAGTCGGCTTCTGGGCCTGGACGATCGTGGGGCCGCTGGCCAAGCGCTATGCCCAGCAGATGGACCTCGACGCCACCCAGACCTCGGTGCTGGTGGCCATGCCGATCCTCGTCGGCGCCGTCTGCCGGGTGCCCGTTGGCGCGTTGACCGACCGCTACGGCGGGCGGGTGATGTTCACCGTCATCCTGGGCATCACCGCTCCCCTGGTGCTCGTCACCGGGCTCGTCGGGCAGCTGGGCAGCTTCGGACTGCTCGTGGCCGTGGCGTTCTTCCTCGGCATCGCCGGTACCGTCTTCGCCGTGGGCGTCCCGTTCTGCTCGGGGTGGTACGAATCCCACCGCAAGGGCTTCGCCACCGGGGTCTTCGGCGCCGGTATGGTCGGCACCGCCGTCTCCGCGTTCCTCACCCCCCGCCTGGTGACCGGGATCGGATACCTGGGCGCCCACGTCCTGATCGCGGTGATCGTGGGAGTCATGGCTGTGCTGTGCTGGGCGCTGCTACGGGACTCTCCCGTGCACGGGGCCAAGGCCCCCGAGCCGGTCCTACCGAAGATCAAACACGCGTTCACGCTGAAAGTCACCTGGCAACTGTGCTTCCTCTACGGGGTCGTCTTCGGGGCGTTCGTCGCGTTCTCCAACTACCTGCCGACCTACCTCGACAACGTCTACGACTTCGACGCCACCGCCGCCGGCACCCGCACCGCCGGCTTCGCCCTGGCCGCCGTCATCGCCCGACCCATCGGCGGGATCCTGGCCGACAAGATCGGGCCGAAGACGGTGACCCTGACCGCTCTGTCCGGCACCGCCGTGCTCGCCATGGTCGTAGCCTTCCAACCCGGTCAGGAACGCGTCTACGGCCCCACCTTCCTGCTCATGGCACTCTTCCTCGGCCTGGGCACCGGCGGTGTCTTCGGCTGGGTCGGCCGAGCCGCCCCGGCCAAGGACGTCGGCACCATCGGCGGCATCATCGCCGCCGCCGGCGGCCTGGGCGGATACTTCCCGCCGCTGGTCATGGGCGCCACCTACAACGCCGAGCACAACAGCTACTTCGTGGGCCTGACCCTGCTGGCCGGCTTCGCGATCCTGTCCCTGCTGCTCGCCCTCACCGTACGCAACGGCGGGAAAGTCGACGAACGAACCCACCCCTGAACACCACCACCAACTGCCCCCACCGCCGGCGCGGAGGTCCCCGCGCACCGCGCTGACGGCCACCCACGACAGGACACACATGACAGGCCATCCCTCGGCCGATGACGCCATCCCCCACGCACCCCCGCTGGCCGGACCCGCCACGGCACCGGGACCGGCCACGGATCCCGTCCGGTCCGATTGGAACCCGCGGGGCCCGCAGGTCCGTCGCGATCCTGTGGCCGCCTACGACAAGCTGCGCTCACGCTGTCCCGTGGCCCGCGATGCCAGTGGTGCTTGGACGTTGTTCACCCACGCTGACGTCACTGCCGCCGCGCTGGACCACGAGAGCTTCTCCAACGCAGTCTCCCGCTACCTCCAGGTGCCCAACGGTCTTGACGGCCCTACCCACACGGCCTTCCGCGCCCTCGTGGAGCGGTTCTTCACCCCTGAGCGGATGAGCGCCCTGGAGCCGGTGGTGCAGCGGGTCGCCACCGACCTGGTGGGCCAGCTCGAGGTCCCCGGCCCGATCGACGCCGTGGCGGTCGGCTCCCGCTTCGCCGTGCGCGCACAGACGGCCTGGCTGGGGTGGCCTGCAGGCCTGGAGGAGGATCTGCTGCAGTGGATGCAGGACAACCATGCCGCCACCCGCTCCCGGGACCGTTCCCGCACCACTGAGGTCGCCCAGCGCTTCGACGCCATCATCCGATCCTTGACCGACGTCCGCCGCGAGGCCGGCGACGGTGCGCCCGATGACGTGACCACTGAGCTTGTGCGTGCCCAGGTTGATGGGCGGGAGCTCAGCGACGATGAGATCGTCTCGATCCTGCGCAACTGGACCGGCGGTGACTTGGGGTCGATGGCGTTGTGCACCGGCGTGGTACTGACTTATCTGGCCGATCAACCCGAGTTGCAGGCCCGGCTGCGCTCGGGGGTGTCCGACCGGGAGTTCGACGCGATCCTCGATGAGATCCTGCGGATCGATGACCCGTTCGTCGCCAACCGCCGCATCACGACGGAACCCGTCACAGTCGGTGGTCGAGAGCTGGCCGCCGGCGACCGGGTGCTCCTGAACTGGACCGCCGCCAACCGCGACCCGCGGATCTTCGCTGACCCGGACGCGTTCGACCCGGTCGGCAACGCCCCGTACAACCTGGTGTACGGGATCGGCAAGCACGTGTGCCCTGGCAGGCCGCTGGCGACCCTCGAGCTGCGAGTACTGACCCGCGCCGCCCTGGCGGCGACGGCCGTGATCGAGCCCGATCCGGACCGGCCCCGGGAACGCGAGTTGCCGCCCGTGGGTGGGTTCGCCACCGCTCCGCTGCGCCTGCGGTGACACCCACCGCTCCGGCGGGAACACCGACCCCGTGTCGGGGTGGAGGAATCAGCCTCTCCCCGGCCGGGGCCGAGCACGCGTCGCTTGTCGGGACGCCCGAGCAGCCAACCCCTGGGGTTTAGTAGTTCTGGGGCGGGTCGGAGGCGGGGAAGGAATCGAGTCCCCACTGCTCGATCTTCGCTTCGTTCCGTTCGTACTGGGCGGCGGCTGTTTCCGCGTTCTTGATCAGCTGCTGGAGCTGGACGGTTTCGACGCTGGTGCGCGTCGCCGTGGCGATGCGGGGGCTCGTGGTCGGACTGGTCTTCTGGCACATGGGATGTTCCTTCTGTGGGCTGGATCCGCTCTCTCGCGCCCCGCCTCAAGATGAGTCGACAGGTGCCGGTGTGACGGCCCCCGTCAATGGGCTGGGGCCGCCACACCGGCGCCCTTGTTCTCACCGCATGAGGCTCCGGGCGTGCCCATGATCAGCACACGGGGGTGGGTTCGATGACGATCTTGCCGGTGGCGTGACCGGCCTCGACCTCGGCGATCGCCCGTCCTGCTTCTGCCAGGGGATAGCAGGCGGTGACGTGGGGATCGACGAGTCCGTATTCGATGACCTCGGTGATCTTTTCCATCGCCTCCTCGGTGCGTTCCAGTGCCGCCCCGCCCAGTTCTGTGGCGGTCGTGGCGTCGGCCGCCGAGATGATCCTGGCCGGATCGGTAACCAGGCCGGCGACCTCGCCCAGGGCCTCACCCCCGACGAGGTCGACGATAAGGTCCACCCCCTCGGGGGCGACCTCGCGGACGCGGTCAGCAGCTCCTTCCCCGGAGGGGACGAAGGTCGCCCCGGTGCATTCGACGATCTTGCGCTTGGACTGGCTGGCGACGCCGATGACGGTGAACTGGTGGACGCGCCCAATTTGGGCGGCCATCAGTCCCACCCCGCCGCCGGCGCCAAGAATCAGCAATCTCTGGCCGGGTTCGAGTTCGAACTGGTGGGTGGCGTCATAGGCGGTGGCCGCAGCCACCGGGATGGTGGCGGCGTCGGCGAAGGAGATCTCCTCGGGCTTGGCGACCGCCTCGGCCGCCCGCACGAGGGTGTGCTCGGCGAACCCGCCGTGACCCGGAGCGACGGGGCCGAGGATCTCGTCGCCGACCGCGAAACCCTTTACGCCTTCCCCGAGATCGGTCACGACGCCGGAGACCTCCCGGCCCATCGGGGCCGGCAACTCCCGGTCCCGCCCCAGTACCCCGGAGCGGATCTTCCAGTCGACAGGATTCACCCCGGCGGCCCGAACCTCCACGGCCAGCTCGCCCGGACCAGGCTGCGGGGCGGGCCGATCGAGGAGCTGTTGGGTCTCAGGACCGCCGAAATCGGTGAACACGTAGACCGTGGACATCGTCTTCCTCGTTTCTTCTCTAGAGGGTGTGGATGAGTGCGGGCTCAACCGGTCGGGGGTTCGTCCCGGCCGGTGGCCTCGGCCGCGTCCGCCTCCTCCTTGGTGGCGTAGGCGGCCTCGGCGGCGTGCTCGGGCGGGCTGTAGACGGTGTAGAGCACCAGGGGCTCATCCCCGGTGTTGCGGAAGTTGTGCCGGGCCCCGGCCGGGACCGCGCACTGGTCACCGGCCTCGATCGGATGCGTGTGCCCGTTCAGGTCGGCTTCCCCGGTGCCGGCGACGAAGGTGAGGATCTGATCGGTGTGCTCGTGGACCTCCTCGCCGATCTCACCACCGGTAGGGATGGTCATGACAACGATCTGAGCGTGTTGGCCGGTCCACAGCACCTGGCGGAAGTCGGGGTTGCTGCCAGCGATGTCGGCGATGGTGAAGTGCTCAATGTTGCCCTCGATGATGAAGTGCTCTTGCGCGCTCATGATGCTCCTCCTGCAGTGATGGTGGTCTCTCCGCCCGGGGCCGGGCAGGACTGGTGGTGCGTTCCACCCCGTGGCGGGCGGTCCTGGTGTGGGGCCGCCCGCCACGGTGGTGTCCTAGGACCGGGATGTCACCCGGTCTGTGGCCGGGGCGGCCGGTGTGGTGCCCGTCGCGGGGGTGGTGTCCTGGGCGCGGCGCAGCAACCGCATGGCGTTGGCGATCACGACGAGCACAGAAGCCTCGTGGACGAGCATCCCGATCGACATCGTGACCCCGCCGGCGAAGACCCCGGCCAACAACAGCACCACGGTGATCAGGGCGACGGTGATGTTCTGATGCATCACGGCCACGGTGCGCTTGGCCAGCCCGATCGCTTCGGGCAGCTTCAGCAGGTTGTCGCCCATCAGCGCGATGTCGGCGGTCTCCACGGCCACAGCCGAGCCGGCCGCGCCCATGGCCGCGCCGATGTCCGCGGTGGCCAGGGCGGGGGCGTCATTGACGCCATCGCCGACCATCACCACCAAGTGGCCCTCCCGCTGCAGCGCCGCGACCGCCTCGAGCTTGTCCTCGGGCAGCAACCCGGCGCGGATCTCGTCCACCCCGGTGACCTTCCCGATGGCCTGAGCCACCAACGGGGCGTCACCGGTGAGCATGACGACCTTCTCCACCCCGGCCTCGTGGAGCCGGGACACCATCTCGGCCGCGTCGGCCCTCACCTGGTCGGCCACGGCGATGACACCGATCACGGCATTGTCGACGGCCACGATCATGGGTGTCCGCCCAGCCGCGGCGAGCTTCTGGGCCGCAGCTGCAGCCTTCGGGTCGGTGATGCCGTACTGCTCCAGCAACGCGGCGTTGCCGATCAGCACCCGCACCCCGTCAGTGGTCGACACGATGCCCTTGCCCGGGACTGGGTCGACCGCCTCGGGGACCACGGAGGCGCCCACGCCCTCGGCCGCAGCGGCGTCGAGGATCGGGCGGGCCAGGGGGTGCTCGGAGCCGGCCTCCGCGGCCGCGGCCCAGCCCAGCACGTCCGCGCGGTCCAGCGCCGGGTCCAAGACGACCACGTCGGTCAGCTGCGGGCGGCCCTCGGTGAGCGTGCCGGTCTTGTCCACGGCGACGGCGGTGATCCTCGCGGAGGTCTCCAGGAACTCCCCACCTTTGATCAGGATGCCATTGCGGGCCGCACGGCCGATGCCGGCCACGATGGCGACCGGGATGGAGATCACCAGGGCTCCGGGACAGCCGATGACCAGCAGGGTCAGGGCGAGCACCACGTCCCCGGTGATCAAGCCACCGACCAGTGCCAGGACCATGATTGCGGGGGTGTACCAGGTGGAGAAGCGGTCGATGAATGCCTGGGTGGCCGCCTTGGCGTCCTGGGCCTCCTCCACCCGGTGGATGATGCGGGCCAGCGTGGTGTCGGCGCCGATGCCGGTGGCCAGCACCTGAAGAAACCCGCCGCGGGAGACGGTCCCGGCGAAGACCTGGTCGCTCTTGGCCTTCTCCACCGGGATGGACTCACCGGTGATGGAAGCCTCGTCCACGGCACCGGTGCCGGCCACGACTTGGCCGTCGACGGGAACCTTGGCGCCGTTCTTGACCAGCACCACCTCGCCCATCGCCACGTCCGCGGCCGGAACCTCGACCTGCTCCCCGTCACGCAGGACCACGGCGGTGTCCGGGGCGACCGCGACGAGCTCGGCCAGCGCCGAGCGGGTCTTGTTGAGGGTGGCCGACTCCAGGGCGTGGCCGACCGCGAAGAGGAAGGTCACCGCGGCGGCCTCCCAGTAGTTGCCGATGATGACCGCCCCGATGGCGGCGACCGCCACCAGCAGGTCGATCCCGACCGTACGAGCGACCAGCGCCCGGGCAGCCTTGACCACGATGTTGTAGCCGGCAACCACGGCCGCAGCGATCATCAGCACATCCGCCCACCGGACCGAGCCGACGACATTGGAGGCCGCGAACGAGGCGAGGATCAGCGCCCCCGCAACCGCGGGGATCGCCCACCGGCCGTACATCCAGCTCTGCACCCTGTTCATGGTGTCCGTCCTTTCCGAGGACTCCTGCACCCCCGATGGGGGGCTTGTTCACGACGCTACGCAGAACCCACAGACCAGAACATGACGGGGGTCAATCAACCGCGAACCGCTGAGAAGACCCGCCACGACTCAGTGATGCGGACACAGCGAAAGCGCCGCTGCCGGGCCTCCTGGGAAGGTCGCGGCAGCGGCGCGGGCCGTGGTGATGGACCAGCTCAGAAGACGGCAGGGCGGGCGGTGTAGCCGGCCTTGGCAACAGCGGCGACGATCTCCTCCACACTCACGTGGGCAGGGTCGTGGTCGACCTCGATGCGGGCCGAGGCGAAGTGGACCTTCACCGCCGAAACGCCCTTGAGACGCCCGACGCGCTTCTCGATCTTGGCCACACACGACGGGCAGGAGAAGCCCTCGGCACGCAGGACCGTGTGAGTGGTGGTGGCTGTGGTGGTGGTCATGGTCGGGGTTCCTCTCCCTGTTGTGGAGTACTCACCTCATCGGGTGTGTCTCCAACCTACGCAGGGCCGGGTCCTCGAACCATGACGGGCGTCAATCAACCGCGAAGCTCGGAGGACCAGGCCTCCGTTCCGGCGATCTCCGTCAGCCGGCGCGGGTCGCGCACAGCGGTCCAGCGGCGGCCGGCGTTGATGACACCGTCCTTGCGCCACCGGCTCATCACCCGGGAGACGGACTCCGGGGTCGACCCGGTCATCCCGGCCAGGTCCGCCCGCGACAGCGGCAGCTCGATCAGCGTCCCGCCCTCGCGAGCGGGCTCCCCGAACTTCTCCGCCAGGCGCAGCAGGACCGCCGCCAGTCGCTCGGCCACGGTGGCCGTGGACTGCCGGGTAACGTCGGAACGGGCCTGGGCGAGCAGCGCGGCGGTGTCCTCAAGCACCCGCAGCCCCACCACCGGGTGCTCGCCGAGGATCTGACGGAACGCGTCATCGCCAACCCGCAGGGCGCACACGGTGGTCAAAGCCTCGACTGTCTCGGCGTAGGCTTCCTGGCCGAGGGTGCGTAGCCCGCCGAACAGGTCTCCCGGCCCTAGCAGCTCCACCACGACCTCTTGCCCATTCGGTGCGGTCCGGTAAGCCTTGGCCCGTCCCGCGGCCACGAGGTAAAGGTGTTCGGCAGGCGCTCCTTCGACATGGAGCGCGTCCCCCTCAGCCCAGGACAGGGAGGTCATCCTTCGGTCGATGTCCGCCAGCTGCTCCTCGACCAGCCCGGCGAACATCGGTGTCCGGGACAGCACCTGCATCCGCACCGGCGCCGGGCAGGAGTGGGGCTGCGCGCAGGTCGACCGCAACGGGATCCGCCGCCGAGAAGACACCGGGCTAGCATCCGGGGACATCCGCGCCGGCGACCCCTGCAGGCCCTCGGCGTGCGAGGAGGTGCTCATGCTGTTCCCTTCAGGCCAGGTAGGGGAAACGGCACCAGGTACGGGGCGCCCACCTGGTCACCGGATCGCGTCGTTCGAATTCCACCGTACTCCCACAGCATTCGGCCCCGGCCCCGCGTCCCGCTTTCACGGACCCCGACCCGCATCAGCAACATGGCTTCTTCCCCCAGACCTTCTCCAATGGGGGTGCATCTCACAGACACCACCAGTGCGCGCAGAGCTTTCCCCGCTGACGTGTCGCTGGCGCCCGTTCGGCGTGGCGCGCGGGGAGTCCTGCAGCTTCCAGGAGGAGCGTGGACGCTGTGAACACCTCACGTCCCGAATCGACTCCTCCAGCCCATCAGCAGCGGAAGCCGCCCCGGGACTTCGCCGCCGTCCTGCCGCTGTTGGTGGGCTCGGCTGTGGGCGCGGCCGGGGGCAGCACCTTCGTGCTGGCCAACGCCTCCGCACTGGTCCCACCGCGGCCCGGACTGACCCTGGTTGCCTGGGGCGTGCTCGCGCTCGGATGGTTGGCCGCGACACTGCTGCACCGGCACGACCCCGCCGTAGCACGGCCGCGCCGGCATGCCCTGACGATTTACGTGACGAGTGTGGTGGCGACGCTGGTGCTGATCCCACTCGCCACCACGGCCTTCGGCACCCTCGAGGCAGAGCCCCTGCGTCCCGCGGCCATCGCCGCGGCGGTGGGTCTTTTCGTCACTCCCACGGCAGGGCCCGCAGCCGCAGTGCTGGCCGGGTTGACGATGCTGGCCTCGATCACGCTCTACAACCTCCGTCACTAGCCAGCACTCCACGGCCCGGAAAGCAACCCACAGTGCATCAGACCCGCCGGGTTCGGCGTGAGGTCGTTGCACGGAGGCCGGACTATGGACGAGGAGGTTCAGGAGGTGTCTCCGTCGACGGGTTCGACCTTAGGGTCCGTTGCCGGGGTGCAGCGAGTATGTGGGGGCAGTGCTGCGCTCAGATGCGGGGCGATGTGTGCCAGCTGGGCGAGATAGCCGTGGGCGTCCAACTCGGTCAACGCGAGGCGAACCTGGGCCTTGGCCGTGCTGGCGCGGGCTGCGAGCTCAGCCAAAGCCAGGGTGTGCTCGGGGCGGGTGCGGGCCACCGCGCGCAGCACCCGACGGGCCTCCACGCTCAGCCGGGAGTCGGCGCCCGCCTGGTGGATCAGAGCCTCCAGGGCCGGGCGCAGGGCGGCAAAGGCCGCCGCCCGCGACAGCGGATCGGCCACGGGGACCGCCCAGTCGGCGTGCGCTGCGGCAGGGTGGGCATCGTTCATGCGGGCCTCCTCAACCGGGGCAGCTACCTGCGAATGGACGATGTGCTGCCACAGGGACGGAGGGACGGTCATGGGTGCCGTAAGGGGCCGCCAGCCCGACGGCAGAAGCGTCGCCCCCCGACGACGGAGCCCAAGGCCCCAGCTCTTCTGCCGCCAGGACGGCGGCTATTCGACCGGTCTGGAATGGGCCAGCCCCCCGGCTGCGCCCTCTGACACGGTCCACACTAGGTGGCCCAGCCCCCCGACTGAGCACCGTGCGCGATACCCCAACCGTACCGACCGGTAAGGAAAAGATCGACTTTCATAATGTCCCCACTTCCGCCGGTGAGACGCCCCGCCGTGCTGACGAGGCGGTCCGGGGCCGGGTTGTCCGCCCAGAGGCGGTTTCCGCCGGCGCGTACGGCAGGCTGGAATTGCTGGGCCCCCCGGTCCTGCGGACACCGACTCCGACCGCATCGGCTAAGCCTTCCCCTGGGGATGCCGTCTGCGTGGTGCTGGCCCGGTGCCTGTTATGGGTTCCAGGCCATGACGCCATCGGTTGCACGTCCGGGGACGTCGACGAAGCCCTCCGCCGCATAGAGCTTCTTGGCGTAGTTGTCGGCCTCCACCGACAGGCTGAGCCGGGGCACCCCTCGAGCTCGCGCGTCGTCCTGCACCCGGCGCAGGAGCGCCCTGCCCACTCCCCGGCCACGCCAGTCGCCCCGCACCCACAGGCTCACTTCCGGGGTGTCCTCGGCGAGGAATCCGTAACCAGGATCATCCGGGGGCAGGAATTGGGCCCAGACAACGCCGATGGCGCCCTTACCGACTTCGGCCACCCAACCGAAGTCGCCGCGCTGGGGATCAACGACCGTGTAGTGGGCGAACTCCGACCGCGTGCGCACATCGGCCGCTATGAACCGCTGCCCGCACCAGTTGAGGTTCCCGAGCGTGGCCGCGGCCAGCAACGCGTTCTCCGCTGCCATCAACGGTCGCAAGGAGAAGTCATGGAGCACGGGGTCATCGTATGGCCGCAACCAGATGCCGAACCTCAACTGCATCATCATTCCCGCGGGCAATGTCCGGTAGCACCGCAGCCACCCTGATGCTCACCGAAGGCTGGGACGTGAAGGTCGTTGCCCAGCTGCTGGGTCACGCTTCGGTGACCACCACCTCCAAGTACCTCGACGAACTGCCCGGACAGCTGAGGTGGCGGTCAACGCCCTCCTGACTCCGGTGGATCCGTAGGAGTTCGCTGCACCGTTGCCGTGGGGCGTGTGCTGCCCCCGAGAGCTTCATGGGAGTTAGCACATGAGATAAAGCCTTGAATAGCCATTCGAGTGTGATGTTGCTTACTATGTCTCCACCATTCGCGGAGCTGCTCGTGGGAGCAACTCCGGCTCCCTTGGGCGATCGTTGTTCTGAGGGAGTCTGATGTCTATCACCTTTGAGCCCGTGCCCCTGACGGATCGACGGCTCTTCGAGGCCCGGGTCAGTGAAGCCGCGGTCGCCCTGCACCACGAGGGCCACGATCCGGAGAGGATCTGCCAGGAAGCGGCGCGGATTGGTCAGCGGTACCCCTGGGTGGACGCCCGCACGGTGGCCAATGCCCTGGTGGACGCCTTGGGCCCGGGATGGGGCGCCATCTACCTGCATTGGCTGTGGGGCCAGGACGACGACTCCTGACCCATTGCTCCTCGGTAACAGCACCCTGTGGAGAGCGTGCAAGCACGGCCAGCACGCCCATCAGGACAGGACCTGCCCCCGCACGGGCCAACCCCACAGGCAATGTCGTTCTCGTGGAGCGGCTGATAACCGGCCATATGTAAAGCGAGTGGTGGCGGTGAGCCACCTGCCCT
>NZ_LQBK01000013.1 GCF_001483755.1 Kocuria rosea subsp. polaris
GTGCCCGCCGCAGAGAGCACGTCTGCTGCGGCGGGCACGGCCCGTCATGTCGTGGCTACCGGTACAGCCTATCCGTGGCTGTCCTGGGCCGGCCTGCCCAGCACCAGCTGGCGGGTGCCTTTCACGCTGGTGCTGACCACCTTCTCCAGCGGTCCCTGCCCCAGGCTCCGGTGCCAGGCCACCGCGAACAGCGCCGCCACCGCCAGGTGGACCATGAACCACAGGTAGGGCAGCTCGTAGTGGGCCTCGAAGGACAGTGCCACCAAGTGGACGGTGTAGAGGGTCAAGGTCATCACGCCCATCGCCGACAGCGGTAACAACCATGCCCCGATCTTCGGGCCGATCAGCAGGAAGACGCCCAGCACCGCCAGGCTCACCCCAAGGCTGGCCGCGATCGCCAGCGGGGTGTTGGTGTGCGGGGTGGCGATCGCCAACCACCACACAGTCTCCGTGGGCAACGAGTCTGGCCCCCAGACCAGTACATCCTCCAGCTCGTGCTCGCCCATTGAGGAGGCATCCAGCAGCCGCTGGTAACCACCCAAGGCATAGAGCAGGACATAGGAAGTGGTCTGGGCGAAGATCGCCAGCCCCACGCCCACCACCACCAGTCGAGCTTGAACCTCCGTCTTGCGCAGATTCAACCGCCCCAGCCCCAGTCCGACCAGGAGATAGGTCATGTACGGCAGGGCCGGATAGGTCCCGGTCAGCAACAGCTGGGAGGCCGTGGCACCGGGCTGCGTGAGCAGATCCGTGAACGTGGGGTTGTAGGAGACGAATTCGGGCAACGCATTTTGGAGTCCCTGCATCAGCATCGGGGACACCACCCCGAAAAGCACTGCGGAGATGAACAGGGCCTTCGGGCCTGCATGCAGGAACGGAATCGCCAGCAGGAAGAACACCCCGTAGTAGATCAGGATGTTGTAAGCGGGCGGGTCCTCCGACATCAGCGTCCCGATCCACAACCCCACGATCGCGATCAGCACCGCGCGCACCACCAGGCCGATCCGGTCAGCGGTCATCGTCCTACCCTCGTGCGGGTGCCGCCCCCCGGAGGTCAGTGCCAGCCCCACCCCTGCCAGCAGGGCGAACAGGGCCGCTGAGTCCCCCGAGAACAGCCGCCACGACCAGCTCGCTTCCCCGGTCTCCTCGTTCCAAGCCGGTAGCAGATGAATGGCCATCAGCCCGATCAGCGCCAGCCCCCTGGCCGCATCGATCCCCACCAACCGGCGGGTGGGCCTTACCACCGCGTCTCCAAGACCCGCCGGCAAATGCCCTCCCATCCTCGATCCAGTACTCATCATTCCCCCTGTTAACGACAAGGTCCCGGTGCATCCGGGACCCTCTGTCCCAGGGTGGACGCCTCACTTGGAGTCCCCGTCGCGGGATTCTCAAGGTTCCATGAAGACTCCAAGGTCCATGGGCGACGCAGGCGCTTCTCCGTGCGACCGAAGCACGAAACGAGGAAAGGGAGACCCAGCGCAGGACCCGCGAGGTGGCCCGGGGTCCGTCGGACCCTGTGATCCGAGCCAGATCACCCCTTCACGTTAAAGACGGGCGCCCCAGCCCTGGGGAGGAATACTGGGGCACCCGAATGTCCGTGCACGAACGGATGAGAACGGGGTGTTCTCACTGGCAAACTATGCCCTCATCGACCCAGAAAAACAGGACGTAGAGCACCCAGCAGAGCAAGCTTCAGGGAATCTTCATGTCGTCTTGAGGGAAGCTCCACAATCCACTTCACATCCCGCCGTCACCTTTGAACTGCCATAGGCCCCGCGTCGACGTGTGGCCAACGAACGGCCCCTTCAAGTGCCGAAAGGGGACTGCCGCACCGATAAGTGCACCTATCGGTGCGGCAGTCCCCCTCGTCGGCTTTGTGACTCGAACGCGCCCGGCGAGATACATGGAGTGGGTCACCCGTTGCGAGCAGCGCCTGTAGCGCGGTAGCTGTGCGGGGCGCCTGCCGGGGCGGCACCGGTGATGTGCTCGGCGTGCGAGAGCGCCTCGGCCAGCAGGCGGTGCACGTGGGTGTCGGTCGCCCAGTAGTACGCGAAAGTGCCCTGCCGCCGGCTCTCCACCAATCCGGCCAGGCGCAGCTTGGCCAGGTGCTGGCTCACCGCCGTGGGCGCGGCGCCGACCAGCTCGGCCAGGGCGTTCACGCTGGACTCGCCCTGGAACAGTGCCCAGAGGATTTTCACCCGCGTCGCATCGGAGAGCATGCGGAAGGTTCCCGCAGCGATCCGGGCATGCTCATCATCGGGGGCAGGGTGGACCAGCTCGTCGTGCACGGCACCATGCTATCTGCGCCTTTGTATCTTCGTATCTACGTAGATACGCTTCCAGTGTGAAACCAGCCCGGCCCACCCCCGCACACGGCGACTCTCCCACCCACTCCCAGGACCATGGCCATGGTCACCATGAGGGTCATGGGCACCACGGCGGTTGGGCCCGGCTCAAGCACGCCCTCATCCCGCACAGCCATGACCACACCGAGGCCATCCAGACCGCTGAGCAGGCCAGTTCCATCGGCATCCGCGCCGCCTGGATCAGCCTGGCCGGGATGGGGGCCACGGCACTGCTGCAGATCGTCATCGTCTGGCTCAGCGGGTCGGTGGCCCTACTCGCTGACACCGTGCACAACCTCGGGCACCTGGCCACGACCATCCCGCTGATCATTGCCTTCCGCCTCGGCCGCCAGGCCCCCACCCGGCGCTACAGCTACGGGTTCCGGCGGGCCGAGGACCTGGTCGGGCTGCTCATCGGGGCCGTGATCGCCCTCTCGGCCGCGCTGATCGTCTGGGAGTCACTGCGGGCGCTGACCACCCAGCAGGACATGACCCACCTCGGGTGGGTCCTGGCTGCCGCCCTTGTCGGGGCCGCCGGCAACGAGGTCGTGGCCCGCTATCGCATCCGGGCCGGGCGGCGCATCGGCTCAGCGGCGCTGATCGCCGAGGGCCAGCACGCCCGCACCGACGCCCTGACCTCCCTAGCGGTGGTGCTCGGGGTCATCGGCGCCTGGTTCGGGCTCCCGTGGGTGGATCCGGTGATCGGCCTGGCCATTGCCGCGGTGATCATCGCGGTGCTGGTCGGGTCGATGCGCACGGTCGTGCGCCGGCTCATGGACGGCGTCGAGGACGGGACCTTGGACTTGATCGAGCGCACGGCCGCCGCCGTACCCGGGGTCGCAGCGGTGGGCCGGACACGGGCCCGGTGGAGCGGGCACCGCCTGGAGGCCGAGGTAGCGATCGCCGTGGAGAACACCCTGAGCGTGGAGGCCGGCCACAACCTCGCCCACGCCGTCGAGGAGCACCTGCGCCTACACGTCCCCCATCTGCAGCAGGCCACCATCCACGTCACCCCCGCCCAGACAGCCACCACTTCCCGGACGATCCCGTGACGCATCGGACTCAGATGGTCCTCGCTTGCGGCAGCTCCCGGATCCGCCGGTAGAGGGTCGCCCGCGACATCCCCAGGTCTCGAGCGACCTGGGTGGCCGGCTCCCCGGACTCGATCAGGCGCAGGGCGTTGCGGATCTGGGAGTCGGTGAAAGTCTGACGCCGCCCGCCCAGGTCCTTACCGGCGGCCCTCCGTTTGGCCACCGAGTCGGTGATCCGCTCCCGCTTGATCTCCAACTCCATCTGCGCCAGGGCGGCCATGACGGTGAAGACCATGGAACCCATCGGGGTCGCGGTGTCCACGTCTCCCCCACCGAGGTTCAGCACCCGCAGCCCGGCACCTTTGCCCCGCAGCTCTTCGGCGAAGCTCAGCATGTTCTGAGTCGATCGCCCCAACCGGTCCAGCGTGGTGATGACCAAGGTGTCGCTCTCTTCGAGGGCGGCCACTGCTTTGTCGAACTGTGGGCGTGATGCACGGCCTCCAGACACTCCACTGTCGACATACACGTCATCGCGCCGCACGCCGGCATCCAGAAGGTCAGACACTTGACGGTCGGCGTCCTGCTGGCGCGTCGACACTCGTGCGTACCCGATCAGCTTCCCCAAGTTCACTCCATCTGTCTCGCAACCAACGTTGAGTAGCCAATTCTAGGGGTATGGATAAAGCACAAGGATGCGAGACAGACCGAACCGCGGAAACATGCGGGGGCAAATTCTCGTGACGAGTGTCGGTTTCCGATGTCGACTGCACGGATAGCCAAAGTCGCCTGCATTGGGATTTTCTAGGCGTAGCACTCAATCTGCCGGGCAAACTTACCGCTGTCTTGTGCCTTTCTCGATGACCGAAGCCTTACTCTGATTCTGACCGAGGAGAGGACCCATCGATGCCATCTCTGCTGACCTCTGTGACCTTCGTCGGCCTCACCCCTGCCAGCATCGGCTTCCTGCTTATCGTCCTGGCCATCGCGGCAGTGTGCGTGGCGGTTCTTATCCGCGAGCACCGTCAGCGTCGTCGCCATCCCGGTTCGAGCAACCGCCCCCCCACCTCGGACGCCGCTTCTGGTGGCTCCTGGGGTTTGGGCCCCGCTGACTCGGGAGGCGGAGGCGAGGGCTGGAACTGACCTTCCCCTCCTGACCGAGAAGGGATGGCATGCTCAGCATCACTGAACTGGTGGCTTTGAACTGCACCCTGGAATTGCTGGATCCTCTCGCACTTGTCATCACGTAGCTGATCGTGTCTTGGCCGATCCTGCGCGGCAGTGGAGCCGATCCTGCGCGGCACTGGATTGGTCGGAGCCGACCCACACATGGCCCCAGGCAAGCTCGTCATCACCCTGGCCCCGCTCGTCATTCCCTTGGTGCGCCACCTGATACCAACTCCAGTCTTTCTCGGACCGCCACTACTGGCCGGCTGGCTCGCTCGTTCTCGCCACCCTGACTCCAACCTGCCTCCGTGCCGCATCTACAGCTTGCAACCACTCCCACACCCACTCCGCGCCAGGCAAAGAGACCCCCGTGTCCGGTGGACGCTGCCGGGAGAAGTAGGAAACGGCGACAGGGAGCCTTGACGCCGCCACATGCCCAGGCTGCGATCAGCCCTTCAAGTGGCTCTGACGGCGCCCACAACCCGGGGCGATCACACCAAAACTCCACCTGGACCGCTGGAGGGGCTTCAGAGCAGCCAAGCAATGAGTGGGGATGCGGGTAATACCCCTGGTCAGCCCCACCTTGCCGAAGCCCTGGGTCGGTTTCGGGGTATTCAGACCGGCGAATCTTTTACCTATTAGCGTCCCCCTTGGCAAGGACCCACTCGTTACAAAATAGATATATATGACACATTGCCGACTAGGTGCTGTTGACTTTCTTTTCATGGCGTCTAACGTGTGACGCACCTCATATTTGCATACAAAAACATCTTCCGGGAGTCGCCGTGAACTGTAAAAAATTAGGCGTTGTCGCAGCAGCGGCAACAGCCCTCATTCTTGCAACAGCAGCTCCGAGCTCGGCAGCGAGCAGCACATACTGGACGGGAGATCTCAGTATGAACCAAACCAAAATCTCCCCGGCCAGATACAGCACTGGCGGCAGGACAAACATCGGTTCCAATTACTTGACGGCAGTCAACCAAAGCGCCCAGTACGGCTATGTGTACGCCACTGCCAGAGGTGTCGGTGACGCCAGGCTTTACCACGCGCCTCGCGCGAACACCAACAACTGGTGTTCGTGGACCTTCTCCTCTTACGTCCAGGGCCAACTCTGGGTCCAGGGCACCGTCAACTACTGAGACGAGGAATAACATGCGTAACAAGCAAACAGCAGTTTGGACAACCGCTGCGGTGGGGGCGCTGGCCCTCAGCGGCATGGCTTTCAGTGGTTCTTGGGCCGACAGCCCGGAGCCCGGACCCCCGGCCGATCCGCATCTTCGGGCGCTCTCCAAAGCCAGCCAGACAGCAGCTGACAAGCTCCCTGCGGTTGTCACTGAGAATGAGCACCTGAACGACCTCGACCAGGGCTCGAGCCGCGCGCTCAAGGCCGCGGACAGGAACGACTATTGGGTTGTACGAAACGACGCCGGCGAGATTTGCCTGGTAGCAGAAACCCCGGATGAGGTTGCCGGAGCCACCTGCACCGAACCGCGTGACTTCAACGCCCACGGCCTCGGCCTTCAGGTGCTCACCCCCGACCATGGCCTCGAGGCATACCTTCTGCCGGATGATGTCGCCCGTGACGCGAATCTGGTGACCGTTGACCCGTTCGGGATGGACAAACAGCGGGCAGCGGCCAAGGGGTACAACGATTCGGCAGCCAAGGACGCCCAGTTCCAGCTCAGAATCCTTCCCGTTCCTGAGGGCGCTGGAGTGCCGCTCGGCCTCCAAACCGACGGAAATTAGGCACCGCCCTAGGGTCCCGTGTTGGCGGAGATGTTAGGCAGCTGCGAGAAACAGGCGTCGCTCAGCTTGTCCGCTGCCAAAGGTTGTCAGCGCGCTTCTCCCAGCCCGATCCCTCCAAAAAGTCCTCGGAGGGGTCATCGCTAACCAATGCGACCTCCTGACTGGGAGTCCCTCCCACCAGAACCACCACCTTGTCACTCCGAATCGCGGAGCACCCGCTGACCCAATCTTCCCCAGCGGGATCTAGCTGGATAAGGCAGGCCTCCTGATCAGGAGCGGAGGCAGGCTTCGCAGTGAAATAGGTGTAGCCGTCAATCTCCCCAAGGAAGCGGGTGGAATTCTCAAGAAATAGATCGCTTGATTCGACGGTGTCAGGTACTGGCTGAGTGGAGGATTCAGCATCAAGGACGGAAATACCGTGACTGGTAGATCCGCACGCCGAAAGGGCCAGAGCAATCCCGAGCCCCACAGCCGCCAGACGAAAATGATGTGTGTTAGTCACGCTATTTCCCTTTCCGCTGGTCCGAGTCAACGTCGACACATTATGAACAGAACCCTGTCGTCGGACAACTCGTTGCGCCTCATCGCGCAAGCACTTTATGTACCGTGCACCAGACTATATCGACGCAGTAGGAGAAATCATGTCCATGAAAAGAAAAGGCGCGGTTCTAACCAGCGCCGCAGCGTTGCTCCTTGCCACTGCAGCCCCAAGCTCGGCTGCGTCATACCAGTACTGGTACGGCGAGCTGTCCATGGATGCCACAGGGAGGTCTGGGTCGTATTCCAGCACGGGAGGCCATACCTCTCTGGGTGCGACCGGTCACTACGCCCGCAACCAAAGCGCCCAGTACGGGTATGCCTACGCTCAAGCCACGGCCTACAGGACCGTGACTCTTTCCCATGCCCGCCGATCGAACACGAACAACTGGTGCTCGTGGACGACCGGCGGGCCTTACGTGTCAGGCAAAGTGGTGGTCATCGGCAACGTCCATTACTGAGTTTTACTTCGCCCCCGCCCCCGCAATCCCATGGGTGCGAGCTCCGCAGGTAAAGAAGTCGCTCTCGGCACGTCCAACACCTTGCGCCCGTCCTCACGCAATTCTCCGGTCGGGGAGACGTGGCGGTAGAGAGTTTGCCTGGTGATGCCAAGCTCCTTGCAGAGCGCACCGACGTTGGTGCCGGGCTGGCCCATCGAAGCCATGGCGAGGCGAATCTTGGCGGGAGTCATCTTGTACGGTCGACCACCCTTCCGACCGCGGGCCCGCGCCGAGGTCAACCCAGCGATGGTGCGCTCCGAGATCAACTCGCGTTCGAACTCGGCCAGGGCGGCGAAGATCCCGAACACCAGCTTCCCTGAGGCGGTGGTGGTGTCGATCGCCGCACCTTGGCCGGTGAGGACCTTCAGCCCGATGCCGCGTTCGGTGAGCTCGTGCACCACGTTGACCAGATGGCGCAGGTTCCTCCCCAGCCGGTCGAGTTTCCACACCATCAGGGTGTCCCCGGACCGAAGGACTTTCAGGCAGGCGGCCAGCTGGGGGCGGTCGTCCTTGGCCCCGGAGGCCTTGTCCTCATACAGTGCGCCCGCCTCGATGCCGGCGCCCAGCAGCGCGTCGCGCTGCAGGTCGGTGGTCTGAGACCCGTCGGCCTTCGATACCCGCATGTACCCCACCAACACGGCGCTCACCCTTCATCACTTATACGACCGTTTGCGTGACACGGCGGTCGCAAATCCGTCGACCTCCCTTTGGTGTCACTTAACCCGTTACTTATCCTAGGTCATACAAAGGGTCCGATTACGGTGTTGTGTGACAGACACGAGGCGATCAAAGCGTCTGGGAAGATGCACGTCGTGCAGGGAGTGCACAGCATGAGCGACGAACGTGTTCGAAAGTGATGCGCAATGAGTACGCTGGACATTGTTGACGTGGTCTACAGACGCTCGATGGACGGGAGAACTTGGTGCCTTTTGAGGTGTTCGACAAAAGAATGACTCCGCTGGCGAAGGCGCCCAGTGTCACGATTCAGAAGCGGGGCGTGATCTCGCTAAACAAAGCCGCCCACAACCTGCTCAGCAACGTGGAGACGGTGGAGTTGCTCTACGACCAGGACCGTCAGATCATGGCGCTACGCGCAGCTGATGACTCGTCTCCGCATGCTTATGCGGTCCGCACCGGTTCCAAGCGTGGGCCTGGGCAGGCCATTGTCTCGGCTACCGCGTTCACGCAGCACTACGGGATTGACACCACTGCCACGAGGCGATGGAAGCCTTTCGTGGAGGATGGCATGCTCTGCGTTGACCTCACCGTCGAGGGTGTGATTATCACCGGCAACCGCACCAAGGTCGCGACCGTTGCGGAGCCGGAGGAGGCCGACGACATTCTCACCGAGGCTCCCGCCCCCGACTCACCGACCGATCACTCCGCCGACCACGCCTGAGCGCCCGCCTCGGCCGGGGCGCCACGGTGCCCTCACCGACGGCGAGGAGAAGAACCGCTCATGGCTCCCGGAACCAGTCGGGGGCACCTGCCCGAAGTGCTATGAGGTCACGGCCCGGGAGGGAGATGGTGCTCGGGGACCCCGAGGGTGATCATGTCCTGGCGGACACGCTTCCGGTGGTCGGGGGTCCGATTCCACGCGGTGAGGAAGACCAGCAGCTGGGAGGCGACGGCGGGGTCGTCCTGGGCGGCGGCGATCACCTGGTGCATGGAGTCCCTGGCCTGCTTCCAGTACCCGGCCGGCTCCTCCATCAGTGTGGCGCCCTGCTCAGGGGCGTTACCGGCCGCGGTGGTCTCTGGGGCGCTCGTCCCCTCAGCCGGTGGTGTGCCGTCGACGACGGGGCGGTGGGGCTCAGAACGCAGCAGCGCCCCGAGCGTGCCCGCGGCGGGTACTTGCCCGGTGTTGATCAGGTGCATTGCGGTGGCGGCGGCTTCGAGAAACGTCTGCTGGCGGGGCCAGGGCAGGGTTTCGTAGGGCCGCCACCGGGTCATTCCGCCGCGCAGCGGGTGACCGGTGTGCTGCCAGATCTCCCGCAGCGCGCGTTGGGCGCTGCAGCCCAGTGCGGAGATCGGGGTGGAGAGCTCCTCGATCAGCGTGCGCAGCAGCCGGAACCACACCCCGGCGTGCACTTGTCGTCCCGGCAGCCTCACGATCCCGGTGCGCATAGCTTCTTCGGTGCGCCGGTCCATCGCCGCGACCGGGCCCGGCGCTGTGGTGGGGTCGGTGTCCGGGTGCGTCCAGGCGAGGAAAGCGCCTCGGATGCCCATCATGTCCTCGAGGCGGCAGCCGTGGTCGGGGCAGGAGAGTCCCACCGGCAGCTGGGAGACCAGGGTGAGTTGCCGGGCCTCGGGTGCGGTGTTGTCGATGCACACCGGGCAGGCCCGGCGCATCGGCGCAGACTTCTGCTGGGTCGGCAGCCAGGCCCGCCAACCCGGTACCCGGCGGTGCGGGATCTGCCCCGGCGCCAGGAGCACCGAGTGCTGCCCGACGTAGGTGTCGAAGCCGGCCCCGGGTGCCGGCTCAGGCTCCATCGGGTCCAGCAGCCAGGGCACCTGCCCGGCCACCGTCATCCGGTGCAACTGGGCCCGGGGTACGCCGGTGCGCTCGGTGAGGGCGGTGAGCACCCCGGGTGGGGGATCCACGTCCAAGGTGTCGAGGAGGTGGGCGTCCAACTGCAGGGAGACCGCCCCGAGGTTGTGCTCCAGCAGCTGTTGGGCGTCCATGCCGTAGGCGCCGGCGACCCGATCCAACCAGGACGACAGGGCCTCGCCCTCACCGGGGCGCGGGTGTAGCGGCCACCGCAGCATGGTGGTCATGCCAGTTCACGCTCGAACAGCCGGCGCCGCTCGGTGGGCCCGGCATAGGGGGCCATCAGCAGCGTGGTCTGGGTGATGGCCTCTTCCCCGGATTCAATCCCTGCCACCGCCGCGTCAGTGAGCAGGTGGGCCAGCTCCCCGATGGTGCCCTCGCACCGGGTGAGCAGATACCGGGCCATCTGTTGGGTGGCGATGTTCGAGGGGCGTCGCAGCGGGAAGGAGGCGGCGAAGCTGGCCAGCAACGAACACCCCAGCCCGTCGGGCTCCCACCTCGGCAGGGTGAAGGGTTCGAAGCGGTTCTCCAGCTGATCATCGGAACGGATCGCCAGGTAGGCCTCCCGGGTGCCGACCCCCACCAGCGGGATGCGCAGCTCGTTGCCCAGGAACCGGATGAGGTTCAGGAACTCCCGGCGGGCATCGGCGCGGCCGGCCAGCACGTTGTGCAGCTCATCGATCACCAGCATCTGCACCCCGACCGCCCGCAGCAGCCCCAGGGTGCGTTGCTCGAGCTCGGCCAGCCGCTGCCTCGGGCGCAGCGGGGCCCCGAGGGCGGCCAGCAGCCCGGTGTAGAAACGGATCACCGTCGGCTCCGAGGGCATCTGCACCACCAGCACCGGGATCCGTTCCCGGTCCGCCTCACTGACCGGTGCGTGGAGGCGCCGGAACTTCTCGATGATCATCGACTTGCCGTTGTTCGTCGCCCCGATCAGCAGCAGGTTCGGCATCCGCTGCTTGCCCGGCCACGCCAACAGCTCCTCGAGCCGATCCAGGGCCGCGGTGGCCCGCGGGTAGCCGATCCACCGGTCCGCCCGCACATAGTGCAGCCGCTCGGGCCCGGGCAGACGGGCCACCGCCCGGGCCCCCGGATGCAAGTGCCCCAGCTCCCCCCTGTCGATGTCACCGATCTCGGCCTCGTTCACCATTGCTCGATCTCCTCGAACGGCGCAGCGGCGTCCGCGCCACTGACATCGGTATCGCCCACATCCACCTCGGAAAGGGAACCGTCCCCCGCCGGAGGCACCAGGCCGGGGCGGGGCAACGAGCTCCCCGTGCTGGCGTGGCGGCGGCGCTGGGCGTCGCGGCGGGCCCTGCGCGTCGTGGTGGCGGCGGTGTCGGTGATGGTGCGCATCTGCTCCACCACCCGGAACAGCGCCTGCTCATCGACCTGCGCTCTGCCTTGCTCCCGCAACCGGGCCAGCGCACCACGGTGCTCCCACACACTGATCGGCGGATGCGACAGCGTCCGGTAGGGCACCGGCAGATAGGCACCCCCCTCAGGCTCGAGCACCCAGATCCGGCTGATGTCGCGCGGATCGCGGCGGAGCACGAACTTGCCCAACTGATCCCGGCGTCCGATCCAGGGCTTGAGCGCGTCACTGAAATAGCGCACGTGATCGACCACGAAACCGGTGCGCGTCAGCGACCGGCGGATCACCGGCAGGAAGTCGATCAAGAAGGCCGCCTCATCCCCGACGGTCGCCGGCGGTCCCCCGGCCGTTCCAGCCGCCCAGGCCGCCGCCGGGGTCTGACCCGTGGTAGTGTGCACCCGCCCGTGGTAGCCGGCCACCGCCAGCACCATCCACCGCTCCAACTCCCCCAGGGTCAGCACAGCCCGGGCCTGAGAGTCGTAGCCGCCCCGCTCCCCCGGATCCGAAAACGTCGTGCCGGGCAACTCGTGCACCATCCCCATCAGCGTGCCGATCACCCGCTCGACCACCCCGCCGTAGTGGGGTTGGCCCGCCGGCCGGTAGGCCAGCTCGATCCCGTGCTGCTCACAGCCGCGGCGCAACGCCTCGGAATGGAACTCCGAGGCATTGTCCACATACAGCTGCCCCGGCTTGCCCGCCATCGGCCAGGAAGCCTCCACGCCCAACCGCTCCAGCCACGGGCGCTTGTCGGTGACCATGTGCCCCAGGCACAACCCCACCGACAGCGCCGAGGGCGCCTCCAGGGTCAACACCATCCCGACGATGCATCTGCTGAACACATCGATGCCCACCGTCACGTACGGCCGCCCGATCGGCAGCCGATGCCGGGCGTCGACCACGATCACATCCACCACCGTGTGATCGATCTGCACCTGCTCCAGCACCGACCTCACCGGTGGGACGTGTCCGCCGGCCGGCTCCAGGGCCCGTGCCGCATCCGGGCCCGCCCGCGCCCGCCTGGCCATCACCGGGTCCAGGTCGGCGATCCGCCGGGCCACCGCCCCACGGGAGGGCACCGCCAACCCCCGGGACCGGCACACCTGGGCGATCTCCCGGTGGACCGAAGCGATCGACCTACGTTGCCGCGACAGGTAGGACCGGCCCAGCACTTCCTGGATGACCGCCTCCACAGCCTCCGGCAGACGCCGCCCACCACGGCCCCCGGAGGAAGCCCCCGGGACCAGGTCCGAGACCACACCCTCCCCGGCCCGCCACCGGCCCAGCAGCGTATAGACCTGCCGCCGCGACAACCCCAACTCCTCCGCGGCAGCATCCGCAGCGGCAGCCCCCACCGCCCCAGCCGCCGCCAGCGGACCGATCACCTCCGCGCGTCGGACCGCCACCGCCCAGACCTCATCAGGAACGCTCAGCAGACCCCGCTCAACCACCCGGTCACCCTCGACCGTCTCGTTGTGCATAGAACTATGGAACAACACCACCGGTCGCGCACACGAGTACGGAAACCCAAGATGACCGAACTCGACTACACACCCGCGCCATCACAGACCCGACCGTGCAGCCGACTTCGGGAACTGACAACGAGACGTCTCGCATCCCTTGCCTTCAGAGACACACTCGACGAGCTGTACTCGACTGTCCGACGGATGCATGCGATGGTTACGATGAATTCAACCGTATTTATTCACGAGCCGTAGGGGAAACGATGCCGTTCGAGGTGTTCGACAAGAGGATGACTCCACTGGCGAAGGCGCCGAGTGTGACTATTCAGAAGCGCGGAGTGATCTCACTGAACAAGGCCGCTCACGATCTGGTGGACAACGCTGAGACGGTGGAGCTGCTCTACGACCGGGATCGACACGTCATGGCGTTGCGTGCGACCGATGACACCTCCCCGCACGCCTACGCGGTGCGGAATGGTTCGAAGCGCGGACCGGGGCAGGCGATGGTCTCAGCCACGGCCTTCACAGCCCACTACGAGATCGACACCACGGCCACGAGGCGATGGAAGCCCTTTGTGGAGGACGGCATGCTCTGCGTGGATCTCACCGAGGAGGGAACTGTCATCACCGGCAACCGCACCAAGGTCGTCGCGTCCTCGGATGCAGCGGACCCGGCTGATTCCACTGCAGACGACGCGACCTCTGAGGCGTCTGTCGAAGATCGTCCGGATCAGCCCTGACCTCGCCACGCTGGGTCCTCCAGCCACCGGTGCGGGAGGTCGAGGGGCCTCCGCCCATGGCCCGGGAAGAAGAAGACCTTGAGGGCCACCTTGAGGAGTCCATTCCCTGATCCCTCATCTGCCCAGCGGCCAGCTCCTGCGCGTCGAGGATCACGACGGATTCCACCGGCTCGGTGTCCCCCACACCCCTGGCTCCGCACGATGGCAGCGAAAACGCCCGGGCAGGACTGCATCGACGGCGCCGCAGCATCCCACCCATCAACAGTGCCCCTCCACTCCCAGGTGACCAGGTGCACGTTTGGGTCCAGGAGGCGCTGCACTGCTCGGGCACCGTGGAGATCGTCGCGGCTGAGCTGGGATTCATCTGGATCCGTGAGGACGGAACAAATGGCATGGGAGCCCGCCGGCTGCTCGCTGTCCGCGAGTACCGGATACATCGGCAAGACTCTCCCGCTGCTCCTCCTGCGCAGTGACCCCCGGGAAACCCGGTCCCCGAACATGGCCTTGAGCGCAGCACACCGAAGGCACCCCGGACGCGCGGCACCGGGATATCAGGACACTGGGACACCGGGCAGGATGAAACGTTGACCAGCGCACGACGGGTGTCGAACACGCCCGCCCATGTCAACGCGCTGTGGTGCATCAGCACAATCGTAGAATCAAGCCCATGGATGACCCCTGGGGAGAGGAACAAGCCCGGCTGCTGCAGGAAGCCCTGACACGGGCCGGCATCACCCTCGAGCAGCTGTGGCCGTTCTACCTCCACCTGGGCGGGGCCGCCCATCGAGTGGAGATCGAGGCTTATCTGCACAACTCGCTGAAGCTTCCTCGCGCTCAACGGGATCTGCTCGCCCATGCCGCGAACATCTTGATCGCCCGCCTCCCACCGCCCCAGGCGCCGTACAGCACCGAGCTCCAAAGCCGCCACCCCGACACCTCGTATTCCGTTGGCCAGGGCAGTCACGCGCCCGGCCACGGCGAAATCCTCCGCAGCCCTGAGAGGGAATCCTCGCCGCATGACACGCCCCCCACAGGTCCCAGCGCCTGAAGCTTTCCCTGAAGGGCGTCTCACCAAGGCCTGTCGCGCAGCCACTGGCGGGTGGAGCGGGGGCGGGGGAGTCCTCGGGCAGGTATGGGCGCCACCGGGTGCAGACGATGAAGCAATGTCGTTACTCGCAGAACCGGTCCGAGCCCAGGTACCCGGCGTAAAATTCCTAGTCAAAGACATGTTCGCGCCGATTGAGCCCTGAACTGAGGACTCCAACGGTATCCATCCCAGCAGCCCCCTTTGCTGGGTGGTCCGGTGCCCCTATACCGGATCAGGAAGCGCCCCTGCCGCCTCCCCGGCCCGGGGCGCTTCCGTTGTGGAAGCCCGGCCGGAGCACTCGCTGCCCGGAGGACTGTCCACGCCTTCTCCGGTGACCGGCTGCGTCGGCACCAGCCACCCTTTCCCCGCACCCCGCTCGGCCACGCCTGTCCTGACCGCCACAAACTGCCGGCCTCAGCAGGCGCTGCGCTCAGGAAGTCGTCGTCGCCGGCGGTAGTCGTCGCAGACGCACCAGGATGCGAACCGCCGGGATCACCAGCCCGCCCAGCAGCAACACCGCGAAGGCCCCCAATGCCGGGCCCATGACCAGCAACGAGGCCGCCGCGAGCAGCGAGATCACCGCCAGGGAGACCGCCGCCGTGCGGCGCTGATGCGTGGCTGGTTCCCGCCGCAGGATCGGTGTCTCAACGAGGAGCCCGACGATGACCAGCACCGGGTAACCCAGCACGGGCAGGATGAAGGCGAGGGCTTGAAGGCCGGTGAAGTCAAACAACACCTGCCCCGTTCCCGCCGGGGCCGTGATCAACACCGCCACCGCCACCGGCGTCGAAGCTCCTGCCCTTGCAGCCTCCACGTCCGCTGTCGGAGCCGCCGCTGGTGTGCGCGGCACCGGAGCCGCCCAACACCGCGGTGGGCCCATCAGCGTGAACCCGGTGACGAATCCGGATGCGATCATCGAGCCGTTTCGGGCCGTAGAGACGCATAAGGACCACCACGCACACCACGGCCAGCACCGCCCCGAGAACCAGCATGATGGTCACGGACGGGCCCAGGTCCGTGGAAGCCCAGCGAGCAGCACAGCTGGCATGAGCATCTCCTTCGACGTGCCGTGAGATCAGCTTGCGGGCAATTAGCCACCCTTGACCAGGCCAGGGCCCCACACGCCGATGATGACGCGGAACTTCCCGTCCGTGGTCACATCCACCGACGCGCCCAGGACACTGCTGTGCTGCCCCATGACCCCCTGCGCCGGTCGCCCACAGCAGCCACCTGCCGCACCCGAGGCAGGACTGGTCAGGCCAGGTGCATGCCCTAGCTGAGGTGCTGGTACGGGTAGGCCCCGGGGACCTCAGCCAGCCGTTGCCCGGCACGGGCAGGGATCAGCGCCGGGGTGCTCTTCACCCCTTGCTGGCGCATAGCCGTGAGCCGGTGGACACCATCAGTGATCGCCTCCGGGGAGGCAACGATGGGGTGGTGCCATGCCAAGCCCAGCACCGCCTCCTCAAGGTGTCCCGAACAATTCCGTGGCAGGTGCCGCTCGACCACCACCCCCAACGCCGGCCGAGGTTCCTTGCCAGTGGCCAGGTCAGCCAGTGCGCGCTCCAGCGCGTCGGCGGCCATCGTGGTCGCTTCCCTCCAGTCCACCGAGTGGTACCAGCAGCACCGCCGGACTCTGCGATAGGGCCGGTGCAGCACCGACCCGTACATCGGCGGTGTCATGCACGGCACCCGGAACGGCCGTGTTGCCGGGAGACCACTGATGCGCAGATCGCCCACCACCAGCGCATCAGCCTCCAAAGGCACCTCGCCTGCAGCGTCCACAGCAGAGCCTCCCCTTCCGCGGGTCGGAAGACCTTGACTCCCCCGCCACCCACCCGAAAGCCATCACCGAGGGCGCACCCCATGGTGCGCCCTGCAACCGGCACCAGCCCTGACGTCTACCGACCAGGGCACCTTGGCTTCTGCACACCAGCGTGACACGGCCCCCTTCCAACGCCCCAGCACACCTTGTGTCATGACGGTTGATTGGTGACCGGACGCTGTTTGTTACGGGCTGACAGGCAGACACACCCGTCTCCACGGTCCGTTCCGCCACTGTGCGCCCCTGCCCCCTAGGGCATGTCTCTTTAATCGTGTGAGTGGTTCTGCGAGGC
>NZ_LQBK01000014.1 GCF_001483755.1 Kocuria rosea subsp. polaris
TCGAGCCCCCGCACCACACGGTGCGGGGGCTCCCCGCATTTAACGACCCCGCACCAGCGCACTCGTCCAGCTCCGTTGAATCCGCCTCCGGCCACGGCCTATGGTCGAGGAGGATCGACCGGCAGCGACGAGGAGGAGCCGTGCGGCGGAGCAGAACCATGGCAGCAGCGATCGGGATTCCCGCGCTGGTGCTGACCGGCTGCGGTGGCGGCGGGGACGACGGCGCCGTCGTCGAGGAGTCCTCGGCGGCCGCGGTGGCCGGTTCCCGCGCGGTCCTCCAGGACGCGCAGGGCAACGAGGTCGGCACCGTCGCGTTCTCGGAGGTCTCGGCGGGCACCGAGGTCCGGGCCGAGGTGCAGGGGCTCGAGCCCGGGTTCTACGGACTGCACGTCCACGAGACCGGTCTCTGCGAGCCGGACAGCAGCGCGCCGGGGGATCCCGGCCGCACGGGCGCCTTCCTCTCCGCCGGCGGCCACCTCGGGAAGGACGACGCCGAGCACCCCGGCCACGCCGGGGACCTGACGGCCCTGTACGTGACCGAGGGCGGGCTGGGCTCCCTCACGACCGTCACCGACCGCTTCGGGGTCCAGGACCTCGTGACCGACGACGACGGCAGCGCCGTGATGATCCACTCCGGCCCCGACAACTACGCCAACGTCCCGGAGCGCTACGCCCCGGGCGGCCCCGACCAGGACACGCTCGGCACCGGCGACGCCGGGTCGCGGCTGGCCTGCGGCGTCGTCGAGTGACGTCCGGGGTGGCCTCCCGGGCCCCGCGCACAGGCGGGTGAGAACCGCCTCCGGGACGGCGCCGTTCGCTACCCTGGGAGCGTTCCTGCCGTACGCCCGAGAGAGGGGCTTCCCACCATGCCCGACGTCAGTGCCGCCACCGCCCGGATCAACGGGGTCACCATGACCTACACCGACCGGGGGGAGGGGCCCGTGCTGCTCCTGCTCCACGGTCACGCCTACGACCGGAGCATGTGGGCCCGCCAGGTCGAGGTGTTCGCCGGCCGGGGCTGGCGTGTGCTCGCCCCCGACCTGCGCGGCTTCGGCGGGTCGGAGATCACCGAGGGGATCGTCTACACGGAGGAGTTCGCCGACGACGTCGCCGGCCTGCTCGACCACCTGGGGATCAACCGCGCGGTCGTCGTCGGGTTCTCCATGTCCGGGCAGATCGCCATGGAGCTCCTCCACCGCCACCCCGCCCGTGTCCGCGCGCTGGTCGTCAACGACACCGTCCCCGAGGCGGAGGACACCGAGGGCCGGCGCCGCCGCCACGTCACCGCGGACGCCATCCTGGCCGGCGGCATGGAGGCCTACGGGCGCAGCGTGCTGGCCAAGATGGTCGCCGAGTTCACGGTGGAGTCCCGCCCCGAGGTGGCCGCCGAGGTGCTCGCGATGCTGCAGGGCGCACCCGCGAAGGGCGCCGCCGCGGCGATGCGCGGGCGCGCCGAGCGCCGGGACTTCACGGAGCTGCTCCGCGGCGCCCGGCTGCCCGTGCTGGTGGTGGTGGGCGCGGACGACGCCTTCGACGGCGGGGCCGCCCGGCGGATGGCCGCGCTGGCGCCCGGGGCCGAGCTCGTCGTCGTCGACGGGGCCGGGCACACCCCGAACATCGAGCAGCCGGCCGCGTTCGACGACGCCCTGGACGCCTTCCTGCGCGGGCTCGAGGTCTGAGCGGGGCCGCTCCGCGGCGTCACCCTCCCGCACCCCGGGCGTCCCGGGCGGCCCCGTCCGCCCAGGACGCCCGGGGTGCTCTGTTCTCCCACAGAGAACCGGTGTCATCCCGAGGCACTGATCAGTATGCTGTCAACATCAGTGCACGACGAGAGGAGTGGACATGACCGAGACGAACAGCAGGAATCCCGAGGACGCCGACCGCGAGGCGGTGGACCAGCTCACGTTCCAGAACCCCGTGACGCGCTACCCCGTCCTGGAGCCCCCCCAGCAGGACCAGCCCGAGCCCGGGCTGGACGTCGAGCTCGAGCCGAAGACCGACCGCGGGGAGTTCTCCTACCGCGGCACCGGCCGCCTGGAGGGGCGCAAGGCCCTGATCACCGGGGCGGACTCGGGCATCGGCGCGGCCGTGGCCATCGCGTTCGCCAAGGAGGGCGCCGACGTGGCCCTCAACTACCTCCCGGACGAGGAGCCCGACGCCCAGGTGGTCCGGTCGATCATCGAGGAGGCCGGCCGCACGGCCGTCCTCCTGCCCGGGGACCTCACCGACAAGGAGTTCTGCGAAAGCCTCGTCGAGGACGCCGTGGAGGGCCTCGGCGGCCTCGACGTCCTCGTCAACAACGCCGGCAAGCAGGTGGCGGTCGAGCGCCTGGAGGACCTGAGCGACGAGCAGCTGACCGACACCTTCACGGTCAACATCCTGGCGATGTTCCGGATCACGAAGGCGGCGCTGCGGCACCTGCCGGAGGGGTCCTCCATCATCAACACGACGTCGATCCAGGCCTACCAGCCCTCGCCGGACCTCCTGGACTACGCGTCCACCAAGGCGGCGATCAACAACTTCACCAAGGGCCTCGGTCAGCAGCTGGCGCCCCGGGGCATCCGCGTCAACGCCGTGGCGCCGGGTCCGTTCTGGACCCCCCTCCAGGTCTCGGACGGGCAGCCGAAGGAGGCGCTGCCGGAGTTCGGGCAGTCGACACCTCTCGGCAGGGCCGGCCAGCCCACCGAGCTGGCCCCCGCCTACGTGTTCCTGGCCTCACCCGAGTCCAGCTACGTCATCGGCGAGACCCTCAACGTCAACGGTGGCAGCCCGTCCCCGTGAGGACCCGCGGCCGCGGGATCGCCGCGCGGAAGGCGCGCCGATCCGGCGGAAGGGCTTGGCCCCGGGCGGCCTTCGCCCTAGGCTGGGACCAGCCTGCACCATCAGTGGACTTACGAAAACGTTCCAGAAAGGCGGAATCATGACCACCAACCCCTATGACCCGACTCCCTACGAGGCGGGCTCGAGCCACCCGGCCGAGACCGGCACCTCCAACAAGAAGGACGTCGCCGCGGAGCAGGGCAAGGCCGAGGCGAACCAGCTGAAGAGCGAGGCCGCGGATTCCGGCCGGCGCGTCAAGGAGACCGCCAAGGACCAGGCTGTGGCGGTCAAGGAGGAGGCGGCGCACCAGGCGCAGGACCTCTTCGGCCAGCTCCGGAGCGACCTCCGGGAGCAGGTGGGGCCGCAGCAGGACCGCATTGCCTCCACCGTCCGCTCCGTCAGCGACGAGATCAACGCCCTGTCCCGCGGGGAGAAGCCCGAGTCCGACTACGTGACCGGTCTGCTGGGCAGCGTCTCCGGCCGTGTGGAGTCCGTTGCCTCCTCGCTGGAGAACAAGGACGCCCGGGAGCTGCTCGACGACGTCCGCCGGTTCGCGGCCCGCCGTCCCGGCACCTTCCTGGCCGTGGCCGCCGGCATCGGTCTCCTCGCCGGCCGCGCCACCCGCGGCGCCAAGGACAGCGACGAGATCACGACCGACCGCCAGGGCGCCAAGGAGTACTTCGGCGTCTCGGGCGGACAGGGCCAGGGCTCGCCGGCCGGGGCGGGAGTCCCCACGGGCGCCGGCTACGACCAGGGCTACGACCGGAACCTCACCGCGACCGAGACCTCGGGCTACACGCCGGCCGACCCCTACGCCTACCGCTCCGACGAGCAGGGCGAGGCGGCCCGCACCTACACCGACCGCGTGCCCGGCACCGTCTACCCGGAACAGGAGGGCGACCCTCGATGAGCCACCCCATTCCTCCCTCGGACGCCGAGGACAGGGCGGAGCACGAGTCGCTCGGCGAGATGTTCAAGTCGCTGAGCACCAACCTCTCCACCCTCATCCAGCAGGAGATCGCGCTCGCCAAGGCCGAGGCGACGCAGACGGTCCAGGAGGCCAAGCAGTCCGCCACGGACGCGGGCAAGGGCGCCGGCATGCTCGCCGGGGCCGGCGTGGCCGGCCACTTCGTCCTGCTCTTCCTGTCCCTCGCCCTCATGTGGGCGCTGAGCAGTCTCGTGGGGCTGGTCTGGGCCTCGGTGATCGTGGCGGTCGTCTGGGCCGTCATTGCCGGCATCCTGGCCGCCCTCGGCAAGAAGAACCTCAACAAGGGCAAGCGGGAGATGACGGACGCGACCCAGGACCCGCTGCCCCTGACCCGCGAGACCGTCACCGAGATCCCGGAGACCGTGAAGCCCTCCAAGAAGGAGAACCGATGAGCCAGCAGAACCCCGAACAGATCCGGGCCGACATCGAGGCCACCCGCGCCCGACTCGGCTCCGACGTCGACGCCGTCGCCGAGAAGGTGACGCCCGAGCGCGTCGTCGAGCGGCAGAAGGACAAGGTCCGCAGTTCGGTCCAGGACAAGGTGCAAGGAGTGAGGGAGCGCGTCATGGGTTCTTCCGACGACCGGTCCGGCGTGGGCGGCTACTCCGCCGGCGACGTGCGGGACGAGGCGGCACACCGGGCCGAGCAGGCCCGCGGCGCCGTGCAGAACGCCCCGGCCACGGCCAAGGCGAAGACCCGGGGCAACCCTCTGGCCGCGGGCCTGATCGCCCTCGGCGCCGGTTGGCTCGTCGGCTCGCTGCTGCCCTCCACGCAGAAGGAGCAGGAGCTGGTCTCCGACGCGGCGGACCGGGTCCAGCCGCACGCCCAGCACGCGGTCGAGTCCGCGAAGGGCATGGCCCAGGAGGTCGCCCAGGACCTGAAGGAGCCGGCCCAGGAGGCGGCGCAGTCCGTCAAGGAGACCGCGCAGTCCGGGGCGCAGGAGGTCAGGTCCCAGGGTGAGGGCGAGGCCCAGCAGCTGAAGTCCTCCGCCCAGGGCTCGGCGCAGTCCGTCAAGGACGAGACGAAGAACGCCTGACGCCTGGCCGGCCGCGCCCGGTGGGCGCCCCGGCACGGCACCGGTCAGCGCGCGCGGGCGACCTGGCTCAGGAGCCCCGGGAAGTAGCCGGAGAGGTAGCCGCGCTCAGTGGGGTGCAGGTTGTGCTCGCTCTCGGGGTCGAAGAGGATCCACGGGTCCGCCGAGCCGACGCCGTGGCCGCGGAAACGGTCGGTGACGTCCACGAACACGGCGCACTCCCGCTCCACGGCCGCCGCGAGAGCGGCGTTGAGCTCGTCCGTCCAGTCGTTGAGCTGGGCGGCCCGCCCGGCGGAGAGCAGCGGGGTGTCCTGCCGGTCGTCGAACAGCTGCGGATAGCCCAGCACCACGACGCGCGCGTCCGACACCGCGCCGACGGCGGCCACGGTCTCGGCCGCGGAGGCCGCGGCGGACGCGATGAGCGCCGGTGCCTGCGCGAGCATGGCATCGCACTCCGCCGGCCCGCGGGCGGCCTCGAACGGGGCGCTGCACACCTGGATGAAGGTGCCCCACCCGATGTCGTTGCCGCCCATGGTCAGCGTCACCACGTCGGCGTCCGCGAGGGCATCGGCCACGGGCTGCTCGTCGAGGAGTCCCAGCACCTCGTGCGTCTCATAGCCGGCGCAGGCCGCGTCCAGGGTCACCTCAATGCGGGGGTGCGACGCCAGCTTGTCGACGTGGTCCCGTCCGGTCCCCTGGAAGCACCCGTCGAGGCCTTCGACCTGCTGGATCCCGCCCGTGCCGAAGGCTGCGGAGTAGGAGTCGCCGAGGTTGACGACCTCGACGGTGCGCGGTGCCGCGGCGGCAGGGGCGGCGGCCGTGCCGGCGAGGGCGAGGGCCGAGGCCAGGGCGGTGACGGCGCGTCGGGCGGAGACGGAGGGCATGGAGGGGACCTTTCGGGAGCGGTGGCGCCTCCCGGGGGCGGCGCCGTGGCGGCGGACGCCGTCGACTCCCTGAATTTACAGTCGGGACGCCCGGGACGGAAGGTCCGGGGCGGCGCCCGCTCCCCAGGCCCCGGCGAGGAGGTCGAGGGAGCGCAGCACCTGGTCCTGGGTGGGGGACGCGGGGGCGATCATGAGCTCGTCGGCGTCCGCCGTGGCCGCGAAGTCCTCCAGGTAGGACCGGACCTGGGGGCCCGTGCCCGCCGTCGACCAGTGCAGCATGTGCAGGATCTGCTGCCCGGCGGGACTGTCCATCACCATGTCCAGCTCGGCCTCGCTCAGCTCGCGGCCGCGGCCCACCATGGCGCGCACCCGTTCGCGGCGGGCGGTCCCCAGCTGCTCTGCGGCGTCCTCGGCGCTGTCCGCGGCGATGACGTTGACGGCCGCGATCACGTACGGCTCCGCGAGCTGCTCGGAGGGCCGGAAGCCGGCCCGGTAGGCGGCCACGGCGTCCACCAGGGCGTCGGGGGCGAAGTGGGACGCGAAGGCGTAGGGCAGCCCGTAGGCCGCGGCCAGCTGCGCGCCGAACAGCGAGGAGCCCAGGACCGTGAGGGGCACGTCCGTGCCGGCGCCCGGCACGGCGCTGACCCCCGGGACGATCGAGCGGCCGCTGAGATAGCCCTGCAGCTCGCGGACGTCCTGCGGGAACTGCTCGGCGGCGGAGGGGTCGCGGCGCATGGCACGCACCGTCCGCAGGTCCGTGCCGGGGGCGCGGCCCAGACCCAGGTCGATGCGGCCGGGGTGCAGCTCGGCGAGCGTGCCGAACTGCTCCGCGATCACCAGGGGGGAGTGGTTGGGGAGCATGACCCCGCCCGCGCCCAGGCGGATCGTGGAGGTGTGCGCCGCGACGTGGGCGATCAGCACGGCGGGGGCGGAGGAAGCGATCGTGGGCATGTTGTGGTGCTCGGAGTACCAGACCCTCAGGTAGCCCAGCCGCTCCGCGTGCTGGGCTAGTCGCACGGAGTCGGCGAAGCTCTCGCCCACGGACGCGCCCTTGCGGACGGTGGCGAAGTCGATGACGGACAGGGGCAGCGGCACGGCGGACCTTTCCTGGGGGATCGGGAGACCCTCCACGCTACTCCTCTCGGCCGCAGGCCGCCGTGGCGGGCCCCACACCGGCGCCCCACACCGGCGCCCCGCACCGGCGCCCGAGACCGGTGCCGTGCGCCGGGCCCGTGCGCCGGGCCTGGCCGGGGCGTGCGGCACGGGGGACGCGGTGTCGGCGGTCGCGGCTACGCTCGGCAGCATGACCGAGCCCTCGATCCCGTTCCCGGCGCCCGAGCTGTTCGAGCTCCCGCGGGAGCGCGCCGAGATCGCGCCCGGCGCCGTGCACGTCCCGGCGTGGCTCGGGCCCGAGGAGCAGCGCGAGCTCGTGCTCCGCTGCCGGGAGTGGGCAGCGGGCCCGGCGCCCCTGCGCCACGCGGTGCTGCCGGGAGGCGGCCGGATGTCGGTGCGCTCCACCACGCTGGGCCGCGACTGGGTGCCCTACCGCTACCTGCGCACCGGCGAGCACCGGCGCGCACCGGACATGCCCCCGTGGCTGGCGGAGCTGGGCCGCCGTGCCGTGCTGGAGGCCTACGGGCCCGGCGGCCCGCACGTGCAGGACTACCGGCCCGACACCGCCCTGGTGAACTTCTACGACGCCGACGCCCGGATGGGCATGCACCAGGACAAGGACGAGGCGTCCGCCGCGCCGATCGTCTCCCTCTCCCTGGGGGACGCCTGTGTCTTCCGCTTCGGGAACACGCAGACCCGCTCGGCGCCGTACCGGGACGTGGAGCTGCGCAGCGGCGACCTCTTCGTCTTCGGCGGCCTCTCCCGCTACGCGTTCCACGGGGTGCCGCGGGTCCGTCCCGGCACCGGGGCGGCCGAGCTGGGCATGAAGGGCGGGCGGCTGAACCTCACCCTCCGGATGACGGGGCTGCCCGGCACGGTCCGCTGAGCCCGTGCCAGACTGGCGGCATGGAGCTCCCCGACCCCGCACCGGCCCACCTGATCGACCCGGCGGCGCCGGACGCCGAGGACGTCGGCGCCTACCGCCTGCTCGCCGCGGACATCGCCTCCGGCGTGGCGGTCGTGGCCGCCCGGCACCGGCGGCGTGACGTCGCCGCGACCGTGACCGGTTTCCTCGACGTCTCCTACGACCCGCCCACCATGCTCGTGAGCCTCTTCGAGGAGGGGCGGATCTGTGACGCCGTGGAGTCCTCCGGCGCGTGGACGCTCTCCGTGCTGCGCCGGGACCAGGAGGGGACCGCCAACTGGCTCGCGAGCCCGGGCAATCCCGTCGAGGGCCTGCTGGACGGCGTGGCCTTCCGGCGCGCGCCGCACTCGGGGGCGCCGGTGCTGGACGGGGCGCTGGCGTGGTTCGAGCTCTCCACCGTGGCCGTGCACACCGCCGCGACGCACCGGATCGTCGTGGGCGAGGTGACCGCGATGGGCCGCGGGGTCGCCGAGGCGCAGGCGGACGACCCGCTGGTGCACTACGCCCGCGGCTACCGCGGTCTGACCCGGTGACCCGGTGACCCGGTGACCCGGTGACCCGCGGGCACCGTACACGGGAACGGTGTCCGTGCAAGACTGTGACGTCGGGTGTCCCCAGCCCCGTCAGCGGCGGAATCGATTGTCTCCCGCACCGGTTCTGGTCTTAGCGTGGGCAGGTGGGGCCGTCCCGGCGGCATCCCCCCACGGCTCTCCACGGAAGGACTCTCATGGCGGCCCAGCAGCACGAACGCCGACCCCGCCGAGGGCACGACGACGGCGCGCCCGCCGGCGGCACGCCCGAGCAGGGGGCGGAGGAGCCCCGGCTGAGCGCGGTCCCGCGGCCCGGTGCGCCGGCCGAGCACGCGGCCGCGGAGGTCGCCGACCTCGAGGTCCCGGCCGACCACCTCCAGGACCTCGAGCACGTCGGCGAGGCGTTCAAGGCGGCGTTCGCCCACCACCCGGCGGGGGTCGCGATCATCACCGCGCGCGGGCCCGAGGGGCCGGTGGGCCTGACGGCGTCCTCGGTGTCCTCGGTGTCGGTCCTCCCGCCGATCCTCGGCTTCTCGCTGCAGGCCCGCCAGGGCTCGGCCGCGCTGCTGGCCGAGGCCGACTCCTTCCTGGTGCACCTCCTCGACGCCGAGAACCTGGAGCTCGCCCGGTCCTTCGCGGTCTCCGGGGCCCCGCGCTTCGGGGCCGACATGCCCTGGGAGTACCTGGAGACGGGGGAGCCCCGGCTGCTGAGCGTCGCCCGGGTCCTGCGCGCGGTCCCGCTGGCCCGGATCAAGGCCGGACCCGCCCTCGTGTTCAACGCCGCCGTGGTCGACGTCCTCGGCCACGAGGGCACGGGCGTCCCGCTCGTCTACCACCGCCGCCGGTTCCACGAGCTCAACGACCGCTCCGCCCTGGACCCCGAGGCCTGAGCGGCAGGGCCCCGCGTCCCCCGGGAATTCCCTGAACCTTGTTGTTGACACATCACTAAGATGCTCCTAGAGTTGTTGACGAAGCAACCAATTGTTCGTCGCTCACCAAGGAGAACACCATGTCCCAGCTCAGCGCTCTCGCCCCCGGTTCCTGGACCTTCGACCCCGCCCACTCCGAGGTCGGCTTCGCCGTCCGCCACGCCGGCATCTCCAAGGTGCGCGGCACCTTCGGCGAGGTCGACGCCCAGCTCGAGGTCACCGACCCGGTCGAGGACTCGACCCTGCGCGCCACCGTCCGGATGGCGTCCATCGACACCAAGAACGCGGACCGCGACGCCCACGTGCGCAGTGCCGACTTCTTCGCGGTCGAGGAGCACCCCACCATGACCTTCGCCTCGACCGCCGTGGCGTTCGACGGCGAGGAGGGCACGATCACGGGCGAGCTGACCATCAAGGGCGTGACCCGCACCGTCGAGCTCGCCACCGAGTTCAGCGGTGTGGTCGTCGACGCCTTCGGCGTGACCCGTGCCGGGTTCTCCGCCGAGACCACGATCTCCCGCAAGGACTTCGGCATCACCTGGAACGCCGCGATGGAGGCCGGTGGGGTCCTCGTCTCCGACAAGGTGCTCATCAGCCTCGACGTCGCCTTCACCGCACCCCAGGACGACCCCGAGCAGACCGTCGAGGGCCAGGAGACCGTCTCGGCCGAGGCCTGATCCCGCAGGACCGCGCCGCGTCCACGACTGTGGCCCGCACCCCGGAAGGGGTGCGGGCCACAGTCGTGGACGCGGCAGCGGCTAGCGGAGCTGCTGCACCAGGAACCAGATCACGGGCCCCGCGACCAGCAGCAGCAGCGCCCACCGGCGCAGCCGCACCTCGAACGTCGCGGGGTTGAGCCGCCGCCCGTCCTTGGGCCGGGAGTCGGCGATCTCGTCCTTCAGCGGCCTGGGGGAGGGCTCGTCCGGGTCCTCGGGGCCGGTGCCGGCAGGGGCCACCGAGGTCACCGCCACTTCGTGGTCATGATCAGGCCCGCCATCATGAGGGCCAGGCCGACCCCGATGTTCCACGTGCCGATCCCGGGCACGGGGTAGGCGCCCTGGAAGAGGTAGTAGAGGATGAGCCACAGCAGCCCCACCACCAGCAGGCCCAGCATGATGGCCTTGTACCAGGTGGGCGTCGGCGCATGGGTCTCCGGGGAGCCGTGCCGGGAGCGCTCGGTGAGCTCCTGCGCGACCGCGTTGGCCGCGGCCTCCGGGTCGAAGGCGGTGGATCCGCCGGGCAGTCCCTCGGCCGCCAGCCGCGCCAGCTCCGTGTCGACGGTCGGGGCGGCCGGCGCGGTCCGTCCGGATCCGCTCGGACGGCGGGCGGGCTTCTTGCGGCGGTTCTTGGACTCGGGCACTGATCCTCCTGATCACCAAGCGGGCCGTCTGCACGGCGGGGGTCCGGTGCCCCAGTCTAGCCGCCCGGTGCGGGCCTCCCCGCGGACGCGTAAGCTGGACGGGCGCACGCGCCGAGAGGCATCCCACTCCCAGGAGACCCTGTGACCGTCAAGATCCTCGTCGTGGACAACTACGACAGCTTCGTCTACACCCTCGTCGGCTACCTCGAGCAGCTCGGCGCCGAGACCACGGTCATCCGCAACGACGACCTCGACGAGGCCGCCGCGTGCGCGCTCGCCGACGAGCACCAGGGCGTCCTCCTCTCGCCCGGTCCGGGCGCCCCTGCCGACGCCGGCGTGTGCACCGCCCTGATCCGCCACGCCGAGCAGACGCAGCAGCCGCTGCTCGGCGTCTGCCTCGGCCACCAGGCCCTCGCGGAGGCGTACGGGGGGACCGTCACCCACGCCGAGGAGCTCATGCACGGGAAGACCTCCCGGGTGGAGCACAACGGCACGAGCGTGTTCGGCGCGGTGCCCAGCCCGTTCACGGCGACCCGCTACCACTCGCTCGCCGTGGTGGACCAGTCCGTGCCCGACGTCCTCGAGGTCACCGCCCGCACCCCGAACGGGGTGATCATGGGGCTGCGGCACAAGAGCGCTCCGCTGCACGGACTGCAGTTCCACCCCGAGTCCGTCCTCACGGAGGGCGGCTACCTCATGCTCGGCAACTGGCTCGAGCTCGTGGGGCTCAAGGGCGCGGCGCGGGCCGCCGCACCGCTGTCCCCGCTGATCACAGTCTGACCGGACGCCGTCCGCTCACGGCCACCGCCCGTCCCGGCCGCTACTCGTCCCGGGCCCGCCGGTCCTCGGCCCGCTCGAGCGCCTCCCGGGCGCGCGCGGCCGCACGCTCCGCGACCCCGCCCTGCTCGCCGCCGCGCGCCTCGGCGTCCGGAGAGGCGTCCGGCGACGGCTCCGGGGAGGCGGCGGGCTCGGACCCGTCCTCCTCGTCCGGTGCGGGACTCTCCTCCGGCTCCTCCTCGGGCTCCTCCGTCTCCTCGGGGGACGGGGACGGGGTGGGCGAGGGGGTCGGCTCCGGGGCCGGCTCGGGCGCGGGGGCGACCGCCACGGTGAGCGTGATCGTCGAGCCCTGCGGCACGGACCCGCCGGCGTCGACGCTCTGGTCCAGCACCTGTCCGGCCGGCACCCCGGCCCGGGGCGCGGTGACGACCTCGGCCGTCAGGCGGGCCGCGTCCGCGCCGAGGACGGCGACGGCCTCCTGCCGGCTCAGGCCCACGACCTGGGGCACGGTCACCTGCCCGGTGGACAGCACGAGCTGCACCTCGGAGCCGCTGCGGACGGTGGTCCCACCGGCCGGGTCGGTGGCGACCAGCATCCCCCGGGGCACCCACGAGCTGTTCACCGAGCGGGTGTCCTCGGCGGGCTCGAGCCCGGCGGACTCCAGCGCCTCCCGCGCGTCCTCCTCGGACCGGCCCACGAGGTCGCCGGGGACCTCCACCTCGGAAGGTCCCCTCGAGACGCCGAGGACCACGGTGGTTCCCTCCTCGACCTGGGTGTCGGCGGCGGGGTCGGTGCCGACGACGTCGCCCTCGGGCACCTCGTCGTCGAAGACCTCCTCGCGCTGCGGCACGAGGTCCGCGTTGCGGAGCACCGTCTCGGCTACCGACGCGTCCATCCCCGCGACGTAGGGGACGGCGACGAGGACGGGCCCGCTGCGCTGGTCCTGGATCCACTGGAGCGCCACGACCCCGAGGACGGCGAGGACCGCGAGGACGAGCAGGCCGAGCAGCGCCGCGCGCAGGGGCCGCCGGCGGCGCCGGGCAGGGGTCGACCCGCTGTCCGGGGGGTCCTCGGCCGCCGGCGCCGCGGCAACGGCCGTGCCCACCGCGGTGGGCGGGCCCGTCACCGCAGCGGCCGGCACCGGGACGGGCGGGAGGGTCTTCGTGTCCTCGTCCCGCCCCTGGACCGCGTGCAACGGCTGGGTGGCGTCCAGGTCCCCCGGCACCGCGGGGCGCAGCTCGCGCAGCGCCCGGCGCATCTGCCCGGCGTCCTGGAAGCGGGCGGAGCGGTCCTTGGCGAGCGCCCGGGCCAGGAAGTCGTCCACGCGCCCGCCGAGCCGCGGATCCAGCTCGGAGGGCGCGGGGGGACGGTCCCGGACGTGCTGGGCGGCGATGTCCACCGAGGACCCGCCCACGAACGGCGCCCGCCCCGTGAGCATCTCGAAGAGCACGCAGGCGGTGGAGTAGAGGTCGGAGCGGGCGTCCACGGACTCGCCCCGGGCCTGCTCCGGGGACAGGTACTGCGCGGTGCCGAGGACGGCCTGGGCCTGGGTGAGCGCCGGTGAGGTGTCCTCGACGGCCCGGGCGATGCCGAAGTCCATGACCTTGACCTGCCGCTCCGGGGTCACGATCACGTTGGCGGGCTTGATGTCCCGGTGGACGATGCCCGCCCGGTGGCTGTACTCCAGGGCGCCGAGGATGCCGAGCGTGATGTCCACGGCCTCCCGGGGCGTGACGGCGTTGTCGTGGATGAGCTCGCGCAGGGTCCGGCCGGGCACGTACTCCATCACGATGAACGGCCGGTCCACGCCCTCGTCCGTCTCCGCGAGGATCTCGCCCGTGTCGTAGACCGAGACGATCGAGTGGTGGTTCAGGGCCGCCACGGACTGCGCCTCGCGCTTGAACCGCTCGTGGAAGGTGCCGTCCCGGGCGAGCTCCGGGCGCAGCACCTTGATGGCCACCCGCCGGCCCAGCCGCCGGTCCCGTCCGAGGTGCACGGTGGCCATCCCGCCGCGGCCGATGGTCTCCCCCACCTCGTAGCGGTCGTTGATCAGGGGAGGAACGGGGTTCCGGCCCGGCACGGCTCAGCCCTCCTGGCCGGGTCCGGTCGGTGTCGCGGGGGACGCGGGCGATCCGGTGGCGGGGGCGGGGGAGGTGTCCGGCGCCGCGGCGACCCACATCTCGATGGTGTCGCCGGGGCGCACGGTGGACCCGCCCAGGGGCTGGGTGCGCAGCACGGTCCCGGGCTCGGCGTCCTCGGTCGTCTCGTCGTAGCGGATGATGTTCACGCCCAGGAGCCTGATCTCGTCGATCAGCGGGTCGGCGGGCCGGCCGACCATCCCCGAGGGGAGCTCCACGGTGTCCGGGCCCGTCGAGTAGGCCACCGTGATGGTGGTGCTCCGCGCCACCTGCCCCACGGGGTTCAGGGACAGGACGGTGCCCTCCTCCTCGTCCGAGGTCCGGCCCTCCCGCTCCACGGGGAAGCCCAGGTCGGAGAGCTCCTGCACCACCTCGTCCACCGGACGCCCCTCGTACCGGGCGGCGAGGACCTCCACGGTGTCCGCCGCGCCGGGCGTCGCCGCGGGGGAGGACGGCTCGCCGGGCACCGGCGAGGTGGAGACGGTGCCCGTGGGGGACGGCTCCGGGCCCACGGGCGCCGGATCGCGCAGCAGGAAGAACCACAGCAGCCCCGCCAGGACGAGCAGGACCAGGAGCACCGGCAGCAGCCAGGCCCAGACCGAGCGGCGGTCCGCGCGCTCCTCGGCCGGGGCCGAGCCGCCGCCGCGGCCGTCGTCCCCGGAGCCCCGGGGGTCCTCGACGACGTCCAGCTCGGCGGTGATGGGGCGGGCGGTCCCGGCCGCGGCGGCTCCGGCCGCGGCGGCTCCGGCCGCCGCGGGGGCGGCCGTGCCCCCGCGGTCCAGCAGCCGGGTCGGCTCGTCGGGCACCGGGTCGAACGCCTGGGTGGCGTCGTCGTCCGGCAGGTCGAGGAACGGGCGCATCCCGGGCACGGCCGCGACCGCGGCGTCCTCGTCGCCGCGGCGGATGGCGTCCACGGCGGTGCCCAGCGCGCCGGCCGTGGCCGGGCGGTCCTTGGGGTCCTTCGCCAGCATCGACATCAGCAGCGCCCGGACGGGCTCGGGCACGCTCTCGGCCAGCGGCGGCGGCGGGTCGTTGACCTGTGCCAGGGCGATCACGATCTGCGACTCCCCGGTGAACGGGCGGCGCCCGGCGAGGCACTCGTAGCCGATGATGCCCAGCGAGTAGATGTCCGAGGACCCCGTGGCCGTCTGGCCCGTGGCCTGCTCGGGCGCGAGGTACTGGGCGGTGCCCATGACCTGCCCCGTGGCCGTGAGCGGCACCTGGTCCGCGAGGCGGGCGATCCCGAAGTCCGTGACCTTCACCCGGTTGTCCGGGGTGATGATGAGGTTGCCGGGCTTCACGTCGCGGTGCACCAGGCCCTGGGCGTGCGCGGCCGCCAGCGCCCGGGCGGTCTGCCCGATGTAGTTCAGCACCGTGTCCGGCGGGAGCGTCTTCTGCCGCTCGATGATGTTGGACAGGGGCTCCCCGGGGACCAGTTCCATCACGAGGAACGCGGAGCCCTCCTCCTCGCCGTAGTCGAAGACGTTGGCGACCCCGGGGTGGTTCAGCAGGGCGGTGTGCCGGGCCTCCGCGCGGAAGCGCTGCAGGAAGTTCGGGTCCCCGTTGTACTCCTCCTTGAGGATCTTCACGGCCACGATGCGGCCCAGGACGCGGTCCTTGGCCTTCCACACCTCTCCCATGCCGCCGATCGCGATCCGGTCGGTCAGTGCGTAGCGCCCGCCCAGGACGGTGCTCGACGATGGTCTCACTTGTTCAACACCGCCTCGAAGAGTTGCTTGGCGCTCGTGGTGGTCAGGGTGGAGCCGGTCGCCACGTCCACGTCCTCGAAGACGACGGCGACGGCGACCTGCGGGTCGTCGGCCGGGGCGAAGCCGGTGAACCAGGAGTCGTTGAGGCCCTCCTCCGAGCCGATCTCGGCGGTGCCCGTCTTGCCAGCCACCTCCACACCGGGCACGGCCGCACCCCGGGCGATCCCGTCGTCGACGACCTCGACCATGAGCTCCGTGACGGTCTCGGCCACGTCCGCGCTCGTGGCGCGGCGCAGCTGCTCCGGGGTGAACTCGTCGATCACGGACAGGTCGGCGGAGCGCACGGTCTCCACGAGCTGGGGCTTCATCAGCACGCCGTCGTTGGCGATGGCGGCGCTCGTCATGGCCACCTGCAGGGGCGTGGTGCGCACGTCGTACTGGCCGATCGAGGACAGCGCGAGCTGGGCGTCGTTGAGCTCCTCGGGGAAGATCGACGGGGTCACCTTGAGCGGGACCGAGAGGGGCTCCCCGTAGCCGAAGGCCTGCGCCGTCTGCCGGATCCTGTCCTCCCCGAGGTCGAGGGCGATCTGGGCGAACGGCGTGTTGCAGGACTGCTCGAGCGCGAACTCGAGGTCCGCCTGGGCCCGCGCCGTGCACCCGCCGCCCACGAAGTTGGGCAGGGTCACGTCGGTGCCGGGCAAGGGCAGCTCCTGGGGGTTCGGGATCAGGGTCTCCGTGGTGTAGTCCCCGGACTCGAGGGCGGCCACGGTGTCGATGATCTTGAACGTCGAGGCGGGGGCGTAGAGGTCGCCGGCGACGGCCCGGTTGACGAGGGGCTCCTCGGGGTCCGCGTTGAGCCGCTCCGCGGCGGCGATCACGGAGCCCGAGTCGTGCGAGGCCAGCTCGTTGGGGTCGTAGCCGGGGCTCGAGACCATGGCGAGGACCGCGCCCGTCTCCGGGTCGAGCGCCACGACCGAGCCCTTCCGGCCCTCGAGCACCCGGGCGGCGGTCTGCTGCAGCTCCGCGTCGACGGTGAGCTCGACCGACGCGCCCGTGGGCTGGTTGCCGGAGAACATCGAGACCACGCGGTCGTAGAACTGCTCGTCGGAGGCGCCGGAGAGCTCCTCGCCGAGGGCCGCCTCCAGCCCGGTGGCGCCGTAGACCAGGGAGAAGTAGCCCGTCAGGTGCCCGTACGTCAGCGGGTCCGTGTAGACGCGCTGGTACTCGAAGTCGTCCTCCGAGGGCACGGAGGACGCCTTCGGGTCACCGTCCACGAGGATCGCGCCGCGGTCCGCGCCGAACTGGTCGTAGAGGCTGCGGTTGTTCCACGGGTGCGCCTCGAGGGTGCGCGCCGCGAAGAACTGCACGTAGGTCAGCGCGAGGAGCAGCACGGTGAAGATCGCCACGCCGGCCACCCAGGTGTGTCGGATCGCCCGGTTCACGATGCTCCTCCGTTCTCGGCGCTCCGGGACCCTCCGGGGTCCCTGCGGTCCTGGTCGGTGAGGCGGGACATCGCCTCGGTGGGGGTGCCGCCGTGGTGGTCCGCGCCCTCGGCGTCGCGGCGCCCGCCCGGCCCCGCAGCGGCGATCGGCTCGGTGGCGGCGGTGTCGGCGGGCACCGCAGGACGGCGGACGGTGTCGGACCGGGCACTGCCCTGCGCGGTGTCGGCGTCCTGCCCGCCGGCCCGGGCTCCGCCGGCCGGTTCCGCGTCCGCCGGCGCGCCGGTCTCCCCGGCCGCACCGGCCTCCTCGCCGGTCCTCCCGGTCTCCTTGCGGGGGCGGCGGTCCCGGCGGCGCTCGAGGCGCTCGGCGCGCTCCTCGTCGTCCCGCCGGGCGGCCTCCCGGAGGGCGGCCTCGTAGGCGGCGACCTCCGCGAGGTCGGCCTCGGTGGCAGGGCCGGTGACCACGGGCCGGCGGGCCGTGTGGGAGATCGCCAGGACGATCGCCGCGATGATCCAGTTGGACAGCAGCGAGGAGCCGCCGGCGGACATGAACGGGGTGGTGAGCCCGGTCAGGGGGATCAGGCGGGTGACCCCGCCCACCACCACGAACAGCTGCAGCACGATGACCGCGGAGAGCCCCGCCGCCAGCAGCTTGCCGAACGCGTCACGGGTGCCCAGGGCGGCCCGGAAGCCCCGGGTGACGAACAGGAAGAACAGCACGAGCACGGCGCTGAGGCCGATCAGCCCCAGCTCCTCGCCGAACGCCGTCATGATCATGTCCGAGTTGGCGTAGGAGACGAGGTCCGGCCGGCCCTGGCCCAGCCCCTGCCCGAAGAGCCCGCCCGAGGAGAGCCCGAACAGGCCCTGGACGATCTGGCCGGAGCCGCCCGGGGCACGGTTGTACACCTCGGGGTCGAAGGCGTTGAGCCAGGAGTCCAGGCGCGCCGCCACGTGGCCGAAGACCTGGCTCGCGAAGAACCCTCCGACGGCCACGAGCAGCAGCCCGATCACGATCCAGCTCAGCCGGCTCGTGGCGAGGTAGATCATGGCCACGAACAGGCCGAAGAACAGGATCGCGGAGCCGAGGTCCCGCTGGAACACCAGCACGCCGATCGCGATGATCCAGGCCGCGAACATCGGGGCCAGGTCCCGGAACCGCGGCAGCCGCACGGGGCCGACCTTCTTGCCGGCCAGCAGGATGAGGTCGCGATTGGTCGAGAGGTAGCCCGCGAAGAAGACGGCCAGGGTGATCTTGGCGACCTCGCCGGGCTGGAAGGTGCGCCCGCCCACGGAGATCCAGATCCGGGCGCCGTTGAGCTCCAGGCCGAGACCGGGCAGGAGGGGCAGGAGCAGCAGCAGGCCGCTGAGCAGCAGGCAGATGTAGGTGATCCGCCGCAGCACCCGGTGGTCCTTGAGGAACCAGAGCACCAGGCCCGCGGCCGTCATGGCGACGGCCGTCCAGACCACCTGCGAGCTCGCCGCCGTCTGGTCCGTGGTGAGGTCGATCCGGTGGATCATGGCGATGCCCAGGCCGTTGAGGGCCACCACGATCGGCAGGACGTAGGGGTCCGCGTACTTGGCCCGCAGCCGCAGCACCACGTGCAGGACGAGGGCGCCGATGCCGAGGACCAGCCCGGAGAGGAGGATGTGCGGGTCCCCCGAGCCGAGCTGCTCGGGGTCCACGAGGACGTTCGCGCCCACGCCGATGCCCACGGCGACGACCAGCAGGAGCAGCTCGGTGAGCCGCCGCGGCTTCTGGCGGGGCTCCACGTCCTCCTCGCGGGGGAGGGTCCCGGCGGGGGCGCTCATCCGGCACCACCGGGGGAGGCGGCGGGCGAGGCCGTGGGGGAGGCGGTCGGTGAGGCGGTGGCCCGCTGGACGGTCCCGGTCGGGCGCGGCTCGGAGCCGGTGGCCTCCTCGGGCACGGACTCGCGCAGCTCGCGCACGATCCGCTCCGCCTCCTCGAGGCTGTCCGCGGGGATGGCGTTGCGCACCCGGTCCTGGGCGAAGCCGGGGAGGTCCTCGACCCGCAGGTCCGTGGCGCGCTCGAGGTCGCTGAGGCTCACGGGCCCGAGCGACTGGGAGACGCCGTTGTAGATGGCCACGTTGCCCTGCTGCTCGCCGACGTAGTACTGGGAGCTGATCCAGCCGCTCGTGAGCCACGCCCCGGCGACCAGCATCAGCCCGGCCGTGGCCAGCGCGAGCACGGCGACGGCGCGCCGGTGGCGGCGCCGGCGCGGGGACGGGACGGTGGCGTCCGCCCGGTGCAGCGCGGACTCGACGTCCTGCGGGTCGGCCAGCGTGTCGGGGGCGGAGGTCCGGAGGAGGGTGGCGCGGCGCTCGAGGACGCTGTCGCTCACGGTGGGGATGCGCCCGGTCTGGGTGGCGTTGGCGGCGGCGCCCACCAGCAGGTGGGGGCGGGCGGCGAGGTCGCGGCGCAGCGCGGCGGCCGAGGACTCGGACGGTCTCCGGTCGGCGCTCGGGCCCGCCGCGTCCGCGGTGATCTCGTCCGAGGTGCGGGCGAAGTCGGGGTCCGGGACCGCGCCGCGCACCTCCCCGGCCTGCGGCACCGGGGCGGTGTCGTCGGTCCGGAAGACCTGGACGACCACCACGGTCACGTTGTCGGGCGCCCCGCGGTCCAGCGTCAGCTCCACGAGCGTGTCCACGATCTGGTTGAGGTCGTCGGTGGAGCCCAGCACGGACTGGATGGTCTCCGGGCGGACCACGGCGTTGAGCCCGTCCGAGCACAGCAGCCACCGCTCGCCGCTCTCGGGGCGGAGGGTCTCCACGTCGATCTCGGGGGAGGCGTCGACGTCCCCGAGCACGCGCATCAGCACGTTCTTGTGCGGGTGGGACTCCGCCTCGTCCGGGCGCAGCCGGCCCTCGTCGATGAGCCGCTGGACGAAGGTGTGGTCCTTGGTGACCTGCCGGAACTCGTCGCCCCGGAGCCGGTACGCGCGGGAGTCGCCGATGTGGGCCACGACGAGCTCGTCCTGGTCCGCCAGCAGCGCCGTGACGGTGGTGCCCATGCCGCCCAGGCGGGCGTTGCCCAGGACCAGCCTGGCGAGGTTCTGGTTGGCGTTCTGGATCTCGTCCGTGAGCACGGTGGCGCCGTCGCCGTGGTGGTCGGGCCGGTCGAGGCTCGTGAGGTCCATGACCGCGGAGGCCGACGCGACGTCACCGCCCACGTGCCCGCCCATGCCGTCGGCGACCACGGCGAGGTGCCGGCCCGCGTAGGCGGAGTCGTCGTTCTTGGAACGGACCCGGCCCACGTCCGAGCGCGCGGCGTAGCGGAAGGCGATCGCCATGCGTCAGGACCTCAGTTCCAGGACGGTCTTGCCCACCCGGAACGGGGTGCCGGGGTCGAGCGGCACGGCCCGGGAGAGGCGCTGCTGCCCGACGAAGGTGCCGTTGGTGGAGCCGAGGTCCTCGAGGAACCAGCGGGAGCCCTGCGGGAACAGCCGGGCGTGGCGCCCCGAGGCGTAGTCGTCGCCGAGCGGCACGGTGGCCTCGGGGGAGCGGCCCAGCAGCACGGGGGCGTTGCCCAGGGGGTAGCTGCGGCCGCGGAGGGGGCCGTCGACGACGACGAGGGTCTGGGGGCGGGAGCGCTGCCCGCCGGCGGGGCCCGCGGCGGGCGGGGCCGGCTCCGCGGCGGTCTCCCGGCGGCCCCCGCGGGAGCGCGTGAGCACCGCGGGGAGCTTCCCCCCGACCGCCAGGTCACGCCCCTGGCTGGCGACGATGCTGAAGATGAAGATCCAGAGGAGGGCCAGGAACCCGAAGCGGAGCAGGGTGACGGTCAGTTCGGACATTCAGCGGTTCCCCTTCGGGGTCAGGAGGCGGAACGTGATCCTGGTGCGACCCATGGTGATCACGGAACCGTTGACCAGCTCGGTGCGGCCGATCACCCGCTCCCCGTCCACGTAGGAACCGTTGGTCGAGCCGAGGTCCACGGCCACGAAGTGCTCGCCCTGCCGGCGGATCTCGAGGTGCTTGCGCGACACCCCGGTGTCCTCCACGGTGATGTCCGCCTCGGCGGAGCGGCCCAGCACGATCGAGTCCGCGTTGATGGAGAACCGCGCGCCCTCGACGTCGAGCACCGGGATCCAGTGCTGCACGGGCACGGCCCGCGTCGGCTGGTCCTCCTCCTGCTCCTCCTGCCGGTGGCCGCGGGCGATCCGCTGCCCGCTCGGGGTGGAGGGGGTGTTGGGCGACTCCGCGGTGCGCTGCGCCGAGGAGTGGACGCGGAACTCGCCCGCCTCCACCCCCGGGTTGCGCGTGAAGGAGACCTTCACCGCCCCCTGGAGGGTGTAGGCCTGGCTGCGGGCGTGCTTGATGACCACGTCGCACAGCTCCTCCGCGAGCGGCGTGCCCCAGTCCTGGGCGCGGGGGAAGTCCTCGTCGGAGAACTCCACGACGAAGACGTTGGGGGCCATGGTGCGGCCGGCGGAGATCGTGAACGCCTCGTGGTCGAGCTCCCGCCGCAGGGCGCTGGCGATCTCGACCGCCTCCACCCGCTTCCGGGAGCCGGTGGAGAAGGCGGTGCGGACGGCCTTCTCGATGTTCTTCTCGAGGCTCTCGAGGAATCCCATGCCGCCTCCTTCCTGGCGTCGATCGCGGTGCGCATGCCCCCGGTCCCGGGTCAGGCGTTCTCCAGGATAGTAGACGTGACGCCTGTGAGCCCGGTGGGGGGTGCACGCCGGGCGGGTCCGTGCCCCGGTCACGTCCTTGCCAGCGGGCCCGCCGGGGAGAACAATCCAGGGCATGAAGCACACTGACAGAAGGCCCCTGTCCCTGGCCGCGCTCGCCCTCGCCGCCCTGCTCCTCGCGGGCTGCGGCGGCGACGGGGGCGGCGGTGACGCCGGGGAGGGCGGCACGACCGCCCCGGCGCAGGGCACCGCCGCCCCGGACGACACCGGCACCCCGGACGACAGCGCGAGCCCGGACGACACCGCCACCCCGGACGACAGTGCGAGCCCGGGGGAGGACGCCACCGGCGGCAGCGCCTCTCCGTCCGGCAGCGCCTCGCCCTCGGGCAGCCCCGGCGCGGACGCCACGGCCGGCGGCGAGGCGGCCGTGGTGTCCTCGGCCGTGGCCGCCGCGGAGGACGCGGTGGGCGGGGACGCCCAGGCGTTCGAGATCGGGCGGGAGGACAGCCCGGCCAGCTGGCAGGTCGCCGTCGCCGCCGGCGACCGCGAGCACGAGCTCTACGTCTCGCAGGACGGCGAGGACGTGATCAGCCAGGAGGAGGAGGGGAGCCTCGACAGCGACGACCGCGAGAAGCTCGCCCGGGTCCAGGTGCCCCTCGAGGACGGGCTGAGCACGGCGCTGGACACGGTCAACGGCACGCTCGACGAGGCGCAGCTCGAGACGGAGGACGGCACGACCGTGTGGGAGGTCGAGCTCGACGAGCCGGACGGCAACTCGGTGGACGTGTTCGTCGACGTCGCGAACGGCTCCGTGCTGAAGATCGACCGCTGACCCGGTGGCCGCCGATCCCGTGGCCGCCGACCCCGGCCGCACGGAGCGCCGGCGGCTGCTGCTGACCTTCCTGGGCCTGCTCATGGCGGTGCTGCTGGCCGCCCTCGACCAGACGATCGTGGCCACCGCGCTGCCCTCGATCGTCGGGGACCTCAACGGGCTCGACCGGATCTCCTGGGTGGTCACGGCGTACGTGCTCGCCGCCACGGTGGGCCTGCCGGTCTACGGGAAGCTGGGCGACCTCTACGGGCGCAAGCGGATCTTCCTTGTGGCCGTCGTCGTCTTCCTGCTGGGCTCGGTGCTCTCCGGCGCCGCCCAGGACATGACGCAGCTCATCGCCTTCCGCGCCCTGCAGGGCCTCGGCGGCGGCGGCCTGCTGATCGGGGCGCAGGCGATCATCGCGGACCTCGTCTCCCCCCGCGAGCGCGGCAAGTACATGGGCGTGATCGGGGCGGCCTTCGGTCTGGCCTCGGTGAGCGGACCGCTGATCGGCGGGTTCCTCACGGACCTGGTCAGCTGGCGGTGGGTGTTCTACATCAACCTGCCGCTGGGGCTGGTGACGCTGCTGTTCATCCCGCGCTTCCTGCACCTGCCGCACGTCCCCCGGGGGCGGGTGCGGCTCGACCTGCTCGGCACGGCGCTGCTCGCGCTGGGCAGCACGGCCCTCGTGCTCCTCACCACGTGGGCCGGCACGGCCTACGCGTGGTCGAGCCCGCGGATCCTCGTCCTCGCCGGAGCGGCCCTGGTGCTCGGCGTGCTGTTCGTGCTCGTCGAGCGCCGCGCCCCGGAGCCGATCATCCCCCTGCACCTGTTCCGCGTGCGCAACTTCGTGGTCCCCACCGCGGCGGCCGTCGGCATGGGCGTGATCATGTTCGCGACCATCACGTACCTGCCCACCTACCTGCAGATGGTCGACGGCGCGTCGGCCACCCGGGCGGGCCTGATGATGATCCCCGTGACGGCCGGGATGCTCGTCGGCACGATCGGCACCGGGCGCCGCATCGCGCGGACGGGGCGCTACAAGCACTGGCCCGTGCTGGGCTCCGTCGTGATGGCCGCCGGGCTCGTGCTGCTCTCGCTGGTCGACGAGACCACGCCGTACGCCCTGACCGCCGCGGGAATGGCCGTCACCGGCCTGGGCATCGGCTGCCTCATGCAGAACCTCGTGCTGATCGTGCAGAACGCGGTGCCGCCCGCGGAGGTGGGGGCCGCGACGTCGTCGTCGAACTTCTTCCGCCAGATCGGCGCGTCCTTCGGGATCGCCGTGTTCGGCTCGGTCTTCGTGGCCCGGCTCGACGGCGCGCTCGCGGGCCGCGGCCTGCCCTCCCTCGACGTCAACGCGCTGAGCCCGCAGGTGCTGGCGTCCCTGCCCGCCCCGGTGCAGGAGGCCGTCGCGCAGTCCTTCGCCCAGTCGCTGCCCCCGATCTTCCTGTGGGGCCTGCCCGTCGCGGCGGGGTGCCTGGTGCTGTCCCTGCTCATCGACGAGATCCCGCTGGGCACGACCGTCGGCGACCCGCGGGCGGAGACCCCGGGGCCGCCCGCGGAGCACGCCGGGACCGAGCGGGGCGGCGCCGGTCGCTAGGCTGGTGCCGGAACCGCCCCCGGATGCCTCAGGAGCAGCTCATGACCGATCCGCGCCCGTTCACCACCGCCGACCTCTACGACGAGCGCGGGGAGCAGCTGATGTCCTGCCCGCGCCAGTTCCTCGACCTGGGCGGGAGGGCCGCGTTCAGCGGGCCGGTGCGCACGGTCCGCTGCTTCCAGGACAACGGCCTGGTGAAGGCCGTGCTCAACTCCCCGGGCGAGGGCGCGGTCCTCGTGGTGGACGGCCACGGCTCCATGGGGACCGCGCTCATGGGGGACATGATCGCGGAGTCCGCGGTGCGCAACGGGTGGGCCGGGGTCATCATCAACGGCCCCGTCCGGGACCGGGTGGCCCTGGCCGGGCTGCCCCTCGGGGTCAAGGCCCTGGGCTCCAACCCGCGCAAGTCCGCCAAGGACGGCGTCGGGGAGCAGGACGTGCCGGTCGTCATCGAGGGCGTCACGTTCCGCCCGGGCCGGACGGTGTGGGCCGACGAGGACGGGATCCTCGTCGAGGGCTGAGCGGAGTCCGGGGCGGGCCCGCCCGGCCGGGACCGTTCAGGCCGGGCCGTGCGTGCGCAGGCCGCCGCGGTAGGTCGCGCGCACCCCGATGTGCTCGACCGACCCGCCCCGCCGGTGCACCTCGAGGGGGTTCTCCTCCAGCACCACCAGGTCCGCGAGCTTGCCGGGGGCGAGCGAGCCGATCCGGTCGAACATCCCGAGGGCCTTCGCCGCCTCGGACGTGTAGGCGGCGAGGGCCTCCCGCACGTCGAGCCGCTCCCCGGCGGGGCCGAACCGCCGTCCGTCGCCGTCGAGGCGGTCCGTCCAGGCCTGGACCGAGCGCAGCACGTCGCCGTCGGCGACCGGGCGGTCGGAGCTGCCGGCGATCCGCACCCCGGCGTCCAGGAAGCTGCGGCCCCGGTAGGTCCAGTCCGTGCGCTCGGCGCCCAGCAGCCGGCGGAACTGGGTGGCCATGGGGCGCAGGAAGCCGATCTGCGGGGTCACCACGATCCCCGCGGCCGCGAGCCGCGGCAGCTGGTCGGGCCGCGTGATGCTCGCGTGCTCGATCCGGTTGGGCACCGGGCGGCGCCCGTGCTCGTCCTGGCACCGGGTGATCACGTCGATCGCGAAGTCGATCGCCCGGTCCCCGATCGCGTGGGCGGCCACCGACCAGCCCGCGCGGTACGCGGCGTGGATCGCCTCGGCCATCTGCTCCGGGTTCTCCTGGAAGTAGCCGGTGGAGTGGCCGCCGCAGAAGGCCTCGGTCACCGCGGCGGTCTCCCCGAGCAGCGAGCCGTCCACGAACACCTTGACCGGTCCGAGCCGCAGCTCGTCGTCGCCGAAGCCGGTGCGCAGGCCGAGGTCGAGCCCGCGCACGGAGCCGTCCCCGAGCCCGCCGATGTCGTGCAGGACGTCCAGCACCGGCATCACCTGGGCCCGCGCGTGCAGGGCCCCGGCGTCCCTGGCCTGCTGGTAGGCCAGCAGCTCGGAGGGGTTGTGCCCGATCCACCCGGCGCCGACCCCGGCCTCCGCGAAGGTGGTGATCCCCTCGGCGGCGTAGCGGGCGGTGGCGCGGTCGAGCGCCGCCACGATCCGGTCCACCGGATGGGGGCGGAACAGCTCCTGCACCACCGCCTGGGCGGTCTCCTCGACCAGGCCCGTGGCGCGTCCGGTGCCGTCCCGCACCACCCGCCCGCCCACCGGGTCCGGGGTGCCCGGGGTGAGGATCCCCGCCCGGCGCAGCGCCTCGGAGTTCACCACCGCCGCGTGGCCGGACGTGTGCCGCACGAACAGCGGGGTGCGCCCGGTGATGCGGTCCAGGACGTCGATGTCGGGCAGCGACCCGCCCACGGTGGCCGGGTAGAAGCCGGTGGCCATGAGCCACTCCTCGTCCCGCGGCTTCGCGGCCATGCCGCGCTCCAGGGCCCCGTAGAGCTCGTCCAGGGACGTGCAGCCGGAGAGGTCCACCTCGGCCAGGCCGAGCCCGAACCACGTGGTGTGGCAGTGCGCGTCCACGAACCCGGGCAGCACGGTGGCCCCGCCGAGGTCCACGGTCTCGGCCGCCGGCACGTCCGGGTCGTCGAGGACCACGATCCGCCCGCCGTGCACGCCGAGGCTCGACGCCCTCGGGCGGCCCGGCTCCATGGTCAGGACCGTGGCGTTGACGAGCTGGAGGTCGAGCTGCATGGGAATCCTTTCCTCGGGACTGCCCCCATCGTGGCACCCGGCCCGGTCCGGCGCCGAACGCACCGGTTCCGCCCGGGCCGCCGGGAGAAGTGCGCAGGTCTCGGGCGGAACCGGTGCGTTCGGCGGCCGAGGGGCGCGGGGCGGGACGCTCCTATCGCCTGTCAAGCCGGGTTGGGTTGGTGCTCCA
>NZ_LQBK01000015.1 GCF_001483755.1 Kocuria rosea subsp. polaris
CTTGGCAGAAGCGGGGGAACCATTTTCGGTCCCGGTGATCCGGGGCCTTGGGGTTAAGCCGGCAGAGCGCGTGCGCTCTGCCGGCCGGGTGTCTCCCACCCGCATCCGACAGCTCACCTCGTAGGCAAAGGGAGGAACTCACCCATGACTGTTTTCAAGCGCCACGCTGCCCGCCACCGTGCCGAGACCACCTCTCACGCCGTGCGCAACACCACGATCGCTGCCACCGCCGGTGCGGTGCTCATCGGCTCCATCGCCCCGGCCCAGGCCTACGCCGAGGTCCCCGCAGAGACCGCCCCCGCCTACGCGACCCCCGCGTCCGCACTGACGACTTACACCTCGGCGGCCTCCCAGCCCGCGGCCGCCCCGCAGACCGTCTCCACCGCCTCTTCCCAGGCCCCGGCCGCGCCCGAGCAGGCTACATCGGCCGTGGCGGTGTCCACCCAATCGGCGGACATCACCGAAATTACCGGCGCCTCCGGGATCGTGGGCACAGCGATGCAGGGAGCCGGCACCGGTTACGTCTGGGGCGGCACGGACTTCGGCGCCTGGGACTGCTCCGGCTTCACCCAGTGGGTCTACGCCCAGCAGGGCATCGACCTCCCCCGCACTAGCCAGCAGCAGTGGGCGGCCGGCACCCTGACCACCGACCCGCAGCCTGGCGACCTCGTCGTCCAGAACGGCGGGGCCCACATCGGGATCTACCTTGGTGGCGGCAAGATGATCTCCGCGCTGAATCCCACCCAGGGCACCTTCGTGCACAGCGTGAATGCCATGCCGACGGTCGGCTACGTCACCTTCCGCTGAGCCAACCCTCCGTCCGCCACGAATGCCGCTCGTGGCGGGCGGCGGGTGTGCCCCCCACCTGATCAGCATCCAGGATCGGTCGGTCAGAACCGGAGATGCCTGCACCCATCCACCGCCGGGGAACACCCCGATCTGGCCGCCTGATGGGCCCGCTCTTGAAGGTTCAGTGAAGATCTACCGCCCAGCCCTCCCAGCCCGGCGAAGCCAGCTGCGGCGGGGCTACCGTGGATGGATCGGTCCGCCTCGACCCGAGGCTGAACAGAGCAAACACCACGATGTGCAGGTCCAGTACGGGCTGCTGCGAAAGAGAGATTCGTCATGACGTCGACGTTCAAGCACCTGGCCGCCGGGACGGCCCTGGCGCTGGCCCTCAGCGGTGCCGGGGCGACCGCGGCGGTCGCGTCCCCGACGCACCAGCCTGCCTCCGCCTCCGCACAGACGGGCGCTGAGCGGCACATGAACCACGACCGCCACTTCGCCGTGATGATGGTCCCCCACCACCAAGGTGCCACCGACATGGCCGAGCTGGCCCTGCAGAAGTCCGAGCGTCCCGAAATCCGTGACCTGGCGGAGAAGATCATCGAGGCCCAGACCGAGGAGATCCAGCAACTGGAAGCAGCGGCCCAGCGGCTGGCCGCCGAGAACACCCCGGGACACCACCACCATGGACACGGCCACCACCACGGCCACGGGCACCACGTCCACGGCCATGGCCATGGCGGCCATGGCCAGAGCATGAATGCCGACATGCAGGGCGCCATGATGGGCGAGATGGACGGCATGGACGGCATGGACGGCATGAGCCTCGAAGAGCTGGCGAAACGGTCCGGGGATGAGTTCGACAAGGCCTTCCTCGAAGAGATGATCGCCCACCACCAGATGGCTCTCGAGATGGCCGAGATGGAGCTGCAGATGGGCACCGACCCCGAGTTGCGAGCCATGGCGGAGAAGATGATCGAGGACCAGCAGGCGGAGATCGAGCTCATGCAGGGCTGGTTGGAGGAGTGGTTCGCGGCCTGATCCAGGACCACGAGCTGGGCCGTCATCGACTGGAACGGGCCGACACCGGGATGTCATGGTCCCCGTCGACCCGTTCCAGCCAGTCCAGTCCAGTGCGGTGATCCCCGACGCGGCACCCGATGGGCGCGCACCCTTCGCGCAGTCAGCAGCACCCCGAACGGTCACCGACCAACCGTAGGTTTGGCAGCACCGCGCCCTCTTGCCTCAGGACACGGCCCCCCTCCCCCTCGCCTGGGGTCCTGTTCCTCCAGCGCGCGCACCGTCACCGAGATGGCCGAGACCACCGGAGTCCCCTCGCCCGGTGGTGGTGGCCGGATCCCGGCCGTGTTGCGTCTGTCCGGGCTCGTGGAGGGGCGACACGCGATCTTCTCAGTGTCCGATATCCCTCTCATCGGCCCGGTGCAGGGGATCGTTAGCCACAGCGACCACCGGTTCACCGGTGAGCCCGGCCACGACGAGTCCACCCCCCTGTTTCGTTTCCGAGGCCTCAGACACGGTCGCCCTGGGACGCTGGGGCTCGCAGCACAGTGTTCATGTCACAGCGATCAGTACCGGGAGGACAGATGACGGATCCGCTCACCGGACGTGTGCTGGTGGTCGACGACGAGGTCGACCTCGCGCAGCTGATCGCGGACTATCTGCGCAAGGCCGGGCTGGAGGTCGTGATGCGCCACGACGGCACGGAGGCGGTGGCCGCGGTACGGAACTTCGCCCCGGACGTGCTGGTGCTCGACCTCGGGCTGCCGGGGATCGACGGGATCGAGGTGTGCCGTCAGGTGCGGACCTTCTCGGACTGCCACGTCCTGATGCTCACCGCCCGGGATGATGAGGTCGACAAGATCGTGGGCCTGTCGATGGGAGCCGACGACTACGTGACCAAGCCGTTCAGCCCGCGCGAACTCGTGGCCCGGGTGCAGGCCATGCTGCGCCGGGTGCGCACCCAGTCCGCACCCGTCCCGGAGCCGGCGGGCCAGGACCAGGGGCTGGTGATCGGGGACCTGGTGGTGGACGGGGGCTCCCGCCAGGTGCACCTGGGCGGGGAACCGGTGGCGTTGACGAGGATCGAGTTCGACCTGCTCCTGTGCCTGGCTGCCCGCCCCCAACTGGTGCTCTCGCGCCGGCAGCTGGTGGAGATGGTCTGGGACACGCACTGGACCGGGGACGAGCACCTGGTGGATGTGCACATCGGACGGATCCGCAAGAAGCTCGGCGACGTAGCCACCAGGCCGACATTCATCCACACGATCCGCGGGATCGGCTACCGGATGGGCACCGGGCGATGAGCGCCGCCGTCTCCGACCGGACCCGGGCCTGGTCTTTGTCCTGGAGCCCATTGACGGTGCGATTGATGCTAGCCCAGACCGCAGTGCTGGCCATCGGGCTGATCATCGTGGTGATCACCGCGGTGCTGGTCGGGCCGAACATGTTCTATCACGAGCTCATCGAGGCCGGCCACGCCGATGAGGCCACCGGACTGGTGCACCTGGAGGACGCCTTCCGCTCGGTGAGCCTCACCGCCCTGACCATCGGGGGGCTCCCGGCGCTCTACATCGCCGGGATGCTCACCTTCTACCTCTACCGCACGATCGGGCGGTCCCTGGTCTCCTTCAGCACCGCCGCCCAGGAGGTGGCTGCCGGCAACTACGACGTGCGTGTCACCTCCACCAGCCTGGGCGCGGAGTTCGACTCCCTGGCTGGGTCTTTCAACGACATGGCGGCCAGGCTCGACGCCGTGGACACCACCCGGCGCCAGATGCTGGCCGATCTGGCTCATGAGATGCGCACCCCCCTGGCCAGTCTCAAAGGACATCTAGAGGGCATCGAGGACGGAGTGGTCGAGTGGGATGCACGAACCACGGGCATCTTGTACGCCCAGATCGCCCGGCTGGAGCGACTGGCCCGCGACATCCGCCAGCTCACCGCCGCCGAGGAAGGCATGACCCATCTGCAGCTGACCCTCCAGGACCCGGGCCGGCTGGCAGCCCAGGCGGCCGCGGCCGTCCAACAGGACGCCGCCGCTCAGAACATCTCGGTGACCTCCATCAGCACCGGCATGGAGGTCACACCGGTGCTGGTCGATCAGGAGCGGATGGGACAAGTGTTGGGCAACTTGCTGGAGAACGCCTTACGCCACACCCCATCCGGCGGGGCCGTCACCGTGCGCACCGACCACACCCCGGAGGCGGTCACTGTCACCGTCACCGACACCGGGGAAGGCATCGGCTCCGAGCACCTCCCGCACGTGTTCGAGCGCTTCTACCGCGCCAACACCGGCCGGGAGGCCCACCGCGTGGGCTCAGGCCTGGGACTGGCCATCAGCAAATCCCTGGTCGAGGCCCAAGGCGGGACCCTGGAGGCCACCAGCGGCGGCCCCGGACGCGGGACCAGCTTCCGGATCCACCTGCCCCGCCACACGCCCCCGGACTGACCCCAGCGTCACCAGACCGTTCCGTGACGGCGGCGGGCCGTGCCCGCCGCAGAGAGCACGTCTGCTGCGGCGGGCACGGC
>NZ_LQBK01000016.1 GCF_001483755.1 Kocuria rosea subsp. polaris
AGGCCTGACCATCAAGGACGTCCACCGAAGGGGGTCAACCTCAGATGTATGACAGCTGCCATTTACTGAAGCACCTCGTGGTGGTGAGTTATCGGTCAGCTGACGGTGCGTAGTTCGTTCCAGTCGGTGGTGTATCTGGGGGAAAGGTCTGCTTGGTGGTTGGTCCAGGGGACGGGGGAGTGGGCGCCGAGTCGGCCCAGGGCGAGGGTGCCGGTGCCGAAGCGGCGGTTGACCGTGTCGATGAGCTCTCCGAGGGGTGCGGGTTGTTCGAGAACTCCAGGCAGGACGGGTACGGCCCCGTCGGGGGCGAGGTCCGTGCAGAGGATGCCGGCGCGCATGTAGGACATGCCGTGCATCAGCTTGGGCACCAGGGCGGCCCGGGCGGTGGTCACCAGGGGAGTGGGCTCGTGGGTGGGCACGGCCAGGCGCACCTGGATGGAGACGTTGTGGGTGGGTCCAGGTCGGTGCGGGGAGGTGGTGGCGAAGACGGTGAGGCGCCCGGTGACTTCGCCTTCCTTCCGGAGTCGGCGGGAGGCGCGTTGGGCGAACTCGGCCACCGCGGCCCCGACGATCTCCGGATCCCAGATCGGGTCCGGGAACGACCGGGAGACCAGGATCTGCTGCTTGGTGGCCACCTCGTCCTCCACGGGGATGGCGGGGAAGCCGTTGAGCTCGAGCACGGTGCGCATCTGCACCACGGAGAACTTGTGGCGGATGGCCACCGGGTCCGCGTCGCGCAGGTCGGCGATAGTTTCGATGCCCATCGCCTCCAGCCTTTTGGCCAGCCGCCCGGCGATGCCCCAGACCTCGGTGACCGGCAGGGCCGCCATGAGCCGGTCCCAGTACCCGTCCGGGGCCTGATCCCAGTGGACCACTCCACCGGTGGCGGGCAGTTTTTTCGCGGCCTCGGTGGCGATCTTCGCCCGCGTCTTCGAGCTGGCGATCCCGATGCTCACCGGCAGCCCGACATTGCGGGCCACAGTGGCTTTCAGCCGGCGAGCCCACCGCACCTGTTCCTCAGGTGTCCCGTCGGGTGGGAGCAGGAAGCACTCGTCGATGGAGTACACCTCCTGATCGCGGGCGTGGCGGGCCAGCAGCAGCATCACCCGCTCGGACAGGTCCGCATAGAGCTGGTAGTTGGAGGAGCGTTTGAGCAGCCCCCAGCGCTGGGCGTCGGCGCGCAACTGGAACCAAGGGTCACCCATCCGGATCCCCAGGGCCTTGGCCTCAGCGCTGCGGGCGACGACACAGCCGTCGTTGTTGGAGAGCACCACCAGCGGCTTCCCTGCTAGGGAGGGCTCGAAGAGAGCCTCGGCCGAGGCGTAGAAGTTGTTCACGTCCACCAGGGCGATCACCACACACCACCATTCCGGTTAGTGGATGTGGCGGATGCCATAGACCACCACACCCCAGACCACCAGCTCCGACAGGGACGGGACCTCCACGTCCGGATAGGCCGGATTCTCCGGGTGCAGCACCACCCGATCGCCGGTCACGTGCAGGGTCTTGATGGTGAAGTCCCCGTCCAGCACCGCGATCACCACGCTGCCGTGCCGTGGGGTCAGGGAGCGGTCCACGAGCACTTCGTCCCCGGAGTAGATCCCGATGCCTTCCATCGAGTTCCCGGTGACGCGGAAGAGGTAGGTGGAGGTGACATCGCGGATCAGCACCTCGTTGAGGTCGATGCGCCCGTCGTCGAAGCTGTCCTGGGCAGGGGAGGGGAATCCAGCCGGCACCCGGACCAGAACCGCGTTCACCAGCACGGGATCGTCAATGGCCAGCGGCACGGGGGGTCTCATACCCGCCAGAATAGAACATATATTCGATACTGAGTGACCTGACCACGATTAGTGCGTATATATCTACGCACTGATCAGTGCTGGTGCTTTGGAGTCTGGTCGTCGGCCCGGACACCCCAAGATCAGCACCCCCGATGAGCCCGGGGCCGGTCATTCAATGTGATCGGTGCAACATTTCGCATGATGTTGCCCCTGACCAGCGGCATCACCCACAGTGGGGGAGGGGATGAGCGGGACCCGCCGGGGGGCGAGTCCCAGGTTCGACCTCAGATCTCCAGGCGCACCCTGCGGGCAAGAGACAACGACGTCCTGCCGGTGGATGCGACCAGCGTGTGCGCCTGGCGGTCGATGGTGGAGGCGGTACCGAGCCGGGGGGCCCGGGACCGCCTCCACCCACATCCCCCGCACCCGGACCCCACCACCGGCAGACTCTGGTCACCCCGGACACAGCGGTGTCCTGCTCGGCAGTCCACTACCGCCGCCGCCGTCGGGTGACTCAGTGCCGTGACCCGTCCACCAGACAGGCCATCACCGCGAGACCGACCCCAGGGGACGTGCAGTGCGTGGTGGGCGCGGGTGCATAGCCTGGCCGCAGCACAGGGGAGAGGAGCGTGGTATGTACGCACGGGTGAGTGCCTATGAGGGTGGGTATCCGCAGGACTACGACGCCGGCCTGCATGCTCTGCGTACGGAGGTCTTGCCTCAACTCCAAGGGCTGCCCGGATACCGGGGTGCGGTGAGTCTGGTCGATCGGGCCACCGGCCGGAGCCTGTCGATCACCTACTGGATCGACGAGCAGGCCTTGGTCGCCAGCCGGTCCACCGTGGAAGCGATCCGGGAGCGGGCCGCAGCGACCTCCGGCTCGCGCATCCTCGAGGTCACCGAGTACGAAGTCGGCTACACCGACCTCCCCACACCCCCGGACTTCCCCCCGGAGGCGCCCCACCCGTGACCGGCAGCACTTCCCACATGTTCCAGCGCCCGCACGTGCCAAGGACCCCTCCCGCCCGCAGCCGGCCCCGAGCTCACCGCGAGCCCCAGCAGGCCAGGACACCTCACATCACTGCGTACCGGGGGCGCCGGCCCGCCGAGCGGCCTCGGCCACCCCGGCCGCGTAGGCGGCCGCGAACCGCTCCTTCAGCGGACGCCGCGCCACCGACACCTCCTCAGCCGACCTAACGGCCACGCCCCCCGCCCCGGCATTCTCGGGGGCGGCTTCAGCAGCTTCCTGCCGGGCCGCATAACGGGCGGCGGCGGCCACCGCTTCGGCCCGGCGCTGCTCGGCCTCAGCCGCGGCGCGCTGGCCGGGGGAGCGGAGCGGGGAGCCGTCGGCGTGCGTCCAGGCCCGCAGCCGGGCGGCGAACCAGGCCCCGGGGTGTTCGATCCCGGTGGCCGCGTCGTGAGGGTAGCGCTGGCCATTAGGTGCCCAGTCCAGGGCGTGGAGCACATCGGCGATGGTCCAGCTGGCCTGGAAGTGGGCCTTGGCCACCGAGACCACGTAGGCGGTGGTGATCCGTCGCAGCACCAGCGCATGGTGTTGCAGTTCCAACCCCGCCCAACGATAAGCCTGCTTCCAATCCGACCGGGCCGCCCCCACCCTCGAAGGCTGAACCGTTGCATGAGCCGGCCACAGCGGAGCTGTCCGCTGGGCCAGGGCGGCTTGGGCCTCCCGCCGCTGCGCGGCGGCTTTGGCAGAGGGTCGCGGCGTAGCCGCGTCCTTTTGGGAAAGTCTTTCGCGCGCGTGCGGGGGAGAACATACCCCCTTCGGGGGGACCGGGCCGACATTTATATCCACAGCCTCTTCCTGCTCCTCGTCGGTCTTTTCGTCCGGGGTGGGCGCCAGCTTCGGGGGTGCGGGGACGGTGAGGGCGTAGACGGGGGCCTCGCCCTGCTTCTTGCCCGTGGACCGCGGGGTGTAGCGGGCGGAGCGGCCGGTGGCCACCACCGCCAGCAGCCCCCAGTCCTTGAGCCGGCGGATCATCCGCCCGATGCTGTCCTCGTGCACCCCCAGGCGCTCGGCCACCCATCCCCAGGTGGTGCGCCAGGTCCGCGACCCCGGGTCCTGCTGGACGGCGATGATCTCGACCAGGGCGGCCATGTTGGCCCGGCCGTCGGCGCGCATCAGCTCCAGGGCCGGGTGCTCCAGCACGGCACGCTTCCACGCGACCACGTGGCGGGCCAGACGGCAACCCTGGGGCACGGCGCGCAGCACCACGGCCTTGGAGCGTTCGTAGGCCACCCGCACCCGTCGACGGTGCGAGGGAAGCTCCGCGGGAGCCTCGAGGGCAGCGTCGGGGGAGGAGTGTGACCGAAAATCGGCGCGGTTGAGTGACGAGGGGTCCATTTGCGGACGCGCCTCAGGTACACTAGGGGACACAACAGTCCCCTGGTATTGGGTTCATGACAGATTCGATTCAGTTAGCTGTTGGAACGGCTGTCGCGAGTTTGGCGACCTGAGACAGCCGAATGACTTCGACGGCCCGCCCTGCCAGGCGGGTCGTCAGTCGTTTAAGCGGAATTAGCCAGCGGTAGGCGCGGCTCCTCCCTGTTGTCGAGCTTGTTGGACCTTCCAGCGTCGCGGTCGATCAAGGCGCCGATGTACTCGGCCATGCTGAGCCCCGCCTGATGCGATGCTTCGATCGCCGCGCGGTGCTGTTCTGGAGACACACGCGCCATCAGGGCCACCTTGTGGCCCTGCAACTTCGGCTGCTGGTACTCGGTCATGGGTCGATCATGGCATATCGACACTGCTACCGATAGCGGTATCAGGTGTGTCTCGGTGATTTTTCATCCCTCTGGTACACGATCCCTCCTGCAAACAAGGCAAGCGGCGATGGCCTTAGTCATCTACGGTCGGGCGCAAAGTGCCGCACGGCATGCATCCACCCTAATGCATGTTGAACATGTTCAACATAAACATGTTCAAGTTCCAGGTAGCCTGGAGGGCATGTCTTGGCTAGGGGGAACTGTTTCCCGTTCCGACTCCGATGTGCTGGCTGAGTTGCCGGACCATCTCACCTGGGAGGGTCTTCATCTGGAGGTGCAGCGTCGGCACGGCAAGCCCATCCACATCGAGCCGGCGCCGGCGGGGTTGGGTCAGGACGTCACGGGGTTGTGGTTGGAGAAGGCCGAGCAGTCCTGGATCTTCCATGCTGCGGGGGAGAGCGAGCTGCTGCGCCGGCATGTGATCCTGCACGAGTACGGACACATCCTCCTCATGCACGGTGGGTGCGAGCTGACGCTGGGGAATGCCTTCGCCCACATCGGGGGCTCCCGGCGGATCAAGACTCTTCTCGGGCGTTCCTCGACCTGGACGGCCCAGGAGATCGCGGCAGAGAACGCCGCCACGAGGTTGGCCGCCCGACTGACCCAGCAGGTGGATCCTCTGCTCGAGGCCTTCTGATGAGCCTGGGAGCGGTGTTGAGTCTGCTCAAGGCCGTGGCGTTCCTCTTCGCCGCCGTGGCAGCGGTCGTTCGTCTGCCACGAGTGGCGCGGCGACGCCGAGTGGACTTCGTCTGGGTGGGCACGGCGTTGGCGGCGCTGGCCTTCTCGGCCAACGGGGTCATGGTTCCCGAGCGGACCGTGGATGCGTGGCTGGGCGGGGAGAACATCTTCCACCTGGTGCGCAACCTGCTCGCACTCAGCGCCGTATGGTGCCTGCGGGCTGCCCTCGTGCAGTCCCTGCAGCGCAGGGACTGGAGCCGGTCGCGGACGTTGCGGGAGGCCGCCATAGGTAGCGCCTTGCTGCTGGGATTGACGGCAGCGTTCTTCTCGATCGACCGGGGCCCGACCTCGGGAGCGTTCATTCCGGACCATCTTGACCAGGGCGGCACCCTGGTCTACACGCTGCTCATCATGGTGATGGGAGCGTGGAACGCCGCCGATGTTGCCCGTGTCGCCTTCCGGGAACTCACCCTGCGCCAGCCGGGGCACGACCGCCTGCTGTGGCCGGGGCTGCTCGGCCTGGGGGTGGGAGGTTCTCTGCTCGTGCTCGGCTGCACGCTCGAGGCCGGTTACGCAGTCCTCGGGTATTCAGGCACGTGGGATGCTGTAGCTGTGGCCCTGCGGGCCTCGTTCGGTCCGGTCTTCCTGCCCGGGGCCGTGCTGGTGTGCTTGGCCGTGGCGTGGCTGGGGCTCTACGCCCAAGGCCGGCGCCTGAAGGTGGGTCTGCGCTTGGACATAGTGAGGATCGCCCCGGTGTGGGCCCACCTCGGCGCGGATCGGTGGAGTCCTGGTGGACGCCCTCCAGGCTGGTCCAGCGCTCTGTCGGCTGATCCCCAGCAGGTTCTCTACAGTGCCGTCATTGCCGTCGAAGACGCCCTGCGGGCAGAAAACGTGGGCCTGTCGGAAAAGCAACGGTGTGCCCTGCAGGCCGCCGAGAGGAGATTTGAACTCACATCATGAGTACCTCGATCGTCGTCCCCCGCTGGGAGAGAACGGCCACGGAAGCCTTCCAGCCTCCGGTGCTGCTGGCGGCGCTGCTCATCGCGCTGCCTTGGGGGGCGAACCCATCTGCTGCCTCGCTGTGGTGGGGAATGAGCGCGGCCCTGATCGTGTGCGGGGTTCCGCTGGCCGTGGTCCTCATGCTGGTGCGCCGAGGGGTGCTCACCGACCACCACGTGAGCGTGAAGGAGCACCGCCGACCGGTGATGGCCGGGGTGCTGGTGCTGGTCCTCAGCTACCTCACGGCCGCGATCCTGCTGCAGGGGCCGATCGAGATCGTGGCGCTGCTCGTGGCCACGTTCCTGGCCGGGCTGGTGATCGCTGTGGTGAGTCCGTGGTGGAAGATCTCCGGGCACGGCATGATGATGGGCGGAACTATTGTTGCCCTGACAACATCCTGGGGTGTTGTCGGGCTGCTGTTTGTTCCGGTGGGCCTGGCGGTGTGCTGGAGCCGCATCCGGCTCCAGGACCACACCGGTCCGCAGGTGATCTCAGGCTTCATCTACGGGCTGGCCTTCCTGGGCAGCATCTACGCCTGGATCGTGACATGAGGAGAAAGCACGTGGGGGACGCCAACCGGGAACGCTCAGCCCAGATCTTGGCCGACAAGATCAACCTGCTGTTGGACACCCTGCGCACCGAAGCCGGCCAGCCCTACGACTTCACCACGATCCAGCAAGGCCTCAAAGACCGCGGCGTGGCCATCTCACGGACGAAATGGCATTACCTCAAGACCGCAGACACCCGGGTGCGCCCCGACGAGAAACTGCTCCGGGCGCTGGGGGAAGTGTTCGGAGTGGACCCGAGATACCTCGTGCAGGAGGACGGGCCGCTCCCTCAGCAGGTCGAGCAGGAACTCCACACGGTGCGCGCCCTCCGACGAGCCGAGGTCCGCAACTTCGCCGCCCGGGCCCTCGGTCAGATTGATCCTAAAGGGCTTCAGGCGATCCTCGAGGTCATCGGGGAGAACGAAGCGGCCACCAGGGACATCCCGACACAGCAGTCAGATTAAAAGAGTTCTATCCCTGAGCCGCTACGCGCACCATAAGTCTCTGATTCTTTGGCCTCCGCTTCATAAGCCAAGGAATGCAAGACATTTTGGTTGCAAGACACTCGTGTCGGCCAGCTCTGTGTGGGGGAACGGGTGGCTGACGCAGGCGAGGCACACTGATTGCTGGGTGATCCGCAGGCCGAGCTGGCCCCGGTTAACAACCATGCGGTAATCGTGAATTTATTGCTTGCGGAGATTCTCCCGGGCACTGTCTAACTGATAGGTACAAGTCGCAGTTCCTGTGTTTGGGCTGGGATGCGACACCGTGAACCGTAGTGCGGGGGGTATCTGATGGCTGAGTTCCGGATCGCGACGTTCAACCTGGAGAACTTCGACGAGACCGCCCCAGGGGTCAGACCGTCGTTGGAGGAGCGGATCCGTCTAATGCGCCCGCAGATCCACCGGCTGCGGGCGGATGTGGCGGTCTTCCAGGAGGTGAACGGGCAGGACCGCCCGGGTGCTCTCCGGGAGGTGCACGCCCTGCGCGCGCTACTGGAGGACACCGGGCTGGCAGGAGCCAACCTCGCCAGCACCCGGGGCGAGGACGGTGCCGTGTTCCGGGAGCGGAACCTGGTGGTGGCCACACCGTTGCCCATTGTTGCGGTGGAGCAGCTGAGCAATGACCTGGTGGGCGCGCTGTCCTATCGCCGTCTGACCGCCCTACCCACGGATGAGGCCGCGGTGGAGATCACGGTGGAACGCCCCATCCTCTACGCCCATGTGAAACTCCAAAGCGGGAAGGTGCTGCACGTGATCAATGTGCATTTGAAGTCGAAAATTCCCACCAACATCCCGGGCCAGAAGATCGACAACTTCACCTGGCGCTCTGCCGACGCATGGGCCGAGGGCAGCTTCATCTCCTCCATGAAGAGGATGTCCCAGGCGGTGGAGGTGCGCCGGCTCGTGGACCGCATCCTGGATACGGATCCGGAGGCGTTCATCGTGGTGGCCGGGGACTTCAACGCTGACCCCGAGGAGGTGCCCGTGCAGGCGATCCGGGGTGACGTGGAGGACACCGGCAACCCCGAGCTGGTGAACCGGATCCTGGTGCCGATCGAGCACACCGTGCCCGAACCGGCCCGCTACACCCTCTTCCACCAGGGGAGAGCACAGATGCTGGACCACATGCTCGTCACCCGGAACCTGCTGGCCTCCTACCGGGGGTCCGAGATCCACAACGAGGTCCTGCACGACGAGTCCGCGGCCTTCGCGGTGGACCGCAAATACCCCGAGTCCGATCACGCCCCGGTCGTGGCGACCTTCGCGTTGGACTGATATGTAGTCCATCTTGTCAAGAGGACAGGGTGAAACGGCGTCCCTCGTTGGCCGGTGAGGGACGCCGTTTCGTCGTTCACTGGGTCAGTGGGGCCAGGGCGGCGTGTAGCGGGGCTTGTGGTGCCAGGCGGCCTCGATCAGCAGCCGCCTCGCGTGAAGGTTGCCGGTGCGGGTGATGCCCGCCGAAGGACCGGCTGGCCCCGGAGGAGTGCTCGGAGGGCACCAACCCGAGGTAGGCGCTGATCCTCGCACCGCTGGGCCGGCCCCAGTCGCCGCGACCGTATTGGAAGGCAGTGGATGCGAGACGTCTCGTCGAGTTCGAGGTAGCTGTCCCACTTCCTTGGAAGTGGGACGATTGCTCGAGGTTGGTCAAGTCATTGTTCACTGTGAGTCCCGCCAGCAGCTGACGGGTCGGCCCGGATCGGGTCAACTACTTGATGGCGCTGTCCCAGCAGAGCTCTATAAAAATTCCAAGTCATGAAGGTTGGGGAGGCCGTGTCGGGTGAGACACTGACGAAGGGCAGTGTCATGAGCCGCAAGGACGAGCGATGAGCACGAACCGCAAGCAGCAATGGCGTAAGGCCCGGGCTCGGGGAAGTTCTCCGCGAAGCCCGCGGCGAAGAACCGTATCGGACCCTCCGAAGAACGAAGCGCAGGGGGGGCTGGCCTCCCAGGTGCTGAACTGGGTGGTGCTGCTCATTCCTCCCACCACCTTGTTCACCGCACTGGCCTTCTGGTTCGGGTGGACGATGACGGACAGCCGCAGTCGCTACTTTGGACTCGACCCCAGCACACTGGAATTCACGAACACCGATTACGTGCTGCGGAGCCCCGACGCTTTGATCGCTCCCACGATATTCATCGCGTTTGCGATGCTCCTCGGACTAGTGATGCACGCCTTCGTCCGCCGGATTCTGAACAGTGACGTCGACCTTCGCATCGTCCGGCTCGCCGCCACCGGGTCGGCGGTGCTGGGCTTCGTGGCCATCGCCCTGGTGGTCCATTCGTTGCTGTTCGACGACCCGTTTGATCTTCAGCTGGTCCGTCTGCTGCTTCGGCCGGCGTTGCTGGGTGGGGGTGCGCTGTGCATGGCGTACAGCTACTTCATCCTGGTCGCCGTAACGGATCATTCCGACACCCGGCCTTCGTCGGCTCCCGCCCCGGCATGGGAACAATCGGTTTATCTGACCCTGGTTTTCCTCGTGGTCTTGAGCCTGTTCTGGGCCACAACGCTGTATGCCCGTGATGAGGGGCGAGTAAGGGCGGAACACATCGCAGGACATCTGAAAGACCAGCCTGCGGTGACCGTCTACAGCGCTGAGTCCCTGGCCCTCGGCAGCTCCGTCTCCGTGGAGAGGAACGACATGCCCGATGCCCGGTACCGGTACAAGTACTCGGGCCTCCGTCTCTTGGTGCGCTCGGCCGACAAGTTCTTCCTGCTGCCGAACGGATGGACCCATGGCAAAGGCACCACGATCATCATCAAGGACGAGCCATCCATCCGCATCGAGCTAAAACCGGGGAAGTCATGACGCGCACTATTGGATCATCATTCTCAAGGGCGGCCTGCGGACTTCTCCTGGTCGGCTCGGTGGTCGGCTGCGCCCCGACCGATACCGAGAGAACACCGAATGGAGAATCCCCTCCCGCCACCTCGGCAGTGGCCACAGGTGAGGTCGACAAAGCGCGAACAGAGCTCTCGGGGGGCGGTGAGATCGTCACCGATGCGCAGTGGCAGTCGCTGGGAGAAAGCGGGAGCAACGGAGACGACGGAGACGACGGAGACGACGGAGACGACGGAGACGACGGAGACGACGACAGCTGCTCAGCCCCGTTCGACAACTGCACGTTATTCAGAAAGGTTGAGGTTAGAGTTCGTCTGAGCGCTGAGGAAGCACTTCAGGCGGTAGAGGTAGGTGCCGCCAGTCTCTCCAACGAGCATGGTGGCGTCTTCGCGGTCACCGACAACACCTGCACCGGCTTAGTGGTGTCGGAGGGGATTGAGGAATGCATCCTCATCGTGGAGTTCTCTCCTCAGCAGCCCGGCCAATATTATGAGCAACTCGCGATCGACATCCCGTCGCACGGAGTCACCCACACCATCGACCTCGAGCGAGACGTTTCAGCGCTCACCACTGCGCTCCCCACCGCACCGACAGACAGTGCAACGGGATTCACGGACCCGTCGGAGCGGGAGTCGCCTGACCCTGTTCCGCCCAGCACCGGAGAACCTCCTGGGGACGCTCCGGATCTTCAGATACCGGCCACTGATGTTCCGGTGGGGGAACCCTGAGTCCTCGATCCGTGGCCGTGCAGGACTGTGGGTGTCCGCCCAGTCTCCTGCACGGATGGCCTTGAGGGCAGTAATGACCCGATCAGTTCCGGTCTCCATGGTGGAGGGCGAGCGTCAACGACGCTCCCGCTACTCACCTTGGTGAGTAGCGGCAACTCGCGTCATCGTCCGGGGCGTTACTTGCTCAGTGGGCGGTGTAGTAGGAGTTCTTGACGGATTGGTGGATGCGGCCGCGGTCGGAGACCTGGTAGCCGCTCTCCTTGGCCCAGGCCCGAATTTTCACCGGGTCCGCCACCGCTTTCGACCCCTATGAGTTCGTGCCACGGGTGGCTTTGCGACCGGTAGTGGGACTGTCCGATGCTCGAAACGTTGGGAAGTGAACCGGGCTGCAAGGATCAGCACCCCGGTGATCGGATCCACCGCCGACAGCGGCTGTCAACGACGGGGTGATCGACACCGACGGCAAGAGACTGGTCCGTCAGCGACTGACCAAGGGCATGGCCGGGGTGGAGAAGCTCCACGGGCTGATCGCCGACCACCGGGGCGAGGACGACGAGACGGCCGAGGTGGTGGTCGGCATCGAGACCGATCGGGGTCCGTGGGTGCAGGCCCTGCTGGCCGCCGGGTACACCGTCTACGCGATCAATCCGCTGCAAGCGGCCCGCTACCGGGACCGGCACGGCACCTCGGGGGCAAAGTCCGATCCCGGTGATGCGCTGGTGCTGGCCGAGCTCGTACGCACGGACCGGGCCCATCACCGCCCGATCACCGGTGACAGCGCGATCGCCGAGGAGGTCAAAGTGTTGGCCCGGGCGCACCAGTCGCTGATCTGGGCTCGTCAGCGGCAGGTCAACACGTTGCGCTCGGGGTTGCGAGAGTACTACCCGGTTGCCCTGGCGGCCTTCGGCACCGACCTGGACGGTCGTGACGCGGTCGCCGTGCTCACCGCCGCCCCTGGTCCCGCCGCCGGGGCACGGCTGACCACCCAGCCGGTGCAAGCCCTGCTGCGGACGGGAGGCCGGCAGCGCAACCTCAGCACCCGGGCCGAGCAGATCGTCACGGCGTTGCAGGGACCCCACCTGCCGGCCCGTCCGGGGATCGAGGCCGCCTACACCGCCAGCACCGGGGCGTTGATCGCCGTCATCACCGCGCTGAGCACACAGGTCGAGGCGCTGCAGGAACAGCTCCAGCAGTGTTTTGGCCGGCACCTTCGATGCTGAGATCTACCGCAGCCAACCCGGTCTCGGTTTCGTTCTCGGCGCCCGGGAGCTCGCCGAGTTCGGGGACGATCCCCACCGCTACGCCGATGCCAGGGCGAGGAAGAACTACTCCGGCATGAGCCCGCTTCCCCCGAGCTTCGGGCAAGAAGAGAGCCGTGCTGGCCCGCTACGCCCGCAACCGCCGCCTCGGTGACGCCCTGTACTTCCAGGCCTTCTCCGCCCTGAGCACCTCACCAGGGGCCCGGGCCTACTACGATGAACGCCGCGCCCGCGGCGCCACGCACCACCAAGCCCTGCGTGCCGTGGCGAACCGTCTGGTGAGCATCCTGCACGGCTGCCTGCGCCACCAAACCTTCTACGACGAGGGCATCGCCAGGACCCACCGGGACGAACCCAACCTCCTGGCCAGCGCCGCTTGACACCATACGGCCGTGGGATATCTAGTGGCCCGTCTTTGAAGTCCTTGGGCGGTTGGCCTTGTTGA
>NZ_LQBK01000017.1 GCF_001483755.1 Kocuria rosea subsp. polaris
CTAGATGAGTAATTCCAAGGGGTGGTCAGTGGTCGTAGGCGGTCAGGGATCGACGGACCCCGGTGCCGAGACGGTCGTTGTGCCAGATCGCGGTCGTGAGGGCCAGCAGCCGCTGGGCGATCCGGGCGCAGACGCCACGGACGGTGCGTCCGCCGTGGCGCTCCAGGTCCAGGTGGGCCTTGAGGGTGTTGTTGACGGACTCGATGATCTGGCGCAGGGGCTTGAAGAACCGGGCCCCGGGACGGGGTGCCTCCCCCGCCCGGGCCGGGCGCAGCAGCTCGAGCCCGGCCTCCTCCAGCTCGGTCTCGAACGCTTTGCCGTAGTAGTTCTTGTCGGCGATCACCAGCTGCCGGCTCCGGTGCGCATCGGTCAGCCCGGGCGTGCCGGTGAGGATCTCGGTGAGCACCACCCGCTCGTCGGCCTTCGCCCCGGTCAGCGCCCAGCCCACCGGCAGCCCGTGCACAGTGGCCACCAGGTGCAGGCGCAGTCCCCAGAAGTAGCGGGAGTGGGAGGCGCAGTAGCCGTACTGCGCCCACCCCACCAGGGCCGAGCGTTTGACCGTTTCCCTCGACCGGGCGCACTCCACCGGGGTGGAGTCGACCAGCCACACGTCGTCACCGGCGATGGTCGTGTCCGCGGCCAGGACCCCGATGAGCCAGGCCATCGTGTCGGTCAGGGCCCGCAGGCGTTTGTTGTACCCGGGTTGCTGGGGCTGGTGCGGAAACAGATGGCGCAGGTGCACCCCGGCGTGGCGCAGCCAGCGGGCCTCGCTGGTGAACCCGCCCAGGGCCTGGAGCACGGCCAGGGTGATCAGTTCCGCGTCCGTGATCCGCGGTGCGATCCCGGTCGGTGGGCGGTGCGGGGCGCGGTCGGAATGGGCCTTCAACAAGTCATCGGCCGTGACGTACAGTGCGGTGGCGAGGGTGTCCAGATCGGCGTCCACGACGGACCTCCAGGGGTTCGGCGACACGGGTAGCAACGCCGATTCTGGGCACCCTCGCCCCATCCCGCCAAGACCCCCACCCCTTGGAATTACTCATCTAGGGAGGTTGTCGGGGCTCAGAGCGTTCCCGGGCCGCCCGGGCTCGTTCGGCGGTCAGCCGATGACGTTGGAGTCGAAGTTCTCGCTGATGATCAGTTCCCCGGAGAAGTTCTCCCCGGCCTCCCGCCGCTTCTCGACCGGCCAGTTGCCGGGCACGAGGTGGTTGAGCACAGCCCGAGCGCGCGGCGACGCGAGATGCCTCCCGGTGAGCGGGCATGGGAGCCTCTTGATGGTCTCGTCCAGGATGTCTGGCGAATTGGTAACTTCGGGATTACCATAGATGCCGTGGACGTGTTCACGGCTCTGGGGGACCCGGTGCGGCGGGCCCTGCTGCGGCGGCTGGCCGAGGGGCCGGCCCGGGTGGTCGACCTGGCGGCCGATCACGACATCAGCCGCCCGGCGGTCAGCAGGCACCTGAAGGTGCTCGGCGACGCGGGCCTGGTGGCCGGGGCCACGCACGGCCGCGAGCGCCACTACACCCTGGTGCCCTCCGCCCTGGAGCCGGTCGCCGTCCTGCTCGAGGAGCTCAGCGGCCGGACACCGCGGATCCCGGAGCACGTCCTGGACGGACTCGACCTCGAGGTCCGCCGCACCAGCCGCGACCGCGCCGCCGGCCGGCAGGACCGGCCGGCCCGCACCGAGAGGAAGGACGCAGGATGACCGCACCACAGGCCACCGGCCGGCCCGAGACCCGCCAGGACGGTGAGTGGATCGTGTTCACCCGCCACTTCAGCGCTCCTGTCGAGGACGTGTGGGCCGCCGTCACGGATCCCGAACGCCTCGAGCGCTGGATCGGCACGTGGACCGGGGACCCGGCCTCCGGCAGCGTCACCTTCCGGATGACCGCCGAGGACGGCATGCCGGAGGAAGAGCATCACATCGAGGCCTGCGAGCCGCCGCGGCTGCTGCGCACACGCGCCCGCAGTGAGGGCCTGGACGGACAGGACCACGACTGGCGAGTGGAGTTCCGGCTCACCGAGGACGACGGTGGTACGACGCTGCACTTCGGCCAGGTCCTCCCGGAGCCGGGGTGGGGGCACAACATCGGCCCGGGCTGGGACTACTACCTGGACCGCCTCGTGGCGGCCGAGACGGGTGGGGACGTCGCGGCGATCGACTTCGAGCGCGACTACTACCCCGCCCTGGTCCCCGCCTACGAGGAACGCTTTCCGGCCACGCCCCGGCAGTCCTGACCCGCCGACGGGACCACGGGCCGGCTGCAGGGCGACGGCGGCCCGTGCTCCAGCACGTTCCGGCCCGTTCTCGCGCGCCGATGCAACGACATATTTCGTCGAGTGGTTCCGCGCCAGGATCCGCTTCACTAGGGTCAGGGGCACCTGCGGGCGAACGCGAAGCCACACCGGTGCGTCGCCTGCCACTCTCGCAGTCCTCGGCGTCCACCAGCACGCCCGGTTCCACCCGGACCGCCGAGATCCCCGGGCCCAGTGACGGACCTGGGGATCCGGGAGGCGGAGCACTCCACCGGAGTCCTCACACCCTGCGCGGGTGGAGACCGCCCTAGCACACCACTACAACGACGTAGGGAAGCGCGATGACCACGACCACCAGCATCCACTTCGGATCCACTCCTACTGCGCCGCCGGAGATCGAGGGCCCCATCGAGGGCCCTGGAGGGCTCCAGCTCCGACCTCTCGAGCAGTCCCGGCCCAGCACCCCACCGGTCACCGGAGTCGGGGGTTCCCCGAGTCCTTGGAGCCGCGAGCGGGAACGGCCCGAGGACGACGAAGCCGTCGTCACCGCGGTGCTGGCCGCCGCCACCCGTCGCGCCTTCGGGGAACGCCCCGAGGACGACGAGGTGATCCTCACCTACACGAGCGAGCCCGCCTGCCGGCGCATGAGGTGAGGCCCCGGCCGGGCGCATCAGTGCCCCGCGGGCCGGCGGACCGGGAGAGACCGGCGAACGCCTCTGTTCCCTCGATCGCGAAAGGACGAGGGTGCAGCGCTGCTCGACGACGGCCTGCACCCGGTCCGCGAGCACCCCGGGGCTGCGCGCCGCCAGTCGGGCGGCGCGCAGCCCGGTGGATGCTGGCGCTCACGGGCTGGTCTCGCCGACGGCCGCCCTCCGGAAGCTCCCCTGCACCAGCAGCAGCGCCGCTCCGCTGAGCAGCGCCACCGCGGCGGTGAGCACGAGCAGGGTCCCCAGGCCCAGGCCGGGGATGACCGCGCCGGCGACGGCCGGTGCGGCGACCGAGCTGAAGGCCCCCACGACCAGGCAGGTCGTGAACGCCGCCCCGGCGCGGTCGGGCACCAGCTCGGCGGTCCAGACGGCGAGCACCGCCGATCCGGTCATGTACCCGACACCGAAGATGCACGCCGAGACCATCGTCGCGGCCAGGGAGTCGGCGGCCAGCCCGAGCAGCGCCAGCGCCGCGGCGACCGTCACTAGACTCAGCGCGGCCACCCGCCCGCTGCCCATCCGCTGCGCGAGGGCCCCGGTCGTCACGCCCACCATGCCGGTCAGGCCGATGACCGCGTAGAGGGCAGGCACGGCCGCCGCCGGAAGGGTGCCGCTGCCGAGGGCGTCGGCGGCGTAGGTGAAGTAGATGACGACGACCGCGAAGTAGACGACGGAGTAGGCGCCCGGGACGCGCAGCGCTGTGACCAGGGAGGAGGCGCCGCCCGGTCCGTCCGGGCGCGCGGCCGGCCTGGTGCGCGGCACCAGGCGGAGGTTCACGACCGCGGCGGCCACCGCGGCCACGGCGATGCCGGCCCAGACCAGGCGCCAGGAGCCCAGCGCGGCCGTCACGGCCAGCCCGCCCAGCAGCAGCAGTCCGCCGCTGGTGCCGGTCGTGATGATCGCCAAGGCCCTGGGCTGCTGCCGCAGGGGCACCGCACGGGTCACGATGTCGGAGTAGGGCGCCCAGACCCAGCCGCCGGCGCTGCCGGCCAGGACGACCCCGACGGCGAGCAGCCAGGGGGACTGCGCGAAGGTCACGATCACCGCCCCCGCGGTGCCGCAGACCCCGCCCACGGTCGTCGGAGCGCGCGAACCGTGCCGAGCGGCCAGTCGTCCCGCGAGCAGCAGCCCGGCCAGGTAGCCCGCGAACGTGGCGCTGGAGACCAGGCCGAGCACCAGCTCGGAGAGCCCCAGGTCCTCCCGGATGCCGGGCAGCGTCAGACCGTAGGCGTAGCGGGCCATGCCGAAGGCGACCCCGACCACCGCCGCTCCGGCCAGCCCGATCCGGTGGCCCGCGGAGAGTGTCATGAATGCCTCCAGGTTCTGCGGCGTGTCCCGGTGCCGCTGCCGGCCGCAGCGGAATCGGCGTTCCGACGCGCTCGGCCCGACTGCTCATCGGTGCACCGGGGCGAAGAAACCGACAGCGCCGCTCGTGCCGTTCGTCCGACCTCGAGGCTACCGCGTGAGCTGATCGGGGTCCGGGGGCGGTGCCGGACCGCGTCGGCGGACGCCCATGTGTTCGCGATCACACACGTTTGCTTCCGATTGTGAATGCGCGGCACCCCGGGGGTCTTGCCTCGAGGGACGGGATGAGCGACGCTCCTGGTGAGAGGGCGTTTTCCAAGACCCCTCGAGCTCTGGGACAGGCGGGCAGCACAACGGATCCGGGGGGATCCGCCACCGTGGGTGGGCGTCCGTCCTGAGGCGGAGAACAGAGGGGCGGGAACGGCTGGGGGGCCGTCCCGCCCCTTTCTCCTGTCCTCCCCGTGGTGACCTCTCCTCGGTGTCCCCGTGCGGGGGGCGCCAGGGAGCCGGCGGTGCCGCTCCAGCCGTGGCCGGCGGAGTCCGCGGGGCCTCAGCCGGCGGATTCCAGGCGGACGTCGTCGAAGGTGACGGTCACCGGATCCAGCAGGGTCAGCTCCTCGGGGTTCTCGCCGTGGCGGGTGAACTGCGGCGGCTGCACAGTGGCCCGCAGCGTGTAGTCGCCCTCGGCCGGGATGCTGAAGTTGTTCGCGTAGTGGAAGAACTCCGCGTTGAAGAACATCAGCTCCTTCTCGTCCACGACCTCGCCGGTGTCATCGAGGACCTCCAGGCGGATCGGCACCTCGGGCACGATCCGGCCGGTGGCCGCTTCGATCGGGATGATCTCCAGGTGGTGGGTCTCCCCCTCGGCGGGTTCGCGCAGCGTCGGCTCCCCTCCCGTGGTCTCGAACCAGGGTTCGGCCGGTTCCACGATGTAGGCGACCTCCCAGTCTCCTGAGGTCGTGCGCCCGCCCTCGGCCTCGACCTCCTCGGACAGGGTGGCGTACTGCGCGGCGACTCCCTCGGGCACCGCACCGGCCGCGGCGGCGTCGGTGGTCTCCGGGGCGGCGGTGTTCTCGCTCGTGGTGTCGGCGCTGGGGGTTTGGGCCTCCTCGGTGCCGCAGCCTGTCAGGAGCAGGAAGGCAAGGACGGCTGTGAGGGTGATCGGTCGTGACAGGGGCATGGTCATTTCTTCCTTCGGACGAGTGACGTACAGGACGGGTTAGGTGAGCCTTGCCTTATTCGGCTGGGGCAGACTGTAGCAGTCGAACAGGCATTAGCGAACATGTCACTGACGTAATCCGGTCGTGCCGGTCCGGATCCGGGGTGCCGCCCCTCCTGCTGACGGCCGGCTCCCCGTGCGGAGCGCTCCCGTGCCGCCGGAGCCCTGCCCCTAGGCTGGGACGGGTGAACGGGTCGACAGCCGCCGGGTGGGCGGAGCGCCACCAGGTGGCGGTGTACCTGGCCGCCATCGCGGCCGCGGTCCTCGTGGGCTGGGCGGTGCCCGGTGCGCCGGCGCTCGCCCCGGCCATCACCCCGATCCTCGGGCTGCTGCTGTTCGCCACGTTCCTGGCCGTCCCGTTCGCCTCGCTGGGCTGGGCCTTCGCGGACCTGCGTTTCCTGGCGGCGCTGCTGGTGCTCAACTTCGTGGTGGTCCCGGTGGTGGTCCTCGGACTGTCCCGGGCGGTCGCGGGGCACGAGGCGCTGCTGCTGGGCGTGCTGCTGGTGCTGCTGGCCCCCTGTGTGGACTACGTCATCGTCTTCACCGGCCTCGCCGGCGGCGCCGCCGACCGGCTGCTGGCGGCGGCCCCCCTGCTGATGCTCGCGCAGATGCTGCTCCTGCCGGCCTACCTGCTGCTCCTCGCCGGTCCGGAGGCGGTCGCCCCCGTGGAGCTCGGGCCCTTCGCGCAGGCGTTCGTGCTCCTGATCCTGCTGCCCCTCGCCGCGGCCGCGCTCGTGCAGCGGGCGGCGTCCCGCTCCGCCGCGGCCCGGCGGGTGGGGGCCGCGACGACCGCGGCCATGGTGCCGCTGATGGCCCTCACCCTGTTCACCGTGATCGCCTCGCAGGTGCGCGGGGTGGGGGAGCAGCTGACCGACCTCGCGGCGGTCGTGCCGCTCTACGCCGGTTTCCTGCTGCTCATGGTCCCGCTCGGGGTCCTCGCCGCCCGGCTGGCCCGCCTGGACGTGCCGTCCTCCCGGGCCCTGGTCTTCGGCGGGGCCACCCGCAACTCCCTCGTGGTGCTGCCCCTGGCCCTGGCGCTGCCGGAGCGGCTCGCGCTCACGCCGTTCGTCGTCGTCACCCAGACCCTGGTCGAGCTCGTGGGGATGGTGCTGCTGGTGCGATTGGTCCCCGCGCTGGTGCGGGACCGCGATCCACGACACAGTGGGGGGAACCCCCCGTCCGATCGAAAGGCTCCCCGCCCATGACGCAGCGCCTCCGTCCCGCCGCCCAGGCCCTCCGCCTGTGGGGCCCGCGCCAGTGGGGCGTGGCCGTGCTCGCGGGCCTCGCCACCGCCCTGGTCCTGGGCCTGGCCACCGCGCTCATCCCCAACAGCGTCTTCAGCCGCGAGATCCCGCCGGTGTGGTGGAACTACCCCGTCTGGCTCGCCACCTCGGCGCTCACCGGTGTCCTCGTGGCCTCCTACGTCTCGCCCGTCGCCGGCGGGACCCCCCTGCCCGACGACGACGTCGCCGCGGCCACCGTGGCCCGTGCCGTCGAGTCCGGCGAGCGCCGCAGCGCCCGGCTGGGTGCGGCCGGCACGTTCGCCGCCTGGTTCGCCGTGGGCTGTCCGGTCTGCAACAAGCTCGCGCTCCTGGCCCTGGGGTCCACCGGGGCCATGACGTGGTTCGCTCCCGTCCAGCCGTGGCTGGGGGTGCTGGCGCTGGCCCTGAGCGCGTTCGCCGTGGTCCACCGCCTCGCCGGGCAGATGGCGTGCCCCGTGAACCTGCCCGTCAGCACCGCGAGGAACGCGGTGGTCCCGGCCGCGTCCGAGACCCCGGGCGACCGGTAGACCCCGGAGCCGGTCTCAGGCCACCGGGTACGGCTCGGCGCGCAGCAGCCGCGCCAGGTGCGCGGCGTTGCGGGCGGCCCCGGCCGTGGTGGCCGCGACCTTCTCCGGCACCTGGTCGAGGTCCTGGTAGTCCACGGACTGCATGGCCTCGCCCACCCAGTACGTCCCGGCCTGCGCCGGGACGGTGAACCCGATGTCGCTCAGGGCCTGCGTCATGTCGGCGATCGTCTTGTGGGCGCCGTCCTCGTTGCCGACCACGGCCACGATCGCGGTCCGGTCGTACATGATGGGCCGGCCCTGCTCGTCGGTCTCGGCGAGGTCCGCGTCGAGGCGCTCGAGCACCCGCTGGGCGATGCTGCACGGGTGGCCCATCCAGATGGGGGTCGCGAGCACCAGGATGTCGGCGTCCAGGACCTGCTGCCGCAGCGCCGGCCACTCGTCGCCGGTGCCCATGTCCACCTGCACGCCCGGCTTCACGTCGTGGTCGACCACCCGGACCGAGGAGGTGCGCACCCCGTGCTGCTCGAGCTGGTCCAGCACGTGCCGGGCCATCAGCTCGCTGCTCGAGGGCTTCGGCGAGGGGGTCAGGGTGCAGACGAGGGCGACGGCGGAGAGCTGCTGCATGGGGCGGTCCTTCCTGGTGGAACTGGCCTCGGGGCGGTGTCAGCTCCAACCTAGCGGTGACCGATCGCCGGGGCACCCCTCGTGCGATGCGCCCGGTGTTCGTAGACTGGCCGTCCGTGCCGCGGATCCGCAGCGCGGACGTCGACAGGTTCAGCTGTCGGCCGGCCCGGTTCTCGACCAGCCCAGTTGTCGAACAGAGTTGTCGAACAGAGAAGGGACCTCCCCATGACCGACCAGGACGACGGCACCGTCAAGGTGCGCGAGCTCATCAAGAACACCCGGATCGCCATGCTCACCCACGCGGACGAGCACGGGAACCTGATCTCCAAGCCGATGGCCACGCAGGACGTGGACTTCGACGGCACCGTCTACTTCATCGCCGAGCGCACCTCGGACCAGGTCCAGGACCTGCAGCAGCGGCCCTCCGTGAACGTCGCCTACGCCGGGGACGGCGCCTGGGTCTCGCTGACCGGGACGGCGCTCGTGCTCAACGACGAGGCGAAGCTCAAAGAGCTGTGGGACAGCTTCACCGGCTCCTGGCTCGAGGGCGGGCCGGAGAACCCGGACAACGTCCTCATCGAGGTCACCGGCCGCTCCGCCGAGTACTGGGACACCCCCGGCGGCGGCAAGGTCACGCAGGTGGCGAACCTCGTGAAGGCCAAGGTCACGGGCGACACCATCAAGGGCGACAAGGGCGTCGTCGACCTCTGACGCCTGTCCGGGGCCGTCCGCACCGCCCGTCCGGACGGCCCTGCGCCCGGGCGTGTCCCGGAGGCCGTTGGTAGAATCCGGGCATGAGAACTGCACTGGTCCGCCCCCGCAACGGCAAGCTCATCGCCGGCGTCTGCGCGGCCCTCGCGGCCCGCTTCGGACTGCCGAAGTTCCTCCTGCGCCTGGGCTTCATCGTCTTCGGCCTGGTGGGCGTGGGGGAGCTGGTCTACATCGCCCTGTGGATCATCATCCCCAAGGAGTCCTGAGCCCCGACTCCGCCCGAGCTCCGCGCCGGACCCGGCTCCGCCCGCCGGGGCCCGACCGGGCGGAGCCGGGTCCTGCCCGCCGAACGGGCCCGCGGGGCGGTGCGGGCCCGTGCCTTCAGACCATGAGGTCGCGCCGCGCGAAGGCGACGGCGCCGCCGAGCGCCACCAGCACCGCGAGGGCGGCCAGCAGCGCCAGCCCCGGTCCGTCGAATCCGGTGGCCAGGGGTTCGGCGCCGATGTACCAGTGGAAGGGCGAGATCTGCTCCATCCACGGCGCCTCCGCGATGGGGGAGAGGTAGCTGAGCAGGTAGGAGGCGACCGCGGCCGCCGCGGCCGCTCCCAGGGCGGTCCCGCGCCGGCCGGTCGCGGCTCCCACCGCGAAGGCCACGGTGCCCAGGGCACCCCCGAAGAGGAGCAGGCCTGCGCTCGCCGCCGCCACGTTCACGGCCGACAGGCCGAGCTCCAGCGCGGCGGAGAGCACACCGAGGGCGGCGGTGAGGGCGAGGACCAGCACCAGGACCGTCAGCCACAGCGCCGCCAGCCGCTCGGCGTAGATCCTCCGCCGCGAGACGGGGGCGCTGAGCTCGAGCTCGAGCGTGCCGTCCTCCTCCTGCCCGGCGATCAGGCGCGCGCCCAGCCCGATGGCGCACACCAGGGTGAGGACGGCGCCGAGGAGCGAGTACACCGTGGAGGTGACGTAGCCGGCCGCCGTGGTCATGCTGTCGAAGCCCATCGCCGTGATGAACTCCGACGGCATGGACTCGAGCATCGCGTCCATCTGGCCGCCGCCCACGCTCGGGTAGAACGCCGTGTACAGGGCCGTGACGGCCGCGACGGCGAGCGCCCACAGCAGCAGCGACCGCCGGTTGGTGCGCAGCACCCCGGCCAGAACGGTCCCGCCGCGGCCGGTCATCGCACGCCCCCCGGGCGCGTGGCCGCGGAGCCCGGCGCCGGCCGGTCCGAGGGGGCGGGCGGTGCCGGGGCGGTGGAGGGGAACGGCCGCCGGTAGAAGTCCAGGAACAGGTCCTCGAGCTCACGGTCCTCGGCCTGCCAGCGGACCACGCGGTGCCGGACGGCCGCGGTCAGCAGGGGCATCGGGTCGCCGCGGAGCAGGCAGCTCAGCGTCGTGCCGTCGGAGGGGTCGAGGGCTGCGTCCTGCACGCCGGGCAGGTCCGCGAACTCCGCCAGCGGCACCGGCTCGGCGAAGCGCAGGAGGACCTGCTGCCCGGCGCGGGCCCGCAGGGCCCGGACGTCGTCGAGGTCGACCACCCGGCCCTCGCGGATGATGGCGACCCGTCCGGCGACCTCCTCGACCTCCTGGAGCATGTGGCTGGAGAGGAAGACCGTGGCGCCCCTCGCGCCGGCCTCGCGGGCGAGGAGCAGGAACTCCCGCTGGAGCAGGGGGTCCAGGCCGCTGGTCGGCTCGTCCAGGACGAGCAGCTCGGGATCGTGCATGAACGCCTGGACCAGCCCGACCTTCTGCTTGTTGCCCTTCGAGAGCGCCCGGAGGGGACGGGACAGGTCCAGGGAGAGCCGCTCGGCGAGCTCGCCGGTGCGCCGCCGGCCCCGGCCGCCCCGCAGGGCCGCGAGGTAGGCGAGGTACTCCCCGGCGCTCATCCGGGCGGGGAAGGAGAGCTCACCGGGCAGGTAGCCGATCCGTGCGCGCAGCCCGGGCCCACCGGCGGCGGGGGCGGTGCCGAAGATCTCGACGCTGCCCGCCGTGGGGCGCAGCAGGTCCATGAGCACCCGGATGGTGGTGGACTTCCCCGAGCCGTTGGGGCCGAGGAAGCCGAACACCTCCCCGACCCGCACCTCGAGGTCCACGCCGTGCAGGGCACGGGTGCGCCCGTAGTCCTTCACGAGCCCGTGCACGCGGATGGCCGGTGTCATGTCAGGGCTCCTGGACTTCGCGCACGCTCGGTGCTGGACGCATGGGCTCATCGTAGAACAGGGCGCACGGACGGTCCGGGACGCGGCGGACCCATCCGTGGCGCCGACAACGCCGGCTTCCGAGCCGTCCTGCTGCGGCTCGACGTGGAGTTCTCCGCGCTTCCCGGTCGGGCCGGCACCCGGCCGGTCGCCGCGGCGCCGGGGCGTCTCGACCGGAGCTGAGACGCCCCGGTGCGGCGCCTACATCTCCTCCTTCGGGGTCATCACCGCGAAGACCTCCCGGTCGGGTCCGGCGACGACCGCCATCCGCCCGAACTCGAAGTCGAACGGCTCCTGGTCGACCGACCCGCCGGCCTCGCGCACGCGCCGCACGGCGGCGTCGGCGTCCTCGACCTGGAAGGCGACCGACCAGCCGAGCTGGGTGTCACCGGCCCGGGGGTCGGGGCCGCCGATGCCCCCGGCGGGCATCTGCCCGCCGGGGACGGTGAACAGGGCGTAGGCCATGGTCTCGTCCCCCATGTCCTGGTACGTGTAGCCGAAGACCTTCGCGTAGAAGTCCTGGGCGCCGGCCGGGTCGCCGGTCATCAGGTCGCACCAGGCCACCGCGCCGGATTCCGCGGAGGCCTCGAAGCCGGTGTGCTCGTCGGCCTGCCACATCCCGAAGGACGCCCCGGTGGGGTCGGTCCACATCCCCATGGAGCCGAAGGACGCGACCTGCATGGGCTCGAACAGCGGGGTGGCCCCTGCCGCGGCCGCCCGCGCGGCGTGGACGGCGATGTCCTCGGTGGCCAGGTAGACCGACCACGCGTGCGGGGCGTCCGCCATGCCTTCCATGGTGGGCGAGAGCCCGGCGACGGCCCGGTCGCCGAGCAGGGCGTTGCAGTAGCCGCCGTACTCGGGCTGGGAGTCGGTGTACGTCCAGCCCAGGACGTCGCGGTAGAAGGCCTGGGTGCGGCCCAGGTCCGAGGCCATCAGGTCCACCCAGCAGGGTGTGCCGGCCGGCCAGGGTTCGATGTGCGTGGTCATGGCGAGGGTCCTTCCGGGGAACGGGTGCGGCGGAGCCGCCGGCGGTCTGCGGCGGGACCCGGGACCGGGCACCGGGGACTGTGACCTCCGACACGTTCCAGGCTAGGGGGCCGCTCGGACGCGCTAGCGGGACCGCGCCGACGGGACCGGCCGCCGGCCTCAGGCCGAGCAGGTGTCGGCGATCTCCTCCGCCGTGAGGCGGCGCCGGCCCACGTAGTACAGCACGGAGTCCTCCGGCAGCGGGGTCTCCCAGCTCGGGTCGAGCAGCTCGCCCCGGTGCTGGACGGCGAGCACGGTGGCGCCGAAACCGCGCCCCAGGGCCTCCTGGACCCGCCCGAACCCCCTGCCGGCCAGCCGGGCGGGCAGCCGGGCGCTGTAGGTGTTCCGCCCGCCGTGGGTCATCAGCTCGGCGTAGACCGCGGCGATGCCCGGATCCTGCAGCTCCTCGGTGGCCAGGCGCGGCGAGTGCCACTGCACGCACCGCACGTCGTCGTCGACATAGGAGAAGTTCCGGGCCCGGCCCATGTCCCGCAGGGTCACGACGACGTGGGCGTCCGGGCGCACGTGCGTGACCGCCACGGTGAGCGTGAGCGCCTCGTTGTCGTCGCGGGCGTCGACGAGGACGCGGGCCGCGCGGTGCAGGCCCGCCCGGCGCAGCACGGCCTCGTCGGCGAGGTCGCCGCGGACGAACTCGACGCCGGCGTGCTCGGACATCGGGTGCTGCGGCACGTCCTCCCACGCGCACAGCGCGATCGGCCCGGTGCCGTCCCCGGCGAGCTCCTCGACGAGCCGTTCCGTGCGGCCGGGCGTGTAGCCGAGGATCACCAGGTGGTCCGAGATGTCGAGCTCGATCCGGCCCTTCATGCGCTGTCCCTTCGCGGTCTCGATCGCGGTGGCGATCCTGGTGAAGACGGTGGTCAGCGTGGCGATGCCGCCGACGATGACGTACACGCCGACCAGGTGGCCGCCGAGCGTGGTGGGGAAGAAGTCGCCGTAGCCCACGGTGGACGCGGTGACCAGGAACCACCACCAGTAGTTCTCCGCGGCGGTGATGGTGTTCTCGGGCGGCTCCGCCCAGGCCATCAGGGGCCAGCTGGTCAGGAACACCGTGAGGATGATCAGCAGCGGCAGCCCCCAGGCCTGCACGCGGCCGAGCCGGCGGACCAGGCGGATCAGGATGAACGGCACCGGACGTCTCCCGTCTGCTCGCGGGGCACCTCCGGTGACCTTACGCCGATCCGCGCCGGCGGCCACCACCGCGTGGCCCGGCGGTGTCAGCCGGCCGAGCGGCCCAGCTGCTGCCCGTGGTGGAGGTGTCCGGGGACGGCGCCGGTCAGCGCGGTCTCCGCCAGCGCCTCGCCGAGCGCCGGGGCCTGTTTGAAGAGGTTGTGCCCGGCCAGGGCGGTGAGCCCGTCACCGGACCAGATCCCCACGCCGTCGTCGCCCCACGGCAGCCGGGTGACCCAGCAGTGCACGTGGTCCACCGGGCGCGGGTCCAGCCCGGGCAGGGCGCGCTCCACGTAGGCCACGGTCCGGTCGGCCAGGGCGGCGAGCGCCGCGGGGTCGGCGAGGCCGCCGTCCGGACGGGCGGGGGTGTCGGCGCTGAGGCCCACCGAGAAGTGGCGGCCGTCCGGGTACGGCGCGGCGTACACGCCGGTCTCCCCGAAGGCCCCGCTGCCGTCCTGGAAGGTCGGCAGGCCGCGGCCGGCGGGCCCGCCGGGGGTCACCGCGAAGGTGAGGCGGACGTGCGCGCCCACCTCCACGGGCAGGTCGAGCCCGGCGCCGCGGGCCAGCGGGGCGGTGCCCCGGCCAGCGCACAGCACCACGTGGTCGTAGGTCTCGCACGTGGTGCCGGTGCGCACCTCCACCGGTCCGGCGTCCGTGCGCCGCACCGAGAGCACGTGCTCGCGCAGCATCGCGTCCTCGAGCCGGTCCGTGAGCGCCGCGACGGCGGCGAGGGTGCGGATGGCGCCGCCGTCGACGTCGAGCATCGCCGGGCCCGTCCAGGCGGCCAGGAGGGGCAGCCGTTCGTGCAGCTCCTCGGGCGCGAGACGCCGCACGGGGATCTCCTCGAACGGCTCCAGGGTGCGGAGCTTGTCCTCGACCCCGTCCCCGATCGCCACGGCGCCGTCGGGGGAGATCAGCTCGAGGCCGAACTCCTGCTCCCACTCCCGCCACAGGGCCCGGCTGCGGGCGACCAGCGCCACCAGCCGGGGGTCCTCGTGGGCGTGCCGGAAGATCCGGCCCTGCCCGGCGGACTGTCCGCCGCCGGGCGGTCCGGACTCGTAGAGGGTGACGTCGGCGCCGCGTGCGCGCAGGGCGTGGGCGGCGGCGAGGCCCACGATGCCCGCGCCGACCACGGCCGTGCGGGCCGCAGGTCCGCTCCGGGCGGCCTCTTCATCGCGTGCGGGCGCGCCGTGGTCCGAGGGTCCGGGCACCCGGGTGCTCAGCCGTCCTGCTCGGGGTCGGAGCTCTCGCCGAGGATGTCGTCGAAGGCCTCGCGCACGGCCTGCCGGGTGGCCAGGCGCACGCTCGCGGCGCCCTGCTTGTCCGCGGTGTCGGCGGAGGCGATGTTGCTGCGCTCCTCGCGCTCCTGCTCCAGGGCGTGGTCGCGGGCGGAGCGGATGCGGTCCATGATCTCGTTGGCTTCCATGGACCCATCCCATCACGGGAGATCAGGTTTTGAACAGGGGGCTGATCATTTTCTGCCGGGCCCGGCGTCCAGCTCGGCGTCCGTCCCGGGCGCGGCGTCCGTCGCGGGGTCCGCCCCGAGCTCGGGCGTGCCGCCGCCGACCATGACCACGGCGCTCGCGGCCACCACCAGGCCCATGCCCGCGAGCTGGGGGCCGGTGAGTCCCTGGCCGAGCACCAGCAGCCCGGCGAGGGCGGCGACCGCGGGCTCCAGGCTCAGCAGGATCCCGAAGACCTTGGGCGGGATGGCGCGCAGCGCCAGCAGCTCGAGGGAGTAGGGGACCACCGAGGAGAGCATCGCGATCCCCGCCCCGGCGCCCAGCACGGCCCACGTGAGGGCGGGGGCGTGGGCGGTGAGCACGCCCACGGGGGTGACCAGGACCGCGGCCACGACCAGCGCCACGGCCAGGCCGTCCAGCCGGTCGAAGTGCCGGCCCGCGGAGCGGCTGCCCAGGATGTAGGCGGCCCAGCCCGCCCCGGCCAGGGCCGCCCAGGCGATGCCGGCGAGGTCCAGCTCCGCCCACGGCACGGTGAGGGCCTCGGAGATGAGCACGATCCCGGCCAGGGCCGCCACCACGGCGAGGACGTCCCGGGGGCGGCGGGAGAGCACCGCCGAGAGGGTGAGCGGGCCCAGGAACTCGATGGTCACGGCCACGCCCAGCGGGAGGGTGGCCAGGGACTGGTAGAACGCGAAGTTCATGCCCGCCAGGGCCGCCCCGAAGAACAGGCCGGACCGCCACGCCTGCCGGGACCGGCCGCGCAGCCGCGGGCGGATGACGGCCAGCATGATCGCGGCGCTGATGAGCAGCCGCATGGTCACCGTGGCGGAGGCCCCGATCAGGGGCACCAGGACGGCGGCGAGGGCCCCGCCGAACTGGACGGAGACGACGGCGGCCAGCACGTAGACGGTCGGCCGCAGCCCGGGGCGGCGGGCGGGAGCGAGGGTGGTCACCCGTTCAGGGTAGGGCTCCGCCGCGCCCCTCGCTCACCGGCGGGCCGCGAGGGCCGGGGCGCCGTGCACGGGATCGCGCTCGAGCACCCGCAGCTCGCCCAGCCCGCGGGCCGCGGCCGCCTCCCGCAGCCGCTCGCGCAGCAGCGGCTGGTGCCGCGCCAGACCGCCGCCCACCACCACCGGGCCGGTCAGCTCCAGCCGCCGGGACACGGTGGCGGCGAGGTCGGCCAGGGCCCCGGCCGCGCGGTCCACCAGCCGCAGGGCGTCGTCGTCGTGCGCCGCGGCCTCGAAGGCGACCCGGGAGAGCCCGGCCCAGTGCCCGCGGTCCGCCCCGCCGTGGAAGCGCTCGATGAGCAGGCCGGGCTCGGTCAGCCCGCAGTGCGCCAGCACCGCGCGGTCCAGGGCGTCGGGGCGCAGCCCGTCGTCGAGCCGGGCGAGGGCACGGCGGACGAGCTCGCGGCCCAGCCAGTAGCCGCTGCCCTCGTCGCCCAGCAGGTGCCCCCAGCCGCCGGCCCGGGCCTCCCGGCCGTCCGGGGTGGTGCCCCACGCGGCGGAGCCGGTGCCGGCGATGACCGCGATGCCGGTGCTGCACCCGCCGGCCGCCAGGACCAGCCGGGTGTCGTGCACGACGACGATCCGCGCCGCGCCCGTGTGCGGGGCGATGAGCGCGCGCAGCGCCTCGGCGTCCGCGGGCGTGTCGACGCCCCCGGCCCCCGCCACGACCACGTCGGCGTCGGAGGCCCCGAGCTCGCCGAGGACGCCCGCCAGGGCGCGGGAGGCCTCCTCGGGGCTGGCGTTCTGCACGTTGGCGCTGCCGCCGACGGCCTCCCGCGCCGGGCGGCCGTCCTCGGCCCGCAGGCCGTGGGTCGAGGTGCCGCCGATGTCCAGGCCGATGAGGATACTCATGGGTCCATCCTGCCGTGCGGGCCCCGGCCGGGCACGACGACGCCCGACCGGGCGCCGGCGGGAACCGGCCCGATCGGGCGTCGTGGACCGTGTCCGGTCAGGCCGCGAGGGCCAGGGGCGCGGGGCGCAGGCGGCACCCCTCGAAGGAGAACAGCCGGCGGACCCCGGTGCCGGCCTCGAGGATCCACAGGACCCCCAGGGGGTGCGAGACCTGCCCCACGGTGCCGATGCAGCTCTCGTAGAACTCGTCCCAGATCTCGAGCCGGTCACCGGGCCGGATCCGGCTCAGATCGGTCATCCACTTCTCAGCAGCGGTCATGTCGCCACCTCCCATCACGTGTTCGTCTGTGTACACCTTCCATGGTGCACCGTCCCGGGCGACCTGCGCGGACGCGCCGATTTGACAAACGCCCCGGACGTCTTGAGCTTCGTCACACCCTCTCCCGGCCGGCAACCCGCACCGGTTGTCCGCGCCCGTGCAGGGCGGCGATCTGTGACGGACGTCCCGGCCGGGAACGTGAACATCACCACGTCATGAATTCCGCCGTCGCACGCCGTCATCCGTGTCGCGGGGGCCCCGCCGGCGCCCCCGCGGGCTCAGCCGGCGGTGCCCTGCGGCACGTCCGGGCCGGTCCGCTCCCGCAGGTGCCGGTCGAAGAACGCGGCGATCCGGCGCCGGGCGTCCTGGGTGGCGGGGTCGTCGTAGGCGGTGCGGCTGAACCGGCCGAGGACCCGCAGCACCGGGGAGAAGTCCTCGGGGTCGTGGTCGTTCATGAAGCCGTGGCCCACGCCGGGATAGATCTTGATGTCGTGCTCCACCCCGAGCTCCGTGAGGATGCCCTCCAGGCGGCGGCCGGCGTCCCCGCCCAGGGGCGTGGTGTCCGCCCCGCCGTAGCTGCCCACGATCGGGCACGCGCTCGGGAGCCACTGCTCGGCGCCCGCGGGGCACCCGCCGTAGTTCGTGCTCGCGGCCGAGAAGCCGTGCTCCGCGGCCAGCGCGAGCGCGTAGCCGCCGCCCATGCAGAAGCCGATCACCCCGATCCGGCCGGTGCAGTCGGGGCGTTCCGCGAGCCAGGACCGGGCCGCCTCGACGTCGTCGAACGTGCGTCCCCGGCGGGCACCGATGTCCTTCATGATCGTGCGCAGGCAGCGCAGCCGCCCGCCCCAGTGGAAGAGGTCCGGGGCGACGGCCAGGAACCCCTCGCCCGCCAGCCACTCCGCCTGGTGGCGCAGGTCCTGGCTCATCCCGGTGAAGTCGTGCACGAGCACCACGCCGGGCCACGGCCCCGGACCGTCGGGCACCGCCACGTGGGCGGGCATCCGCCCGTGCTCGGTGGCGACGACGACGTCGCTCATGACCGCTCAGGCCTGCCGGGCGTGGACGGCGTCGGCGGATCCGGTCGCCACGAGCCGGCGGCGGTAGGCCATGCCGCCGAACAGGGCGATCACGAACAGCACCGACATGGCGATGAACAGGGGCCACGGGCCGAACTGGTAGATCAGCGGCACCGAGGCGGCGGTGATCAGCCCGCCGCCGAAGAACGGCTCGAAGAACAGCTGCTTGTAGCCGAAGGCCTCCATCGCAGGGCTCTCGTCGTGCGGATCGGCGATGCGCATCAGGATGAGGCCGGTGGCGGTCACGCCCATGGACTGGCCGAAGTCCGCGATGCCGCGCTCGAGCCAGTAGTCGGGGATGACCTTGGGCACGAACAGGAGCAGGAAGCCGGTGCAGAAGACGACACCGGCGACGGACAGGACCAGGAAGACCTCCCAGTTCGCGGCGATCGCGGTGAGGGACAGGGTCGCGATCGCGGCCAGGATCAGGAAGTCGAGGGCGAGCCCCTGGATGCGCAGCATCATCTGGTGGTCCAGCAGGTGGCCGATGCCCCGCCAGTCCATGACCAGCTGCACCACCACCCCGCCGAGCATGGCGAGCGGGAACAGCGGCACGAACGCGAGCAGCTCCACGGTGTCCGCCCACAGCGCCTGCTCGATCCACTGCAGGGCCGTGAGGATGAGGTAGCCGATGAGGATGGCGATCCCCACGACGGCCACGTGCAGGGTGAGCGGCTCGATCGAGGCCGGCCGGGAGGTCATCATGGCCGCGGGGATGTTCTCGTCCCGCCGGTAGAGGCCCTTCTGCTCCTCGACGGACTGCTCCACGTTGCCCTTGAGCACCTTGGTGCGCCCGGTGCGCACGCCCCAGTTGATGACGGCGATCCCGATGACGATGCCGCCCACCAGGCCGATCGTGGCCATGCCCAGGGCCAGGTCCGCGCCGTCCGCGAAGCCCAGCTCCTCCATCACCGGGCGCATCCCGGCCGCGGTCCCGTGACCGCCCTCGAAGCCGATCTCGATGAGGGCCCCGGCCATGGGGGAGATCCCGAACAGCGGGCCGAGCACCGCGATCACCAGCAGCAGGCCGACGACGTACTGGCCCGAGCCGAAGGCCAGACCCACCGACAGCTGCGGGCCCGCGAGCCGGGCGACGCGGCGGGGGCCGGGGATGGACGCCCCGAGGAAGAGCGTCGCGAACACCACGCTGATGAGCAGGCTGGGCAGCGTGGCCCAGACCTCGAGGATCTCCGGGGTGAAGACGCCCCCGTCCGCGAGCCAGCCGACGCCGGCGGCCTCACCGATCCGGCCCAGGACCTGGGGGCCGGCCAGCAGAGCCAGGAAGCCTGCGATGATCGAGCTCGGCAGGAAGATCTTCTGGATCCACCGCACCCGGACCCGCAGCCACTTCCCCACCAGGAACAGCGCTGCCAGCAGGATCAGGGCGAAACCGACGTGGTTCGGACTCATGGCGGGCTCCTGGGTCGGGGGCGCGTGCGGTCGGGCCAGTCTACGCACGAGTGGCCGACGGCACGCCAGGAGCCGCCGGGACGGGCGCCCGCCCCGGTACCCTGGCAGGCGTCCCCTCTTCCCCTGCCCAGGAGCACCCGTGACGCCCTCGTCGCCCCCGGACCGGCCCTCGTCCCCGCCGACCACCACCACGACCGCCGCCCCCGCCGGTGAGCCCCGCCGCAGCATCCCCGGCAACGTGGTGCGCGGCGCCCTCATCGGCGTGGTCGAGACCGTCCCCGGGGTCAGCGGCGGCACCGTGGCCCTCGTGGTCGGCATCTACGACGAGCTCATCAACTCCGCCGGGCACGTGGTGTCCGCCGGCAAGCGGGCACTGCTCGGGCCCGACCGCGCCGCCGGGGTGCGCCACCACCTGGCCCTGGTCCACTGGCGCATCGTGGTGCCCGTGGTGCTCGGCATGGTCGCGGCCCTGCTCACCGTGGCCGGGCCCATGAGCCACCTCGTCGAGGAGTACCCGGTGACCATGCGGGCGCTGTTCTTCGGCATGGTCCTGGCCTCCGTCGGGGTGCCCCTGCGCCTGGCGGGCGGGCCCCTGCGCGCCCGGGACGCCGCCGTGGTGGCGCTCGCGGCGGCGCTCGCGTTCGTGCTCGTGTCGATCCCGCCCACCACGGTCGCGCCCGCGCCGCTGCTCGTCGTGCTCGCGGCCATGGTCGCGGTGTCCGCGCTGCTGCTGCCCGGGCTCTCCGGCTCCTTCCTGCTCCTGACCATCGGGCTCTACCAGCCGACGCTGCGGGCCGTCGACGAGCTCGACCTCGGCTACCTGTCCCTGTTCTTCCTCGGCGCCGCCCTGGGCATGGTGGTCATCGTCAAGGGCCTGCAGTGGCTCCTCGACCACCACCACCGCGTCACCATGCTGGCGCTGACGGGACTCATGCTCGGGGCCCTGCGCACCCTGTGGCCGTGGCAGCTCGAGGACCGCACGCTGCTCTCCCCGGAGGGGGACTGGTGGGTCCAGCTGCTCGCGGCCGCGGCCGGCTGCGTCGTCGTCCTCGCCCTGCTGGCCGTCGACGCCCGCACCCGGGCGCGCACCGGGCACGGCTCCCAGGAGGAGCTCGCCGGCGTCGAGTCCGGCGACGAGGCGGCCGGCGGGGCCGCCGGCCGCACCCGGTAGACGGCCACCGGCGCAGCGCGGGAGACTGACAGGACACACTCCCGTCCGCGGATCCCCCGGAGGAGGTCCGGCAGCGCCCATGGAGCACGTCACGCAGTTCTCGCGGGAGTTCCTCAGGGCCCTGCGGAGCCTGCTGCCCATCGTGGCGGTGGTCGTGGTGTTCCAGCTGGCCGTGTTCCGGCAGGCCCCGGACCGGCCCCTGCAGCTCGTGGCCGGGCTGCTGGTCGTGGGCGCCGGGATCGCCCTGTTCCTGCACGGGCTGGACCTGAGCGTCTTCCCCGTGGGCAAGAACCTGGCCAACCAGTTCGCCCGCCGCGGTGCCCTGGGTCTGCTGCTGCCGTTCGGCTTCGCCATCGGCTTCGCCGCGGCGGTCGCCGAGCCCGCACTGATCGCCGTGGCCGCGCAGGCCGAGCTCGTGAGCGAGGGGCGCGTCGACGCCCTCACGCTGCGCCTCGTCGTCGCCGTGTCCGTGGGCGCGGTGCTCGTCCTCGGGATCCTGCGCATCCTCCGGGGCTGGGCCGTGCAGCGGCTGCTGATCCCCGGCTACGCGCTCGTGCTCGTGGTCACGTACGTCTCGCCCCCGGAGATCGTCGGCCTCGCCTACGACTCCGGCGGCGTCACCACGAACATCGTCACCGTCCCCCTCATCGCCGCCATCGGGATCGGTCTGGCCAACTCGATCCGGGGCCGCAGCGCCCTCACGGACGGGTTCGGCCTCGTGGCCCTGTGCGTCATGGTGCCCATGATCGGCGTGCAGCTCTACGGCATCTGGGTCTACACCGTCGGCGACGCCGCGCCCGTCGGCGCCGGCGCGTCCGGGGACACCCCGGTGCACCCCGTCCTGGAGCACGTCCTGGGACTCGCGCAGATGCTCCGGGACGTCCTGCCCATGGTGCTCGTGGTCCTGTTCTTCCAGTACGTCGCCCTGCGTCGCCGGCTGTCCCACCCGCTGCGCGTCGCCGTGGGCTTCGTGATGGTCCTCGTGGGGCTCTATGCGTTCGTCGTGGGGCTCAAGCTCGGCCTGTTCCCGATCGGGACGATGATGGCGGAGCAGCTGATCGAGCGCGGAGCGCCCGCCCTCATCCTGCTCTTCGCCCTGCTCATCGGCTTCGCCACGACCATGGCCGAGCCCGCCCTGGTGGCCATCGGCGAGCAGGCCGAGGCGGCCTCGCCCGGCAGGATCAGGGGATCCGTCCTCCGGATCGTCGTGGCCGTCGGCGTGGCGGTCGGCATCACCCTGGGCGTCTACCGCATCCTCGTGGGAGCACCGCTGCACTACGTGATCATGGCGTCCTACGCCGTGGTCATCGCCCTGGTCCTGCTGGCGCCGAAGCACATCGTGGCCCTGGCCTTCGACCTCGGGGGCGTGACCACCTCGGAGGTCACCGTTCCCCTCGTGACCGCCCTGGGCATCGGGCTCGCGAGCTCGATCGAGGGCCGGGACGCGCTGATCGACGGCTTCGGCCTGATCGCCTTCGCCTCCATCTTCCCGATCATCTCCGTGCTCGGGTACGCCATGATCCTGGAGAGGATCTCCCGACCGCAGAAGGAGCCGACATGAAGTTCACCGCCGTGGTGGTCATCGCCCCCGAGGACCTCGAGGAGACCGTCATCGAGCAGTCCCAGCGCGCCGGGGCCACGGGCGTGACCATCCTCCCGGGCAAGGGCATCGGAGGCGGGGCCAAGCGGACGTTCTTCGGCCTGACGTTCGAAGGGTCCCAGACCGTGCTCCTGATGGTCGTGGGCACGCACCTGGCCACGCCCATCCTCAAGGTGCTGCACGACATACTGATCGACGAGGACGGCTCCCGCGGCATCGCCTTCTCCGTGCCCATCGACCACCTCACCGGCATCGACATGCAGCAGGTCGCCCGGTTCGAGGAGCACATGCGCCGCGAGGGCGCCTGAGCCGACCGCTGCCCGAGCCCCGTCCGAGCCCCGTCCGAACCCCGTCCGAACCCCGTCCGAGAACTCCAGGAGGATCCCCGTGCTGACCGTCCAGGACGTCATGGTGCGCGACGTCATCACCATCTCCCCGTTCAGCACCCTGCGCGAGGCGCTGACGACCATGCGCACCCGTCAGGTCAAGAGCCTGGTGGTGGAGCCGCAGCACCCGCACGACGGCTACGGGCTGCTCAGCTACAGCGAGCTGCTGCAGACCATCGTGGCGGAGGAGGGGGACGTGGACCTGCTCAACGTCTACGACGCCGCCGTCAAGCCGGTGGTCACGGTCGGCGAGGACCTCTCCGTGAACCAGGCGGCGGCGCTGATGGCCCGGTTCCGCCTCAACCGCCTGGTGGTGGTGCAGGGCAACGAGCTCATCGGACTGCTGGCGATGAACGACATCCTGGCGCGGCTGATCAGCGACCTCACCTGAGCCCCGGGGTCACCCCCCGGGCACGGCGGAGGGCCCCGGTGTCGCGTGCGACTCCGGGGCCCTCCGGGTGGTCCGACGGCTGGACCGTCCTACTGAGTTCCGTCCTTGAAGTTCTTGCCCGCGTCCTTGACGTTCTCGCCGGCCTGCTTGGCGCTGCCGGACAGCTTGTCCGCCTGGCCCTCGGCCTGGAGGTCGCGGTTGTCGGTGGCGTCGCCGACCTTTTCCTTCGCGGTGCCGCCCGCCTTCTCCGCGGCGTTGCTGATCTTGTCTCCGAGTCCCATGGGCTCTCCCTCCGGTCGGTGAACAGGTGCTCCCAGCGTAGACCTGTCAGCATGCTGAGGGAACAGGGAGGGGGCGCCGCGGTCGGGTGTTCCCCCCAGGGCGAACAGCCCGCGCTCAGCGCTCCGGGACGTCGAGCCCGGCCCCGGCCACGCGCTCCCGCAGCCAGTCCGGGATCCTGCGGTCCATCCGCCGGTAGCGGGCCAGGTGCCGCCGCCAGTCCTCCGCGGACACCGGGTGCTGGGCGTGCGCCGGGAGGACGGGGTCGTCGCCGTAGTTGAGCACGAGCTCCACGCCGGGGCGCTGCCAGCGCCGCTCGGCCACGGTGACGATCAGCGCGGCGGACAGCCACGACCCGTCGACGAGGTCGGCGTAGTCGTCCTGCAGGGCCCGGGCCAGCCGCCGCGGAGTGCTCCGCAGCCCGCCGGGGTCCACGGGCCGGCGGACCGTGCGGTCGCCGCGGACCTCCCGCACCTGCAGGCGCAGGTCCCGGCCCACGCTCAGCACGTCCAGCACGAGCGCGTCCCAGCCCGGTTCGGTGCCGTGGGCGCGGACGAGCCACCGGGCCAGCCGGTCGATGGTCTTCCGCTGCCGGGGGCTCTGGAGTCTGTCGGTCCGCACGGCCACACGCTAGCAAGCGCCGGGCGGGCTGCTCAGTCGGCCGTGATGACCACCTTCACCGCCTGGTGCCGCGCGGCGTTGCCGAACAGCTCGTAGGCCTCCTCCATCCGGGACATCGTGAACCGGTGGGTGGCCATGGCGCGGGCGTTCAGGCGGCCGGAGCGGACCATGTTCAGCAGGCTGCCCACGGTGCGGCAGTCCACCAGGCCCATGTTGATGCGGACGTTGGAGATCCACATCCGGTCCAGGGGCAGCTCCACCGGTCTGCCGTGCACGCCGGCGTTGGCCACGGTGCCGTAGGGCCGGACCACGTCGAGGCAGGTCTGGAACGTCTGGGGGACGCCCACGGCCTCGATGGCCACGTCCACGCCGAGACCGTCCGGGGACAGCGCCCTGATCTTCTCGACGGCGTCCGGGTCCCCGGCGTCGACCTTGTCCGTGGCCCCGAGCTCGAGCGCCTTGTCCATCCGGTTCCCGTCGAGGTCCACGGTGATGACCCGTCCGGCGCCGCACAGGTTGGCCGTCATGACCGCGCCCAGGCCCACCGGTCCCGCGCCCACGATCGCGACCGTGTCGCCGGGCTTCGTGTTGCCGTTGAGGATCCCGATCTCGAAGCCCGTGGGCAGGGCGTCGGTCAGGAACAGCACGTCCTCGTCGTCGAGCCCCTCGGGGACCTTGTGCACCGAGGTCTCGGCGAACGGCACGCGCACGTACTCGGCCTGCGTCCCGTCGATGAGGTGCCCGAACACCCAGCCGACCCCGCCCAGGGTCTGGCAGTGGGAGGGCTGGTTGTTCCGGCAGTAGGAGCACTTCCCGCAGTTGGTGACGGCCGGGATGATGATCCGGTCACCGGGCTTCAGCCCGGTCACGGCGTCCCCGACCTCGGTGATGGTGCCGACCGCCTCGTGGCCGAGGATCCGCCCGTCGACGACGGCGGGGACGTCGCCCTTGAGGATGTGCAGGTCGGTGCCGCAGATGGTGGTCGTGTCGACCTTCGCGATGACGTCCGTGGGGTCCTGGAGAGCAGGGTCCGGGACGTCCTCCCACGCCTTGCTTCCCGGTCCGTGGTAGACGAGTGCCTTCATGAGGTCCTCCTCGGTCGCCGGTCCGGCGGACTGCCGGGCCGCCCGTCCTCATCGTAGGCAGGACGGCGCCGCCGGCCGAGGGGTTACTGGTAGGAGACGAACCAGGGCTGCGGCTCGATCGCGGACGTCTCCTCCGGCGTGAACGTGGGCGTGTCCTCGTCGTAGAAGTTCTTCCACGCCATCCGGATCCCCTCCGGCAGGCCCTGCTGGAGCCTCTCCCACGTCCCCTTCTTCAGCTCCGGGGTGCCGTGGCCGTCGGCGTGCAGGACCAGCGCGAGCTCGGGGCGGGAGGCGTCCACGAGGTGGCGGTTCGTGATCATGGACTCCGCGAACTGGTGCAGGACCACCACCTTCTGCGGCAGCTCGTGCTCCCGGGTCAGGTCGGCGAGCCACGCCGTGGTCGCGTTGATCTCCGCCGCGTCCACCGAGCCGATCTGCACCATGTGCACCTGTCCGGGGGCCAGCCGCCACTCCGGGTCCAGGGCCAGGCCCACGTTGGGCAGCTCGAGCAGCTCCTGGTACTGCTGCGCCTGGCTCAGGAAGTCCTGCCGGCCGGGCTGGAGGTCCAGCACCACGTAGACGTCCTGCTCCGCGGCGGCCTCCACGTAGGGGCGCAGCTCCTCGACCGAGGTCTCCTCGGAGTAGTCCCCGTCCTCCCCGGGCCCCGCGGAGGCCGTGGTCGCGATGATCTCGAACGCGGGGACCACCGGCACCTCGCTGAAGGGCTCGTACTGGGCGGCGAGCTCCTTCGCCCGGGCCGCCGACTCCTCGGGGCCCTGCTCGCCGAGCACGCCCAGGGCCGGCGTCCCGGGGCGGCCGTAGAGGGCCACCATCCGCCGTTCGGGGAACACCTCGGTGCCCCCGCCGATCAGCTCCGCGGGCTCCTCCGGCGTGGGGGTGGGCGTGGGGGACGAGGTGGCCGACGACGGCGACGCGCTCGCCGCCGGTGCCGCCGCCGAGCCGGGGCCGGCGCCCTGGGCGCAGCCGGTCAGGAGGAGGGCGGCGCACAGGGCCGGGACGAGCGGGCGGAGCGGCGACGAGCGGGTCATGGTCTGTCCTGGGGGCCGGAAGCAGGGGGTCCGCCCAGCCTACGCACCGCCCGGCGCGCCCGGCGGGAACGGGGCCGGACGCGGACCGCGCCGCGTTCCAGGGCGCGTCCCAGGCCGCGTCCCAGTGCGCGTCACGGGGCGACCCGGACCCCGGCCCGCCGGGGCCGGGCCCCGGAGGCCCGCCGGGGCTCACGGGGTGCCGGGTTCCTCCGGTGCGCCGAGCTCGCCCAGTTCCGCCAGCAGCTCCAGACCGCGCTCCGCCCAGGCGATCTCCTGGTCGGCACGGGCCACCTGGCCCTCGTAGGCGAAGATCTTGAACCGGGTGATCCGCTCCCACTGGTCCTCGGGGTTCACGGCCAGCCGGCGTGCCAGGGTGGGGCTCGTGCGGTCCCGGAGCGCCCCGATCTGCTGGAGGGCCTGCGCGCGCTGGTCCCGGTAGTGCTCGATGTGGGCGCGCAGCTGCGCGGCCGCCGCGCCGGGGGGCGCCCACTCGAAGTACGCGGCCCGGAGGTGGGCGGGGTCCCGCTCCCGGACGTAGCCGAGCGGCTGCTCCTGCCACTGCCGCAGGGCGCGCTCGCCCTCGGGCGTGATGGAGTACTCCGTCTTGGTGGCCCCGCGCGAGCCCCACGGGACGGGCCGGCTCGCGAGCAGCCCCTCCGCGTGCATCTTGCGCAGCTCCGGGTAGATCTGCGAGTCGGGGGCGTGCCACACGTGGCCCACGGAGGAGCTGAACTGCTTGACCACGTCGTAGCCCGTCAGCGGCCCCGAGGAGAGCAGTGCCAGCAGGGCCGAGCGGAGGCTCACGGGCGGATCCTTTCCGTCGAAGCAGGGCGTCGTCCTGCAGAGCCTAGCGGGGACGGGCCCGCCGTGACCCTTGTCACTCACTATCAACATAGGTATTGTGTGTTCTGCGCCACCCACTATCTATGGAGGTAGTGAGTGAGCCGTGCTCTCCCCGGACCGCCCAGCAGAGGACCGCGCCATGACCGTCGCCGCCACGAAGACCACCTCCACCGCCAAGCTCCTGTCCCACCCGCTCGACGCCTGGTACGTGGCCGGGTGGGACCACGAGCTCACCGGCAGGGGCATCCTCTCCCGCACCGTCGCGGGCCGTCCGCTGGCCCTGTACCGCACCGAGGACGGGCGCCCCGTGGCCCTGGCGGATGCCTGCTGGCACCGGCTGGCGCCGCTGTCCCAGGGGAAGCTGGTGGGTCGCGACGAGATCCAGTGCCCGTACCACGGGCTGCGCTACAACGCCGCGGGCCGGTGCACCTCGATGCCCGCCCAGGAGACGCTGAACCCCTCCGCCACGGTGCCCTCCTATCCCGTGGTGGAGCGCCACCGCTACGTGTGGGTCTGGCTGGGCGAGCCCACCCGGGCGGACCCGGCCCTGCTGCCCGACATGCACCAGCTGGACAGCCCCGAGTGGGCCGGGGACGGGGAGACCATCCACGCCCCCTGCAACTACCAGCTCGTCCTGGACAACCTCATGGACCTCACCCACGAGGAGTTCGTGCACTCCTCCAGCATCGGCCAGGAGGAGCTCTCCGAGTCCGAGTTCGAGACCACCCACGACGAGAACTCCGTGACCGTGACCCGCTGGATGCGCAACATCGACGCCCCGCCCTTCTGGCTCAAGAACATGCGGGACAGGTTCCCGGGCTTCGAGGGCAAGGTGGACCGCTGGCAGATCATCCACTACACCTTCCCCTCCACCATCTGCATCGACGTCGGGGTGGCCGAGGCCGGCACCGGGGCCCCGGAGGGGGACCGCTCCCGCGGGGTCAACGGCTACGTGATGAACACGATCACCCCGGAGACGGACCGGTCCTGCCACTACTTCTGGGCGTTCATGCGCAACTACCGGTTGGAGAGCCAGCTCATCACCACCGAGCTGCGCAACGGGGTGCACGGGGTGTTCGGCGAGGACGAGGCCATGCTCCAGGCCCAGCAGGCGGCCATCGACGCCAACCCCGAGCACGAGTTCTACAACCTCAACATCGACATGGGCGGGATGTGGGTGCGCCGGCTCCTCGAGCGCGCGCTCGAGACTGAGGGCCGCCCCGCCGCCGCCCCGGCCGCTCCCGCCGGGGCCTGAGGAGGCGACCGTGGCAGATTCCCAGCACGAGGTCTGGCAGAACGCGGTCGTGGTCGCCGTCGAGGACGTCGCCGCCGGCATCCGGCGCGTCGTCCTGGCCCCCGAGCAGCCCCGGCCGGTGCGGCCCGGCGAGCACGTGGACGTCCGCGTCCTCGTCCACGGCGAGCAGCAGGTGCGCTCCTACTCCGTGGTCGACGCCGACGAGGACGGCGCGCAGCTGGCCCTCAGCGTGTTCCGCACCCCCGCCTCCCGCGGCGGCTCGATCTTCATGCACGAGCTCCGGCCCGGGCAGGTCCTGGAGATCACCCAGCCGCTGCAGAACTTCCCGCTGCGCGTCGGGGCCCCCTCCTACGTCCTGCTGGCCGGGGGCATCGGCATCACGGCCGTCGCCGGGATGGCCGCGCTGCTGCGCCGGCTCGGGGCGGACTACCGCCTCGTCTACGTCGCCCGCTCCCGGGCCGCGATGGCCTACCTCGACGAGCTGACCGCCCTGCACGGGGACCGGCTCGAGGCCCACGTCGACGACGAGGGCGGCTCGCTCGACGTCCCGGCCCTCGTGGCCGGCGTGCCCGAGAGCGCCGAGCTCTACATGTGCGGCCCGATCCGGCTCATGGACGCGGTGCGCCGGTCCTGGGCCGAGCGCGGGCTCGACCGGACCGGCCTGCGCTACGAGACCTTCGGCAACAGCGGCTGGTTCGAGGCCGAGCCGTTCGTGGTGCGCGTCCCGCGGCTGGGCGCCGAGACCGTCGTCGGCTCCGACGAGTCCCTGCTCGAGGCCCTCGAGCGGGAGGGCCTCGACATGATGTCCGACTGCCGCAAGGGCGAGTGCGGGCTGTGCCAGGTCAAGGTCCTCGGCCTGGCCGGGCGGATCGACCACCGCGACGTGTTCTACTCCGACCGCCAGAAGGAGACCGGCGCGTCCCTGTGCTGCTGCGTCTCGCGGGTGGTCTCCGCCGCGCCGCAGACCGGTCCCGGCGAGCGCCCGGCCGCCGTCCTCACCATCGACGTCCCCTGAGAGGCTCCCCATGGACATCCGACACCAGATCGACGCATCCAGGATGTCGTCGTACCAGTGGCTCATCATCGCGGTGACCACGTTCCTCAACGCCCTCGACGGCTACGACGTCCTCGCCATGGCCTTCACGGCCACGTCCGTGACCGAGGAGTTCGGGCTCTCCGGCTCCCAGCTGGGCTGGCTGCTCAGCGCCGGGCTCATCGGCATGGCCGCCGGCTCCCTCGTGCTCGGGCCCTTCGCGGACCGGTACGGCCGGCGGAAGATCCTCGTCGTGGCCCTCGCCGTCAACGCCCTGGGCCTGTTCCTGTCCACCACGGCCGGGACCGTGCTCGAGCTCGGGCTGTGGCGGGTCGTCACGGGCCTGGGCGTGGGCGGCATCCTCGCCTCCGCGACGGTCATCACCAGCGAGTACGCCAGCGCCCGCCGCCGCGGCATGGCGGTCAGCATCTTCACCGCGGGCTACGGCGTGGGCGCCACCCTCGGCGGCATGGGCGCGACCCAGCTGATCCCCGCCTTCGGCTGGCGCTCCGTGTTCCTCACCGGCGGCCTGCTCACCCTCGTGGCGATCGCGCTGGTGCTGGCCGTGCTGCCCGAGTCCGTCGACTACCTCCGCACCCGGCGGCCGGCGGGCGCCCTGCAGAAGCTGGACCGCATCGCCCGGCGCATCCGCCTCGACGGCGAGGTCGAGCTGGGCCCGGCCCCGGCCGGTGCCGACGGGCGGCACAGCAGCGTCGGCATGCTGCTCAGCGGCCGCTACCGCACCGCGACCCTCCTGCTGTGGGCCGCCTTCTTCGTCATCATGTTCGGCTTCTACTTCGCCAACTCCTGGACGCCCCGGCTCCTCGTGGAGACCGGGATGACCGAGCAGCAGGGCATCGTCGGCGGGCTCATGCTCACGATGGGCGGCACCTTCGGGTCCCTGCTCTACGGGGCGCTGACCACCCGGTGGGACGAGCGGCTGACGCTGATGGCCTTCACCGTGCTCTCCGCGGTGACCCTCGTCCTGTTCATCACCACCACGTCGGTGCCGCTGCTGGCGTTCTCCTCCGGCGTGGTGGTCGGCATGCTCATCAACGGCTGCATCGCCGGGCTCTACACCGTGGCCCCCATGACCTACGAGCCCGGGATCCGGACCACCGGGGTGGGCTGGGGCATCGGGGTCGGGCGGGCCGGCGCGATCCTGGCCCCCATCGCGGTCGGCGCGCTGCTGGACACCGGCTGGACCCCCGTGCAGCTCTACGTGGGGGTGGCGGTGGTCGTGGCCCTCGCGGCCCTGGCCCTCGTGCGGCTGCGTCCCTGGGCGGAGCCGGATCAGGAGCCGGCCGGCGGCCGGCCGGGGCGGCGGAGCACGCCGTCCTCCTCGGCCGGCTGAGGCCGGGCGCCGGCTCACCACCCCGCGAGATCCTCGCAGCCCTCCTCGTGGGGCAGCAGCGGCCGGAGCAGCACCGACCAGCGCTCGCCGTCCTCGGACAGCCAGGGCGTCTGCGTGTCGGCCGATCCGGCGGCGTCCAGGACGGCGCGGGCCTGCTCGCCCGTGGCGGCCACGCAGCTCAGCCCCAGCCGCGGCTCGAGCGGCTCCCCGGGCAACGGGGGCCCCGGCCACGGCACCGGGCGGGGATCCTGGCCGTCCTGCGGATCCCGCCACTCGGTGACCACGCCGGCGACCGCCTCCGGGACCCAGACCTCCTGCGCGCCGACGGCGTCCTCCGGCAGCACCGAGGCCGGGTCGCCCAGCTCCTCGACGAGGGCCTGCAGCCCGGCCCGCGCGGCCCGCTGCTCCGGGGTCAGGGCGTCGTCCGTGCTCCCGGGGCGGTCCCCGGCCGGCGGGCCGGGCGGCGTCTCGGCGCCCAGGGCGTACACCTCCCGCACGTAGGTCCGCTCCGCCGTCCGCACCGTGAAGCGGGTCGAGGGGAGGTCGGCCACCGGTGGCCGGCCGAGGTCCGCGGACCCGTCGACCCCCGCCCGGAGCGCGTGCTCGACCAGCACCGCCACCGCGTCCTCGTCGACGTGCTGGACCTGCAGGGCGGGAAGGGCCGGCGGCGGGAAGACCTGGATCTGCGGGCCCGGCGTGATGACCCGGCCGTCGGCGTGGACGCTGACCAGCGGCAGCCGGGCGGCCAGCAGCTCCGGGGTGGTGAAGCCCCCGGTGTGGGCCACCTCGATCACCTGACGCGCCGCGGGGGCCGCCGGGGCCGATCGCGCGCCCGCGGCCGCCGTCGCCGGGGTCGTGGCGGCGGCCCCGGCGGGATCCCACTGCGCGCACGCGGTGGTCAGGAGCAGGGCGGTCAGCAGGAGCGCGGGCCACGGGGCGCGGGGCATCGCGGGCTCACCAGGCCCGGCTGCCGGGAGCGCCCTTGAACGGGCCGGCCACCCGCGAGGTGATCCAGCCCCCGTAGAACCCGCCCTCCTGCGGGCGCACCTGCTCCCCGGCCACGAGGCACCGGTCCATGAGCCCGGGCATCAGGGCCACGTGCCCGCGCAGGGCCTCGAAGCCCGGAGCGGGGGAGGGATAGGTCCAGGCCGCCCGGGGTGCCGTGCGGTCCCCGCCCCGCACGTCGAAGTACGCCGCCGCGCCCTTCCACTCGCACCACGAGCTCCCCTCGCACGGACGCAGGCTGCCCTCGGCGAAGGCCTCGCGGGGCAGGTAGTAGGTGGGCGGGTGGCTGGTCTCGAGCACCCGCAGCGCGGCCGTGGTCGAGGCGACGCGCTCGCCGCCCAGCCACACCTCCACGTGCTCCGCGCTGCGCTCCGTCCGGGGCGGTCTCGGGTAGTCCCACACGGACTCCTGGCCGGGGCCGGGAGCGTCGGGCCGGGGTCGTCTCATCTGCTCGCCCTCCGAAGGTCCGTCCGGGAACCCGGTGCGGGACCCGGCGGGGATGTGCTCTGCACCACAATGCTACGGCGGGTGACGGTGTGCTGGAGCGCCCGCGCCGGGGCGGATAGCGTGCTCGGGTGCTCATCTCAGGTCTTCTCATCGGTGCCGCCCTCGGATTCGTCCTCCAGCGCGGCCGCTTCTGCGTCACCGGCGCGTTCCGCGACGTCTGGATCGCCAGGAACACGTGGTGGCTGTCCGCCTTCTTCGTGGCCATCGCCGTCCAGGCGGTCGGCATCTGGGTGCTGAACGCCCTCGGCGTCATCACCCTCGAGGCCTCCGCCTTCCCGTGGCTGGCCACGGTCGTCGGCGGCTTCGTCTTCGGCTTCGGCATCGTGCTCGCCGGCGGCTGCGCCACCGGCACCTACTACCGCACGTCCGAGGGCCTCGTCGGCTCCTGGTTCGCGCTCATCTTCTACGCCCTGTTCGCGGCCGTCTCCAAGTACGGCCCGCTGGCCGGGACCACCGAGGCCGTGCGCGGTGTCACGGTCGGGACCCAGGGCTCGATCCACGAGACCCTCGGGATCTCCCCGTGGGTGCTCGTGCTGGCCCTCGTCGGCATCGCCGCCGTGTGGGCCCGCCACCACCTCACCAAGCCGCGGGCCAGGTTCGCGACCCTCCCGCCGGAGAAGACCGGCCTGAACCACCTGCTGTTCGAGAAGGCGTGGAACCCGTTCGCCACCGCGCTGGTCATCGGCGTCATCGCGATCATCGCCTGGCCCGCCAGCTGGGCCACCGGCCGCGAGTCCGGCCTCGGCATCACCACCCCGTCCGCCAACATCGCGAGCTACCTCACCACGGGCGACGTCGAGCTCGTCGACTGGGGCGTGTTCCTGGTCCTCGGCATCCTGATCGGCTCGTTCATCGCGGCCAAGGGCTCGGGCGAGTTCAAGCTCCGCGTCCCCGACGCGCCGACGATCGTGCGCTCCATCGGCGGCGGCGCCCTCATGGGCGTCGGCGCGGCGTGGGCCGGCGGGTGCACCATCGGCAACGCCCTGGTCGCCACCGCCGCCTTCGAGTGGCAGGGCTGGGTGAGCTTCGCCGTCATGATCCTCGGCACCGGGGCGGCCGCCAAGATCTTCATCGCCCCCCGCAAGAAGTCCGCCGCCCCGGGCCGCGTCCCGGCCGGCGTCTGATCCGCACCGACCCCCAGTCCCAGGAGGCACCCCTGATGGCCCAGCACATTCTCGAGACCGACGGCCTCGTCTGCCCGTTCCCCGTGGTCGAGGCGAAGGCCGCGATGGCCGGGATGCCCGCCGGCGACGAGCTCGTCATCAACTTCGACTGCACGCAGGGCACCGAGGCCATTCCCCGCTGGGCGGCGGAGAACGGCTACCCGGTCACGGAGTTCAGCAAGCGCGGTGCGGCCGAGTGGTCGATCACCGTGCAGAAGGCCTGATCTCCCGCGAGATCCCTGGCAGCGGCGGACCCCCGCGACCGAGCACCCTCGGCCGCGGGGGTCCGCCGCTGTCGGTCGCGCCCGTCGCGCCCCACCTGCCACCATGGTGCTGCCGGTCACGTCGGACCCTTCTAAAATGAACCATCGTCATTTAGAGTGGCAGGCACCGCGCACTCGCCCGCAGAGAGGAACCACCATGAGCGACGTCCTGCAGAACTACGTCGACGGCGCCTTCGTCGACGCCCACGGCACCGGCCGGATCGACGTCGTCGACCCCACCACCGGCTCGACCGTCGCCGTCTCCCCGGTCTCGGACGCCACGGACGTGGACGCGGCCTTCGCCGCCGCCCGGAGGGCGTTCCGGACCTGGAAGCGGACCACCCCGAGCGAGCGCCAGCTCCTGCTGCTCCGGCTCGCGGACGCGCTCGAGGCCCACAGCTCCGAGCTCGTCGACGCCCAGCACCGCAACACCGGCCAGCCCCGCCAGATGATCGCGGACGAGGAGGTCGGCGCCGGCGCCGACAACCTGCGCTTCTTCGCCGGCGCGGCCCGCACCCTCGAGGGCAAGGCCGCGGCGGAATACCTGAGCGGGCACACCTCCTACGTGCGGCGCGAGCCGGTCGGCGTCGTGGCGCAGGTGACCCCCTGGAACTACCCGCTGCTCATGGCGATCTGGAAGCTCGGCCCCGCGCTGGCCGCCGGCAACACCGTGGTCCTCAAGCCCTCGGACACCACCCCGGAGTCCACCCTGGTCCTGGCCCGGCTCATCGACGGGATCTTCCCCGCCGGCGTGGTGAACATCCTCCTGGGGGACGGCTCCACGGGGGCGCTCATGACCGCCCACCGCACGCCCTCCATGGTCTCCATCACCGGCTCCGTGCGCGCCGGTCGCGCCGTGGCCCTGGCCGCCGCGCAGAACCTCGCGCGCGGTCACCTCGAGCTGGGCGGCAAGGCGCCCGCGGTCGTGTTCGCGGACGCCGACCTGCCCGCCGCGGCCAAGGCGCTCGTGGAGTTCGGCACCTTCAACGCCGGCCAGGACTGCACCGCGGTGACCCGCATCCTCGTTCAGGACAGCGCCCACGACGAGTTCGTGCGCCTGCTCGCCGCGGCCGCCCGGGACACCGTGACGGGGGACCCGGACGAGTCGAAGAACTTCTACGGCCCCCTCAACAACGCCCGCCACTTCGAGGACGTCTGCCGCAAGCTCGCCGACCTCCCCGAGCACGCGACCGTGGTCACCGGCGGAAAGCCGGTCGAGGGCGCCCCCGGCTATTTCTTCGAGCCCACCGTGGTGTCCGGGGTGCACCAGGACGACGCCCTCGTCCAGGAGGAGACCTTCGGGCCCGTGCTCACCGTGCAGCCCTTCGCCACGGAGGAGGAGGCGCTCGAGCTCGCCAACGACGTCGACTACGCCCTGGCCTCGAGCGTGTGGACCACCGACCACGGCACGGCCATGCGCGTCTCCCGCGAGCTCGAGTTCGGGTGCGTGTGGGTCAACACCCACGTCATGCTGATCTCCGAGATGCCGCACGGCGGGTTCAAGAACTCCGGCTACGGCAAGGACCTCTCGCTCTACTCGGTCGAGGAGTACACCCAGGTCAAGCACGTCATGCACGCCCTGGACGCCTGAGCCGGGCCGGCGCCGCCGGCGGCCGGGTCCCCGCGGGCTGCTCCCCGGTCCCTGCCGGCGGCTCCCCGCCGGTCGCTCAGCCCGGTGCGGGGGCCCCGTCCCGCACGGCCGCCAGGCGCATCCGGAAGCCGTCCAGCATGGCGGTGAGGGCGACGTCGAAGGCCTCGTCCGCCGCCGCGGCGGCGTCGGCCGGCCGTGCCCGCACGGCGTCGGCGAACACGGGGGCCAGGTCCGAGCGCTCCCCGGGGTCGAAGATGTCGGCGGGCGCCGTGGCGTCGTAGGCGGCGCCGAAGACCAGGGACTCGATCGAGACGATGACGTCCGCGATGCCGGCCCCCTCCCAGCCCGCGTCCGCGAGGCCGCGGGCCACGGTCTCGTACATCTGCAGGGTGTGCGGGGAGTTCGCGACCGGCAGCACGGCCATGATCGGGATCATGGCCGTGTGCTGGGCGTAGCAGTCCCGGTACGACCGCGCCCAGCGCTCGAGGGCCTCGTCCCACGGGACGGCCCCGAACGCGGAGCGGTCGATCCCCTGGTTGATCCGGTCCTGCACCCGGATCAGCACGTCCCGCTTCGACGGCGTGTGGTTGTACAGGGCCGAGGTGGAGACCTTCAGCTCCTGCGCCAGCTCCGTCATCGTCAGGTGCTGGTAGCCCCGGGTGGCCACGATCTTGATCGCGGCCTTGGTGATCCGCTCCTCGGAGAGCACGGGCTTGCTCGGGCGCCCGCGGCGGCGCGGAGTGGTGCCGGCAGCAGCCATGGGCAGATCCTCCTGTGGTCGGTGCTGCGGGCCCCGGGGCGAGGGATCCGGGCCGCGGGTCGGGCGGTCACCTCCGAGTCTAGGGCGGCGGCCCGACGCCCGTGTCCTTGACCGCCGCCCCGCCGGCTCCTAGCATCTGCCCGGTGAGCAGCGCCGACATCCACTTCTACTTCGATCCGACGTGCCCCTTCGCGTGGCTGACCAGCTCGTGGGTCCGCACGGTGACGGCCCGCCGGGAGTACCGGGTGGACTGGCGGTTCATCTCCCTGCGCCTGCTCAACGAGCACGTGGACTACGACGCGTGGTTCCCGCCGGAGTACGAGGAGTCCCACACGGCAGGGCTGCGCCTGCTGCGCGTGGCCGCGCGGACCCGTGCGGAGCACGGGCGCGCAGCGGTCGGGCGGCTGTACGAGGGTCTCGGGGCCCGGATCTTCGACGCCGATCCCGTGCCCGGCACCGAGGGGGCGGGGCACGGCCACCGCGGCACCCGTGCCTTCCTCGAGCCGGTGCTGACCGCCACGGGGCTCCCGGTGGAGCTCGCCGACGCCCTCGAGGACCGGTCGTGGGACGCGGTGGTCCGGGCGGAGACCGAGGAGGCCCTGGCGCTCACCGGCCGGGACGTCGGGACCCCCATCATCCACTTCGAGCCGCCGGAGGGCGTGGCCTTCTTCGGCCCCGTCATCAGCCGCCTGCCCGCCGAGGAGGACGCGGTGGAGCTGTGGGACCACGTGGTGGCCCTCGCCCGGTTCCCCGGCTTCACCGAGCTCAAGCGCAGCCTCCGGGAGCAGCCGCGGCTGCGGGGCCTCGGCGCCGCGCCGGACGCACCCGGGATCGAGGAGGACTGGCACGCCGGGAGCCGCCGGACCAAGAAGTAGGCGTTCCCGCCGCCGGGCGGATTTCTCGCCGCAGGTCTTGACGGACCGCTGTGCGCACCCGCTTAATGAAACGAGTTCATTTTAGCGTGAAGGAGAGCACAGTGACCGATCAACGCACCCTGGGCAGCCGGACGGCGATCGAGCGCGACGTCGTCGTCGTCGGCGCCGGCCCCGCCGGACTGATGGCGGCCCGCCGCCTGGCCGCCGCCGGGAGATCCGTGGCCGTCCTCGAGGCTCGCGACCGCGTGGGCGGCCGGACCTGGTCGAAGACCGTGGACGGGGCGTTCCTGGAGGTCGGCGGGCAGTGGATCTCCCCGGACCAGACCGAGCTGCTGGCGCTGGTGGACGAGCTCGGCCTGCAGACCTACCAGCGCTACCGCGAGGGCGAGTCCGTCTACCTGGCCCCGGACGGCACCCGCCACACCTACACCGGCTCGATGTTCCCGGCGGGGGAGTCCACGACCGCCGAGATGGCGAAGCTCGTCGCGCTCCTGGACGGGCTGGTCGAGCAGATCGGCGCCGCCGAGCCGTGGGCGCACCCGGCGGCCCGGGAGCTGGACACCGTCTCCTTCCACCACTGGCTGCGGCAGCACTCCGACGACGAGGCCGCCTGCAACAACATCGGGATCTTCGTGGCCGGCGGGATGCTCACCAAGCCGGCGCACGCCTTCTCCACGCTGCAGGCCGTGCTCATGGCCGCCTCCGCCGGATCCTTCTCGAACCTCGTGGACGAGGACTTCATCCTCGACCGGCGCGTGGTCGGGGGCATGCAGTCCGTCTCCGAGGCGATGGCCGCCGGGCTCGGGCCCGACGTCGTGTTCCTCGACACCCCGGTGCGCACGATCCGCTGGGCCGGGAACGACGGGACCTACGCCGAGCACGTGCCCGGCACCCCCGTCACCGTCTGGTCCGACCGGCTCACCGTGGTCGCCCGCGACGTGGTCGTGGCCGTGCCCCCGAACCTCTACTCGCGGATCTCCTTCGAGCCGCCCCTGCCGCGGCTGCAGCACCAGATGCACCAGCACCAGTCCCTGGGCCTGGTGATCAAGGTGCACGCCGTCTACGAGACGCCCTTCTGGCGGGACAAGGGCCTCTCCGGCACCGGCTTCGGCGCCCACGAGCTGTCCCAGGAGGTCTACGACAACACCAATCACGGGGACCCCCGCGGCACCCTGGTCGGCTTCGTCTCGGACGAGAAGGCCGACGAGGTCTTCCGCCTGCCCGCCGAGGAGCGCCGGCGGCTGGTCCTCGAGTCCCTCGCCCGCTACCTCGGGGAGGAGGCCCTGCACCCGGTGGTCTACTACGAGTCGGACTTCGGCTCCGAGGAGTGGACCCGCGGCGCCTACGCCGCCAGCTACGACCTCGGCGGGCTGCACCGCTACGGCGCCCACCAGCGCACCCCCGTGGGGCCGATCCGCTGGGCCTGCTCCGACCTCGCCGCCGAGGGCTACCAGCACGTCGACGGCGCCCTGCGCCAGGGCCGGCTCGCCGCCGCCGAGATCCTCGGCGCCGGCGCCGCGCCCGTCGCCGCGATGCACGGAGCCGGGCGGTGACCGGCGACCGTCCGGGACGCTGCGTGGTCGGCTACAACGGGGACCGGCCCAGCAAGGACGCCGTCCGGCTCGCCGGGGCGATGGCCCGGGCCTTCGGGGCCGAGCTGGAGATCGTGCTCGTGCTGCGCGCGGACAGCCCCTACCAGCAGGTCTACCCGCCGGTCGGGGACATCGCCCCGGTCGTGCGGCACCAGGCCCGCACGTGGCTCGAGGAGGCCGCGCAGCTCGTGCCGGAGGGCGTCACGGTCCGCACGCACCTGCGGGAGGACGGCTCCGCCGCCGCGGGCCTCCTCCGGGCCGCCGAGGAGCTCGGCGCGCAGCTGATCGTGGTGGGCGCCGGCACCGGGGCGGGACGCTTCTCGGCCGGGCCCGTGGTCAGCGCCCTGCTGCACAGCTCGCCCGTGCCCGTGGCCCTCGCCCCGCGCCGGTATGCCGGGGACGTCCCGCTCACCCGGCTCTCCGCCGCCGTGGGCACCCGCCCCGGCGCGCACCAGGTCATCCGGGAGGCCGTCCGGGCGGTCGAGCACTCGGGGATCGAGCTCGAGCTGATCTCCTTCCTCGAGGGCGAGGCCGCGGACCCGGGCGCGGCCGAGCAGGTCCGCCGGCGGGTCGAGGAGCACCTCGAGGCCGCGGCGGACGAGGTCCGCCGCACCCGGCCCGTGAGCGTGCGGGTCGCCACCGGGCGCACCCTCAAGAAGGCCGCGCAGGACGTCGACTGGTCTCCCGGCGGCCTCCTGCTCATCGGCTCGTCCCGCCTGGCCCAGGGGCGGCAGACCTTCCTGGGCACCACCGCAGCACGGCTGCTCAAGCACATCCCGGTGCCGATGGTCGTCGTGCCGCGCCCGGACCGCACCGAGGAGGACGCGTCATGAGCACATCCGACATCGAGGCGCCGGCGCGCACCGGCACCGACAAGGGACTCAGCAAGGGCGCCGTGGGGCTGCTCGGCTCCGTGGTCATCGGCGTCTCCTGCATCGCCCCGGCCTACACCCTCTCCGCGGCCCTGGGGCCCACCGCCGCGGAGGTCGGCACCTCCCTGCCGGCCATCTTCCTCGTGGGCTTCCTCCCCATGCTGCTCGTGGCACTCGGCTACCAGCAGCTCAACCGGGCCATGCCGGACTCGGGCACCACCTTCACGTGGGGCTCCAAGGCCTTCGGGCCGTGGCTGGGCTGGATGGGCGGCTGGGGCCTGCTGGCCGCCACCATCCTGGTGCTCTCCAATCTCGCGGGCGTGGCCGTGGACTTCCTCTACCTGGCCCTCGCCCAGCTCACCGGCAACGCCGCCATCGCGGAGCTCACGCGCAACGTGCCCGTCAACGTGGCCACGTGCCTCGTGTTCGTGGCCCTGGCCGCCTGGATCTCCTACCGCGGGATGGAGACCACCAAGGCGTTCCAGTACGTGCTCGTGGCGTTCCAGGCGGTCGTGCTCCTGTGGTTCTCGTTCGCCGCCTTCGGCCACGTGGCCGCCGGCACCGCCTACGAGGGGCTGACCGTGCGCGCCGAGTGGTTCAATCCGTTCGGCGTCGAGTCCTTCTCCGCGTTCGCGGCGGGCGTGTCCCTGTCCGTGTTCGTCTACTGGGGCTGGGACGTGGTGCTCACCATCAACGAGGAGACCAAGGGGGCCGCCACCACCCCGGGCAAGGCCGCCGTGACCACCATCTTCGTGATCGTCGCCCTCTACCTGACCATCGCCCTCGCGGTGCTCACGTTCTCCGGGGTCTCCGACCAGGGGCTGGGCATGGGCAACGAGGAGATCCAGGAGAACATCTTCGCGGCGCTCGCGGGCCCCGTGATGGGTCCCTTCGCGATCCTGATGTCCCTCGCGGTGCTGTCCTCCTCGGCGGCCTCCCTGCAGTCCACGTTCGTCTCCCCGGCCCGCACGATGCTGGCCATGGGCTACTACGGTGCGCTGCCGCCGGAGTTCGCGCGGGTCACCCCGCGGTACCAGACCCCGGGCTACGCGACGGTCGCGGCGGCCGTGATCTCCGCGGGCTTCTACGCCGTGATGCGCGTGGTCTCGGAGAACGTCCTCTGGGACACCATCACCACCCTCGGCATGATGGTCTGCTTCTACTACGGGGTCACCGCCCTGGCCTGCGTCTGGTACTTCCGGCGCGAGGCCTTCCGGGGCGCGAAGAACGTGTTCACCAAGCTCCTCGCGCCGCTGCTCGGCGGGATCCTGCTGCTGGTGTTCTTCGGGCAGACGGCCTACGACTCGATGGACCCCGAGTACGGCTCCGGCTCGCAGATCGGCGGCGTGGGCCTCGTGTTCCTCCTGGGCGTGGGCATCCTGCTGCTCGGCGTCGCGATGATGCTCGTGCAGTACCGGCGCAATCCTGCGTTCTTCCGGGAGCGCTTCGAGACCACCGAGCTGCCCGTCCTGGACTGACTCCCCGCCTCGCGAGATGGGAGCTGACGGCGACCGCGGCCGCTCCGCTCGCCGTCAGCTGCCATCTCGCGCAAGGGGGAGGGGGAGGGTCACCAGATGTTCACGCGGTCCTCCGGGGACAGCCACAGGCCGTCCCCGGGCCGGGTGCCGAAGGTGTCGTGGAACGCGAACATGTTCTGCACCACCCGGTTGCAGCGGAACTCGTCCGGGGCGTGCGGATCGGTGGCCAGCCGGTTGACCAGCTCCTGCTCCCGGGCGGTCGAGCGCCACAGCGCCGCGTAGGCGTAGAAGAAGCGCTCCGCGCCGGTCAGCCCGTCGAGCACCGGCGCGCTGTCCTGGTCCAGGCCCCGCTCGGCCAGGGACATCCGGTAGGCCACCAGCGCGATCTCCAGCCCGCCGAGGTCCCCGATGTTCTCGCCCACCGTGAAGGCCCCGCTGACGTGGTGCCGCTCCGGGTCCAGCCCGCGCGGCGTGCAGCCGTCGTACTGGGCCACGAGCGCGGCGGTGCGCCGGGCGAACTCCGCGCGGTCCTCGTCGGTCCACCAGTTCTCCAGGTGGCCCCGGGAATCGTACTTGGCGCCCTGGTCGTCGAACCCGTGGCCGATCTCGTGACCGATCACGGAGCCGATCGCCCCGTAGTTCACGGCATCGTCGGCCTCGATGTCGAAGAACGGCGGCTGCAGGATCCCCGCCGGGAAGACCACCTCGTTGAGCACGGGGTGGAAGTAGGCGTTGACCCAGTGGGGGTAGAGGAACCACTCGCCCCGGTCCACGAGGGTGCCCATCCTCCCGACCGTGCGGTCGTGCTCCAGCGCCAGCCCCGCCCGGACGTTGCCGAGCAGGTCCGCCGGATCCAGCTGCAGGGAGGAGTAGTCCCGCCAGGACCCGGGGTAGCCGACCTTGACCGTGAACGTGGACAGCTTCTCCAGGGCGCGGGCTCGGGTGGCCTCCGACATCCACTCCAGCCGGGAGATCCGCTCCCGGTACGCGGCGAGCAGGTGCGCCACGAGCTGCTCCACCCGGGCCTTGTGCGCCGGCGGGAACCAGCGGGCCACGTAGTCGCGCGCCACGTCGTCGCCCAGGACCCGGGTGACCAGGTACTCGGCCCGCTTCCACCGCTCGCGGGGGCGGGTGATCCCCGACAGGGCGGTGCTGTAGAAGCGGAAGTTCTCCTCGACGAAGGCCCGGGGCAGGAACGGGGCGCGCTTGGACACGATCCGCCACGACTGCCAGATCCGGATCTGCTCCTCCGACCACTCCTGCCACAGCAGGCCCAGCCGCGCCGCGAAGGAGGGCTGGCGGACGATGACCCGGTCGAAGATCCCCGCGCCGCGCTCCGGGGCGGTGCCCTCGAGCCACGCCGTCCACGGGAATCCCGGCGCCATGGCCTCCAGGCCGGGCAGGTCCACGGGGTTGTACATCTCCTCGACGTCGCGCGCCGAGACGGTGTCCCAGTGGGCGGCGGCGAGCTGCGTCTCCATGGCGAGCACGGTCGCCGCGGCGTCCCCGGCGGGCACGCCCCAGCGCGCCGGCAGGTCCGCCAGCTCCAGCATCGCCGCGACGTGGGCCGTGAACGCCGTGCGCAGCCGTTCGTGCAGCGGGTCCGTGTAGTAGCTGTCCGCGGGCAGGGACAGCCCGTCCTGGCGGAGGAAGAAGGAGTAGCGGGACGAGTCCCGGGAGTCGTTCTCCACGAAGAAGGACAGCGGCCCGTCCACGCCGGTGCGGTGCAGGGCGGCCGAGGCGCGGGCGAGCCCCTCCTTGCCCCGGGCGGCGTCGAGCACCGCGAGGTCCGGGGCCAGGGCGGCCCGCCCGCGGCGCTCGATCTCGTCCTCGTCGAGGAAGGAGCGGTACAGCGCGGCCATCCGGGACCCGGCCGGGGCCTGCTGCACGATCTCGTGCACCCGCCGCGTGTTGAGGTCGGCGAGGATCGCGGAGGCGCCGTCGAACGCGCGGTCCGCCGGGAGCTCGTGCGCCTCGATCCAGCCGCCGTTGACGTGGCGGTACAGGTCGTCCTGGGGCCGGACCCCGGGGTGGACGTGCTGCAGCTCGAGGCCGGAGACGGTGGTCACGGGAGCTTCCCCTGTCGTCGTGGCGGGGCGGCGCGGTCCGCCTCGCCCCAGCCTACGGACGGCGGCGCCGTGGCCCGCCTCGCGCGGGCCACGGCGTCCGTGGCGCTCGTCACACCCGTCCGGCGGGTGCGGCGGATCAGCTCGCGGCCGGCTCCGGGCTCGCCGAGGAGTCCGTGCCCTCGGAGTCCGCGGTGCCCAGCCACTCGGCCTTGAGCTGGTCGAGGGTGCCGTCCTCCTCCATGGCGGCCAGCGACTCGTTCACCCGCTCCAGCAGGGCCGTGTTGCCGGTCTTCACGGCCAGGCCGAGCTGCTCGCCGGTCTCGATCTCCTCGACCAGCCGCAGCTCCGGGTTGTCCGCGATGGCGGGGCCGGTCACGGAGATGTTGCCGAGCACGGCCTTGACGTCGTCGGTGTTGAGCCCCTGGATCATCAGCGAGGAGGTCTCGTACTGGACGACGTCCGCTCCGTTGTCCCGGGCGTAGTCCTCGCCGGTGGTGGCCTGCTGCGCGCCCACGCGCTGGCCCTCGATGTCGGCCACGGACTCGATGCCGGAGTCCGGCGCCACGAGCAGGGCGAGGTTGTCCTCGAGGTAGGGGTCGGAGAAGTCCATCACCGACTCGCGCTCCTCGTTGATGGTCATGCCGGACGCGGCGAGGTCGCACTGGTCGGTGTCCAGCGCGGAGCCGGTCTCGATGGCCTCGAAGGGCGTGGTGATGACGTTCGTCTCCACTCCGAGGTCCTCGGCGATCCGGTTGACCAGGTCGATGTCGAAGCCCACGGTCTCGCCGTCCTCGACGTACTCGAAGGGGGCGTAGGGGATGTCCGAGCAGACCGTGAGGGTTCCCGGGCTGATCAGGCTGACCTCGCCCCCGCTCTCGCCCCCGCCGGAGGCCTCCTCGCCCCCTCCGGTGCTCGTGCACGCGCTCAGGGCCAGCGCGGAGACGGCCAGCACGGACAGGGTTGCTGCCCCGTGGAACCTGCTCTTCATGGATCTGTCCTTCCCTCGGGAGGTGGCCGGCCGCCGGTCCGTGCGCGGGGTCGTGCTCCGGTGCAGCCCACCGCTGAATGAGCCTCAGTGTAGGGGCTGTCGTGCCCCCGGTGTGTCGCGCACCACTGGTCGGTAGCTAATTCCCCGTGCTGCGCTCGCGACGACGGGGCGCGGGCCCGCGGAAGCCGCCCGGTGCCCGGGGCCGGCACGGCTTCGGCACAATGGAGCCCATGACTCCGATCGACGACGTCCTGGGACCGGCTCCCGAGGAGGGGCGATGACGGCGGCTCCGGCGCCCGCGAGCGTGCGCGTGGACGTGTGGCTGTGGGCGGTGCGCGTGTTCAAGACCCGCTCCGCCGCGACGGCCGCGTGCCGCGCCGGGCACGTGAAGATCGACGGGACCTCGGTCAAGGCCGCCCAGCCGGTGCGGCCCGGCCAGCGGGTGGCCGTGCGCCGCCCCGGCCACGAGCAGGTCCTGGAGGTGGTGCAGCTGCTGACCAAGCGCGTCGGGGCTCCGGTGGCCGCGAAGGCCTACGTGGACCGCAGCCCGCCCCCGCCACCCGCGCTGCACGCGGCCGTCCCGCGGCGGGACCGGGGCACCGGCCGGCCCACCAAGAAGGACCGCCGGGAGATGGACCGCCTCCGGGGTCTCTGAGGGCCCCGGCGCGCCCGGCTCCGGGCCGGCTCCCAGGAAGGCGCAGAATAATCCCCACTGCACGTGTGCCGTGGGTCACCCCGCCGTCCGGTGGTCCGACCCGCGGCCGGAACCCGAGGAATTCGACCCATGGCACTGCTGGACACATCGGTGTGGACCGGAAAGATCTACGTCAACGGGTGGCGCGACGGCCGCGGCGGCACCGAGGACGTCACGAACCCGTCGACGGACGAGACGCTGGGGCAGATCGGCTTCGCGTCCCCCGAGGACGTGTACGAGGCGGCGGAGAAGGCCGCGGCGGCCCAGAAGGAGTGGGCGGCGCTGAAGCCCTCCGAGCGCGCCGCGGTGCTGCGCCGCGCCGGCCTCCTGTTCGAGGAGCACGCCGAGGAGGTCATGGACTGGGTGGTCCGGGAGACCGGGGCGATCCAGCCCAAGGCCGGGCTGGAGGCCTCGGTCGCGGCCGCGGAGTGCTACGAGTCCTCCGCGCTGCCGACCCATCCGCACGGGGAGTACCTGCCCTCCGACGCGCCGCACTGGTCGCTGTCCCGCCGGGTGCCGGCCGGGGTGGTCTCGGTCATCTCGCCGTTCAACTTCCCGCTGATCCTCTCGATCCGCTCCGTGGCCCCCGCCCTCGCTCTGGGCAACGCGGTGCTGCTCAAGCCGGACCCCCGCACCTCGGTCACGGGCGGCGCGCTCATCATGCGCGTGTTCGAGGAGGCCGGGCTGCCGCCCGGGGTCCTGCAGCTGCTGCCCGGCGGCGGCGACGTGGGGGCCGCCACGGTCGAGGCCCCGCAGGTGGACGTCGTGTCCTTCACCGGGTCCACCGCGGCGGGACGGCACGTGGGCGCCGCCGCGGCGCAGCACCTCAAGCGGGCCCACCTGGAGCTCGGCGGCAACAACGTGGTCATCGTGCTGCCGGGCGCGGACGTGGACCTGGCCGCCGGGGTCGGGGCGATGGGCTCCTTCTTCCACCAGGGCCAGATCTGCATGACCACCGGGCGCCACCTGGTGCACGAGGACCTGCACGACGAGTACGTGGACAAGCTCGCGGCGAAGGCCGAGGCGCTGGTGGTCGGGGATCCCGCCGAGGGGCCCGTGCACCTGGGCCCGATCATCGACGAGCGCCAGCTCAAGTCCATCGACGCGATCGTGCAGGAGACCGCCATCGCCGGCGCCCGGGTGGTCGCCGGCGGCTCCCACGACGGGCTGTTCTACCGGCCCACGGTGCTCGCCGACCTGACCCACGAGATGACGGCCTGGAAGGACGAGATCTTCGGCCCGGTGGCCCCCGTGATGAAGGTGTCCAGCGCCGAGGAGGCGGTGGAGTTCGCCAACGCCTCCGAGTACGGCCTCTCGGTGTCGATCATCGGGGACGTCGGCGAGGCCATGAAGATCGCCGACCGGATCCGCTCCGGCAAGATCCACATCAACGAGATGACGGTCGCCGACGAGGCCAACGCCCCCTTCGGCGGCATGGGCGCCTCGGGCACCGGCTCCCGGTTCGGCGGACCCACCGCCAACATCGACGCGTTCACCGAGACGCAGTGGATCACGATCAGCCCGGACGTCCCGCACTACCCCTTCTGAGCGCCGCCCCCTCCGGGCAGCGCACGGCCCACCGCCCGGCCGGGCGGTGGGCCGCGGGGACGGGAGGTCGTCGGTAGCCTGGACCGGTGACCACGACCTCCCGTCCCCGCGGCCTCAACCGGCAGATCCTGGCCCTGGCGGTCCCCGCCTTCGGGGCGCTCGTGGCCGAGCCGCTGTTCCTGCTGGCGGACTCCGCCATCGTCGGCCACCTCGGCACGCCCCAGCTCGCCGGCGTGGGCGTGGCGGCGGCCGTGCTGCAGACGGTCGTGGGGCTCATGGTCTTCCTCGCCTACAGCACCACCCCGGCGGTCGCCCGGCACCTCGGTGCGGGTCGGCTCCACGAGGCCGTGGCGGTGGGCCGGGACGGGCTGTGGGTGGCCGCGGGACTCGGCCTGCTCCTGTCCGCGGCGGGCTGGGCGGCGGGCCGCCCGCTGCTGGCGCTGATGGGCGCGCGCGGCGAGGTCCTCGAGCACGCCGTCGTGTACCTGCACTGGTCCCTGCCCGGGCTCACCGCGATGCTCCTGGTGCTCGCGGCCACCGGCGTGCTCCGCGGGCTCCAGGACACCAGGACGCCGCTGCTCATCGCCGGGATCGGGGCCGCGGCCAACGCGGGGCTCAACCTCCTGCTCGTCCACGGCGCGGGCCTGGGCGTGGCCGGCGCGGCGATCGGCACGAGCGCCGTGCAGTGGGCCATGGCCCTGGCCTACCTCCGGATCCTCCGCCGGCTCGCCCGCGAGCACGGCGTGGGGGCCTCGACCACGTGGCCGCGCCTGCGCTCGCACCTCGCGGTGGGCTCCTGGCTCATGCTCCGCACCGTGTCCCTGCGGGTGGCCATCCTCGCGACCGTCCTGGTGGTCACCGGACAGGGGGCGCAGAACCTCGCGGCGCACCAGCTCGTGATGACGGTGTTCAACTTCCTGGCGTTCGCCCTGGACGCCCTCGCCATCGCCGCGCAGGCACTGCTGGGCCGGGACATGGGGGCGCGGGACGTCGGGGACCCCTCGCAGCGCCGGGCGGTCCGGGCGCTGATGGACCGGCTGGTCCTGTGGGGGCTCGGCTTCGGCGTGCTGACCGGTCTCCTCGTGGCCCTGGTCGGCACGCGGCTGGGCTTCCTGCTCAGCCCCGACCCGGCGGTGCAGGCCCTCTTCGCGGCGGGGCTGCTGGTGGTGGCGGTCGGCCAGCCGCTGGCCGCCTACGTCTTCGTCCTGGACGGCGTGCTCATCGGGGCCGGGGACGCCCGCTACCTCGCGGTGGCCGGGGTGCTCAACCTCGCGGTCTACGCCCCGCTGCTGGTGCTCGTCGCGCTCCGCGCGGGGTCGGGGACCGGAGGGTTCGTGTGGCTGTGGGCCGCCTACGCCGGCGGGTACCTGGGGGCCCGCGCCCTGACCCTGGGGCTGCGTGCCCGCGGCGACTCCTGGCTGCTCAGGAACGCTCGGTAACAAGCGGGGGCGCACCCGGGGGATGTGGGGCGGATCACCTACGATGCCACTATGAACAGTGATTCCCGCGCAGAGAACCAGTCCGCCGCCGACTCCGGGCACAACGTGGTGCTCGTCGGCATCGACGGCTCCGACCAGGCCCGCCACGCCCTCGAGCGCGCCATCGACGAGGCCCGGGCCCAGGACCTGACGGTGCGCCTGCTGGGCGCCTACCCGGTCATCGGGGTCGGGGACCCCGGGCTCGAGATGCGGTTCACCGAGGCCGTGATGAAGGAGAACGCCGAGCACCTGGCCGAGGCCCGGCAGGCCGTGGAGCAGGCGGGGCTGCCCGTCGAGGTCGTCGAGGCGGCCGGGGACGCCGCCAAGGCCGTCGTGGAGCAGTCGGGCGAGGCCGCCCTCGTGGTCATGGGCAAGCGCGGGCGCGGCGGCGCGCTGCGCGGCCGGCTGGGCTCGGTGTCCGCGGCCGTCGCGGCGCACGCCAAGAGCCCGGTCATCATCGTCCCCGAGGCCGCGGAGAGCCGGCACTCCGAACGGCGCGGCGGCAGCGCGGGCGACTTCGCGCTCGAGGCCGAGGGCCCGGTCAAGGCCGACGAGATCGACTTCACCGGCCGGGTGGTCGTGGGCCTGGACGCCCTCGGCTCGCGCAGCCCCGCGCTGGGGAAGGCCGTGGCGTACGCCCAGGAGCACGGCAAGTCCCTGGCGCTGGTCTCCGTGAACGGTGCCCTGTCCGGCACGCCCGCCTGGTTCCAGGACGAGTTCAACCAGGCGCGGTACTTCCACGAGGCCGACCGGAAGCTCACCGAGATCTCCGACGAGATCGCCGCCGAGCACCCCGAGCTGACGGTGGAGCACCACATCTTCGTGGGCCGCCCGGGCCGTATCCTGATGAACGCCACGCACTCCGCGGACCTGGTCGTGGTGGGCTCCCGCGGCATCGGCGGCTTCCGGGGACTGCTGCTCGGCTCGGTGTCCCAGGCGGTGCTGGAGAACGCCACCGGCCCGGTCATGGTCGTGCCCGCGCACCGCCCCTGAGCGGGCGTTCCCGGCACCACACCCCCACGGCGAGCACAGGGAGCAGCGGCACATGACGGAGCAGATCGTCGTCGGCTACGACGGGTCCGAGAACAGCGAGCGGGCCCTGGACTGGGCCGTCCGGGAGGCCGCCGCCCGCGGCGGCGAGCTCAAGGTGGTGGTCTCCATGGGGCGGCCCGTGGCCGTGGACCCCAGTCTCTACGGGCCGTTCCTGGAGGCGATCGAGGAGGAGGCGGACAAGCTGGCCGGCGCCGCCGTCAGCCGGGCCCGGGACGCCGGCGTCCCGGCGGTCGCCGTGGTCGAGCGCGGTGACGCGGCTGGGGTCCTGGTGCACGAGTCGGAGGGCGCCGCGGCCCTGGTGCTCGGCCGGCGCGGCCGCCGCGGCGTGCGCGGACGCCTCGGGTCGGTCACGGCCGCGGCGTCCGCGCACGCGAAGTGCCCCGTGATCGTCCTCCCGGACCGCTGGGACCCGGAGGCGAGGGCCGCCCAGGGCACGGCCGGGCCCTTCGCCGGCCGCGTGGTGGTCGGCGTGGACCGGCTCGGGCGGGACAACCCGGCCGTGCTGGCGGCCGGACGGTACGCGGTGCGGCACGGCGCGGGCCTGGCGCTGATCACCGTGGTCCCGGAGGCGCTGAGCATGCCGACGGGCTCCGCCGACCTGGACCGGGCCGTGCGCGAGCAGCTCACCGAGCCCGCCCAGGGGCTCGTGGACCAGGTCGCGGCGTCGGTGCGGGAGGACCACCCCGACCTCGACGTCCGGACGTTCGTCTTCTCCGGCACGCCCGCGGACCAGCTCGTGGAGGCCGGGCGGTCGGCGGAGCTCGTGGTGGTCGGCAGCCGCGGCTACGGCGGGTTCCGGGGACTGCTCATGGGCTCCGTCTCGCAGGCCGTGCTCAACGAGGGCGAGGGCCCCGTGATGGTGGTCCCGAACCGCCGGAAGGACTGACCGGTCCGCCCGCAGGAGGAGCGCCCGGCCCGGGACGGCCGCGGAACTCCTCCTCCCGGAGGTTCTCCGGACCGGGGCCGCCGGGCCATCCTGGGGACGAGCCCGCGGACCCGCCGCGGACGGAGGAGGGGCGCACCGTGGACCGCAGAGGACTCGCCGGGACCGCCCTGGTCCTCGCCGCGCTCACCGGGTGCTCGGCCCCGGTGGAGGTCCCGGACCCGCCCGCCGGGTCCAACGTGCTGGACGCGGCCGGCGTCCTGACCGACGCGCAGGAGCAGGAGCTCGACGCCCTGATCGAGGACCGCAACGCGAGCACGGACGCCGCCCGCGTCGCCGTGCTCACCGTGGAGGAGGCAGCCGGGTCGATCGAGGACCACGCCCGCGAGGTCGCCGCGGCCTGGGAGGTGGGCGACGCCGGGGCGGACAACGGCGTGCTCGTGGTCGCCGCCACCGAGGACCGGGAGCTGCGGATCGAGTCGGCGGACGGGGTGCGCGAGGCCTTCTCGGACGACGAGGCGCAGCGGGTGGTCGACGACGTGCTGGCGCCGGCCTTCGCGGACGGGCGCTACGCGCAGGGCCTGAACGGGGCCGTCGAGCAGATCTACACCTACGCGCAGGGCGGGGAGCCGCCGCAGGAGCCCTTCGACTGGGCCCTGCTCGGCTGGGTCGCCGGCGGCTTCGGCCTGGTCATAGCGCTGGTGGCGTGGTGGATCGTCGCAGACCTCCGCCGCCGGCGCCGGATCGCCGACGAGGAGCTCCGGGCGGCCGGGCAGCGCGACCCCGGGCTGCGGCTCACCGATGAGCAGCGCGAGGCCTACCGGAAGTACCGCTACCACCACCGCAAGCAGGACGCCGTGACGAACCCCGCCGTCTGGCTGCCGCTCTACCTGGCCGACCCGGGGCTGTACTCCGGCGGCTCGGGCGGAGGCACGGGCGGGGACGGACCGGGCGGCTCCTCGTTCGGCGGGGGCGGCGGCTTCACCGGCGGCGGGGCGTCCGGAAGCTACTGAGCACCCCGCGCGCGGGGGCGTGCGCCCCCGCGCGGGGCGGCACCGGCCGGCCGGGGCAGAACGGCTCGGCGAAGCGGGACCGTTCGGCGAAGCGGGACCGCTCAGGCGGGGAGGCCGCGCCGGGCGGCCACGAGGGAGAGCAGGTGCCGGTGGACCGTGGTCTCCCCGGTCAGCTCGGGGTGGAACGAGATGCCGACGACGGCGCCGCTCGCCACCGCGACCACCTGCCCCCGGTGCCGGGCGAGGACCTCGACGCCCTCGCCGACACGCGTCACCGCGGGGGCCCGGATGAAGGCCGCGCGCACGACGTCCCCGGCGCCGCCCCAGGCCAGGGTGACCTCCTCGGAGGCCGTCTGGGGGCCGAACGCGTTGCGGGCCACCGTGACGTCCAGGACCCCGAGGGACTGCTGGCCGGGGGCGGGGTCCTCGATGTCGGTGGAGAGCAGGATCAGCCCGGCGCACGTGCCCAGTGTGGGAAGGCCGCCGAGGACGGCCTCCCGCAGCGGCTCCCGCAGCCCGAACAGGCGCAGCAGCCGGTCCACGGTGGAGGACTCCCCGCCGGGCAGCACGATCGCGTCCAGCCCGGCGAGCTGCTCGGCCGTCTTCACGAGCACGGGCTCGGCGCCGAGCTCCTGCAGCATCGCGGCGTGCTCGGCGACCCCGCCCTGCAGGGCGAGGACGCCGACGCGGGGCGCGGAACTCACCAGCCGCGCTCCGCGAGCCGGTGCGGGGCCGGGAGGTCGCCCACGTTGATGCCGACCATCGCCTCGCCGAGCCCGCGGGAGGCCTCGGCGATCTTCTCCGGGTCGTCGAAGTAGGCGGTGGCCTTGACAATGGCCTGGGCACGGGCCGCGGGGTTGCCGGACTTGAAGATGCCGGAGCCCACGAACACGCCGTCGGCGCCGAGCTGCATCATCATGGCGGCGTCCGCGGGGGTGGCCACGCCGCCGGCGGTGAACAGCACGACCGGCAGCTTCCCGGTGCGGGCGACCTCGAGGACGATGTCGTAGGGGGCCGCGAGCTCCTTCGCCTTCACGTACAGGGCGTCGGGGGAGACCTTGTAGAGGGCCTGCAGCTCGGCGATCTGCCCGCGGATGGTGCGGATGTGCTTGGTGGCCTCGGAGACGTCGCCGGTGCCGGCCTCGCCCTTCGAGCGGATCATGGCGGCGCCCTCGGCGAGCCGGCGCAGGGCCTCGCCCAGGTTGGTGGCCCCGCACACGAACGGGACGGTGAAGCGCTGCTTGTCGATGTGGTTGACGTAGTCGGCGGGGGAGAGCACCTCGGACTCGTCGATGTAGTCGACCTTCAGGTGCTCGAGCACCTGGGCCTCCACGAAGTGGCCGATGCGCACCTTCGCCATGACGGGGATGGAGACGGCGGCCTGGATGCCCTCGATCAGGTCGGGGTCGGACATGCGGGCCACGCCGCCCTGCGCGCGGATGTCCGCGGGCACGCGCTCGAGGGCCATGACGGCCACGGCGCCGGCGTCCTCGGCGATGCGGGCCTGCTCGGCGGTGACGACGTCCATGATGACGCCGCCCTTGAGCATGTCGGCGAGTCCGCGCTTGACGAGCGGGGAGCCGGTCAGCGGGGTCGCGTCCGAGGCGGCGCCGCGGGCGGTGTCGTGGGCGGGGGTCTGGGCAGGGGTGGTCTGCAGATCGGTCATGGAGTCCATCCTCCGTTCCGGAGTGGTCCATCGACAGGTCCACCATCGATAGAATCTGTTGGACCACCGAACATCCTGCGGAGACCTGCGGGAGAGAGGAGCCGGCCCGTGCGGCACCCCCACGACGTGGAGCTGCCCGTGCGCGTGGACCGGGCCGACCCCGCGCCCCTGCCCGCGCAGCTCGTCCAGCAGCTGCGGGAGCTGGTGGTCTCCGGGGCCCTGCGCCCCGGGGACCCGCTGCCCTCCACGCGCGGGCTCGCCGCCCGGCTGGGGATCTCGCGCGGCTCCGTGGTCACCGCCTACGACCAGCTCCACGGCGAGGGCTACCTGCACGCGACCAACGGGGCCACGGTGGTCCACCCCGACCTGGCGCGCTCCCGGGCGGAGCCCCCGGCCGCCCGCACCGGCCCCCGCCCGCCCGTGGCGCGGCCGCGCCGGGCCCGCGAGCGGCCCATGATCGACCTCACGCCCGGGCGGCCCGACACCGGGCGGCTGGCCACCCCGCAGTGGCGCGCCGCGTGGCGGGACGCCGCGGCCGCCGCCGGGACGGGCGCGCCCCCGCCCCAGGGCTCGGAGCCGCTGCGCGAGCAGATCGCCGAGCACCTGCGGCTGATGCGCGGCGTGGTCCGGGACCCCGGGGACCTCTTCGTCACGGCGGGCGCGCGGGACGGGCTCCAGCTGCTGCTCGCGGTGCTCGGCGGCCACGCGGGCCGCGGGCTGCGGGTCGCCGTCGAGGACCCCGGCTACCCCTCGCTGCGCCGGGTGCCGCAGCGGCTCGGCCACGAGGTGCTGCCCGTGCCGATCGACGACCAGGGGCTCGACCCCGCCCGGCTGCCGTCCGGCGCCTGGGCCGGCCCGGGGGAGTGGGAGATCGAGCGGCCCCCGGACGCCGTGATCGTGACCCCCAGCCACCAGTACCCCCTCGGCGCGTCGATGCCCGCCGCCCGCCGGCTCGAGCTGCTCGGCTGGGCGCGCGCCCACGACGCGCTGATCGTGGAGGACGACTACGACTCCGAGCTGCGCTACGTGGGCGAGCCGCTCCCGGCGCTGTCCTCCCTCGACCACGCCCCGGGCGCCGCCCCGGAGCCGCCCGCCCCGGGGCGGCTGCTCGGCGCCGGCGGCCACGTGGCCACGCTGGGCTCCTTCACCAAGGTCCTCGCGCCCGGGCTGGGGGTCGGCTACCTGCTGGCCCCGCCGGCCCTCCGGGAGGAGCTGCTGCGGCTGCGCACGGACCTGGGCAACCCCGCCTCCGCGGTCGCCCAGGACGCCATGGCCCGGTTCTTGGCCGAGGGCGGGCTGCGCCGGCACACCGCCCGGATGCGGCGGGAGTACCGGCGCCGGCGGGACCTGCTCACCGCGGCCCTCGCGGGCGTCCGCGGGGTGCGGGCCGTGCCCATGGACGGCGGGCTGCACGCCGTCCTCGAGTTCACGGGGGAGGTGCCGTTCGAGGAGCAGGACGTCGTGGACCGGGCCGCGGCCGCGGGCGTGCGAGTGGCGGCGCTGGGCTCGTACTGGGCGCACGGCGCGCGGGGCGCCCGCCGCGGCGTCGTCGTCGGCTTCGGCGCCACCGGCGCCGCCCCGCAGGGGGACGCCCTGCCGGACGCCCTCGCGGTGCTGGCCCGGGTGCTCTCGGCGCCCGGCCGCGGCTCCGGTCGCTAGACTGACCCGGGCCCCGCGGGCCGTTCCACCAGGGCCTTCCCGCCCGCACGTCCTCCCGAAAGGCGCACCGTGAACCCCGACCCGAGCACCGGCATCCACCGCGACCTGTTCGCGCCCACGCTGCTGCGCGCGCTCGTGGCCCTGGTCCTCGGCGCCGTGACCGTGTTCTGGCAGGAGCCGACGCTGCCCGTGGTGGCCTGGGGCGTGGGGCTCTACCTCGTGCTCACGGGGGCCGCGAGCGTGTTCCTGCAGCTGCGGCTCAACGGCAACGACGCCGTGGACCTGGGCCCCGCCCGGCAGGTCCCCCAGTCCTACGGCGTGCTGTACCTGCTGGGCGGGATCTTCACGGTCCTCGGCGCCGACAGCCCCGCGTGGCTCGTGGTCTACGCGGCGTCCGTCATGGGCCTGGCCGGGCTCACGGAGCTGGCCCTCGGGCTGCGGTTCCGCACGAGCTTCCCCCTGGGCCGCGACTGGACCATCGCCGGGCTCGTCACGGTCCTCGCCGCCACCGGCCTCGTGCTCGTGGTGGACCTCGGCGCCAAGGCCCTCTTCGGGGTGGTGGGGGCCGCCGCGGTGGTCATCGGCGTCACCCACCTGCTGGCCGCCCTGACCCTCCGGCACGAGGACCGCCGGGGACGGGCTCCCGCCGGGACCGCGTAGACTGGGCTACCGCACGGCAGGCCCCGTCCTGCCGAGGACACCAGCTCACGAGGAGGACCAGTGGCACAGCGCAAGGGCTCGAGAGGCGGCTCCCGGGCCGACGTCAAGGGCCCCCTGATCCTGTCCGCCGTGCTCGCGGCGATCGCGTTCGTCGCCGTGGGGATCTTCGCCAGCGGCGGCACGGACAACGCCCTGCGCCTGGACCTCGCCTTCATCGCCGCCGGCATCGTGTTCATCGTGACGCTCGTGATCAGCGCCACGCTGATGATCGTCGAGAAGCCCAACGACCCCCACCTCGGCGAGGGCACGGGCGTCAACCGCTCCTCGGCCAAGCTCTACGCCGAGGCCCGGGCCCGCCGGCAGGCGGCCGCACGGCCCGCCGGCGAGGCCGAGTTCGGCCAGCGCGTCCGGCCCGACACCGAGGGCGAGGACCTCCTCGGCCGGCGCTCCGCCGACGGCGCCGCACCGGGCGACGGACCCGCGCGGGCGGACGACGGCGGCCCCGCGGGCGGCCGCGGCCCGGTGCACGGGCCGGACGGCGACGACGGCCCCGCCCCGCGCGCCTGAGGCCACGCTCGCGCCGCTCCGCCCGCCCGGGGCTTCCCCGCGCCCGGAGGACCCGGCCGCCGGACGGGCCTGTTGCCGCCGGGCGTCCGCTCGATAGATTGGACGGCACCTGAGCAGCAGGGCCGGCCCCCGTGCCCTGCTCGAGACCGGACGACGGGAACCAGCATGAGCCAGCAACCGGAACCGCCCACCGAGGGCGACGCGGAGTTCGAGCAGAAGGTCCAGCAGCGGATGGCCGACCAGCAGGAGGACGGTCCCGACCAGGACCCCGTGGACGTGGCGCAGGAGGACTACAAGTCCGAGGTGCCGGAGCTCCCGGAGAACGAGGAGAGCCCGGTCGACCCCGGCCAGGCCGGCGCCTGAGCAGCACCTCGCACGGACGACGACGCCCCGGGGCGGACCAGGAGGTCCGCCCCGGGGCGTCGTCGCGTCCGGAGGCCCCGGCTCAGCGGCCGAAGCCGCGCAGCCGCAGGGAGTTCAGCACCACGAACACGGAGCTGAAGGCCATGGCGGCGCCCGCGATCACGGGGTTGAGCAGGCCCGCGGCCGCCACGGGGACGGCCACCGTGTTGTAGGCGAAGGCCCAGAACAGGTTCGACTTGATGATCGACAGGGTCCGGCGGGACAGGGCGATGGCCGTGGGGACCGAGCCGACGTCGCTGCGCACCACGGTGATGTCCGCGGCCTCGATCGCCGCGTCCGTGCCGGCGCCCATCGCGATCCCGAGGTCGGCCTGTGCCAGGGCCGCGGCGTCGTTGACGCCGTCGCCCACCATGGCGACCACGCGGCCGTCGTCCTGGAGGTCGCGGACCACCGCGACCTTGCCCTCCGGGCTGACGTCCGCGACGACGTCCTCGGCGGCGATGCCGGCCTCGGCGGCGACGGCCCGCGCCACGGGCTCGTTGTCGCCGGTCAGCAGCATGGGGCGCAGCCCCAGCTCCTTGAGCCGCGCGATCGCCGCCCGGGCGTCGTCCTTGACGGTGTCGCGCAGGTCCACGAAACCGACCAGGGCCCCGTCGACGGCCACGAGGATCGTGGTGAACCCGCCCTCCTGGGCCCGGCGCAGCGCGTCGAGCTGGGCGCCGTCCAGGCGCACGCCGTTCTCGGCCAGCCAGGTGGTGCGCCCGACCACCACCGAGCGGGAGTGCATCCCGTCCGTCACGTGCGCGCGCACGCCGCCGCCGGGGGCCGAGACGAACCCGGAGACCGGGAACCGGTGCGGGGTGGCCGCGGCCACGGCTCGGGCGATGGGGTGCTCGGAGTGCTGCTCCACGGTGGCCGCGAGGTCCAGCACCTGGTCCCGGGAGTACCCGGACACGGGCGTCACCGCCGCGACGGAGAGCTGGCCGCTCGTGACGGTGCCCGTCTTGTCGAGCACCACGGTGTCCACCGTGCGGGTGTCCTCGAGCACCTCGGCGCCCTTGATCAGGATGCCCAGCTGCGCGCCCCGGCCCGTGCCGGTGAGCAGGGCCGTGGGAGTGGCCAGGCCCAGGGCGCAAGGGCAGGCGATCACGAGCACGGAGACCGCGGCCACGAAGGCCGCGTTGACGTCCCCGGTCAGCAGCAGCCAGCCGATCAGCGTGGCCAGGGCGAGCACCAGGACGATCGGGACGAAGACCCCGGAGATCCGGTCGGCCAGACGGGCCACAGGGGCCTTGCTCGACTGGGCCCGGGCCACCATCCGGCCCATCTGGGCCAGGGTGGTGTCGGAGCCCACGCGGGTCGCCTCGACCAGCAGGCGGCCGTTGGTGTTGATCGTGGCGCCGGTGACGGTGTCGCCGACCTCGACCTCCACGGGCAGGGACTCGCCGGTGAGCAGGGAGGTGTCCACGGCCGAGCGGCCGTCCACGACCACGCCGTCGGCGGCGATCTTCTCGCCGGGACGCACCACGATCAGGTCCCCCGGGCGCAGCTGCTCCGCGGGCAGGTCGGTCTCGACACCGTCCCGCAGGACCACCGCGTCCTTCGCGCCGAGCTCCAGCAGCGCGCGCAGCGCCTCGCCGGAGCGCGCCTTCGCCCGGGCCTCCAGATAGCGGCCCAGCAGCAGGAACGCGGTGACGAGGGCCCCGGTCTCGAAGTAGAGCTGGTGCCCGCTCATGTCCATCGCGTGGCCGAGCATCGCGCCGGCCGTCATGCCGGGCTCCCGCAGCAGGTTCCACAGCGAGAACAGGTACGCGGCGGACACGCCCAGGGACACGAGGGTGTCCATGGTGGAGGTCAGGTGCCGGGCGTTGATCGCCGCCGAGCGGTGGAACGGCCACGCCGCCCACGTGACGACCGGCAGGCTCAGCACCGCGACCACCCAGCCCCAGTGCGGGAACTGGAAGCCGGGCAGCATCGAGATCACGAACACCGGGACGGAGAACGCGGCCGCCACGAGCAGGCGCCGGCGCAGGGACTCGGGCGAGCGCAGCGACGACGCCTCCCGCCCCGCGACCTTCGTCATGGCGTCGGGGCCGTCCCCGGCCGCCTCGTCGTCGTCCCCGGCCGCGTTCCTGAGCGTGGCGCCGTACCCGGCCTTCTCGACCGTCTCGACGACCTGCTCGTCGCTCACGCCCTCGGGCACGTGGACGGTGGCGGTCTCGAGGGCGAGGTTGACGGACGCGTCGACGCCCTCGAGCTTGCCCAGCTTCTTCTCGACCCGGCTGACGCACGAGGAGCACGTCATGCCGGTGATCTCGAGCTCGAGGGTGCGCAGGGGCCCGGCGACCTCCGTGGGGACGGGCGCGCGGGTCTCAGGCAACGGTGTACCCCGCTTCCTCGACGGCCTCCCTGATCTCGTCCTCCGACAGCTCGCGGGAAGTGGTCAGGACGACGGGGGAGACCCCGCCGGCCACGAGGTCGACGTCGACGGACTCGACGCCCTCCAGCTCGGTGAGCTCCTCGGTGACGGACATGACGCAGTGGCCGCAGGTCATGCCGGAAACGTTGACGGTGGTCTGCACGATGTTCTCCTCGGTGGGCAGGTCGGTTCGGTGGAGTGGTTCGGTCGGTCCGGTGCGCCGGTCCGGGTCAGCTCTTGAGCAGGCGGGCGATGGCCGCGGACGCCTCCTGGAGCTTGTCGTCGATGCTGGCGGCGTCCCCGGACTCCTGGGCGGCCTCGACGGCGCCGACCACGCAGTGGTTCAGGTGCTCGTCCAGCAGGCCCAGGCTCACGGCCTTGAGGGCGGACTGGATCGCGGAGACCTGGGTGAGGATGTCGATGCAGTACTTGTCCTCCTCGACCATCCGGTGGATGCCGCGGACCTGTCCCTCGATGCGGCGCAGCCGCTTGAGCCAGGCATCCTTGTCGTGGCTGTACCCGTGCGGCGGCAGGGTCTGCGTCATGAGCTCCTCCTCGGTCGTCCCGCCCCCACTGTATACCCCTTGGGGGTATAGATCCACCCCGGTGCCGGCGCGTCGCCGCAGGTGTGCGAATCTTGAGGCATGGCTTCACTGATCGAGGACTACGCCCTGCTCTCGAACATGCGCACGGGTCCGCTGGTCTCCCGCACCGGGTCCATCGACTGGCTGTGCGCTCCCCGGTTCGACTCCCCCTCGGTCTTCGGCGCCCTGCTCGGGGAGGCCGACCACGGACGGTGGCTGCTCGCCCCCGCGTGCACGGTCGTGGAGGGGGAGGACGGGGAGGTCCTCGACGAGGACGAGGGCGGCGCCCAGGTCGCCGAACGGTTCTACGTGGAGAACACGTTCGTGCTGCAGACCGTGTGGGTCACCGACTCCGGCTCCGTGCGCGTGACCGACTTCCTCCCGCTGACCTCCCGCACGGACGTGGTCCGCCGTGTCGAGGGCCTCACGGGGGAGGTCGAGATGTACCACGAGCTGCGGGTGCGCTTCGGCTACGGCGCCGTGGTCCCCTGGGTCAGCCGCTTCGAGGGGGAGGCGGACCCCGGCGGCGGCGACGCCGCCCCGCCCATGCTCGTGGCCATGGCCGGCCCGGACGCCCTCGTGCTGCGCGGGGAGCCCCTGCCCGAGTCCACGGACGACGACGACCAGCGCCGCCACCGCGGCACCTTCACCGTCTCCGCCGGTCAGGCACGGGACTTCGTCCTCACCCACTTCCCGTCCCACCGCACGCCCCCGGCGCCCATCGACGTCAACGAGCAGCTCACCCGCACCGTGGAGCTGTGGCAGGAGTGGTCCGGGCTGTACTCCCCGCCGGCCGTGGAGGGGGAGGAGCCGGTGCACATCGTCCCGGTCCGCGGCCACGCCGTGGCCCGGCGCTCGGACGTGGTCCGGCGCTCGCTGCTCGTGGTGCGGGCCCTGATGCACCAGGAGACGGGCGGGCTCGTGGCCGCCCCCACCACGTCCCTGCCGGACGTGGTGGGCGGGGAGCGCAACTGGGACCACCGCTTCGCCTGGCTGCGGGACGCCGCGATGGCCCTCGAGGTCATGCTCGACCACGACCACGACCGCGAGGCCGCGCAGCTGCGCAACTGGCTGCTGCGCGCCGTGGCGGGGGATCCGCACGACCTGCAGAACATCTACGGGGTCGCCGGGGAGCGCCGCGGGCGCGAGCACCAGCTCGACCTGCCCGGCTACGAGCGCTCCCGGCCGGTCCGCGAGGGCAACGGCGCCGCGGGCCAGCACCAGTCCGACGCCGTGGGCCACGTCATGGTGGTCTTCGAGCGGCTCCGCCGCCGCGGCGCCGTGGAGGACCACCTCTCCTGGCCCCTGCAGCAGGCGATGCTGCGCTCGGTCGTGGACAACTACGAGGTCACGGACCAGGGTCTCTGGGAGATGCGCGGCGAGCGGCAGTACTACACGCACTCGCGCGTGCTGATGTGGGCGGCCCTCCAGTGCGGCGTGGACGCGGTGCGCGTGCACGGCCTGCCCGGCGACGCGCAGCTCTGGGAGCAGCTGCGGGACGCGCTCGCCGAGGAGATCTGGACCAGCGGCTACGACCCCGAGGCCGGCTCCTTCGTGCAGTACTACGGGTCGAAGACCGTGGACGCCTCCCTGCTCCAGCTGCCGCAGGTCGGGTTCGTGGCCTACGACGACGAGCGGATGCTCGGGACCGTGCGGCGGATCGAGGAGGAGCTGCGCCACCCCGGCGGACTGATCCACCGCTACCGCAACGTGCTGGGACCGGTGGATCCGGACGACCCCGACGCGTACTCCGGGGTCATCGGGGTGGACGGCTTTCCCGGCCAGGACAACCCGCACCTCGGAGCGTCCCTGTGGCTGGCCGCCCAGTACGCGCGCTCGGGCCGCACGGACAGCGCCCGCAAGCTCGTGGACCTGGTGCTGTCCCGCGCCAACGACCTCGGGCTGCTCTCCACCGAGTGGTCGCCCGAGCAGCGCCGGATGACCGGCAACTTCCCCCAGACCTTCACCCACCTCGCCCTCGTCCAGGCCCTGGACGCGCTCGACGCCGCCCAGGGGCGCCGGACGCCGGCCGAGCAGCACGGGAGCACGGGGGAGCCCGCGCCGGACCTGAGCGGGGCGTCCGCGGCCGGGGCGTCGTGAGCCACGCGGCTCCCGTCGACTGGCGGTCCTCGCCGGCGGTCCGGATCGGGCTGTCCGTGGCCGTGGCCACCGGGCTGTACGGCATCTCCTTCGGGGCCCTGTCCGTGGCGGCCGGGCTGAGCTTCTGGCAGACCGTAGCCCTGTCCGCGCTCATGTTCACGGGCGGCTCCCAGTTCGCCTTCATCGGCGTGGTCTCGGGCGGTGGCGCCGGGGCCTCGGCGCTGGGGGCGGCGACCCTGCTGGGGGTCCGCAACGCCGTCTACGGGATGAACATGAACGCCCTGGTCCGCCCGCGCGGCTGGCGCCGGCTTCTCGCCGCGCACGTGACCATCGACGAGTCCAACGCGGCCGCCTCCTCCCAGGTCCATCCGGTCGAGGAGCGGCGGGGGTTCTGGACCGCGGGCCTCGGCGTGTTCGTGCTCTGGAACCTGTTCACCGTGCTGGGCGCCCTGCTCGGCAACGCCCTGGGCGATCCCGCCCGCTGGGGTCTGGACGGGGCCGCGGTCGCCGCGTTCCTGGGCCTGCTGTGGCCGCGGCTGAGCGCCCGGGAGCCCGTGGCGGTCGCGGTGGTCTGCGGTCTCGTCACGGCCCTGACCATCCCGGTGCTGCCGGCGGGGCTGCCGATCCTCGTGGCCGCCGTGGTCGCGGCGTTCCTGGGCCGCTCGCGCGGCGCCGGCCCGGCCGGGGCCGCCTCCGGCCCCGGCGGGCAGGAGGCGGGGGCATGAGCATGTGGTTCTGGGTGCTCGGGGCGTGCGCGCTCGCCTACGCCCTGAAGCTCGTCGGCTACCTCGTGCCGGACCGGGTGCTGGACGACCCGCGCGTGGGGCGCATGGCGGGCACCGTCACGGTGGGCCTGCTCGCCGCGCTCGTGGTCATGAACGCGTTCGGCTCCGGCCAGGCCCTGGCCCTCGACGCCCGGCTGGGCGCGCTGCTCGTGGCGGGGCTCGCGCTCGTGCTGCGGACGCCGTTCCTCGTGGTCGTCGTGCTGGGGGCGGTCGCGGCCGCCGTGCTCCGGCTGCTCGGCGCCCCCTGAGCCCGCGCCGCGGCAGGGCGGCCCGACCGGCCGGCGCACCCCGCCGCCCCGTCGTACTGCGTAGTTCCCAAGTGCGCGGCGGCCGGGGCCACGGGCGCGGTCAGGCGGTGCTCGGCAGGACGTTGTGGTTGAGCCGGAACAGGTTGGCGGGGTCGTAGCGGTCCTTCAGCTCCACGAGCCGCCGGTGCGTCCGCTCCCCGTAGGCCTCCCGTGCCGCCTCGGGGGTGACCGGGCCGTGCTCGGCGCCGAGGAAGTTCACGTACTGCCCGGCGTCGGCGAACGGCGCCACGGCGGCGTGCACGCGGCGGGCGAACGCCGTGAGGCGGGCGTCCTCGGCGGCGTCCGGCCAGTAGCCGTAGACGTTGAGCCAGTACCGCGCGGACCGGTTGGGAAAGGCGGTGGCCCCGGCGGGGACCCGCCCGAAGAACCCCTCCATGTGGTGGATGTCGATGCCCGTGCCGAACCAGGTGATCTCCGAGGCCACGCCGAGCAGGGCGTCGACCACTTCGTCGTCCAGGCGGGAGAAGGAGGCGCTCTTCCAGTACGCGCGCGCGCCCTTCGGGAAGAGCTCGTCCATGGCCGCCTGCCACTCGGTCCACTGCACCGGGCCGACCTCCTCCTCGTCCGGCGGGGCGTCGGCCCGCAGCCGCTCGGCCAGCCGCAGGCCCTCGGCGTGGTCGGGTGACATCCACGCGAAGGCGATGATCAGCCAGGGCTCGTCGCCCATCCCGAAGCTGGGCGGCAGCCGGAGGATCGAGACGATGCCGTTCATCTCGTCCGGCAGGTCGGCCGTCCAGCGCGCGAAGGCCTGCAGGGCCGTGCGCCACTTCTCGGGCCGGTAGAACAGGTTCCCGCCCAGCACGGACGGGGGCAGCTCCCGGGCGCGGAAGGTGAAGGAGGACACCACCCCGAAGTTGCCGCCGCCGCCGCGGATGCCCCAGAACAGGTCCGGGTTGTGCTCCGCATCGGCGTGCAGGTGCTCCCGGGTCCCGGTGATCACCTCGGCGTGCACGAGGTTGTCGAGGCTCAGGCCGTCGCTGCGGGTCAGCCAGCCCACCCCGCCGCCGAGGGTCAGCCCCGCGACGCCGGTGGCGCTTACCACGCCGAGGGGCACCGCCAGCCCGTGCGGCACGGTGGCGCGGTCGACGTCCGCGAGGGTGGCACCGGGCTCGACCGTCACGAGACGGGTCCCGGGATCCACATGGACCCCGCGCAGCGCGCCGAGGTCCAGGACCAGTCCGCCCTCCACGGTGCCGTGGCCGGCCACGCCGTGCCCGCCGCCGCGGACGGCCAGCGGCAGGCCCGTGTGCTGGGCGGCGGCCAGCACCGGGTCGATGTCGGACACGGCGCCGGCCCGCACGATCGCGCGCGGCCGCACGTCCACCATGCCGTTCCAGACCCGTCTCGCCTCGTCGTAGAGCGGGTCGTCGGGCTCGACGAGCGTCCCCGTCAGGTGGTTGCGCAGCTTCTCGAGCTCGCGGGCGGTCTCGTGGTCTTGGTCCCCGCGGTCCACGGCGTTCATGGGATCGGCTTCCTGTGGGCGGGGCGCGTCCTCCGGGCTGCTGCTCGTGCCCGGCGGCGGTGCGCGGACCGTCGCCGGCGGTGCCGGAAGGGTCACGGGCGGACTCGGAGCGGTCCGGGCGTTCGGCCCCGCCGGGGCTGGGGTTCCGGTGGGGGAGGCGGAACGGCACAGGGTGCTGTTCCCCCAGCGTAGGAGCGTCCGCGGCGCGGCACAACGGGGCGGCCACAACGGTCCGGGCAGCGTTCCGCCGGTCAGGAGCCCAGCGGAGGAGCGTCCCCGGGCGCGGCCGGTCCGGTGCTCAGGCCAGCGGCAGCACCGGCGGAATGATCCCGTCCTCCACGGCCCGCTTGTAGAGCTCGAGCTTGGTGCGGGCCGGGCGCTCCACCAGCGCGTACTTGCGGCGGATCCGCTTGAGGTGCTCCTCCACCGTGGACTCCGCGATCTGCAGCCGCCCGGCCACCTCCTGCTCCTGGAGACCGTCCACGTAGAGGGCGAGCACCTCGCGCTCCCGGGCGGAGAGCTTCGCCGGGGCCCTGCTGGGCAGCTCGACCAGGGCCGACTGGAGCAGGTCGCTCACGAAGTGGCCCAGCTGGCGGGAGAGGCGCATGGTCCGGAAGACGGTCCTGATGGGCTCGCACTTGCCCACGGCACCGGACGCCCCGCAGGCGAACGCGGAGCGGACCCGGGCGAGGTCGTCCGGCGGCACCAGCACGACCACGGTGTGCTCCCGTCCGATGAGGTCCGTGACGTTCTGCACGAGGCTGCGGCCGTCCAGGGTGTTCAGGCTCAGCAGCACCACCATCTCCTCCGCGGGGCTCTGCGCGAGGAACTCCGGGACGCTCGCGGCCACCGCGCTCACCCGCACGCCGTGCTCGGGGTGCTCGACGGACTCGCGCTGGAGCGCGATGCGCGTCATGGGCTGGGGGCTGATGACGGCTGCATTCAACATGGTGGGACTCCTCGACGTCTCCCGCGGTGCGGTGCGCGGGATCTCCGGGGCCGGGGATCGACGGCCCGTTCCGGCGGCGGGAGGACCGAGTGCCCGGGCGGACCCGGCGTCCGCCCGGCACATGCCTTCGGAGGAATATGCGGTGGTGCGTCAGGGGGGTCCCAGGGCTCGTGGTCCTCCGGGCGGTCGCCGCCGGGGGAGATGGTGCACTGTGTTCCTCCACAGTGGCGGACCCGCCCGCGCGCGGGCAAGGGGATTCCGTGCGGACCCGGAACCTCGCACACCGGATCCCGACCGGGCGGGACCCGGCCGGGGCGGCCCTTTCCGGTCCGGGCGGGTCCCGCCCGTGCCGGGGACGGGCGGAGGAGGGCCCGGCTGGAAGAATGGGGGAGCACGCATCGGTCGAGGAAAGGTCCGTTCCGTCATGCCCATCGACGTACTTCTCGGACCGGTCGGCCCGGTCCGCCTCCCCGGCGGGGCGCACGAGATCGGCCGGCTCCTCGGGGAGCTCTCCCTGCGCGGGGTCGACGCACGGCTCGTCGACCCGGCCGGCGAGCCCGGGCCCGCGGCGCCCTCCCCGGACCACCCCGAGCCGGGGGACGAAGCTCTCGGGACGCCTCCCGAGGCGGACGCGCTCCTGCTGTTCGGGCCCGGGGCCGACGCGCCCGCGGACGACGCCCGGCTCGGCCACTGGCTCGACCGCGCACGGGCCGCGGCGGCGGCCGGGCGGCCCGTCGTCATCAGCGGTCTCGTCCTCCGCGCCGGGGCGGTTCCGGAGGAGCCCGTGCGCCGGCTGCTCTCGACCGCCTCCCTCGTGGGCCTGCAGGACGAGGCGTCCCTGGCGGTGGCCCGCCGGCTGTGCCCCGAGCACCCCGGCCTGCGCGTCGGCCGGCAGGACGACCTCCTCCTGCCGGGGCCCGCCGGCCCGCAGGGGGCGCCGGGCGGGCCGGCCGCACAGCGGCAGGAGGCGGACGGGGCGGCGCCGCCGCGGATCGCCGCGGTGGTGGGGCGCCCGGGCGGCCCTTGGCCCCCCGAGGTGGCCGCTCCGGTGCTGGCCGCCCTGCTGGACGCCCTGGTGCACCGGACCGGCGGGACGGTGGCGGTCCTGGCCTGCGGCGGCACGTCCGCCGACGAGGAGTTCGCGGCGGACGTCGCGGCGCGGCTGCGGGACGACGTCCGCCGGGTCGCGCCGGCGGGGGACGGCACGGGGCCGGCCGCGCTCCGGGCGGACTGGGTCCTGACCACGTGCCCCCGCGGCGCGGTCCTCGGCTCCGCGGCGCGGGCCGTCGTGCTCCCCGTGGCGCCGGAGAAACATTCTCTGAACGGCATGGACGTCGTCCTGGGCCGCTGGGGGCTCGGCGGCGGCGCCGTGCCCCTCGCGGCGCTGCTCACCCCGGGGGACGTCGCGTGGGACACCCGTGCCGCCGTCCAGCAGTGGGCCTCGGAGGCCGTCGAGCACCGCGGGGCCGTGCGTGCCGCCCTGGCGGACGCCGAGCCGGCGGTCCGGGACGCGGCGGCCCGCTGGTGGGACGAAGTGGCCGGGGCGCTGCACGGCCGGCCGGCTCCGCCCGCTCCGGAGACGGCGGTCGCGGCGCGCGGAGTCGGCGCCCCGGTGGTGCGGGCGCTGCGCCGCCGGTACACCGTCCCCGCGGTGCCGCCCGAGCGCCCCACCGTCGCGGTCGTGCTGCGGCACCGCGGCGGTCCCGCACGTCTGCGCCGGGCCGTCGAGGACCTCCTGGCGCAGACGTTCACCGACTGGCGGCTGGTCGTGGTGGACGACGGCGGCGACCCTGCCGAGGTGGACGACGTCCTGGCGCCGCTGCGGGACGAGCTCGCGGGGCGGGTGGCGGTCCTGCACCACCGCAGGGCCCTCGGCCCCGCGGCGTCCGCCAACCGCGGGCTGCGGGCGGGGGAGTCCGAGCTCGTCGTCCGGCACGACGGGACCGGGCACTGGCCTCCCACGCTGCTGCAGCGCGCCGTGGCCCACCTCGAGGACCCGCTCGTGAGCGACGACGGGGTCGTGGTGCGGACCGAGGACGCGCCCGGCTCCGCCGAGGAGGCGCCGTCCGGCCGGCCGGAACGGGGACCGGGCCGGCCGGACCGGGGAGTGCTCACCCTCACGGACGTGCTGGACGGCGACCGCACTGCGGTCGACTCGCCGTTCGTGTACCGGCGGGCGGTGCACGGCGTGCTCGGCGACCACGACGAGACCCTGGGGGCCGCGGCGGACTGGGAGTTCGTGCTCCGCTTCCTCGAGACGTTCACCGTGGGCCTGCTCCCCGCGCGCCCGCCCGGGCACAGCGAACGGGTGGCAGGCGCCTCCGCCGCGCAGGACGAGCTGGTGGTGCGCGAGCGCCGCCTGCGGCAGTGGAGCGCGGAGCACGGGATCGGCCTGCCGCTCTACCTGCGCCGCGCGGCAGCCGAGGAGGCCGCCGCCCTGCACCGGCGGCTGGACGCCGCCGAGGAGCTCGCGCACGAGCTCCTCGGCGTGGTCCGGGACCAGTCCCGGCAGATCGACCGGCTGGAACGGGCCGTGGCGGAGCGGGGCTTCGTCGCCTTCTGGCGGCGTGCGTGGCGGTCCCTGCGCGGCCGCTGAGCGCCCCGGACCGGCGCGCCGGTCAGCAGGTTGCTTCCCAAATTTCTGCACCGTGTGACATGCTTCACCATCAGGTGCCCGGGCCCGGGTGTGTGCGGTCCGCCCGGGACGCACCGTTCGCGCAGTGTTCGCAGCAGATGAGGAGTCGGGGCAGGGGATGGCTTGATCGACAGCACTCGGTGGCGCCACCGGGATTCAACCGCTGGCTCATACCGCCGGCAGCCCTCGCGGTCCACCTGTGCATCGGACAGGCCTACGCCACCAGCGTGTACAAGAACGCGCTGGTGGCGCACTTCGACGCGAGCCTCACCCAGATCGGCATCATCTTCTCCATCGCGATCGTCATGCTGGGGCTGTCCGCCGCCGTCTTCGGCACGTGGGTGGACACCGGCGGGCCGCGCAAGGCGATGTTCACCGCCGCGCTGCTGTGGTCCGGCGGGTTCCTGGTCGGGGCGCTCGGGATCTTCACCGAACAGCTCTGGCTCGTCTACCTGGGCTACGGGGTCATCGGCGGCATCGGGCTGGGCATCGGCTACATCTCGCCCGTCTCCACGCTGATCAAGTGGTTCCCGGACCGTCCCGGCCTCGCCACGGGCATGGCAATCATGGGCTTCGGCGGCGGCGCGCTGATCGCCAGCCCCCTCTCGGCGGCCCTGCTCAACTTCAACGACCCCGACTCCGGCACGCCGGGCTGGGTGGCGAGCGGTGACGCCGTCGGCAAGCTGTTCCTGACGCTGGCGGTCGTCTACCTCGCCTACATGCTCTTCGGGGCGTTCACCATCAGGGTCCCCGCCGCGGACTGGAAGCCCGAGGGGTTCGACCCGTCGAAGGTCAAGTCCAAGGCCCTCGTCACCAAGAACCACGTCTCGGCCCGCAACGCGATCCGCACCCGGCAGTTCTGGCTCGTGTGGATCGTGCTGTTCTGCAACGTGACCGCCGGCATCGGCATCCTCGAGCAGGCGGCCCCGATGATCCAGGACTTCTTCCGCCAGGCGGACGGCAGCTCCCTCGTGACGGTGGCCGTGGCCGGCGGCTTCGTGGGCCTGCTGTCCATCGGCAACATGGGCGGACGCTTCGTGTGGTCCACCACCTCGGACATCCTGGGCCGCAAGCGCATCTATCTGATCTACCTCGGGGTCGGGGCGGTCCTCTACACCGTGCTGGCGCTGTTCGGCTCGACCTCCACCCTGCTGTTCGTGCTGCTGGCCTTCGTGATCATCTCGTTCTACGGCGGCGGCTTCGCCACGGTGCCGGCCTATCTGCGGGACCTCTTCGGGACCTTCCAGGTGGGCGCCATCCACGGCCGCCTGCTCACGGCCTGGTCCGCGGCGGGCATCGCCGGACCCCTCATCGTCAACGCGTTCCTCGACGCCCAGGGCACTCCCGGCGAGCTCACCTCGCAGGCGTACCAGCCGGCGCTGCTGACCATGGTCGGCCTGCTGGTCGTCGGCTTCGTCGCCAACCTCCTCGTGAAGCCGGTGGACGCCAAGTACCACGAACCCGCACCGTCCGGCACCAAGGTCCACGCGAAGGAGTCCTGACATGACCAAGGCACGACTGGCACTCGGGTGGGTCCTCGTCGGGGTCCCGCTCGCCTACGGAGTGACGGCGACCCTCATGCGGGTGACCGCGCTGTTCTACTGACGGGCGCACGGGGCAGGGGCGGACCGGAACGGTCCGCCCCTGCCCCGTGCGCCGGAGGTCAGCGGACGCCCACGGCACCGCGGGGTGCGAGCCGGTGCGCCCGGACGCGGGAAGACCCGTGGCCGCTCCTGCGGCGGCGCCGGACGTCCTGGGGCGCCACGCCCGAGGAGGTCTCCGCGACCTGGCTCGGCGACGAGCTGCTCCCCGTCCCTGCCTGGACCGCGACCCACGCCGTGACCGTGGACGCCCCGCCGGAGCGGATCTGGCCCTGGCTGGCCCAGCTCGGCCAGGGCCGCGGCGGGCTCTACAGCTTCGAGCGGCTCGAGAACCTCATCGGCTGCCGGATGCGCAACACCGACCGGATCCTGCCCGAGCACCAGGACCTCTCGGCCGGCGCGTCGAGGACGTGCTGACGGACCCGCCGGGGGCGCCGGGATCCGCCCGTTGCCCGCCGGTGGGCAGCTCAGCCGGGACGGCGGCCACCGGGGGCGCCGTCGCCGGGGGAGTGCGTGCCGTGGCCCAGGAAGCCGCGCAGCAGCGCGGCCGTGCCCTCGAGGTGCGCGAGGGAGGCGGCCCGGGCGGCCGGGGCGTCCCCGGCCAGGACGGCGTCGGCGAGCTCGCGGTGCTGGCGGTCGGAGTGCTCGAGGTTGACCGGCAGCAGGGGGATCCGGTCCAGCAGGTCGCTGGCCCGCGAGCGGACCTCCGCGACGGCGCGGACCAGGCTGGGGCAGCCGCCCAGCTCCGCGACGGCGATGTGGAAGCGGGCGTCCGCGGGACGGTAGTCCTCCGGCGAGCTCTCCTCGACCTGCCGCAGGCACGCGAGCAGGTGCTCCCGGGCGGCCGCGCTGAGGGCCGCCGCCGCGGCCAGCTCCGCCGCGGCGGGCTCGACGACGGCGCGGAACACGAGCACGTCCTCGACGTCCGCGGGGTCCACCGGGGGGAGGGTCCCGTCCGGCAGGGCGGTGCGGCCGGTCACGAAGGTCCCGCCGTAGCGGCCGCGCACCACCTCCAGGACGCCGGCGGCCTGGAGCTCGTGCAGGGCCTCCCGCAGCGTGGCGCGGGAGATGCCGAGCATCGCCGCGGTCTCCCGCTCGGGCGGGAGCCGCTCGCCCCTGCGGAACAGGCCGAGACGGATCGAGTCGAGGATCCGCTCCACGGCCTCCTCGAAGGCGTTGCCCTGCCGCACGGGCCGGATGAGGGGGTGCTGGACCGGGTCGCTCACGGTGGCGCTCCTCCCTGCGGTGCGGCGGGCGCCCGCCGCACCACGGTGCCGGCGGGCCGCCCGGCGGGGTTCCGCCTAGCTGAGGTCGAGGGCGACCACGCCCACGGCGATGATCAGCGCGACGGAGACGAGGAAGCCCGCCGTCACGGCGATGAACGCCCAGGAGGGGCCCTGGCCGGAGTTCTGCGAGCGGGAGCGGTCGGAGGCGTCGGTCTGGTTCATGCTCCCCATTGTGCGTCATCCGCCCGCGGCCGTCAGCACGGCGGGCCGGGCCCCGGGGTCTTGACGGGGCGGGGAGCAGCCCACAGACTGTGACCACTCGCGCCATATGTCTGTTTTCAGACCTTTGTGGAACCCGGAGGGATCGTCCCATGCCCGACTCCCCAGCCCAGCCCGACCGCACCGACGAGTGCTTCCAGCACCGCCAGCTCCGCTCCGGCGCCGCCGGCTGGGTGCTGCTCGCGGGCCTGGGCATCGCCTACGTCATCTCCGGGGACTTCTCCGGCTGGAACATCGGGCTCTCCGAGGGCGGGTGGGGCGGGCTGCTCATCGCCTTCGTGCTCATGGGCCTCATGTACACCTGCATGGTCTTCGGCCTCGCCGAGCTCTCCTCGACCCTGCCCACGGCAGGGGCCGGCTACGGCTTCGCCCGCCGCGCGCTGGGCCCGCTGGGCGGCTTCGCCACCGGGATGGCCGTGCTGATCGAGTACGCCGTGGCCCCGGCGGCGATCGCCACGTTCATCGGCGGCTACATCGAGGCGCTGGGCCTGTTCGGGATCACCAACTCCTGGCCGGTGTACCTCGTGACCTACCTCGTGTTCATGGGCATCCACATGTACGGGGTGGGCGAGGCCCTCAAGCTGATGTTCGGGATCACCGTGATCGCGGTGCTCGCGCTGGGGGTGACCGTCGTCGCGCTCGTGCCGCACTTCGACGCCGCCAACCTCTTCGACATCGTCCCGGACGACGCCGTGGGAGCGAGCACGTTCCTGCCCATGGGGTACGCGGGGGCGATGGCGGCCCTGGTGTACGGGATCTGGTTCTTCCTGGCGATCGAGGGCGTGCCGCTGGCCGCCGAGGAGACCGCCGACCCCCGCCGCGACATGCCGCGCGGGATCATCGTGGCCATGGCCTTCCTGCTGGTCTCCGGGGCGCTGATGCTCGTGCTCGTCCCCGGGGCCGCGGGCTCGGAGGCGATGAGCACCTCGGACAACCCGCTGCCGGAGGCCATCCGCGCGGTCGCCGGGGCGGACAGCGTCATGGCGAACATCGTGAACTACGCGGGCCTGGCCGGGCTGGTCGCGAGCTTCTTCTCCATCATGTTCGCCTACTCGCGGCAGCTCTTCGCCCTCTCCCGGGCCGGGTACCTGCCCCGGTGGCTCTCGCTGACCGGCAAGCGCAGGACCCCGTGGGTCGCCCTCATCGTGCCGGGCACCGTCGGCTTCGTGCTGGCGGCCGTGACCGGCGACGGCGGGCTGCTCATCAACATCGCGGTGTTCGGCGCCACCGTCTCCTACGTGCTGCTGAACCTCTCCCACATCGTGCTGCGGCTGCGCGAGCCCGACCTCCCGCGCGGCTACCGCACCCCGGGCGGCGTGGTCACCACCGGCATCGCCCTGGTGCTGGCGCTGGTGGCGGTGGTCGCGACGTTCCTGGTCGACGTGCTCGCCGCGTCCATCACCGCCCTCGTGTTCGTGGTCTTCCTCGCCTACTACTGGTTCTACAGCCGGCACCGGCTGGTGGGCCACGCCCCCGAGGAGGAGTTCGCGCAGATCCGCACCGCCGAGGCGGACCTGCACTGACCAGCCGTTCCCCACCACCGTGGCCACCCCCGCGGCACCACCGATCTCAGCGACGAAGGACCGGACCCATGACCCAGACTCCCCAGCACCCGCGCAACGACCGGATGCTCACCGTCGAGCAGCTGCGCCGGCACGTCGCCGACGGGCTCGTGGACACCGTCGTGCTCGCCTTCACCGACATGCAGGGCCGGCTGCAGGGCAAGCTCAACCACGCGCAGTTCTTCCTGGACTCGGTGCTCGACGAGGGCGCCGAGGGCTGCAACTACCTGCTGGCCGTGGACACGGAGATGAACACCGTGGGCGGCTACTCGATCAGCAGCTGGTCCTCCGGCTACGGGGACATGGAGTTCGCTTGTGATCTGGACACGATCCGGCTGATGCCGCACAACCCCGGCCAGGTCCTGATCCAGTGCGACCTCACCGGCCACGGCGGGCGGCCCATCCCGATGTCGCCGCGGTCCATGCTGCGCCGCCAGCTGGACCGCGCCCGGGACCTGGGCTTCACCATGGTCACCGGCACCGAGCTGGAGTTCTGCGTGTACAACACCAGCTACGAGGACGCCTGGGACGGCGGCTACCGCAACCTGGTCCCCGCCAACCAGTACAACGTGGACTACTCCGTGCTGGGCTCCCAGCGGGTCGAGCCGCTGCTGCGGGAGATCCGCAACGCGATGTACGCGGCCGGGCTGACCGTCGAGTCCGCGAAGGGCGAGTGCAACCTCGGCCAGCACGAGATCGCCTTCCGCTACGACGAGGGCATGGTCACCGCGGACAACCACGTGGTCTACAAGCTGGCCTCGAAGCAGATCGCCCACCAGCAGGGGAAGTCCATCACCTTCATGGCCAAGCCCAACGAGCGCGAGGGCAGCTCCTGCCACATCCACATGTCCCTGCGCGGGCCGGACGGGGAACTCGTGTTCTGGGACCGCGAGCGGGACGCCCGGTCCCGGACCTACGACCGGTTCATCGCCGGGGTGCTGCGGACCATGCGCGAGTTCACGCTGTTCTACGCCCCCACCATCAACTCCTACAAGCGCTTCGTCGAGGGCAGCTTCGCCCCCACCTCGGTGGCCTGGGGCGTGGACAACCGGTCCTGCGCCGTGCGTCTGGTGGGCAGCGGGCAGTCCGCCCGGATGGAGAACCGGCTCCCCGGCGGCGACGTGAACCCGTACCTGGCGCTCGCCGCGATGCTGGCCTCCGGGCTGCACGGCATCGAGCAGGAGCTCGAGCTCGAGCCGATGACCGAGGGCAACGCCTACGAGTCCGACGCCCCCGTGGTGCCCTCGACCATGCGCGAGGCCCGGGACCTGCTGGCCGGCTCGGAGCTCGCACGGGAGCTGTTCGGCGAGGACGTCGTGGAGCACTACGTGCACTACGCCGACGTGGAGCTGGCGGCCTTCGAGGCCGCCGTCACCGACTGGGAGATGCGCCGTGGCTTCGAGCGCCTCTGAGCCGGGCGGGCCCGGGTACCGGCCCCGGATCGGGCTGACCACCTACTACCAGGAAGGCTCCTGGGGGGTCTGGAACTCCGTCGCCGCGATCGTCCCCGGCGCCTACGTGGAGGCGGTCGCCGCGGCCGGGGGCACGCCCCTGCTGCTGCCCCCGGTGGGCACGGACCCGGACGTGCTGGAGCTCGTGGACGGGCTGATCGTCATCGGGGGCGTGGACGTGGACCCGCAGTTCTACGGCGCCGACCGGCACGAGCTGACCTCGTCCCAGCCCTCCCGCGACGAGCACGACCTCGCCCTGACCCGGGCGGCGCTGGAGCGCGGGATGCCCCTGTTCGGGATCTGCCGCGGCGCCCAGATCCTCAACGTGGCCCTCGGCGGCACCCTGATCCAGCACCTGCCGGACGTCAACGAGAACGCCGTGCGCTACCAGCCGGAGCCGGGCCGCTACGGGGAGGTCGAGTTCAGCACCGCGCCGGGCAGCCGCTGCCGCGAGCTGCTGGGCGAGACGGCCTGGTCCCCGTGCTACCACCACCAGGCCCTGGAGACCGTGGCCGAGGGACTGGTCGTCACCGCCCGCGCCGAGGACGGGACCATCGAGGCCGTCGAGACCCTCGAGGGCGGCTGGACGCTCGGCGTGCAGTTCCACCCCGAGGAGAACCGGAAGGACGCCCGGCTCTTCGAGGGCTTCGTCCGCGTGGCCCACGGCTGGGCGCAGCACCGCGCCCGGCAGGACCGCCCCGGGAGGACCGGCCGGGCAGAGGCCGCCCCACAGCGAGAGGACACCCGCATCCCATGACCACCACGCAGATCATCGACCCCGCCACGGAGGAGGTCGTCGGCGCCGTCGAGCTGACGTCCCTGGAGCAGACGGACGCGGCGGTGGAGCGGGCCCGGCGCGCCTTCGGGACCTGGCGCGCCGTCGCCCCGGCCGACCGGGCCCGGCTGCTGCGCCGGTTCGCCGACGCGGTGGACGCCGACCTGGAGCACCTCGCGGCCCTGGAGGTGCGCAACGCGGGGCACACCATCGGCAACGCCCGCTGGGAGGCGGGCAACGTCCGGGACGTGCTGACCTACTACTCCGGGGCGCCCGAGCGGCTCTCCGGCCGGCAGATCCCCGCCCCGGGCGGGGTCAACCTCACCTTCCACGAGCCCCTGGGCGTGGTGGGCGTGATCGTGCCGTGGAACTTCCCCATGCCGATCGCCGCGTGGGGCCTCGCCCCGGCGCTGGCCGCCGGGAACACGGTGGTGCTCAAACCGGCCGAGCTCACCCCGCTGACCGCGATCCGGCTCGGGGAGCTCGCGCTCGAGGCGGGCCTGCCCGAGGGCGTGCTCACGGTGCTGCCCGGCAAGGGCTCGGTGGTGGGGGAGCGCTTCGTGACCCACCCGGACGTCCGCAAGGTCGTGTTCACCGGCTCCACCGAGGTGGGCCGGCGGATCATGGCCGGGTGCGCGGAGCAGGTCAAGCGCCTGACCCTCGAGCTGGGCGGGAAGAACTCGAACATCGTCTTCGCGGACGCCGACCTGGAGCGGGCCGCCGCGTCCGCCCCCGCCGGCGCCCTGGACAACGCCGGCCAGGACTGCTGCGCCCGCTCCCGCGTGCTGGTCCAGCGCTCCGTGCTCGAGACGTTCCTGGAGCTGCTGGAACCGGCCGTGCGGGACTTCGCCTGCGGGGACCCGTGGGACGAGCGCACGCAGATGGGCCCCCTGGTCTCCGCCGCGCACCGGGACTCCGTGGCGTCCTTCCTCGACGACGACGCCCCGGTCGCCTTCCGCGGCACGGCCCCCGAGGGCCCCGGCTGGTGGTTCCCGCCCACCGTGCTCACCCCCGCCCCGGACTCCCGGGTGTTCCGCGAGGAGATCTTCGGCCCCGTGCTCGCCGTGGTGCCCTTCGAGGACGAGGCGGACGCCGTCCGGATCGCCAACGACACCGACTACGGGCTCTCCGGGTCGATCTGGACCCGGGACGTCGGGCGGGCGCTGCGGGTGTCCCGCGCCGTGGACGCCGGGAACCTCTCCGTCAACTCGCACGCCTCCGTGCGCTACTGGACCCCGTTCGGCGGCTTCAAGCAGTCCGGCTTCGGCCGGGAGCTCGGCCCGGACGCCCCGCAGGCGTTCACCGAGACCAAGAACGTGTTCCTCGCCGACGACTGACATCCCGGCCCAGCACCGTCCCGAGGGAACTACCCCCACCACTGAAGGAGGACCCATGGAGGTCAACGCCCGCCGTCTGGTCGGCCGCAGTGCCGTCATCACCGGAGGCGCCAGCGGCATCGGACTCGCCGCGGCCCGCCGGCTCGCCGCCGAGGGCGCGCACGTCGTCGTCGCCGACCTGAACCCCGCGGCCGGGGAGGCGGCCGCCGAGGAGGTCGGGGGGCTGTTCGTGCGCACCGACGTGGCGGACGAGGCCGACGTGGTCGCGCTCTACGCGGCCGCGCACGAGGCCTATGGATCGGTGGACATCGCCTTCAACAACGCCGGCATCAACCCCACCGACGACGGCTCGATCCTGGACACCGGCCTCGACGCGTGGCGGAGGGTGCAGGAGGTCAACCTCACGAGCGTCTTCCACTGCTGCAAGCACGCCCTCCCGTACATGCGCGAGCAGGGGAAGGGGTCGATCATCAACACCGCGTCCTTCGTGGCCGTGCTGGGCGCGGCCACCTCGCAGATCTCCTACAGCGCCTCGAAGGGCGGTGTGCTCTCGATGAGCCGGGAGCTGGGCGTGCAGTTCGCCCGGGAGGGGATCCGGGTCAACGCGCTGTGCCCCGGCCCTGTCAACACGCCGCTGCTGCAGGAGCTGTTCGCCGCGGACCCCGAGCAGGCCCAGCGCCGGCTCGTGCACGTGCCGGCCGGGCGGTTCGCGGAGCCGGAGGAGATCGCCGCGGCGGTCGCGTTCCTGGCCAGCGACGACGCCTCGTTCGTCAACGCCGCCACGTTCCTGGTGGACGGGGGGATCTCCGGGGCCTACGTCACCCCGGTGTGAGCGCGCGGCCGCGGACCGCTCCCGGCACCGCCGTGCGACCCCTCCGGCGCCGGGCGGCCCCCGGGGGTCAGGGGGCGGCGGTGGCCATCTGCTCCCGCAGCGCCGCCACGAACCCGTCCACGTCCTCCTCGGTGGTGTCCCACGAGCACATCAGCCGGACCTCGCCGGCGGCCGGGTCCCACACGTAGAACGGCCAGCGCTCCTGCAGCCGGGCCGTGACCCCGGGCGGGAGCACCGCGAAGACCGCGTTGGCCTCGGGGACCTGCGTCACCCGGGCACCGGGGACCTCCGCGATCCCGGCGGCCAGGCGCCGGGCCGCGGCGTTGGCCCGGCGGGCCGCCTCGAGCCACAGGTCCCCCGTGTGCAGGGCCAGCAGCTGCGCGGAGACGAAGCGCATCTTCGAGGCCAGCTGGGTCGAGAGCTTGCGCACGAACCGGGGCTGCCGCACGGCGTCCGGGGTGAGCACCACGACCGCCTCCGCGCCCATCAGCCCGTTCTTGGTCCCGCCCCAGGAGACGACGTCCACGCCGGCGTCGGTGGTCAGGGCCCGCAGCGGGACGTCCAGGGCCGCGGCGGCGTTGGCGAGCCGGGCGCCGTCCAGGTGGACCGTCAGGCCCAGTCCGTGGGCGTGCTCGCAGACCGCGCGCAGCTCCCCGGGCGTGTAGACGGTGCCGAGCTCCGTGGACTGGGTGACGGTCACGACGCGCGGCTGGGCGTGGTGCTCGAAGCCGAAGCCGTGCGCCTCCCGGTCGATCAGCTCCGGGGTGAGCTTGCCGTCCGGCGTGGGCACGGCCAGCATCTTCACGCCCGCGACCTTCTCGGGGGCCCCGCACTCGTCCACGTGCGCGTGGGCGGTGGCCGTGCAGATCGCCGCGTCCCAGCGGTCGGTCATCGCCGCGAGCGCCATGACGTTCGCGCCGGTGCCGTTGAACAGCGGATAGCAGGCCGCCTGCTCCCCGAAGTGCCGGCGGACCACGTCCTGCAGCGCCTCGGTGTAGGGGTCGGCGCCGTAGGCCCCCACGTGACCGCCGTTGGCGATCGCGAGGGCCTGGAGCACCTCGGGGTGGACCCCCGCGTGGTTGTCGCTGGCGAAGCCCTTCCGGGCGGGGTCGTGCAGGCGGGACAGGACGGAGTCGCTCACGGGTGGCCCTTCCGGTGGGTCGGCGGTGTGCTGGGCGGCACTCGCACTCTACTCGCGCCCCCGGGCCCGGCGCGGGCCCTCGGTAGGGTCGGGGCATGCGCATCGTCCAGGCCGCCGCGGCGGTGGTCGTCCGGGAGGACGGCCGGCTCCTGCTGGTCCGCCGGGGCCGGGAGCCGCAGCGCGGACGCTGGAGCGTGCCGGGCGGGAAGCTGGAGCCCGGGGAGACGGCGGCGCAGGCGGCGGTCCGCGAGACGTTCGAGGAGACCGGGGCCCGGGTGCGCGCGGAGCGCGAGCTCGGGACGGTCCGCGTCCCCGGGGGACCGGGCCTCGTCTACGAGGTGCACGACGTCGCCGCCACCTACCTCGGCGGTGTGCTGCGCCCCGGCGACGACGCCGACGCCGTGCGCTGGGTCGCCCCCGCGGAGCTGCCGGGGCTGGAGACCACCGACGGCCTGCTGGAGCACCTCGCCCGCTTCGGGATCTCCCGGGGCTGAGCCCCGGGGACCCGGTCCGGGCCGGATCCCCCGTCCGGGCGGGATCGTCGTGCGCCGCGGTCGGCCGCGCCCTGCCCGGCCGCGCCCTGCCCGGCCGCGCCCTGCCCGGGCCCGGACTGCCAAAGCCGCCCGGGCCCGGCCCCTCGTCCGGGCCGGGAGCGCGTGCTTGGATAGGGGCATGGCACAGACGCGGGGCTTCTACGTCGACACCGTGGAGCGGACCACCACGGCGGACCGGGACGCGGTGTGGGCGGTCGTCGAGGGCATCGGCGGCGAGCGCGGCTGGTACAGCACCGACCGGGTGTGGGCCGCCCGCGCCGCGGCCAACCGCCTGGGCCTGCCGCCCGGGCGGCTGCGGCATCGCGAGGACCCGGACCGCCTCGCGGCCGGGGAGCGCCTGGACTGGTGGACGGTCGAGGCCCTCGAGCCGCCGCGGCGGCTGCGGCTGCGGTCCCTCGTGCGGATGCCGGGGGACGCCTGGCTGGACATCTGTCTGGAACCGGGACCGGACGGGACCCTCGTCTACCGCCAGACCACGGTCTTCCGCCCGGCGGGCTCGGCCGGCCGCGCCTACTGGTACGCGATGCTCGCCCCGCACAAGGCCGTCCTGGGCCGGCTCGCCACCGACATCCTGCGGCAGGCGGGCGGATAGGGCCCTTCCGCCCCGGCCGCTCCGGCCGTAGCGTGGACTCACCGGCCACCGTGACGCCCGGTGGACACGGCCGGTGGCCGAGGGTGTGCCTCGGCACCGCTGCCGGGCGGAGTCCTCAGGAGAGTGCCGCCATGACCGCCGACGCCCCGTCCGTCCCCGACTCCCGCGCGCTGGCCGACGAGGCCGTCGCCCTGGTCCGCGAGTGGCTCGGCCGCGCCGCCGAGGGCCGCCGGCACCGCGACGGCGCGGCCGACCGGCTCGCCACCGTCCTCCAGGACCCCCACGGCCTGGAGTTCACGGTCGGCTTCGTGGACCGGGTGGTGCGCACCGAGGACGTGCGGGCCGCCGCGCGGGCCCTGCACGCGCTCGCCGGGATCGTGCCCCGCACCATGCCCGCGGCGGACCGCGCCCAGATCCGGGTCGGGGCCGCTCTCTCCGGCCGGGCGCCCCAGGTGGTCGTGCCCGCCGCCCGCGCCAGGCTCCGGCAGCTCGTGGGGCACATGATCGTCGACGCCCGCCCCAAGGCCTTCGGGCAGGCCGTGAAGAAGCTGACGGCCCAGGGCCACCGCCTCAACATCAACCTGCTCGGCGAGGAGGTCCTCGGCGCGGAGGAGGCGGACAAGCACCTCGCCGACGCCGCCGCGCTGCTGGACCGGGACGACGTCGACTACGTCTCCGTGAAGGTCTCCTCCGTGGTCCCGCAGCTGTCCCACTGGGGGTTCGAGGGGACCGTGGCGAAGGTCGTGGAACGGCTGCTGCCCGTCTACCGCGCCGCCGCCGAGGCCCCGGCCGGGAGCAAGTTCATCAACCTCGACATGGAGGTCTACTCCGACCTGCACCTGACCACCGAGGTGTTCACCCGCCTCCTGGAGCACCCGGAGCTGCGGGAGCTCGAGGCGGGGATCGTGGTCCAGGCCTACCTGCCGGACGCCCTCGCGGTGGTCCGGCGGCTCTCGGCGTGGTCCGCCGAGCGGGTCGAGGCCGGGGGCGCGGGGATCAAGGTCCGGCTCGTGAAGGGCGCGAACCTCCCCATGGAGCGCGTGGACGCCGAGCTGCACGGCTGGCCCCTGGCCACGTGGAGCAGCAAGCAGGAGACCGACACCAACTACAAGCGGGTCCTCGACTGGCTGTTCGTGCCCGGGCGGATGACGGGGCTGCGGCTGGGGGTGGCCGGGCACAACCTCTTCGACATCGCCTTCGCCCACCTGCTCGCCGAGCGCCGCGGCGTGACGGACCGGATCGAGTTCGAGATGCTCCAGGGCATGGCGGTGGAGCAGGCGCGGGCCGTGAGCGCCGACGTCGGGCAGCTGCTGCTCTACGTGCCCGCCGTGCGCCCGGCCGAGTTCGACGTGGCCGTGTCCTACCTCGTGCGCCGGCTCGAGGAGAACGCCTCGCACGAGAACTTCATGTCGGGGATCTTCGAGCTGGCCCCCGACAACGAGATCTTCGCGCGGGAGGAGCAGCGCTTCCGGGCCGCCCTCGAGGGGCTGGACCCGCAGGAGGAGGCCGCCCCGGCCCCCGCCCGCGCCCAGGACCGCACCGCGCCCGGTGCCGGGTCCGCGCACCTGCCGCTGGAGCAGCCCTTCCGCAACGAGCCGGACACCGACGTCGCCGTGCCCGCGAACCAGGCGTGGGCGGAGGAGATCGCCGCCCGGATCGAGGACCGGCAGTGGTACGAGGCCCTGCCCGTGCCCGATCCCGTCGAGGCGGAGGACGTCGAGCGGCTCGTGCGCACGGGCCGGACCGCCGCCGAGGGCTGGCACGCCCGCGGCGCCCGCGAGCGCGCGGAGATCCTCAACCGGGCGGCCGACGTCCTGGCCGAGCGCCGGGGGCACCTCCTGGCCGTGGCCGGCGCGGAGGCGGGCAAGACCCTGGGCCAGTCGGACCCGGAGGTCTCGGAGGCCGTCGACTTCTGCCGCTGGTACGCCCGCCGGGCCCTCGAGCTCGAGGACGTGGACGGCGCCCGCTTCGTCCCGGACCGGCTCGTGCTGATCACCCCGCCGTGGAACTTCCCGCTGGCGATCCCCACCGGCTCCACGGTCGCGGCCCTGGCCGCCGGCGCCGCCGTGCTGCACAAGCCCGCCCCCGAGGTCCGGCGCTGCTCGACGGCCGTGGTCGAGGCGCTGTGGGAGGCCGGGGTGCCGCGGGACGTGCTCCAGCTCGTCGACTCCGTCGAGGGGGACGTGGGGCAGGCCCTGGTCTCCCACCCGGGGGTGGACCGCATCGTCCTCACCGGCGCCTACGAGACGGCCCGGCTGTTCCAGTCCTGGCGGGCGGGGCGGGCGATGACCGCGGAGACCTCGGGCAAGAACGCCCTGGTCATCACCCCCAGCGCGGACCGGGACCGGGCCGTGTGGGACCTCGTGACCAGCGCGTTCGGCCACGCCGGGCAGAAGTGCTCGGCGGCCTCCCTGGGCATCCTGGTGGGCAGCGTGGCGGAGTCCGAGCGGTTCCGGCGGCAGCTGCTGGACGCCGCGTCCTCGATGGTCGTGGACTGGCCGCAGAACCTGCAGGCGTCGGTGGGCCCGGTGATCGCCGAGCCCGGCGACAAGCTGCACCGCGCCCTGACCCGCCTCGACCCGGGGGAGCGGTGGCTGCTGGAGCCGCGCCCGCTCGACGACACCGGGCGGCTGTGGCGGCCCGGGATCAAGACGGGGGTGGCCCCGGGCTCCTTCTTCCACCGCACCGAGTGCTTCGGCCCCGTCCTCGGGCTGATGGAGGCCGCCGACCTGCAGGAGGCGCTCGAGCTGCAGAACGCGGTCGAGTACGGGCTGACCGCCGGGCTGCACTCCCTGGACCCGGAGGAGATCAGCACCTGGGTGGAGCTCGTCGAGGCGGGCAACCTCTACGTCAACCGCGGCATCACCGGGGCGATCGTCCAGCGCCAGCCCTTCGGCGGCTGGAAGAAATCCTCGGTGGGCCTGGGCGCGAAGGCCGGCGGACCGAACTACCTGGCCCAGCTCGGCTCGTGGCAGAAGGCGCCCTTCCGGGAGGTCCCCGCCGGGGAGACCCCGTCCGAGGAGGCCGGCGCGGAGCCCTCGGAGGCCGTCGCCCACCACCTCGCCGCGCTCCGGCCGCTCGTGCCCGAGGCGGACGCCGCCTGGCTGACCGCCTGCGCCGAGCAGGACCAGGCGTGGTGGGACCGGGAGTTCGGCCGCGCCCACGACCCCACCGGCCTGGAGAGCGAGGCCAACCTGTTCCGCTACCGCCCGCGCGACGTCGTCGTGCGCGCGGCCGAGGACGCCCCCCTGACGGACGTCATCCGGGTCGGGCTCGCCGCGGTGCGCTCCGGCGCGCGCGCGGTCCTCGTCCCCGCGGGCGAGCTCCCCGCCGAGGTGCGGGAGCTGTTCCGCTCCGTGCTGGACCCCTGCGGGGACGAGGCCTTCGCCCGGGTGGCCGCGGACTGGACCGACCCGAGCGGCGCCGGGCGGATCCGGGTCGTGGGCACGGCGCCCGGCCTCGCCGAGGCGCTCGCGGAGCGGCCCGAGATCGCGCTGCTCGCGGACCCGGTGGTCGGCGCGTCCCGCGTGGAGATGCTCCCGCTGCTCGCGGAGCAGGCCGTCTCGATCACGATGCACCGCTTCGGCAACCCCTCGACGGACGCCGAGACGGTGGTGCACCGGCTCATCGCCGCCTCGCAGGGCCTGGGCACGCCGGCGACACCCACCGAAATGTCGGCGTAGCCCCTGGTCGGAACGGTGCGGCGGTGCCAGCATGAGCCCATGCGCGCATCCCTGAGGTACCTCGCACTGGGCCTGGCCGGAGCGCTCGGCGTCTCCGGCACCGTTCTCGGCGGCTCCCCGGCCGTCGCGCACGACGACGGGGGGCACGGGGGCCGGGACGCGCCCGTCACCGCCGAGCTGCCACAGGTCCCCACCATGACCGGCGGGGGCGGCGCGGTCTCCTCGGTGGACCCCCTCGCCAGCCAGGTGGGCATCGACGTGCTCGAGCGCGGCGGCACCGCCGCGGACGCCGCCGTGGCCGCGGCCGCGGCCCTGGGCGTCACCGAGCCGTACTCCGCGGGCATCGGCGGCGGCGGGTTCTTCGTCCACCACAGCGGGCGGACCGGGGAGGTCCGCACGATCGACGGGCGCGAGACCGCGCCGGCCACCTTCACGGAGGACGAGTTCCTGGGCGCGGACGGCGAGCCCCTCGACTTCGCCACGGTGGTCAGCTCCGGGAGGTCCGTGGGCGTGCCCGGCACCCTGGCCACGTGGGAGCTCGCGGCCGAGGAGTTCGGCACGATGGACCTGCACGACCTGCTGCGGCCCGCGGAGCGGATCGCCTCCCGCGGGTTCGTGGTGGACGAGAACTTCCACGAGCAGACGGCGCAGAACGCCGAGCGCTTCGGCATGTTCCCCGAGACCGCGGAGCTGTTCCTGCCCGACGGCGAGGCGCCCGCGGTCGGGACCGTGTTCCGCAATCCCGATCTCGCCCGCACCTACCACACGATCCGGCACGAGGGCACCGGCGTCTTCTACGAGGGGGAGATCGGGCGGGCGGTGGTCGACGCGAGCCGTGCACCGGCCACCGCCGAGGGCGTGGAGGTGCTCGCCGGAGAGCTGACCGCCGCGGACCTGGCGTCCTACGAGGCCCTGCTCAAGGAGCCGACGCACACCGAGTACCGCGGCCTGGACGTCTACGGCATGGGCCTGCCCAGCTCCGGCGGCATCACGGTGGCCGAGACCCTCAACCTGCTCGAGGCCTACGACGAGCGCACCGGGACCGGCCTCGGCGAGGTCTCCGAGGCCCAGTACCTGCACCGCTTCTCGGAGGCGACCGCCACGGCCTTCGCGGACCGCAACCGGTGGATCGGGGACGTCGAGGGCGTTCCCGTGGCGGAGCTCACGAGCCAGGAGTTCGCCGACGAGCGCGCCTGCCTCTTCGACCCGGGGACGGCCCAGGACCGCCCGGTCCCGTTCGGGGAGCCCGACGGGGAGTACGCCGGGTGCGGGGCGCCCGGGGCCCGCCAGCAGGCGTCCGCCGGGGGCGTCTCGACGACCCACCTGAACGTGGCCGACCGGTGGGGCGACGTGGTCTCCTACACCCTCACCATCGAGCAGACCGGCGGCTCCGGGATCACGGTCCCGGACCACGGGTTCCTGCTCAACAACGAGCTGACCGACTTCAGCTTCGCGCCCGTCACCGAGGGCGTGTCCGACCCGAACCTGCCGGGCCCGGGCAAGCGGCCCCGCTCGTCGATGAGCCCCACGATCGTGCTGAAGGACGGGGAGCCGTGGATGTCGGTGGGCACGCCCGGCGGCGCCACGATCATCACCACGGTGGCGCAGATCCTCACCGGGCACGTCGACCGGGACCTCGCCCTCGTCGACGCCGTGGCCGCGCCGCGGCTGAGCTCGCGCAACGGGGCGGAGGAGGCCGACCTCGGCCTGGCCGAGTCCGCGGTCGGCCGGCAGCTGAGCGGGCTGGGCCACGACCTGGTCCCGCCCCCGCGCCGCTGGATCGGCAACGCCTCGGCGCTGCGGATCCTCGGCGGCGACCGCTTCGAGGCGGCGGCCGAGACCGAGCGCGGCTACGGCGGCTCCGCGATGGTGGTGCATCCCGAGCCGTGACCCCGCCCCGCCGGTGACGCCCCGCCGGTGACGCCCCGGGCCCCGTCCGCTGCGGACGGGGCCCGGCCCCGTGCCGGGAACGCCCTACGCTGGGTCCGGACCGCGCGTCCCGCACCAGTCCCGTCCGAACCAGGAGCCGCACCGTGTTCAGCCACCCGCCCGCCGACCGCCCCGGCCCCACCGAGCCCGTGGTCCCTGGGGACCCAGACCTGGACGACCGGTGGCGGGCGGCGACGGCCGGCTGGCGCCCGTCCTCGATCCGCCCCTCGACCGTCCGCTCGGGCGAGCCCGACCGGACCCGGGCGTGGGTGCGCCACGCCTGGGAGGGCCTCGACAGTCCGTCCGCCGGACCGGAGGACGACGACGGGATCGGCCGGCGGGTGCGCGACGTCCTGACCGTCGCCGCGCTGTTCGCCCTCCAGGAGCGTTTCCTGGCCGTCGCCGCCGGCGAGCCGGTCCCGGCCGAGGTCCCCGACCCCCGCCGGGACGGCGCTCCCCTGGGCGACGACGAGGTCCTGGCGGTCGTGCGGCAGACGTGGGAGATCGACCCCGCGGAGCAGGGCGCGGACGGGTTCGCGGCGGAGCTCACCGGTTTCCTGCAGGACCACCTGGACGAGCTCGCGGAGGAGGTCCGCGAGCGGCTGGTGGACCGGCGCGGTCCCACCCAGGTGTTCGCCGAGCTGTGGAGCCTCGAGCACGTGGACGAGCTCGAGCCCGCCGAGCAGGAAGGGGCGCCGCCGTTCCCGCTCTCCACCGACGACATCGCGTGGATCGTCAGCGGGGTCCCCGGCCCCGAGAAGCACACCGCGTGGGAGTGGCTGACCCGTTGATCCGACCGCCCGCGACCCCGCCGGCCACGGCGATCCCGCGGTCCCCCGGAATAAGGACGTCCGACGGCGACTTTTATGGATGCATCCACAAAATCTGCGACGAGGAGCCCCGCATGACCGTCCAGCTCGGCCTCAACACCTTCGGCGACCTCTACCCCGGACCGGACGGGGAGCTGCTCAGCGGCGCGCAGGTGATCCGCAACGTCGTGGCGGAGGCGGTGCTGGCCGACCAGGTGGGCCTGGACTTCTTCGGTATCGGGGAGCACCACCGGGAGGACTTCGCGGTCTCCTCGCCCGAGACGGTGCTCGCCGGCATCGCCACGGTCACGGAGCGGATCCGCCTGGGCTCCGCGGTGACGGTGCTCAGCTCCGACGACCCGGTGCGGGTCTACCAGCGCTTCGCCACCGTGGACGCCCTCTCCTCCGGCCGCGCCGACGTCATCCTGGGCCGTGGCTCCTTCACCGAGTCCTTCCCGCTGTTCGGCTACCCGCTGGACGAGTACGAGGCGCTGTTCGAGGAGAAGCTGCAGCTGTTCGACCGGCTCCGCACCGAGGGCCGGATCGACTGGCAGGGCCGGCTGCGCGCGCCGATCCAGGGCCTGGAGGTGTACCCCAAGACCGAGGCCGGGGCGCTGCGCACCTGGATCGCCGTGGGCGGCTCGCCCACCTCGGTGGTGCGCGCCGCCCACTACGGGCTGCCCGTCATCTTCGCCATCATCGGCGGCAGCCCGGCGGCCTTCGCGCCCTTCGCCGACTACTACCGCCAGGCCCTCGAGCACTTCGGCAAGGAGCCGCAGCCGGTGGCCTTCCACTCCCCGGGCTACGTGGCGGAGACCGACGCGCAGGCCCGCGAGGAGTTCTTCCCGCACCAGGCCTACACGCACGCCCGGATCGGCAGGGAGCGCGGCTGGGGCCCGCTGACCCGCGCGGAGTTCGACTCGATGTGCGGGCCGGAGGGCGCCTACTTCGTGGGCTCGCCGGAGACGGTCGCCCGCAAGATCGTGCGGTCCTCGGCGGCGCTGGGCGCCTCCCGCTTCGACCTCAAGTACGCGGTGGGCACCCTGGACCACGCCCGGATGAGCCGCAGCATCGAGCTGTTCGGCACCGAGGTGCGCCGCTACGTCGGGGACATGGCCGCCGACCTGCCCGAGACCGCCACCGCGTAGACCCGGTCCGTGCCCGCGGCGCCGGGGCCGGCCCGGATCAGAACCGGGTCGTGACCGCGTCGCGGGGCAGGGCGACGAGCACCGTGGCCCTCCGATCCCAGTGATCGACCGGGCCTCACGGAGCGCAGCTGGAACAACAGGGCGCGCCGTGGTTCTCCGTGCTCCAGGAGGCCGAGCTGCTGAGCGGCCGCACCCTGGGGTCCGCGTGCGGGGGCGGATCGTCGCCGACCGGCCCGGCGCCTGGGGCAGGCGGGTACCGTGGAGGCATGACCTCGGCATCTCTCGGGGCCCGGCCCCTCACCGCCGACCGGCGGGCGGTCCTGCACCGGCGGGTGCGTCTGATCGTGGCCGGGACCATCACCTACAACGTCCTCGAGGCGGTCGTCGCTCTGACCGCGGGCACCATCGCCTCCTCGGCGGCGCTGATCGGCTTCGGGCTGGACTCCATCGTGGAGGTCCTCTCGGCCGCGGCGGTCGCCTGGCAGTTCGCCGCCCCCGACCCGCACCGCCGGGAAAAGGTGGCGCTGCGGGTGATCGCGTTCTCCTTCTTCGGCCTGGCCGCCTTCGTCACCGTCGACGCGATCCGTACGCTGCTCGGGGCCGCCGAGCCCGAGCACTCCCCGGTGGGCATCGGCCTGGCCGCGGTGAGCCTGGTGGTCATGCCGCTGCTGTCCTGGTTCGAACGCCGCACCGGCCGGGAGCTGGGCTCGGCCTCGGCGGTGGCCGATTCCAAGCAGACCCTGATCTGCAGCTATCTCTCGGCCGTGCTGCTGGTGGGCCTGCTGCTCAACAGCACGCTGGGCTGGACCTGGGCCGATCCGGTGGCCGCCCTGGTCATCGCCGCCTTCGCCGTGAGGGAGGGGCTGGAGGCCTGGCGCGGTGACGCCTGCTGCACCCCCGTGGGCGCGCTGCTGGACGAGGGAGCCGACGACTGTGCCGACGGGTGCGGTCCGGGCTGCTCCTGCTGCGGGCACTGACCCCTCCGCCGGGGCCGACGCGCGGCGTCGCGACGGGCCCGGCGGAGGTCTGTGGCCGCTCAGCCCCGCAGCCGGGCCACGGCGTCCTGCTGGCCGAGGAGGTCCTGGCGCAGCTCGTCCTCGAGGAAGGCCAGCAGTGCGCGGGAGAGGTCCCCGTTCTCGGAGGCCACGGCGTCCCGGGCCACGGCCCCCCGGAAGTTGTGGGCGAACGCGTCCATCGCGGTCTGCGCCACGCAGCTGTGCGTGGAGAGCCCGCACAGCACCACGTGGGTGGCGTCCAGGTTCCGCAGCCGGGCCGCGAGGTCGGTGTCGAAGAACGCGCTGTCCCGGGTCTTGATCAGACCCGTCCCGCCCTCGGTGTCGAGGCCGGCCACGTACGCGGACTGCTCCGTGCCCGGGAACGCGAAGCCCTGGTCGTCGTCGTGCATGTTGACGGTCCACGTGGAGCGGTCCCGCTCGTGCTGGGTGCGGATCAGCAGGATCGGGCAGCCGCCCTCGCGGGCCGCCCGGATCAGCTCGTTGACCTTCTCCGTCACCGGTTCCCGCTGCTCCTCGAGCTCGGGGAAGTCGAAGTACGAGTTCTGCATGTCGATGACGAGCAGGGCGGTGCGGCCCGTCGGGGGGTGCTGGCTCATGGCGTCCTCTCCGGTGGAGGAGTCCCCAGGGGACTCCCGTGGTCGGCTGATCCGATCAGCAAGCTTACTGCCACCGGGCGGGCCGGCTCCACCCGGTGCCGGGCCGCCCTGCCGGACGCTCCTATCGCCTGTCAAGCCGGGTTGGGTTGGTGCTCCA
>NZ_LQBK01000018.1 GCF_001483755.1 Kocuria rosea subsp. polaris
GAAGGGCCGTCCCGCGAGCAGCGGGACGGCCCTTCGCGCGCGTTCCGGAGGTTCCGCGGGGCGGGCGCTCAGACGGTGCGGAACGCGGCGACCGCGTTGTGGCCGCCGAAGCCGAAGGAGTTGGACACGGCCACGAAGTCGCCGGAGGGGAGACCGCGGGCGTCGGTGACGACGTCGAGGTCGATCTCCGGGTCCTGGTTCTCCAGGTTGATGGTGCACGGCGCGGTGCGGTGGTGCACGGCGAGCACGGTGAGCACGGCCTCCACGGCGCCCGAACCGCCCAGGATGTGGCCGGTCATCGACTTGGTCGCCGAGACGCACATGTCGTCCACCGCCGAGCCGAACGCGCGGCGCAGCGCACCGGCCTCGGGGGCGTCGCCCTTCGGCGTCGAGGTCGCGTGGGCGTTGACGTGCCGGACGTCGGCCGGTCCGAACTCCCCGGTCTCCATGGCCTCCTCGAGGGCACGGGCCGCGCCGCGGCCCTCCTCGTCGGGCGCGGTGATGTGGTAGGCGTCCGAGGTGAGCCCGGCGCCGGCGAGCTCGGCGTAGATCCGTGCGCCGCGGGCGCGGGCGTGCTCCTCCGACTCGAGGACCACGGCGCCGGCACCCTCGCCCATCACGAAGCCGTCACGGGCGGTGTCGTAGGGGCGGGACGCGCGCTCGGGCTCGTCGTTGCGCTTGGACAGCGCCTGCATCGAGGAGAACGCCGCGATGGTGACGGGGTGGATGGCGGACTCGGCGCCGCCGACCACCACGAGGTCCGCCTTGCCGGAGCGGATGAGGTTCATGCCCTGGTAGAAGGCCTCCGTGCCGGAGGCGCACGCCGAGACGGGCGTGATGGACGCGGCGCGGGCCTTGAGGTCCATGCCGACGGCCGCCGCGTTGCCGTTGGGCATGAGCATCGGGACCGTGAGGGGCATGACGCGCCGGGCGCCGCGCTTCTGGAGGGTGTCGTAGGCGTCCAGCAGGGTCCAGACCCCGCCGATGCCGGTGCCGAAGGCCACGGCGAAGCGGTCCGGATCGACCTCGGCGGAGCTCTCGGCGTTGTGGCCGGAGAAGCCGGCGTCGGCCCACGCCTCCCGGGCGGCGATGACGGACAGCTGCCCGGAGGGGTCCAGGCGCTTGGCCTCGACCCGGGGGAGCACCTCGCTGGCGGGCGTCGAGACGGGCGCGGCGATCCGCACGCCCAGATCGTAGGTGTCCACCCAGTCGTGCTCGATGGCTCTGACACCGGAGACGCCCGTGGTGGCGCTGCGCCACAGCTCGGGGACGGTGCCACCGATCGGGGTGGTGGCACCGAGACCGGTGACGACTACTTTGCGGGTCATGACTGCACTTCCTCGTGTCCTGGGGTGAAGCGGGGGCGGCCCGCCCGGTCGCGGGTCGGTGCGGCGCGGCGGATCCTGCGGTCCGCCGCGCCGCGCACCGACCGGCCGGATCAGGCCTGGGCGTTGTCGATGAAGTTGACGGCGTCCTCGACGGTCTTCAGGTTCTTGACCTCTTCGTCGGGGATCGTGACGTCGAACTTCTCCTCGGCGTTGACCACGATGGTCATCATGGAGATGGAGTCGATGTCGAGGTCCTCGGTGAAGGACTTGTCCAGCTGGACGGCCTCGGTCTCGAGACCGGTCTCCTCGTTGACGATCTCGGCCAGGCCGGTCAGGATCTCTTCTTTGCTCGCCATGGTGGCTTCCTTTCTCTGCGGCTGCCGGAGCAGCCGGTGGTGACGGGCGCCCCCGGGCAGGTGCCGGGTGCATCTGTGCCGGTCAGGCCGTGAGGGCCCGGCCGGGGGACTACGGGTGTGCGGTTCAACCCTACGACGACTCGCAGGGCCCCGCGGCGGCACCGACACGTGGATCGGCCCCGGGAGGACGGCCCGCGTGCCGGCGGGGCTCAGGGGAGGACGACGACCTGGGCGCCGTAGACGAGGCCGGCGCCGAAGCCGATCTGCAGGGCCAGCTTCCCGGACAGCTCCGGGTGCTCGGCGAGCAGCCGGTGCGTCGCGAGCGGCACGGACGCGGCGGACGTGTTGCCGGCGTCGGCGATGTCGCGGGCGATGACCACGGACTCGGGGAGTTTGAGCGTCTTGGCCATCTGGTCGATGATCCGCATGTTCGCCTGGTGGGGGATGAAGGCGCTCAGGTCCTCGGGCTTCACCCCGGCCACGTCCATGGCCTCCTGCGCACGCTTGGCGACCTCCCACGAGGCCCAGCGGAAGACCGTCTGGCCGTCCTGGCGCAGGGTCGGCCAGAGGGTGGCGTCCTCGCCCATCTCGCCGGTCTCCGGGTCGACGAGGTCGGGCGACGGGGTGCGCTCCCGGCCCTGCTCCACCGCCCGGACGTCCGTGAGCGGGTGCGTCATCCGGATGGCGTCCCACTTGGAGCCGTCGGAACCCCACACCGAGGGACCGATCCCGGGGGTCTCGGACGGGCCGATCACCACGGCACCGGCGCCGTCGCCGAGCAGGAACGAGATGGAGCGCTCGCTGTTGTCGATGACGTCGGAGAGCTTCTCCACGCCGATGACCAGGACGTACTCGGCGGCTCCCGAGCGCACGAGGGCGTCGGCCTGGGCGATGCCGTAGCAGTAGCCCGCGCAGGCGGCCGAGATGTCGAAGGCCGGCGCCGGGGTGGCGCCCAGGCGGTCGGCGAGGGCCGCCGCGGCGGAGGGGGTGAGATAGGGGAAGGAGATCGTGGAGACGATCACGGCCCCGAGCTGCGAGGCCTCGATGCCGGCGGCCGCCAGCGCCTCCCGGGCGGCGTGCTCGGACATGTCGAGCACGCTCACGTCCTCGGCGGCCCGGTGCCGGGTCCTGATGCCGGTGCGCTGCTGGATCCACTCGTCCGAGGACTCGATCCACTGGCAGACGTCGTCGTTGGTCACGACCACGTCCGGTCGGTAGACGCCCAGGCCGAGGATCCGGGAGTGCGCGTTGGTCTGTTGCTGCTTCAGGGTCACCACAGGGGTCGTTGCTCCTTCGTGCGGCCGGGCGCGGCGGACGGGCCGGCTGGGCGGGGCGGAACGGCTGCTCCGGCCTCGGGACGGGCGGCGCACTCGGTGCGCGCGCGGACGTCAGTCAAGAATACTCCTGGCCTGCTCCAGCTCCGCCGCGGAGTTCACGGCGAGGGCCGGGACGCCCTTCAGGCCGCGCTTGGCCAGGCCCACGAGGGTGCCCGCCGGGGGCAGCTCGACCAGCTGCTCGACGCCGCGCTCCTGGAGCGTGCGGGTGCACAGGTCCCAGCGCACCGGCCGGCAGACCTGGGCCACGAGCGCCTCGAGGTTCGCGGCGCCGCCGGCCACGGGCTCGCCGTCGGCGTTGGAGAGCAGGGGGTGCACGGGGTCGGCCGGCGCGAGCCGGGGGACGAGCTCGCGCAGGGGCTCCAGGGCGGGGGCCATGTGCTCGGTGTGGAAGGCACCGGCCACCTTGAGCGCGATCACCCGGGCGCGGGCCGGAGGGTGCTCCGCGAGGGCGGCCAGCTGCTCGAGGGTGCCGGCGGCGACGGTCTGTCCGCCCCCGTTGGCGTTGGCGGCCGTCAGGCCCGCGGCCTCGATGGCGGCGAGGACCTCGTCCTCCTTGCCGCCGAGCACCGCGCTCATGCCGGTGGGCACGGCCGCGGCCGCCTCGGCCATGGCGTTGGCCCGGGTGCGGACGAAGGCCATGGCGTCGACCTCGGTGAGGGCGCCGGCCAGCGCGGAGGCGGTGATCTCACCGACCGAGTGCCCCGCGAAGAGGAGGTCGTCCCGGCCGGGACCGATCCGGTCGCCGAGCAGCCGGCCCGCCACGAGACCCGCGGCCACGATGAGGGGCTGGGCCACCGCGGTGTCCTTGATGGTGTCCTCGTCGGCCTCGGTGCCGAAGTGCACGAGGTCGAGCCCGGCGGCCTCGCCCAGCTCCTCGAGGTGGGCGCGCACGCCGTCGAGGGCGAGCCATTCGGTGAGGAAGCCGGGTTTCTGGGAGCCCTGTCCGGGGCAGACGATCGCGATCACCGCTCCAGCTTCGCAAGGATGCGCCCCCGCGCGGGGGCCCGGAGGGCACGAAGCCCGGCGGCGGTGTTTGTAGGGAAGCTACAAGACGGGTCCCACGGCGGGGGCGGACGTGTCGATGGGCGCGCACGAGTCCGCGAGCCGGCCCGCCACGAGGGCGCAGTGCAGCACGAACGCGTCGCGGGGGACGAGGGGGTCCCAGCCGGTGAGGTCGCTGATCCGGCGCAGCCGGTAGCGCACCGTGTTGGCGTGCACGAACAGCTCCCGGGCGGTGGCCTCCAGGGAGTGGCCCACCGAGACGTAGGCGGAGAGCGTCTCGACGAGCCCGGTCGCGGACCGGGTCAGCGGGCGGTACACGGACTCGACCATCGCCGTGCGCGCGTTCTCGTCCCCGGCCATGGCCCGCTCCGGCCACAGGTCCTCGGAGTGCACGGGACGGGGCGCCGCGGGCCAGGCCGGCGCCACGGACAGCGCGGCGTGGGCGAGCCGGGCGGACCGGCCGGCGGCGAAGACCGTGGGGGCCTCCGGGCCGTAGGCGACCGGTCCGGGCCCGAAGGCGGCCGTCAGCTTCTCGAGGGCGAGGTCCCGGTCGGACAGCCCCCCGAGGATGAGCACGAGGCGGTCGCCCTGGATGGAGACCAGGGAGTCCTGCGCGTAGCGCCCGGCCAGCCGCCGCAGCCGGGCCACGGTGGACGGACCGGCGGCCTCGGGCGCGGAGCCCGTGAGCACGGTGACCGGCCCGGACGAGACCCAGCCCAGGGCCGCCACGCGGGAGCGCAGGGAGTCGGAGTGCTCGCCCCGGAGGATCCCGTCGACCACGAGGGACTCCAGCCGGGCGTCCCACGAGCCGCGGTTCTCGGCGGCGCGGGCGTAGACGTCGGCGGCGGCGAAGGCGATCTCCCGCGAGTAGCGCAGCACGGCTTCCCGCAGCGCGGCCTCGTCGTGGTGCTTGGCGAGCTCCGGGACCTTCTCCTCCACGACGTCCACCACGATCCGCAGCAGCTGCAGGGCGTGCTGGAGGGAGATGGAGCGGGTCAGGTCCGTGGGCGCGCCCCGGAAGACCTGGGTGAGCACCCACAGGGGCTCCTCCGGGTCCTCGTACCAGCGCACGAACGAGGAGATGCCGCGCTGGGCCACGAGACCCAGCTCGGAGCGCTCGTCGGCGCGCAGCTCCTCGAACCAGCCGAGGTCCGTCTCGAGGCGGCGGGTCGCGACCGTGGAGATGGCGCCCAGGTTCGCCTTGAGGTTCTCGAGCGTGCGGGGGTGGGGCGGGGCGACGGGACGGGACCGGTCCGTGGCGCGCCTGCGCGAGGGGCGCAGCCAGCGCGTCGTGGAGTTCCCGTCCTGTCCAGCCATGCCTCCGAGCTTAGAGCACCGGTCCGCCGCGTCCGGACCCGGCCACGACGACGGCGCCCCGCCCACCCGGACGCGGGTGGGCGGGGCGCCGTGGTGCGCCGGGGGAGGGCTCAGGCGTCGCCGCCCGCGTTGCCGGAGGTGCCGGCGGTGACGTCGTTGAGGGCGTACTTCTCGATCGCCTCACCGGGGGCGCGCCAGTCGACCTCGCCGCGCTTGGCGAGCATCTCCAGGGCACGGACCACCATGGAGTGGGAGTCGATCTTGAAGTGCCGGCGGGCGCCGGCGCGGGTGTCCGAGAAGCCGAAGCTGTCGGCGCCCAGGGACGCGAAATCGTTCGGGACGAACTGGCGGATCTTGTCCGGCAGGTCCGCGCTGAAGTCCGAGACGGCCACGACCGGGCCCGTGGCCCCGGCCAGCTGCTGGGCCACGTACGGGGTCCGGGTGCCGTCGCCGGGGTTGAGGAACGCCTCCTTCTCGGCGGCCAGGCCGTCGCGGCGCAGCTCCACCCAGGAGGTCACGGACCACACGTCGGCGGAGACGCCCCAGTCCTCGGCGAGCAGCTTCTGCGCCTCGAGGGCCCACGGCACGGCCACGCCGGAGGCGAGCAGCTGCGCGCGGGGCCCCTCGTTCTCGGCGGGCTTGAGCAGGTAGATGCCCTTGACGATGCCCTCGACGTCCACGCCCTCCGGCTCGGCCGGCTGCTGGTACGGCTCGTTGTAGACCGTCAGGTAGTACATGACGTTGTGGTCCTCGTCGCCCGTGCCGTACATGTGCTCGAGGCCGCGCCGCACGATGTGGGCGATCTCGTAGCCGTAGGCCGGGTCGTAGGAGACCACCGCCGGGTTGGTCGCGGCCAGCAGCGGGGAGTGGCCGTCGGCGTGCTGGAGGCCCTCGCCGGTGAGCGTGGTGCGCCCGGCGGTGGCCCCGATGATGAACCCGCGGGTCATCTGGTCGGCGGCGGCCCAGAAGGAGTCGCCGGTGCGCTGGAAGCCGAACATCGAGTAGAAGATGTAGACCGGCACCATGGGCTCGCCGTGGGTGGCGTAGGCGGTGCCCGCGGCGGTGAATGCGGCCACGGAGCCGGCCTCGTTGATCCCGGCGTGCAGGATCTGCCCCTGCGGGGACTCCTTGTAGGCGAGCATGAGCTCGCGGTCCACGGAGAGGTAGTTCTGCCCGTTGGGGTTGTAGATCTTGGCCGTGGGGAAGAACGAGTCCATGCCGAAGGTGCGGGCCTCGTCGGGGACGATGGGCACGATCCGGTGGCCGAACTCCTTCTCCCGCAGGAGGTCCTTCAGGATCCGCACGAAGGCCATGGTGGTGGCCGCCATCTGCTTGCCGGAGCCCTTCTTCGCGGACCGGTACGCGTCGTCGGACGGCAGCGCGATCTCGGGCTGCTCGTGCGGGCGGTCCGGGACGAAGCCGCCGAGCTCCTTCCGGCGCTCGAGCAGGTACTTGATCTCCGGGGAGTCCTTGCCGGGGTGGTAGTACGGGGCGCCGTAGAGGTCGCTCTCCAGCTCCTCGTCCGAGACGGGGATGCGCAGGTGGTCCCGGAAGGCCTTGAGGTCCTCCAGGGTCAGCTTCTTCATCTGGTGGGTCGCGTTGCGCGCCTCGAAGTGGCTGCCCAGGCCGTAGCCCTTGACGCCCTGCGCCAGGACCACGGTCGGCTGGCCCTGGTGCTCGGTCGCGGCCTTGTAGGCGGCGTACACCTTGTGGTAGTCGTGCGCGCCGCGCTTGAGCTCCCAGATCTCGTCGTCGGACATGTCCGCGACGAGCTCCTTGGTGGCCGGGGACTTGCCGAAGAAGTGGTCGCGGATGAAGCCGCCGGACTCCGCCTTGTACGTCTGGTAGTCGCCGTCGAGCGTCTCGTTCATGATCCGCACGAGCTCGCCGTCCTCGTCCTTGGCGAGCAGCTCGTCCCACTCGCGGCCCCAGAGGACCTTGACGACGTTCCAGCCGGCGCCGCGGAAGAAGGCCTCCAGCTCCTGGATGATCTTGCCGTTGCCGCGCACCGGTCCGTCCAGGCGCTGCAGGTTGCAGTTGATCACGAAGGTGAGGTTGTCCAGCTTGTCGTTGGCGGCCAGCTGCAGCAGTCCGCGCGACTCGGGCTCGTCCATCTCGCCGTCGCCGAGGAACGCCCAGACGTGCTGCTCGGAGGTGTCCTTGATGCCGCGGTGGTGCAGGTACCGGTTGAACTGCGCCTGGTAGATCGCGTTCATCGGGCCGATGCCCATCGAGACCGTGGGGAACTGCCAGAAGTCCGGCATGGAGCGGGGGTGCGGATAGGAGGGCAGCCCGTTCGGGGCCTTGGTCTTCTCCTGCCGGAACCCGTCCAGCTGCTCCTCGGTGAGCCGGCCCTCGAGGTAGGCGCGCGCGTAGTTGCCGGGTGAGGAGTGGCCCTGCCAGAACACCTGGTCGCCGCCGCCGGGGTGCTCGGGGCCGCGGAAGAAGTGGTTGAGGCCCACCTCGTAGAGGGTGGCCACGCCGGCGTAGGAGGAGATGTGCCCGCCCACGCCGATCTCGGGGCGCTGGGCCCGGTGCACCATCACGGCGGCGTTCCAGCGCAGGAACGCGCGGTAGCGCCGCTCGATCTCCTCGTCGCCCGGGAACTCCGGCTCCTGGTCCACGGGGATCGAGTTCACGTAGTCGGTGGTGGTCACCATCGGCACGCCCACGCTCTTGGCGCCCGCGTGCTGGAGCAGGGCACGCATGATGTACTGCGCCCGCTCCGTGCCGTGCGTCTCGATCAGGCCCTCGAAGGACTCGATCCACTCCCGGGTCTCCTCGGCGTCGGAGTCCTTCAGGTTGTTGGTCAAGCCACTGAGGATGTGGTGGTTGCTGGATGAAGGCACGTTCAACCTCTCTTCGTCGAGTTGCCCGATCAGGTTCCCGGGCGGGTGCGCGCGAGAACGCGGCCGGGTCGTCCGACAGTCTCAAAATACCCGTTGCCCGTCCGGCTGTCCGGCTGTCCGGACGCCGCCCGGGGCGGGCGGCGTCCGGGAACCGGCCCGTCGTGCGGATTGCGCCGACAGGGCCACCCGGGCGCACGGGGTGTCTGTTGGGACCATGCTTCCACACCCGGGGCGGGCCGTCACACGACGTGTCGCCCCGCGATTCGGCGGTCCGCACCGTGCGGGAGCTTGAAAGAGTCCCTGATCCGGTGTTGTCTGGACGGTGAAGCCGGTATCCGGCCCGCCACCGTGCCCCCGCGGTCCGCCGACGGGCAGGCGGAGCCCAGCACCGGTACGCAGTGCGTGGTCGTCGTTCGTCGGCCCGATCCCAGAAGGAGCATGAACAGTGAGCGAGGCCAAGACCACCGCGGGTGACGCGGTAGTCCAGCTCGGTTTCAAGGATGGCGACTACATCCAGGAGTTCGGATACGACGAGGACGTCGACCTCGACCTGAGGGACGGCATCGAGGAAGTGATCGGCTCGGACCTGCTCGACGAGGAGGACCAGGAGGTCGTCGACGCCGTGCTCCTGTGGTTCCGCGAGGGCGACGGCGACCTGGTCGACACGCTGGTGGACGTCACCACCACCCTGGACGACGGGGGCGTGGTGTGGGTGCTGACCCCGAAGGCCGGGCGCGACGGCTACGTGCCGCCCGCGGAGGTCCAGGAGGCCGCCCCCACGGCGGGCCTGCACGTGACCACGACCGCGCGCGTCAGCGCGGACTGGGCCGCGACCCGGCTCATGCCCAAGCGCAACGTCTGACCGGGCGCCACGGAACCCACCGGAGGAGACCACGCATGCTCGAGATCGGCGCCCCCGCTCCGGACTTCACCCTCCAGAACCAGTTCGGCGAGCCGGTCGCCCTGAGCGGCCTGCGCGGCCGTCCGGTGGCGATCGTGTTCTTCCCGTTCGCGTTCTCCGGGACCTGCACCGGGGAGCTGTGCCGGCTCCAGGACAGCCTGCCCGTGTTCGACGACGCCGGGGTGCGGCTGCTCGCGGTGTCCGTGGACTCCAAGTACACGCTGCGGGCGTTCGCCCGGGAGGAGTCCTTCGACTTCGACCTGCTCTCCGACTTCTGGCCCCACGGGGCCGTGGCGCAGCGCTACGGGGTCTTCGACGCGGAGGCCGGCCTCGCGGAGCGGGCCACGTTCGTGCTGGACGCGGACGGCGTCGTCGTCGACGCCTTCCGGTCCGAGCGCGGAGTGCCCCGGGAGCTGGAGGCCTACCGCGCCGCCCTCACCCGGCTGCCCGGCTGAGCGCGGCCGGCCCGGTCCCCGAGCGAGCCACGATGCCCACCGTCCGCGCCGGCTACGGCGCCCCCGTGCACCCCGACCAGTTCCCCGATCCCGACGCCGCCGGGCTCGACGCCGGGCTGGCCCGGGCCGTCGAGTTGCTGGCGGGCCGCCGGACCGCCGTGCTGACGGGCGCCGGGATCAGCACGGACTCCGGGATCCCGGACTACCGCGGCCCCGGCTCCACCCCCCGCACCCCCATGACGTTCGACGAGTTCACGGGCAGCGCCGCGATGCGCAGCCACTACTGGGCGCGCAACCAGTACGGCTGGCGCCACCTGGCCCGGGCCCGGCCGAACCGCGGGCACGCGGCCCTGGCCCGCCTCGAGGAGTCGGGGGCCGTGACGGGCGTGGTCACTCAGAACATCGACCGGCTGCACCAGGCCGCCGGATCCCTCAATGTCGTGGACCTGCACGGGCGGTACACGCAGGTGGGGTGCCTGCGCTGCGCCAGCCGGATCCCGCGGTCCGTGCTCTCCGAGCTGTTCGACGAGCTCAACCCCGGCTTCTACGACTCGATCTCCTCCGCGGAGGACATCGAGTTCGCCCCGGACGCCGACGCCGTGGTGCCGCGCACGGCCGGGTTCCGGGTGCCGGACTGCCCCGTCTGCGGCGGGGTCCTGAAGCCCGACGTCGTGTTCTTCGGGGAGAACGCCCCCCGGCACCGGGTGCTGCGCGCGCTGCGCATGGTGGACGCCGCGGACGCCCTGCTGGTCGTCGGCTCCTCCCTGACGGTGAACTCGGGACGGCGCTTCGTCCGGCACGCCGTGCGCGCCGACGTGCCGGTGGTGATCGTCAACCACGGGCGCACCCGGGGGGACGCCGCGGCACGGCTCAAGGTCGACGCCTCCGCGACCGAGTTCCTGGTGGGCCTCGAGCAGCGACTCGCCCGCCCGTAGGCTCCCCGCGGAATATGGGCAACGTCACACCGGGGCGGGCCCCCGGCCGGTCGGCGCCGGTCCGCCGCGGCGGGTAGCCTGTTCGGGAACCGGGTGCCGGCGGTTGCGCAAACCTCCCACCCGGTTGTCAGGGTCTTTAGCTCAGCTGGTAGAGCGCCACGTTTACACCGTGGATGTCATCGGTTCGATCCCGGTAGGACCCACCACGACACGCCGGGAACCGGCGCGCGGTCAGCGGAAGTACACCTGCTTGTTCCCGGGGCGGGTGCAGAGGACCACGATGCTGCCCGTGCGGGCGGCCTTCCGGGCCCGCTTCACGTAGCCGGAGGGCGGGCCCCCGCACAGCCGGGCGGCCCCCTCGGTGGCCTGGCCGACCGTGGCCTCGTCGAGCACCACCCTGGTGCCCAGGACCAGGTCGACCCCGCCGGCGGCGGCGGCGGGCGCGAGCGCGGCGCCCGACCACAGGGCGGCACCGGCCACGGCCCCCGCCAGTGCCCTCGTCCACGCGTTCATCCCCGGCCCCCCGACTCGTCGTGCTGCAGGACCAATCTAGGAGCCCCTGCCGGGCGCGCGGCGATTGTGACGCCGGTGCTTCCCCGGACGTCACCGTCGGCCCGCCCGCGCGATCCGCCCCGGGAAGCGGCGGCAACAAGTGCGCACCGGACGTGGCCGGTCCCCGGGGTTTGTAGGCTGGGGGCATGCCAGCAGAACAGAAAGCCCAGATCGGCGTCACCGGCCTCGCGGTCATGGGCGCCAACCTCGCCCGCAACTTCGCCCGGCACGGTTACACCGTCGCCCTCCACAACCGCTCCGTCGGGAAGACGGACGCCCTGCTCGACGCCCACGGCGACGAGGGGGCGTTCATCCGCACGGAGAGCCTCCAGGAGCTCGTGGACGCCCTCGAGACCCCTCGCCGCATCCTGGTGATGGTCAAGGCCGGCGCCCCCGTGGACGCCGTCATCGAGCAGCTCGTGCCGCTGCTCGAGAAGGACGACATCATCATCGACGGCGGCAACTCCTACTTCCAGGACACCCGGCGCCGCGAGCGGGAGCTCGCCGAGAAGGGCCTGGACTTCGTGGGCGTGGGCGTCTCGGGCGGTGAGGAGGGCGCCCTGCTCGGGCCCTCCATCATGCCCGGCGGCCCGGCCAAGTCCTACGACTCCCTCGGCCCCCTCCTCGAGGACATCGCCGCCAAGGCCGAGGACGGCAGGCCGTGCTGCGCGTGGATCGACACGGACGGCGCCGGACACTTCGTGAAGATGGTGCACAACGGCATCGAGTACGCCGACATGCAGGTCATCGGCGAGGCGCACGAGCTGCTCCGCTCCGTCGCGGGGCTCGAGCCGGCCGAGCAGGCCGACGTCTTCGAGCAGTGGAACCGCACCGAGCTGGCCTCCTACCTCATCGAGATCACCGCCCACGTGCTGCGCCAGGTCGACGCCCGCACCGACCAGCCCCTCATCGACGTGATCGTGGACGCCGCGGGGCAGAAGGGCACTGGCCGCTGGACGGTCCAGGAGGCCCTCGAGCTGGGCTCCCCGGTCACCGCGATCGCCGAGTCCGTCTTCGCCCGGGCGCTGTCCTCCGCCGAGCCGGAGATGCGACTCGAGGCGCAGCGCGTGCTGCCCGCCGGCGTCGGGGGCACCACCGAGGACGTCGTGCACGACCCCGAGTTCGTGGAGGACGTGCGCAAGGCCCTGTACGCCTCGAAGCTCGTCAGCTACGCCCAGGGCCTCGACATGCTCACCATGGCCGGCCGGGAGTACGGCTGGGACCTGGACCTCGCCACGATCGCGAGCCTGTGGCGCGAGGGCTGCATCATCCGGGCCGAGCTGCTCGAGGTGATCATGGAGGCGTACAAGGGCGACAAGCAGCCGCTGAACCTGCTGTTCGCCCCCGAGTTCGTCACCGCGATCGAGGACGCCCTGCCGTCCTGGCGGCGGGTCGTGGCCCGTGCCGTGGAGCGCGGCATCCCGGCACCGGTGTTCGCCACCACGCTGAACTACTACGACTCGCTGCGCCGGCCCCGGCTCAACGCGGCCCTCACGCAGGGGCTGCGCGACTATTTCGGCGCGCACACCTACCGGCGCACCGACGACGCCGAGGGCGTCTACCACACCCTGTGGAGCGGGGACCGCTCCGAGGTCGTCGCCTGACCCGGCCCGACCCCCGCACGACGACGCCGGCCGGCCGTCCCCCCGATCGGGGAGCGGCCGGCCGGCGTCGTGCTGACCGGCGGGGCTCAGATCCGCAGGGCGGGTCAGATCCACATGGCGGGGTCGATGTAGCTGGAGGGGTCCACGAGCGGCTGCTGCTTCTCCGGGGTGCGCGGGCGGACCTTGCCGGGGATCCCGGTCACGATCGAGTCCTCCGGGACGTCCTTGACCACCACGGCGTTGGCGCCCACGGCGGAGTCGGCGCCGATCTCCACCGGGCCGAGGATCTTCGCGCCGGCGCCGATCACCACCCGGTCGCCCACGGTGGGGTGCCGCTTGACCTTCTCGAGGGAGCGCCCGCCCAGGGTCACCCCGTGGTAGATCATCACGTCCTCGCCGATCTCGGCGGTCTCCCCGATGACCACGCCCATGCCGTGGTCGATGAAGAAGCGGCGCCCGATGGTGGCGCCGGGGTGGATCTCCACACCGGTGAGGAAGCGGCCGAGCTGGGAGACCGTGCGGGCCAGCAGCCGCCGGTCGGGTCGCTGCCAGAGCCGGTGGGACAGCCGGTGGATCCAGATGGCGTGCAGACCCGAGTAGTTGAGGGCGATCTCCGCCCGGGAGCGCGCGGCCGGGTCGTGCGTCCGGGCCGTCTGCAGGTCCTCGGCGAGTCGGCTCCAGAAACTCACGGCTGTCCTCTGTTCTTCCGGGGTCGTGTCCTGCCGGGGCCGGCGGGACGTGCTGGGGCGCGGACGGGAACGACCCGCCCACCACCGGGGGAAACGTCACCGGCAGGCGGCGCTATTCCCGGCAGGGACGGGTCGTGCGGGCGTCGCTGGGCTCAGCCCCGGATGTCCTCGTAGAGCAGGGTGGAGATGTAGCGCTCGCCGAAGTCGCACACGATCGCGACGATCAGCTTGTCACGGTTCTCCTCCTTGGCGGCCTCCTGGAGGGCGGCCCAGACGATGGCGCCCGAGGAGATCCCGCCGAGGATGCCCTCCTTGGTGCCGAGCTCGCGGGCGACCCGCACGGAGTCCTCGACGGTCACGTCGTAGACGTCGTCGTAGATCTCGCGGTCGAGGATGTCCGGGACGAAGTTCGCCCCGAGGCCCTGGATCTTGTGCGGACCGGCCTTGCCCTCGGTGAGCAGCGGCGAGTCGGCCGGCTCGACGACGACGAGGCGCACGTCCGGCTTCTGCTCGCGCAGGTAGCGGCCCGCGCCCGTGATGGTGCCGCCGGTGCCCACGCCGGAGATGAACACGTCGACCTGGCCGTCGGTGTCCTCCCAGACCTCGGGGCCCGTGGTCGCGTAGTGGATCGCCGGGTTGGCCTCGTTGGCGAACTGGCTGGCGAGGACCGCGTTCTCGGTCGTCTCGACGATCTCCTGGGCCTTCTCCACGGCGCCGCGCATGCCCTCGGCGCCCGGGGTGAGCACGATCTGGGCGCCGTAGGCGCGGAGCATGACCCGCCGCTCCGTGGACATGGTCTCGGGCATGGTCAGGATGACCTTGTAGCCGCGGGCGGCGCCGACCATGGCCAGCGCGATGCCGGTGTTGCCGGAGGTGCCCTCGACGACCGTGCCGCCCGGCTTGAGCTGGCCGGACTTCTCGGCGGCGTCGATGATGGCCACGCCGATGCGGTCCTTCACGGAGCTGGCCGGGCTGTAGAACTCCAGCTTCACGGCGACGTTGCCGGGCAGGCCCTCGTCGAGCCGGTTCAGGTGGACGAGCGGGGTGCGGCCCACGATCTCGGTGACGTCGTTGTAGATCTTCGCCATGTGCGTACCTCGGTTTCTGCGTGGTCGGTTCTCTGTCGGACTTCTGTGTCGGATTCCGGTGGAGCTCGGGTGCTGCACTGGCCGCCGGTGCTCTGGGGGGCCCGCGGCGGCGCGGTCCTAGCTCAGCCTAGCCAGGCCCCGCAACCGCTACTACGCGGTAAGCCACGCGGAGTAACGTTGCCGGACCTTCGCCAGCTTGGGGTTGATGATCACCTGGCAGTAGCCGTTCCAGGGCTGGGCGGCGTAGAAGTCCTGGTGCTCGGGCTCCGCCTCCCAGAACGTGCCCAGCGGCTCGAGCGTGGTGACGATGGGCTGGTCCCACGCCGGCTGCGTCCGGGCGATCGAGCGCTCGAAGAGCTCCCGCTGGGACTCGTCGGCCCAGAACATGGCGGACCGGTACTGGGTGCCCACGTCGTAGCCCTGCCGGTTGAGCGTGGTGGGGTCGTGGCCGGTGAAGAAGAGGTCGAGGATCACGTCCGCCGGCACGACCGACGGGTCGAAGGTCACGGCGACGGCCTCCGCGTGGCCGGTCGTGCCCGAGCACACCTCGTAGTAGCTCGGGCGCCCGGGGCCGCCCCCGGTGTACCCGGAGACCACGGAGGTGACTCCCCGGGTGATGCGGTAGACGGCGTCGAGGCACCAGAAGCACCCGCCGGCGAGCACGAAGGTCACGGGGCCGGCGGGGCCGCCGGGAGCGGGAGCAGGGACGGGGCGTGCGTCGTCGTGCGCGGAGAAGGCCATGACCCGTACAACACCGCGCGGCCCGCATCATTCCCGGGACCCTCCGGGCCCGCGGCGGGGGCGGCTCCTAGACTGGCCCCATGAGCGAGCAGAGCACGTCCCCGCCCCGGCCCGCGCCCTCCCTGTCGGAGGTGCTCGAGACCGTCGAGCAGCTGTGGCCCCTTCGCCTGCAGGAGCCCTGGGACGCCAGCGGGCTCGTCACCGGGCGCCCGGACCAGCCGGTCCGCCGGATCCTCTTCGCGGTGGACCCCGTGGCCGACGTCGTGGCCGAGGCCGTCTCCACCGGCGCCGACCTGCTGATCACCCACCACCCCCTGCTCCTGCGCGGGGTCACCTCGGTGGCCGCCGACGGCTTCAAGGGCGCCGTGGTGCACGAGCTCATCGAGCACCGGTGCGCGCTGCTCGCCTGCCACACCAACGCGGACTCGGCCCCGGACGGCGTCTCGGACGCCGTGGCCCGGGCCGCGGGGCTCACGACGACGGCGCCGCTCGCGCCGCACCCCGACGACCCGGCCGTGGGCATCGGGCGCGTGGGGGAGCTCGCGCGTCCCGTCCGCCTGCGCGAGCTGGCCCGGCGCCTGGCCGACGCCGTGCCGCCCACCGCCCACGGCGTGCGCGTGGCCGGGGACCCCGACGCCCTCGTGCGGCGCGTCGCGGTGTGCGGAGGAGCGGGGGACTCGCTCCTCGACGCGGTGCGGGCCGCCGGGGCCGACGCCTACGTGACCGCGGACCTGCGCCACCACCCCGCGTCCGAGGCGCGCGAGGCCGCCGCGGGTCCCGGGGCCGACGGCACGCCGTACCTCGTGGACCTGTCCCACTTCGCGAGCGAGTGGCTGTGGCTGCCCGTGGGCGCCGCGGCGCTGCGGGCGGCGCTCGCCGCGCGCGGCCACGACGTCGAGGTCGAGGTCTCGCAGCGGCGCTCCGACCCGTGGGACTTCCGCCTCGACCACGCCGGCCACGACGGGTCCGACCCCATCCGGTCGGGCCGGGACCACCCCGGCCACGACCGTTCCGCCCCCGACGCCCCGACCGCAGGAGGACCCGCATGAGCACCGCCACGCCCGAGCAGCAACGAGCCCTGCTGGCGCTCGAGCAGGTCGACGCCCGGCTGCGCCGGATCACCGCCCGGATCGCTGAGCTGAAGGCCGACCCCGAGGTCGCCGCCGCGCTGCAGCTGCGGGCCCGGGCGATCGCCACCGCGAAGGAGCTCGAGTCCGGGGAGCAGGCGGTCCGCGACCGGCTGGCGGCCGCCGAGCAGAAGGCCGCCCGCGTCCAGGCCTCGATCGAGAAGGACCGCCGGCGCCTCGAGCAGGGCGGATCCGCCAAGGACCTCATGGGTCTGCAGCACGAGATCGAGACCCGCACCCGGCAGCTGGCCGAGGCCGAGGAGGCGGAGCTGGAGATCATGCAGGAGCTCGACGACGCCGTGGCGCACCGCGCCCGGATCACCCCGCGGCTCAAGGAGGCCGACGCGGAGGCGCGCCGTCTCGTTGCAGCCCGGGACGAGGAGGGCCGGACCCTGACGGCCGAGCGCGGCGACCTGGCCGGCACGCGCGCCGCCGCCGCGGAGGGCGTGGGCCATCCCGGCCTGCTGGCGCGGTACGAGAAGATCCGGACCGGGCGCGGCACCGAGCGGCCGGCGGCCGCGGAGCTGCGGGGCACCGTGTGCGGGTCCTGCGGATCGGCGCTCAGCCCCACGGACGCCGCGACGTTCCGGGGCGCGGCCGCGGACGAGGTGCTCACGTGCCCGGAGTGCGGGGTGATCCTCGTCCGCTCCTGAGGCCCCGGCGGGGCCGGGCGCGCCGGCGGCGCCGGGAGGGATGCGGGGGACAGGCCGGCCTGTAAGCCGGGTTCTGTGCACACGGCCGGTCGCCCGTGCCGTGCTGGTGACCATCCATCTAGGCCCACCGTTGCCGGTGGGCTCGAGCGGCCTACCCGGGTGCTCGGACGAGCAGCCCTCGGACGCACCCTGTCTGGCCTTGCTCCGGATGGGGTTTGCCGAGCCACGCCGGTCACCCGGCGCGCTGGTGGTCTCTTACACCACCTTTTCACCCTCACCCGCTGCCCGGACGGACCGGGGCGGGCGGTCTGTTTTCTGTGGCACTTTCCTGCGGGTCTCCCCGAGTGGGCGTTGCCCATCATCCTGCTCTGCGGAGCCCGGACTTTCCTCGCGCCGCGGCAGCCGGAGCTGCGCGGCCCGCGGTCACCCGGCCGACCTGTCCGCCACCCATCCTACCCGCCGGACCGGCGGGTCCGGACCGGCCCCGGGCTCCCTGTCCGCCCCCGCGGGCGCACCGGCCCCGCCGGGTCACTAGACTTCTGCGGGTGCTGATCCTCCTCCCGCCCTCCGAGACCAAGACCGCCCCCGACACCGGTGCGCCCGTCGACCCCGCGCTGCTGTCCTTCCCCGAGCTCACGGCCGCCCGCGAGCAGGTCCTGGCCGAGCTGTCCGCGACGAGCGCCCGCGACGACGCGCTCGAGCTGCTGGGCGTGGGGGAGCGGCTGCGGGGAGAGGTCGAGCGCAACACCCGCCTGGGCACGGAGCCCGCCGCACCCGCCCTGAGCGTCTACACCGGCGTCCTCTACGACGCCCTCGACCCGGCCGGGATGACCGGGGCGCAGCGGGCCGCCGCGGCGGAGTCCCTCGTCGTCGTCTCGGCCCTGTGGGGCGCGGTGCGCCCCGAGGACCGGATCCCCGCCTACCGCCTGTCCATGGGGGCGGAGCTGCCGGGGCTCGGCCGGCTCGCCGCCCACTGGAAGCAGCACCTGCCGGCCGTGCTGGGAGCCGCCGCCGGGGACGGGATCGTCGTGGACTGCCGGTCGGCGGCCTACGCGGCGGCGTGGCGCGGACCGCGCGAGCGGACGGTGGGCGTGAAGGTGGTCCGGGAGCGCCACGGGAAGCGGCAGGTCGTCTCGCACATGGCCAAGCACACCCGCGGGCTGCTCGCCCGGCACCTGGTCGAGCGCGCCGCCGAGGGCGAGCGCCCCGCGACGCCGCAGGAGCTGCTCGCGGCGGCGCGCGAGCGCTGGCACGCCGAGCTCACCGGGCCCACGGCCCGCTCGGCGGGCGAGCTCGTCGTGGTGCGCACCGAGGACTGAGCCCGGGGGCGGGCCGGTCGCACAGGTCGCGGGTCCTCGGTCCGGGCCCGGGGCCTGCGCCGGAGACCGTCGAGCCCGGGTCAGGGGCCCGCGCGGCCGCCTGCCGGGGTTCGGGCGCGGACCTGCGTCGGGGCCCGCCGGGGCTCAGTGGCCGAACGGGTCCTCGTCGACGCCGGGCGTCCAGGTGCGGCCGGCCCGGCCCCAGCCCTCGGCCTTGACGGCCTTGCGCGCCTTCCGGGCCCACCGGTCGTTGAGCCGGTCCACGTAGAGCTTGCCGTCCAGGTGGTCGTACTCGTGCTGCATGACCCGGGCGAACCATCCCGTGGCCTCGAAGTCCACCGGACGGCCGTCGGCGTCGAAGCCCGCGACCCGGGCCCAGTCCGCGCGCTTGAGCGGCCAGCTGTGGCCCGGCACGGACAGGCAGCCCTCGGTCTCCTCGTCCGGGTCCGGCGCGTCCTGGGAGATCTTCCCCGGGGTCAGGACGGGGTTGACGAGGACGCCGCGCGGCGGCACGCCGTCGTCGTTCTGGAAGGTGTAGGTGAAGATCCGCAGGCCCACGCCGATCTGCGGGGCGGCGAGGCCCACGCCGTGGGCGGCGTCCATGGTCTCGTACATGTCCTCGACGAGGGCGCGCAGCTCCTCGTCGAAGCGCGCCACCTTCGCGGCGGGACGGTGGAGGACGGGATCGCCGGTGATCACCACGGGGCGGACGGCCATGACGCACTTCCTTCGACTTGCCGGGGCTGGCGCCCCTTCGAACCGGACCGGGAACGACGAAAGGCCGTCCCGAGTCCTCGGGACGGCCTTTCACAGCGGGTGAGCGACGGGGGTTGAACCCGCGACCTCCTGGACCACAACCAGGCGCTCTGCCGAACTGAGCTACGCCCACCATGAACGCCCGCCGGAAGACCGTGCTTCCGCTGGGCAACGCATACGAGTGTACCGCATTCCCGGACCGCCCCGGACCACGCCGGAGCCCTTCCTCCGCCGCCCGCGGGCCGCGCAGGCGGAGGAAGGGCTCAGGCGCCGGTGCGGGAGGCGGAGATCTCCGCGGCGATGGTCTTCGCGGTCTCCGAGTCCGGTCCGGGCTCGGGGGCGAACACGGCGCGGCGGTAGTAGCGCAGCTCGTCGATCGAGTCGCGGATGTCGCCGAGGGCCCGGTGGTTGCCGGTCTTCGGCGGGGCCTGGAAGTAGGCCCGGGGGAACCAGCGGCGGGAGAGCTCCTTGATGGTGGAGACGTCGATCACGCGGTAGTGCAGGTGCGCCACGAGCTCCGGCATGTCGCGCACCAGGAACGTGCGGTCCGTGCCCACCGAGTTCCCGCCCAGGGGCGCCCGGCCCGGCTCGGGCACCCACTGCTTGACATAGGCGAGGACCTGGGCCTGCGCCTCCTCCATCGTCATGCCGGAGGGGAGCTCGTCGAGCAGCCGGGAGGAGGTGTGCATGTTCCGCACGAAGTCCCCCATCTGCGCCAGCGCCGCCTCGCTCGGGCGGATCACGACGTCGACGCCCTCGCCGAGGACGTTGAGCTCGTCGTCGGTGACGAGCGCCGCCACCTCGATGAGGGCGTCGTCCTCGAGGGACAGCCCCGTCATCTCGCAGTCGATCCACACTATGCGTCCGTTCGAAATAGCCACCCGGACAATCTACCGTGCCGCCCCGACGGCGCAGCTCCCCGCCCCGGCTCCTTCGGGGATCCCGCAGCGGCCGGGGATAGGATCGGGGCGACCACGGGTCCGTGCTGCGCCCAGCCGCGGCACCCGAAGCCACCGGACGGGCGCATCGGGAGAGCAGTGCAGACCACTTCGAGGGCGGCGGCCCCGGGCGAGGGCCCCGACGGCGTCCGGCCGCCGGCGGATCCCGGGAGCTCGCGGTACATCTCCGGATCGCCGCTGCGGACCGTGATCATGGGCACCGTCGGTTCCGTCATGCTGCTCGTCGGCTCCCTCGGCGTCGGCTGGCTCGCCTCCGTCTCCCCGCTGCGGCAGGCGCCGGTGATCATCGGCATGCGCTTCACCACCACCGGGGTGATCGTCTCCATCCTCCTGCTCGCCGTGGGCGGGATGCTCCTGATCCGCGAGTGGCTGCGGCTGGGACAGAAGCTCAACCGGTGGGGACCGGGCAGCGGCCGCTGGGTGCTCACCGCCATCGCGGCGTGGTCCGCCCCCATGCTCGTGACGATCCCGCTGTTCAGCCGCGACGTGTACTCCTACATCGGCCAGGGCAGGGTCATGGCCAACGGGCTCAACCCCTACGAGCACGGCGTCTCCACGATCGACAACTTCTTCCAGCTCGGGGCGGACCAGATGTGGTCGGAGTCCCCGCCGCCCTACGGGCCGCTCTTCCTGTGGATCGAGCAGTTCGTGGTGGCCGTCACCGGGGCGGACCCGGACGCCGCCGTGCTCTGGTTCCGGGGGCTGTGCGTGCTCGCCGTGATCGCGTGCATGTGGGTGATCCCGCGGCTCGCGCGGCTGCACGGCATCAACCCGGCACGGGCCCTGTGGCTGAGCGTGGCGAACCCCCTGTTCCTCACGAACTTCATCGTCTCCGTGCACAACGACGCCATCATGATCGCCCTGGCCCTGGGCGGCACCTACGCGGCCGCCGTGCACCGGAACTGGAAGGGCGGACTGCTCGGCACCACGCTCGTCACCCTGTCCGTGGCGATCAAGCCCATCACGCTCGTCTTCCTCCCGTTCATCGGCCTGCTCTGGGCGGGCCGGGGCGCCTCGTGGACGCGCCGCTTCGTGATCTGGTTCCTCGTGCTCGCCTACTCGATCGCCCTGCTCGGGCTCATGGGCCTGGTCAACGGCTTCGGCTTCGGCTGGGTCGCCGCCATGTCCACCCCGGGCTCGGTGTCCATCTGGTACGCCCCGGTGGGCTTCGTCGGCGGCCTCGCCGCGACCCTGGCCGCGGCCGTGGGCGGCGACTCGGGCCAGTGGCGGGAGGTCACCCACTCGGTGGGGCAGGCGCTCGCGGTGCCGGTGATCCTCTGGCTCATGTTCGTGGGCCGGGACGAGCGGATCATCCGCCGTCTGGCGTGGGCGTTCGCCGCGATCGTGCTCTTCTCCCCGATGATCCAGGCCTGGTACGTGGTGTGGCTCATCCCCCTGTTCGCCGTCACGGGGATCCGCAGCGACTGGCAGGTGGACATCCTGTTCTTCCTCACCGTCTTCTTCATGATCTACGCGGTGTCCGACCAGCTGGACGTCTTCCCGTACCTGGACCTGGACCTCAGCTCCGGCCGGCTGATCGCGGCGGTCGTCGCCCTCTCCTACGGCGTGTACCTGTGGTTCATCGACCCGGCGACCCGGCGGCTCTTCCGGGGCCGCTACCAGCCCCCGGTGCAGAGCGCCGTGATCTGAGCCGGGCCGGGCCGCCTCGGCGGCCGGGCAGTTCCGGCGACCGGGCGGGTCGTCGGGAGCCGCGGTCGGCCCCCGCAGCAGCGCGCCGCGCACCGAGGGCGGACCGGGCCACCGCGGCGAGTTGGTAAACTCGTGCGCGGCGCCCGGGACGGTCTCCCGGGCGGCCCGCCCCAGTAGCTCAGTGGATAGAGCAGGAGCCTTCTAATCTCTTGGTCGGGGGTTCGACTCCCTCCTGGGGCACCCGTGCGACCCCGTCCCGCCGGCCCTCCGCCGGCAGGGCGGGGTCGCCGTCACTCCGGGGCGAGGGCGCCGTGGCCGTCATCCCGCCTCCCGCCCACCGCTGCTATGTGCTTTCGCGAAAGTGTGGACAGCCACCACCCTGTGAATTCGCATACGTTAATAAGCACATCGCGGGGTGCGGTGCTCCGGCCACCCGACGTCCTCGCCGGGACGGGGAAGGGCAGGACCAGCACCTCGGCGACGTCCCCGGCGGCAGCCCGCCGGGACGGCCGCAGTTCCCGGACGGGGTGCCCGGGGCGGCCACGGACCGTGCGTCCGGATCCGATCCAGGGGAGGAACCATGAGCGTCACCATCATCAGGCAGTGGACGGGCCGGGGGGCCCGCTACTACCACTACGACACGGTGGAGGAGGCCGCGGAGGACACCAGGGACTTCATCGTCCGGCAGGTCGGCGAGGACATCGACCCGCAGCAGCTGGAGACCATCATCCGGGGCGTCGTCGACCTGCACTGCATGCACCTGGACTTCCGGGAGGACTGCGTCGTCGTCGAGCCGGGGAGCGCCGCGTAGCCGCAGGGGTCGCACGGTAAAGGACACCGGTGCGCGGTGCGGTGGCCGCACGCGGGGGAGAGCGCGCCCGGCGCGGAGCCGACTGTGCCGGGCCAGGGCGGCCGCACTGCACCGTCGGGTCCGCGCCGCGAGGGCGTGCCGGCCGACGACCACGGGAACGCCCTGCCGGCCGCAGCGCAGCGCTGCGGTCGGCAGGGCGCCCGGCGGCGATCCTGCGGGACACGACCCCCGTCCGGAGCAGCCGCCGCTGAGGCGGAGGGCGCGCGGGTGTCGCGGACCGCGGAAAAGCCGGTCCCGGTGCATCCACAGAGGCTCCCGCACCGGTAGTAGGGGTGAGGACACCCGCGCAGGATGTCGTCCGGCAGGCCACCACCTGCCAGGCCACTGCAACGAACATCGAGGTGAGTCCGATGGCCCGGATCCGGCTCTGCCAGTGCGGCGCCCCGCCCCTGTACGGCCCGTGGTGCTGGGCGTGCTCCCACGAGCAGGAGCGGCGCCGGGAACCCCTCGGCGTCATCGCCTGGAACGCCGCCGACATCGACGGGCAGTGAGGACGTCCGCAGTCCGACGGTGCCGGGCTGTGGGCGGCTGACCACGAGTGCGACCCTTCGCCCGACCGGCCGTGGACCTCGCGACGGGCGAACCCATAGAACGCCGGGCCCTCGACCGCACTGCACAGCGCACCGTTCGCCGGCGACGACGGACCTGCCGTCCACACCGCGGGCGTCCGCGCCGCGGCGGCCCCCGGTGCGGACGGACGCTGGGTGCACCCCGCCACCGGGGCCAGCACCGGCCGCACCGGCCGCCGTCCAGAGGAGTTCCCGATGACCGAGCAGATCACCGTCCGCGGCTACGTGGCCACGGATCCCGAGTCCCGCAGCCTGCCCGACGGCACCGTGGTGGTGACCTTCCGCCTGGCCTCCACCCCGCGCTGGTTCGACCAGCAGGCCGGCTCGTGGCGGGACGGGCACACCAACTGGTTCTCGATCCAGGCGTTCCGCGCCCTGGGGCTCAACGTCCTGGCCAGCATCAAGAAGGGCCAGCCCGTGGTGGTGGTCGGCAAGCTCAAGGTCCGGTTCTGGGAGGGCGAGCACGGCCGCAACACGGCGGTCGACGTGGACGCGGTGTCCGTCGGCCACGACCTCGCGCTCGGCACGGCCTGCTTCCAGCGCACCGTGAGCTCCTCGCCACCCGCCGACCAGACGGGGGAACGGCTCGCCGGACAGCCCGGGGACGCAGCGGCGACCGGTGCCTCGGACGCTCCGGAGGCCCCGGGCGAGGCTCCGGCGGACTCGGGTGGCGACCACGACGCAGGGGCCCCGGCCGTCCCGGAGGGCGTCGACCCGGAGACCGGCGAGCTCGTCGGGGCGGCGGCCGACCCCGGCCGGCGCTCCCGCCGGCAACCCGCGGCCGGCTGAGCCGCCCGGGCGGGGCCGCCCCGGTGTTCCGGGGACGGAACGGACCGCGGGGCCGCCCTGGTGTCCGAGGGACGGAGCGGGGCCGCCGTCCCCGCTCCGTCCCCGCCCGTGGGCCGCCGCGGAGCGGGGTAGCCTTGAGGGCATGGCGGAATTCATCTACACAATGTCCAAGGCCCGCAAGACCGTGGGCGACAAAGTCATCCTGGACGACGTCACCATGTCGTTCTACCCCGGCGCGAAGATCGGCGTCGTGGGGCCCAACGGGGCCGGCAAGTCCACCATCCTCAAGATCATGGCCGGCCTCGACCAGCCCTCCAACGGAGAGGCGAGGCTCAGCCCCGGCTACACCGTCGGCATCCTGCTGCAGGAGCCGCCGCTGAACGAGGAGAAGACCGTCCTCGGCAACGTCGAGGAGGGCGTGGGCGAGATCAAGGCCAAGGTCGACCGCTTCAACGCGATCTCCGAGGAGATGGCCCAGCCGGACGCCGACTTCGACTCCCTCATGGAGGAGATGGGCAAGCTCCAGGAGGACATCGACGCCGCCAACGCCTGGGACCTCGACTCCCAGCTGGAGCAGGCGATGGACGCCCTGCGCTGCCCGCCGCCGGACACCGACGTCAAGGTCCTCTCCGGTGGCGAGCGCCGCCGCGTGGCCCTGTGCAAGCTGCTGCTGCAGAAGCCGGACCTCCTGCTGCTGGACGAGCCCACCAACCACCTCGACGCCGAGTCCGTGCTGTGGCTCGAGCAGCACCTGAAGGACTACCACGGCGCCGTCATGGCCGTGACCCACGACCGGTACTTCCTCGACCACGTGGCCGAGTGGATCTGTGAGGTCGACCGCGGCCGGCTGTACGGCTACGAGGGCAACTACTCGGCCTACCTCGAGACCAAGCGCGCCCGCATGGAGGTGCAGGGCAAGAAGGACGCCAAGCAGGCCAGGCGCCTGGCCGACGAGCTCGAGTGGGTGCGCTCCAACGCCAAGGGCCGCCAGGCGAAGTCGAAGGCCCGCCTGGCCCGCTACGAGGAGATGGCCGCCGAGGCCGAGAAGACCCGCAAGCTGGACTTCGAGGAGATCCAGATCCCGCCGGGTCCCCGCCTGGGCAACCTCGTGATCGAGGCGAAGGACCTGCAGAAGGGCTTCGGGGACCGCAGCCTCATCAAGGGGCTGTCCTTCTCCCTGCCGCGCAACGGCATCGTGGGCGTCATCGGCCCCAACGGCGTCGGCAAGTCGACCCTGTTCAAGACCATCGTGGGCCTCGAGGAGCTGGACGGCGGGGAGCTGCGGATCGGCGACTCCGTCAAGATTTCCTACGTGGACCAGAACCGCGCGAACCTCGACGCCAACAAGTCGCTGTGGGAGGTCGTCTCGGACGGCCTCGACTACATCAACGTCGGCAACGTGGAGATGCCCTCGCGCGCGTACGTCTCCGCGTTCGGGTTCAAGGGCCCCGACCAGCAGAAGAAGGCGGGGGTGCTCTCCGGCGGTGAGCGCAACCGGCTGAACCTGGCCCTGACCCTCAAGCAGGGCGGCAACCTGCTGCTGCTCGACGAGCCCACCAACGACCTCGACGTCGAGACCCTCGGCTCGCTGGAGAACGCCCTGCTGGAGTTCCCGGGCTGCGCCGTGGTGGTCTCCCACGACCGGTGGTTCCTCGACCGGGTCGCCACCCACATCCTCGCGTGGGAGGGCACCGAGGAGGAGCCGGACCGGTGGTACTGGTTCGAGGGCAACTTCGAGTCCTACGAGGCCAACAAGGTGGAGCGCCTCGGCGCCGACGCCGCGCGGCCGCACCGCGTCACCCACCGCCGGCTCACCCGCGACTGACGCGGAGCCGGGCCGCGCCCGGACTCCTCGACGGCACCGAAGGGGCCCGTCCGGCGGGAGAGAACCGTTCTCTCCCGCCGGACGGGCCCCTTCGTCGTGCTCCGGTGCGGCTAGGCGAACTCGGGGAAGCGCATCATGCCCTCCTGGGCGGTGGTGGCCACGAGCCGCCCGTCCCGGGAGAACATCCGGCCCACCCCGAGGCCGCGGGCCGAGGACGCGTTGGGGGAGGACTGCACGTAGAGCAGCCACTCGTCGGCGCGGGCCTCCCGGTGCCACCACATGGCGTGGTCGAGCGAGGCGATGTTCATGCCCGGCTCGATCCACGTCTTGCCGTGCAGCCGGAGGATGGGCTCGAGCAGGGTGTAGTCGCTCGCGTAGGCGAGCGCGGCGCGGTGCACGTTCGGGTCGTCCGGCAGGGGCTTGAGGGTCTTGATCCACACCGCGTTGAACGGCTCGCCGCGGGAGTCCGGCTTGAAGTAGATCGGCTCGGTGATGTAGCGCATGTCGAAGGGCCGCTCGTGGGCGATCGCCTGCGCCTCGGGGGCGTCGACGTGGCCCAGCAGCTCCACGGCGCTCGGCAGGGACTCCGGGTCCGGCAGGTTCTGCGGGCACTCGTCCTGGTGGTCCAGGCCCCGGGCCGGTACCTGGAAGGACGCGATGGCCGAGAGGATGGCCCGCCCCTCCTGGTAGGCGTGCACGCGGCGGGCGGAGAAGGACCGGCCGTCCCGGATCCGCTCCACCCCGAAGGTGATCGGCCGGGACACGTCCCCGGCGCGCAGGAAGTACGCGTGCAGGGAGTGGATGATCCGCTCCGGCTCCACCGTGCGCATCGCGGCGGTCACCGCCTGCGCCAGGACCTGCCCGCCGTAGACCCGGCCGCGTGCGGGGGAGATGGAGTGGCCCACGTAGATGTCCTCGAGGGTGCGGGCGCCACCCCCGTCCGCGAGGTCGAGCATGTCGAGCAGGGCCTGCGTGGGGTCCGGGATGGGGCTGTAGGTCATGGGCCTCACTCTAGCCAGGACGCCGGTCGCGCCGCGGCGCGACCGGCGGGGCGCGGTGTGATGGGATGGGGGGCATGTCTTCGCTGCTGATCCCCATCCAGATGCGCTTCGGCGACATCGACAGCTACGGCCACGTCAACAACGTCACGATGCTCCAGTACCTGGAGGACGCCCGCGTCCGGCTCATGGCCCGCCCGCTGCCCGGGGACGCGGTGGCCGGTGCGCCCGCGGACGCCACGTTCCGCTCCCTGCTGGGCGACCGGATGACCGTGATCGGCCGGCAGGAGGTCGAGTACACGCAACAGCTGCTGTACCGCCCCGAGCCGGTGTTCGTGCGCGTGTGGGTCTCCTCCGTGGGCGGGTCGAGCTTCGTGCTGGACTACGCGGTCCAGGAGGAGGACGGCTCCCGGGTCTACGCCGTGGCCCAGACCGTGGTCGTGGTGATCGACCGGGCCACCGGACGTCCCGTGCGCCTCGACGAGACGCCGCGGAGCGCGCTCGGCCTGTGGTCGGACGCCCCGACCCGCTTCGCCCGCCGGCCCGTCCCCGCCGAGGCCTGAGCCCCGTGAGCCGCTCCCTTCCCCTGACGGACCCGCGGGACGTCGCCGACCTGCGGACCTACCTGTCCCGCGCCCGCGGCGTGGACCCCCAGGGCGCGGTGCGCTTCCAGGCGCGCGGGCGTGCCCTGGGCGTCTACGTGTGCGTCCTCGAACCGCACGGCCTGCTCGACAGCACGCCCACGGTGCTGGGCCTGCGCACCGCGGCGCTGGCCCGGGAGCAGTCCCTGGACGTCACCGTCCCGCTCGGCGGCGTCCTCGACCGGATGCCGCGCCAGGACCAGGACGCCACGGACGTGGGGCTGCCCCCGATGGACGCGACCGTCTCCTGGGCGGGGATCGCCCCGCCGCTGAGCGGGTGGGCGCCGGTGGGGGACGTCGCCGGGGACGAGCTGCGCGAGGCCGCCCGGGCCGGGATCGCCGAGGTCGCGCGGACGGTGCCCACGGACGCGGGGGCCGCCGTCGTCGACACCGTGCGCTCGCAGGTCTGGGGCCGCTCGTCCGGGTGGGCGGAGCCCCTCGCGGGACGCCTCACCGGGGCGCCGCCGCCGGACGGCGCGGCGTTCGCCGCGTACTCCCTCGGCTTCCTGCGCCCCGGCACGGCGGTCGCCGTGGCCGAGAACGGCCGCTGGGTGCGCCTGAGCACCCCCGGCGGGCACGTCCTCGCCAAGCGCTGAGGCCGGCGCGGGGCCGGCTCAGCCGGGCCGGTTGACCATCGCGTGGGCAGCGCGGTCGAAGTAGTCCCAGATGATCCCGTCGTGCAGCGGGGACAGCTCCAGGGTGTCCAGGGCCGCGCGCATGTGCGTCAGCCACGTCTCGCGCGCCCAGGTGTCCACGGGGAACGGCATGTGCCGCATCCGCAGCCGCGGGTGCCCGCGCCGCTCCGAGTAGGTGGTCGGCCCGCCCCAGTACTGCTCGAGGAACATCCGCAGCCGCTCCTCGGCGGGGCCGAGGTCGTCCTCCGGGTAGAGCGCCCGGAACCGTTCGTCCTGGGCCACCCGGGCGTAGAACTCGTGCACGAGCTTCACGAACGTCTCGTGCCCGCCCACCTGCTCGTAGAACGACGACGACGTGCCCGCCTCGGCCTGCTGCCGCTCGTCGCCGACCTGCGGCACCGGGCGGCGCAGCTGGGAGAGCGGGGCCCCCACGGCGAAGGACCGCGCCCCGGGCGGGGCCGCGGCGGCGGGGTCGGTCCGCGGGTCCGCACCGGCCGGGGGCGTCGGGCCGGGACCGCCGGGAGCGTGCCCACCGGGAGCGTGCCCACCGGGGCCGTGCCCGCCGGGACCGTCCTCGCCGGGACCGGGCCGTCGCTGCTCGCCGCTCACGCGCGCACCGCCTGGTAGGCGGCGTCCACGGCCTGCGCGCGGACCGCGCGCGCGGTCGCGTCGCGCTGCTCGAGCACGAGCCGGCGGAGCCCGTGCAGATCCCCGGGCAGGTCCGCGAGGAAGGCGTCCGTGGCGTCGACCGTCTCCTGGGTGGGGATGTTCGGGTACATGCCGGTCGCGATCTGCTGGGCGAGCTCGTGGGTGCGGGTGCGCCAGACCTCCGGGATCGCCGCGAAGTACTGCTCGACGTACGGGGCGAGCAGGGCCGTGTCGGCGGCCGTGCGGAACCCGTCGATCGCCGCGTCCTGGATCGAGTTGGGCAGCGACCCGTCCACCACGATCTGCTGCCAGGCCCGGGCCTTGGCCTCGGCCGTGGGGATCGACGCCCGGGCGCGGGCGGCCGCGATCGCGCCGTTCTCGGTGTTGTCCCGGGCGAGCATCGCGTCCACGTCCGCGTCGCCGAGGCGCCCGCCGGCGCACAGCGCGGTGAGCAGGCTCCAGCGCAGGTCGGTGTCCAGCGCCAGGCCCGGCAGGGAGCCCCGGCCGTCGAGGAGCTGCTCGAGGACGTCGAGCTGCTCCCCGGTGCGGGCGTGCCGGGCGAAGGCCTTCAGGAACTGCAGCTGCTGGTCGGACCCGGCGGCCGCCTCCTCGGTGAGCCGCCGGAGCCGGTCGGCGGCGGTGCGCACGGTGGTCCCGCGCACGGGCTCCGCCACGTAGCCGTCCAGCACGGTGTCGAGCTGGTGCAGCTGCACCTGGATGCCGGTCGAGGACGTCTCGTGGGCGATGTTGCCCAGCACGAGCTCCACGTAGCGGCGGGCGGGCGTCTCGCCGTCGTGCACGCCGTCCCACACGGAGGCCTGGACGAGGGCGCGCGGGAGCGGGTCCTCGAAGTTCTTCAGGTGGGTGAGGGCGGTGTCCAGGGAGCACTCGTCGAGCCGGATCTTCGCGTAGGCGAGGTCGTCGTCGTTGAGCAGCACGAGGTCCGGCAGCTCCCGGCCCACCAGCTCGGGCACCTCCGTGGACGCGCCGTCCACGTCGAGCTCCACCCGGTGGGTGCGCACGAGCTTGCCCTGCTCCGCGTCGTGGTCGTAGAAGCCCACGGCCAGGCGGTGCGGGCGCAGCGTGGGGTGCTCCGCGGGCGCCGTCTGCTCGATCCGGAAGGCGCGGATGATCCCGTCCTGGTCGGTCTCCAGGGCCGGGCTCAGCGTGTTCACGCCGGCGGTCCCCAGCCACTTCGCGGCCCACCCGTCGAGGTCCCGGCCGCTGGCCTCCTCGAGCTGGACCATGAGGTCGCGCAGCTCGGTGCTGCCCCAGGCGTGCTCGCGGAAGTACCGGTTCAGCCCGGCCATGAACTGCTCCTGGCCCACCCAGGCCACCAGCTGCTTGAGCACCGAGGCGCCCTTGGCGTAGGTGATCCCGTCGAAGTTCACCAGCACGTCCTCGAGGTCGCGGATCTCGGCCTCGATGGGGTGCGTGGTGGGCAGCTGGTCCTGCTCGTAGCCCCAGGACTTCTCCCCGGCGGCGAACGTGGTCCACGCGTCGGTCCAGCGGGTGTTCTCCGCCGCGGCGAGCGTGGACATGAACTCCGCGAAGGACTCGTTGAGCCACAGGTCGTTCCACCAGCGCATGGTCACGAAGTCGCCGAACCACATGTGGGCGAGCTCGTGCAGGATCGTGACGGCCCGCCGCTCCACCCGGGCCTGCGTGGGCCGGGAGCGGAAGACGTAGAGCTCCACGAAGGTCACCGCGCCGGCGTTCTCCATGGCCCCGGCGTTGAACTGGGGGACGAACAGCTGGTCGTACTTCTCGAACGGATAGGGCACGCCGAACTGCGCCTCGTAGAACTCGAAGCCCTGCTTGGTGACGCCGAACATCTCCTCCGCCTCGACGTGCTCCATGAGCGAGCGCCGGGCGTACAGGCCCAGGGGGATCGTGCGGCCGTCGGCGCTGGTGAGCTCGTCGTGCACCGACGCGTACGGGCCGGCGATCAGCGCCGTGACGTAGCAGGGGACCACGGGGGTGGGGGTGAAGGACCACGTGGCGGCGCCCTCGCCGGCGGGGACGGGCTCCGGGGTGGGCTGGGTCGAGACCACCGTCCAGTGCGCGGGGGCCGTGACCGTGAACGCGAAGCGCGCCTTGAGGTCCGGCTGCTCGAACACGGCGAACATCCGCCGGGTGTCCGCCACCTCGAACTGGGTGTAGAGGTACACCTCGTCGTCGACCGGGTCCACGAAGCGGTGCAGGCCCTCGCCGGTGTTCATGTACCGGCAGTCCGACTCGACCGTCAGCACGTTCTCCCCGGCGAGCCCGGGCAGCTGGATCCGCACGCCGTCCGAGACCTCGGCGGGCTCGAGCCGCGTGCCGTTGAGCACCACGGAGTGCACGGCGTCGGTGATCGCGTCGATGAACGTCGTGGCGCCCGGGGTCGCCCGGAAGCGCACGGTGGTCGTGGAGCGGAAGACGCGCTCGCCGCGGGTCAGGTCGAGGACCACGTCGTAGGCGTCCACCGCCACGGTCTCGGCCCGCGCGGCCGCCTCCTGGCGGGTCAGGTTGGTTCCGGGCACTTCAGTGCCGTCCTCTCGTCGGGGTCGGGGTCGGGGTCGGGGTCGGGGTCGGGGTCGGGGTCGGGGTCGGGGTCGTGATCGGGGTCGTGATCGGGCGTCCGCGGCCGGTGGGCCGCGGCGGATCGTCCCATTATGTCAGCCGGGTCCGGGCCGTCCCGGGAGGCCCTGCGGTGTCCGCCCCGGCCGCCGCGGCACCCACTACGCTGGAGGGCGGCCGGTCCGCCTCCGCGGGCCCTGCGCCACGACCCCGCCCCGTTCCCGCGACATCCCAGGAGCACGCCGCCCATGCGCGTCCACATCGCCACCGACCACGCCGGACTGGACCTCTCCCGCTTCCTCGTGGAGGAGCTCGTCGCCGCCGGCTACGACCTCGTCGACCACGGCCCCGCCGAGTACGACGCCCTCGACGACTACCCCGCGTTCTGCATCAGCGCCGCGCGCGCGGTCCGGGCGGACCGGGACGCCGGTCTCGACTCCCTCGGCATCGTGCTGGGCGGATCGGGCAACGGCGAGCAGATCGCCGCGAACAAGGTCGCGGGCATCCGGGCGGCCCTGGCCTGGAACCTCGACACCGCCCGGCTCGCGCGCCAGCACAACGACGCCCAGGTCGTGGCGGTCGGAGGCCGCCAGCACCCCCGGGAGGAGGCGCTGGAGATCGTGCAGGCGTTCCTCGCGGAGCCCTTCTCCGGGGAGGAGCGCCACGAGCGGCGCATCGCGCAGATCGCCGAGTACGAGACCACCGGCACCGTCGCCGGCAGGCTGGAGGAGCTGCGCCCGCGCGATTTCCCGGCCGCCCGGGAGGCCTGAGTGCCGGAGGGCCACTCGGTCCACCGGCTCGCCCGCCAGTTCGCCGACTGCTTCGTGGGGCAGGCCCTGTCCGTGAGCTCCCCGCAGGGGCGCTTCGCCGACGGCGCGGCCGCCCTGGACGGCGCCGTGCTCGAGGCGGCGCGGGCCCACGGCAAGCAGCTGTTCCTCGACTTCGCCGGGGACCGCGTGCTGCGCTCGCACCTCGGCCTCTACGGCGCATGGAGCTTCGGCGGCACCGACCGCTTCCGGGGCGCCTCCTCGATCGGGGCCCCCCGCCGGATCGGCGAGCGGGAGGCCCTCGACGACGGCGCCCCCGACGACGGCGCCCCCTCCGCCGGCCCGCCGGTCCCGCCCCCGCCGGTGGGGGCGGTGCGCGTGCGGCTGGTCGGGGACGAGGGCTGGGCCGACCTGCGCGGACCCGCGCTGTGCGTGCTCGAGACCCGTGCCGAGGCCGAGGCGGCCCGGGCGCGCCTGGGACCGGACCCGCTCGACCCGCACGCGGACCCAGCCCCCTTCGTGGCGGCGGCGCGGCGCAGCCGCCGCCCGGTGGGCGCGCTGCTGATGGACCAGGCGGTCGTGGCCGGGGTCGGCAACATCTTCCGGGCGGAGTCGCTGTTCCGGCGCGGACTGGACCCGATGACGCCGGGGCGCGCGCTCGGCGAGCCCGTGCTGCTCGCGCTGTGGGCGGAGAACGCGGCCCTCATGCGCACGGGCGTGCGGCTCGGCCGGATCGTGACGACCGACCCCGGGGACCGCCCGGGCACGCCGGCGGAACGGGCCTGGCCGGAGCACGCTCACCTGGTCTACAAGCGCCAGGGCCTGCCGTGCCGCCGGTGCGGCACGCCCGTGGCGGCCGGGGAGCTGGAGGGGCGCGCGCTCTACTGGTGCCCCTCCTGCCAGCGCTGACCCGGGGCCCGGGCGGGGATATCCTGCTCCCATGAGCAGCTGCTGCGGCCCCGGGGCCTACGAGGGCGTCTTCGGGCCCCGGCTCGCCCGCCACCTCGCCGCCCGGTACCGGCGCACCGGCCCGGACCGGACCACGCGGCGGCTCCTCGGCTTCCTGGCCGCCCACGGGATCGAGGGGGCCCGCGTGCTGGAGATCGGCGGCGGGGTCGGGGAGGTCCAGCTCGAGCTGCTGCGCCGCGGCGCGGCCCGCACCACGAACCTCGAGCTCGTCGACTCCTACGAGGCGGAGGCCTCGGCCCTCGCCGCGGCGGCCGGGACGGCCGGCCGCACGACCCGGCGCCGGCTCGACATCGCGGCCGACCCCGGTGCGGTGGAGCCCCACGACGTCGTGGTCCTGCACCGCGTGGTGTGCTGCTATCCCGACCACGAGCGGCTCCTCACGGCCGCCGCGGACCACGCCGGGCGGCTGCTGGTCCTCAGCTTCCCGCCCCGCACCCCGGCGGTCCGGGCGTCCCTGGCCCTGCTCAACGCGTTCTACCGGGCCACGGGGCGGAGCTTCCGCAACTACGCCCATTCCCCCGAGGCCATGCTCGCGGTGCTGCGCGGCCGGGGCCTGCGGCCCGTGTACGCCCACCGGGGCCGGTTCTGGCGGGTCGTCGGCCTCGTCCGCTGAGGCCCCGCGCCGGCGGCCCGCGGTGCGGACCGGGCGTTCGCGGCGCCCACCGGACAGCAGCAGGCTCCGTCCTCCCTCCGTCGGCCGGGGCCTGCGCACGGCCGGGGACCCGGCGGCCGGGCCGCACGCCGGGCGGGATGGTCCGGGAACGACGAACGCCCCGGTCCGGGGACCGGGGCGTTCGGGGCGACGAGGGGATGACGGGAATCGAACCCGCGTAATCAGTTTGGAAGACTGAGGCTCTACCATTGAGCTACATCCCCACAGGGCGCTCTGTCGAGGCCAATCCCATTAACCGGCCCGGCGCGCGCAGTGTCAAATCCCCCAGGGCCGGACGGCCCCGCGGGCAGCGTCCGGCGGATCGCGCCGGGGCCGTCCGGGCGGCTCCCGGCGGGCCGAGGTGCGGCCCCGTCCGCCCAGCCGGTAGACTCGCCGGTGGTTTCTGGTGAGTGCACCGTTTTCCACCTGCCAGGACCGCAGTCGTTGCAGCCGAGGCTGCAGGTACCGGGGCGTAGCGTAGTGGCTAGCGCGCCTGCTTTGGGAGCAGGAGATCGCAGGTTCGAGTCCTGTCGCCCCGACGTTGGAGCGGTTGTCCGGCCCCGCCGGGCAGCCGCCTTCCCGACTGTCCCGGGCCGGGCAACGGCACCGGAAGACCCAACCGACCTACCACTCAGGAGTGCAGCGGAAGTGAAGAGCGCCGTCGAGAAACTCAATCCCACCCAGGTCAAGATCGTGGTGGACGTCCCGTTCGCGGAACTGAAGCCGTTCATCGACCAGACCTACACCTCGCTCGCCAACCAGATCCAGGTCCCCGGCTTCCGCCGCGGCAAGGTTCCGGCCCGGCTGATCGAGCAGCGCGTGGGCTTCGACTTCGTCGTCGAGAACGCGCTCAACGAGGGCCTGAACACCTTCTTCCAGCAGGCCCTGGCCGAGAACGAGATCACCCCGCTGACCCAGCCCCAGGTCGAGGTCGTCGCGAAGCCCGACGAGACCGACCGCGAGGCGGACACCAAGGTCGAGATCGACGTGGCGGTGCGCCCCGAGATCGAGCTGCCCGACTACAAGGGCCTCGAGGTCCAGGTCGAGGCCCGCGAGGCCTCCGCCGAGGACGAGCAGAAGGCCCTCGACGAGCTGCGCGGGCGCTTCGGCACCCTCAAGACCGTGGACCGCCCCGCCGCCGAGGGCGACTTCGTCACCCTCGACCTTCACGCCCTGGTCGACGGCGAGGAGGTCGACGCCGCCAACGACCTGTCCTACCAGGTGGGCGCCGGCACGATGCTCGACGGCATGGACGAGGCCATCACCGGCCTCTCCGCCGACGAGGACGCGACGTTCGAGACCAAGCTCGCCGGCGGCGAGCACAGCGGCGAGGACGCGACCGTCAAGGTCAAGGTCACCGCCGTCAAGGAGCGCGAGCTGCCCGAGGCCGACGACGAGTTCGCCCAGCTGGCCTCCGAGTTCGACACCATCGAGGAGCTCAAGGAGGACCTGAAGAAGCAGGCCGCCGAGGGCACCGTGGTGGAGCAGGGCGTCGAGGCCCGCGACAAGGTCCTGGAGAAGCTGCTGGCCCTCGTGGAGATCCCCGTGCCGCAGGCCGTGATCGACGAGCAGATCGCCCAGCACTTCGACAACCCGCAGGCCGAGGCGGACCACGACACCCCGGACCACCGGGCCGAGGTCCAGAAGAACGCCGAGGACGCCTTCCGCAACGAGATCGTGCTGGACGCGGTCGCCGAGGCCGAGGAGATCGGCGTCGAGCAGTCCGAGCTGATCGACTACATCATCAACATGTCCCAGCAGTACGGCATGGACCCGAACCAGTTCGCCCAGCTGCTGGACTCCTCGGGCCAGGCCGGCCTGATGGTGGGCGAGGTGCGGCGCCGCAAGGCCCTCGCCAAGGTCCTGGAGTACGCGACGGTCACCGACACCGAGGGCAACACGGTGGACCTCTCCGAGTTCGTGCGCCCCCAGGGCGAGGAGCAGGCCGGGGAGCCCGCCGAGGAGGTCGAGCCCGAGGAGACCACCGCGGCCCCGACCCCCGGCACCGAGGAGGAGTCCGCGGACTCGCCCGAGTCCCCGGAGTCCGGCGACTCCCCGGAGTCCGCCGAGTCGGCCGACTCCCCGGACTCCGCCAAGTGAGTTCCTGAGCACGCCCCGAAGGCGCCGCCGTCCCGCCCGGGACGGCGGCGCCTTCGTCCGTCGCGGGGCCCCGGCGCCGACCATGCGCCATCAGCGAACAACCCGGACGCGGACCGGCCCGGGCCCGGGGCGGGCACTAGTGTTCTGTTCAGAGATCACCGGACCACACGGACGAAAGAGGCACTGTTACATGACCTCCGCTCACGAGTCGCCGTTCGGCTCGACCCACGCAACCTCCACCGGACCGCGCCTGCAGGGCGGCGGCCCGATGGGCGGCCAGGACGACTACGTCTACAACCGGCTGCTCAAGGAGCGCATCATCTGGCTGGGCTCCGAGGTGCGCGACGACAACGCGAACCTCATCTGCTCGCAGATGCTGCTGCTCTCGGCCGAGGACCCGCAGGCGGACATCTTCCTGTACATCAACTCCCCGGGCGGGTCCGTCACCGCCGGCATGGCGATCTACGACACCATGCAGCTCATCCCGAACGACGTGGTGACCGTGGCCACGGGCCTGGCCGCTTCGATGGGCCAGTTCCTGCTCTCCTCGGGCACCAAGGGCAAGCGCTACTCCACCCCGAACGCCCGCATCCTCATGCACCAGCCCTCCGGCGGCATGGGCGGCACGGCCTCGGACATCCGGGTGCAGGCCGAGCTCATCCTGTCGATGAAGCAGCGCCTCGCGGAGCTCACCGCCGAGCAGACCGGCCAGACCCTGGAGACGATCCTGCGGGACAACGACCGCGACAACTGGTTCGACGCCCAGCGCGGCCTCGAGTACGGCTTCTTCGACCACATCGCCAGCTCGGCCGGGTCCATGACCGGTGGCGGCGGGACCATGAAGGACCAGGACACGAAGGACCAGGCGTAGGACCTCGGCGGTCCCACCCATCCACCCGGCACGCTCTTCCAGACCTCCGAGGAACTCAACCATGACCTTCACCCACGGACCCTCGTCCACGGCCGGTTCCGCGGCCGCCCTGCCCACCAGCCGCTACGTGCTCCCCGACTTCGAGGAGCGCACCCCCTACGGGTACCGCCGGCAGAACCCCTACACCAAGCTGTTCGAGGACCGGATCATCTTCCTGGGCGTCCAGGTCGACGACGCCTCGGCCGACGACGTCATGGCCCAGCTGCTCGTGCTCGAGGCGCAGGACGCCGACCGCGACATCACGATGTACATCAACTCCCCGGGCGGGTCGTTCACCGCGATGACCGCCATCTACGACACGATGCAGTTCATCCGGCCCGAGATCCAGACGGTCTGCCTCGGGCAGGCCGCGTCGGCGGCCGCGGTGCTGCTCGCCGGCGGCACCCCGGGCAAGCGACTGGCCCTGCCGAACGCCCGCGTGCTCATCCACCAGCCGGCCATGTCCGGCCAGGGCGGGGGACAGGCCTCGGACATCGAGATCCAGGCCAACGAGATCATGCGCATGCGCGAGTGGCTCGAGGACACCCTGGCCCTGCACTCCGGCAAGACCTCCGAGGAGGTCAACCGGGACATCGAGCGCGACAAGATCCTCACCGCGGCCGCGGCCAAGGAGTACGGGATCGTGGACCACGTCCTGGAGTCCCGGAAGATCCACAAGCCCGCGACCGTCACCTCCTGACCCGGGCAGCCCGTCCGACCGCACCCCGGTGTCCCGGTGTTGGGGCGGGGCCCGGTCCTCGCCTATCCTGGACGAGGATTTCCCGTACCCGACCGGAGGACTGTTTCATGGCGCGCATCGGCGAGACCGCGGACCTGCTCAAGTGCTCCTTCTGCGGCAAGAGCCAGAAGCAGGTCCGCAAGCTCATCGCGGGCCCGCGCGTCTACATCTGCGACGAGTGCATCGAGCTGTGCAACGAGATCATCGAGGAGGAGCTGAGCGAGGTCAAGGACCTCGAGCAGCAGGAGCTCCCCACGCCCCACGAGATCTACCAGCACCTCCACCAGTACGTGATCGGCCAGGAGACCGCCAAGCGCGCGCTGGCCGTGGCCGTCTACAACCACTACAAGCGGGTCCGGGCCGGGGAGAACGGCAAGCCCCTGTCCCTGGCCACGGCGGCCGGTGACGAGGACGTCGAGATCGCGAAGTCCAACATCCTGCTGGTCGGGCCCACCGGCTCCGGCAAGACGTACCTGGCGCAGTCGCTGGCGCGCCGGCTGGACGTGCCCTTCGCCGTCGCGGACGCCACGTCCCTCACGGAGGCCGGCTACGTCGGCGAGGACGTCGAGAACATCCTGCTCAAGCTCATCCAGGCCGCCGACTACGACGTCAAGCGGGCCGAGACGGGCATCATCTACATCGACGAGATCGACAAGATCTCGCGCAAGTCCGAGAACCCCTCGATCACCCGCGACGTCTCCGGGGAGGGCGTGCAGCAGGCGCTGCTGAAGATCCTCGAGGGCACCGTGGCGTCGGTGCCGCCGCAGGGCGGGCGCAAGCATCCGCAGCAGGAGTTCATCCAGATCGACACCACCAACGTCCTGTTCGTCGTGGCCGGGGCGTTCGCCGGCCTCGAGGACATCGTGGAGTCCCGGGCCGGGCGCACGAGCATCGGCTTCGGCGCGGAGCTCAAGCAGGCGGGGACCCGGGACGAGGTGATGGCCGACGTCATGCCGGAGGACCTGCTGAAGTTCGGCCTGATCCCCGAGCTCATCGGCCGCCTGCCCGTGGTGACCACGCTGCGCGAGCTGTCGGTGGCCGACCTCGCCCGCATCCTCACCGAGCCGCGCAACGCGCTCGTGAAGCAGTACAAGAAGATGTTCCAGCTGGACGGGGTCGAGCTCACGTTCGACCCCGAGGCGCTGACCGCCGTCGCCGAGCTCGCGATCAAGCGGGGCACGGGCGCCCGCGGGCTGCGCGCCATCCTGGAGGACGTGCTCCAGCCCGTCATGTTCGAGCTCCCCAGCCGGGACGACATCGCCGCCGTGCTGGTGACCGCGGAGGCCGTGGCGAAGCAGGCCGAGCCGGAGGTCATCACCCACGAGATGATCCGCGAGGAGCAGAACCGGAACAAAACCGCCTGATCCGTGGCTTCTACCCGGTGACGCGTCCGCCACCCCCGGCGGACGCCCGTACGAGAGGAAGCTGATGACGGACAAGGTGGAGTTCTGGTTCGACCCCGCGTGCCCCTGGGCGTGGATGACCTCCCGCTGGATGCTCGAGGTGGAGAAGGTCCGCGACGTCGAGGTGGACTGGCGGATCATGTCGCTGGCCGTCCTCAACGAGGGGCGCGACGAGCTGCCGGAGGACTACAGGACGTTCCTGCAGAAGGCGTGGGGACCCGTCCGCGTGGTCGTCGCCGCCCGTGAGGAGCACGGCCCCGAGCACGTCAAGGCGCTCTACGACGCCATGGGCACCCGGCTCCACCCGGGCGGGCAGAAGGACTTCGGCGTCGTGATCGCCGAGTCCCTGGCCGAGGTCGGCCTCCCGGCCGGGCTGGCCGCCGCCGCGGACACCGACCGCTGGGACGACCTGGTCCGGGCCTCGCAGAAGGAGGCGCAGGACCGGGTGGGCGACGACGTCGGCACCCCCGTGATCGCCGTGAACGGCACGGCCTTCTTCGGGCCCGTCATGTCCCCGGCGCCCACGGGCGAGGAGGCCGGCCGGATCTTCGACGGCGCCGTGCTGCTGGCCGGCTACCCGGGGTTCTTCGAGCTCAAGCGCTCCCGCACCGCGGAGCCGGTCTTCGACTGAGTCCTGTCCCCGGGGACCGCACGCGCGGACCCGCCGGGGACGCACGAGGGCCCGGCCGCCGCGGCGGCCGGGCCCTCGTGCTGCGCTCCGCGCGGCCCTACCGGGCCGGCTCCTCCGCCGGGACCAGCTCGACGTCGCGCACGGCCAGGCCCTCCGGCCCGGCGACGAGCACGAGCTCGGCGGCGTTGCCCGCGGCCCTGAGGTCGCCCAGGCCCGCCTCGAGGCGGGCCACGTCCTCGGGGGAGGCCGTGATGGTCGCCGAGCGCACCGCGGTGCGCTGCTTGACCTTGGCCTCGGACTTCGCCTTGCGCAGTCCGGAGAGGGCCTCGCCCACGGTCGTGAGCACCTCCGGGTCGGCGTCGGCCACGGCCTCCGCGAAGCCCTCGGCGCTCGGCCACGCCGCCCGGTGCACGGAGCCGGAGCGCCACCAGGACCAGACCTCGTCCGTGGCGAACGGCAGGACGGGGGCGAACAGCCGCAGCAGCGCGTCGAGGGTCGTGGCGAGCGCCGCGTGCACGGACGCCTGCGCGGCCTCCCCGCGGGCGCCGTAGGCGCGGTCCTTGACGAGCTCGACGTAGTCGTCGGTGAAGGTCCAGAAGAACTGCTCGGTGAGCTGCAGGGCGCGGGCGTACTCGTAGTCCCGGAACGCCTGGGTGGCGCGCTCCACGACCGTGCCCAGCTGGGCGAGCAGCGCCCGGTCGACGGGGTCGGTCACGACGTCCGTGGACGCCCCGGCGCCGAGCACGGAGGCCTCGGTGACGCCCTGGGCGAGGACGAACTTCGAGGCGTTGAGCAGCTTGATGGCCAGCCGGCGGCCGATCTTCATCTGCCCCTCGTCGTAGGCGGTGTCCGCGCCCAGGCGGGCGGACGCGGCCCAGTAGCGCACCGCGTCGGCCCCGTAGTTCTCGAGCACCTCCGTGGGGACCACCACGTTGCCCTTGGACTTGGACATCTTCTTGCGGTCCGGGTCGAGGATCCAGCCGGAGAGCGCGGTGTTGGTCCAGGGCACCGTGCCGGCCAGCGACTCGGAGCGCACCACCGTGGAGAACAGCCAGGTCCGGATGATGTCGTGGCCCTGGGGCCGGAGGTCCATCGGGAAGGTGTTGGCGTGCAGCCGCTCGTCGAACGCCCAGCCCGTGGCGATCTGGGGGGTCAGCGAGGACGTGGCCCAGGTGTCGAGCACGTCCGGGTCGCCCGTGAAGCCGTGCGGCCGGTCCCGCTGGGACTCGTCGAAGCCGGGGGCGGGGTCGGCGGCCGGGTCCACGGGCAGCTGGTCGAGGGCGGGCAGGACGGGGGCGTCGTAGTCCGGGTTGCCGTCGCCGTCGAGCCGGTACCAGACCGGGAACGGCACCCCGAAGAAGCGCTGGCGGGAGATCAGCCAGTCGCCGTGCAGGCCCTCGATCCAGTTCTCGTACCGGGAGCGCATGAACGCCGGGTGCCAGTCCATCTCGCGGCCGCGCGCCAGCAGCGCCTCGCGCCGATCGGCGTCGCGGCCGCCGTTGCGGATGTACCACTGGCGGGAGGTCACGACCTCGAGGGGCTTGTCGCCCTTCTCGTAGAAGTTCACCGGGTGCATGACCTTCCGGGGCTCGCCCGCCAGGTCCCCGGACGCGCGGAGCATCTCCACGACGGCCTGCTGGGCGGAGAACACGGTCTTGCCGGCCACCTCGGCGTAGTGCTCGGCCGGGGCGCCGGCGGCGATCCACTCGGGGGTCTCGCCCGCGAAGCGGCCGTCGCGGCCGATCAGCGCGCGGGTGGGCAGGTCCAGCTCCCGCCACCAGGTGACGTCGGTGAGGTCGCCGAAGGTGCAGATCATGGCGATCCCGGAGCCCTTGTCCGGCTTGGCCAAAGGGTGCGCCCGGACCTCGACCTCGACGTCGAACAGCGGGGAGCGCACCGTGGTGCCGAACAGCGGCTGGTACCGCTCGTCGTCGGGGTGAGCCACGAGGGCCACGCACGCCGGCAGCAGCTCGGGGCGGGTGGTCTCGATGTGCACCGGCTCGCCGTCGGGACGGTGGAAGGCCACGCGGTGGTAGGTCCCCTCGCGCTCCCGGTCCTCGAGCTCGGCCTGGGCGACCGCCGTGCGGAAGGTGACGTCCCACAGGGTGGGGGCCTCGGCCATGTAGGCGTTGCCGGCCTCGAGGTCCTGGAGGAAGGCGCGCTGGGAGACCGCCCGCGAGCGGGCGTCGATGGTGCGGTAGGTGCGGGTCCAGTCCACGGACAGGCCCAGCGTGGAGAACAGGTGCTCGAAGACCTTCTCGTCCTCGACCGCCAGCTCCTCGCACAGCTCGATGAAGTTCCTGCGGGAGACCACGTCCCAGTCGCGCTGGTTCTTCGCAGGCTTCTCCGGCGGGCGGTAGCCCTCCACATAGGGCCGGGTGGGGTCGCAGCGCACGCCGTAGTAGTTCTGCACGCGGCGCTCGGTGGGCAGCCCGTTGTCGTCCCAGCCCAGCGGATAGAACACGTTCTTGCCGCTCATCCGCTGGAACCGGGCGATCACGTCGGTCTGCGTGTAGGAGAACATGTGGCCGACGTGCAGGGAGCCGGAGGCGGTCGGCGGGGGAGTATCGATCGAGTAGACCTGCTCGCGGGTCGTGTCCTCGTCGAACGCGTAGGTGCCCTCCTCGCGCCACGTGCGCGAGTACTTCTGCTCCAGACCCTCCAGCGCGGGCTTCTCGGGAACGGTCACGGGCGTGGTGGCGGGCGTGGTCTCCGGTGCGGTTCCGGGCGTGTCTGTGCCCTGCGTGTTGTCAGCCATGCGGACCAGTCTCTCACGAGCCCCGGGGCGGGCCCCGACGCCCCGGTCCTTGGGCGGTGCCCGGTGCCCGGCTAGCGTGGGGCCCATGACCGATCAGCAGAGTCCGCACACGCACACCGGCCGGGTCGCCGTCGTCACCGGCGCCTCGACCGGCATCGGGGAGGCCACCGCGCGCGAGCTGCGCCGCAGCGGCTGGACCGTCTACGCGGTGGCCCGCCGCGCCGAGCGCCTGGAGGCGCTGGCCCGGGAGACGGGAGCCATCCCCGCCCCGTGCGACGTCACCTCGGACGCCGACGTGGACGCCCTCCGGGACCAGGTGCTGGAGGAGCAGGGCCGCGTGGACGCGCTGCTCAACATCTCCGGCGGCGCCCGCGGCACCGACCGGGTGGCCGAGGCCGGCACCGAGGACTGGGAGTGGATGTACCAGGTCAACGTGCTCGGCACGATGCGCCTGACCCGGGCCTTCCTCCCCGCCCTGCGCGAGAACGGCGAGGGCACCGTCCTGAACCTCACGTCCCTCGCGGCGCACCGGGCCTACGAGGGCGGCGGCGGCTACAACGCCGCGAAGTACGCCCAGCGGGCCATGACGGAGGCGCTGCGGCTCGAGGAGGCCGAGCACAACGTGCGCGTGGTCGAGATCGCCCCGGGCCTCGTGCACACCCCCGAGTTCTCGCTCAACCGCCTCGGCGGGGACCAGCAGGCCGCGGAGCAGGTCTACGCGGGCGTGGACAAGCCCCTCACCGCCGAGGACGTCGCCCAGGTGTGCGCCTTCGCGGTGAACCTGCCGCACCACGTGGACCTCGACACCGTGACCGTCAAGCCGGTCGCCCAGGCGGCCCCGCACAAGATGATCCGCCGCTCGTAGCCCCCTGCTCGTAGCCCCCGCCGAGGTCGCGGCTGTCGGCGACCCGGCGAGCCCGGGTCGCCGACAGCCG
>NZ_LQBK01000019.1 GCF_001483755.1 Kocuria rosea subsp. polaris
TGGAGCACCAACCCAACCCGGCTTGACAGGCGATAGGAGCGTCCTGCCCAGCTCCGCAACGACATGCCACCTGGCCGGGCCCGAAGGCTCTGCAGGACCGCACCGTGCCAGGGTGGAAGGCCAGGACATCGGGCGCCCGATCAACCGTGAACGGCACGACGGGCAGAGACGACCGTGGCGCCCCGGTACACCGACCACGAGGGGAGAACAACGTGCAACTGTTCCGCATCGGACTCGGCCTGCTGCTGGCAGCCCTTCTCGGCATGCTCTTCGGGATCTGGAACTTCGGCTTCTCGCTGTTCATGCACGCCGAGGACCTCGGGGTCACCTCCGACCCTGAACTGGTGGATCAGCTCATCGGCATTCCTCCCCAGACCAAATCCCTCGTAATCGCCGCTGTGATCGGTGCAGGGCTGTGCGTGCTGCTGCTGGTGGGCTCGTTCGTCTATCCGCGGCGATCCCGGCACCACCCCAGTTAGGTAGCTCAAGCGGCGCACAACGAACGTCTACCGCAACACGGTCCGCCTTTAACCGGGCCATATGTAAAGCGCCTCCTTGGCATAGTGAGCGCTATGACTTTGCGGGACCGCCTGCTGACCTATCCGGAGATCGGCGCCACCGCTGGGCAGCTGCCCGACGGATACAACCATCCGAGGGTCCACCGGGTCATCGGTCACGGGGAGTCGACGTTCCACCGCGCCGCCAATCGATTGATGAGCTGGCAGATGCACCGAGCGGCCGGCCTGACCGTCGTGGCCACCACACCGCGCGTCGAGCAGGGCAGCCGTGTCCGCCTGCGCCTGGGCTGGCACCTGCTGCGGATCTCCTTCGGCTGCCAGGTGGTCTACGTGCTGGAGGAAGAGCGCCGGCGGGGCTTCGCCTACGGGACCCTGCAGGGCCACCCCGAGCAGGGCGAGGAGAGGTTCTTCCTCGAATGGCGGGAGGATGACACCGTCGTGTTCACCATCACCGCCTTCTCCCGTCCGGGCACCTGGTGGTCCCGCGCCCTGGCGCCGGTCAGCCATCGCCTGCAGCAGCGATACACCCGCCGGTACCTGCACGCCCTGTAGCGCCCCCTTCGAAGGCCAGTGAGGGTGCGCCACGGCAACCATGGGCGCGGCCTCGACGTGCATTAGCCTGCATGCCAGCACAAGTGCGCCTTCTCCGTGCGCGCTGGGCCTGATAGTTCTGGGCTTGAGCCGAGACAAATCGGAAAGTTCTACGGGAGGTGTGCAGTGGAGGACATCTTCTGGCCAGCCCTGGTTATGGGCCCCGTGATGATCGTCTTCGGCATTGTGGTCATCAGGTTCCGCAGAATGCTGATCTCAGTCATCATCGAGGCCCAAAGCGTGCTGTTCGGCCGGCGAGTCGGTCAGATCTTCGCAGATCGCACCGGCTCTTCGGCGCTGCTCTATCCCGGGGTCGGCGCCGTCGTCCTGGGGGTCGTGATCATTCTGATGGGTCTGTTCCTGCCGCGGGAGATGTTCTAGTGGGGTGGCCGGGCCTTGTCTTGGGCGCTGCCATGGTGATCACCGGCGTGGTCTTCCTGCTCTGCCGGAAGTCACTTGCGGGTCTCTATGCCTCACGGCGACAGGTTCTTCCGCCGGATCATCCGCAGTACCGAGCAGAACCTGCCTTCACCGCCGGTCTCATCGGCGTCCTGGGATGTGCTGGCATCTTGGCTGGCCTCATCGTGCTCGGGGCAGAGGTGCTCTAACTCTCCGCGCACGGGAGGGCCAACCTCAACGCACCTCCCAAGGTCACTACATCATGCCCGGGCGGAGACTCACCCCGGCGCGATGAGCAACTTCATGTGCAACGCCGCAGTCCCCGCAGTGCAACGGAGCATCAGCAGTTCCCTGCGGGAAGGCGGGGGCACCGAGGCGCGACCGGAGGCTCTGCTCCGGGGACGGGGTCCACGGCGTGGTCCCCGGTGCCATGGACGGGAACGGGGCGGCCGCCGCGCCGTGCATAGGTTTCGACTCGGCCCAATGAACTCCTGAAGTCAACAAGACTGGAACAGATCAGGTTTGTGTCGCTGACGGGGTTGGCTCAAGGATGTCGGCTGGATACGTTGCAAAGACAAATACTTCTCAGAAAGCGACAAACAGATGCGAAAAAGCGCAGCAAGTGCCGCACTGATCACCGCCGTCGGATTTTCAGCCCTCAGTGCTGCCCCGGCGTCGGCCGACGTTTACGGACCCATCTTCCCCGTCTGTGATGCAGCCTTCGCCGCAGGGGTGTACAACATCCCCCAGGGCAGCCCGGCGTACCACCCCGCTCTGGACACCGACGCCGACGGCGTGGCGTGTGAGAGCGAGGCTTACGCCTACGACGCCGCGACGGTGGCCGAGATCGTGGAGCAGCGTGAGCTGGCCCGGGACACTCTGCCCCCGAACACCGGCATCATCGCCGGCCCCGATGGCACTGGTCTGGAGGAGGCACCGCAGATCGAGCAGGTCCCCGTCGGCGGCGCCGACACCGGCGTGGCCGTGGAAACCGCCGACGGCGACAGCGCCGCCGCGGTGACCGGTGGCCTGGCCCTGACCGTGACCCTTGCTGGTGGCGCGTTCTGGCTGCGACGGCGCGCCCGCACCGCCTGAGCAGCACGCCTACGGCCCCGGTAACCCTCGCACCGGGTTGCCGGGGCCATTGGTGTACCTGTCGCAAGCACTGTCCCACCTCATGCATCACCGCGCCGGCAGAGCCGGGTCGACCACACGGACCCACCAGCAGAGGCTAAAAATTCCAGAGCTGAGTGTCCGACAATCCGCCATATGTAAAGAAGGTCGCGTCGAGCTACTGATGCAGCCAGTGTCCGCGGATCAATCAGCGATAGCGCGTTTGGTCCCTGAGTTCTAGGGTGGGAGATCCGCCAGGAAATTTCTGCTTCGTCAGCAGAAGCGTGCACTTCGGGCAGGGCCGGGTCTCGCCCTGGTGGTCCCGCAGAAGCATTGCCAGATCCTGGTGCCGGTGCTCCACTGGAAAGACGAGCCTGTCCTGGGCCCGTACGTCCAAGGGGGATCATCATGGCTGGTCACGACAAGCAGGCCGAGCACACCAAAGCAGAACACACTCACGGAGAGAACTGCGGGCACGAGACCGTTGAACACGGCGATCATGTGGATTATCTCCACGACGGTCACCGGCATGCGGAGCATGAGGACCACTACGACGAGTGCGCGTAGCCTGCCCCCGGCATCCTTCAAGAGGCCCCTGCAGAGAGCAGGGGTCTCTTGTTCTGCCCCGGCATCGGTTGAGGGACAGCTCCTGCTGCCCTGCTCCAGGCGCGCACATTGACGGGCATTGTGGGCGGGCATTGTGCGTGAACGCTTGAGACGTGGGCGTGCCAGGGAGACTCGTCCACGAGCGGGTGAACGTGAACGGGGTCAAAGCAGCTGTTCGATGGTGTTCCCGCCGTCGGTGGTGCGCAGCACGGTTCCGTCGGCCACGAGCAGGGCCTCAGTCTCGCCTTCCTCCGTGAGCCCGGCCCCCAGGGCGGTGATCTCCCCGATCGGCTGGTCACTGGCCGTCCAGGTTTCCCCGGCATCTGCGCTGGTCAGCAGGTTCCCGTCGACCCCGGCCCCGACGATGGTCTTGTCGTCGGCCCAGGCGATCAGGGACATCAGCTGCGGGGTGTCCAGGGTGTCCCAGGTGGCACCGTCGTCCTGGGAGCGCATGACGCCGTCCTCGGTGGTGGCCAGGATGGTGCCTGTGCCCGGGGCGATCGCCAGGGCGGCCGGGGCGGAGGGGATCTCGAGGGTGTCCCAGGTGCGCCCGTCGGAGCTGGCGCGCAGCTGCCCATCGAAGCCGAGCACCCCGTTCGGACCGGCGGCCAGGGTGTGGAAGTCCGATTCCCCGCCCCTCGAGAGCACCTCCCAGGTCTCGCCCTGATCGGTGGATTCGATCAACCCGACCGGTTCGGGCAGATCGGTGCCGATACCGGGGTGGCCCGAGGCCAGATAGCGGCCCTCGGGCGTGACGGTGAAGCCCATCAGGTCCACGACCGGACTTGCCTGAGTCAGTTCCCCGTCCTGGAGACGGAACAGCCCTTCATGGGTGGCCAGCAGGATCACCCCTGCTCCTGCTCCTGCTCCTGCGCCGCCTCCGGTCACCGTGTCGCGGGTGATGGCGTGCACATGGGTGATCGCCGTGCCGGTGCTGCTCGCTCCGGCCGGTGCCGGGCTCTCCGCCGGGGAAGTACACGCGGCCAGGGCGCCGGTGCCGAGCAGGCCGAGGCCGCCCACGAGCAGGGTTCTACGGGTCAGGGGGTTCATGGGTCCTTTCCGCCTCGCACCACACTGCGAGGGCCATCCACCATTGTCGACCGGTCGGGGAGGGACCCTGTGGCGTTCTCCGTGAAGGTTTGGCGAAGATTCCTCCCCCGACCAGTCTCCGGCACGAATGCGGTGCGGACGGAGGGGACACTGAAGTCATGGATTCTGGCATCGATGCGGTGACCGGGCGGGTGCTGGTGGTCGACGACGAGAAGCCCCTGGCCCGGATGATCGCCACCTACCTCACCCGCGCCGGCTATGACGTGGCCACCGCCCACACCGGGCCCGACGCCGTGGAGGCCGCCCGCAGCCGGAGCTTTGATGTGGTGGTGCTGGATCTGGGGTTACCCGGGCTGGACCGGATCGAGGTGTGCCGCAGGATCCGGGGCTTCTCCGAGTGCTACGTGCTGATGCTCACCGCCCGCGGGGACGAAGACGACAAGCTGGCCGGCCTGGCGGCCGGGGCCGATGACTACATCACCAAGCCTTTCAGTGTGCGTGAGCTCGTCGCGAGGGTGGCCGCGGTGCTGCGCCGGCCCCGCACCACCGTGACTGCTGTGGAGCCGGCCCGGGTGTTCGGGGACCTGACCGTCGATCTCACCGCCCATGAGGCGCGGGTGGTCGGTGAGCCGGTGGGGTTGACCCGCACCGAGTTCGACCTGCTGGCCGCCCTGACGGCGCGGCCGCACCAGGCGTTGTCCCGTCGTCAGCTCATCGACACCGTGTGGGACCCGGCCTGGGTGGGCGATGAGCGGCTGGTGGATGTGCACATCGGTCACCTGCGCCGGAAACTCAGTGAGGATCAGAGCGCCTACATCGACACCGTGCGCGGGGTCGGCTATCGGATGGTGAGCCGGTGAGCGGCCGGCGGCACAGCTGGGGGTTGGCCTCCCGGTTCTTCCTGGCCCAGGCCATCGTGGTGGCCGCCAGCATCCTCGCCGCCGTGGCCGTGGCCTCCTTGGCCGGGCCCCCGATCTTCCACGAACACCTGATCATGGCCGGGCACTCGGAGAACTCCCCGGAACTCCTGCACGTGGAGCAGGCCTACCGTGACACCAACCTCATCATCCTGGGGGCGGCCCTGAGCACTGCTGTGGTGTGCGCGGCGGCGGTGACCTGGTTCTTCACCCGCCGCCTCCAGCGGCCCCTGGCCGCACTTACCCAGGCGGCCCAGTCCATGGCCCGCGGGCGCTACGACACCCGGGTCCCGGCCCTGGGTGCCGGCACCGAGGTGGACGCGGTCGCCACCTCGTTCAACACCATGGCCACCCGTCTGCAGCGCACCGAGGACACCCGCCGGCGGATGCTCTCGGACCTGGCCCACGAGATGCGCACTCCGATCTCGGTGCTCTCCGTCTACTGCGAGGCTCTCCAAGACGGGGTGACGCACTGGGACGAGGCCACCGGGGAGCTCATGACCGACCAGCTGGGACGCCTCACGCGCCTGGTCGAGGACATCCACGACGTCTCCCGGGCCGAGGAGGGCCGGATCGAGCTGGAGCGCACCGCACAACCCGTCGACGAGCTGCTGCGCACCGCCGTCGAGGCCCACCGGGAGGCCTACGCCGCCAAGGGCGTGCATCTGGTGCTCGAGGCGCAGGATGCCGCCGGGGTCGTGGAGGTGGACCGGCAGCGGATGGGTCAGGTGCTGGGCAACCTGCTCACCAACGCCCTGCGCCACACACCGCCCGGTGGCACGGTGACCGTGCGCGCCGCCGTCCACGGCCCCGGCCGTCTCGGCCTGGTCGTGGCCGACACCGGCGACGGGATCGCCGCCGAGAACCTGCCCCAGGTGTTCGAGCGCTTCTGGCGCGGGGACACCGCCCGGGACCGCGACCACGGCGGCTCCGGGATCGGCCTGACCATCTCCCGGGCCCTGGTCGAGGCCCACGGCGGAACGCTGAACGTCAGCTCCTCCGGTCCCGGAGCTGGGACGGTCTTCACCGTGGAGCTACCCCGCCCCACCCGGCACCGCCCCCGTGAAACCACGGTCGCCGCATGACCCCACGCTTGCAACATACCCCTGGGGGGTATATACCTGGGGGTGGTGAGGACGTATCCGGTCCTACCGCCCGAATCGATCGAAGGAGCTTCACATGAGCCACGAGACCCGCTCCCCGTTGCCGATGGCCTCCACCGGCTGCGCCTGCTGCGCACCCGCCCCCGCCGCCGATCACGCGGCTCCTGCTGCTGGGACGGCTTCCGCTACCGGCACGACGTCGACCTACCAGGTTCAGGGCATGACCTGTGGCCACTGCGCCACCAGCGTCACCGAGGAGCTCACCGCCCTGAAGGGTGTGAGCGAGGTGCACGTGGACCTGGTGGCCGGTGGGGCCTCCACCGTCACGGTCACCGCCGAACACCCGCTGAGCACGGAGGCGGTCCGCACCGCAGTGGAAGAAGCCGGTTACACCCTCGTCACCGCCTGACGAGACCGACCACCGCCCTGGCCCGCCAGGGACCTGCGCGAAAAGGAACGCCATGAGCACCCCGCAGCACCACGACCGCCCCACCGCCCCGGGCCAGGCGCACACCGGCCACGACACGGACCACCCCGCCGATCACCACGGCGCGGCCCACCGCGGCCGGCACGCCGATGCCGACACCCACGGGCAGGCCATGCCGCACGCCCACGCCCACTCGGCGGTGGACGAGGACCACCAGGTCCACACCCACGGCGAGCACGCCGGGCACTCCACGGCGATGTTCAAGAACAAGTTCTGGCTCTCGCTGGTACTGGCGATCCCCGTAGTGGTCTTCTCCCCGATGGTCGGGCACCTGCTGGGTTACCACGTCCCCGAGTTCCCGGGCTCTACCTGGATCCCTCCGGTGCTGGGCACCGTCATCTACCTTTACGGTGGTGCCCCGTTCCTGCGCGGCGGGCTCACCGAGCTGAAGTCGAAGCAGCCGGGGATGATGCTGCTGATCGCCATGGCCATCACCGTCGCCTTCGTCGCCTCCTGGGTCACCACCCTGGGGATCGGCGGGTTCGACCTCGACTTCTGGTGGGAACTGGCCCTGCTGGTGGTCATCATGCTGCTGGGCCACTGGATGGAGATGCGCGCCCTCGGGGCGGCCTCCTCCGCCCTGGACGCCCTGGCCGCGCTGCTGCCCGACGAGGCCGAGAAGGTCGTCGACGGCGACACAGTCACGGTGCCCGTCGCCGAGCTGGCCGTGGGCGACGTCGTGCTCATCCGCCCCGGGGCCCGGGTCCCGGCCGACGGGGAGATCGTCGACGGGACGGCCGAGTTCGACGAGTCCATGATCACCGGCGAATCCCAGGCCGTCGCCCGCACCGTGGGCGAGACGGTGGTCGCCGGGACCGTGGCCACCGACACCACCGTGCGCGTGCGGGTGGAAGCCGTCGGCGCCGACACCGCCCTGGCCGGGATCCAGCGGATGGTCGCGGCCGCCCAGGAGTCCTCCTCCCGGGCCCAGGCCCTGGCCGACCGTGCCGCCGCGCTGCTGTTCTGGTTCGCCCTGGCCGCCGGCATCCTCACCGCCATCGCCTGGACGGTCCTGGGCAGCCCCGACGACGCGGTGATCCGCACCGTGACCGTGCTGGTCATCGCCTGCCCGCACGCCCTGGGCCTGGCGATCCCGCTGGTCATCGCGATCTCCACGGAGCGCGCGGCGAAGGCCGGGGTGCTGATCAAGGACCGGCTGGCCCTGGAGCGGATGCGCACCATCGACGTGGTGCTCTTCGACAAGACCGGGACCCTGACCGAAGGGGCGCATGCCGTCACCGGCACGGCCCCTGTCCCCGGGGTCTCCGAGGGTGAGCTGCTGGCCTGGGCGGCGGCGGCCGAGGCCGACAGCGAGCACCCCGTGGCCCGGGCCATCGTGCGCGCCGCCGCCGAGCACCCCGAGGCCCCCCGGCTGGGCCTGCAGGGCACCGGTTTCCGCGCGGCCACCGGCCGCGGCGTGAAGGCCACCGTCGACGGGGCCGAGGTCCTGGTGGGCGGGCCGAACATGCTGCGCGAGCTCGACCAGGACACCCCCGAGCCGTTGCGGGCGGGCGTGGACGAGTGGACCAGCCGCGGCGCCGGGGTCCTCCACGTGCTCCGGGACGGAGCGGTCATCGGTGCCCTGGCCCTGGAGGACAAGGTCCGCCCCGAGTCCCGCGCCGCCGTGGCCGCCCTGCAGGACCGGGGGGTGCGCGTGGCGATGATCACCGGCGACGCCCGGCAGGTCGCCGAGGCCGTGGGCGCCGAGCTGGGCATCGACGAGGTCTTCGCCGAGGTCCTCCCGCAGGACAAGGACACCAAGGTCACCGAGCTTCAGTCCCGGGGGATGACCGTGGCGATGGTCGGCGACGGCGTCAACGACGCCCCTGCCCTGGCCCGGGCCGAGGTCGGCATCGCCATCGGCGCCGGCACCGACGTGGCCATGGAGTCGGCCGGGGTGGTCCTGGCCGGCAACGACCCGAGGGCGGTGCTGTCGATGATCGACCTGTCCCGGGCCAGCTACCGGAAGATGATCCAGAACCTGGTCTGGGCCGCCGGCTACAACGTGGTCGCCGTGCCCCTGGCCGCCGGGGTGCTCGCGCCGATCGGGATCGTGCTGTCCCCGGCCGTGGGCGCGGTGCTGATGTCGGCGTCCACGATCGTGGTGGCGCTCAACGCCCAGCTGCTGCGCCGCCTCGACCTCGACCCGGCCCATCTGGCCGCCGTCAGCGCCGAGGACCGCCGTCCCGCCGAGCAGTCCACGACTGCCCCCACCCACTGACCCACCGACACAACCGACAAGAAGAGAAGGACACCCCCATGAAGCGAACCACCGCCCTCAGCACCCTCGCCCTGGCCTCCGCCCTGGCCCTGACCGGCTGCGGCACCGGCGCCGACGAGCAGGACACCGGCACGAGCGCGGAGACCGCCGCCCCGGCCACCGCCGCCCCCGAGACCCCCAGCACCACCTCGGCCTCCGAGGAGCCGATCGCCGAAGAGCACAACGACGCGGACGTGATGTTCGCCCAGATGATGGTCCCGCACCACGAGCAGGCCGTGGAGATGAGCGAGACGCTGCTGGCCAAGGAGGAGGTGCCGGCCGAGGTCGCCGATTTCGCCCAGCAGGTGATCGACGCCCAGGGCCCGGAGATCGAGCGCATGAACGCCATGCTCGAGGCCTGGGGCCAGGAGCCCATGATGGAGTCCGGCGGCATGGAGGGCATGGACCACGGCTCCGGGGCGGGGATGAGCGGGATGATGAGCGAGGAGGACATGCAGGCCCTGGAGGACGCCCAGGGCACCGAGGCCTCCCGGCTGTACCTGGAGCAGATGACCGCCCACCACGAGGGCGCGGTCGAGATGGCCCGCGACCAGGTCGAGCAGGGGCAGAACCCGCAGGCCGTGGCCCTGGCCCAGGACGTCATCGAGGCCCAGGAGGCCGAGATCACCGAGATGGAGGGCCTGCTCCAGGGCCTGCCCAGCGGCTCCTGAGACTCCGCAGGTCGTCCGGGGCCGCTACAGGGCGGCCCCGGAACAGCGCCAACTACCACGGAAGGAACCCGTCATGATGTGGGGTGACGGCATGGGGTGGATGTGGCTGTTCTGGCTCCTGCTCATCGGGGGCACGGTGGTGCTGGTCTTCGTGCTGGTGAAGGCGTTCACCAGCGGCTCGGGCGGCGGCACCTGGCAGGGCGGCACCGCGCCGCCGACGACGGGTGCAGGCCCGCGCCGGTCCCGGGAGATCCTCCAGGAGCGCTACGCCCGCGGAGAGATCAACACCGAGGAGTACCGGGAACGCCTACGGACCCTGGAAGAAGGCGACCGGTGAGCCCGCTGAGCCGCCGCCAGCAGCTGTCCCTGGATGCGGCGGAGGAAGACCGGGCCGCATGATGTCCTTCACGATCGACGGGTAAGGGTACGACGCCGAGCGCACCGACCAGCGGGTCCGGGTGGGCACCGTGGAGGTGTGGACCCTGACCAACTCCAGCCCCCTGGACCACCCGGTGCACCTGCACGTGTGACCCCTGCAGGTCGTGGCCGAGGAGGGCCGCGACGTCTCCGCACCGCGGTGGCGGGACGTGGTCAACATCCCGGCCTTCGGGGGGGGTCACCGTCCGGGTGGCCTTCGACGACTTCGGCGGCCGCCCCGTCTTCCGCTGCCACACCCTCGACCACGAAGACCTCGGCATGATGGGCACCCTCGAAGTCCGCTGAGCGGCGGTGGGCCCGACCCACCGACCTTGTCCGACAACCCCACCGCCGAGAAACGATCGCACCCCGGCAGGAAGGACGTGCAGCTCCCCATGAACGACAGCACGCAGACGCAGCAGAAGCTCTCCCTGACCGGTTCCGTCGCCCTGGGCACGGGGGTGATGATCGGTGCGGGCATCTTCGCCCTCGTGGGGCAGGTCGCGGAGCTGGCCGGGGGCTGGGTGCCCTGGGCGTTCCTCGCCGGGGCCGTGGTCGTGGCGTTCAGCTCCTACTCCTACATCCGCTACTCGGCCACCAACCCGTCCTCCGGCGGGATCGCGATGCTACTCAAGGCCGCCTACGGCCCCGGGGTTCTCGCCGGGTCCTTCTCCCTGTTCATGTACGTGTCGATGATCCTGGCCGAGTCCCTGCTGGGCCGCACCTTCGCCTCCTACCTGCTGCGCCCCTTCGGCCTGCAGGACTCCGCGGTGTGGGTGGCGGTGCTGGCGGTGGTGGCCATCGCGGCCGCCGCCCTGGTGAACCTGGTGGGCAACCGGTGGGTGGAGCGCTCCGCCACGGTGACCGCGGCAATCAAGATCGTCGGGATCGCCGTGCTGGCGGTCGCGGGCATCCTCGCGGCAGGGGTGTCCTCCCTGGGCAGGCTGTTCACCGCCGCCGACCGCACCCCACCGGAGGCGGGCTGGCTGGGCTTCCTGGCCGGGACCACCCTGTGCATCCTGGCGTACAAGGGCTTCACCACGATCACCAACCAGGGCGCGGACCTGCAGCAGCCGCAGCGCAACATCGGCCGCTCCATCATGATCTCCATCGCCCTGTGCACGGTGCTCTACCTGCTGATCACCGTGGCGGTCACCGGCAGCCTGACCGTGCCGCAGATCGTCGAGGCCCGGGACTACGCCCTGGCCGAGGCGGCCGAGCCGATGTTCGGCGTCTGGGGCGTGCGGCTGACCGTGCTGATCGCCGTGGTCGCCACGCTGTCGGGGCTGATCGCGAGCCTGTTCTCGGTCTCGAAGCTCTACGACATGCTCCGCGACATGGGCCAGGCCCCCGGGCTGCCGGGGAAGGAGGGCCACCAGTCGCTGTTCATCACCGCCGGGCTGGCGATCCTGATGGCCGCCTTCTTCGACCTGTCCCAGATCGCCGCCCTCGGCGCCATCCTGTACCTGGCCATGGACATCGCCATCCACCTGGGCATCCTCCGCCACCTCAAGGACGACGTCGGGGCCAAACCGTGGATCCCGTGGACCGCGATCGCCCTCGACGTCGCGGTGCTCGTGCCGTTCGTGCTGCTGAAGGCCCAGTCGGACCCGTTCACCCTGG
>NZ_LQBK01000020.1 GCF_001483755.1 Kocuria rosea subsp. polaris
ATGACCGCGGTCTGGGTGGCGGCGCTGCGCTGGACCTGGATCGCTTCCAGGGACTCGTTGGCCGGCTCGTCCTCGGGGCGAGTGCGCGGAGCGTCGTAGTCGGTGGCCATGATGTGGTGCGTCCTCCTGGGAAAGGCGTTGCTGTGCAGGGCTGCCCTGCACGGAAGGACCATAGTGCATCCGTGCGGTGGGCAAACCCCTGCCACCTCGCAGTGGTCGCGAAGCGGCCGTTGAACTGGCGTCGGCCATGCTCGCCGACGCACTGCAGGTGACCACGGGCGTCATCGGTGGACTGGGCGGGAGTGGTGCCGGCAGGCGGTCCCCGTTTCAGGGGACAGATCGGTGGTGGTGGTTGCCGGTGACTGCCTCCATCGGGTCTGTCGGCATCCTCGTGAAGGGATTTCTTCGAGGGCTCTGCAGATTGCGCAATGTCACCGTTGCCAGGCTGTGCAGCAACAGCTTCAGGGGGAAGCGCTTCGGGAGTTCAGTTCCTACCAGCGGCGATCCTCAGTCTCGGAACATCGCCCGATCCCTCGCGGGCATGCAGATCCGGAGGTCAGGCACTGACCGGACACCCGTCACGTGAGGCCTTCGCTGAGGCGGAAGGACCCGCCCCAGCAGGTTCTGCCGCGCCTGTCATGCCGGCTATAGGCTTCATCCCGTTCACAGTCATTTGTTTTTGCAAATGGACTTTTGGGTGGGAGACGAGGAGCTCGTGATGGCGCGGTGGGGCAGGTTCAAGGGGTGCGTGGCGGGTGGTGCGATTGCTGCGCTGGTGCTCACGGTAGGTGGGGGCCCGGCGCAGGCCGAGGAGGCCGTGGCCGCGGCCCAGGAAGTCACAACGAGCACCACTGAGGCAGTGGCCGCGGCGGATCAAATGTTGCCCCTGGAGGCCTTCGCGGCGACCGGGGAAGGCTTCACCGCAGCCGATGGCACCGTGGCCGTCGACGGAGCCACGGTGACGGCCATGGTGGGGGCCGGTTTGGAGGTCGAGTTGTCCCTGCCGGTAGACACCACCGCAGACCCGCAGCTGACGGATCACGGAACCCTGGTCTATCCGGGGGAGTCACCCCATCTGCACGCCGAGGTCCAGAACGTCGAGGACGGATCGGCGCGAGTGCTGACCGTGGCGGAGGAGGCCTACAGCGACACCGCCGTGCATGAGTACTCCTACGCGGTGGGATTGCCGGACGGTGTGCAGCTGATGGAACTGCCCACCGGTGAGGTCGCCCTCGCACAGGAGTCCACCGCTGTGGCCGATGGCGTCACCGCCGCCGACGTCGCGGCCGTGGACCTGGCGTCGGTGCTGCCGGATCCCGCCGAAATCGATGCCGAGGACGTGGCGGCCAACACCGCTCCCGCGGAAATGCTCGGCCCGGCCGGCGATGAGCTGCCGGAGGGGCAGAGCCTGGTGGGGGTCTTCCAAGCCCCCTGGGCGGTGGACGCCGGTGGGCAGGCCCTGCCCACCCGCTTCGAGGTCCAGGGCACGGACCTGGTCCAGGTCGTAGACACCACCGATGCGGTCTTCCCGGTGGTCTCGGATCCGCTGCCGCTGGTGGCCATCGCCCTGGGCGCGGCCGCCCGGGCCCTGGCTCCGCACGCCATCCGAGCCTTCGCCACCCAGACCATCCGGGCGGGGGTGGCCTACACCACCCGGGGCGGCTACCGCTCGTTCGCCTCGTTCAAGAACGCCGTCGGGGCGCCGCGGGCCAATTACCAGTGGCACCACGTGGTGGAGCAGTCCACCATCAGAAATCGCGGTTGGGATCCTCGGGCGATCCACAACCGGAACAACCTCGTGCAGATCCCCACTCAGGTGCATCAGAGGTGCGTGAACTCCTGGATGGCCCGTAAGGGCGTGCGGTCCTTCGGCGTCAACGCCTCGAGCAGTCAGACCATGCGCCAGTGGGTGCACGCCCAGGGCTTTTCCAAGCAGCACCAGATCGGGGTGAACCTGCTACGCCACTGCGGTGTGCGCATCTGAGCGCCCCTCACCATCCGGGCGGGCCGGCAGCAGCGTCGCTGGGCTGCTGCCGACCCGCCCGCCGTTACGATTTCCCCACCCCCGTGAAGAGAGGACGGTCATGGCCAAAAAGCGTGGCGCCGTCGAGGCGCCCCTGCATGGACCCTTCGGCCAGATCCAAGCCTGGTTGCAGAACAGGCCTACCGGCGCGGACCGGTTGCTGGAGCAGGTGGCGTTCTCCCCGGTGCTCAGCGAGCAGTCCTTCGCCCCCGGCGATGAGGAGCTGACCGAGCTGTGGAGCACCGGGGGATGGGTCAGCTGGCTGGGCGGGCCCGCCGCAGCGCCCCTGGAGCAGTGGCCCCGGGCGGCCGATGGCACGGCCCTGGCCCATGTCCTCACCCTTGACCTGGCAGATACGGCCGGAGTGCTCGACGCCCAGGGCAAGGCCGCCTGGCCGGGGCTGCGCGAAGGCCTGCCCACCACCGGGGTGCTGGAGGTCTTCCACGACCTGCGCACCTTCGGCGACGAGACCGGCGACCGGGACGCGGGCGCGTGGTCGGTGCGCTGGGTGGCCGAGCCGGACCGCACCACCTTGGTGGAGCCCCCGGCCGATGTCGAGGTCCCGGCCCCGGCCTGCCAGCTCGTGCTGGCCCTGCCCGGGTTCACTCTGCCCCCCGCCGCTGACGCCGCCGGCGGGCCCCAGGAGGACTTCGAGACCGCCGAAGCGCTCGAAGAGGCCCTGCAAAGGGCATGGCTGGCTCAGCGCACCGGCTCCACCGAGGGATACCCGGTGCCGGTCAGCCACGTCTACGGCCACAGCCAGCACGGGGAGATCAACTCCCGGGCCCTGCTGGCCGAGGCGCTGCCGCTACATGGTCCTGGCGATGAGCACCGTCTGGTCCTGGACCTGGAGAGCTGGACGGCCCTGGAGGGGTGGTTCGGCGACGCCGGAAGCCTCGAGGTTTGGATGCGCACCACCGACCTCGAAGCCCGCCGCTTCGACCAGGCGTGGTGCCTGATCCGCACCGACTGAACCACCTCCACAAGCGTCGTCCGGGGATCGGCTCCGCGTCCGGACGTGCTTCTGGCGCCGCCGCAGCCGCTGAGGTCGACTTTGCTTTACATATGGCCCGGTTAGCGGCGGACCGTGCTGCGGTAGCGGTTACTCGCTGACTTCTTCGATCTCGGCGGGCCAGGTGTATGCGTGGCCGGGGACGGCGACGATGATGGTGTGCTTGATCTCTTGTCGGGCGAGCCGGTCGTGCAGCTCGGCGGCGGTGGTGAGCGTGGACTCCGGGAGAGGACCATCCGGAAGCGCCCCGAAGTCGTCCCGGGTTTCTGCACAGAAGCTCAGGCGGCCGTCCTCGCCTCCGTAGCCGATGTCCAGGGTGCGGATACCTTGGGCGTCCCCCAGGCGTGCGCCGGCGACGATGTCCGCGGCGGTGACCTGGCCCATGCCCGTGGGCTTCTCGGCCAGCACGGTGGTGTTGCCCTCCTGACCGATGAGCTGAACGTCATCGGGCATCACCTGGCGGGCGTCCAGGAACCCCTGGACCGAGGCCTCCGAGGTGAAATCCACCTCGCGGTAGCCAATCAAAGTGATCGCCGGGCCGGGTCCGGGAGCATCTCCGGTCACCAGGCGGTCCGTGGCGGCCCGGGCCGCGTCGGTCCACTGGCGGGCCAGCGGCAGCACCGACACGGGCCCCTTCCCAGCCTCGAGGCGATCGGAGCCGGAGGTGACGAGGACTTTCCAGGTGGCCGGCTCCACCGGGAAGGTCACCGCCTCGGGGCCCTCCTCGGGACCGACGCGGTGGCCCTGCTCCACCGGCCAGTCGTGCTCCGTGATGATCCGGTGAGCCTCAGGAAGAAGTTCCAGCAGCCAGGCCTGGTCCGTGTCCTCGTCCAGGTCCAGTTCCAGGGTTCCGGACCTGGGCGGCCAGGCTCCGTGCAACGAGCGGTTGACCCAATACGGGGTGTCCACCGTCAGCACCGCCCGATCCACGCCCTCGAGCCGATCCAGCTGCCGCTCCACGCTCTTGAGGCTGCGCCACCAGGGGTCGAATGGGGTGGTCACGCTCATCTGACTCCAGAGGAATACTGTGCCGGCCACAGCACAGAAGAGGAACACCCCCACCAGGGCGAGAACGGTGCGCCTCACGGCGCGGTGGCGCGCGGAGACGTCGACGAAGGGTGGCACCTGCTCAGCGTAGGACGCACTCAGGCGTTCGGACGGTCATGGGCGCCGTGGCCAGAACCGCTGACATTCGCATCAACGGCGAGATATGCACCGTTGCAGTTGGGGTTCCGGTGTGAGCACTAAAGGCGTTTCCCCGGTGCAGCGGGGGCATGACATTGGTTGTCGAGCCAGGTGTGATTGCGGGCAGACTGTGCTCATGACTCCTGCCCGTCCTGAGCATCCGTCCATGGCCGACCGACTGGTTCATCTGGCCGGCCAGGCCCCGGCTGCGCTCGGCCTGGGCTCCTCACCGGGCGACGGAGACGAGGTGCGTCTGCTGGGGCATGGGGAGAGCTTCGCGGCGTGGTTACTGGAGGCCGGCGAGCAACGGGTGGTGGTGCGGATCGCCCGGCGTCCGGTGGAGGAGCTGCCGCGGCCGATGCAGGAGGAGTTCCACGGGCTGAGCCTGGTGCCTGAGGGCATCGGCCCGCAGGCGCTGGTGCTGGAGGAGTCGGTGGACAATCCGTTGGGTGCTCCGTACATGGTGGTCGGTTTCGTGCCCGGCCGCGTCCTTCCACCGGGGCAGTGGACCCCGGGGCTGGTCCAGGCCCACGCCCAGCAGATGGCTCGTCTGCATGCCCAGCGCTTCGACCGCTGCGGTGAACTGACCACACCGGAGGAGGAACGCCGAGAGACGGTGGATATCGCCGGTCAGTTCGCCGCCGGGCTGGAGTGGTGGTCGGACAACCACCCGGGGGTGATGAACGAGCCCGACGTGACACGCCTGGCGCGGAAGGTGGGGGCGTATCTGCAGGACGCACAGAAGGTTTTCAATCGGTTGGAGTCCTTCGCGCTGATCCACGGGGATCTGTTGCTGCCCAACATCCTCGTCGAGGGGGAGACCGGGGTGCGGTACATCGATTGGGAGTGGTCGGAGATCGGGGACCCCGCCCAAGACCTCGCTTACCTCGGTGGGCGGATCACGGTGGAGCCGTGGCATCTACCCATGACCCGGGCCCAGACCCGGGACCTGATCGAGGTCTACCTGGCGGCCAGCGAGCACCGGGCGGCCACGGGCACCGTGGAGGAAATGATGATCCGCTGTGATGCTTGGGAGGTCTACGAACGGTTCCTCACGTCTCTGCATCACCGCAGCCTCCTGGCCGGCCGCCCCGACCTGACCGAACAGGAGCGGAACTTGTACGCCAGTGCGGCTGCCCACGTTACCCGGGAGTTGGGCCGCCGGTTCGGCTGAGGTCCTCCGGATAGGGTCGTTCCATGGCAGAGGAGATGTTGACCGGCGGCAACTCCACCACCGTCGTGCGGGTCGACGACAGTGTCCGCCGCACTGTCGGACCCTGGACCCCGGCGGTGCATGCACTGTTGAGTCGGTTGCGGGCGGAAGGGATCACCGAGGTCCCGGAGCCTCGCGGGGTGGACGAGGACGGCCGGGAGGTCCTGTCCTACATCGTCGGGGTGGTTCCCGGCTATCCGCTGCCCGAGTGGGTGTGGGCGGAAACGGTCCTGGCGGCGGCCGGGAGGTTGCTGCGCCGGATCCACGACGCGTCCACCGCGCTGGTAGGGGAGGACCTGGTCTGGCAGCTGCCCACCCACCACCCGGTTGAGGTGATCTGCCACAACGACTTTGCCCCGTACAACCTGGTGTTCCGCAACGGTCGGCTGCGCGGGGTGATCGACTTCGACACGGCCTCCCCGGGCCCCAGGATCTGGGACCTCGCCTACCTGGCCTACCGGTTGGTGCCTCTGACCGATGACGCGCACGACGGCGGCCCGCCCGCACCCGAGCGTGCGGGTCGCCTCCGGTTGCTGATCGACTCCTACGAAATGCCCTACGAGCCCGCAGAGTTGCTGGCTGCGGTGGCGGCACGTCTGGAGGAACTCGCGGCGTTCACCGACGCACGAGCCGCCGAGACCGGCCGGGACGACTTCGCCGAGCACGCCGCGATGTATCGCCGCGATCGTGACCGGGTGCTGGCCACCGGTTGACTCTCTTCCTGGTGGCGCACCGCTTGGAGCGGCGGTCACTGATAGGTTCCCCATCATGAAGACGGTGTGAGTGTCTGCCCTGTGAACGAGGAATCCCCGAGTACGTCAGGAGCACCACCATGTCTCATCCCTCTTCCGCACGCCCGCTGCAGGGCAGGACCGCCCTGGTCACCGGGGTCTCCCGCCGCCGCGGCATCGGCTACGCGGTGGCCGTGGAGCTCGCTTCCCTGGGGGCGAGCGTGTTCTTCCACCACTACAGTCCCCATGACGCGGACCAGCCCTGGGGCGCCGATGACCTCGATGCGGTACGCGCCGGCATCCGGGCCGCTCTGCACGACGGGGCCCTCGCCGGCGACGTCTCCACGGACTTGAGGGACCCGGACACCGCTGAAAACCTCGTCGAGCAGGCCCACGCCCTGACCGGGCGCCTGGACATCCTCGTCTGCAACCACGCCCGCAGCGGCGGCGACGGGTCCATCCTGGACATGACCGCCGAGAACCTGAACGCCTTCTGGGACACCAACACCCGCTCCACCCTGCTGCTGACCCGGCACTTCGCCCACCGCCACGCCGCCACGACTGCTCGATCCGCCTCAGCGCGGCCCGGCGACCGCATCGAAAAAGCCGGGCCCGTCGATGAACGGGCGGCGGGCCGGGTGTTCTGGATGACCTCGGGCCAGGGCCAGGGGCCGATGCGCGGTGAGGTCGCCTACGCCACCAGCAAGGCCGCTCTGGCCGGGGCAACTCCCACGGTGGCCGCGGAACTGCTCGAGCTCGGAATCGTGTTGAACACCATCAACCCGGGCCCGGTCAACACCGGCTACCTCGACCCCGGGACCACCGACCGCTCCCTGGAGGAGGTCGAGACATGGCGACAGGCCACCCCCTTCGGCCGCTGGGGGCACCCGAGAGATCCCGCGCGGCTGATCGGGTGGCTGGCCACCGACCAGGGCGTGTGGGTCGCCGGGCAGGTCATCACCACCGACGGAGGCATGAGCCTGACCTGAACGCACCATGAGGCCCGACAACTCCACCCTGACGAGAACAGCCGTCCCACTGCTGAAGCTTCGGCTGACTACTCCGCCCACGGCGTTACGGTGAGGGTTCCCGTCGGACGTGGCGGCGGTGTCCTAGAAGAGGTGCATGGCGCCGTCGCGGACCGGTAGCGACCATGTCAGGGAGATCAGGGCGCTCGAGACCGCGGCGTTATGCTTCACGGGTGACTCCAGAGGAACTATCCGCCGCCATTTCCGCTTGTTTGCAGGCCGCCGTCGAGGCCGGTGACTTCCATGTCGACCTCCCGTCGGAGGTGCGTGTGGAGCGACCGAAGAACCGGGAGCACGGTGACTGGGCCACGAACATCGCCCTGCAATTGGGCAAGAAAGCGGGAATGAACCCGCGCGAGCTCGCCCAGATCCTCCGCGACCGGCTGGCCGGCATCGACGGCGTCAAGAGCGTCGACATCGCCGGACCGGGCTTCCTCAACATCACCCTGGACGCCGGCGCGGCGGGGGAGCTCGCCCGCACCATCGTCGAGGCAGGGTCCGCCTACGGCACCAATGACGCCCTGGCGGGCCACACCATCAACATGGAGTTCGTCTCGGCCAATCCCACCGGGCCATTGCACCTGGCCCACACCCGCTGGGCCGCACTGGGCGACTCGATCGCCCGTGTGCTGCGCGCCAGCGGCGCGGCGGTGACGGCGGAGTACTACATCAATGACGCCGGAACGCAGATGAACACCTTCGCCGCCTCCGTCCTGGCAACCATCAAGGGCCGACCGATCCCGGAAGGCGGCTATCCGGGGCAGTACATCGCCGACCTTGGCCGCCAGGCTCTCACCGCCCGGCCGGAGCTGGCGGACATGGATGATGAGGAGGCGCTGCCAATCGTCCGGGAACTGGCCTATCGAGCGCAGATGGCCGACATCGAGGAGACCCTGGCCGACTTCGGGGTGCACTTCGACGTGTTCTTCTCCGAGTCAGCCCTGCACGAGGGCGCAGCGGTGGGGCAGGCGGTGGACCGCCTGCGGGAGCAGGGACACGTCTTCGACTTCGATGGTGCCGTCTGGCTGCGCACCACCGACTTCGGCGACGACAAGGACCGGGTCCTCATCCGGGCCAACGGTGAGCCCACGTACTTCGCCGCAGACGCGGCGTACTACCTGTCGAAGAAGGACCGCGGGTTTGAGCAGAAGATCTATCTGCTCGGCGCCGACCACCACGGCTACATCGGCCGGTTGCAAGCCATTGCCGCCTGCGCCGGGGACGACATGGAGCACAACATCCAGGTGCTCATCGGCCAGATGGTGTCCGTGAACGGAGCCCGCCTGTCGAAGCGGGCCGGGAACATCATCGAGCTGCGGGATCTGTTGCAGTGGCTCGGCAAGGACGCGCTGCGATACTCCCTGGGCCGATCCTCGGCGGACTCGGCGATGTCCATCGACCCGCAGCTGCTGCAGAAGAACACCAACGAGAACCCGGTGTTCTACGTCCAGTACGCCCATGCCAGGACCCACGCCGTCGCCCGCAATGCGGAGTCGACCGGCGTGGACACCAGCAGCTTCGACGCGGCGACGCTGAACCATCCCACCGAGAGCGACCTGCTGGCAGCGCTCGGGCAGTTCCCCGGCGTGGTCGCCCAATCGGCGACCTTCCGGGAACCCCACCGCGTCGCCCGCCACCTCGAAGTCATCGCCGGCACCTACCACCGCTGGTATGACGCCTGCCGCATCGCTCCCCAGGGCGACGCACCGATCCAGGACGTGCACAAATCGCGCCTGTGGCTGAACAACGCCACGCAACAGGTCCTGGCCAACGGCCTCGACCTCCTCGGCGTTTCCGCACCCACGAGGATGTAACCAAGTACGTAGCAATCTGTCCCGTGACTGTTCAGGAGAGGTTCGTCTTCGAACCTGCGGCCTGGTCAGCGGCAGCGCCGGTCGCCGGTGGGGCGTCCCTAGCATTGGGGCATGCGCCTGCGAGAGACCAGCTCAGCCGATTTGGACGTCTTCCTGAGTTGGGTGCCCTCTGAGGCCGACATGGTGCTCTGGTCCGGGCGGACCTTCAGATGGCCTCTGGATCGGGGGCAGCTGGAGACTTATCTGCAGCATGATCAGCGCCGGTATTGGACCGGGTTGGACCCCTCCTCCGGGGATCCAGTCGGTCACGCCTCGTTGCTCGTCGATGTCGACGCACACATGATGCGGCTCGGGTGCATCCTCCTCGACCCGGACGCTCGAGGGCGCGGTCTGGGGCGGGAACTGATTGGCACAGCGGTGCGCACGGGCTTCGAGGTCACGGGGCTGCCGGTCATGAAGCTCGGTGTCTACGCGCACAATGTCTCCGCCCGGCGCGTGTACGAGAGCCTGGGGTTCCAGGAGACTGGGCGGGTGCGCAGCACCGAGGTGGGCGGCCAACCCTGGCACGCCCTGGAGATGCAGCGGCGACGACCCAGCTGACCCCGCCCATGGGCGCCGATCCTTTCCCCCGGTGCCCGAGCCGTCGCGGGAATGCGGCGTCGCGATGGGGCTTCGTCTATGGCCGCAAACTGTCGGCACGGTCGCCGTGCTTGTGCACGTAGTCCTTGATGCCGGCGGTGACGCCCTTGCGCACCACCCAATACAGCAGCCACAAGGTGATGGCGACCATGAGCAGCCAGATGAATAGGCCGAGGAACGCTCCGAAGCCAGCGACGTCCATCATGAGGAACCTCCTGGGGTAGGTCTTTCCACGCTATAGAGGATTGCCGTGTTCCTCTCCACCCCGCCCCTGCTGTGCGTGTCGGCCGTTCCTCCCGTGTTCCGCGCCTCGTGCGTTGGCTTCACATCCCGGCCCGGCGGCAGGACTGGGTGGGTGTGGAGGCTCAGTAGGTGGTGCCCATGGCCTCGCGGACTTCGGCGAGGGTGGCCTCGGCGATCTCGTGGGCTCGTGCATTGCCGCGGCCCAGGACGTCGCGAACCAGGTGCGGGTCCCGGCCCAGTTCCTGACGGCGTCGCCGGTGGTCGGTGAGGAAGTCGTTGACGGCCCCGGTGGTGAGCTGTTTCAGGCGCCCGGCCCCGGCGTCGCCGACCTGCTCGGCGACCTGTTCCGGGGTGGTGCCCCGGCACAGGGCCGCGGTGGACAGCAGCGCGGAGACCCCGGGGCGGGTTGCTGGGTCGAAGGTGATCCGACGCTCGGCGTCGGTGACGGTACGCCG
>NZ_LQBK01000021.1 GCF_001483755.1 Kocuria rosea subsp. polaris
GCCGTTCGTGCTGCTGAAGGCCCAGTCGGACCCGTTCACCCTGGGGGTCACCGCCGTGGTGGCTCTGGTCATCGTCGTGGCGCAGTGGTTCACCGTGCGGCACCGCTCCGACGATGACGCGCGGCAGGGCGAGCACGAGCAGCACTGAGGACCGGTGAGCCGCCCCGGGACCCGGGGACCGGAAGAGCAAGAACCAACGACGGAGGTCGATCATGGACGTACTGCTGACATCTCTGGGGATCGTGGTCATCGTGGCCGGGCTGATGGACATGTTCCACACCCTGCTGCACCCCAGCGGTCAAGGACGTCTGAGCCGGCTGATGCTCTCCGCGGTGTGGAAGGTCTCGAAGGCCATCGGTCACCGGGCCGGCTCCGCCGTGGGGCCGGCGGCGATGGTGGCTGTGGTGCTCCTCTGGGTGGTGCTGCAAGCAGCGGGGTGGGCGCTGATCTACTACCCGCACATCCCGGGCGGGTTCATGTACTCCTCCGGCATCGACGCGGCCGCCTACCCGGACGCGGTCGAGGCCGTCTACGTCTCCGTGGTGACGCTGTCGACGCTGGGCTACGGGGACGTGGTGGCCACCGACTCGTGGATCCGGGTCGCTTCCCCGTTCGAGGCCCTGACCGGGTTCGCGCTGCTGACTGCGGCACTGACGTGGTTCACGCAGATCTATCCTCCCCTGATGCGGCGCCGGGCGCTGGCCCTGGACCTCAAGGGCCTGGCCGACGCCGACTGTGCCGAGACGATCGGGGAGGTCGAGCCGGCCATCGCCTCCCGGGTCCTGGACTCCCTGCAGGCGGATCTCACGAAGATCTCCGTGGACTTCACCCAGCACACCGAAGGCTTCTACTTCCAGGAGAGCAACCCCGACCTGTCCCTGGCCCGCCAGCTGCCGTATGCGCTGCGGATGCGCGATGCGGCCATGGCCCGGCCCGAGCCGGCGGTGCGGCTGAGCGCCCAGCGGCTGTCCTCGGCCCTGGACCAGCTCGGGTCCGAGATCAAGGACGACTTCGTGGGCACCGGGGAGCACCCCGGTGAGGTCTTCGCCGCCTATGCGGCCGAGCACGGCCAGAACACCCGGGCCTGAGTTCGCCGTCTCGGTCTTGCGCACGGGCGGTCCGGGGCGCGGAGGTCGCCGCACCTACATGAGCAGGGGGCCGTCGAGGGCCGCCCACAGGGCGCCGGCCAGGACGCCCAGCACCAGGCTCGCGATCGCGGCGGCCCCGGCGGTGACGGCCGGCCAGGCGGCCGCCCCTCCGCGGCGGGGGAACCCCGCGGCGTCCTGGTCCGGGCGGGCGAAGACGGGAGCGAACCAGCGCAGGTAGTAGAAGAGGCTGAGCACGCTGTTGAGCACCACCACCAGGGCCAACCAGCCGTGCCCGCCGTCCCAGGCCGCGGTGGCGGTGGTGAGCTTGCCGACGAACACGGCCAGCGGCGGGGTCCCCACCAGTCCCAGCAGCGCCACGAGCAGCGCCAGCCCCAGGCCCGGGCGGGAACGGGCCAGGCCCCGGTAGGCGGCCAGCTCCCGGTGCCCGGGCAGCGCGGCGGTCACGGCGAACGCGGCGACGTTGGTGACGGCGTAGGCGGCGAGGTAGAACAGCAGCGAGGGCAGGGCCAGGTCGCTGCGCCCGGCCGCGGCCACGGGCACGAGCAGGAACCCGACCTGGGCCACCGTGGACCAGCCCAGCAGCCGGCGGGGGTCGGTCTGCCAGTAGGCCGCGAGGTTGCCCAGGAGCATCGAGGCCGTGGCGAGCAGCGCCGCGACGAGCAGCCAGGAGCCGTCCCCGGCGGAGACCGCGGCCACGAGCCGGTACACGGCCACCAGCGCCCCCACCTTGGGCACGGTGGTGAGGAACGTGGCGGCGGTGGCCCCGGTGCCCTGGGCGGCGTCGGGCACCCAGAAGTGGAAGGGCACCCCGCCGGCCTTGAAGAGCAGTCCGGCGAGCACGCCCAGCACGCCCGCGCCCACGGCCGCTGCCGGGGCGGCGGGCAGCTCCTCCTGGAGCAGGGCGTAGTCGGTGCCGCCGGCCAGGGCGTAGAGCACGGTGACCCCGAGCATGAGCAGGATCCCGGACAGCGCCCCCATGAGGTAGGTCTTCATGGCGGCCTCCGCCCCGGCGCGGCCGCCCGTGAGGCCGACGATCCCGTACAGGGGAATGCTGGCCAGCAGGAACCCCACGACCAGCACGAGCAGGTCGGTGGCCCCGGCCAGGACCATCACCCCGGTGGTGGTGAGGAGCAGCAGCGCACACGTGTCCGACTCCCGCGGGGACCCGGCGATCTCCCCGGAGGCCACGCCCAGGATCAGCAGAGTGGTCAGGGCGGCGATCACCCGGGCGGCCCCGGTGGCGGTGTCCACGGCGAAGGTGCCGCTGAAGGCGCTCTGCGCGGGACCGGCCATGGCGAGGGCGGCCAGGAGCGCGGCGCCCAGCAGGGCCAGGGCCGCCGCGGCGCGGGCGATCCACTGCCGGTCGCGGGGCAGGAAGGATCCGCCCAGCAGCACCACCAGCGCGCCGAGGAAGACGACGATCTCGGGCAGCAGCAGCTCGGGGCGCATCTGCATCGAGGCCTCCACCGGCTACCGTCCCACCAGGCTCACGAGGGCGGCCGAGGCCGGCTCGATCACCTCGAGCAGCACCCGGGGCAGCACGCCGATGAGCAGGGACAGCGCCAGCAGGGGGCCGGCGGACCACAGCTCCGGCGCCCGGAGGTCCTCGAACCCGGGGGTGTGCCCGGCCGCGGGGCCGGTGAAGACCCGCTGCAGCGCCCGCAGGAACAGCGCGGCGGTGACCAGGATGCCCAGCAGGGCCACCGCGGTGACCGGGGCGACCGCCACGCTGCCGGCGAAGATCTGGAACTCGGCGATGAACCCGGAGAACCCGGGCAGGCCCAGGGAGGCGAAGGCCCCCACCGCGAACAGCGCCGCGTAGCGCGGGGCGGGAGCGGCCAGCCCGCCGTAGGAGCCCATGTCGTAGGTGCCGGCCCGGTCCTGCATCACCCCGGCGAGCAGGAACAGGGCGGCCGTGATCAGCCCGTGGCTGACCATCTGCACCACCGCGCCGGTGACCGCCACGGAACGGGCCTGGGCGGCGTCCTCGGCGAGGAGCCCGGCCGCGCCCAGGGCCAGGACGATGTAGCCCATGTGGTTAACGGAGGTGTAGGCGATCATCCGCTTGAGGTCCGTCTGGGCCAGAGCCACGAACGCCCCGTAGAGCACCGAGACGACGCCGACGGCCACGATCACCCAGGCCCACGCCCGCCACGCCTCCGGCAGGATCGGCATGGCGATGCGCACGAACCCGTAGGTGCCCATCTTCAGCAGCACGCCCGCCAGCACGGCCGAGCCGGTGGCCGGGGCGTCGGTGTGCGCCGGGGGGAGCCAGGTGTGGAACGGCACGGTGGGGGTCTTCACGGCCAGGCCCACCAGGATCGCCGCGAGCACCAGCCCGCCGGTGAGCGGGTCGCCCGCCAGGGGCGCCGCCGCGACGAGCTCGGGGATGTCGAAGGTGTGCGGCGCCGCCGCCACGTAGAGCCCGATGAAGCCCAGCAGCAGGGCCAGGGAGCCCAGGAAGGTGTAGAGGAAGAACTTCAGCGCCGACCGGGCCGCGTTGCCGTGGCCCCATCCGGCGATCACGAAGTACATGCCCACGATGGACAGGTCGAAGAAGACGAAGAACAGGATGAGGTCGGCCGCCACGAACACCCCGAGGCTCACACCCTGCAGGAACAGGAACAGCGCCGCCTGCACGCGCGGGCGGTCCGCGTCCCGCAGGGCGTGGACGGCGCAGGCCAGGAACACCACGGCCGTCATGGCCAGCAGCGGCAGGGAGAGCCCGTCCACGCCCACGTGGTAGCTGCTGCTGACGCCGGGGATCCACGGGACCTGCTCCTCGAACGCCAGCCCGTTGGGCCCCGGGTCCTCGTAGCCGGCCCACAGCACGCCCACCAGCAGCAGCTCCACGACGCTCACCGCCACCCACGTCCATCGGGCGGCCGCGGGCCCGATCGCGGGGACCACAGCCAGGACGGCGGCGGCCAGCAGGGGCAGGAAGACGATCAGGCTCAGCATGCTCATCCCAACACGGCGTAGACGGACCAGGCCATGACGCCGACGGCGAGCACCGCGACGGCCTGGAGGAAGTACTGGTGGACGGCCCCGGTCTGCGGGGCCCGGGCCAGCTGCCCGAGCCGGCGGACCCGGCCGGCGAAGCCCTCGACGGCGCCGTCCACGACGTCGTCGTCGATGCGGGCCGCGCCCCGGCCGGCCGCGGAGGCGGCGTGCGCGGTGACGTCGACCCCCGCGTCGAGGACCCGGTCGTCGAACCGGGCCGCGGCCCGGGCCAGTCCCGGGACGGCGCCGGCTGCGGCGGTCACGGCACGGTCCAGGACGCGGTCGTCGAACCGGGCCAGCGCGTGCGCCAGGCCCAGCGCGGGGCGGACGACGACGGCGTGCGCGGCGGCCTCCAGCCCCAGCCACCGCACGGCCCAGCCCGGCTCGGGGGCGCGCAGGCGCAGCATCAGCAGCAGGACCACCAGGGCGAGAGCGGCCGAGACGAGCAGCTCGGCGGGCGCCACCGCACCGTGCCCGCCCAGGGCCCCGGCGAGCGTCCGGCTGACCGGGGGCAGGGCCAGGGCCCCCAGCACGGCCGCCCCGGCCGCGAGCACGACCAGCGGGGCCTGCTCCAGCGCGCCCACGCGCCCAGTGCCGCCGGGCTCCGCCTCGGCGCGGGCACCGCGGCGCCAGACGGTCCACAGGACCTTCCCCGCGTAGGCGGCGGACAGGGCCGCCGCCACGAGCCCCGCGGCGTAGAGCAGGCCCGAGACCTCGAGGGCCCCGGCCAGCACCGCGTCCTTGGTGGCCCACAGGGACAGCGGGGCGATCCCGGCCAGGGCCAGCGCCCCCACGGTGGCGGTCATGCCCACCACCCGCCACCGGCGGCCGGCCCCGCGCAGCGCCGTGAGCTCCTCGGTGCCCAGCGCCGTCAGCCACGCCCCGGCGGCCAGGAACAGCAGGGCCTTGGTGGAGGCGTGGGCCACCAGGTGCGCCGCGCCGCCGCTGACCGCGCCCACCCCGGCGGCCAGCACCACGAAGCCCAGCTGCGCCACCGTGGACGCCGCCAGCAGCTGCTTGAGCTCCCGCTGGGCCAGTGCCACGATCCCCATCAGCACCGCGGTGACCACCCCGGCCCACGCGGCGGCCGGGCCCGCCCACCCGGTGGAGGCCAGCAGCGGCTCCACGCGCAGCAGCAGGTAGCCGCCCATGGCCACCATGGCCGCCGAGTGCAGCAGTGCGCTCACCGGGCTGGGACCCTTCATCGCCCCGGAGAGCCAGAACGAGAACGGCAGCTGCGCCGCCTTGCCCAGCGCCGCCACCAGGATCCCGGCCGCGATCACGTGCCGCCACGGGCTCTCGGCGCCCGGCAGGGCGGACAGGGCCATTCCGGCGCCGCCGGCCAGGGCGGCGCCGGCGGCGACGTAGAGCCCCAGGTCCGCGGTGCGGGTCGTGACGAAGGCCGTGAGCCCGGCCGAGACGCGATCGGCGTCCCGCCACCAGAACCCGATCAGGGCGTAGGAGGTCGCGCCCATCAGCTCCCACGCGAACAGCAGCGCCGGCAGGCTCGCGGCCGTGACCGTGGCCAGGGCGGCGGCGGCGAAGACCAGCATCAGCCCGTGGAAGCGCGGCCGTGCCGCCCGGATGCTGCCGGCCGCGAAGACCAGGACCAGCAGCGTCACCCCCGCGACCATCGGGAGGGTCAGCGCCGCGAGGGCGTCGACCTCCAGCGCGAACTCGGCGCCGGCCACGAACGGGACGGACAGGGCTGGCCGGGCCAGGGCGGCGACGGCGGCGAGCACCGTGGTCACCGCGGCGGTGAGCACCGCGACCGGGGCCGCGGCCCGCTCCGCCCGGGTGAGGGCGAGCACTGCCCCCACGGTGGCCGGGAGCAGCAGCACGGCCGGCAGCACGGCCTGGGCCGCGGTCATCGGGCGAGCTCCTCGGCCATGTCGGTCATGTCGGTCTGCCGCCGGCGGTGCAGCAGCGTGGCCACGGCGAAGCCCATGGCCATCTCCACGGTCATGGCCGCCAGGACCACCAGCAGCAGCACCTGCCCGGAGGGGTCCGGGGCGAGGAACCACCAGAACCCCGCCGCGGCCAGGAGCACCCCGTTGATCATCAGCTCCAGGCCCATCATCACCATCACCACCACCTGTTGGGACAGGGCGCCGTAGAGCCCCACCGCGAACAGCGCGGCGGCCACGACCAGCACGGCTTCCAGGGTCATCGGCCCACACCGCCCGGCTGGGGGTCGTCCGCCGGGCGGCGGCGCAGGTCGTCACCGAACCGGTCGTAGCGGGTGCGGTGGGCGGCCAGGACCACCCCGGCCACGATGGTCGCCACCATCACCGGCCCCACCACGGCCATCACCAGCATCTTCTCGCCCATGATCTCCAGGCCCAGTGCGTGCGTGAGGTCCTCGGGCGGGGCGCCGCGCCGCTGCGGCCACGGGATCAGCAGGGCACCGGCGGCCAGCAGCACGAAGACCCCGGCCGAGGCGCCGATCGCGGTCTTCTTCCCGTGGGTCATGTCCATGGGCATCAGTGCGGGGTTCATGCCCATGAACATCACCATGTAGACGGCCATCACCGCCATCTCCATCACCATCATGAGGATCGTGATGATCCCGAGGTAGCTCTGGCCCAGTAGCAGGATCTGCACGCCCACGGCGATGAAGGACAGTGCCAGGGCGTAGGTGGCCCGGGCCATGGAGTCCACCACGAACACGAGCGCCCCCGCGGCCACGGCCACCACGGCGAGCACCCAGAACACGATTCCGACCAGCACGGCTCAGCCCTTCCAGACGACGACGAGGGACACGACCAGGTCCTGGAGCACGGCGGCCGGGAGCAGGACCATCCACCCGATCTCCATGAACCGGTCCGGGCGCAGCAGCGGGAGCTTCCGCCGCAGCCACACGAGCACCGCCAGCACCAGGGTGGTCTTCACCAGGACCCACGCCCAGCCGGGCAGGACCGGCCCGGCGCCACCGCCGAGGAAGAGCGGCACCGAGAAGGCGGCGCCGGCGGTCAGGAACAGGTAGCGCCCGGCCTGCAGCACGAGGCGGTCGACCCCCGAGAGCTCGGCCAGCACGCCGCCGCCGATGTCGGCGGCCAGTGCCGGGGCGAAGGGCCCCCACACGGAGAAGCCCGTCACGCCGATGAGGAAGACGAGGAAGGCGACCGGCATCCAGACCACGAACCACAGTCCGTCCTGCGCGGCCGCGACGTCCCCCACGGCCAGGCTGCCGGCGGCGATCGCCGGGGCCACCAACGCGAACATCAGGGGCAGCTCGTAGGCCAGCCCGTGCGCCAGGAAACGGTAGCCGCCCACCAGGCCGTGGGCGGAGTTCGCGCCCCAGCCGGCCAGCCAGACCAGCGCCCAGACCATGACGTCCACGGTGTTGAACCACACGACGCCGACGTCCAGGTCCGCCAGCGTCCACCGGTCCAGCGGGAGCACCGCGATCATCAGGAACGCCCCGACCAGCATGCCCGCCCCGCCGACCCGCCACAGCAAGGTGTCCGCGGCCACGGTGGTCCGGCGCCGCTGCCGCAGCAGCCGCGCCGCGCGGCTCACCGGCGCGCCCCACCCGCCGCCGGTGCCCTGGGCGCGGGCCGAGAGCGCCGCGTCCAGGGCCACGGCGAAGAAGGCCAGGCCGCACAGGAGGATCCCCGCCAGCACGGCCCATCCGCCGGGGACGGTCGTCACCACGCTCTCAGCCATGCCCCACCGCCTGGACGGCAGGATGCGGCTCGAGGTCCAGGCTCGCCACGGCCAGCCGGACGGAGGCCAGCTCCAGCCCGGTCACCAGGTCCGGCAGCACCGCCCACGGCACCGCGCCGTCGTCCTCCCGGGCCGGTTGCGCCACTGCGGCCGGCTCCGCGCCACCGGCCTCGGCCCGGATCCGTTCCACCCGGGACAGCAGCCGGTCGTGGGCGTCCCCGAGGCAGTGCCGCGGCAGCTCGTGGCGCTCCAGAGCGGGCGGGCCGAGCGGGAGCACGCTCCGCAGCGACCAGTGGAGCAGCCGCGATCTCCGCACCGTCCGGTGCAGCCGCTCGACGGCGTCCCGGGCGGCGCCCCGATCGCCGTGCAGGAGGGCGTCCCGGGTGCGCCGGGCGCAGGCCGCCGCGTCCTCGGCCCCGGCCAGGGCCAGCAGCGCCATGACCTGGTCGCACCCCACCACCGCAGCAGGTGCGGGACCGGGGTGCGGCCCGGCCGCTGCGGCGCCGTCGTCCTGGGTGTTGTTCCGGCCGTCGACCACGGAGGCCTCGGCCTCCACCACGACATCCCCCTGCAGGGTGCAGCGCAGCACGAGCCCGGCCGGCCAGAACGGCAGCACGGGACCGAGCGGCAGACGGAGCACGTCCATCTCCAGCCCGTCACGGTCCTCTCCGCCCTCGGCCAGGGGGATTCCCCCCGGGGCCATGTCCATCTCGCCGTGGTCCATGCCGTCATGACCGCCGTGGTCCATCTCGCCGTGGTCCATCTCGCCGTGGTCCATCTCGCCGTGGTCCATCTCGCCGTGGTCCATGCCCCCGTGGCCCCCATGATCCACGTCGTCGGGGATCTCGGGCTCCTGCGGCCGCTCGCGGGCGTCCGCCCGGTGGTGCGGGGTGTCGAGCAGCAGCGCTGCGGCGTCGTCGAGGGCTGGTCCCACCCCTCCCGGCGAGGTGATGTCGGCGCGGACCCGAGGACCGGGCATCTGCTCCCAGAGCCGGTCCGCGAGCTCCGAGAGCTCGGGACCGGGCGTGCCACACACCGCGAGAACGTCCGCGTCCGCTGGTGCCCAGGCCAGCCGCCACCCGCGGCGGAGCATCTGCTGCTCCAGCTCCATGCGCGCGTCCCAGTGCCCCGGGACCTCGACGACGAGGACCTGCGCGGCCCGGACCGCGAAGCGGGCGAGGAGTTCGTTCAGGCCCATCGGAAGGCTCCTTCCCGCCAGGCCCAGGCCACGGCGACGAGCAGGGCTCCGAGGAACAGGAACATCTCCACCACCGCGGAGATCCCCTTCTCGATCACCACCACCGCCCACGGATACATGAAGAGCATCTCGACGTCGAAGGCCAGGAACACGATCGAGGCGAGGTACCAGCGGGCGTGGAACCGGGACAGCGCGTGCTCCTGGGGCATCCACCCGGACTGAGCGGGCAGCGCCGTCAGCGGGGCGGCCGCGACAGTGGCAGCGCGGTGAAGTGCGTAGAGAAGGACGACGAGGGACAGTGCCACCAGGGCCATCGCCACGATCCCGGAATACATGAGGGTCTCCTCCGTCCGCCGTCACCTCGCAGTCTGTCACCGGGCGGCGGGGAGATCACCCTGTCGGGCGGCGACCTCCCACCGGTCGAGGCGTGTCGGCCCGGTGGTCACCGCGACGGCCGGAGCGGCAGCCGCTCCGGCCGTCGGTCAGGTGCTCGACCGTGCTCAGCCCAGTGCGGCGAGAAGGTCGGCACAGGCCTGCTCGCAACGGCGGCAGGCCTCGGCGCAGACCTTGCAGTGCTCGTGCATGCTCGCGTGCTGCTCGCACTCGTCGCCGCAGGCCTTGCACGCGGCGCGGCACGCCTCCAGCGCCGCCCGGGTGACCTCCACGTTGTTGCCGGTCTGACGCGAGAGCACGTTGCCGGTGGAGGCGCAGACGTCGGCGCAGTCGAGGTTCTTGCGGATGCAGGTGGTCAGCTCCGCGACCTTGTCCTCGGCCAGGCAGGCGTCGGCGCAGGCGGTGCAGGTCTGGGCACACTCGAAGCAGGCGGCGATGCACCCGGCCAGCTTCTGCCGGTCGATGTTCCCCAGCTCCTTCGGGTAGGTCTCCAGCATCGAGGTCACATGCGTCATGGTCTCGCTCCTTCGTCCGTTCTGCCGTGGCGCGGACCGGCCGGAACCGGTCCACCGTGCAATCGACAGTAGACTGCTGATTCGGTGGATTGAAGTCCCCGTCGTTGAAGATTCTGTGAAGATCCCGCGTCACGGGCCGGAGCGGGGTGACGGGGCCGTGCCCCCGCCTCCATCGGCGACAGGCTGTTCGCCCTGCCGAGCCCGACCTCGCTCCGCACGCCGAATTGACCACCGTTCTCATTGGATTGAGAATGGGTCTCATGAAAATTTCCTCCGCCCCGCCGGTCGCCGCCCCGGAGGACCGCGCGGCGATCCGCACCGAGGACCTCACGGTGGTCCTCGGCGCCGCTCCCGTGCTGCGCGGGGTGGACCTGACCGTGGCCGACGGCGAGGCCGTGGCCCTGATGGGCGGCAACGGATCCGGGAAGTCGACCCTGCTCAAGGCTCTGCTCGGCATCGTGCCCGTCGCCTCCGGCGAGGCCCGGCTGTTCGGCGCCGACGTCACCGGCGCGCGCCGGCACGTGCCGTGGTCGCGCGTCGGGTACGTCCCCCAGCGCGTCGGCGTCGGCGCCGGGGTGCCGGCCACCGCGCTCGAGGTCGTCGCCTCGGGGCTGACGGGGCACCGCCGGCTGCGCCCGGGCGCCGGCGCCCGGCGCGTGTGCCTCGACGCCCTTGAGCAGGTCGGGCTGGCCGACCGGGCCCGCGAGAGCGTGGCCATCTTCTCCGGCGGTCAGCAGCAGCGGGTGCTGATCGCCCGGGCCCTGGTGCGGCAGCCCCGGCTGCTGCTGCTGGACGAGCCCCTCTCCGGGGTGGACCAGGTCTCCAAGGAGGCCATCGCCCGCATCCTGGCGCAGCTCCAGGCCGGTGGCACCACGCTGCTGGTCGTGCTGCACGAGCTGGGCGAACTGGCCCCCCTGCTGGACCGCGCCGTGGTGCTGCGCCACGGGCGCATCGTGCACGATGGCAGCCCCCCGCTGCCGGCTCCGGGCCACGACGCCCCCGACCACGAGCACCTGCACCCCCACGGGGATGCGCCCGCCGCCGTCCCGGCAGCTCCCGACCTCCACGGAAAGCCGCAGTGACCATGATCGACACCCTCACCGCCATGCTGGCCAGTCCACTGATGCAGCGCGGTCTGCTGATCGCCGCCCTGGTGGGGATCTCCGCGCCGGTGATCGGCACCTACCTCGTGCAGCGGCGCCTGGCCCTGCTCGGTGACGGCATCGGCCACGTGGCCCTGACCGGCGTGGCCATGGGCTGGCTGGCCGGCTCCGCGGCCGGGCTGACCTCGCGCGACGCGCTGGCCGTTCCCGGGGCGGTCGTCGCGGCCGTCGTCGGCGCGGTGCTCATCGAGGTGATGCGCACCAAGGGGCGCACCAGCGGGGACGTGGCCCTGGCCCTGCTGTTCTACGGCGGCATCGCCGGCGGCGTCCTGCTGATCGGGATCGCCGGCGGCACCTCGGCCAATCTCACCGGGTACCTCTTCGGGTCCATCGCCACCGTCACGCCCCTGGACGTGTGGCTCACCGCCGGGCTGGCGGCGGTGGTCCTCGGTGTGGGGCTCGGCCTGCGCCCGGCCCTGTTCTCCCTGTGCCACGACGAGGAGTTCGCCCTCGCCACCGGGCTGCCGGTGCGGTTCCTGAACATCCTGGTGGCCGTCATGGCCGCTCTGACCGTCTCCGTGTCGATGCGCGTGGTCGGCGTCCTCCTGGTCTCGGCCGTGATGATCGTCCCGGTGGCCGTCGCCCAGCTGGTCACCCGGTCCTTCGCCGGCACCATGGGGGTGGCCATGGCCGTGGGGGTCGGGGTCTGCGTGACCGGCCTGTCCGTCACCTACTTCTACCCGTTGTCCCCCGGGGCGACGATCGTGGTGCTGGCCATCGCCTGCTACGTGCTCACCCTGCTCGTCCGCCCCCTCGTGGGCGGCACCCGGCGCCACGGTGCCCACGGCGCGGACCGTTTGCACGACGCCGAGGACGACCTGCAACTTCGAGGAGCATGACCATGTCCCGGACCACCCGGCAGCGCTCCGCCCTGGCCGAGCTGCTCGCGCGGACCCCGGAGTTCCGCTCCGCCCAGCAGATCCACGCGATGCTGGGGGAGGAGGGGGAGCCCGTCTCCCTCGCCACCGTCTACCGCAACCTCAACGCCCTCGCCGAGAACGGGGAGGTGGACGTGCTCGCCACCGAGGGCGGCGAGAGCAGGTACCGCCGGTGCGTGCGCACCGAGCACCACCACCACCTGGTGTGCCGCCGCTGCGGGCACACCGTGGAGGTCGCCGAGACGTCGGTCGAGCGGTGGGCCGCCCGGACCGCCCGACGGCACGGGTTCTCGGAGGTCTCCCACGAGATCGAGCTCCACGGCATCTGCGACACCTGCCGACGCGGCTCCTGAGCCGGCCGGCCCGGAGCGTTTTGACAACGATTCTCGATTTGTCTGAGAATTGTTCTCATGAACCTCTCGCGCGGCCTCGCCGTCCCGTTGTCCCTGATCGCCGCTCTCGCGCTGTCCTCCTGCGCCACCGGCTCGGCTGATCCCGCTGCCACGGCCGGGGGCTCGGGCGGGACGCTGGACGTGCAGGCCTCCTTCTACCCGCTGCAGTACGTCACCGAGCGCGTCGGCGGGGACCACGTGCAGGTGGAGTCGCTGACCCCCGCCGGGGCCGAGCCGCACGACCTGGAGCTGTCCCCGGCCGCCGTCGACGGACTGCGCACCGCGGACGCGGTGGTGTTCCTCTCCGGGTTCCAGCCGGCGGTCGACGACGCCGTGGCCCAGGCCGCCCCCGAGCACGTCCTCGACGCGGTGCATGCCGGCGTGGAGGGCGAGGAGGCGCACTCGGCCGAGGAGCACGAGGGGGCCGGGTCGTCCCACGGCGGAGAGGCCCACGGCGACGACGCCCCTGCCGAGGAGGGCGCCGGCGACGACTGGCACGGCCACGCGGGAGAGGACCCGCACTTCTGGCTGGACCCCGAGCGGCTGGCCGCGGTGGCCACGGAGGTCGCCCACGAGCTGGCCGCGGTCGACCCGGACAACGCGGCGGCCTACGAGTCCAACGCCGAGCAGCTGACCACGGAGCTGGACGCCCTGGACCAGGAGTTCACCGAGGGCCTGGCCACCTGCGAGCGGGACACCATCGTGGTCTCCCACGACGCCTACGGCTACCTGGCCGACAAGTACGACCTCGAGCAGGTGTCCGTGGCCGGGTTCGAGCCCGACACCGAGCCCTCCCCGGCCCGCCTGGCCGAGATCGGCGAGGTCGTCGAGGCCGAGGGCGTCACCACGGTGTTCTCGGAGTCCACGGTCAACCCGAAGGTCGCCGAGACCCTCGCGGCCGAGCACGGGATCGAGACGGCGGTGCTGGACCCGGTGGAGGGCCAGGTCGACGGAGACGCCGACTACCAGCAGGTCATGCGCACCAATCTCGAGGCCCTGCGCACCGCGCTGGACTGCGCCTAGACCCCCGGCCCCGTCGGGGTGACGACGGCGGCACCGGCGGCGTGCCGGCCACGGATGCCGAGGCGGTCGCCTCCGGACTGCTGCACCGCCGTCGTCGTCTGCAGGGCCGGGGCCTCCCGGGCGTTCCGCACTGCTAGAGTACAGGTGCACGGTGGCGTACATGTGCACATGAGGAGGCGGCATGCTGGGCGTTCTGGGACACCAGGTCTACCGGCGGCTGTTCACCGCCCAGGTGGTGGCCCTGCTCGGCACCGGGCTGCTGACCGTGGCGCTGGGCCTGCTGGCCTTCGACCTGGCCGGAGCCCGCGCCGGGGCGGTGCTGGGCACGGCACTGGCGATCAAGATGATCGCCTACGTGGCGGTGGCCCCCGTGGTCAACGCCGTGGTGGCCCGTCTGCCCGTGAAACCGGTGCTGGTCGGCGCCGACGTCGTGCGGGCGGCGATGGCCCTGTGCCTGCCGCTGATCACCGAGGTGTGGCAGATCTACCTGGTGGTGTTCGTGCTGCAGGCGGCCTCGGCCACCTTCACCCCGGCGTTCCAGTCGGTGATCCCGGCGGTCCTGCCGCGAGAGCGCGACTACACGAGCGCGCTGTCCCTCTCGCGGCTCGCCCACGACCTGGAGGCCCTGGTCAGCCCGGCGCTGGCCGCCGTGGCACTGAGCGTGCTCGGCTACCACGACCTGTTCCTGGGCACCGCGGCCGGGTTCGCCGCCTCCGCCGCGCTGGTGCTCTCCGCGGCGCTGCCGGCACGAGCCGCGGGCCCCGGGGACCAGGGCTCCCTGTGGCGCCGGACCACCCTGGGAACCCGGATCTTCTGGGGCACGCCCCGGCTGCGCTCCCTGCTGGCCCTGGACCTCGCGGTGGCCGCCCCGACCGCCCTGGTGCTGGTGAACACGGTGGTCTACGTCCGCGAGGCACTGGGCCGTCCCGGAACGGACCTGGCGCTCGCCCTGGCGGCCTTCGGCGTCGGTTCCATGGTGGTGGCGCTCTGCGCTCCCGCGGCGCTCGATCGCTTCGGCAACCGAGCGGTGATGCTCACCGGTGCCGGCGCCGTCCCTCCGGTGATGCTGGTGACCACGCTGCTGTCCTTCCGGGCCGGCGAGGACACCGGGTGGTGGGTCCTGCTCGGCCTGTGGCTGCTGCTGGGGGCGGCCACCTCGGCGGTGCTCACCCCCTCGGCGCGGCTGCTGCGGGACGCCTCGGACGAGGCCACCCGCCCCTACGTGTTCACCGCCCAGTTCTCGCTCTCCCACGCCTGCTTCATCCTCACCTACCCGGTGGCCGGGTGGGTCGGCGCGTCCGCGGGACTCGGCTGGTCGGCGGCCGTGCTGACCCTGATCGCCGCGCTCGGGGCCGGGGCGGCGATCGCCTCCTGGCCGCGGTGCCCACCGCGCACCAGCGTGGTGGGGGAGGATGGGGCCCGTGAACACCACGTCTGAGAGCACCACGGGTGCCGCCTCCCTGCGGCACGAGGTGGCCCCGGCCCCGGAGCACCTGGCGGCGGCCACCGCGACGCTGCGGATGCTGGCCGAGCCGACCCGTCTGCACCTGCTGTGGTTGCTCACCCACGGCGCTCGCAGCGTCACCGAACTGACCCGGGCCACGGGGGCGCCCCGCACCGCGGTGAGTCAGCACCTGGCCAAGCTGCGGCTGTCCGGGATGGTCGAGACGCACCGCTCCGGCCGGCACGTGATCTACTCCGTGCCCGACGGCCACCTGGTCCGTCTGATCCGCGAGATCGTCAACCACACCGACCACCGGATCACCGGCGAACCGGTCCACGACTGACGCTGTGCCCGGCCGCCCGGCCCGGAGCGGCATCCCGACGAAGGAGTCACCATGTCCGCACTTCCGACCGGTCGCGTGCTGGTGGTCGACGACGAGGTCGACCTGGCGCAGCTGATCGCGGGCTACCTCCGCAAGGCGGGACTGGAGGTTGCGGTGCGCCACGACGGATCCGAGGCCGTGGCCGCGGTGCGGGAGTTCCGCCCCGACGTGCTGGTCCTGGACCTCGGGCTGCCCGGGGTCGACGGGATCGAGGTGTGCCGCCAGGTGCGGACCTTCTCGGACTGCCACGTGCTGATGCTCACCGCCCGGGACGACGAGGTCGACAAGATCGTGGGGCTGTCCGTGGGCGCCGACGACTACGTGACCAAGCCCTTCAGCCCGCGCGAGCTCGTGGCCCGGGTGCAGGCCATGCTGCGCCGGGCCCGCACGCAGCCTGCTCCCGGGCCACCCCCCACGCCGGGGCAGGAGCTGGTGATCGGTGACCTGGTGGTGGACGAGGACTCCCGCGAGGTCCGCCTGGCCGGGGAGCCGGTGGCGCTGACGAGGATCGAGTTCGATCTGCTGGCGGCGCTGGCCGCCCGCCCGCAGCTGGTGCTCTCGCGCCGGCAGCTGGTGGAGCTGGTCTGGGACACCGCCTGGACCGGGGATCCTCACCTGGTGGACGTGCACATCGGGCGGATCCGCAAGAAGCTCGGCGACGAGGCCGCCAGCCCGAGGTTCATCCACACCGTGCGCGGCATCGGCTACCGGATGGGCGCCGGGCGATGAGCACCACCGCCACCGGCCGCGCCCGGGCCTGGGGGCCGCTGACCGTGCGGCTGATGCTGGCCCAGACCGCGGTGCTGCTGGTGGGGCTGGTGATCGTGGTGGTCGCCGCGGTGCTGATCGGGCCGACCATGTTCTACCACGAGCTCATCGAGGCCGGTCACGCCGACGAGGCCACCGGGCTGGTGCACCTGGACGACGCCTTCCGCTCGGTGAGCCTCACCGCGCTGGCCATCGGCGGGCTGCCGGCGCTCTACATCGCCGGGCTGCTCACCTATTACCTCTACCGCACCATCAGACGGTCCCTGGACTCCTTCAGCACCGCCGCCCAGGAAGTGGCCTCGGGCAACTACGAGGTGCGCGTGGCCTCGGCGAAACTGGGACCGGAGTTCGACTCCCTGGCCTCCTCCTTCAACGAGATGGCCGCCAGGCTCGCCTCCGTGGACACCACCCGCCGCCAGATGCTGGCCGACCTCGCGCACGAGATGCGCACCCCGCTGGCCAGCCTCAAGGGACACCTGGAGGGCGTCGAGGACGGGGTGGTGGAACTCGACGAGCACACCATCGGGATCCTGCACGCCCAGATCACCCGGCTGGAGCGACTGGCCCGCGACATCCGCCAGCTCACGGCCGCCGAGGAGGGCACGACCCGGCTCCAGCTCACGCCCCAGGACCCGCAGCACCTGGCGGACCAGGCGGTCGCGGCCATCGAGCCCGATGCCGTCGGCAAGGGCGTGTCGATCACCTCGGTGAGCACCGGCCCGGAGGTGACCCCGGTGCCGCTGGACCCGGAGCGGATGGGCCAGGTGCTGAGCAACCTGCTGGAGAACGCCCTGCGGCACACCCCGCCGGGGGGCACCATCGTGCTGCGCACCGACCACTCCCCGGAGGCGGTCACCTACACCGTCACCGACTCCGGGGAGGGCATCAGCGCCGCGAACCTCCCGCACGTCTTCGAGCGCTTCTACCGCGCGAACACCGGCCGGGAGGCCCACCGCAGCGGCTCGGGGCTGGGACTGGCGATCAGCAAGGCACTGGTCGAGGCCCAGGGCGGGACCCTGGAGGCCACCAGCGACGGTCCCGGGCACGGGGCCAGCTTCCGGATCCGGCTGCCCCGGAACCGGCCCACCGGCTGAGCCTCCTCCCGGGGCGCCGAGGCCCCGGGACCCGAGCACGACGACGCCTGGGCACGACGACGGGCCGTGCCCCACCACTCGTCGACCAGCGGCGGCGGGCACGGCCCGTGCGGTGCAGCGGCTCCTACCGGCGCGAGGTCCCGGAGGTCCCGCCGAGCACGAGCCGGCGGGTGCCTTTCACGGACAGGCCGATCACCCGCTCCAGGGGGCCCTGGCCGAGAGCCCGGTGCCAGGCCACCGCGAACAGCGCCGCGACCGCCAGGTGGATGACGTACCAGAGGTAGGGCTGGTCGTAGTGGGCCTCGAAGGACAGGGCCACCAGGTGGGCGGTGTAGAGGGTCAGGGTCATGACCCCCATCGCCGCCAGCGGCAGCAGCCAGGCCTCGGTCTTGCGGGCGATCAGCAGGAAGGCGCCCAGCACGGCCAGGCTCACGCCCAGGCTGGCCGCGATCGCCAGCGGGGTGTTGGTGTGCGGGGTGGCGATCGCCAGCCACCACACCGTGGAGGTGGGCAGGGAGTCCGGGCCCCAGATCAGGACCTCGGCCAGTTCCTCCTCGCCCATCGCCGAGGCGTCCAGCAGCCGCTGGTAGCCGCCGAAGGCGTAGAGCAGGAAGTAGGAGGTGGCCTGGGCGAAGATTGCCACCCCGATGCCGGTGACCAGCAGCCGGATCTGGACCTCCTGCTTGCGCAGGTTCAGCCGCCCGAGCCCCATGCCGACCAGCAGATAGGTCAGGTACGGCAGGGCCGGGTAGGACCCGGTGAGCAGCAGCTGGGAGGCCGTGGCGCCCGGCTCGGTGACGAGGGTGGTCAGGGTGGGGTTGTAGGAGCTCCAGGCGGGCAGCTGGTCGAGCAGGCCCTGCATCAGCAGCGGGGACACGAGCCCGAAGACCGCCGCGGAGCCGAAGAGCGCCTTCGGGCCCGCGTGCAGGAACGGGATCGCCAGCAGGAAGAACACCCCGTAGTAGATCAGGATGTTGTAGGCGGGCGGGTCCTCGGGCATCAGGGTGCCGATCCACAGTCCCACGGCCGCGATCAGCACGGCACGCACGGCCAGGCCGATCCGGTCGGCGGTCATCGCCTTCCCCGTGTGCGGGTGGCGTCCCCCGGAGGTCAGGGCCAGCCCGACCCCGGCCAGCAGGGCGAACAGGGCCGCGGAGTCCCCGGAGAACACCCGCCAGGTGAAGCTGGCCTCCCCGGTCTCCTCGTTCCAGGACGGCAGGATGTGGATGGCCATCAGCCCGACCAGCGCCAGGCCCCGGGCCGCGTCGATGCCCACCAGCCGGCGGGTGGGCCGGATCAGGGCCTCTCCCGGTCCCGCTGGATCGGTCTTCTCCGCTCGTGGCATCGCGCTCATGACTCCCCCCTGATCGAGCCGGCCCTCTTCGGGGCCGATCTGTCTTCAGGGTGTCGTCCGCGTTTGGCGGTGACCTCGCGGAATCCTCAAGATTCCATGAAGCTTCTCCGGGCGGCGAGGGTCGGCGCACCCCGGCCGTCGTCCGGTCGCGACCGAGCGGTGGCCGGGTCAGGGCAGCTGCGGGTCCACGCCGTAGTGCTCGGCCAGCTGCGTGATCACGGCGTGGGCGCCCTGGATGCTCACGGAGGCCACGAAGGTCTCGTCGTCGACCGGCAGGACCTCGCCCTCGAGCCGCTCCCAGAGCGGGTTGGTCGTGAAGCGCTCCTCCTGCTCCCGGGAGGCCTCGCCCTCGGCGCCGTCCGGCGCCCAGGTGCTCACCATGACCAGGTCCGCGTCCGCCTCGAGGATCTGCTCCTGGGACAGGGGCACGAAGATGCTCTCGGTCGTGTCGGGCGCCCCGTCCGGGCGGGGGATGCCCATGTCGGCCATGATCTCGCCGATGAAGGAGTCCGAGGAGTACAGGCGTGCGGTGTCCTCGCCCGCGAAGCGCAGCAGCGAGTACGTGGCGTCGGGGTCCTGCGCCAGGATCGCCTCGCCCACCGCGGCGGCGCGCGCCTCGTAGTCGGCGACCTCCTGCTCGGCCTGCTCCTGCTTGCCCAGGGCCTCTCCGAGGAGGACCACGTTCTCCTTCCACGTCGGCCCGGTGGACTCGGAGAAGACCGTGGGGGCGATCTTCTCCAGCTGCGGGTACAGGGCCTCCTGGCGGACCTTGGCCGAGACGATGAGGTCCGGGCCGAGCCCCGCGATCTGCTCCAGGTCCGGCTCGGCGATCGTGCCGACGTTCACGGCGCCGGCCGTCTCCGCCGAGACGTCCCCCAGGTAGTCGGCGAACGGGTCCTCCGGGTCCTGCCGGTACTCGGCGTAGCCGACCAGCTCCGCGTCGAGCAGCAGCGCCGCGTCGACGTAGCTGGGATCCAGCGCGACCACGCGCCGGGGCTCCTCCTCGATGACGGTCTCGCCCATCGCGTGGGTCATCGTCAGGGGATATCCGGCGGCCGTGTCGCCGGTCCCGGCCGAGGCCGGCGCCGGGGACCCGGTCGCAGGGCCGGCGGCAGGCTCGGTGCCGCCGCACGCCGTGAGGGCGAGCAGGGACAGGCCGAGAACGGCGGCGGGGAGGGTCTTTCCAGGGGTCATGGGGAGGGCCTTCGGTCGGGCGGATCGGGCGGCAGGTGAGGTGAGCCTCACCTCACTGTGGCAGACTGTAGCAGTCCGCTCGGCATTAGCTCACACATCCCTGACGTAATCGAGGTGGCATGGCCCTGTCCCCGGCAACCCGGCCCCCACGTGCCCCGGTGCTGCGCCGGGGGCAGTGGCTGGCCGTGCTGCTCGCGGTGGCTCTGGGCGCCGTGGTGCTGAGCGTGTGCGTGGGCGGGCGGCCCTCCACCCCGGCCGAGGCCTGGCACGCCGTGCTCACCCCCACGGGCACCGTCATGGACGTGACCATCCGCGAACTGCGCTGGCCGCGCACCGTCACCGCCGTGGTGGTGGGGACCTGTCTCGGCCTGGCGGGGGTGCTGGTGCAGGGCCACACGCGCAATCCGATCGCCGACCCCGGCCTGCTGGGCATCAACCAGGGCGCCGCCCTGGCGATCGTCGGCGTGACCGCCGCGGCCGGCGCCGTGGCCCCGCTGACCCAGGCGCTGCTGGCCTTCGGCGGGGCCCTGGCGGCCGTGGTGGTGGTCTTCCTCATCGGCTCCGCCGCCCGGCACGGGGCCACGCCCATCACCCTGGTGCTGGCCGGGGCGGCCGTCTCCGCCCTGTGCACCGGGCTGGTCTCGGCCATCGTCCTGCTGGACGACCAGGCCCTGGACACCCTGCGCTTCTGGCAGGTGGGCTCCGTCGCGGTCCGCAACGGCTCCCTCGAGGTGCTCTGGCCCTTCCTGGCCCTGGGGCTCGCCCTGACCGCGGCCAACGTCGGCGCGCTGAACAGCCTCTCCCTGGGCGAGGACGTCGCCCGCGGCCTCGGGGTCTCCGTGCTGCGGGCCCGGATCACCGGGATCGCGGCGATCACGCTGCTCGCCGGTGCAGCCGTGACCCTGGCCGGGCCGATCGCCTTCGCCGGGCTCGTGGTCCCGCACGTGGCCCGTGCCGTGATGGGCACGGACTACCGGTGGCTCGTCCCCGCCGGTGCGCTGGCCGGGGCGGCCGTGCTGCTGCTGGCCGACACCGCCGGCCGGGTCGTCGCCCGGCCGGGGGAGCTGTCGGTCGGGGTGGTGCTGGCCGCCGTCGGCGCACCGTTCTTCGTCCATCTCGCCCGCCGCCGGAAGCCGGCCACCGCATGACCTCGTCCCCCGCCGCCCCGACCCGGGCCCGCACGCCGCCCGCCGCTCCGGGGGCCCCGCCGCCGGGACCGTTCCGCTCCGTCCGGGCGCTGCGCGCCGGGCCCGTCTCCGTGCGGGTGCACCCCCGGGCGCTGGCGGTCTCGGCCGTGCTGGTGGTCCTGGTGGCCGCGGCCGCGGCCCTCCACGTGGCCGTGGGCGGCACCCCCATCCCGTACCCGCAGGTCCTCGCCGCGCTCGCCGGCCGGGCGCCGGACGCCGCCGTCCAGCTGGCGGTGGTCGAGTTCCGCGCCCCGCGCACGGTGGCCGCCGTGCTCGTGGGCGCGTGCCTGGCCGCGGCGGGTGCCATCACCCAGACGGTCGCCCGCAATCCGCTGGCCAGCCCCGACATCCTCGGTGTGACCTCCGGGGCCTCGGCGGGCGCGGTCGCCGTGCTGATCCTCGGGCAGGGCGGGGCGGCCGGACTCAGCGGCGCGGCCGCGACCGTGGGCATGCCCGCCGCGGCCTTCGCCGCCGGCACGGTCAGCGGCGTGGCCGTCTACCTGCTGGCCTACCGGCACGGGGTCGACAGCTACCGGCTGATCCTGGTGGGCCTGGGGGTCTCCGGGTTCACCACCGCGCTGACCACCTGGATGCTCACCCTGGGCGACGTCACCAGCGCCGCCCAGGCCCTGACCTGGATGACGGGCTCGCTCAACGGCAAGGACTGGACCCTGGTGCGCCCCATGGCGGGCGTCGCGGCCGCCCTGGTCGGCGCGGCGGTGCTGTCCGGCCGGTGGCTGCTCCTCTCGTCCCTGCACGAGGACACCGCGGTGGGCCTGGGGCTGCGGCTGGGGCGGGTGCGGGTGGTGGCCCTGAGTCTGGCCGTGCTGCTGGCCTCGGTCGCCACCGTGGTCGGCGGTCCGCTGGTGTTCGTGGCGCTGGCCTCACCGCAGATCGCCCGTCTGCTCACGCGGGCCCCGGTGCCGCCCGTGGCCGTCTCGGTCCTGGTCGGGGCGCTGTTCGTGCTGGTCGCCGACACCGCCGCCGCCCACCTGCTGGCGGTGCCCCTGCCGGTCGGCGTCGCCACGGCCGTGCTGGGCGCCCCGTACCTCATCCACCTCGTCCTGCGATCCCAACGGAGGACTGCATGAGCCCCCTGCCCGCCACCGCCCGGCTGGAGGCCCGGGACCTGACGCTGGGCTACGACGGGAGGCCCGTCGTCGAGCGCCTGTCCCTGGCCGTCCCGGAGGGCCGCGTCACCACGGTCCTCGGCCCCAACGGGTGCGGCAAGTCCACCCTGCTGCGGGGGATGGCGCGCCTGCTGCGCCCGCTCGGCGGCACCGTGACCCTCGACGGCGAACCGCTCGACCGGCTCTCCACCCGGCGGATCGCCCAGCGGCTGGCCGTCCTGCCCCAGGGACCCACGGCCCCGGAGGGCCTCACCGTGGCCGACCTCGTCTCCCGCGGACGCCACCCGCGGCAGCGCTGGTACCAGCAGTTCTCGCACGCCGACGAGGACGCCGTGCACCGGGCGCTGGAGGCCACCGGCATCGCCGAGCTCGCCGGGACCCCGGTCGACGAGCTCTCCGGCGGACAGCGCCAGCGCGCCTGGATCTCGATGACGCTCGTGCAGGACACCGAGATCGTGCTCCTGGACGAGCCCACCACGTACCTGGACCTGGCCCACCAGGTGGAGATCCTCGAGCTCGTCCACCGGCTCAACCGGGACCTGGGCCGGACCGTGGTCATGGTGCTGCACGACATCTCCCTGGCCGCCCGCTTCTCCGACCACATCGTGGCCATGGCCGGCGGGCGCGTCGTCGCCCGGGGCACGCCCGAGGAGGTCGTGACGGCGGAGCTGCTCGCCGAGGTCTTCGGCCTGCGGGCGCAGGTCGTTCCCGAGCCGGTCAGCGGCCGCCCGCACGTCATCCCGCTGGCCCGGATCGCCGCGGACTGACCACCGGCGCGTCCACGGCAATTGCGGCACGGAAAAATTCGCTATCCATTGTCCCAGGTGAGGCGCATCCTGGAAGGGTCCGACCTGGTCGGGGCAACAGGCACCGGCCCGGAGATCCTCCTGGAGGAGAAGTCATGGCCACCACCGAGTTCGCTCCCGTCTCCGACTGCACCGTGGGCCAGTGCTCGTTCAACCACGACCACGAGTGCACGGCCCACGCGATCACCGTGACCGGCAGCGCCGGCCACGCGCACTGCGGCACGTTCATCTCGCTGGGCCCCGACGGCGGTCTGCCCACCGTGCACGCGGAAGTGGGCGCGTGCCAGCGCGGGGAGTGCGTGCACAACGAGCACCTGATGTGCACCGCCCACGACGTGAAGATCGGTGCGGGCGCCGACGAGGCCGACTGCCTCACCTACCAGGCCGCCTGACGCGGCCCGGCGTGCCCGGCCTGGCGTGCCCGGTCAGCGGCCGGGCGGCGGCGGCGTAGCGTAGAGCGTCCGGGAGCGGTCACCAGGCCGTTCCCGGACCGACCCGCCGCACCGCTAGGAGACAACGCCCGTGGAACCCCTGCCGCTGGAGCCCCTCACCCGCTTCCTGACCGTGGAGCACGCCGCGGACCTCAGCGGGCTGGCCGCGCGCATCCCGGGATCGGGCTTCCTCTGCTTCTACCCCAACGACGAGGAGTACGCGGGTTTCGCCGACGGGACGGGCCGGCTCTGGCTCCGGGGCGACGACGCCACCCCCGCCCGGGAGCTGCTGGAGGTGCTCGAGCCGCCGTTCCGCATCGCCTACCCCGTGGCTCCCTCGGTCACCGGCGACGAGGAGGCGGTCGTCTCCGCCGGGGTGCTGCAGACCCCCGAGGAGCTCGAGGCCTACCGCGCCCGCTTCACCGACGTCGAGGGGGAGGCGGACCTCGACCACCAGGCCCACGCCGTGGACGCCGTCGGCCAGCACTGGACCCTGATGGCCGGTGCCGACGCGGGGGAGGTGCTGGCCCTGTGCTTCGGGCGGGACGAGGCGGGCGTGCCGTTCTCCGAGCAGACCACGTTCACCGCGGAGTCCCTGCCCCTGCCCGTCACCGTGGTGGAGCTCGACTGAGCTCAGGCCCCGGTCGGACGGGCTGTGCGGCGTCGCGGGCGTGAGCGGTCAGGCGGCGTCCGGCACACCGGCGCACAGGCCGTCCCGCTCCCGGGCGCCGGCGGCCGCAAGAGCCGCGCGCACGGTGCCGAAGTTCGCGGCGGTCTCGGCCACGGCGCCGTCCACGGTGGAGGTCGCGTCCAGCTCCGCGGCGGCGTGCAGCCGGGCCAGCGTGCCGTGCAGGTGGACGCTGCGCAGCACCGGCACCCACTGGCCGTGCCCCGCGGCGTCGGTCCAGCCCACGAGCCCCGCGAAGGCGCCGCGGGGGCGCGGCTCGAGCTCACGGATCAGGGACATGGCCTCCCGGCCCGGGGTGCCGACGGCAGCACGGTGCAGCGCCACCGCGGCGTGCAGCGCACTGGTGCCCCGGTGCAGCCGGCCGGTGAGGCGGGTCGCGAGATGCCAGGCGGCGTCGGTGCCCAGCACGCTGGGCTGCGCAGGCACGTGCAGCGACGCGGCGTACGGTGCCAGGCCGCGGGCCAGGTGCTCGACGACGTGCTGGTGCCGCCGGCGCGCGGCGGGGGAGCGCAGCAGGGACTGCTGAGCGGCCGCGTCGCCCGAGACCGTGGGGTGGCGCGCGGCGCAGCCGGTGTGGGGGTGGGCGGCGAAACCGACCGGGCCCACCTCGGCCGTGAGCTCCGGGCCCGCTCCGAGGACTGCGCCGCCGTCCCGGGGCCGCACCAGGAAGGCGTGGCCGCCCGCGGCGCGGGCCACGAGCTCCTCCCACAGCCGGTCCAGGTCCACGGGGGCGGGCAGCTCCAGGTCCAGGGCGCGGGCCAGCACCAGGTGCTGCGCGGCGCCGCGGCCGATCCGGTCGAGGGCCTCGGCGAGCGCCTCGCGGTGGTCCGCGTCCGGCGCCGGGACGGAGGGTGCGAGCTGCCGGACCAGGGGCACCGAGGACTCCGGCGCCGGCCGGGGTGACCAGACGGGCCGCTCGGCGAGGAACAGGTCGGCCGGCTCGTCCGGGTCGAAGGGGACGGTTCCGCACAGCACCGGCCCCGTGGCGCGGCGGGCGCCGGAGTCGAACGCCTCGCAGGTGGCCTCGCCCAGGCGGGCCAGCGCCGCCTCGATGCCGCTGCCGGTGATCGGGGCGGCGGGCAGCGTCCGGTCCCGCCGCGCGAAGAGGACCCCACGGCGGCCCGCGAGCACGAGGTCGCTGTCGAGGCCCGCAGCCGGTGCGGTCTCCGGGGGGAGGGGGGCGAGCGCCACGGCGGGAGGCGTCGTGCCACGGGTCATGCGCGGGGCCTTCGGTCGGGCGGATGGGGGCAGGTGAGGTGAGCCTTACCTGGTGGTGGAGGGAACTGTAGCAGGTCGATCCGGATTAGCTGACACATCCCTGCCCTAATTCCCGCGAAGGTGTGCGTCGGCCGGCGTGCTCGGCGCCGCGGCCGTCCCGCGCACGGGTCCTGCCGACAGGTCCTGCGGCTCCGCGCGCCCCGTCGAGGAGCCCGAGGACGGGGCGCACCCCTACCGGGAACGGTCCTGGGACTCCCGGACGGCCAGGAGGCCGCCGGCCAGGAACGCCACCGTGGCACCGAGGACGACCAGCAGGGGGACGGTCCAGCCCCCGGTGCCGGAGTTCAGTGCGCCGATCAGGGGTGGACCGACGGTCGCGGCCAGGTACCCGCTGCCCTGGATGCGGGCGGAGGTCCCCGCGGCCTCGGCGTCGGAGCGCACGATGCGCGCGACGATGGAGAAGATCGTGGTGAAGCCCCCGCCCTGGGCGATGCCGCCGACAGCGGACCACAGGAGATAGCCGTCGGGGGCGAGCAGCAGCCCGACGGGCAGCGCGATCCACAGCCCTCCGACGAGGACCACCGGCGTCCACGCCGGGGCCCGGTCGGCCAGCAGGGGCACCCCCAGGGCGCCGGCGATGGCGGCGACCTGGAACAGGGAAGCGCTGGCTCCGGAGGCGGCCAGGCTCAGCCCCCGGGTGTCGGCCAGCAGGGTGGGCAGCCAGGCGGTGATGGAGTAGTAGGAGAAGGCCTGCCCGCAGAAGGCGAACGTCAGCCACCAGCCGACGCGCCGGATCTGGGCGGCGCCCCGGGCCTGCCTCAGCGCTCCGGTGGCCGTGCTGGGTTCGGTGGGGGTGGGGGCCGCGGGGGGTGCGCCGGTCCGGCGGCGCGCCACGACCAGCCAGAAGACCAGGGCCACCACGGTCAGGGTGCCCCAGGCGACCAGGGCCCAGCGCCAGCCGACCGCCGCAGCCAGCGGTGCGGTGCCCAGGGCGGTGATCATGGACCCGACGTTGAGGGCGGCGGTGTAGGCGGCGGTCACCGTGGGGATCCGGCGCCAAGGGACGTCGCGGCGGATGATCACCGGGACCACGATGTTGCCCACGGCGATCGCGGCGCCGATGACCACGGCGCCGGCCAGGACCACCGCGGTGGGGCCCGCCGAGCGGATCACGGTCCCGGCCAGCACGCCGCTCAGGCACGCCAGGACGGCAGCCTCGGGCCCGAAGCGTCCGATCAGCTTGGAGGCCAGCGGGGTGACCAGGGCGAAGAGCAGCACCGGCAGGCCCGTGAGCAGGCCCGCGGTCGCCGCCGAGAGACCCAGCTCGGACTGGATCTGCGTGATCACCGGCGTCGGGGCGATGATCGGCCCGCGCAGGCTCAGCGCGACGAGCACGATGCCGACGACGACCCACGGCAGGGCGCGCGGCGTCAAAGTGCGCGAGGTCATCTCAGCGGCCCCGGACGGAGTGGGGCTGCGGGGACCGGCGGGCGGTGCGGTGCGCGGCGGTCTCCGGGCACGACTGGGACGGGATGCTCATGGCGGCTCCTGGGACAGGACGAGGCGTGGCGTGGGCGCGGAGGCGCTTCCGGTGGCCTCCTGCCGGTGGAGCAGGTGCCACTGCCAGCCTGCCAGATCCCGATCGGGGCACATGCCTCGGGCGAGCGCGAACGACGTATATCGTCCATGGAAGATCTACAAAGATAACTACTGTGTAGTATGTCAAGTACGCTACGATATGTTTCATGTCTGAGATCAGCCGCTTGTTGGACCTCGAATCCATCTGTCTGGACGAAGCGGCCGGGGACTGGCGCACCGCCATCGCCCTGGCCGGTCAGGTGCTCGAGCGGCAGGGCGCCATCACCGCCGAGTACACCCAGGCCATGATCACGAGCGTCGAGGAGAAGGGGCCCTACATCGTGGTGGCGCCGGGCTTCGCCTTCGCCCACGCCCGGCCCTCGGAGGCCGTGCACCGCACGGCCATGTCCTGGGTCCGGCTCGCCCAGCCCGTGGAGTTCGGGCACGCGGCGAACGACCCCGTGACCCTCGTCGTCGCCCTCTCCGCGAAGGACAAGAAGGATCACCTGCAGGCCATGCGCACGCTGGCCACGCTGCTGGGCTCGCCGGAGACCCGGACCGCCCTGGACACCGCCGCGACGCCCGAGGAGGTGCTCGCCGTGCTGACCCAGGAGGCCCCGGCGGCGCCCGCCCGGGACTCGACGGCGGAGGCGCCCACCCACGACTCGACGGCGGAGGCGCCCGCCGTCGAACCGGCGGGGGAGCGGAACGGGGGCGGCCCGGACAGCCGCAACAAGATCCTGACCGTGTGCGGCAACGGCCTCGGCACCAGCCTGTTCCTGAAGAACACCCTGGAGCAGGTGCTCGACCGCTGGGGCTGGAGCAAGTACCTCACGGTCGAGGCCACTGACACCATCTCCGCGCGCGGCAAGGCCAAGGAGACCGACCTGATCCTCACCTCCGGGGAAATCGCCCGCACCCTCGGGGACGTCGGCGTCCCCGTGAAGGTGATCGAGAACTTCACCAGCACCTCCGAGCTCGACGCCGCCCTGCGCGAGCTCTACGACGTCTGAAGGCAGGCACCCCGTGAACTGGCTCGTCAGCATTCCCGAGTTCCTGGTCAGCGAGATCCTCGCCGTCCCGGCGTTCCTGATCGGCATCATCACCGCCGTGGGCCTGGCCGCCCTGCGCAAGAGCACCGGCCAGATCATCGGCGGCGCCATCAAAGCGACGCTGGGCTTCCTCCTGATCGGCGCCGGGGCCACCCTCGTGGTGGCCTCCCTGGAGCCCTTGGGCGCCATGATCCTGGGCGCCACCGGCGCCCAGGGCGTGATCCCCACCAACGAGGCCATCGCCGGGATCGCCCAGGCCGAGTACGGCGCCCAGGTCGCCTGGCTGATGATCCTCGGCTTCGCCGTCAGCCTGGTGCTCGCCCGCTTCACCCCGCTGCGCTACGTCTTCCTCACCGGCCACCACGTCCTGTTCATGGCTACGATGCTGACCATCATCCTGGCCACCGCCGGCTACGACGCCTGGGTGACCGTGTCGCTGGGCGCCCTGCTCCTGGGCATCCTGATGGTCTCGCTCCCGGCGCTCGCCCACCCGTGGACCCGCCGGATCACCGGCGACGACAGCGTGGCCATCGGCCACTTCGGGACCGCCGGGTACATCGCCGCCGGCGCCGTCGGGCAGGTGGTGGGCAAGAAGAGCCGGTCCACCGAGGACACGAAGCTGCCGGAGGGCCTGCGCTTCCTGCGCGACTCCATGGTGGCCACCGCGCTGTCCATGGCGCTGATGTACGTGGTCCTCGCCGTGCTCTTCCTGGTCCGAGCCGGCACCGAGGAGGCCTTCACCGCGTTCGACGGCGGCGCCACCGGCGTGGGCAATTACATCATGATGTCCATCACCCAGGGCCTGCAGTTCGGCGTGGCCGTGGCCGTCATCCTCTTCGGCGTGCGCACCATCCTCGGCGAGCTCGTCCCGGCCTTCCAGGGCATCGCCGCGAAGGTCGTCCCCGGCGCCATCCCGGCCCTCGACGCGCCCATCGTCTTCCCGTACGCGCAGAACGCCGTGCTCCTGGGCTTCATCTCCAGTTTCGTGGGCGGGCTGATCGGGCTCCTCGTGCTGTCCGTGTGGCTCAACCCCGCCCTCGGCATCGCGCTGATCCTGCCCGGCCTGGTGCCGCACTTCTTCACCGGCGGCGCGGCCGGTGTCTACGGCAACGCCACCGGCGGGCGCCGTGGCGCCCTCGCCGGCGGGTTCGTCAACGGCCTGATCATCACGTTCCTGCCCGCGTTCCTGCTCTCGGTCCTGGGGACCTTCGGCTCCGAGAACACCACCTTCGGGGACGCCGACTTCGGGTGGTTCGGCATCGCCGTGGGCTCCGCCGCCAAGATCGGGTCCGTCGGCGGCATCGTGCTCATCGCGCTCATCGGCTTCGGCCTGCTCGCACTGGCCGTGCTCGTGCAGCGCAAGGTGGTCGACGCACACTGGGACCCGTCCCCCGGCCGCGCCTGGCCTGGGAATGCGGCCGGCGAGGAGACCGCGGCGGCCCAGGCGGCGAGCCCTTCCCGGGTGTTCCCCAAGATCGCCCCGCCGAAGGGTGCGCCCGCTCCGCCGCCGCCGCCCAGCTGACAGGGCTGCCCGCCGCCTGACACGGCTCACCGGTCCGGCGCGTCGGGGATGGCACGCCGGCGGCGGCGGGGTCAGGAGTTCTTGCCCCGCGCGGCCACGGTCCAGCGCTCCAGCAGCGTCCCGCCGCGCACCACGGCCACGTCGTCGACGAGGTTCATGGTGAGGCACACGTGGTTGGGGATCACCCGCAGGCGCTCGCCGAGGGCGGGCAGCGGGGCGTCCTCGGGCCAGACGACGGTGGCGTGGTGCTCGGACAGGGCCGTGATCCGGGCGTCCGGGTGGTCCATCAGCCGCCCGTACCCGGTGGCCCAGGCCGGGCGGTCGCTGCCGAGGACCTTGCTGCCGGCGTCGAGGACGACCCGCCGCGGCACGTCGTCCTCGCCACCGCCCCCGGCGCTGCTCGCAGTGCCGCCCTCGTGCCGGCTGACCACGGTCGCGGCCACGGTCAGGGCGATGTCCTCCGGGGCGCACCGGCCGAGCTCCAGCTGCTGGGCGTCGCCGAAGACGTAGACCCCCGGCCGCACCTCCGTGGCGGCGGTGCTGTCGGTCAGCAGCGCGCTGGGCGTGGACCCGCCGCTGCGGCGCAGCACCTCGAACCCCGCGGCCTCCAGCTGCCCGGAGGCCCGGTCCAGGGCCCGCTGCTCCTGCGCGGCGGCCTCGACCGGCATGCCCGGGGCGTAGCTGTGGCCGGGAAAGGTGAAGACGCCCTCGACGCGCAGCCCGGCCCGGGCCGCGGCGCGGGCGACGTCCGCGGCGGCGTCCGGGTGGACCCCGCTGCGGTGGTGGCCGCTGTCGACCTCCACGAGCACGGCGACGTCCCCCGCGGCGTCCCCCAGCTGCTCGCCCATGACGGCGGCCGCCTCGGCCGAGTCCGTCCCCACACTGATCCGGGCGGTGGCGCTCAACCGGCGCAGACGATCCGCCTGGCGCGGGCCGACCCACAGCGGGTACGCCACGAACAGGTCGCCGGCCCCGTGCGCGGCGAACACTTCGGCCTCCCCGAGCGTGGCCACGGTCAGCCCGGCCGCGCCCGCGGCGAGCTGCAGCGCCGCGATCTGCGGGACCTTGTGCGTCTTGGCGTGCGGGCGCAGGTGCAGCCCCCGCTCGCGCACGGCCGCGGCCATCCGCTCGATGTTGTGCTGGAGCACGTCCCGGTCGATCAGGACGTCCGGGGTGTCGACTGCGTCGGGAATGCGGTGCACGGGGCTCCTCGCCGGTGGAACGATCTGGTGGGCTGCACCCAGCCTAGGGCCCCTCTTCCCACGGGCGTCCCGGACGGCGGCCGTCGGCCCCTCCGCCGCCGGTCCGGGCCCGTGCGGTGTTCCAGCACGGGGCGAACGGCCGTCGCGTCATGTTGACGTGGGTTTATGTTCTTCCGGGCATGTTCTGCGGGATCTCTTCTAGTCTGGACCGCACGTGACCGACCGATCCCGGAGGCGGCACCATGCCAGCCATCGCCCTGCGCCGACTTCTGCTGTCCGGCACCGCCGTCGTGGTCGTGCTGGCACCGGCAGCCGCAACAGTCCTTCCCCGGCTCCCCGCCGATCCGGTTCCTGCGGTCGCGGAGCACCCGTCCCCGGGGGTGGGCCACGGCCGGGAGGAGCCCCAGGGGCAGGCAGACGACGTCGACCCCATTTCCTACGTGGGCGGACCGCAGGTGCTGCGCGACGGTGCGGACGCCGACGGTTCCGCCGGGCGGATCAGCGGCCACGTGTTCGACGACAGCAACAGGGACAGCGTCCGGCAGGAGCACGAGGAGGGCCTGGAGGACGTCGCCGTGTCCAACGGCCTGGACGTGGTGCGCACCGACCGCCAGGGGTACTGGGAGCTGCCGCTGGCCGAGGGGCAGACCGTGTTCGTCACCAAGCCCGCCGGCTGGGACACCCCGGTCGACGAGACGAACTTCGCCCGGTTCCACTACCACCACGAGCCCGAGGGCACCGCCCAGGACCTGCGGTTCGGCGGTCTGGCCGCCACGGGGGAGGCCCCCGACGCCCTGAACTTCCCCCTGGCGCGCAACGAGGACAGCGCTCGCCGGGACCAGACCTGCGGGTTCCTGGGCGACGTGCAGACCTACTCCCACCAGGAGATCGGCTTCGCCCGCACCGGGCTGGTGCGGGACCTCGCCGCGCGCCAGGACCTGGAGGACTGCGGCCTGCTCCTGCTGGGCGACCTGGCCGGCGGCGACCTGGGGCTGTACCCGCGGCTGAAGGAAATCCTCTCCGGCGCCGGAGCCCCGATCCGCGCGGTACCGGGCAACCACGACTACGACATCGACTCCACGGACCCCGAGGAGTCCTTCGACACCTTCAAGCAGCACGTCGGCCCGGAGAACTTCTCCTACGACGTGGGCGAGATGCACGTCGTCGGACTGAACAACCTCTCCTACCCGTGCCGGCCCGAGGAGAACGCCGACGGCAGGCACGGCCAGTGCGCCGATCCGGAGAACGACCCCCAGTACAACGGTGTCCTCGGCGAGGAGACCCTGGCCTGGATCGAGGCGGACCTCGCCACGGTGCCGGAGGACAAGCTCGTGGTCGTCGCCACGCACGTGCCGCTGGTCTCCTACGCCGACTCCTCCAGCACCATGCACCAGACCGACGACGTCACCGAGCTCTACGCCCTGCTCGAGGGCCGCGAGGCGATCTCCTTCTCCGGGCACACCCACTCGGTCGAGAACATGACGGCCGGCACCGCTGTGGCCGGGTGGCAGGAGTCGACGGGCGTCCAGGAGCTGCCCTTCCACCACATCGTGGCCGGCGCCCCGAGCGGCGACTGGTACATCGGCGATCTCGACGTCGACGGCGTGCCCATGGCGCTGCAGCGGGACGGGGCCCCGCCCGGCTGGTTCTCGCTCGACGTGCACGGCACCGGCTACCGGGAGGACTTCCACGCGATCGGCCGGGACGGGGACCGGATGGGACTGGCCGTGAACTCCCCGCACTGGCGGGACTGGTACAACACCCTCGCCGCGTGGGGCGAGGCCAACCTGGGCAACTGGGACGCCGTGCCCCCGGTGAACGTCAACGACCTCGGGGACCCCGGCATGGTCACGGCCGAGGACCTGCGGGGCGGCACCCGGCTGTCCGCCAACGTGTGGAACGGCACCCGGGAGGCCCGCGTGACCATCTCCGTCGACGGCGGGGAGCCGCTGGAGGCCACCCACACCCAGCCCGGCGCCGGCGAGGAGAAGGCCCAGGGCGCCGAGGTGGCGGACCCCTACGCGGCCACCCGCCAGCTGATGATCGCCCGCCACGCCTTCGAGTCCACCTCCGGGAACGAGGACGCCCAGGGGTTCCAGGCCTTCTACGGGATCCAGGCCGGCCCGGCGGCCCCGCGGCCGGGCTACCACGTCGCCCGGAGCACGACCCATCTCTGGCAGCTCGAGCTCCCGGCCGGCCTGGAGCCCGGCGTGCACACCGCGGAGGTGACGGCCACGGACCGCCACGGACGCGAGAGCACCGAGTGGCTGACCTTCGAGGTCGTCGAGGAGCGACCGCAGATGTCGTTCCGCACCGAGGTCTTCGCGGGCTGATCCCGTCCCACGGTGCGGCGGGCTCCGGCCGATGCGTCCGGCCGGACCCCGCCGACGTCACACGGCCGCCCGGGCCCGCACGGCGGCGGCCGCGTCCGCGGCCACGAGATCCGCGTTGATCGCCGCGGCCGCGCCGAGCCCCGCTCCCGCGGCGGAGGAGACCATGGCCGAGAGATCACCGGCGTTGCCGGCCGCCCACACCCCGGGGACCTCGGTGGCGCCCATCGGACCCGTGGCGATCAGCGTCCCGGCGGGGTGGTCGGTCAGGGTGCCGCCGAGCTGCTCGTAGAGCTCCGCCCGGGCCACGAACCGGGGCGCCACGACCACGGCGTCCACCGGGACCTCCCGGCCGTCGTCGAGGACCACCGCGCGCAGCGCGCCCTCCTCGAGGCGCAGCCGCCGGACGGGTCCCTCGACCACCCGGACCCCCAGGGCGTCGAGCTGCTCCCACGCCTCGGCGCCGGGATCCGGCATCCGGTGCGGGAAGAAGGTGACGTCCTCGCTGAGCTGCCGGAACAGCAGCGTCTGGTGGATGCTCATGGGCACCGCGCCGAGCACCCCGATGCGCCGGCCGCGGACCTCCCAGCCGTGGCAGTAGGGGCAGTGCAGCACGCTGCGCCCCCACAGCTCGGCCACCCCGGGCACGTCGGGGAGCTCGTCGACCAGCCCGGTGGCGAGCAGCAGCCGCCGCGCCCGCAGCACGCCGCCGCCCGCGAGGCCGAGCGTGAACCCGTCCGCCCCGGCCCGGGCGGTCACGGCCCGGCCGGCCACGATCGGCGCCCCGTACTGCTCCGCCTCGCGCCGGCCGGCGGCCAGCAGCTCCAGCGGCGAGATCCCCTCGCGGCCGAGGAGGTTGTGCGCGCCGGCGGCCGGGGCGTTGCGCGGTTCGCCGGCGTCCACCACGACCACCGAGCGCCGCGAGCGCGCCAGGGCCACGGCGGCACTCAGGCCGGCGGCGCCGCCGCCGACGACCACCACGTCATGGGTCGGTTCCGGGCTCATGGCACACCTCAGGCTTTCCTGCGCTCTCGTCCGGCCGGGAACTCCCGGCCACAGCACCACGGTAGACGCACTGTGCGTACACGACATAGCATCTTGCTCATGACGCAAGAACTGGACCTGGACGCCGTGATCCGCCGGCGCATCCGCGGCCTCCGGCTGGCGCGCGGCTGGTCCCTGGACGCGCTCGCGGCCCGGTGCCGGCTCAGCCCGTCCACGCTGAGCCGACTCGAGACCGGGCACCGCCGGATCGCCCTGGACCAGCTGGTGCCCATCGCCCGCGCGCTCGACACCTCGCTGGACCAGCTCGTCGAGTCCCCCGAGGACGAGGACGTCGTGATCCGCCCGCAGCCCAGCAGCACGCCGGGGCTGACCACGTGGTTGCTGTCCACCGAGCGGGCGCTGCACGGGATGACCGTGGCCAAGATGCGCATCCTGCCGGGCCGCCCGCCCGCCCCGGAGCGGCTCGCGGTGCACCCCGGCCGGGACTGGTTCACCGTGCTCTCCGGGACCGCCCGCCTGCACCTGGGGGAGCGGGTGATCGTGGTCGAGGCGGGTCAGGCGGCGCAGTTCTCCACGATGGTCCCGCACGCCATCGTGGCGCAGGGCGGGCCGGTGGAGATCCTCACCGTGCTCGACCACGACGGCGAGCGCGCCCATCTGCACGCGGACGGTCCGGCCGGGGGCCCGGAGCCCTGCAGCGCCGAGCACGACCGGGGCGCATCCCGGGACCGGCCGGGGCGCCCCGGCCGAGGAGCAGGGCCCGGAGAATAATTGCCGCCCCCGCCCGGTTGTACACTCGACCAGGCGCCGCCCGTGCGAGGGCGCGCCGCTCCCGCCTCGATCCAGGACCGTGCGATGACCTGTGCCCTGCCGTCCTTCCGGACGCCCCCGACCGTCCCCCTGCCCGTTCCCGGCGGGGACGACGACGCCCGCTGCCTCGGGGTGGACATCGGCGGGACGACCATCAAGTACGCGGTCGTGGACCCGGTCCGCGGCACCACCGTCGGCCCCGTCCGCCGGGTGCCCACGCCGGCGCCGGCGACCCCGGCGGCAGTGGTGGCCGCCCTGCGCGGGGTCCTGGCGGGGCTGGAGGACGCACCGGAGCTGGACCGGCCCCTGACCGGGGTCGGCGTGGGCGTCCCGGCCATCATCGACCACGGCATCGCCCGCTCGGCCGCCCACCTCGACGACTCCTGGATCGGCGCGGACGCCCGGGAGCTGCTCGCCACCGGGCTGGGGCGGCAGGTCGCGGTGCTCAACGACGCCGACGCCGCCGGGCTGGCCGAGGTGCGCTTCGGCGCCGCCCGGGACGCCCGGGGCACGGTGCTGGTGATCACGCTGGGCACCGGGATCGGCTCGGCGCTGTTCCTGGACGGGGAGCTGATCCCCAACAGCGAGTTCGGCCACGTCTGGCTGGACGGCCGCGACGTGGACGGCTGGGCCGGCGCCTCCGCCCGGACGGTGGAGGCGCTGGACTGGCCGACCTACACGGACCGGCTCCAGCGCTACCTGTCCCACCTCGAGCGCCTGATCTCTCCGGACCTGATCGTCCTCGGCGGGGGCATCAGCGAGCGGCACCAGGAGTTCCTGCCCCACCTGCGGCTGCGCGCCCGCGTGGCCCCCGCGCAGCTGCGCAACGCGGCCGGCATCGTCGGCGCCGGCCGCCAGGCCCACCTCGGGGCGGAGCAGGCGGGCCGCCTCACCGGGATCCGCTGAGCGGATCCCGGGCACGGCTGCCTGAACGTCCGTGCACCACGGGCCGCGGTCCCTGGACCGATGCGAAGGACTCTTCCCCCGTGTGACGTGGATCTCTATCATGGACAGGGACAGCGTGGTCGAGCACCCCGCCCGGCACGGGGACCTCAGCAGGTCCCCGTGCGCTTCCACGACTGGAGATCCCCGCCATGAGCCTTTCCGCACTGAGCCCTGTTCCCGACGACACCGGTGCCCTCGACGTCCTCCCGGGCATCGGCGTGGGTCCGGCCGTCGAGCCGGTCGCGTCGATCACCGTCTCCCACGTCGCCCGGTACCGCATGCGCACCGACCGTGCCGGCCTGGACCTCCGCGCCGGTGAGGCGGTGCTGTGCGCCCCCTACGAGCCGGTCGAGCTCGGGATGGTCGTGCTGGTCCGCTGCGAGGTCGACGGCTACACCCCGGGCGCCCTGATCCCGGCGGCCGACGTCGAGTACCTCGAACCGGTCGGACCGTCCTCCGGTCCGTTCGTCTGGGGCACGCCCGGCGTCCGCGACTGAGCGCCGTGCCCGGCCCGCGGCGTCACGCCTCGGTCAGGGCGTCCGCCTTGTGGGTCGCACGGGCCCCGGTGTCGGCGGACTCCACGATGTAGTGCGGGTCGTCCGTGCTCGCGCGGTACGTGCGGCCGTCGAACTCGAAGTCCTCGGTCCTCTTCTCGACCACGGTGCCCTCGGTGGTGCCCTGGGGGGTGTTCCAGGTGACCTTGGTGCCCTTGCTCAGACCCATCAGCTGCTCCTTCTCCCGTGCTCGTCCGCGCCGGCGTCCGTGCATCCTTGCGCCGGTCCCGGCCGCCGCGGCGCGCCCTCGGCGGCCGGGCACTCCCGGGTGTGGGGCCCAACCTACCGACGGATCGGGGCCCTGGCGAGGGTCTGTGGGCGCAGGGCGGGGGCAGGTCACGTCGGCCGGGCCGCCGCTGCCGCGCCGCCGGCTACCGGGCGGAGGCGGCGGGCTCGCGGGTGGCCGGGCCCTCGCGCGACGTGCGGGCACCGCGTCCTCCGGTGTCCCGGTCCTCGTCACCGGTCCGCCGGTCGGCAGGCCGGCCGGCGGTGCCCCCGAGGCGGCCCTCGGCGAGTGCCTCGGGCTCGACGTCCTGCTCGATCGTCGTGGCCAGCGGCTTCTCGGTCACGAAGCACAGCAGGGCGGCCGCGAGCAGCCCCAGGGGCAAGATCCACAGGAAGATGGGGGTCAGGGCGTCGTTGTAGGAGGTCACGATGGGGTCCTGCAGCGCCTGGGGGAGCGAGGCGACCACGGCAGGGGTCAGCGAGTTGGTCCCGCCCGTGCCACCCTCGAGCGCGGCCGCCGGCAGGCGCTCGGCCAGCAGATCGGCCAGCCGGCCCGCGAAGACGCTGCCGACCACGCCCGAGCCCAGGGTGGCGCCGATCTGGCGAAAGAAGTTGTTCGCCGCGGTGGCGGTGCCGACCTGCCGCAGCGGGAAGGTGTTCTGCACGATCAGCACCAGCACCTGCATGGACAGGCCCAGGCCGAGGCCCAGGACCGCGATGTAGAGGCACACGTGCCACACGCCCTGCTCGGAGGTCAGGGTCGCGAGCAGACCCATGGCCACGGCCACGAGCACGCTCCCGGCCACCGGCAGCCACTTGTAGCGGCCCGTCCGGCTCACTGCCCGCCCGGCGAGCACCGAGGTCAGGAGCATGGTGCCCATCATCGGCACCATCAGCAGCCCGGAGCGGGTGGCGTCGATGCCGAAGACCATCTGCAGGTAGGTGGGCAGGTAGCCGAGGGCCCCGAACATCGCCACGCCGGTGAGCAGCCCGGCCAGGGTGGTGAGGACGAAGTTGCGCTCGCGGAACAGGTGCATCGGGATGATCGGCTCGGCGGTGCGCCGTTCCACGGCCACGAAGGCCGCGGAGGTCACGAGCGTCCCGGCGATCAGGCCGAGGATCACGGGGTCGGTCCAGGCGTACTTGCCGCCGCCCCAGGTGGCGAACAGCACCAGGCAGGTCGTGGCCACGGCCAGCAGCGCCATGCCGCCGATGTCCAGGCGCGGCCGGCCGCTGTGCCGGGGGAGCTTGAGGAACAGGACGGCCCCGGCCAGCGCCAGGAGCCCGAGCGGGAGGTTGATCCAGAAGACCCAGCGCCAGCCGGGACCTTCGGTGAAGAACCCGCCCAGCAGCGGGCCGGCCACCGAGGCGAGGGCGAAGACGCCGCCCATGACGCCCATGTACTTGCCGCGCTCCCGGGCGGGGACCACGTCGGCGATGGCGGCCTGGGAGAGGATGATCAGCCCGCCGCCGCCGAGGCCCTGGACGGCGCGGGCGGCGATGAGGACCTCGATGCTGCCCGCGAGCGCGCCGATCACGGAGCCGGCCATGAACACCAGGATCGCGCCCAGGAGCAGGGGCTTGCGGCCCATCAGGTCCCCGAGCTTGCCGTAGACGGGCATCATGATGGTCGAGGCCAGGATGTAGGCGGTGATCACCCACAGCATCTCGTCGACCCCGTTGAGCTCGCCCACGATCGTGGGCAGCGCGGTGCTGAGCACGGTCTGGTTGAGCGCGGCCAGCAGCATGGAGAGCATGAGGCCCACGAAGAGCAGCACGAGGTGCCGGGAGCCGGTGGCCTGCTCGGTCCGGTGGGTGGGGGTGCGGGTCATGAGAGCTTCTCCTGGAGGCGGTGGAAGAGGGCGAGCGCCGACTCGTGGTCCTCGGTCGGCAGCCCGCGTGCCGGGGAGTAGCCCTCGGCGGTGATGGCGAAGCGCAGGGGGACCCCGGCGAGGAGCACCAGCATCCGGGCGACCTCGTCCACGGGGTGCTCCCCGATCCCGGGGGACCACTCCGGCTCCCGGGCGAGCAGCTCCGCGAGGGTGTGGCGCACCAGGGCCTCGGCCTCGAGCATCAGCTCGTGCCGGCGGCGGCCCAGGCTCGGATGGTCCTGCAGGAGCCTCCGGCGCCGCTCGGCGTCCGGGCCCGCGTAGGCGCTGCGGGACACGGCCAGGAGCAGGCGGGAGACCTGGCCCAGCAGGTCGTGCTCGAGGGAGAAGCCCGCCAGGAGCTCCGGGTCCAGCGAGGGGGCCCGCATGCCCAGGACGGCGTCCTCCTTGGCGGGGAAGTAGTTGAAGAAGGTGCGCGGGGAGACTCCGGCCGCGGCGGCGACGGCCTCCACCGTGGTGCCCTCGACCCCGTGCTCGACCGCGAGGGCTGCGGCCGCCTCGTGGATCGCGGACCAGGTCTCGGCCTTCTTGCGGGCGCGCAGGGTGGGGGCAGGATCGGTGGGCATGCCCATATTCTTGCACTTCTGCACTTTTTGCACAACTGCAATATTTTGGGCCGGCCGCTCGCCCGCACGGGTGGGGCCGGGCGGCTCAGTCCTCGAGCGGGTCGTGCCCCCAGTTCATGAGGGAGTAGCGCCACCGGGTCTCCCGCACGTCCCCGTCGGGCCGCTGGGCCAGGTGGCGGTGGACGTAGCCGACGACCTTGCGCATGTGCTCGTGGTCGGCGTCCGTGCGCTCGCTCTTCGGCGTCCGCAGGATCTCCACGATGCGCCGCCCGGAGCGGTGGCCCACGGACTCCCCGCCGTCGTCCTGGCCCACCGAGGCGGACACCTCGGTCTCCAGCCAGTCCGACAGCTGCCCGGCGGTCATGTTGACGGCCTCGTCGAAGTCCTTGCCGGTGGTGTCGTCGCCGCTGCTCATGTCTCGCTCCTCAGGACCAGTTCGGTGTACTCGTCTGCTTGGATCTGCACGTGCGCCCGCGCCTGCGCCCGGGCCGTCTCCGGGTCGTGCGCCAGGACGGCCTCCGCGATCGCCCGGTGCTCGTCCAGGCTCCTGGCCATCCGGTCGCCCACGCGCAGCTGGAGGCGGCGGTAGACCTCCAGGACGCCCTGCAGCTTCTCCGCCTCCGCGCGCAGGAACTCGTTGCCGGAGCCCGCGTAGATCGCCCGGTGGAAGCGGCTGTTGGCGTCGTAGTAGCCGTCCGGGTCGCCCTCCTGCACGAAGCGCCGGCACGCCTCGAGCGCCGCGGTCATCTCCGCGGCCGTCCCGGGGGGCATCCGCCGGGCGGCCAGCTCGGCGCAGAGGCCCTCCAGGTCCGCCATGACCTCGAACCGCTCCGCGAGCTCGCGCACGCCCAGACGGGAGACGAAGGTCCCGTGCTTGGGCCGGATCTGCACCATCCCCGAGTTGCTGAGGTGCTGGAGCGCGTCGCGGATCGGGGTCCGGGAGCACCCGTACTCGGCGGAGATGCTCGTCAGGTCCAGCTTGTCGCCCGGTCGGTAGCGGCCGGCGACGATGGCCTCCTCCAGGCCCCGCCGCACGCGCACGGCTTCGGTCATCGTTGCTCCTTCGACGAGTGGTCCAAATCTATCCCAGCCGAGCTGTGGTGCAGCTCACACGAATGCTCTACAGTGCCGTGATATATACAACAGCGCTCGAGATGTACACATCATTCCCGTCAGGAGCTGACCATGGACGCGTCACCCCATCTGCCGAGGCGGCTGACCGAGCAGTGCGCCGCGCTGCTCGACGTCGGCGACGGCCACTTCAAGCCGACCCTGGCCTCCGCCGTGCTGGACGGGTTCGAGGGGCTCGGCCCCGAGGGTCAGCTCGCGTTCTTCCGCCACCTCCACGGCGACCTGGGGGCGGCCCCGGCCGCCGTGGACGACGCCATCGCCCGGTGGCGGGACGCGCCCTCCCAGCAGTCGGCCCAGCGGCTGCACGCGGCCAGCGAGTCGCCGCGCCAGGCGCTGCTGCGCGCCCTGAACCTCGCGGAGGACGGCACCTTCCGTCTCGTCTCCATGCGCTCGCGCTTCCTGGCGGTGCTGGCCGAGCACCCGGAGCTCGAGCCGGTGGACCAGGACTTCCTGCACCTGTTCCGGTCCTGGTTCAACGCCGGCTTCCTCAAGCTGCACGAGCTCTCCTGGGACTCGCCGAGCTCGCTCGTGGAGCACGTCCTCGAGTACGAGTCCGTGCACCCGCTCGGCGGCTGGGCGGACCTGCGGTCCCGGCTCCAGCCGGCGGACCGCCAGTGCTTCGCCTTCCTGCACCCCTCCATGGGGGACCGCCCGCTGATCTTCGTGGAGGTGGCCGTGACCGAGGAGATCCCCTCCTCCACGGACTTCATCACCGACCTCGACCGGGCGCGGCAGGGCTCCGGCAGGACGGTGGCGACGCTGTACTCCATCAACAACACGTTCCCGGGGCTGCGCGGCATCCCGTTCGGCAACCACCTCATCAAGCAGGTGATCGCCCACGTGCGGCGGCACGACCCGGAGGTGACCACGTTCGTGACGCTCTCGCCGGTGCCGGGGTTCCGCCGGTGGCTCGAGACGCGCCCGGCCGGCGGGACCGGGGGGAGGCGCCTGGCCGCGGAGGCGGACGACGCCCTGCGCCCCGGAGCCCCGGCCGGCGCCGTCGAGGCCGTCCGGCCGGCGATCGTGGCCGCGGCCCGCAGCTACCTCCTGGAGAGCACCGACGGCCGCGGCAGACCCCTGGACCGCGTGGCACGGTTCCACCTGCGCAACGGCGCCGTGCTGGACCGCATCAACTGGCCGGCGAGCACGGAGCCGCACGTTCTCGACCAGTCCTTCGGGCTCATGGTCAATTACCTCTACGACGCACCCAGCGGCAGCGACGAGCGCGCGAGGGACGACACCGAACGGGCCGCCGTCCCGGCGTCCCGCGCCGCGGCAGCGGCCCACCGACCGACCACCACCGAGGAGACGACATGAGGACCATCCACCAGCTGTTCGAGGACGCCGTGGAGAGACACGGCGAGAAGGCGCTCAGCATCGAGCCGGACGGGCGCCGGCTGACCTACGCCGCGGTGCACGCGCTGACCGAGGAGCTGGCCGGCACCCTGACCGCGCTCGGCGTGCGGCCCGGCGACCGGGTCGCGGTCAGGACCGAGAAGCTGCCCGAGGTCGTCGCGCTCTACCTGGCCACCCTGCGGGTGGGCGCGATCTACCTGCCGCTGAACACGGCGTACACCGGCAGCGAGCTCCGGTACTTCGTCGAGGACGCCCGGCCGGCCCTGTTCGTCTGCATCCCCGGCGAGGAGGAGGACCTGGCCGGGGACAGCCCGGACGGCGTCCGCTACCTGTCGATGGGCCCGCACCGGACCGGCACGCTCTTCGCGCAGGGGAGTGCCCGCCCGGGGCCCCCGGCCGCCGTGGACCTCGACGCGCCGGCCGCCATCCTCTACACCTCGGGCACCACCGGGCGCTCCAAGGGCGCCGTGCTGACCCACCGCAACCTCGCCAGCAACTGTGCCACCCTGACCGAGGCGTGGCAGTACACGCACGACGACGTGCTCATCCACGCGCTGCCGATCTTCCACATCCACGGGCTCTTCGTGGCCGTCAACATGTCGGTGACCACCGGGGCCACCATGCACTTCCTGCCGAAGTTCGACCCGCAGGCGGTCCTCGACCTGATGCCCGAGGCCACGGTGCTCATGGGGGTGCCCACGTTCTACACCCGTCTGCTCCGGCACCCGGACCTGACGGCCGAGCGCACGCGGACCATGCGGCTGTTCGTCAGCGGGTCGGCGCCCCTGACCGCCGAGACCCACCACGAGTGGCAGGACCGCACCGGCCACGCCATCCTCGAGCGCTACGGCATGACCGAGACCGGCATGATGTGCTCCAACCCGTACGCCGGTGAGCGCAGGGCCGGAACCGTCGGCCCGCCCCTGCCGGGCATCAGCATCCGCGTGGCCGAGCGCGGGAGCAGCGCCGAGCTCCCGGCCGGGGAGGTCGGCTCGATCCAGGTCGCGGGCCCCAACGTGTTCCGGGAGTACTGGAACCAGCCGGAGAAGACCGCCGAGGAGTTCACCGACGACGGGTTCTTCGTCACCGGCGACCTGGGCGTGGTCGACGACGACGGCTACCTCGCCATCGTGGGGCGGGACAAGGACCTCATCATCTCGGGCGGCTACAACATCTACCCCAAGGAGATCGAGGAGCTCATCGACGAGCACCCCGCCGTGCGGGAGTCCGCGGTCGTCGGCGTGCCGCACCCCGATCTCGGGGAGGTGCCCGTCGCCGTCGTCGTGCCCCAGGACGGCGCTCCGGCCGACCCGGAGGAGATCCTCGAGAGCATCCGGCCGCGGCTGGCGCGGTTCAAGCAGCCCCGGCGGGTCGAGTTCGCCGGCGAGCTGCCCCGGAACGTCATGGGCAAGATCCAGAAGGCGGCGCTGCGCCAGGAGCACGCGGCGCTGTTCCAGCAGGCACCGACCGGACCGAAGGGCTGAGGGGCGGACATGATCATCACAGGCGTAGCGGTACTGGCCGGGTGCTTCCTGACGGGAATGCTCATCGGTGAATTCCTGGGGCTGTTGTTGGGGGTCGACGCCAATGTGGGCGGTGTCGGCTTCGCCATGGTCCTGCTCGTGCTCGTCACCCACCGGATGCGCCGGGCGGGCATGCTGCCCTCGGCGACCGAGCACGGGGTGTTCTTCTGGAGCGTGATGTACATCCCGATCGTGGTGGCCATGGCGGCCACCCAGAACGTGGTCTCCGCCGTGAGCGGCGGCCCCATGGCGCTGCTGGTCGGGCTCGCGGCGCTCACCGCGGGGGCCGCACTGGTCCCGGTGCTCGCCCGGATCGGGGGGCAGGCGGACCCGCTGCCTCCCCGGGAGCAGGACAAAGCGATGGAGGAGGTCTCCTGATGGACGTCGTCGCAGAACTGCTGGAGTCCAACGGGCTCGTCTTCGCGTTCCTCGTGGTCGGGGTGCTCATCCTGGTCTCGAACTACTTCTCCCGGCGGCTGACCCGCGGCCGGCTCCAGGGCTCGGCCATCGCCATCACCGTCGGCCTCGTCCTCGCGTACTTCGGCGGCCTGCACACCGGTGGTGAGCGCGGGCTCGCGGACATCGCGGTCTTCGCCGGGCTCGGCCTCATGGGCGGCTCCATGCTGCGGGACTTCGCCATCGTCTCGACCGCCTACGGGGTGGACCTGGACGTGATCAAGAAGGCCGGCGTCACCGGGGTGCTCGCCGTGCTGCTGGGCGTCTTCGTCTCGGCCGTCGTCGGTGCGGCCATCGCCGCCGGGTTCGGGTACACCGACCCGGTCAGCATGGCGACGATCGGCGGCGGCGCGGCCACCTACATCGTCGGCCCGGTCACCGGCACGGCGCTGGGCGCGAGCAGCGAGGTCATCGCGCTCAGTGTCGCCGCCGGCCTGGTCAAGTCCGTGGTCGTGATGATCGGCACGCCGTTCATCGCCCCGCTGATCAAGCTCGACAACTACAAGTCGGCCATGGCGTTCGGCGGGCTGAGGGGCACCACCTCCGGAGTGGCCGGCGGGCTGGCCGCCACGGACGAGCGGCTCGTGCCGTACGGCGCCATGACCGCGACGTTCTTCACGGGGATGGGCGTGCTGCTGGTGCCCTCGGTCTTCTACTTCGCCCTGGTGCTCCTCACCGGCGGCTGAGCCACCGGCTTCTGCTGCGGGTGTGCCCCCGGTCCTGGCAGGACCGGGGGCACACCCGTGCGCGGAGGGGCCTCAGGCGGCGACGCCCACCTGGATCAGGGTGTTCCAGGGGTCCTCGAAGCGCAGCACGGCGCCGTCGTGCCGGGTGGGGACCCGGTGGTCCGCGAGCCGGGCCTCGAGGGCCGCGACGTCGTCGGCGCCCGGCAGGTCGATGTTGACCTGGCCCAGCCCCAGGGAGGCCGCGCGCGGGCCCGCCCCGGCGCTCTGCCAGGTGTTGAGCGCGATGTGGTGGTGGTAGCCGCCGGCGGCGATGAACAGCGCGGAGCCGATGTCGCTCATCACCTCGAAGCCGAGGACGTCCACGTAGAACTGCCGGCCCAGCGGGATGTCGCCCACCTGCAGGTGGACGTGGCCCAGGGTGGCGGGCGGCGCCGCCGGGCGCTGCCCGTCCTGCGGGACCAGGTGCTCCTGCAGGAAGCCGTTCGGGTCCAGCGGGTTGGAGGCCAGCGTCAGGAGGCCGTTGGCCTCCCGCCGCCACGTGTCGCGGGGGCGGTCGGCGTAGAGCTCCACGCCGTTGCCCTCGGGGTCGTCGAAGTAGAAGGCCTGGCTGTAGAGGTGGTCGGCGCTGCCGGTGAAGGAGCGGGGCGCCACGGTCGCCACGGAGGCCAGCGCCGCGGCCAGGGCGGGCTCGTCCTCGAAGACCACCGCGGTGTGGAACAGCCCGGCCTGCCCGCGGCGGGCCGGCGGCAGCTCCTTGACCTGGCGCAGCCGCACCACCGTCCGGCCGTCCCGGCCCAGCACCGCGGTGTCCCCGGAGTGGGCGAGCACGTCGAGGGTGATGGCATCCGAGTAGTAGGCGACCATCGTGCCCAGGTCGCAGACCAGCAGCTCCACGGCGCCCATGCGGGTGCCGGCGGACAGCAGGTCCTCGGCGGGACGCCTCGTCAGGCTCTCGGGGGCGGGGTTCTGGGGAAAGATCGGCATCTCGGGGTTCTCCGTCGGCGTGGGCAGCGCATTGGTTGATGTGTCCCCAATGCTAGCCCGAGAAGCTTTCCGAGGCAAGTAAATGGTCGGTAGGACTCTCCGGGGGCCGCCCGGTCACGGGCGCGGGCGCCGTGACCGGGCCGCCGCGCCGTCCGCGCTCGCCGCGGCCCGAGCCGCGCCGGAGCCACGGCGGACCCGTGGCGGCCCCGTGGCAGCCCCGTGGCCGGAGGACCGGTCAGAGGACGAAGATCAGGGCGGCGATGACGCCCAGGATCACCAGGAAGACGATGCCCCAGGCCTTGAGGTTGTCGGAGTCGTCCTCCTCGGGCTCGGCCGGGCGCGGCGGCCAGCCGCCCGGACCGGGGCCGAACACCGGTCCGGAGGGTCCCTGCCCACCCGCTCCCGGTCCTGCGGGCGTTCCCTGCTCGGCGCCGTGCCCGGGAGCGCCGTACTGAGGGGCGCCGTACCCGGGTCCGCCGTATCCCGGTGCGCCCTGACCGGGAGCCCCCTGGCCGGGGTACTGCCCGGGCGGCGGGGGAGCCGGCGTCGCGGGACTCACGCCCCACCGCGGCGCCTCGGGCGGGTCCGCGGGCGGGGCCTCCGGTGGCGGCGACCCTGCGCCGGGACCGCCCGCCGCGGGCGGCGCCGGGGCGGGCGGCGGTCCCGCGACCGGGCCCGGCGTCGGCGGCAGGGCCTCGCCCGAGAGCACGGGGCCGTCCTCGCGGTGGCCCTTCTCCGCCTCGGTCAGCAGGGTCACGAACTGCTCGAGCGGCTCGGAGCCGTCGTGCTCCCGCGCCAGGAAGCGCTCGGCGCGGCGGCGCACCACCTTGTAGACGCGCCCGTCGTCGGGAACGCCCAGGTCCCGGGCGGCCCGCGCCACGGCGAGCGGGGGCTGCTCCGGCAGGGGGTTCGTGCCCCACTCCAGGAGCCCGGTCAGCAGCGGGCGCTCGAGCACCGAGGACAGCGCCGCCCGGGCGCCCGGCACCCGGGTCAGCTCCAGCAGCCCGCTCGGCGGGGCGGACGGGCACCCCGGCACGTCGCTGGGCAGCCGGGCCGCGCGCTCCAGCCAGAAGGTGTCGCCGAAGAGGGTGGCGAGCAGCACGGCCGCGGCCAGCCGGTCGTCGCCCGGCGCGGCGTCCTCCGGGGCGCCCTGCTCCCAGTGGGTGCCGAGCGCGCGGCGGGCGGGCTCACCGGCCAGCCGGACGCGCAGCTGCACGTCCTCCGGGCCGCGGGCGGTCTCCGCGGGACGCTCCACCGCGTGCCGCACCTGGGGGTCGAGCTCGGGGTCCATGGGCCAATCCTCCGTCGTCGTCCGTGGGTCCATGCTCTCAGAACGTGCTGAGCGCAGGCGGGGAGCCGGGGAGGGATCAGGCGGGGAGCAGGCTGCGCAGCTGCCCCGCGGCGACCCGGGGATCGGGGGCCTCGGTGACGGCGCGGACGACGACGACGCCGCGCGCCCCGGCCGCCAGCACCTGCGGGAGCCGCGGCTCGTCGATGCCGCCGATGGCGAACCACGGCACGGGCAGGATCTCCGGGTCCGCGTCCAGCCGGGCCTCCGTGAGCTCGGCGACCGCGCGGACGAACTCCAGGCCGGTGGCGGGGCGCCCCGGCTTGGTGGGGGTGGCCCAGACGGGGCCCGTGCAGAAGTAGTCGACGTCCGGATCCTCCAGCGCCTCCCGGGCCTGACCGAGGTCGTGGGTGGACCGCCCGATCAGCACGTCGGGGCCCAGCAGCTGCCGGGCCTGCGCGGGAGAGAGGTCGTGCTGGCCCACGTGGAAGACGTCGGCGCCCACGAGGGCGGCGATGTCGGCGCGGTCGTTGACGGCGAACAGGGCGTCGTACTCGGCGGCCACCCGGCCCAGCAGCCGCAGTGCGGCGATCTCCTGGTCCGCGTCGATGCTCTTGTCCCGCAGCTGGACGATGTCCGCGCCCCCGGCGTACGCCGCGTGCAGGAACTCCTCGAGGTCGCCCCGGTCCCGGCGGGCGTCCGTGCACACGTACAGCCGGGCGGCGTGGAGCGCGGCCGTCCGGGCGTCGCGCAGGGAGGAGTCGGCGGGGACGGAGTCGGCGGGGGAGGAGGCGGCACGGGTATGCTGGGTCACACGCTGATGATAGGTCAGCGGTTCTGCGGGAGCCCCACCGGGGGCTGAGAGGGCGTCCAGCGCCGACCGCCACACCTGATGCGGGTCATGCCGCCGTAGGAAAGGACAGCCCGAGTGACGTCTGCGCACCCCGCCCCGGCGACCGCGCCCCATCCCCTGGTCGAGCAGCCCATGCACGTCCGGGCCGACGTCGTCGTGGTCGGCGCGGGGGTGATCGGCCTGGCCACCGCCTGGGAGCTGCGCCGCCGCGGCCGCTCCGTGGCCGTGGTGGACCCCGAGCCGGGCTCCGGCGCCAGCCGTGCCGCGGCCGGGATGCTGGCCCCGGTGAGCGAGGTGCAGTACCAGCAGGAGCCCCTCTACCCCCTCATGACCGCCTCAGCGGCCGAGTACCCGGCGTTCGTGGCCGCCCTCGAGCAGGCCGCCGGCGGGACGGTGGGCCACCGGGCCACCGAGACCCTGGTCTGCGGCGTGGATGCCGCCGACCGGCAGGCCCTGGCGGACCTCCGCGAGCTGCAGGCCCGGCACGGCATGACCGTGGAGCAGCTGAGCCTGCGGGCCGCCCGGGCCCTCGAACCGGCCCTGAGCCCCCGGCTGTCCGCCGCGTTCCGGATCCCCGACGACCACCAGGTGGACCCGCGCGGCCTCGTGGCCGGACTGCTCGCCGCCCTCACCGCCCCGCAACCCTCGGAGCCTTCCGAGTCCGCTCAGCCCCCGGAGCCCCCGGAGCCCCCGGCATCCCCGGGATCCTCCCGGACCCCGGCTTCGTCGGAATCCCCGGAATCCTCTGAATCTCCGGGGCCCCCGCGGTCCCCGGAGGGCACCGGGCTCCCCGGCCTCCCGGGCGGGCGCGACGGCGGCCCGGCCCGCCTCGTCCACGGCCGCGCCACGGGACTGCGCCGCAGCGCCGAGGGCGCCGTGACCGGCGTCCGCCTGGCCGACGGCGGGATGGTCTCGGCGTCCTGGACCGTGCTCGCCCCGGGGACCGGCCTCGGCGACTTCGAGGAGCTGCCGGAGGGCTGGCACCCGCCCCTGCGCCCGGTGCACGGGGACATCCTGCGCGCCCGGGCCCCGGACGGAGCGCCCGAGCTGCTCGAGCGCACCGTCCGCGGCCTGGTGCACGGGACACCCGTCTACCTGGTGCCCCGCACCGACGGGACCGTGGTGATCGGGGCGACCTCCCGCGAGGACGACCTCGCCGGACCCAGCGCCGGCGGCGTGTTCCGGCTGCTGCGCGACGCCCAGGCGCTGGTGCCCGGCGTCGCCGACCTCGAGCTCGTCGAGGTGCTGGCCCGCGCCCGGCCCGGCACCCCGGACGACATCCCGTACCTGGGGCGGGTCCGCGACCCGGACGGCACGCCCGTGCCGGGGCTCGTGGTCTCCACCGGCTACTTCCGCCACGGCGTCCTGCTGGCCCCGCTGGCCGCCCGGCTCGCCGCGCAGCTCGTCGCCGGCGGCGCCGGGCCGGACCCCGGCGCCGACGCCGAGCACCTCGCCACCACCGACCCGCACCGCTTCGACCGCCCCGTCGAGGCCCGTCGAGGGGACCCCGCCCCGGCCGCCGCCGGGCCCGGCCCCGGGAACAGGAGCACCCGATGACCGCCATCATCCTCAACGGCCGGCCGCACACGGCGGCGGAGGACGCCACCGTCGTCGACCTCGTCGCCGAGACCGTCGGCCGCGCCCTGGGCCCGGACGGCGCCCCGCGGGACGGCGGGCGCCTCGGCGTCGCCGTGGCCGTGGACGCCGCGGTCGTCCCCCGCAGCCGCTGGGCCCGCACGCCCGTGGCCGAGGGCCAGGCCGTCGAGATCATCACCGCTGTCCAAGGAGGCTGACGTGACCCACCCGCACCCCCACCCCATACACGACCCGCTGGTGCTCGACGGCACGGAACTGTCCTCCCGGCTGATCATGGGCACCGGAGGCCTCAGCTCGCTGCACACCCTCGAGCAGGCGCTGCTGGCCTCCGGCACCGAGCTGACCACCGTGGCCCTGCGCCGCTACGCCCCCGGCCAGGGGGACTCGCTGTTCGCGATGCTCGAGCGCAACGACATCCGGATCCTGCCCAACACCGCCGGCTGCTACACCGCCCGGGACGCGCTGCTGACCGCCGAGCTCGGGCGGGAGGCGCTCGAGACCGACTGGGTGAAGCTCGAGGTCATCGCCGACGAGGACACGCTGCTGCCCGACGTGGTGGAGCTCCTCGACGCCACCGAGCAGCTCGTGGCCCGCGGCTTCAAGGTCTTCGCCTACACCTCGGACGACCCGGCCGTGGCCCGGCGCCTCGAGGACCTGGGCGCGGCCGCGGTGATGCCCCTGGGCGCCCCCATCGGCACGGGCCTGGGCATCCTCAACCCGCACAACATCGAGCTCATCGCCTCCCGGGCGTCGGTGCCCGTGGTGCTCGACGCCGGGATCGGCACCGCCTCCGAGGCCGCCCTGGCCATGGAGCTGGGCTGCGACGCCGTGCTGCTCGCCAGCGCCGTCACCCGCGCCCAGGACCCGGTGGCGATGGCCACCGCGATGCGCCACGCCGTGCTCGCCGGCCGGCTCGCCGCCGGGGCCGGGCGCATCCCCGCCCGCCGCCACGCCCACGCGTCCTCGCCCATGGCCGGGCGGGTCGGCACGGACGCCCCCGACGACGGGCGCGCCGCCGGCTCGGCCGACGTCCCGCGCGGTGACTGGGCACCCGTGGGGGAGCGGCCGTGAGCCCGCTGCCCCCGCTCGTAGCACCCGGCCCCGAGCTGACCCGCGAGGAGCTCGAGCGCTACGCCCGGCACCTGACCCTGCCCGGGATCGGGCCGCTGGGCCAGCGCCGGCTCGGGAACGCCCGGGTGCTCGTCGTCGGCGCCGGGGGACTGGGCGCCCCGGCCCTGCAGTACCTCGCGGCGGCGGGGGTGGGGACCATCGGGATCGTCGACGACGACGTCGTGGCGCTCTCCAACCTGCAGCGCCAGGTGGTGCACACCACCGCCGACGTCGGCCGGCCCAAGGCCGTCTCCGCCGCCGAGGCCGTCACCGCGCTCAACCCGCTGGTCGAGGTCCGCACCCATCCCGTCCGGCTGGACGCGGACAACGCCGTGGACATCATCCGCGGGTACGACCTCGTCCTGGACGGCGCCGACAACTTCACGACCCGCTACGTGGTCAGCGACGCCGCCGCCCTGACCGGCACCCCCTGCGTGTGGGGCTCCATCCTGCGCTTCGAGGGCCAGGTCAGCGTCTTCTGGGCCGGGCACGGACCCACCTACCGGGACCTCTACCCCGAGGCCCCGCCGGACGGCGAAGTGCCCAGCTGCGCCGAGGGCGGGGTCTTCGGCATGCTCCCCGCGACCATCGGCTCGGTCATGGTCACCGAGGCCGTCAAGCTCGTCACCGGCACCGGCGAGCCCCTGCTCGGGCGGGTGCTGCTGCACGACGCGCTCGCGATGACCTGGCGCGAGATGCGCCTGACCGCGGACCCCGCGGCCGCCCCGGTCACCGCGGTGGCCCGGCCCGCCGCCGGCTGCGCGCTGCCCGGGGCGGACCCCGCCGAGACCGTCGGGGCGGCCGAGCTGGCCCGGCTGCTCGAGCGCCGCTCCCGCGGAGAGGCGTCCTTCGCCCTGGTGGACGTGCGCGAGGACTGGGAGCGGGAGCTCGTGGCCATCGACGGCGCCGTGCCCGTGCCCCTGCAGAAGATCCTGGACCGCGGCGCGGACGCCCTGCCCCCGGAGGCCCGCGGCGCGGACCTCGTGCTGCACTGCAAGGCCGGGGCCCGCTCCGCGACCGCGCTCGCCGCGCTGCGGCCCTTCTACGCCGGGCGGGAGGAGCGGGTCCGGCACCTCGAGGGCGGGGTGCTCGCCTGGGTGGAGCAGGTGGCCCCGGACCAGCAGGTCTACTGAGGCGGTCCGCCGCACTCCCCTCCTTCCCCGGGCGGACGACCGGGTCGATACACCACTCCGGACGAGATGACCGTCTGTGACGCCGTCGTGACATCCGATGACGCGCACAGGTCATCGGCTGGCTCCGGACCCGGGTGGTCTGGTGCGATGTCGGACGTCCCATTCAGAGCGGCTGAGAGATCTGGCTCGACGACGCCGCAGCAACCCGCCCTCCCCCGGGGCCAGGGTGCTAAGGCCAGAACCGATGGAGATCCCGGATCTGCAGCCGGTCCCTGACGTCGGCGCCCGGCGCTGCCGTCACCGGGCCGGACCCTGGCGCGACCGGCACTCCTCGGTGCGACCGAGAGGACCACCGCATGACCCGCACCACGGACGAGAGGACCGCTGTCCGTTCCCGCGCCGGCACGAACCCCGCCGCCGGCCTGCCCCGGGACTACGCCGGGCTCCAGGAGCACTTCCGGCCCCTGTTCGCGGAGATCGCCGCCGGCTCCCTGGACCGGGACCTCCAACGCGTGCTGCCCCACGCGGAGGTCCGCCGGCTGGACCGGGCCGGCTTCGGCGCCCTGCGCGTCCCGGCGGCCCACGGCGGTCCGGAGGTCGGCCTCGAGGACTTCACCCGGCTGCTGATCGACCTGGCCGAGGCCGACTCCAACATCGCCCACCTCTACCGCTCCCACGCCGGCTTCGTGGAGTCCCTGCGCTTCCTGCCCCGGGAGCTCCAGGAGGTCTGGTACCCGCGGGTGCTGGCCGGGGCCACCGTGGGCAACGCCTCCACGGAGAAGGGCGGCAACGCGCTCGGCACCCTGAACACCGTGCTGAGCCGGACCGCCGGGGGCTGGGAGCTCACCGGCCGGAAGTACTACGCCACCGGCTCGGTCTTCTCCGACTACACCCGCGTCTCGGCCGCCCTGGACGGCCAGGACGGCCGCCGCTTCGCCGTCGTCCCCACGGACGCCGAGGGCGTCACGCTCGAGGACGACTGGGACGGCTTCGGGCAGAAGCTCACCGGCACCGGCACCGCGGTCTTCGACCGGGTGCGCGTCCCGGACGACGCCGTGCTGGACCGCACCGCCGGCAGCGCGGAGGCCGTCCACGAGGCCGCCTTCTTCCAGCTGGTGCTGCTGGCCGTGCTGGCCGGCATCGCCCGGGCCGCCCGGCGGGACGCCGTGGACACCATTGCCGCCCGCCGGCGGACCTTCAACACCGGGCTCGGCCTGCCGTTCCGGGAGGACCCGCTGATCCAGGAGGCCACCGGACGGATCTCCGCCAAGGCCTTCGCCGCGGAGGCCACCGTGCTGCACGCCGCCCGTGCCCTGGACGCCGGGATCGCCGCCGCCGCCGCGGCCGGCGCCGACCGGCCGGAGTTCACCGGAACCCTCCCGGCGGCGCTGCACCAGTCCGAGATCGCCGTGGAGCACGCCCAGGTCACCGTGCCGGAGCTGGCGCTCGGCGCGGCCCAGGACCTGTTCCTCACCGTGGGCGCCTCCGCCACGTCCACGGCCAAGGGGCTGGACCGGCACTGGCGCAACGCCCAGACCGTGGCCACCCACAACCCGATCGCCTTCCGTGCCCGCGCCCTCGGCGACTACCTCATCAACGGCACCCTGCCGGAGGGCCTGAACGCCATCGGCGACGCGAAGACCCCCGCCGACCGAACCCCAGGAGCCTGACCCATGACCACCACGAGCACGGCCGCCGCGGGCCGCAGCAGCATCGTCCACGGCAAGAAGCGCGTCCTGGCCTCGGCCTTCGCCGGCACCACCATCGAGTGGTACGACTTCTACCTCTACGGCACCGCCGCCGCGCTGGTCTTCAACGTCCAGTTCTTCCCCATGGCCACCGAGGTCGGCGGCATCGTCGCGTCCTTCGCCACGCTCGCGGTCGGGGTCATCGCCCGGCCCCTGGGCGGGATCATCGCCGGGCACCTGGGCGACCGGATCGGCCGCAAGGCCCTGCTGGTGGCCTCCCTGATGCTCATGGGCGTGGCCTCCACCCTGATCGGGTTGCTGCCGACCTACGAGGTGATCGGCTGGTGGGCCGTCGTCGGGCTCGTGGTCCTGCGCATCCTCCAGGGCCTGTCCGCCGGCGCCGAGTGGGGCGGCTCCGCGCTGCTGAGCGTGGAGCACTCACCGGCCCGGCACCGCGGGTTCTTCGGGTCCTTCACCCAGATCGGCTCCTCGGCCGGCATGCTGCTGGCCACCGGGGCGTTCTTCATCGTGCAGAACGTCATGAGCGAGGAGCAGTTCGCCGCCTACGGCTGGCGCATCCCCTTCCTGCTCTCCGCCCTGCTCGTGGCGATCGGCCTGTGGATCCGCCTCGGCGTGGCCGACGCCCCGGAGTTCCTGGCGCACCGGGCCTCGGGCAACGTGGCCACCGCGCCCCTGCGGGAGCTGCTGACCCACCACCGCCGCCCACTGCTGGTCACGATCGGCCTGCGCCTGGCCCAGAACGCCGTCTACTACCTGGTGACGGTCTACATGCTGACCTACCTGCGGGACGTGCGCGGGGACAGCGCCGCGGGCGTGACCGCGGTGATGATCGCCTCGGCCATCGGCCTGTTCTCGACCCCGTTCTGGGGCTGGCTCTCCGACCGGGTGGGCCGCAAGGTCGTCTCGGTGACCGCCTACGCGGCGATCGGCGTCTTCGGCTGGGTGCTGTTCGCCTTCCTCGACACCGGCCCGCTCGCCCTGCTGCCGCTCGTGGTGATCCTGGGCATCAACCTCGTCCACGACGCGATCTACGGGCCGCAGGCGGCCTGGTTCGCCGAGCAGTTCCCGGTGCACGTGCGCTACTCGGGGGTGAGCTTCGGCTACCAGGTCGGCACCGTCCTGGGCGGCGGGCTGATGCCGATGATCGCCGCCCTGCTCTTCGCCGCCGGCGGGGGCACCCCGTGGCTGATCGCCGGCTACCTCTCCGGACTGGCGGTGCTCTCGATCGTCGCCGCCCTGGCCGCGAAGGACCCCGCCCGCGAGCAGCGCGGCACCGAGCTCACCGACCTGCACGACATCCGCAGCGCCCTCGGCGCGACCCGAGCCGCCGACGCCGGGACCACCCCCGGGACCACCCCCGAGACAACCCCTGCGAGGAGCACCGTATGAGCCGCCCCCTGCTGCTGAACGCCTTCGACATGATGGTGCCCGTGCACCAGTCACCGGGACTGTGGCGCCACCCCGAGGCCGGGGTCACGCGGTTCGACACGCTCGAGTACTGGACGTCCCTGGCTCGCACCCTCGAGGAGGGCGGCTTCGCCTCGCTGTTCCTGGCGGACATCCCCGGCGTCTACGACGTGTACGGCGGCGGGACCGAGGCCACCGCCCGCGGAGGAGTGCAGTACCCGCTGCTCGACCCGCTCGTCGCGGTGCCGGCGATGGCCGCGGCGACCGAGCGGCTCGGCTTCGGGGTGACCGCCTCGGTCACCTACGAGGCCCCCTACCTGCTGGCCCGCACCTTCGCGACCCTGGACCACTTCACCCGCGGCCGGGTGGCGTGGAACGTGGTCACCTCCTACCAGGACTCCGCCGCCCGGAACCTGGGCATGGACCGGCAGATCCCGCACGACGAGCGCTACGACCGCGCCGACGAGTACATGGAGGTCATGTACAAGCTCCTCGAGGGATCCTTCGAACCCGGGGCCGTGAAGGCCGACGCCGGCGCCGGGGTCTTCGTGGACCCCGACCTCGCGCACCCCGTCGGCCACGAGGGGACCTGGTTCTCCGTGCCCGGCCACGCGCTGACCCACCCCGGGCCCCAGGGCACCCCGCTGCTGTTCCAGGCCGGCGCCTCGAAGCGCGGACAGCAGTTCGCCGTCGACCACGCAGAGGCCATCTTCTTCATCGGCAACACCCCGCAGCTCGTGCGCCGGTGGACCGACGGGGTCCGGGCCGAGCTCGCCGAGCGGGGGCGGGCCGAGGACGCCGTGAAGACCTTCACCATGGCCACGGTGGTGGTCGCCGAGACCGATGAGGAGGCCCACGCCAGACTGGCGGGGTACCGCCGGCACGTGGACATCGAGGGGGCGCTGTCCCTGTTCGGCGGCTGGACCGGGGTGGACCTCTCCGGGGCGGACCCCGAGGCGCCGCTCGAATACGCGGCCACCGACGCCAACCAGTCCGCGCTCGCGGCGTTCACCTCGCTGTCCCCCGACCGGACCTGGATGGTGCGGGACCTGGCCGAGTTCGTGGCCATCGGCGGCCGCGGGCCCGTCATCGCCGGCGCCCCCGGCACCGTGGCGGACGAGCTGGAGCGCTGGCGCGAGGAGGCCGGAGTCGACGGCTTCAACATCTCGGCTGCCGTGCGGCCGGCGGACCTGGAGCGGTTCAGCACGATGGTGTCACCGGAGCTGCGGCGCCGGGGCCTGCTGCCGGAACCCGGCACCGTCCCCGCCGGCAGGACGCTGCGCGAGGCGCTGACCGGGGCCGGTCCGCGTCTGGCCGACGACCACCGCGGGGCCTCCTACCGCCGGTGACCGCTGGGCCTTCGAGGCACACCGCTCGACGGGTCCGTCGGACGGTCACTGTCCCGGTTCCTCGGCGCGGCGGAGTGCACCTGCCCCGGAGAGGGCGGAGCACTTCGCCGCGCCGAGGCGCAGAAGGCGACCAGCGGCCGCCGGGGAACGGATCATGGGGGTCGCGGGCAATCAGGTGCCATCGGAGAGGGGAACGAGGCGCCCCGGATGTGTCCACACATGGTCCACTAGAAGCCCCGGAGGATCACGTTCCAGTAGTCCCGGGGGAGGACCTCGAGGTCGAAGAACCAGGAGGCGCGGTTCGGGGCCAGCAGCGGCACACCGGGGATGCTGGGTGCCAGTTCGTTGTCCCGGTCGAACTCGGCCAGCACGGCCCGGCCCCGCTGCACCGTCACGGGGGTCACGGTGTACCCGTCGTAGAAGGCGGTGGGCTCCCGGCCATCGCGGGTGGCCAGGAGATTCTCGGTGAGGATCTTCGTCTGGTGGCGCAGTGCCCCGCCGGACGAGGTGGTCTCCAGCGCGGCAGCGTCCCCGCAGGCCCACACGCCGGGCACACGGCGGTGACGCAGGGTCTGTGCATCCACGTCCGCGTAGCCGGCCCAAGCGGTGCCCGCGCCCGGCGCGACGCCCAGTCCCGCGTCGGCGATCCAGGCCGGGGCCCGGTGGACGGGGCTGTGGTGCAGCAGGTCGTAGGGCAGGTCCCGGGGCGTCCCGTCGACCGTGGCCCGCAGCCGGCGGGAGCCGGCCTCGATCGACTGCACGTGGGCGCTCGTCAGGACCGTGATGCCGTAGCGCCGGACCCAGGGCTGCAGCACCCGGTCCACGTCCGGCTGGCCGAACACGGTGGCGGTGGGCGTCAGCAGGGTCACCTCGATGTCCTGCAGGACACCCTGGCGCTGCCAGTAGTCGCAGGCCAGGTAGAGGATCTTCTGCCCGATCTGCGGAGTGGGCGCCGGGCCGTCCGGGATGGTGAACAGCGCCCGGCCGCGGCGCAGCCCGCGGATCAGCTCCCAGGTCTTGGGTGCCAGCTCCACGGTGTAGTTGGTCGAGGCGTGCGGGCCGGCCATCGCCTCGGCACTGCCGGGGACACGGTCCCAGTCCGGGGTGGAGCCGGCGCAGATCACGACGTCCCGGTAGCCGATGTGCTCGCCGGACGACAGCGTGGCCGTCCGTGCTGCCGGATCCAGTGCCTGGACACGGTCCTGGACCCATCGCACGCCGCGAGGCATCACGCGGTGCTGGGCCCGGGACATCTGCCGCACGGTCTTCAGCCCGGCGCCCACGTAGGAGAGCATCGGCCGGTAGTGGTGCGTGGACTTCGGCTCCGCGATCACGATGTCCGTGATGCCCCTGCGGCGCAGTCGTGCGGCCAGCGAGATCCCGGCATTGCCGCCGCCGATCACGAGGACGTCAGTGGCGTGATCCGAGGGTGCAGTGGTCATCATGACTCCGTGGGACGAGGATGGCTCCACGGCCCCGAGCGGGGCCGCCCGACCATTCGACCACGAGCCGCGGCGCCCGCGCCCGAGCGGTGGGCATCCGAGGATTGAGAGGCTCCATGGGCGTCCATGTCGAGGAACTTGCCCGTCAGGACAGCTGATCGACGGTGCGATGCCGGTGCCTGTTCCGCCAAGGGTCCGGATGAAGTGGCGTCCTGTGTCCCATGGGATGCGAGACGTCTCGTCGAGCTCGAGGTGACTGTGCCACTTCCTTGGTAATGGGACGGCCGGCTTCCGAATCTCCATTCGCGGTCCGTAGTCGGCGAGTTGTGTTCCAGAAGTTGATTCAAAACTGTTGTCTCGTTTTCTTCGTACGGAACCGACTTTCAGTACGCTGAGCCGATGGATTTGGGGTACGCGCGGGTCTCGACGGCCAAACAGGACCTGGACCGGCAGATCGATGCCCTTCGGCAGGTCGGCATCGCCGCCGAGCGGATCTATGTGGACAAGAAATCCGGGGCCACCACCGACCACCCGGGTCTGACCGCGGCCCTGGCCTACGCCCGGGAGGGCGACGTGATCGTGGTGCACGCCCTGGACCGGCTCGGACGCACCGTGTGCGACACCCTGAACCTGATCCACGACCTCGCCGAGCGAGGGATCGGGGTGCGCAACCTGGCGGATCCAATCAAAGTCGACTCCACCAACCCGAGTGACCCGATGGTGCAGCTGGCGGTGGTGCTGCTGGCGTTGTTCGGGCAGATGGACGCACCTACACCCTCGAACGCACCGCCCACGCGGGGGCGGTGGCTACCGCGAAGGGCCGGCGGACAGGGCGGCCCTCGGTGGTGGACCCGGACAAGCTGGCCTACGCGGCGCACCTGCGCGATACCGGGAACACGATCGCGGAGATCGTGGTCAAGACCGGGATCGCCCGCACCACCCTCTACCGTCACCTGCCTCCCCGGGCGCCGGAGCCGGTGACCGCTGGGCCAGTGGCCACCGCTGAGCCCGGCCCTGGCTCGGTGGACTGACTCCTATGGGTCGCCGTAGGAGTGGCGTTTGTCGGTCCTGGTGATCTTCAGCAGCGCGTGGCCTCCCCAGGTTTGGAGTGCGACCAGGAGCGTGTACCCACAGTGTCTGCCCGGCGCTCTACAGATCCAGGGGTCTCACGATGAGGCGCAGAATCTTCGCCGCGAACTGCTGGTTGCGGGTTTGCAGGCGGTGCGCAGTCCCCTGCGTGTCAGGGTGAGTTGAGTCCAGTGGTTCACAGCAA
>NZ_LQBK01000022.1 GCF_001483755.1 Kocuria rosea subsp. polaris
CCCGGAAGGGTGTGGGAGAGTAGGACACCGCCGGACCACACCACCAGGGTCGAGCCCCCGCACCACACGGTGCGGGGGCTCCCCGCACTTAACGAACCCACCACCGTCATCGCACCTGCTGACCGCGCCGGCCCGCCGGCCCCTGTCACGGCCTCCGCACGACGCAGGCCCCCACCGTGGCGGTGGGGGCCTGCAGCTCGCGGACGGCGGGGATCAGCCGACGATCTTGCCCGGATTGAAGTTGTTCCCGGGATCCGCGGCGGCGAACAGGCTGCGCATGAGGCGCACGCCCTCGGGGGAGACGTCCTGCTCCATCCACGGGCTGTGCTCCAGTCCCACCCCGTGGTGGTGGGACAGCGTCCCCCCGGCGTCGATGAAGGCCTGCTGGATCGCACCCTTGATCACGGCGTACTCGCCGTGCGGGTCCTCGCCGATCTCGTAGCCGAAGGTGAAGTACAGGCAGGCGCCGGAGTGGTACGAGTGGGACATGTGGGACATGATCCACCCCGTCTTGCCCTGCGACGCGAAGGCCCGGTGGGCGGCCTCGTAGACGGCCTGGTGCACGCTGGTGAGCCTGGACCACGGGGCGGCCGTCTCGGAGACGTCGCCGATGGTGTTCTGCTCGAGCAGGAAGTCGCGCAGGTACGGGGTGTCGAACTTCTTCTGGTCGTAGAGCGCGCCGGGGCCGGCGCCCAGGACCAGGGCGCCCTGCATCTTCACGAGACCGGACACGGCCTTCTTCCTGCGCTCGACCTCCGCCCTGCTGCCCTCGAAGCACACGTAGGCGATGCACATGGCATCGGTGTCCCAGCCGCGGCGGCGCATGAGCTCCCACAGCAGGTCCTGGCCCTTGGCCGTGACCTTCTTCTTGAGGGTGGCCGGGGCCTTCTGGGTGGAGAGCGAGAACGCGGTCTCGTGGGCGTCGGAGACCCGGGCGAAGGTGGTGCTGACGCCGGACCGCGCGATCTCGCGCATCGCGGTGAGTGCCTGCTGCCACGTGGGGAACATGTACGCGATGACCTCGCGGTGCTCGGCGATCCGGTGCACGTGCACGTCGAGCTGGGTGATCACGCCCAGCCGGCCCTCGGAGCCGATGATCATCTCCCGCAGGCTCGGACCGGTGGAGGTCGAGGGGAGGGGCCGCAGCACCACGGTGCCGCCGGGGCGCACCACCCGCAGCCCGCGCACGATGTCGGCGATGTCGCCGTACTTGTCGGACTGCATCCCCGAGGAGCGTGTGGCGGCCCAGCCGCCGAGGGTCGAGTGGGTGAAGGAGTCGGGGAAGTGGCCCAGCGTCCACCCGCGGGCGTTGAGCTGCTCCTCCATGTCCGGGCCCAGCACCCCGGCCTGGATGGTGGCGAGGCCGGAGGTCTCGTCGAGGGACAGCACCTGGTTCATCCGGCCCAGATCCAGGGAAACGATCGTTCGTTCTTCATCGGCGTCCGGCTGCAGGCTGCGGGAGATGCTCGTGCCGCCGCCGAAGGGGATGACCACGAGGTCGCGCTCGACCGCCAGGCGCAGCACCTGGGCCACCTCGTCCTCACCGGCCGGGTAGACGACGACGTCGGGCACGCGCGCGAAGTCGCCCGCCCGGGTGAGCAGGAGCTCGGTGACGGACTTGCCGGCCCAGTGCACGACCCGCAGCTCGTCGTCGAGCGTCAGGTGCTCGGGTCCGGTGACGGCGGCCAGCGCGTCCAGGAGGGCGTCGTCCGCACGGGAGGCGGGGACGCGCACCGTGGAGAAGTCGATGGTGTCGCGCTGGCGGGGCCGCAGGTCCACGTCCAGCGCCTTCTTGACGAACGGTGCGAAGGCGGGCTTGTTGGCGTACTCGAAGTGCACGCCTTCCTCGCCCCACCCCCACCACTTCATGTGCTTCACGGGTGCCATCTGCGCAGTACTCTCCTGGTTCTCGGGGGGTGGTGGTTCAGGCGTCGATGCGCGGACGGTGCTCGGCGTAGAGCGACCGCACCGAGGCCTCGATCCGGTCGTTGAACGAGGAGGTGGGCTCCTTCTCGCGCGCGGCCAGCGGCTCGCCGACGGCCACCACCACGCGGGGCCGGCCGCGGCGCGGCCAGCGCGCCCCGCGCGGCATCGCCTCGTACGCCCCGATCAGGGCCACGGGGACCACCGGGACGCCCACGGCCTTGGCCAGGCCCGCCGCGCCGATCTTGAAGGACCCCATCTTGCCCGTGCGTGACCGTGTGCCCTCCGGGAAGATGAGCAGCGGCACCCCCGCCTTCAGCAGCTGCTTGGACAGCCCGCGGTTCGCCCCGGTCCCCGTCCGGTCCACCGGGAAGGCGTTGAAGATCAGCTCGGTGAACATCCGCTTGTGCGGCGCCGTGAAGAAGTAGTCCGCGGCCACCCCGGTCGCGAGGTCCCGGCGGATGCGCCGGGGCACCGAGCCCAGGACGAGGGGCGCGTCGAGGTGGCTCGAGTGGTTGGCGACCACGATGCAGGCCCCGTCCAGGGCGTCGGCCGCCGGGTGGGTCACCACGGTCCGGCGGACGGTGCGGTACGCCAGGCCCTGCAGGAAGATCCGCTGGGCGATCCGCCGGGCGAGGCGGCGCCTCGGGTCGCGGAAGCGCTCCGGGCTCAGGTGCGCGGAGGACGCGGGCGGTGCCTCCGGTGCGGCCTCGGCCGCGGAGGAGGGCCCTGCGCCGTTCCCGTCGATGGAGCGCTGGACCGGCACGGGCTCCTGGGGGCCGCGGCGCGTCACGACCCGGCCGCCCGTTCCTTCTGGCGGGCCGAGGCGACGAGCCCCGAGATCCGGCGCACCGCGGAGCGGGGCAGGTGCCGCAGGACGAAGCCGAGCAGCCGGTAGCGCTTGGTGGGCATCGAGAGCACCTTGCCGCGCGCCACGTCGTCGAGCGCCTCCTCGACCACGCGCTCGGGGCTGAGCCACATGAAGGAGGGGATCGAGGACCCGCTGATGCCGGCGCGCTCGTGGAACTCCGTGCGCACCCATCCGGGCAGCAGGGCGGTGACGTGGACGCCCGTCCCGCCGAGCTCGACGGCCAGGGCCTCGGTGAACGCGGTCGTGTAGGCCTTGATCGCCGAGTACGAGCCCATCGTGACGAGCCCCGCGGTGGAGGAGACGTTGATGATCCAGCCGGAGCCGCGCGCGGTCATCGCCCGGGCGGCCGCCGAGGACAGGACCAGCACCGCCCGGCACATGACCTCGAACGCGCGGTCGTGGGCGCCGGTGTCCGGGTCGGTGAAGCGGGTCTTCACGGAGAACCCGGCGTTGTTCACGAGCACGTCCACGGGGCGCTCGGGGTCCTCGACCCGGGCGGCGACCCGGTCCACGTCGGCGCGGTCGGAGAGGTCGGCGGCCAGGACCTCCACCGGCACGCCGTGCGCCGAGCGGAGCCCGGCCGCCGTCTGCTCCAGGCGTTCCGCGTCGCGGGCCACCAGGACGAGTGCATTTCCCCGGCGGGCCAGGGCCTCGGCGAACGCGGCGCCGATGCCGGACGTCCCCCCGGTCACGAGAGCGGTAAGCATGAGATCTAGGCTACACTACGGTAGCCGTAGCGCAGTCGGGTGCGGTCCGCTCGAGGGGCGCCGTCGTCGCCCGCCGGGCGGGATCCGCCCGCAGCCCCCCGCCCGCTCCGCACCGGCCGCGGACCAGCACACCACCGGAGGAACACCGTTGACCGAGACCCCCACCACGCGCGTCCTGCTGACGGGAGCCACCGGCTTCCTCGGGCAGGCGGTGCTCGAACGGCTGCTGTCCGACCACGAGGGGGTCCACGTCACGGCCGTCGTCCGGCCCAGGGGCAGCATCAGCGGCGCGCAGCGGCTGCGGCAGCTGCTGCGCAAGCCGGCCTTCCGCACCTGGCGCGAGGCCGTGGGCGATGACGAGGCCCAGCGGGTCTTCGCGGAGCGCACCGCGGTGCTCGAGGGGGACCTCTCCGCCCTCGCGGAGATCACGGAACCGTTCGACGTGGTGATCCACTCCGCCTCCACGGTGTCCTTCGACCCGCCCATCCACGAGGCCTTCAGCACGAACGTCGGCGGCGCCACGGGCCTCTACGACGCGCTCCTGGCCTCCGGGCAGGACCCGCACGTCATCCACGTCTCCACCTGCTACGTCGGCGGGATCGCGAAGGGCCTGCGCCCCGAGGCGCCCGTGGACCACGACGTCGACTGGGCCGCCGAGTACGCGGCCGCCCAGCGGGCGCGCGACGAGGCCGAGATGGCCTCCCGCACCCCGGAGCGGCTGCAGGCGATCATCGACGATGCCACGGCGCACCACGGCAAGGAGGGCCCCAAGTCGGTGGCCCGCGCCGCGGAGGCCGCGCGCGAGGAGTGGGTGCGCACCCGCCTCGTCGAGTACGGGCGCACCCGGGCGCAGTCCCTCGGCTGGACCGACATCTACACCTTCACGAAGGCCCTGGGCGAGCGCGTCGCCGAGCAGAAGTGGGCGGGCGGCGGGCACCGCCTCTCCGTGGTCCGGCCCTCGATCATCGAGTCCGCGCTGCGCCACCCGTACCCCGGCTGGATCGACGGCTACAAGGTGGCCGACCCCCTGATCATGGCCTACGCCAAGGGCGCCCTGCCGGAGTTCCCGGGGCTGCCGGACTCGGTGCTCGACGTCATCCCCGTCGACTTCGTGGTCAACGCGATCGTGGCGCTGGCCACGGACGGGCACCGCGGCCCGTCGGGCGAGGTCACCTCGGACGGGCAGCCGGAGCCCGCCCCCGCGTACTACCAGGTCTGCTCGGGCGCCTCGAACCCGCTCCCGTTCCACCAGATGTACGAGAACGTCCGGTCCTTCTTCCTCGCCCACCCGCTCGAGGACGCCGAGGGCAAGCCCATCCGCGTGCCCGAGTGGAAGTTCCCCGCCAACAACGCCGTGGAGCGCTCGCTCGCGGTCAAGGAGCGGCTCTCCGCGGTGGGCGGCCGGCTCACCTCGGCGCTGCCCGCGACGTCCCGCACCCGCGAGTGGGCGAGCTCGCTGCACCGCATGCAGTCCGGCCTCGGCTCCCTGCGCACCTACGTGGACCTGTACCAGTCCTACACGCGCACCGAGATGATCTTCGACGACGCCAGCACCCGGCAGCTCAACGACTCGCTGCCCGCCGGCACGCCCGAGGACCGGACCTTCGACGTCCGGTCGATCGACTGGGCCGACTACTGGCAGAACGTGCACCTGCCGGCCCTGACCACGATGACCAAGGCCTACGGCCGGCTCCAGGCGGCGTCCAAGCGGCGCAACGCGGTCCGGCGGGCGCTCAGCGAAGGCACGGACGTGCTCGCGGTCTTCGACCTCGAGGGCACCGTCCTGGACTCCACGGTCATCCGGCAGTACCTGCAGCTGCGCCGCCGGACCCTCCACCTCGCGAAGTGGCCCGCGGAGGTCGCCGACCTCGTCTCGAGCGCTCCGACCTACCTCAAGGCCGAGAAGCGGGACCGCGGGGAGTTCATCCGGGCGTTCATGCGCCGCTACCAGGGCGTGCCCGCCGGGACCGTGCGGGAGCAGGTGGCCGGCCCGCTCGGCCAGGACATGCGGCGCCTCCTGCGCCCCGGGGCCCTGGCCCGGATCGAGGAGCACCGCGCCGCGGGGCACCGGACGGTGCTGGTCACCGGGTCCATCGACCTCCTGGTGGAGCCGATCGCGCACCTCTTCGACGAGGTCGTGGCGGGCCGGATGGACGAGCGCGACGGCGTGATGACCGGCTACCTCGCCACGCCGCCCCTGGTCGACGAGGCGCGCGCCCAGTGGCTCAAGACGTACGCCGAGCAAGGCGGCTACGACCTGTCCCGCTCCTACGGCTACGGGGACTCCCACGCGGACGCCAGCTGGCTGCTGCTCATGGGCCACCCCTACACGGTCAACCCGGACCTGCCCCTGTACCGGCTGGCCCGGAAGAACCACTGGCCCATCGAGGACTGGAAGACCGCCTGACCGCAGGGGCGGCGGACGGCGAGCAGGAGGGGCACCGATGGGCGACGACGACCGGACCGATCCGCGGACCGTCTCCACCGACAAGAAGATCACCGCGGCGGCACTCGCCCTCCTCCGGGAGGGCGGGCCGCACCGGGTGAGCATCGAGGCGGTCTCGGCGGCCTCCGGCGTGGCCAAGACGTCGATCTACCGCCGGTACGCGAACAGCCTGGAGATGCTCGAGGGGGCCCTCGAGGACGCCGTGGCCACGTACTCGCCGCAGCGGCCGAGTTCCCCGGCGAGCTGGGAGGAGGGCCTCGCCGAGGCGCTGGACTTCCTGCTCCACGACATGGGCATCGGCGTGGCCGTCTCGCTGCTGAGCGACCCGGACTCGGAGACGTCCCGGATCCTGCGGGCGCACCTGGTCCGGCCGCGCGTGCAGCGGCTCAAGGAGCTCCTCGCCGCGGAGACGGCGGCGGGGCGGCTGAGCCCGGACCTGGACGTCGACGTCGTCCTCGACTTCGTGCTGGGCTCCGCCTACTCCCACGTGGCCCGCTACGGGAGCCTGGGCGAGGACTGGCCCCTGCGGGTGCACCGGACGCTGACCGGCGTGCTCCGGGCGCACCGGCCCTGACCGGTCCGCGCCGCCGCCCGGCTCAGAAGACCTCGCGCTCGTCCGGGCGCCGGGCCAGCTGCGAGGCCACGTAGTCCTCGACCGCCGTGTGCGTCGCCACGTCCTTGCCGGCCCGCTCGGAGAGGAACCACCGGTGCTCGAGCACCTCGTGCACGATCTCGGCCGGCTCGAGCTTGCGGCGCATCGGCGGGGTGACCGCCTCCATGATCGGGGAGAAGACCTCCCGCATCCACAGCTGGGCCACGAGCTCCTCGGGCAGGCCCGGGTAGAGGTCCTGGCCGAGCTGGGCGATGTCGGTCAGGAGCCTGCGGGCCTGGTTCTCGTGGGCGCCCAGACCGGTGAGCCGCTGCAGGCGACGGGTGTGGTGGCCGGGCTCCACGACCTGCGGTCGCAGCCGGATCCGCCCGTCGACCGTGTCCATGGAGGCTTCCTCGACGTCGAAGCCGAGCTCGTTGAGCCGGCGCACCCGCTCCACCACGCGCCAGCGCTCGTCCATGCTGAAGGACTCCTCGACCGTCAGCTCGCGCCACAGGAACTCGTAGGTGGCGACGAGCCGGTCGGAGACCTCGAAGGGATCCACCACGTCCGCGATGTCGTGCCCCTCCTCGACGGCCCCGGCCAGCAGGTCCATGATCTCCCCGGCCACGTTGGTGCGGGCCAGCTCGATGTCGTACCCCCGCTGGCCGTCCGTGAGCTTCGGATGGATCTCGCCCGTCTCCGCGTCCACCAGATAGGCGGCGAACGCCCCGGCGTCCCGGCGGAACAGCGTGTTGGAGAGCGAGACGTCGCCCCAGTAGAAGCCGGAGAGGTGCAGCTGCACGATCAGCGAGGCGAGCGCGTCCACGAGCCGCTCGACCGTGGCGGCGCTGGGACCGGCGGAGAAGATGGCCCGGTAGGGCAGGGAGAAGCTCAGGTGGTCCGTCACCAGGGCTGCCGGCAGGAGCTCCCCCTCGGGGGTGTACCGGTCCGTGACCACGGAGTCCGGCACCACGGACGGGATCCCCATCCGCTGCAGCCGGCGCAGGGTCGCGTACTCGTGCCGGGCGTAGTGCAGAACGGTCTCCTTGACGGCGACGACCTTCTCGCCGGCGCGGGCGAAGCGCACGACGTGCCGGGAGATCCCCCGGGGCAGGGCGGCGAGGACGTGCTCCGGCCACTGCTCGAGCGGCGTGTCCCACGGCAGCTCGAGGAGCACCGGGTCCGGGAAGGCCGTCTGGATCGACACGCTCCCTGACCGTCCGCCGCGGGCGGGGCGGTGCTGGGGCGCGAGGGGGAAGCTGGGGCCGGGAGAACCCTTCATAACGGGCCATGCTAGCAACCGGGACGGCCCCGGTGCCGCCGCGCCCGGCCCCCGCGGTGGCTAGGGTGGTGAGGGTGTCGATCGAACAGCGCATCCACGCGCACTACGCCGGGCTCTCGCCGCAGGAGCAGCGGGCGGCCGACCTGATCCTGGACCACCTGGACGACCTCGCCCTGTACAGCTCGGCGGAGCTGGCGCAGATGAGCGGCGTCTCCCGGGCCACCCTCTCCCGGCTCTACCGCCACCTGGGCTTCGAGTCCTTCACCGAGCTCCGGGAGACCGCACGCACCCTGCGCCAGCAGGGCGTGCCCCTCGGCCCCGACGCCGATCCGGAGCTGAGCCGGCACCTGGAGCAGGAGCTCAAGAACCTGCGCAAGGTCCTGGAGCAGTCGGGGGAGGACCGCCCGGCCCAGGCCGTGCGCGCGCTGGCGGGCGCGAGGACCGTCCTGCTCGTGGGGCTGCGCAACAGCTACCCGGTGGCGCTGCACCTGAAGCAGCAGCTGCAGCAGGTCCGGGACCGCGTGCGGCTCGCCCCCCTGCCCGGTCAGACCCTCGGCGAGGAGCTCGTGGACGTGGGCGAGGGCGACGTCGTCGTCCTGCTGGGCTTCCGGCGGCGCCCCCGCGGGTTCGAGCGCCTGGTGGAGGTCTGCGCGGCCACCGGGGCGCGGACCGTCCTCGTCGCGGACAGCACGGCCCGGCGCCATGCGTCAGCCGTGGACCTGTGGATCGAGTGCCCGCTCGACGGCCTGGGGCCGTTCGACTCCTACGCGGCGGCCATGAGCCTCGTGTCGGTGCTCGCCGACGGCGTGCTGGCCGCGGCGGGACCGGAGGGACGACGACGGGTGAGCCGCACGGCCGAGCTCTACGAGGAGCTCGAGGAGCTGGACCTGCGCTGAGCCGGGCCGTTCCGCTGGACGTCCGGTGCTGGACGCCCGGTGCGTCGACGGGATCCGTCGGCTAGAATCCGTCAGTTGGCTGATCAATCCTGACCGGAACGGGTCCGGTCGGCACCGAAAGGAACTCGCCATGCAGGATTCCCAGGCGCTCGCCCAGGCCGAGACGCATCTCATCCACGTGCTCGAGCACTCCGATCCGCCGCGCGACGCCAGCCGCTACAACGTGACGGCCGCCGCGCGGGCCTACCACGAGCGCACCGGGGACTGGGACGTCCGGAACGCCGACCCCCAGCTCGTCGAGGAGGTGCTCGCCGACCACCCCGCCCGGGACTGATCCGGCCCCGGACACGCCGCGGCGCCCTCCCCGGAGAGGGTAGGGCGCCGCGGCGCCGGTGCGGTGCGGCTGCTGCCGGTCCGCCCGCGCGGACGTCAGTCGGGGAGGCGGTTGCCGGTGGTGGTGTCGAACAGGTGCACGTGCTCCAGGTCCGGGGCGACCCAGATGGTGGTCCCGGCCCGCGGTGGGGTGCGGCCCTCGGCGCGCACGATGATCTCGTGCGCCCCCTCGGCGTCCTCGTCGACTCCCCCGGTCGGGTCCACGGGCACGATCGTGTTGGCGGCGGTGACCGGGGCGAGGTGGCCGTAGACGAAGGCGTCCGCGCCGAGCTCCTCGACCACGTCGGCCTCGATCGGCAGCCCGGTTCCCTCAGCCGCGGGGTGCAGGTCCTCGGGCCGGATCCCGACGGTGACCCGGTCCCCGGTCAGCGCCGACTGCTGCTCCCGGGTCAGTTCCAGGCGCATCGTGCCGAAGGTCGCCGTCCCGCCCTGGACCGGCACGCGGAAGAGGTTCATCGCCGGGGAGCCGATGAACCCGGCCACGAACTCCGTGGCCGGCCGGTCGTAGAGCGCCCGCGGGGTGTCGACCTGCATCAGCAGCCCGTCCTTGAGCACCGCGACCCGATCGCCCATCGTCATCGCCTCGACCTGGTCGTGGGTCACGTAGACCGTGGTCACCCCCAGCCGGCGGGTCAGCGAGGCGATCTGGGTGCGGGTCTGCACGCGCAGCTTCGCGTCGAGGTTCGACAGCGGCTCGTCCATCAGGAACACCTGCGGGGACCGGACGATGGCCCGGCCCATCGCCACCCGCTGGCGCTGCCCGCCGGAGAGTGCCTTGGGCTTGCGGTCGAGGTAGTCGGTCAGATCCAGGATCTTCGCGGCCTCCTCGACCCGCCGGCGGCGCTCCTCGGGGGAGATCTTGGCGATCTTCAGGGCGAANNGTGACCTCTTCGAGGCCGGCGAGCATCCGCAGGGTGGTGGACTTGCCGCACCCGGAGGGGCCGACCAGGACGAGGAACTCCCCGTCGGCGATGTCGAGGTTCAGGTCGGTGACCGAGGGGCGTTCGGCCCCGGGGTACTGACAGGTGACGTTGGCGTAGCGCACAGAAGACATGGTTCACAGCCTCTTTCCCGGCAGGCACGTGCCGGACGATCCGAAGGAGAAGAGCTGCCCCCACAGGTGATGGGGACCACAGTGATCCTAGTCACTCCTGCCGTGCAGATGTCCCCGGCTCGCCGTCATCGGCGGTCATGTCGTCCGGGATCACTGCTGCGCGTCCCGGCGCAGCCCGGCCAGACGGGCCAGGGCCGAGGCCAGCTCCTCCGGCGAGGCGACACGGTGCGGGGCCACGGTCTCGCCCGTGCCCACCTTGATCCCGAGGTCGTCCGGGCCGAGCTCGCGCATGGCGTTCTCGTCCGTCACGTCGTCGCCGGCGAACAGGGTGACGTCCGCGCCGGTGGCCTGCATGAAGGCCGTGATGCCCTCGCCCTTCGTCGCGGAGTGCACCGAGGACTCGACCACGTGCTGGCCCGGGGTGATCTTCAGCCCCTCGAGCTGCTCGAACTGCTCGATCATCTCCTGCTCCGCCCGGGCGCACAGGGTCTGGTCCGCCATCGTGCGGGTGTGGAAGGCGGCTCCCGTGGGCTTGAGCTCCAGCTTGGAGCCGGGGTACCGGGCCACCTGCGCCTCCACGAGCGCGGTGGCCTGCGCCAGCAGCTCCTCCTGCGCGGGGGAGAGCTGCAGCGCGGTGTCCGCGGCTGCCGCCCCCAGCGCGTCGAGGAGCAGCTCCGCCCCGTGCGAGCCGGACAGGAGCATCCGGCCCGCCGGATCCACCACGGAGCGCAGGAACCGCATGGGCCGCCCGGAGATGACGGCCACGTACGTGCGGTCCAGCCCCAGCAGCTCCTCGAACGCGGACTGGGCCTCCGGCAGCGCCCGGCTGTCGTCCGGGTCGTCCGTGAACGGGGCCAGGGTGCCGTCGAAGTCCAGGGCGACCAGCAGGGTCTCGGCCTCCGCCGCGCGGTGGAGGGACTCCTCGAGGGCCGTGCGGGTGTCGTCGTGCGCGTTCATCACTGCTCCTCCTCACCGGTCGTGCCCGGGCGGGTGCGGGCGAGGTCCCGCAGGAAGGCCTCCGACCAGTCGTTGACGTCGTTGCCCAGGACCTGCCGGCGCATCGAGCGCATCCGCTTCTTCGCCTCGGCGGCGGACATCTCCTTGGCCCGCAGCATCGCGTCCTTGAGCCCGTCGATGTCGTGGGGGTTGATGAGCAAGGCCTGTTTGAGCTGTTCTGCGGCGCCCGTGAACTCGGAGAGGACCAGCGTCCCGGACCCGTCCGTCTTGGCCGCGACGTACTCCTTGGCCACTAGGTTCATGCCGTCCCGGAGGGAGGTGACCAGCATGACGTCGGTCGCCAGGTAGAGCGCCACCATCTCCTCGAAGGGGTAGCCGTGGTGCAGGTAGCGGATCGCGGTGTGCGAGATGGTGTCGTGCTGGCCGTTGAGGTGGCCCACGAGACCCTCCACGTCCTCCCGCAGCTGGACGTAGGACTCCACGCGCTCCCGGGACGGATTGGCCACCTGGACCAGCACCGACGGCCCCACGGTCAGCTTGCCGTCCTCCAGCAGCTCCCCGTAGGCCTTGATGCGGTGCAGGATGCCCTTGGTGTAGTCCAGCCGGTCGACGCCCAGGAACACGGTCTCGGGGTCGCCGAGCTCGTGGCGGATCTCCCGGGCCCGCTCCTTGACCTCCGGCCGCGAGGCCAGCTCCTGGATGGCCTCCGCGTCGATGGAGATGGGGTAGGACCGGGCGTGCACGGTCCACCCGGCGTCGTCCGTGCCGAAGCGCGCCGCCCCGTTCTTGAACGGCACGTCCAGGAACCGCCGCACGCAGCGCTGGAAGTTCTGGGCGTCGCCCGGGCGCTGGAAGCCGATGAGGTCCGCGCCGGAGAGGCCGTCGAGGACGGCGCGCCGCCAGGGCAGCTGCGCGAAGATCTCCAGGGGCGGGAACGGGATGTGGTTGAAGAACCCGATCGTGAGGTCCGGTCGCAGCTCCCGCAGCATCTTGGGCACCAGCTGCAGCTGGTAGTCCTGCACCCACACGGTGGCGTGCTCGGCTGCGATCTCCGCGGTCCGTTCCGCGAAGCGGCGGTTGACCCGCCGGTAGGTGTTCCACCACGTGCGGTGGAACTCGGGCGGGGCGATGACGTCGTGGTAGAGGGGCCAGAGGGTCGCGTTGGAGAATCCCTCGTAGTAGGCCTCCACCTCGTCGGCGGACAGCGGCACCGGCGCGAGGTGGAAGACGTCGTGGTCGAAGCGCTCCAGCGTCTCGTCGGCGGCCCCGTGCCAGCCCACCCAGGCGCCGGCGTTGCGGGCCATGACGGGGGACAGCGCGGCCACGAGCCCGCCGGGGGAGCGGCGCCAGGAGGACTCGCCGTGCTCCACGACGCGCTCCACCGGCAACCGGTTGGAGACCACGACGAAGTCGTAGCCCGCCTCCTGCGGCACGTCGGTCCGAGGTTCCGGCACCTGCTCCAGATCGTCCGAGGAGGCGGTGGGAGTCTGCTCTGCACTCACGGGGGTGTCCTTCCGGTAGGTCGTCGTCGTCCTGGCCCCAGTCTATTCGTCAGTGTGCTCATGGTTCCGCCTGGGGATCCGCTGAGTCGGCGGGCCGGGAGAGGGTCCGATAATCTGGGCGACGACACGCCCCCATCCGCCCCCGAGGATCTTTCGAAGAGGACCCATGGCATCCAGCAGCAGCACGACCCCCGACCCCCGGAACCGCGACGCCGCCCGGGAGCGGGCGCGGCAGGTCGCGGACCAGCACGCACGGCAGGACAAGCGCTCCCGCCGGATCCTGCAGCTGGGCATCCTCGCCCTGGTCCTCGTCATCGTCGCCGTGATCGGCATCGTGGTGGCGCAGAACCGGGCCCAGCAGATCCCCGAGGCCGGGCCCGTCCCGGCCAGCGCCAACCAGTGGGGCGGCACGGTGCTCACGGCGGACGGGATCCGCACCGGCGAGTCGGAGGTCCAGGAGCGCGACCTCGGTGAGGTCCCCGAGCCCCCGGAGACCCCGGACGAGTCCGCCGTCCCGCCGGGCGTCGAGGCCTCCGGTGACGACGAGCCCGTGCAGGTCGTGATCTTCCAGGACTTCGAGTGCGTGCACTGCGCCGACTTCGAGACCGAGAACGGGGAGGCGATCGAGGAGGCCGTGACCTCCGGCGACATCACCCTCGAGTACCGCAACCTGAACTTCCTCGACCGCTCGACGCCGACGCAGTACTCGTCCCGGGCCGCGGCGGCCGCCTACGAGGTGGGCAACCAGGTCTCCACCGAGCAGTACCTGGCCTTCGTCGAGGAGGTGTTCTCCCACCAAGGCACCGGTGGGCTGGACGACGAGGAGCTCGTGGAGATCGCCTCCGCGCACGGCGCCGACATCGCGAGCGCACTCGAGGAGAACACCTGGCGGCCGATGGTCAACGTGGTCTCGCAGGAGTCCCTGGCCAACGGCGTGTCCGGCACCCCGACCGTCTTCATCGACGGCGAGCGGCTCGGCAACGAGCCGTTCCAGGACGCCCTCGACGCCGCCGTGGAGGCCAAGGAGTAGGGTCCGCCCCCGCAGCAGCACGACGGCGCCGCGTCCCCGCCCGGGGTGCGGCGCCGTCGTGCTGTACGAGCCGTGCCGGTGCGGGGGATTTCGGCGTCCCCCGGCGCGTCCGATATCCTGAGGAACCGGTTGCCCGGGCCGCACCCGTGCGGAGGCCCGAGAGCCGCTCCGCCTCCTTAGCTCAGCTGGCCAGAGCACCTGTCTTGTAAACAGGGGGTCACCGGTTCGAATCCGGTAGGGGGCTCCACCGGTCCACGACTTTGCGGTCGCGACCACTCATGACGTCACATGTTGCGCGGAGATCTCGATCTGAGCTACAAGCCTGCTGTCCTCCGTGCGGCCACGGCAGGCGGGGCGGGCCCGGCTGGATCTCCTCGAAGAGTGTGCGCTGGTGAACACGGGCGTCGAGATCCGCGCCAACAGTGGGATCCGGAGCTCACGTTGCGGAGGCCACCGACAATTCGGCCGGGGGCGGACCACGCCGGCGAGGGTCTGAGCACCACATGCCGCTCCGGGACTGCGGCGAGACAGAACCGTGATCGCGATTCTCCCGGTCCGGGCCTTGAACCGTGACTCAGGACACTCCTACGGTGTTCATACCTATCTCATAGGTGAGACCTCTTGCCCAGGTCTCGGAACATCTCGATCGCATGACGATTCCCATGTCATGCCCATTCCACAGGAGCAATTCATGAGTACTCTGCGGAAGACCCTCGTCGGCGCGGCCATGGCCGCCGCCCTCGTGGGAGGAACGGTTGCCACCCCGGCGGTCGCGGGGTCAGATGATAGTAAGCCCAAGGATGCCGCGAGTAAATACGACAAGGGGCGTGGCGGACACGAGGATCGTGACCGGCGCGGGGACCACGACGGTGAGAAGGACCGGAAGGGCGACCGTCATCGCAACGGCGACGGCGACCGGGACCGCGAGAACAAGCACGACCGTGACCGGGATCGGGATCGCCACGACAGGGACTGGGACCGCGACGACAGGGACCGGTACGACAGGGACCGCGACGACAAGGACCGGTACGACCGCGACAAGGACCGGCACGACCGCGATGGCAAGGACCGTCACGACCACGACCGGTACGACCGGGACCGCGACCACCGCCACGACAAGGACGGCGACGACAAGAAGTACAACGGCCACGATCACCAGGATCACTGGTGGTACTGCGAGAAGCACGAGAAGTGGCACTTCTACGACGACGACAACAAGCGGAGCCGGGACCACCACGAGGACATGAAGGACGACGGCAAGCACGAGCACAAGAAGAATCACGACGACGACCACAAGCACTGATCCGGTCGGCACCGGCTTCGATGCACGGTCCGGAACCGGAGGCGGAGTCCACCGGCAGTAGGACCGGGATCCGTGCGAGGGAACGAGCGCCCCGTCCCGTGGTGGACGGGGCGCTCCCGTGCGCGGGGCGTCAGCCGGTCCTGCCGCCGTCGACCGCCGCCGTGTGCTCGAGGACGACGTCGGCCAGGGGGCCGAGCACGCTGTGCGGCAGGGCGTGGCCCAGGCCGGGGACCGTCACGAGGCGGGCGGACCCGATCGACGCCGCGAGGTGCTGGGCATGGGGCGGCGGGTTCACAGGGTCCTCGGGCGCCTCGACGACCAGCACGGGCACCGTGACGCCGGCGAGTTCCCCGGCGCGGTCCAGGCCGGACTGATCGGCCAGCGCGTGCGCCGCCGGGTTGTCCGCGGTCCCCGAGTGGGCGACGACGCGCTCCTCCAGGCGCCGGAACTCCTCCGGGTCGAACGGCAGCGCGTCGCCGTTGAGGATCCGCCAGTGCTCGACCCGCCACAGGATCTCCTCGTCCGGGTCGCGCGGGTCGGCCAGGTGCTGCCACAGCTCCAGCAGGCGCGGATCGGGCCCCGGGAGGTCGACGTCACCGGCGCCGGACGGATCGGCCAGGCCGGCGCCGAGCGCGGACGTCGCGAGGACCGTGGCGCTGAGCAGCCGGCCGGGGTGGTCGAGCAGGAGGAGCTGCACGAGCGTGCCGCCCATCGACATGCCCACCGCGTGCGCCCGGTCGAGGCCGAGGGCGTCCAGGACCGCGACCGCGTCCGCGGCGAGGTCGCGCAGCGCGTACGGGTGCTCGGCGAAGGCGCGGGTGGATCGGCCGGTGTCGCGGTGGTCGTAGCGCACCACGCGGTGCCGGGCGCCCAGGCGGGCCACCAGCTCGTCAGGCCAGGTCGCGCCGGACGCGTTGGCGCCCATCACCAGGAGCAGGGGCGAGCCCTCGGGACGGCCCGTCTCCTCCACCCACAGCTCGTAGTGCTCGTCCGCCCGCACCGTCCGTTCCATGACGACCAGTATCGTCCCCCCGCGGGGGCGCCGACAGGGCCGACAGGGGAGGGGCCCGGAGGACACGGGCCGTGCTTCCGGGCGTCCGGCGCCGCGCCGTGATGCTATCGGTGGACGCACGCGGGACGAGCTGCTCCCCGCGGCGTCCGTCGTCCGAGCCGGGCCCCCCGCACCTGTTCCGGCGCTCCCGGGCGACGGCTCCCCCCTGGGTGCACGACGCCGCACCCGCACCGACCCTGGAGGGCACCCTGGTACCCATCACCCGACGACGCGCGCGCCCCTCCGCCGCGGCGGCGTCGATCCTGTTGCTGCTCGTGCTCCTCGTCGCACCGGCCGGCCCGGCCCGGGCGGCGGAGCACGCCGAGCCCGACGGCCCGTATCTGGGGGCGCTGCTGGACTGGGGCGAGGACACGGCGGCCGGCCACGCCGAGCGCCTCGGCGCACCGGCGGCCGTGTACGGCCGGCCGGTTCCGCTGCCGATGAGCGAGCAGGAGCAGGGCCACCTGCGGGACTACTTCTCCCAGGTCTCCGGGCAGGGCGCCCACGCCCTGCTCACGATCCGTCCCGAGATCTCGCTCGGCCGGGTGGACGAGGCACGGGCCGCCGTCCTGGCGGAGCAGCTGGCGGACGCCGCCGAGGGATACGCCGGCAGGCTCTTCGTCCGCTTCGCCCCGCAGATGAACGCCTCCTGGGTGCCGTGGGGGCAGCAGCCCCGGGCGTACACGGAGGCGTTCCGGACGGTGGCGGCCGCCGTGGACGCCGAGCTCGGGGAGCCGGTCATGGTCTGGTCGCCCACGGCCGGCACGGACTACCCCTTCCGCGCCCCGTCCGGCGACCCTCCGCCGGGTGCTGACCTGGCGTCCCTGGACACGAGCGGCGACGGCGTCTGGGACCATGACGACGACCCCTACGGTCCCTACTATCCGGGCGACGACCTCGTCGACTGGGTCGGTCTCGTGGCCCCGCACGACGAGACGGGCAGCGGACCGGCCCGCAACGTCATGCCCTCGCCGGGGTCGTTCGGCGCCCTGCTGGGATCCGCGGGAGGGGCGGGGCCGTCGGAGGAGGACGACTTCTACGCCGCCTACGCCCTCGGCCGCGAGAAACCGCTCATGGTCGAGACGGGGGCCTTCTACAGCCCGGGAGCGGGCGGCCCGTCCGAGGAGGACATCAAGTCGGCCTGGTGGGACCAGGTGCTCGCCACGGTCTCCTCGGGCGACCACGACCGCGTCCGCGCGGTGGTGTGGAACGAGACGGTCGAGCAGCGCGAGAACGGTGCGGTGACCGTTGACTGGAGGATCACGGCCGACCCCGCCCTGGCCTCGGCGGCCGGCGACCGGATGCAGGACTCCGCCCTGGTCACCGGGCCCGTCACCGAACGGTCGGATCTGCCGGGCGCCGGTCCCGCGGCGACGGGGTCCGTGCTCCAGGGCCCGGCCGCGTGGGCAGGGGCGCTCGCCGTGCCGGCCCTGGCGACGCTGCTGTGGGTCCTCCCGCTCCGGGGGCCGGCGAGGGCGTGGGCGTACGCGGACCCCTCCCGGCGGGACCTCCGCATCGACATGCTGCGCGGGGCGGCCATCGTGTTCGTGGTGGTCAACCACGTGGGGATCACCTCGGTGTTCCAGCTGCTGACGCAGGAGACCGTCGGCGTCGTCTCGGGGGCCGAGCTGTTCGTCCTGCTCTCCGGGGCGGTCCTGGGCATGGTGCACGGGCCGCGGGCCAAGGACGAAATCGGGGTCGTGGTCGACCGCACGACCTCGCGGGCCTGGAAGCTCTACGTGACCGCCCTGGTCGTGGTGCTGGCCGTCTACGGGCCCAGCCTGCTCCCCTTCCTGGACGCGGGCGCCGTGACCACCTTCACGGACCAGGGCACCGGGGCCGCCGGGGTCGGTGCCGCGGGCGCCACGTACGACCTCTACTCCGGGATGGACGGACTCCTGCAGTTCCCCGTTCCCGCCCACCTGATCCCGTCGCTGTTCCTGCTGCAGATCGGCCCGTGGCAGTTCGACATCATGGGGCTGTACGTGGTCCTGCTGCTGGTGAGCCCCCTGGTCCTCGCCGCCCTGGCGCGCGGTCGCGCGTGGCTGGTCCTCACCGTCAGCCTGGCCCTCTACGCGACGGGCACCGTCTTCCGGATCCGGCTGCTGCCGTCCCAGTTCGAGGACTCGTTCCCCCTGCTGGTGTGGCAGGTGCTGTTCGTCCTCGGCATGACGGCCGGCCACCACCGGCGGCAGCTCGTCGACTGGTTCTCCCGGCACCGCCCCGTGCTGGGGGCCTGCCTCGCGACGGCCGTCGCCCTCGCGCTCTTCTCCTGGACCAGCCCGTACCTCACCAACGCCTACGACGTCCGGCTGGCCCTGCTGCCGGAGTCGACGTTCCGCACGGTCTACGACGCCTTCTTCGGGCGGACCTACCTGGGGATCGGCCGGCTGGTGAACGTGCTCCTCGTGGTGGTGGCCGGCTACACCGTGCTCAGTGCCTACTGGCGCCCGCTCGAGCGCGCGCTCGGATGGTTCCTCGTCCCCCTGGGGCAGGCCACCCTGTACGTGTTCGTCATGCACGTGTTCCTGATCCTGGCCGTGGCCAACGTTCCCGCCCTGCAGCAGGGGAACCTGTGGGTCAACACCGTCGCCTATGTCCTGGTCCTCGGCCTGCTGTGGGGCATGGTCCGGACCGGGTTCCTGTTCCGGCTCGTCCCCCGGTGAGATCCCGGGGGCCGGGCGGATCCGGCCGGGCGGGTCCGGCCGGGCGGATCCGGCCGGGCGGGTCCGGCCGAGAGGATCGGGGGTGCGGCGAGCGGACGGACCGCCGTTCATGACGGCCGGTCACTGCCTCCGGCCAGCACGTATGACGCCGCCGGCACGGACCCGGGGCGACGGTGGCCGCCGGATGCTAGTTTGCGGCTGCTCATTCTCGTCGTTCCGGCGAGGCGCCACCCCCAGCGCGCTCGCCGTCGGCGGAGAGCCCGCTCCCCCCGGAAGGCCCCCCATGCCTGCTCCCGTTCCTCCCCGTGCCCTGTTCTCCCTCACGGCCGCCGCCGCCGCGGTCGCCCTGGGTCTGACGGCCGTCCCCGCGGCCCACGCCGGCCTGTCGGTCCACTCCCCGAGCGGTCCGACGGCGCTCGCCGCGGCGAAGAAGCCGGTCCGGTCCGTCGCGGTCGCGCCGGCCGAACCCCAGCTCCGCACGTGCCCGCTGCGCTTCGGCGTCGGCACGGCCGGTGGTCCCGGGGCCTCCGCCGAGCTCGCCGAGGTGGCCGCGCTGACCGGGGAGAAGCCCTCGATCGTGCTCTCCTACAAGGACTTCCGCCAGCCCGTGCCCTACTGGGAGCTGGAACAGACCCGCGCGTCCGGGGCGACCACCCTCCTGACCTGGGAGCCGTGGGTCTGGGGCGGCGGGACCGACCAGCCCGCCCACTCCCTGGACGCGATCGCCTCGGGCGCCCACGACGCCCACATCACCGACTGGGCCACCCGTCTGGCCGACTGGGGCTCCCCGGTGATGCTGCGCTTCGGCCACGAGATGAACGGGAACTGGTACCCGTGGTCCGAGGGGGTCAACGGCAACGGCGCCGGGGACTACGTGGCCGCCTGGCGGCACGTCCACGACATCTTCACCGCTGCCGGGGCGGACAACGTCCAGTGGGTGTGGAACCCGAACGTCCCGTACTACGGGTCCACACCCCTGGACGGGCTCTACCCCGGCGCCGGGTACGTGGACGTCGTCGCCCTGGACGGCTACAACTGGGGCACCTCCCAGACGTGGTCCAGCTGGCAGCAGCCGTGGGACCTGTTCGCCTACGGGCTGTCCGAGATGCGGCGCCTGGCCCCGGGCAAGGAGATCATCGTCGCCGAGACCGCCGGCGCCGAGGCCGGGGGCTCCAAGGCCGAGTGGAACGCCCACCTGGTGCACTACTTGGCGCAGCAGCCCGACGTCACGGGCCTCGTCTGGTTCCACCTGGACAAGGAGGTGGACTGGCGGATCGACTCCTCCACCGCATCGGCCCAGTCCCTGGCGGCCGAGCTCGCGAAGCGCCCCTGTCCGTGACGGCGGTGGCACGGCGCGCCACACGGTGTCACGCGAATCACAAAAGCAAACCGTCCGTGTAGCGTGACCCCCACGACCGGCGCCGTGCCACCGCTCATCCGGAGGTGGCACGGCGCCGGTCGGTCCCCCCCAGGACCGTGTCGAGGAGTCCCCCCATGGCAGTCACCTTCCCCCCACCACCCGGCCGCCGGCTCGGACCCGTCTGCGCCGCCCTGCTCGTCGTCGCGCTGGCGGGATGCGCCGAGAACGAGGGGCCGAGTGCCACCACGGCCCCCAGCACGAGCCCGCCCGCGGTCTCGGACGGGCCCGCGCCCACGGCGACCGGCGCTGCCGCGACGCCGAGCGCCGGCCCCGCGCCGTCGGGCAACGACGTGGCCCCCTACGACGCCACCTCCACGCGGGACGCCGCCGGGTCCTTCGGCACGGCCCAGCGGCTCGACGGCTCCCTGGAGGCCGTGGTGGAAGGCCCCCGCCCCGCGACCACGGGGGAGCGTCCCGTCCGGGCCGCTCCGGGCACCCCGGTCCAGGTGTTCACGCTGACCCTCACCAACACCGGCAGCACCCCGGTCGACGCCGTGCCGTGGTCCTTCCCGGTCGCCGTCGCCGGTGCGGAGCCGGCGGTCCCCGTCTTCGACGAGTCCCTGGGCGTGCCGATGGAGACCTTTCCGACCATCGCCCCCGGGGAGAGCGCCTCCCTCGAGGTCGCCTTCGCCGCGGCGCACGACGCCGAGCTGGCCGTGCGCGTCTTCGCCACCACCACCCCCGACCACTACGTCGAGTTCACCGACTGATCGCCCAGCAAGGGACCCCCCATGAAGATCTCAGCTCTGCGCATCCCCGCCGCGGTCGCGGCCTGTTTCGCGGTCGTGCTCGCCGGTGCCCCGGGGGCGTCCGCGGCCCCGTCCGCTCCCGCTCCCGGCGTCTCGGCCGGTCCGACGACGACGCCCGGTCCCGCCGCGGGCACCGTCGCGGCAGCCGTCCGGCTCGAGCCGGTGGACGACGCGTCCACCGTGCCCGCCGGGCGCACCGCACTCCTCGACGTCCTGTCCAACGACGGCCTCGACGAGCCCTCGGCGGTGCGGCTCCGGCTCGTGGACCCCGCGGCCGACGACCCCGACGACGAGCTCGTCGATGCACTGCGCACGGACCTCGGGTCCCTGCGCGTGGTGTCCCCGGACGCGGAGTCCGAGTCCCTGCCCGAGGACTGGGAGCTCCCCGGGCACCCGGTCCTCGCCCTGGAGCCCTCCCCGGACCGGCCGGCCGACGCCCCGCCGGTGGAGGTGGCCTACGCGGTGGTGGACGCCTCGGGCGCCGAGGCGCGGGCCGTGCTCACGGTCGCCCCCGACCTCGAGAGCCAGGCGCCCCCGGGCCCCTCCGCCGGGCCCACCGGCCCGGCGGAGGAGAAGCTGCCGGCAGATCCGACGGGCTCGGCCGGACCGATCGCCCCGGCCGAGCGGGCGGTCACCGCCGAGCCGACCGCGGAGCCATCCGCGGGAGCGGAGCCCGCCGAGGAGCGAGCGGCCGCACCGGAGGCCGGGTCGCAGGAGACGGCGGCCGCGGCCGCCGCGGAGGACGTGGACGTGCCCGTCGAGATCCGGGAGGCGCTCGAGGCCGCCGCGGTCCGGGCGGCGGCCCGGACCGGGGCGCCCACTGCGGGGATGCGCCCCTGGAAGGGCGGCTGGGAGTGGCCGCACGAGCGGGGCGTGGTCCTGTGGTCGGAGGCGCACGGCGCGCACTTCGTGCAGCTCCGGGGCGCGATCGGCCACCGCTGGACCCTCGGGGGCGGGGTCGACACCCTGGGCTGGCCCGTCGACGACGAGTCCTGCCACCTCGTGGGCGGCGGGTGCCGGCAGTCCTTCTCGAAGAACCGCACGGTCTTCTGGACCTCAGCCACGGGGGCCCGGACCGTGAACATGCGGGGCGCGATCGGCCACAAGTGGATCCGCGGCGGGCGCGAGGCCGGGACCTACGGGTACCCCACCACCGACGAGATCTGCGGGTCGTCCGGCGGGTGCCGGCAGTCCTTCTCGAACAACCGCACGGTCTTCTGGACCTCAGCCACGGGGGCCCGGACCGTGAACACCCGGGGCGCGATCGGCCACAAGTGGATCCGCGGCGGGCGCGAGGCCGGGACCTACGGGTACCCCACCACCGACGAGATCTGCGGCCTGGCCGGGGGCGGGTGCCGGCAGTCCTTCACCAGGGCCCACACGATCTACTGGAGCTCCGCCACCGGAGCGCGGGCCGTGAAGACGAACGGTGCCATCGGGCAGCGGTGGATCGCCACGGGACGCGAGCGGGGCTCCCTCGGCTACCCCGTCACGGACGAGATCGGCACCGGGAGCGTGCACCAGACCTTCCAGCGGGGACTCGTCACCTGGAGCCGCGCCACCGGGGCGCGGACGCACCTGTTCCGCGGGGAGTGCCACCACCTCAACACGGGGCGCTCCGTGCAGCCGACCCGCAACGCGGCGCGCGTGTCCCTGACCATCGCGGAGGGCTACGGGCGCTCCCAGGCCACCTTCGTCAACTGCGTGCGCATCGGCGGCAGCTACGTGGAGGAGTGGCGGACGTCGGCCTACGTGGGCGCGAGCGGCTTCAAGCGCCCTGGCGTGCCCTCGGGGCACACGCAGTACCTGTACTCGCCGCAGGGCTCGTACTCGGTCACGGAGTCCTTCGGGGTCTACAACCCGGGCACCGCGCTTCCCTACCGGCAGCTCAACCCGAACTCCCGGTGGGGCGGGCGCCTGGGCACGCTCTACAACAAGTACTTCGAGTCGACCGGCTACACCTGGCCGGACGAGAACATGTGGTACTTCTCGCTCTCCGGCGACTACCGGCTGGGCGTGGTGATCAACTACAACCGCCCGCCGGACTCGACCATCGTCCAGGGCAACGGCTTCGCGATCTTCCTGCACGCCAACAAGAAGCCCACCGCGGGGTGCATCGCCCTGCACGAGCACGAGGTGGCGCGGTACATGCGCACCGCGCGGCCCGGTGACCGGATCATCATGGGCGTCCGGGCGGACCTGTTCCGCTGACGGCCCGCGACGTCAGGAGGGGACCGCACAGCGCGGTCCCCTCCTGACGTCGTCTCCTGATGTCGTCGCGGCGCCGGGCTACTCGACCGTCTCCTCCACCTTGGCCTGACCACGGCGGCCGAGGGCCCACAGCAGCAGCTCGCTCGGCGCGGCGCGGAGCACGCGCACGGTCCCGGTCCGGCCGCGGCCGCCGCGGACGGCGCCGTAGGACGGGGCGATGAGCACCACGGTGTCCTCCTCATCCTTGAGCGCGACCTTGGCCAGCAGGCTCAGGGACCGCCACAGCGCCTGCTCCTCGTCGTGCAGCAGCGGACGCTCGTGCCACTGGGGCTGGGCCCGGCGGACGTCCTCGTGGTGGACGAAGTACTCCACGGTGTTCATCCGCTTGTCCACCGGCCCCAGCCGCGCGGGCGAGTACAGCGGAGGGTGCTCCACCTTCCGCACGAGCTCGTCCCACGGCTGGCTCGCGACGGCCTGCTCGGCACGGCGGGTGCGCTCGCCGAGCACGGGCACCCGCGGCAGCACCCTTCCGGCGAGCAGATCGGGGCGCCCCGCGCGCAGCACGAGGTGCACGGCGAGGTCACGGGTCCTCCAGCCTTCGCACAGGGTGGGGGCGTCAGGGCCCAGGCGGCGCAGGAGCGCGGCGAGGTGCCGGCGCTCGACGTTGGCGAAATTGGTCACGTGGATCCTCCTCGTGGCGCCGCCGCCGGTCGGCGGGGCCGTCCCGACGACCACGCTATACCGGGCGCCCCGCCGCCAGGAACCGGCGCGGCGCGCTCCCGGACCGTCCGCGCGGGAGCGGCGGGGCCGGGCACCATTTGCGGGGGCCGGTGGGCCAGGCACCATTTGCGGGGGCCGGTGGGCCAGGCGCCATCTGCGGGGAACCAGTGGGCCCGGGCACCATCCGCGGGGAACCAGTGGGCCCGGGCACCATCCGCGGGGAACCGGTGGGGCCGGGCACCATCTGCGCGGGGCCGGCAGGTGCAGGCCTCAGCCGCGCGGGACCGGCGGGCCCAGATACAGGAGCACCGAGGCGAGGCCTGCGACCACGACCGCGCCCGCCGCCACCGCCAGCCACGGGCTGCGGAGGGACCAGGCCTCCAGCCTCTCCAGCACGGTGGTGGGACGGTCGCCGCCGGGGGCCAGGCGCCAGCCGCCCTCGAGCCGGCCCGAGCGCTGTGCACGGCGCTCGAAGGGGATCGTGGCGTACGGGACGAAGGCGCTCGCCAGGCCCAGCGCCCCGAAGCCCGCGGTCCACCGCTGGTCCACCCAGACGAAACAGGTCACCACGCAGTACCCCAGGAACACCAGCCCGTGCAGCATGCCGAAGACGGGGACGAAGGCCGCCGAGACCCCCGTGTACTTCAGGACCATGCCGAGGATCAGCAGCGTCCAGGTCACCGCCTCTGCGAGGGCGAAGCGTCCGTAGAGCTCACGGGGTGTCATGGGCAGTGCTCTCCTGGGTCTCGGGGGTGTCGTCGGGCGCGTGGCCGGGGTGTCGTCCGGGGGCGTCGCCGGGCGCGTGGCGGGGCTTCGTGGCCAACGCTTGGAGGTCGACCCGGCCCGAGGGCCGCCGCGGCGCCCTGCTCCACGGTCCGGTCGTCCCCATCCAGGATATCTGCGTGCCGGACGGCGGCGGGACAGTGGTGGAACGGCGGCGGGACGGGGGCGGGACGGTGCTCGGGACCGGTGGCGGGACGGTGCCCGGGACCGGATGCGGGCACCGGAACCGGCTCCACCACCGAATGTGGCATTTCGTGAACTGGATCACCGACACCTCTAGCAAAACCACACGAACTCACATAAACTCAAGGGAACGCAAAGATCCACCATCCTTTCCGACCGTGAGGTGAACGCCATGTTCGCAGAAGAACGCCAGGCCGAGATCGCCGAGCTGGTGGTCGCGACCCGCCGGGTCAACGGCGCGGACCTGGCGCGCCGCTTCGACGTCACCATGGAGACCGTCCGTCGCGACCTCGCGGCCCTCGAGGCCGCGGGCAGGCTCCGCAGGGTGCACGGGGGCGCCGTCTCGGCGGACCAGTCGACGTCCGACGAGAAGGCCATTTCCTCCCGCAAGCACCTGAACACCCCGGAGAAGCGGCGGATCGCGCAGGCGGCGTTCGACCTGCTGCGCACCAGCGGGGCGGGGGCCGTCGTGCTCGACGCCGGAAGCACCGTCGAGGCCCTGGCCGACCTCATCGTCCGCACCGACTCCACCCTGCCGGACGGGCAGGAGCAGCTGATCATCACCCACGCCCTGCACATCGCCGCCAAGCTCGCCGACGCCACGGGCATCGGCCTCGAGCTCGTCGGCGGGCGGGTCCGCAAGCTCACCTGGGCCGCCGCCGGGGGGCGGGCCGCGGAGCACTACACCCGGCTGCGCCCGGACCTCGCGTTCGTGGGCTGCAACGGGATCCACGCCGCGTTCGGGCTGAGCACGCCGGACCCCATCGAGGCGGTCGTCAAGACCGCCATCATCCAGACCTCCCGGCGCGTCGTGGTCCTCTGCGACTCCGCCAAGCACGATCAGGAGACCCTCATGCGCTTCGCGTCGCTCGACGAAGTCGACACCCTCATCACCGACCGGGCCCCCGGTCCGGAACTGGCCGCCGCCCTCGAGGAGGCCGACGTCGAGGTGGTGATCGCGTGATCCTCACCCTCACCCTCAACCCCTCCCTCGACCGCACGGTCGAACTCCCGGCCCCGCTGCGCCGCGGCGCCGTCCAGCGCGCCGACGGCGCCCGGCAGGACGCCGGCGGCAAGGGCGTGAACATCTCCCGGGCCCTGCGCGCCAGCGGCGTCCCGACCCTGGCCGTGCTGCCGGGCGACCCCGGGGACCCGCTGCTGGCGGAGCTCGCCGCGGCCCAGGTGCCCTACGAGACGGTCCCCGTCGGTGCTCCGATCCGCTCCAACATCACGATCACCGAGCCGGACGGCACCACCACCAAGATCAACGCCCCGGGCGCGCCGCTGAGCCCCGGGCACGTCGACGCCGTCGTCGACCTCCTCGTGCACCGCGGCGCGGACGCCTCCTGGGTGGTCCTGGCCGGCTCCCTGCCGCCCGGGGCCCCCGAGGACGTCTACGCACGGATCGTCCGCCGCGTCCGGACGGTGCTGGGGGAGCGTTCGCCCCGGTTCGCCGTGGACACGTCCGGGGCGGCGCTGCGCGGTGCCGTGTCCGGGGACGACGCCCTGCCCGACCTCATCAAGCCCAACGGCGAGGAGCTCGCCGAGCTGGTGGGGACGGTCGACGGCGAACGGCTCGAGGCCGATCCCGACCTCGCGGCCGCGACCGCCGCGGCGCTCGTGGGGCGCGGCCTGGGCGGGGTCCTCACCACGCTCGGGGCCGGCGGTGCGGTGCTCACCGTGCCGGAGGGCTCCTGGCACGCCGTCCACGAGCCCGTGGCCGTGCGCTCCACCGTGGGCGCCGGCGACAGCTCGCTCTCGGGCTACCTCATCGCCCAGGAGCGCGGCGACGCGCCGTCCGAGTGCCTGCGGCAGGCCGTGGCCTCCGGGTCCGCGGCGGCAGCCCTGCCGGGCACCCGGGTCCCGGCCCTCTCCGAGACCACCCCGGAGGCGGTCACCGTGCGGGAGCTCCCCGCGCGCGCCGTCTCCGGCTGAACCAGACCCACTCCACCTCATCCGAACCACCCGGGCCACCGGCCCGGCCGCTCAAGGAGGACATCGTGTCCGAGCTCATCACTCCCGACCTGGTCTCGCTCGACCAGGACCTGGGAGCAGACAAGGAAACCGTCATCGGCCGGCTCGCCGACCTGGTGCAGCGCACCGGTCGCGCCGAGCAGCTGGACGGGCTGCTGGCGGACGCCATCGCCCGCGAGAACAAGACCGCCACCGGCATCCCCGGCGGCATCGCGATCCCGCACTGCCGCTCCACCGCCGTGCTCGAGCCGACCCTGGTCATGGCCAGGCTGGCGCAGGGCGTCCCCTGGGGCGCCAAGGACGGCCCCGCCGACATCGTCTTCTTCATCGCGGCGCCGGAGGGGGCCGACCAGACGCACCTGAAGCTGCTGGCCAAGCTCGCCCGCTCGCTCATGAAGAAGGACTTCGTGGCGGCCCTGCGCTCCGCGCGCTCCGAGCAGGAGATCGTCCGGATCGTCGACGACGCCCTGGGCCTCGGCGGGACGGCCGACACCGCACCCGCTGAGGGGGCCTCCGCGGCCGGCGCCACGTCCGCCACCGCGGTGCCCGCGTCCGTGGACGCCCGGTCCGAGGACGACGGTGCCGCACCGGCGCCCGCCGCGGCGCAGACCGGGGGCGACGCCGAGGGCGCCGGCCCGCACGCCGGCAAGAAGATCGTGGCCGTCACCGCCTGCCCCACCGGCATCGCCCACACCTACATGGCCGCGGACGGACTGACTTACGCCGCCGAGGAGATGGGGGTCGACCTGCAGGTCGAGACCCAGGGCTCCGCCGGCTTCACCAAGCTCGACCCCGCCACGATCGCCGCGGCGGACGCGGTGATCTTCGCGACCGACGTCGACGTCCGGGACCGCTCCCGGTTCGCCGGCAAGCCCTACGTCGCCTCGCCGGTCAAGCGCGGCATCGACGAGCCGAAGGTCATGATCGAGGAGGCTCTGGCCAACGCCGACAACCCGAACGCCAAGCGCGTGCAGGGAGCCGCCGGCGCCGCTGACGAGTCCGACTCCTCCGGCGGGCGCGAGGGGTGGGGGACCCGGATCCGCAAGGCCGTGATGACGGGCGTCAGCTACATGATCCCCTTCGTGGCCGCGGGCGGCCTGCTCATCGCCCTGGGCTTCATGATCGCCGGCGCGGACATCGCCAACGTCGCCGACGACATCCTGGGGACCTCCACCCTGTGGGCCCTCGGGGACGCCTCCGTCGCCCAGTACATCGGGGCCGTGCTGTTCAAGATGGGCGCCCTGGCCATCGGGCTGCTCGTTCCGGCGCTCGCCGGCTACATCGCCTACGGCCTGGCCGACCGGCCCGGCATCGCGCCCGGCTTCGCCGCCGGCCTGGTCGCCAACTTCATGGGCGCCGGCTTCCTCGGCGGCATCGTGGGCGGCCTGCTGGCCGGTCTCGCCGCCTACTGGCTGGCCCAGCCGCGGCTCCCGCGCTGGCTCGGCTCCCTGATGCCGGTGGTCATCATCCCGCTGCTGGCCACGCTGTTCTCCTCGGGCCTGCTGCTGCTCGTCCTGGGCGGGCCGATCGCCACCTTCATGGCGTGGCTCACCGAGTGGCTCAACGGCATGACCGGCGCCAGCGCGCTGGCGCTCGGCGCGATCCTCGGCCTGATGATGGGCGCGGACCTCGGCGGGCCGATCAACAAGGTCGCCTACACGTTCGCCGCCGCCGGCCTGGGCGCCGCTACGGCCGTGAACACCGCCCCGCAGGAGATCATGGCCGCCGTCATCGCCGCCGGCATGGTCCCGCCGCTGGGCCTGGCCCTCGCCTCGCTCGTGGGCAAGCGCTACTTCACCGTGGCCGAGCAGGAGAACGGCAAGGCGGCGTGGCTGCTGGGCGCCTCCTTCATCTCGGAGGGCGCGATCCCGTTCGCGGCCGCGGACCCGCTGCGCGTGCTGCCCTCCACCATGGTGGGCGGCGCCGTGGCCGGCGCGATCTCCCTCAGTGCAGGGGCGCTCTCCCCGGCACCGCACGGCGGCGTGTGGATCCTGCCGCTGATCGGCAACCCGCTGATGTTCCTGCTCGCGGTGGTTGTCGGTACCTTGGTCACAGCAGCCGTCGTCGTCGCCCTCAAGCACGTGGGTGGAGCGCACGGGCGGGTGGCCGACGCCACCCGTTCGCGCGAGGACGCCGCCGCTGTGCCGACCACCGCCTGAGCGACGTGCACGGGCCCCAGTGGGGGCCCGTGCACGGTCAGCTCTTTTTCTCGAGGAAGAGGAACACCATGCAGACACTGACAGGCGTGGGAGTGTGCGCGGGCCGCGTCATCGGCGAGCTCGTGAGCATGCCGGACCCCGTCTCCGAGCCGGCCGCGGGACTGGCCCTGCGGGACGAGGAGCCCGAGGCGGCGGTGGCCCGGCTGCAGGCGGCCGCGGCCGCCGTCAAGGCGGATCTCAAGGGGCGCGCCGAGGTCGCCGTCGAGAAGGACGCCGCGGACGTGCTCAAGTCCACGGCCCTCATGGCGGGGGACAAGGCGCTCCTGAAGAACGCCGCGAAGCTCATCACCGGGAAGGGGCTCGCCCCCGAGCGCGCCCTGTGGGAGGCCGCGAGCGACTACGCGGAGCAGATGCGCGCCCTGGGCGGCTACATGGCGGAGCGCGCCGCCGACATCGAGGACGTCCGGGCGCGGCTCGTGTCCCAGCTGCAGGGCCTGCCCATGCCGGGCGTGCCGCAGCGGGACGTCCCGTTCGTGCTGACCGCCGAGGACCTGGCGCCCGCGGACACGGCGACCCTGGACCCCGAGATGGTCCTGGCGCTGGTCACCTCCGGCGGCGGGCCGCAGTCCCACACGGCCATCCTGGCCCGCAACCTGGGCCTGCCCGCGATCGTGGCGGCACGGGGTGTCGAGGCGCTCGCGGACGGCACGCGCGTGTTCGTGGACGGGGCCACCGGCGAGCTCCGCACGGAGCCGGGCGAGGAGGAGCAGGAGCTCGTGGAGGCGTGGGTGCGCAGCGCCGCGGCGCGCACCGCCTTCGACGGCCGGGGCGTGCTCTCGGACGGCACCGAGGTGCCGCTGCTCGCCAACGTGGGCACCCCCGAGGACGCCCGCACGGCGGCCGCGGCCGGCGCCCAGGGCGTGGGACTGCTGCGCACCGAGTTCTGCTTCCTGGGCCGGGACAAGGAGCCGTCCGTCGAGGAGCAGGTGGAGCAGTACACCGCGATCCTCGAGTCCTTCTCCGGGAAGAAGGTCGTGGTCCGCACCCTCGACGCCGGGGCGGACAAGCCCCTGCCCTTCCTCACCGACACCGCCGAGCCCAATCCGGCGCTCGGCGTGCGCGGCTTCCGCACCGACCGGTCGGTGCCGGGCGTGCTGGCCCGCCAGCTCGAGGCGATCGCGCTCGCCGAGCAGGCCACGGAGGCCGACGTGTGGGTCATGGCACCGATGATCGCCACGACCTCCGAGGCCCGGGACTTCGCCGCCATGACGGCCGACGCCGGGCTGCGCGTTCCCGGGGTCATGGTGGAGACGCCGTCCGCGGCCGTCACCGCCGACCAGATCCTGCGCCACGTCGACTTCGTCTCGCTGGGCACGAACGACCTGACCCAGTACACGATGGCCGCTGACCGGATGATGGGCTCGCTCGCCGAGCTCAACAACCCGTGGCAGCCCGCCGTGCTGCGCATGATCCGCTACACCGTGGAGGGCGCCCGCCGGGCCGAGTCCGAGGGCGCCGGACCGCGCAACGTGGGGGTCTGCGGCGAGGCCGCGGCGGATCCCGCGCTCGCCGTCGTGCTCGTGGGCCTCGGGGTGCACACCCTGTCCATGAGCCCCCGGGGACTGGCCCCGGTGGCGGCCGTGCTGCGCAGCGTGGACCTCGCCACCGCCCGGGCCCTGGCCGAGCTCGCGATCGAGCAGCCCAGCGCGGAGGACGCCTCCGCTGCCGTGCGCGCCGAGCTCGACGTGCTCGCCGAGCTCGGTCTCTGACCCGCGGCCCGGGCCGCAACGCACCACCCCAACCCCCGGGGTCCGACAGCCCGGACCCCGCAACCCGAAGGAGAACCACCATGGCAGAACGCACCGCCACCATCGCCTCGTCCGTGGGCCTGCACGCCCGCCCCGCCGCGATCTTCGCCGAGGCGGCAGGGGAGTACGACATCGAGATCACCATTGCCGCCGAGGGCGAGCCCGAGGACGAGGCCATGGACGCCTCGAGCGTCCTGTCGCTGATGTCCCTCGGCGCCGGCCAGGGGGACAAGGTCGTCCTCCGCGCCGAGGGCGAGGGCGCCGACGACGCGCTCGACAACCTCGTGCGGATCCTCGAGACGGACCACGACGCCGAGTAGGACCTCCCCGCACCGGCCCCACGGCGCCCGCCCACCGCACGGTGGGCGGGCGCCGTGCTGTGCTTGCTGTCCCGTGCTGTGCCGTCCCGTCCCGTGCTGCCCTGCGCCGTGCCCTGCTGCGCCGTGGCCTCCTGTGCGGTTGCTCTCCTGTGCTGTGCCGAGGCCGGACCCGGTCCGTGGCCGCGCACGCGTTTCACGGTCTCCCACGTGCGGCGACTACCGTGGAAGGGATGCCCGCCCACCTCGATGGAGGACCGATGACCGCCGACCGACCACCGCTCGACCACCGCCGCCGGGAGTCGGAGAGCGCCGAGCCGGCGCAGCGACGGGCGCTCATCGTGGGCACGGGCAGGGACCGGGGAGCCCTCGCGGCGGCGCGCGCCCTCGAGCGGGCGGGCTGGCACGTGGGCGTCGGCACTCCGGACGGGCCCGGCATGCTCGGCGCCACGCGGGCGGCCGCGGTCCGCCACGAGGTGCCGCGCCCGCGCGGCGACGGGGCAGGCTTCATCGACGGCGTCCGCCGCGCCGTGGCGGAGGGAGCGTACGACCTCGTCTTCGGCGCCGGCGACGACTGGATGGCCGCGGTCTCCGCGTACCGTCAGCACATCCCGGCGGCCGTGGCGCACCCGGGCCCCGACGTGGTCGCGGCGGCCCTCGACAAGGTCGGCCTGGCGGACCGGGCGGCCCGGGCGGGGCTGAGCGCTCCCCGGACGCTGACGGCCACGGACGAGGCGCTCGCCGCCTGGGACGGCCCGGTCGTCGTCAAGTGCCGGGCGCACTGGGCGCCGGGGCAGACCCGGCCCCACCGCATCGAGGCCAAGCTCTTCCCGGACGCCCCCGCGGCGGCGGGACAGGTCCGGCGCATCCGGGAGGCCGGGGCCGAGCCGGTGCTCCAGGCACCGGTGCGCGGCACCCTCGGAGCCCTGATCGGAGTCCACCACGACGGACGCCTGCACGGCCGGGTGCAGCAGGTCACCTCCCGGCTGTGGCCCACCCCCAACGGCGTCTCGGCCCGCGCCCGGACGGTGCCCGTCGACGAGGAGCTCGCCGCGCGCGCCGAGGTGCTGCTGCGCGAGCTGGGCTGGTGGGGCCTCGTGGAGCTGCAGTTCCTCACCGGGGACGACGGCGTCCCGCAGCTCATCGACCTCAACGGCCGCTTCTTCGGCTCGATGGCACTGGCCGAGGCCGCCCGCCCCGGGCTGGCCGACGCGTGGGGCAGGCTGGTCCTCGGCAGGCCCGTGCCGGAGCTGCCGGACGCCCGGACCGGCGTCCGCTACGCCTGGCTCGCCGGGGACCTGCGCCGGGCGTCCGTGGAGCGCCGCGGCGGTCTGGCCGCGGACGTCGCCGACACCCTCCGCTGGGGCCGTGGCGCCCAGCACAGCGTGTGGGACCTGCGCGACCCCGGCCCCACGTGGCACCTGGCCACCTGGCGGCTCGGGAGCGGCATCCGCTCCCGGTCGGGCGGCCGGTCGGCTCGTCAGCGCCGCCGGCGCACCGTCCGCAGCGTCTCGCCGACGAGGCGGCGCTCGGGAGCCCGCAGCACGACGAGCCCGAGCAGGTAGGTCCCGCCCACGACGGCGGCGCAGAGCGCCGCGAGCACCAGCGACGGCAGCGCGGGCAGCGCCTCGCGCGCGCCCAGGCCCGCGGCGACCGCGACGGCCGCCAGCACCAGGGCCCGGAGCACGAGGGCGGTCGCCCCCCGGGTGTCCAGCCCGGCGTGGCGGCGGTGCAGCAGCCACGCGTTGAGCAGCGCCGCGACCACCAGGGACGCGCTCGTGGCCGCCGCGATGCCGGCGAGGCCCAGCACGGGGGCCAGGACGAGGTCGCCCACCACGTTGACGACCATGGCCAGCACTGCCACGACCACCGGCCCGCGGGAGTCACCGAGGGCGTAGGACGCCCGGACCACCACCTGGCGGACGCTGAGGGCGAGCAGGGCCGGCGCGTACCAGGCGACCGCGGTGGCCGTCGCCGCGACGTCCCCGGCGTCGAACGCGCCGTGCCCGAAGGCCGTGGCGACCAGGGGCCCGGCCGCGACCACGAACACCGCGCACACCGGGGTGAGCACCGTGACGACCACGGACAGCCCGCGGTTCACGAGCCGGCGCAGCTCGGGGCGGTCGTCCGCGGCGGCGCCCAGCGCCGGGTACAGGGGGACGAGCAGGGCCGCGATGACGACGGTCTCCGGAAGGTCGACCAGGCGCCAGCCGTAGGTCAGGGCCGTGATCGTGCCGTCGCCGAGCGTGGAGCCCACCGCCCGGTCGACGAGGGTGTTGATGTTGACTACGGCGTTGCCCACCAGCATGGGCGGCACCAGCCGGGCGATCTCCCGGAAGCCCGGGTCCCGCAGCTCCCACCGGGGCCGGAGCCGGGTGCCGAGCGACCGCACCGGGGGCACCTGCATCAGCAGCCGCGCCGCGGAGCCCACCACGTAGCCCACGGCGAGCGCCGAGATCCCGTACCGGGGCCCGAGCAGGCCCGCCGCGGCGATCATGACCAGGTTGAACGGGACGCCCTGCAGGGAGGACCACGCGAAGCGGCCGTGCGCCTGCACGAGCGAGGCCAGCAGGTCGGTACCGGCCACGAGCACCGTGGCGACGAGGACGATGCGGGTGAGCGAGGCGGCCGTGGCGGTCTGGGCGTCGTCGAACCCGGGAGCGAGCAGGGTCGTCACCGGTTCCGCGAGCAGGCCCGTCACCACGGCGGCCAGGCCGAGGACGACGACGGTGACGGTGAGGGAGACCTCGAAGCCGCGGTGGCCGCGGCAGCCCGTGCCGTCCGCGCGCTCCCGGGCGGCCTCCCGGGACGTCACCGGAGTCACGGAGCGGGCCATCGCCCAGGCGAGCAGGCCGAGGACCACGTTCAGCACGCCCTGGGCCACGAGCCACGCGTCGAGGTCAGCGCCCGCGCCGAAGACGGCGCCGACGACGACGTCCCGGAGGAAGCCGAGAACGGTGGAGACGGCGGTCAGTCCGGTCACGAGCACCGCGGCGCGCGCGATGCTCCAGCGCCCGCCCGGTCCACCCACGGCTTCGGCCACCTCCCTGCTCGGGACCGCTCCGGGGATCGGTGCGGGCTGCATCTGGTGCGAGCCGCGGACCTGCCGGTGCGAACCGCCTGAACAGAATACACAGCACGGTCCCCGGGGCCGTCCGGGTCCGTCCGGGATCCGGGGCGGGGGAGCGGTCCGCGGGGCGCGGACGGACGTCCGGCACGGCTCAGAAGCCGCTCAGGCCTGCGCGGTTAGACTGACCGGGGCCGGCCCCCGCCGGTGCACCGGTCCGCCGGCCGTCCCCGGCCGGCCGGCCCCGACGACCCCGACGATTGAGAGAGCCTTGCGAGAGTTCACCGCACGCTTCGCCACCGCCCAGGAGATCGCCGACTGGGACGCCCACGTCACGGCGAACCCCCACGGCGGCAACATGCTGCAGTCCGCGTCCTTCGCGGACGTCAAGGCGGACCACGGCTGGCGGCCCCTGCACCTCGTGCACGAGCCCGCCGACGGCGGGCAGGCCTCCTACAACCTGGTCCTCGAGAAGCCGGTGCCTGCCCTGGGCAGGCTGTGGTACATGATCAAGGGCCCCGACGTCGCCTCCGTCGACGACATCCCCGGGATCGCGGCGGCCAGTGCCCGGTTCGTGGCCGAGCAGCGGCTGAACGTGTTCGCGATCAAGATCGAGCCGGACGTGCTGGACTCCGACTACGCGCGGGGCGTGCTCGCGCGGGCCGGGCTGAAGAAGTCCTTCAACATCCAGCCCAACGACTCCACCGCGATCCTCGACACCGACCGCGACGAGGAGGCCGTGCTGAAGTCCTTGCACTCCCGTGGGCGCAACGCCGTCCGGCGGGCGCTGCGCGAGGGCTGCACGGTCGAACGCGTCGAGCTCACCGAGCAGAACATGCGCCGGATGTACGCGCTCATGGACACCGTGGGACAGGGCGACGCGAACGTGAACCTGCGCTCCTACGAGTACTACGCGAAGTTCTGGACGACGTTCGAGCAGGCCGGCCAGGGCCGGCTGTACTTCACCTACGAGGACGGTGAGCCGTCCGTGGGCGCCTACGTCATCGCCTACGGGAACAAGGGCACCTACAAGGACGGCGGGTCGAAGCCCCGGCGCCGCCAGTACGGTGACTCCCACCTGCTGCAGTGGACCGCGATCACGGACCTCATGCGGGAGCACGGGATCGTCGAGTACGACTTCTGCGGCACCCCGCCGAGCGACCAGCTCAAGAACAAGGAGCACCCCTACTACGGGCTGGGCCTGTTCAAGACGAGCTTCACCAAGACCGTCGTCGACTTCGTGGGCGTCCACGACCAGGTGCTGAGCCCGGCCAAGTACGCGGTCTGGACCAACGTGGCCGAGAAGGTCCAGCGCCAGCTGTGGGTCCGCCGCACGGGCCAGCCCTTCTACTGATCCGGCCCCGACCGTCCGGCGGCCCCCGCCCCCGCGCCACGGAAGGAGGAACACCGCGTGGTGACCGACCAGCGCGCCCCCCTGCGCCCGTTCGCCGCCTACCCCTCGTCGGACGGGGGTGAGGAGCCCGACGCCCACGTCGTCGAGCCGTTCGGGCCCGGCGGGGACACGACGCTCACGGGCGCCGCCCGCCCGGTCGCCCGGCACGGTGCGGGGCTGCCGGCGGTGCGCCCGACCGAGGCCCAGGCCCTGCACGCCCGGCGCCGCGCGGGGACCGCAGCGGCCGACGTGGTGCCCGACGCCCCGCAGGCGCTGCCCGTGCTGAGCGTGGACCTGATCCGCCGGCACGGTGGCGCCCCCGAGCCGGAGCAGCGCCAGGAGCCGCTCACGGCCGCCGAGACCGTGCCCCTCGCGACGGCGGCCCGCCGGCGCCGCCGCACCGACACCGTTCCCGTCTCCCGCCCGGAGACGACGACGATGGGTCCCCTCCCGGCGCCCGGCAAGAGCTCCGATCGGATGCAGCGGGGCGCCTACCCCTCCACCCGGGCGCAGGGGGCCCGGCCCGGCGGGCGCTCGCGGCTGCGGTCCATGCTCCAGGGGGAGGCGGCCCCGACCGCCCCCATGCGCGTGGTGGAGCGGCTCAACGCCTCGCCCTTCGCCAACCTGCGCCGGTTCGGGGAGTCCACCAGCCGGCAGGCCCGGCGCACCCTGAACTTCGCCCTGCGGCTCGCGGAGACGATGTTCCACTACGGCGCCGACGCCCTCGACGTCGAGAACGCCATCATCGCGGTCTGCGCGACCTACGGGGTCGAGAACGTCGAGGTGGACATCACCAACCAGGCCGTGACGATCAACTACATCGCCGACGACCAGCCGGACGGCGGGGACACCCGAACCCGCGAGGACGTCTTCAACGACCCGGACACCAACAGCCACACGGTCATGCGGGTCGTGCGCTCCTGGACGGACAACTACGCGGGGCTGGCCGAGACGCACCAGCTCGTCGCGGACATCACGGGCGGGGAGATGCCCCGCAGTGAGGCGGAGCGGCGGCTCGAGGCGATCAACGCCAAGCCCAAGCCCTATCCGCGGTGGATGGTGCGGGCGGCCACGACCGCCGCGGCGATGACCATCACCGCCGGCATCGGCGGCGGTGTCCTGGGCGCCCTCGTCGCCGGCCTGTCCTCGATCCTCAACCAGCTCGTGGCGCACCGACTGGGCGCCTGGCGGATCCCCGAGTTCTTCACCATGGCCGCCCAGTCCGGGATCCTCACCACGATGGCCCTGCTGCTGTCCTGGGGCGGCCTCGACCTGTCCCCGACACGCGTCATCGCGGGCGGGATCATCCTGCTCCTGCCCACCACGCGCATGGTCTCCACCATGCAGGACGCGATCAACGGCTTCCCCGTCACGGCGGCCGGGCGCCTGCTGTCCACGTCGATGGCGTTCCTCGGCATCGTCGCCGGGATCGCGGGGGGCATCTCCATCGCCGGGTACGCCGGCATGCCCCGGGTCGACGTCTCGCAGAGCGCCTTCGACCCGGTGAGCCCGCTGACCAACGCCGTGTTCATGCTGATCGCCACCGGGCTCATCGCGGTCACGATGCAGGCCAAGCCCCGGCACGTGCTCTCCACCGTGGTGGCCGCCCTCGGCGGCCTCGTGGTGTACCACACGGGCATGGCCGCCGGTGTGGGAGCCCGCCTGGACACGGCGCTCGCGGCGATCACGAGCGGGTGCGTGGCGACCGTGCTCGCGGCCCGGCACCGGATTCCCCAACTGGTCCTGGCCATCCCCGCGATGACGTTCCTGCTGCCCGGGCTGTCCATCTTCCGGGGCATGTACACCATCACGGTGGAGACGGACACCTACGGCCCCGGGATCGTGGGCCTCGTCAACGCCATGGCCTCGATCGTGGCCCTGGCCTCCGGGGTGGTGCTCGGCAAATACCTCATGCGCCCCTTCGTGGGACACCTCAACGGCACCAGCTCCCGGCGCAACCGGCGCCGCTGACCCGCCGATCCGGGTCACTCGGTGCTGGCACCCGCATCGGAGCGGCAGCGAACCGGGGACGGTTCAGAACGGCGGTGGGTCGTCGTGGGGCCGGGGGCCGCAGGAGGACACCGGGCCTCGGAACGTCCACGGGGCCTCGGCCGACGGCGGCCGGGCTGTCGGTGGTCCGGACAGCGGTGGCGGTCCGGCCGATGGTGGTCCGGACAGCGGCGGTCCGGCCGTTGGTGGTCCGGACAGCGACGGTGGCTCGGACCGCGGTGACCCGCGCGGCGGCCGTGGATCGATGCGCAGGTCGTCGAGGATCCGCAGCGGTGTGAGCACGGGGTGGTGATGCTCCTGGGGATAGGTCACATGGACACGACCTGCCGGCGAAGTCCATTCCAGGACGCCCTCCGGGGTCCGCGGGTGGCGGTGCCGGACCTGCCAGCGCCCGAGCGGGCCGTGCCGGTGCTTGAGGACGTGGTGGTGGCGGCACAGGTGAGCGAGATTGTCAGCGGCGGTCCGCCCGCCGTCGACCCAGGCCACGGTGTGGTCGAGGTCGCAGCGCTCCGCCCGGCGCCGGCATCCGGGGAACCGGCAGGTGCCGTCCCGCGCTCGCAGCCGGCGCTTGAGGTCGGCCGGCACAGCGTAGGTGGTGCGGTCGTGGTCCAGGACCGTGCCGGTGACCGGATGGGTCAGCACTCTCGACCAGGACCCCGCGCCGGCGGCGATCCGCTCGGCCACGCTCACCGGGATCGGCCCGTAGCCGGCCAGTTCCGCGCAGTCGGTGGCCCCCGGCGGGTCCCCGGCGCAGGGGCCTCCGCCGGTGTCGAACGATCCGCTCGAGTGCCCGTCGCGGGGGTGTCCGGCGGTGGTCGGTGACCAGCCGGGGTGTTCGTTGCGGGGATCTCCACCTGTGTCAGCTGACCCGTCGGAACGGCCGTCGCGGGCGTGTCCGCCAGTGATCGGTGATCCGCCGGGGTGCCCGTTGCGGGGGCCCCGGCCGGTGCCCGGCGACCCGCTGGGATGCCCGTCGTCGGGCGTCTGCGCGCTGCGCTCCAGCAGGGCGAGCACCGGCACGGTGACCGTGACCTGTCCGCGGATCCCACGCAGGTGCTCGGGCATCCAGGTGGGCTCCCCGTCCAGCAGCAGCGAGGCGAGCACGTCCGCGCGCAGCTGCCCCGCCGTGCGCCGGCCGCCCTCCCCATGGCCCGGGTCGAGGTCCTTCCCGCCGCACGGGCCGTCACCGGCAGCCCCCGGCCCGTCCGGTGGTGGGCTGTGCGGGTCCACCCGAGCGGCGATGGAGACGAGACGGTGCTGGACGGCATGGGCGGTGGCCGCATCCAGGAGTGCGCACAGCCGCGCCATGCCGTCCTCCTCGGGCTCCACCCACACCCGGCGTCCACGGTGGGCCGCACGGTGGCGGGCCTCCTCGGAGCCGGCGAGCAGCCGAGCCCGCCGCCGCCGGGCCAGCGCCCGCAGCTGCGCCGCGGTGACCGCCGGCGCCTTCTCCAGCAGCTCGTCCGCGACGCGGGCCACGGCCTCGCCGGCGGCCCGCTGCTCGGGCACCCGGCCGGCACCGTCCACGACATCGCGCCACAGGTCCACGATCACCTCGGCCTGCCGCAGGGCGATGGTCCCGGCCTCGAGGGCCTGCAGGACCCGTGGCAGGGACTCCGCCAGCAGGATCGCGTTCTCCACCCGTCGCACCGCCGTGCCCGCCGGCAGCCGCAGAGCGGGGCCGATCTCGTCGGCCACGTCCAGCACCGTGCGCTTCTCCGGTTCCGGGAGGTCCTGACCGCGACCACGGGCGCGCTGATGGCACCGGCGCGCCCGGTCCGTCTGCTGCTGCTCGTGGGCCTGCTCCTGCAGCTGCCACATCCGGTGGATCGTCCGGAGCTGCCGGCCTGCGGCCCGGGCCTCCGCCCGGGCGTCACCGACCAGCTCGGCCACGGCGCCCGCGTACGCCCGTTCGATCCCGGCCGCGGTCCTGTCCTCCCGGAGGGTGCCCTCCCGGTTCCACAGCCGTCCGGCGGTGATGGTCATGATCCATGGTCTCCACCACCTCCGACACCACAAGGGCGGCTCCGGGCGGCTTCGACCGTGCATCCGGCGGCACCCGTCGCACCTGGGGCGTCAACGTCCGGGGGCACCACGACGACGACGGTCCAGGCGGGCCCGCACCTGATGGCCTCAGCCGGTGCCGGCGCCGGGGCGAGCGCGGGACAGAATCCTGGGCCCGCACCCGATGGCCTCAGCCGGTGCAGGCGCCAGGGTGAGCGCGGGGCAGAACCTTGGTCCCGCGCCTGCTCCGGCCTCGGGGACGAGGGGAGGCCTGCACGTCCGGAAGCCGACGGTCCGACCGAGGCCGGACGCTCGCAGCCAGTGCGGCCGGCGCCCGCGGAGCCGGGTCAGATGATCTGGCCGACCGGCAGCTTCTTCTCCGCCTGGAAAGCGTCCTCGGTGCGGCCTCGCGCCCAGTAGCCGGACAGCGAGACCTGGTCCCGCTCCAGCCGGCGGCGGGTGAACAGCTCCTCGCGCAGGGCTTTCATGAGCTCCCGCTCGCCGTGGGCGAAGACCTGCACCCCTCCGGGGTCCGCGGGCCACCCGGCCTCGCGCACGGCCCGCACCAGGGCAGGATCCTCCCCGGGCCCGTCGTCCGCGCGGAAGACCCAGCGCACCGCCATCCCCTCAGGACCGGAGACCGGCTGGACGTCGCGGGGCGAGTCCACCTCGAGGAGCACCTCGCCCTGCGCCGAGGCCGGGAGGGCCTCCAGGACGGCGAGCGCGGCGGGGACCGCGGCGTCGTCGGCGGCGATCAGGGTCCACGCGGCGTCCGGGGAGGGCGTCCACCTGCCGCCCGGACCCAGGGCGATGATGCGGTCCCCGGGCTCGGCGCGGGCTGCCCACGGGCCGGCGAAGCCGTCGTCGCCGTGGAGCACGAAGTCCATCCACAGCTCGTGCCGCTCGGGCACGTACCGGCGGATCGTGAGGTGGCGGGTGACGGGCTGGCGGTCGCCCGGCAGGGTCTCCTTGAGCTCCCAGTAGTCCGGGTTCCGTCCGGGCTCCGCCGGGGTCGGCTGCGCCGTGCCGGGGTGCTCCGCATCGGGGTGCTCCGTGCCGGGGCGGAGGAAGACGAGCTTGACGTACTTCTCGGGCGGGTCGATGTCCGTGTAGCGCTCGGGCTCGTCGAGGCCCAGGACCACCCGGACCATCGACGGGGACAACTGCTCGCGGGAGCGCACCGTCAGGTTCAGCTGCGGCTTGCGGGGTTTCGCGGGCCGGGCTCGGGGGGTCGTCGTCATGCCGCCCACCCTAACGGAGCCCCGCCGGCCGCCCAGCTCACAGCCGCCAGTCGACGGGCTCCGCTCCCTGCTGCTCAAGGAGCTGGTTGGTGCGGGAGAACGGCCGGGAGCCGAAGAAGCCCCGGGACGCGGACAGCGGGGACGGGTGCGCGGACTCGACGGTGGGGAACCCGTCCAGCCAGGAGGCCGTGCTGCGGGCGTCGCGTCCCCACAGGATCGCCACGAGCGGGGTCCCGCGGTCGGCGAGGACGCGGATGGCGCGCTCCGTCACCGTCTCCCAGCCCTGGCCGCGGTGGGAGGCGGGCGCCCCCTCGCGCACGGTGAGGACCCGGTTCAGGAGCATCACGCCCTGCCGCGACCACGCCGAGAGGTCCCCGTGCTCGGGCGGCTCGACGCCGAGGTCCTCCCGCAGTTCCCTGTAGATGTTCTGCAGGGAGCGGGGCACGGGACGGACGTGGGGCTGCACGGAGAAGGAGAGACCCATGGCGTGGCCGGGCGTGGGGTAGGGGTCCTGGCCGACGACCAGCACCCGCACCTGCTCAAGCGGGTCCTGGAAGGCCCGGAAGACCGCCGCGCCCTCCGGGAGCGTGCGGTGCCCGTCGGCGTGCTCCTCGCGCAGGAACCGGCCCATCTGCCGGATCTGCGGCTCGACCGGGGCCAGGGCCTCCGCCCAGTCGGGGGCCATGATCTCGTCCAGGGGCTGGGGCTCGCTCACGGTGCTCCTCGGTGCAGGTGGTCGGTGCGGGCGGTCGGTGCGGGTCTTCGGTGCTGGTCCCCAGCGCGGGTCACGGTGCGGATGCGGTGACGGCGCGGCGGTGCTGGGCACCACTCTAGGCCGGTCCCGCACGGTCCCCGGCCGGGGCGTCCGTCCCCGGAGCGGCGGCCCGGTACCGGGTGCTCCCGGAACCGGCGCCCCGGTGCTGGGTGCCCCCAGTGCCGGAGCCGGTGCTGGTGTCGGTGCTGGTGCTGGGGCTGCTGCTGGGGCTGGTGTCGGTGCTGGGGCTGCTGCCGGTGCCGGTGCTGCTGCCGGTGCCGGTGCTGCTGCTGGTGTCGGTCCTGGGGCCGGCGCCGGTGCCGGAGTGGCGGCGGCGCAGCGCCCGGCCCTCGGCGACCAGCTCCTGCTCCTTCGCCTCCAGCTTCCGGACGCCCCGGAGGTCCCGCGGCGGCAGCCGCAGGTTCTCCTCGGCCTCCATCCCCGCCTGGAGCTGGCGGCCGCGCTCGATCTCCGCGTTGAGCTCCGCCCCGGCGAGCAGCACGATGTTCATGATCCAGAGCCACAGCAGCAGGACGATCACCCCGCCGATGGCCCCGTAGGTGGCGTTGTAGTTGTTGAAGTTGGACACGTAGAAGCTGAACCCGGTGGTCGCCGCGACCATGACCAGGATGGCGACCACCGAGCCGATGCTGAGCCACCGGAACCTCGGCTGCCGGATGTTCGGGGTCGCGTAGTACAGCAGGGCGATCATGAAGACGAGCAGCATCAGCAGGACCGGGACCCGAGCGGCCTGCCACAGCTGCAGGGTCGCTCCGCCCAGGCCGATCAGACCGCCCAGGGCCTCGGCGACCGGACCGGAAAGCAGCAGGAGCAGCATCATGCCCACCACCAGGACCACCAGGGACAGGGTCACCCCGATCATCTGGGGGTAGAGCTTCCAGACCGGCCGCCCCTCCTCGACCTCGTAGATCCGGTTCATGGACCGCCCGAAGGCCCGCACGTACCCCGAGGCCGTCCAGAGGGCGCCGACCAGGCCGGTGACCAGGGCCAGGCCCGCGGACGGGAAGGCGGTGAGCTCGCCGATCGGCCCCTCCAGCACGGCCACGGCCCCCTCGGGAGCCCCGAACTCGTCCAGCAGGCGCAGCAGGGTCCTGGTGGTCGCCTCGGCCTGGCCGACGACGCCGAGCGTGGACACCACCGTGAGCAGCCCGGGGAAGACGGACAGCACGGCGAAGAACGTCATCACCGCCGCCGAGTCCGTGCAGGCGTCGCGGCGGAACTCGTGGACCGACCGGCGCAGGATGTAGCTCCACGAGGGCCTGGTGATCTGCGCCGGCGACGAGGGTTTGTCCGCGCTGTCCGGGTCCGCCCCGGGATCTCCCGTGGGGTGGGGGTCGGCTGCCATGGGGCTCCTCCGCGTGGTCGGCTGCGGGTCAGAATACCGGGGCCGGCACCGCGCCGTCCCGTTCCCTCCCGGGGGAGGGCGGGAGCGGCGGGGGACTGGCTAGAGTGGGCGCATGAGTGCTTCCCCGACCGAGACCCGACCCCGCGCCGTCGTCACCGGGGCCACCGGAGGCATCGGCCGCGCGTGCGTGGTGGACCTCTCCCGCGACCACGACGTCCTGGCGCTGGGCCGCGACGCCGGCCGGCTGGCCGAGCTCGCCGATCTCCCGCACGTCACCGTCCGCGCCGCGGACCTGACCGACGTCGCAGCCCTGCCGGACGTCGTGGCCGACCTGGACCGGGTCGACGTCCTCGTGCACTCGGCGGCGCTCGCGGGGCGCACCACGGTGGAGGCCGCCTCCGTGGCGGACTGGCGGGCGCAGCTCGAGCTCAACGTGGTGGTCCCCGCCGAGCTGACCCGGCTCCTGCTGCCCGCCCTGCGGGCCGCCCGGGGCAAGGTCGTGTTCCTGAACTCCGGCTCGGGCCTCACCGCCCGCGGCGGGGACGCCGTCTACGCGGCCTCGAAGTTCGCCCTGCGCGCGCTCGCCGACTCGCTCCGCCAGGAGGTCGAGGCCGACGGGATCGTGGTCAGCTCGGTGCACCCCGGTCCTGTCGACACGCAGATGCAGCGCGACATCCAGGCGAGCCTGGGCAACGACTACGTCCCGGAGCGCTACATCCGCCCGGAGTCCGTGGCCGCGGCGGTGCGCGCCGTCGTGGACGCGGGCGAGGACGCGCAGCTGACGACCGTCTCCGTGCGGCCCCGGGCCGAGTCGCGGTGACCGGCGAGGACGACGCGCCCGGCGCCGGGCCGGAGCCGGACCGGGACACCGCACCCGAGCCGGTGCCGGACGAGGACGCCGCGGCCGGTCCGGAGCCGGACGGCGAGCCGTCCGGCACGGGGCTGGGCGACGTCGACCGCGAGATCCTCGCCCTCGAGAAGCTGCAGTGGAAGTACCAGGGGGCGAAGGAGATGGAGATCCGCCGCCGCCTGAAGCTCTCGCCCACGCACTACTACCAGCGGCTCAACGTCCTGATCGACACCCGCGCCGCCCTCGAGCACGACCCGATGCTCGTGGCGCGGCTGCGCCGGCAGCGAGGAGGCCAGGAGTGACCCAGTACCCGCACGACGAGTTCGACGACGTCCCCGAGGAGGGTCCCCGCCAGGGCGCCCACCGCGGTCTCCGGCCGACCGTCCGCGTGGGGGCCCGGGAGCTCGCCGCCATCGTCCTGGCCGGGGTGCTGACCCTGGGCGTCGGGGTGTTCGCGTTCCTCAACGCCCCCGCCGACGCCGCCCCGGCACCTGCCGGCACGTCCGCGGGCCCCTGATCCGTCCCGGGCCGCGGCGGACCGCGCTTCACCCACCCCGACGACGTCGGCCCCCGGCGTCACCCGCCTCGCACGACACCGACCCCCGACGACACCGACGCCTGACGCCACCGGAAGGAACCGCAGTGCAGATCGAAGGACGCAGAGTCCGCCTCCGCGACTGGACCGAGGAGGATCTCGCCGCCTACGAGAGGTGGATCATGCCGCCCGCCGGCGGCGGCGAGCACGAGTGGCAGCGCACGGACGGCCCGTTCTACCCCAACTTCACCGCGGAGGGCGCCCAGCGCTGGCTGGGCACCCTCCGGGCGCGCGTGGCGGCGGGGGACTGGCCGGACCCGCGCGAGACGATGGTCATCGCCGACGCCGCTGACGACCGGTTCATCGGGCAGGTGTCCTGGTACTGGTCGGAGAAGCCCACGGAGGACGCGGGGGACGGCACGCACCTGCTGCCGCTGCGCTCCCTGGGCATCACCGTGTACTCCCCGGAGCACTGGAGCGGCGGCTACGGCACCGAGGCCCTGCGCCTGTGGACCGACCACCTCTTCGCCCGCTCCGACTCCCACCGCCTCGACCTCGAGACGTGGAGCGGCAACGTGGGCATGTGCCGGGTCGCGGAGAAGCTGGGCTTCACGGAGGAGGCCAGGATCCGCCGGGCCCGCAGGGTCAGGGGCGAGTACTACGACCGCATGGTCTACGGCGTGCTCCGCGAGGAGTGGCAGGGCTGAGCGGAATCGGCTCAGGGGTTTGCACTCTCCGGGGACGAGTGCCAAGATTGCGATTAGCACTCAGTCGTGTGGACTGCTAATGGCTCGGTCCCCGGCCCGACCTGGGCAGCCACCGGCACAGGAGTGACACCTCAACCACCACGGTGAGGTGCCGCACGGCGTCGGGAAGACTCCGCCGTCGGGCGCACCGTCCGTCGCGGGCACCGTGGAGGTCGACCGTTTGTCTACCGTCCAGGAGGGACGAAGTCACATGGCAAAGATGATTGCTTTCGACGAAGAGGCACGCCGCGGTCTCGAGCGGGGTCTGAACACCCTGGCCGACGCCGTCAAGGTCACCCTCGGCCCGCGCGGCCGCAACGTGGTCCTCGAGAAGGCCTGGGGCGCCCCGACGATCACCAACGACGGCGTGTCCATCGCCAAGGAGATCGAGCTCGACGAGCCGTACGAGAAGATCGGCGCTGAGCTCGTCAAGGAGGTCGCCAAGAAGACCGACGACATCGCCGGTGACGGCACCACCACCGCCACCGTGCTCGCCCAGGCACTCGTCAAGGAGGGCCTGCGCAACGTGGCCGCCGGCGCCGACCCGCTGAGCCTCAAGCGCGGCATCGAGAAGGCCGTCGCCGCGGTCACCGAGGAACTGCTGGCCTCCGCCAAGGAGGTCGAGACCGAGGAGCAGATCGCCGCCACGGCGTCGATCTCCGCCGGCGACCCCGAGATCGGCCGCCTCATCGCCCAGGCGATGGAGAAGGTCGGCAAGGAGGGCGTGATCACGGTCGAGGAGTCCAACACCTTCGGGCTGGACCTCGAGCTGACCGAGGGCATGCGCTTCGACAAGGGCTACCTGTCCGGGTACTTCGTCACCGACGCCGACCGCCAGGAGGCCGTCCTCGAGGATCCCTACATCCTCGTGGTCAACTCCAAGATCTCCGCGGTCAAGGACCTGGTCCCCGTGCTCGAGAAGGTCATGCAGGCCGGCAAGCCGCTGCTGATCATCGCCGAGGACGTCGAGGGCGAGGCCCTGGCCCTGCTGGTGCTCAACAAGATGCGCGGCTCCATCAAGTCCGTGGCCGTCAAGGCCCCCGGCTTCGGCGACCGCCGCAAGGCGCAGCTGGCCGACATCGCGATCCTCACCGGTGGCCAGGTCATCACCGAGGAGGTCGGGCTCTCCCTCGAGACCGCCACCGTGGACCTGCTGGGCCAGGCCCGCAAGGTCGTCGTGACGAAGGACGAGACCACCATCGTCGACGGCGCCGGCACTGCCGAGGAGATCGAGGGCCGCGTGGCCCAGATCCGCGCCGAGATCAACAACTCGGACTCGGACTACGACCGCGAGAAGCTGCAGGAGCGCCTGGCCAAGCTGGCCGGCGGCGTGGCCGTCCTCAAGGCCGGTGCCGCCACGGAGGTCGAGCTCAAGGAGCGCAAGCACCGCATCGAGGACGCCGTGCGCAACGCGAAGGCTGCCGTGGAGGAGGGCATCGTCGCCGGCGGCGGCGTGGCCCTGATCCAGGCCGGCCAGAAGGCGTTCGACAAGCTGCAGCTCACGGGTGACGAGGCCACCGGCGCGAACATCGTCAAGGTCGCCATCGACGCCCCGCTCAAGCAGATCGCCATCAACTCCGGCCTCGAGGCCGGCGTCGTCGTGGACAAGGTCCGCGGTCTGGCCCTGGGCCACGGCCTCAACGCCGCCACCGGCGAGTACGAGGACCTGATGGCCGCGGGCATCAACGACCCGGTCAAGGTCACCCGGTCCGCGCTGCAGAACGCGGCGTCCATCGCCGGGCTGTTCCTCACCACCGAGGCCGTCGTGGCCGACAAGCCGGAGCCCGCGGGCGCCGGCGCCGGTGCCGACGACGGCATGGGCGGCATGGGCGGCATGATGTGATCGACGGCTGACCCGTCGAGCGTGCCCAGCACGCATCCGGCACGGGCCGGGCGCCTCGCAGAGGTGCCCGGCCCGTCGTCGTCCCCGTGCCCGTCGTCGTCCCCGCCCCGTCGTCCCTGCATCCGGTGCCGCGGACCCGGAAATGGTGTTCAATCATCAGGACCAGCTGCCGGAGGAGGAGCCGTGGGCGTCGTCGTGTGGGACGCGGTCCCCGTCCAGCTCGCGCTCGTGCTGATCGCCTTCGCGCTCACCTCGCTGGTGGGCCTCGAACGGCGGCTCCGGCGCAAGAGCGCGGGCCTGCGCACGCACGCCCTGGTCGGCACGGGCTCGGCGGTCTTCACCCTCGTGTCCGCCTACGGCTTCGGCGCCCTGCCCGGCATCGACGCGGGACCGGACCCCTCCCGCGTGGCGGCCCAGATCATCACGGGCATCGGCTTCCTGGGCGCGGGCGTGATCTTCACGAACCGGGACGTGGTCCACGGGCTGACCACGGCCGCGAGCATCTGGCTCTCGGCGGCCATCGGGATGGCCTGCGGGGCCGGGCTCGTGCCGCTCGCCGTCGTCGCCACGGGACTGCACTTCGTCTCCGCGATCGTGCTGACCCCGCTCTCCCGCCGCTTGCCCGGGATGGTGGCCCCGCAGGGCCTCCGGCTGCGCTACGAGGACGGCCACGGCGTGCTGCGGGAGGTCCTCACGGTCGTCGACGAGCTGCAGCTGAGCGCCTCCGTGGTCTCGAGCCGGACGGTCGAGGGAGCGGAGGGCGCTGAGGTGGAGCTGCTCCTGCGGCTGGACGGCAAGACGGACCTGCGCACGGCGGCCGTGCAGCTGTCGAAGGTCGCCGGGGTGCGCGACGTCGCCCAGCAGCGGCTCGAGCAGGAGCCCGGCGACTGAGCCCGTGGCGCACCGGGCCCGTGGCGCACGGGGGCCGTGGCGCACGGGGTCCCGGCGCCGTGAAAAGATGGGATCCATGACGATCACTGCTGCCGCCGACGGCTCCGCGCTGGGCAATCCCGGGCCCGCGGGATGGGCCTGGTACATCGACGACAACACCTGGCGGGCCGGCGGATGGCCCCACGGCACCAACAACATGGGCGAGCTGAAGGCCGTCCTGGACCTGCTCGAGGCCACGGCCCACCGCCGCGAGGAGCCCCTGCGGGTGCTGTGCGACAGCCAGTACGTCATCAACTCGATCACGAAGTGGATGCCCGGCTGGAAGAAGAAGGGCTGGAAGAAGAGGGACGGCAAGCCCGTCCTCAACGTGGAGCTCATGAAGGCGCTGGACGCCGCGATGGCGGGCCGGGACGTGCACTTCGAGTGGGTCAAGGGTCACGCCGGGCACGAGCTCAACGAGGCCGCCGACCTCCGCGCCCGGGCCGTGGCCACCGCGTTCCAGACCGGGCGGCCCGCGCCCGAGGGACCCGGCTTCGACGGCGCCGCCCCGCGTCCGGACGGGCCGGGCCACCGGTCCCCGGCCTCCCGGCCGGTGGAGGGCCGGCACCGGGCGGAGGCTGCCGAGCCCGAGGCGCTGGAGGACCGCCACGACCCCGACCTGCTGAGCGAGCTGCTCGCCCACGAGGAGGAGCTGGCCCGCGGGCGGACGGCGGGGGAGACCGTCGAGGCCCTCGAGCGGGACCTGCTGCGCCCGGAGGTCAGGGCGGACCCGGGCCGGCTGGGGGAGCTGCTGCACGAGGGCTTCGCCGAGGTCGGGGCCTCGGGCTCGTGGTGGTCCCGGGAGGACGTCCTCGACCGGCTGCCCCGCGAACCGGCCCTCGGCGCGGTGGACGTCCACGTGCTGACGGCCACCGAGCTCGGTCCCGCGGCCGTGCACCTCGTCTACCGGCTCACGGCGGGGGACCGCACGAGCCTGCGCAGCTCGCTGTGGGTCCGGGAGGACTCCCGCAACGAGCTGGGGCCCTGGCAGCTGCGCTTCCACCAGGGCACCTACGAGTCCTGACGGGCCCGGTCACACCTCCGGGGCGTCGTCGGCGGGCTCGATGCCCGGTACGCGCACGGTCATCGTCGCGCCCCCGCCGGGGGTCTCGGTGAGCCGCACGGTGCCGTCGTGCTGCTGCACGATCGCGGCCACGATGGAGAGCCCCAGCCCTGTCCCGCCGGTCTCGCGCGTGCGGGAGGAGTCGGCCCGGTAGAAGCGCTCGAACACGCGCTCCGCGTCCTCGCCGTGGATGCCCGGGCCGTGGTCGCGCACCTGCAGCACGGCGTTGAAGGAGTCGTCGACCGAGCGCTCCACGCCCACCGCGATCTCGATCGGGGTGCCCTCCGGGGTGTAGCGCAGGGCGTTGGTCACGAGGTTCGCCACGACCTGGCGCAGCCGGAACTCGTCGCCGTGCACCCACGCCGAGACCGGTGTCCCGCCGCGCAGGCCCTCGACCGCGATCCGCCGGTCGGGGGCGGAGACCCGGGCGTCCCCGGCGGCGTCGAACGCGAGGTGGAGCAGGTCCACGTCGACGTTCTCGGCCGGCCGCCGCTCGTCGAGGCGCGCCAGCATCAGCAGGTCCTCCACGAGCTGCGTCATCCGCTTGGCCTCGGACTCGATCCGGGACATCGCGCCGGCCACGTCCTCGGGGTCCTGCAGGGCGCCGTGCCGGTAGAGCTCCGAGTAGCCCCGGATGGTCACCAGGGGGGTGCGCAGCTCGTGGGAGGCGTCGGCCACGAACCGGCGCAGCTTGGCCTCGGAGCGGGTGCGGGCGTCGAAGGCGTCCTCGATGTGGCCCAGCATCGCGTTGAGGGACGCCGAGAGCTGGCCGATCTCCGTCTGCCGGTTGTAGCCCTCCATGCGCTGGGAGAGGTCGCCCTCGGCGATGCGGGCGGCGGTCTGCTCGACCCGGTGCAGGGGCGCGAACGCGCGGGTGACCAGGACCCAGCCGACGGCCATGGCCGCGAACAGGGTCGCCACGCCGAAGCTCAGCGTCAGGAGGGTCACCGCGCTGAGCATGGCGTTCATGCGGTCGAGCGGCTCGGCGACCGCCACCACGAGGTTCAGCCGTTCCGTCTCGGCCGCGACCACCCGCCACCGGTGGTCCGGGGCGTCCACGGAGCTCACGGTCGTCGGCTCGAAGGGGTTCTCCCGCACGTGCTCGAGGTCGATCTGGGACAGGTCGGGCCGCCGCTCGAGCACTCCGTCCGGCGTGTGCACCGCCTCGGCGAGCATCTCGCCCTCGGCGTCCAGGAGGAACCCGGCGTGCGGCACCTGGGCTCCCTGCGCGCCGCCCATGTCGGCCACCAGCACGGTGGAGACCGCCTGGACGGAGTCCCGCAGCCCGCGGTCGATGTCGTTCAGGAGCGAGGTCCGCAGCACCGAGATCGCCACGAAGCTCGTCACGAGGATGGACAGCGCCAGCAGCAGGCCCGTGAGCACCATGAGCTGCGAGCGCAGGGAGGTCGAGCGCCACCGGGAGGACAGGGTGTGCATCCCGGGACCGGGTCAGTGGTTCTTGTGCGAGGACCGCAGGAGGTAGCCGACGCCGCGCTTGGTGTGGATCAGCGGGGGCAGCTCCGGGTCGTTGTCGATCTTCCGGCGCAGGTAGGAGATGTAGGACTCCACGATCGAGGCGTCCCCGTTGAAGTCGTACTCCCACACGTGGTCGAGGATCTGCGCCTTGGACAGCACCCGGTTCGGGTTGAGCATGAGGTAGCGCAGCAGCTTGAACTCGGTGGGGGAGAGATCGATCTCCCGCTCGCCCCTGAAGACCTCGTGCGCGTCGTCGTCGAGGACCAGGTCGTCCACGCGAAGCCGGGAGTCGTCCTCCTCGGCGGGCTGGGTGCGGCGCAGCACCGCGCGGATGCGGGCGACGACCTCGTCGAGGCTGAAGGGCTTGGTGACGTAGTCGTCGCCGCCCACGGTCAGCCCCGTGACCTTGTCCTCGGTCTCGTCCTTGGCCGTGAGGAAGAGGATGGGGAAGTGCCGCCCGGACGCGCGCAGCCTGCGGGTCACGGAGAACCCGTCCATGTCGGGGAGCATGACGTCGAGCACCGCGAGGTCCGGGTTCTCGGACTCCGCCTTGGCGAGGGCGTCACGGCCGTTGGCGGCGGTGACCACCTCGAAGCCGGCGAAGCGCAGGGACGTGGCCAGCAGCTCGAGGATGTTGGGCTCGTCGTCGACGACGAGCAGTTTCGCTTCGGGGTTGTCGTTCTTCACACCACCCATTTTCTCGGAACAGCCTGAACGCCGCCTGAACGGCCGTCACCGGTCCTCGGGGAGTTCCCCGGGCGCCTCGACGGCCGCGGCGTCGAGGATCCGGTAGGCGTAGCCCTGCTCCGCGAGGAAGCGGCGGCGCTTGGCCGCGTAGCCGGCGTCCACGGTGTCGCGGGCCACCACGGTGTAGAACGTCGCCGGACGGCCGTCCCGCTTGGGCCGCAGCAGCCGCCCCAGCCGCTGGGCCTCCTCCTGCCGGGAGCCGAAGGCCCCCGAGACCTGCACCGCGACCGAGGCCTCCGGCAGGTCGACCGAGAAGTTCGCGACCTTCGAGACCACCAGCACCGGCAGCTCCCCGGCGCGGAACGCGGCGAAGAGCCGCTCCCGCCGGGCCGTGCTCGTGCTCCCCTTGAGCACCGGGGCGCCGAGCAGCGCGCCCAGCTCGTCGAGCTGGTCCAGGAACTGCCCGATCACGAGCACCGGCTCCCCGCGGTGGCGTGCCGCGAGCCGGGCCACGACGTCGAGCTTGTGCGGGGAGGACGAGGCGAGGCGGTGCCGGTCGGCGTCCTCGGCGGAGGCGTAGGCCATCCGGTCCGCGAGCGGCAGCTCCACCCGGACCTCGACGCAGTCGGCGGGGGCGATGTGGCCCTGGGCCTCGATCTCCCGCCACGGGGCGTCGTAGCGCTTGGGCCCGATGAGGGAGAACACCTCCCCCTCGCGGTGGTCCTCGCGCACCAGGGTGGCAGTGAGGCCCAGCCGGCGCCGCGCCTGCAGCTCGGCGGTCATCCGGAACACGGGGGCGGGCAGCAGGTGCACCTCGTCGTAGACGATCAGCCCCCAGTCGTGGCCGTCGAGCAGCTCCAGGTGGGGGTGGATCCCGCCGCGGCGGCTGGTCAGCACCTGGTACGTGGCGATCGTCACGGGGCGGACCTCCTTGACGGCACCGGAGTACTCGCCGATCTCGTCCGCCGTGAGGGTGGTCCGGCGCAGCAGCTCGGCCTTCCACTGCCGCGCCGAGACCGTGTTCGTGACCAGGACGAGCGTCGTCGTGGAGCTCGCCGCCATCACTCCGGCGCCCACCAGCGTCTTGCCGGCTCCGCAGGGCAGGACGACGACGCCGCTGCCGCCCGCCCAGAAGTTCTCCACCGCGTGGCGCTGGTACGGGCGCAGGGACCAGGCCTCGCCCGTGAGCGGGTCCGTCCCCGTGAGGGCGAGGGGGTGGGGCGTGCCGTCCACGTAGCCGGCCCGGTCCTCCGCCGGCCAGCCCACGGTGAGCAGCAGCTGCTTGAGCTGACCGCGCGCGCTCGCGTGCACCACCGTGGTGGAGCCGTCGATGCGGGGCCCGAGCAGCGGGGCGATCTTCCGGTGCCGCGCGATCTCCTCCAGCACCGGGGCGTCGGAGCTGCGCAGCACGAGCCCGTGCACGGGGTCCTGCTCGAGCACGAGCCGGCCGTAGCGGGACATCGTCTCGTCGATGTCCAGCAGCAGGGCGTGGGGGACCGGGAAGCGGGACCGGGTGAGGAGGACGTCGAGCACCTGCTCGGCGTCCAGCCCGGCGGCCCGGGCGTTCCACAGGCCCAGCGGGGTGATGCGGTAGGTGTGCACGTGCTCCGGGGCACGCTCGAGCTCGGCGAAGGCGGCGAGCTCCCGCCGCGCGTCGTCGGCGTCCTCGTGGTCGAGCTCGAGCAGCACGGTCCGGTCGCTCTGGACGATCAGGGGTCCCACGGGGCGGCTCCTCCGCTGTCGGTCGGGTCGTCGGTCGGGTCGTCGGTCGGGTCGTCGGCCGGGCGCCGCGCCCGGTCCCGGCCGGTGAGCCGGTCCACCAGGTCCTGGACCTCCTCCGCGGACGGGACGGGCAGGCGCGGGGCGGGCACCTCGAGCAGCAGGGCCGGGTCGGCGGCGGGGACCGGCGGGGCGGGCTCGGCGGTCGCGACGTCGAGCGCCGGTTCCGTGCCCGTGGCCCGGACGGCGGCGGCGAGCTCCCGGAGCTCGCCGTCCCGGGCGGTGGGGCCGCGGCGCCGTCCGGGGGCCTCCGCGCCGGCGCCGACCACGAGCACGCCGGGCGCCGGCCGCCGCAACCGGCGCCCCGCGAGCTCCGGGGTGCCGGCGAGCGCCTCCAGCAGCTCCTCCTCGCCCGTGAGCACCCAGTCCGCCCGGGTGATCCGGATCCGCCCGTGCCCGCGGCCGGCCTCCTCGACCAGGTAGGCCAGGGCCTGGGGCACCGGGCCCCGGCTGTGCTCCTCGAGCCACGCGAGGATCGAGGGCGGGGTCCAGCCCGCGTCGAGCGCGCGGTGCAGGGAGCGCTCGCTGAACCGGTGCCGCGGGACCGGCCCGTGGCCCTCAGGATCCGCCAGCCCGCCGAGGGCGCGGGCCACGTCGGGCGCGAGGTAGCCGGTGGCCGTGGCCGTGAGGTCGCTCTGCAGCAGCACCGTCCGCGAGGGCGCAGGCAGCCACCCCGCCACGGCGCGGACCGCGTCCTCGGGGCGGTTCTCCGCGAGGGCCAGGCCGGGGACGGTGAGGGCGTCGGCGCCCAGCAGGCCGAGCTCGGCGGCCTCCGTCAGCATTCCCGGGCCCCACCGGTCCAGGGCCCTGGCCAGGCGTGGGCGCCGCCAGCGGGCCAGTGCCAGGACGTCCTCGGCGCCGTGGCCCCCCGGGGCCCGCTCGGCGGCCTCGGCGTGGGCCGCCAGCAGCGCCCGGCGCACGGCCGGGGCCTCCGGGGCGTGCGTGCCCCGCGTGAGGACCCCGACGACCGAGCCGTCGGCCAGGGGCAGCCCCACCGCGGAGGGGACGACGTCGGAGGCCAGCCACGACCGCACCACGTGCCACCACTGTTCGGGGCGCTCGGCGTCCTCGAAGGGAGCCGGCGCCGGGCGCCAGGACGAGGTGTCCGGGTCCAGCCGGACGAGCCCGGTCAGCTCTCCCAGGCCGAGGAGGCGGACGAGCTCGGCGTGCTCGACGCCGAGGGCCGAGCGCAGGCGGCGCAGCTCGCGCACGCCGATCCCGCCCGCCCGCAGGGTGGTCAGCGGCCGGGCCCGCAGCTCGGCGCGCAGCGCCGCGGTGCGCCGCAGCAGCTGCTCGACCGCCGCGGCGGCGGCGTTGTCCCGCACGCGGCCGGGCACGGGCGCGCCCGGCCGGACGGGCGGCTCCGTGGGCGTGGTGGCCCAGGGATCGGGACCGCGCAGGAGCAGGCCGATCTCCCGCGGGAGCTCCACGTGGCGGGCGTCCACGGGGAACAGGACCCCGTGCGCCAGGAGCCAGTCGACCGGCCGGGCGGCGGCGTCGGCCGCGGGGTCGGCACGGCGCAGGGCGCCGGGCAGGGCGCCCACGGGGTGGGCGCGGAACCGGTCGAGCACCTCCTGCGCCGGGGCGGGCCACTGCGCGAGCTCCTCGGCGGTGCGGGGCACGGACCCGGCGACCGGTGCGCCCGGTGCCTCACCGCGCAGGCGTGCGGCGAGGGCCGCGAGCACCGGCCTCGGCCGGCCGAGCCCCGCCGGGTAGCGGCCGAGGGCCTCCGCCAGCCCGGGCACGAGCCGCAGCACGTCGCCGTCCCGGTGCACGAGGCCCAGGCGGTGCAGCCGGTCCCAGGGCGGGCGGGCCGGCAGCGGCGCGGCGGGCCCGCCCAGCACCACGGCGCGTTCGACGGCGTCCAGCTCGGGCCGGGAGAGCTCGTCGAGGGCCCGGCGCAGGCCCGCGCGGGACAGCAGCGCCTCGGCGAGGTCCTCGACCGACTCCGTGCCCGGGCGCACGGCCTCCGGCCGGGCGGCCAGCAGCTCGCCCAGCTCGGCGGGGGAGCGGGACGCGAGATCCCGGAGCAGGCCGTCCGGGAGCACGGCTCAGGCCCGGCGGCGGCGCAGCAGGGAGCGCACCAGGACCGCGCAGAACAGCAGGAAGGCCACGGGGAACGCGAACCACGGGACGACGGTGAGCCCGTCCCAGGGGTCGGCGCCGACGGCCTCGAGCACGAGCAGCAGGGCGAGGCACGCGGCGGACACCAGGCCGAGCACGACCGCGGAGGCGCCCAGGACGTCGACCCCGGGGCGTCGGGCAGGGCGGTCCGCGGGCGCGGCCGCGCGGTCGTCGGTAGCAGGCATGGCTCCAGAATACCGAGCGCGGCGGCGTGCTGGTGACCGCGCCCCGGCGGCTCCCGTCCGTGGGGCAGGGCTAGAATGGGATGTTCCACAGGGTGGCCCGCCGGCAGCGACCGGCGGGCCCCCGCCACGAAACACGAGGACGAGGGAGACAGCGTGCCCACCGGCAAGGTCAAGTGGTTCGATGCGAAGAAGGGCTTCGGGTTCCTGGCGGCCGACGACGGCCAGGAAGTGTTCCTGCCCTCCTCGGCGCTGCCCTCCGGGGCCACCACGGTGAAGCCGGGGACGCGGATGGAGTTCGGGGTGGCGCAGGGACGGCGCGGCGCGCAGGCGCTCTCCGCCCGGATCCTGGACCGCACCCCGTCGGTCGCGAAGAACGTCCGCAAGCCCGCCGACGAGATGGCGGTCATCACGGAGGACCTCATCAAGCTCCTGGACGACATGTCCAACGGCCTGCACCGGGGCCGCTACCCCGACTCCGCGCACGGGAAGAAGATCGCCGCGATCCTGCGCACCGTGGCCGACAACCTGGACGTCTGAGCCCACCGCACCGCCGTCCCGCTCCGCCCCGGCGCACCCGCCGCCGGCAACCGCCACCCATCGCCGACACCCAGCACGAGGGAGACCAGCAGTGACCGAGGAGACCGCCCAGGACGCGACCGCCGAGGCCGCGCCCGCGGCGCCCGAGCCGGCGGCACCGGCGCCCCGCCGCCGCCGGACCCCGAAGCACGACGCCCTGCTCGCGGCCGACGTCGCCACGGCCCGCGCCGCGGTCGAGCAGATCGCGGAGCCCGCGCAGATCGGTCCCGGGCACCGGGTGACGGCGGAGGAGGACCGGCTGGTCGTCCACCTCTTCGAGTGCGCACTGCCCGGGTACCGGGGCTGGAACTGGTTCGCGAGCCTGGCCCGCGCCCCCCGCAGCAAGGCCGTGACGGTCTGCGAGGTGGGCCTGCTGCCGGGGGAGGACGCCCTCCTGGCACCCGAGTGGGTCCCGTGGTCCGCCCGGGTGAGCCCCGAGGAGAAGGCGCAGGAGGAGCAGGACCGGGCCGAGGAGGAGGCCGGGGAGAACGCCGCGGCCGGTGCGCCCGGCGGCTCCGGGGACGCGGCCGGCGGCGACCGGGCCCCCGAGGACCGTGCGGCGGCCGAGGACGGGTCCGTCCCGCCGCAGGAGGGCGAGCGGCCCTGACCGCTCCACCGGGGACCGCCGGGACGGACGAGGCCCCGGAGCCCGCGCGCGGGATGTTCCGGTCCTTCCGGTTCCGCAACTACCGGCTGTGGTTCCTCGGCGCGCTCGTGTCCAACATCGGGACGTGGATGCAGCGCACGGCCCAGTCGTGGCTGGTCTTCGACGAGCTCTCGGACCAGGACGCCACCGCCATGGGCGTGGTGACGGCCCTGCAGTTCCTGCCCCAGCTCTTCCTCGCGCCCTCGGCCGGCGTGCTCGCGGACCGGCTCGACCGGCGGCGCCTGCTGCTGTGGACGCAGACGGCCATGGCGGTGCTGGCGGCCGGTCTGGGAGTGCTGGTCCTGACCGGCGCGGCCACCCTGTGGCACGTCTACGGCTTCGCCCTCGCCCTGGGTGTCGTCTCCACGATGGACGCCCCCGTGCGCCAGACCTTCGTCTCCGAGATGGTCGACGACGCCTACCTCTCCAACGCCGTGGCCCTGAACGCGACCTCGTTCAACACGGCCCGGATGATCGGGCCCGCCGTGGCCGGCGTGCTCGTCGCCTCGATCGGGTCGGGCTGGGTGTTCCTGCTCAACACGCTGACCTTCGGCGCCATGCTCGCCGCCGTCCTGGCGATCCGCACGGACGAGCTGCGCGGGATGCCGCGGTCCGGCCGGGGGCGGGGGCAGATCCGGGAAGGCCTGGCCTACGTCGGCAGCCGCCCCGACATCGTGGCCGTGCTGATCACCATCTTCCTCATCGGCACCTTCGGGCTGAACTTCGCGGTGTTCCTGGCGGCCATGGCCGGCCCCGAGTTCGGCCGCGGCCCGGAGACCTTCGGGCTGCTCAACTCGGTGCTGGCGGTCGGCACGGTGGCGGGGGCCCTGCTCTCGGCCCGGCGCCGCAGCGCCCGGCTGCGCTACGTCTACGGGGGCAGCGCCGTCTTCGCCGTCAGCTGCCTGGGTGCGGCGACGGCGCCCAGCCTGCCGCTGTTCGCGCTGTGGCTGGTGCCCTGCGGGCTGTCCTCCCTGACCATCATGACCACTGCCAACGCGTACGTGCAGTCGACCACCTCACCGGTGATGCGCGGACGGGTCATGAGCCTGTACATGGCCATCTTCATGGGCGGCACCCCGATCGGGGCGCCGGTCGTCGGCTGGATCACCGACGCCCTCGGGGCGCGCTGGGGCATGGGGGTCGCCGTGGCGGCGGGTCTCGGCGGGGCCCTGGTGGGCTTCGTCGTGTGGTGGCGGCTGCGCGCGGGGCGCGTGCCCGCCGGTTAGCGCCCCGACCGTCCGTGGAGCTGCTCGACGAGGTGGTCCACGCAGTGCAGCAGCCGGGCCACGTCGTCGGGCTCGATCGAGACGAACGTGGCGATCCGCAGCTGGTTGCGCCCCAGCTTGCGGTAGGGCTCGACGTCCACCACTCCGTGGGCGCGCAGGACCGCCGCGACACCGGCCGCGTCCACGGCGTCGTCGAAGTCCACGGTGGTGATCACGGTGGAGCGGTCCTCCGGGCGGGCCACGAACGGGCGCGCGAACGGGACCGCCTCCGCCCACGCGTAGACGAGGTCGGAGGACTCCTTCGTGCGGGCCGCGGCCCACGCCATGCCGCCCTGCTCGTTGAGCCACCGGACCTGCTCGTCGAGCATGACCAGGGTGGCCAGGGCGGGAGTGTTGTAGGTCTGGTTCTTCCGGGAGTTCTCCAGCGCCGTGGTGAGCTGCAGGAAGTCGGGGACCCACCGCCCCGAGGCGCCGATCCGCTCGATCCGCTCGACGGCGGCGGGGGAGAACGCGCCGAGCCACAGCCCGCCGTCGGAGCCGAAGTTCTTCTGGGGAGAGAAGTAGTAGACGTCCGCCGCGGCCAGGTCCGCGGCCATCCCGCCGGCCGCCGAGGTGGCGTCGACCAGCACGAGCGCCTCGTCCCCGGTGCCGGCGGGCCGCACCACGGGTGCGGCGACCCCGGTGGAGGTCTCGTTCTGGGGCCAGGCGTAGACGTCCACGCCCTCCTCCGCACGGGCCTCCGGGCGTGCTCCGGGGGCCGACTCCACGATCGAGGAGGCCTCCAGGAACGGGGCGCCGTCGGTGGCCTGGGCGAACTTCGCCCCGAACTCGCCGAACACCAGGTGCTGGGCCCTGCGCTGCACGAGCCCGAAGGCGGCGGCGTCCCAGAAGGCGGTTGCCCCGCCCAGGCCCAGCAGCACCTCGTAGCCCTCGGGGAGCCCGAGGAACTGCGCGAGGCCCTCGCGCACCGAGCCCACGAGCTCCTGCACCGGCGCCTGACGGTGGGACGTCCCGAGCAGGGCGGTCCCGGCGCGGGACACGGCCTCGACCTGGGCCGGGCGGATCTTCGAGGGGCCGGCGCCGAACCGGCCGTCGGCGGGCAGCAGATGCTGGGGGATGGTGACGTGTGCGGGCAACGGGCGCTCCCTCGGGATGACGTGCGGCGGGTGACGGGCGGTGGGCGCGGCCGCCGGGACGGGATGCTCGCGCCGTGCGCGCCTCGGCCCATTCTGCCCCACCCGCGGACGCCGGGCTCCGCGGGTGCCGGGTGCGGGGTGCGGTGGACGCCGGGCTGCGCGGGTGCAGTGGGCGGCCGGGCTCATCGGGCCCCGGGCTCCGCGGGTGCCGCTCTCCGTCCGGACCACAGCGGGGCTCTCGCACTAAGCTCGTGCAGGAAGACCGGACCGGGCAGGATCCCCGGGGCCGGACGGCCGGACGAAGGATGACTGAGGCATGAGCGACCTGATCGACACCACGGAGATGTACCTGCGGACCGTGCTCGAGCTCGAGGAGGAGGGGATCACACCGATGCGGGCCCGCATCGTGGAGCGTCTCGACCACTCCGGGCCCACGGTCTCGCAGACGGTGTCCAGGATGGAGCGGGACGGGCTGCTGACGGTGGGCCCGGACCGGTCGCTGCTGCTCACCGAGGCCGGCCGGGAGCGGGCCGTGCAGGTCATGCGGAAGCACCGGCTCGCCGAGCGCCTGCTCGCCGACGTCATCGGCCTGGACCTGGCACAGGTCCACGACGAGGCGTGCCGGTGGGAGCACGTCATGAGCGAGCAGGTCGAGCGGCGGCTCGTGGACCTCCTGCACAGCCCCCGGCACTCGCCGTACGGCACGCCGATCCCCGGCCTCGCCGCCCTCGGGGTGGAGGACAGCCCCGCCGCGGCGCACCCCTCCCTGCTCGACGCCGCCCGCCACGTCCCGGACGGCCCGCACACCATCGCGCTGCTGCCGGAGGTGGTCCAGGCGGACGCCGACCTGCTGGGCGTGCTGAGCGACGTGGGCGTGCTCACCGGGGCCGAGGTCAGGGCACGGGTGGACGGTCAGCTCGTGCGCATCGAGGTGCCGGCCACGGGACGGTCCGCGGAGGTCGACCTGCGGACCGCCGCGGCCATCCGCGTCCTCGCCTCCTGACGCCCCGCCGCGGGCGGCGGGAGATGTGCCTCGCCGCGGGCGGCGGGGGACATCTCCCGCGGTGCCTCCGGAGGCAGTGCGGCGTCGTCCCCGGTGCCCCGGAGCGCTCCGGGGAGCGGTCCCGTCCCGGATGTGTGGACGTTCACAAGCTACATTCCGCCAGTCCGCTCCCCGACGGGCTCCCGGAGCGCACCGGCCCTGGTGGGACGCGGTTTTTGCGGGCTCCGAAGGGCACTGCACAGGGCGTCACAGGGGCAAATTCTTCTTCTGTGAAGACTCAATTCCGCGGGATTGATATGGTGCTCGTTGCCTCTTCGTGATCGGTCGTGATCAAAACGTGACACTTCCGTAATCTGTCATGTACTGTTCAACGCGTGCTGATCACTGGTCGGATCGGCGCCCACGAAGCACATCGCCGAATTCTGCCGGTGCCCGTGGCCTCTACACAGAAACTGCTTGGCAGAAGCGGGGGAACCATTTTCGGTCCCGGTGATCCGGGTCCTTGGGGTTAAGTCGTCAGAGCGCGTGCGTTCTGCGGCCGGGTGTCTCCCACCCGAATCCGACAGCTCACCTCGTAGGCAAAGGGAGGAACTCAACCATGTCGCTTTTCCAGCAGAACTCTGCCCGCCACCGCGCCGAGAGCACCTCGCACGCCGTGCGCAACACCACCATCGCCGCCGCCGCCGGCGCCGCGATGATCGGCTCCATCGCCCCGGCCCAGGCCTACGCCCAGGCCCCCGTCGAGTCCGGCGCGGCCTACTCGGCCCCGGCCCCGGCGTCCGCCTCGCTGGCCGGCTACACCTCGTACACCTATGAGGCTCCGGTCGCCGCGCAGCCCGCGGCCCAGCCCGCCGCCCCGGCCTACGAGGCCCCGGCCCCGGCGCCCCAGTCGGCCGCCGCCACCGCGAGCGTGACCCCCCAGTCCACCGCCACCACGGCCATCTCCCCGGCCGCCGGCGGCATCGTGGGCACCGCGATGTCCGCGCAGGGCGCCGGCTACGTCTACGGCGGCACCGCCTACGGCGCCTGGGACTGCTCCGGCTTCACCCAGTGGGTCTTCGCCCAGAACGGCATCGACCTGCCCCGCACCACCTGGTCCCAGTTCGCGGCGGGCACCCCCACCGCCAACCCGCAGCCCGGCGACCTCGTCTCCCAGAACGGCGGCGCGCACGTGGGCGTCTACATCGGCGGCGGCAAGATGATCTCCGCCCTCAACCCGACCCAGGGCACCCAGGTCCACTCCGTCAACGCCATGCAGCTGGACGGCTACTACACCTTCTGATCGGTCCCGGCCGCCCGCACCCCTCGGGTGCGGGCGGCACCCGATCCCCCCAGGCACGGAGAGCCGCTCTCCCGGCTCTCCGTGCTTCCTGCTGTCCGCCCGGACAGCGACTCCTCCCCTCCGCTCGCCCGGCCGTCGTTCCCGATCCCGGAACACCGTCCTGCCGGACACCGGACCACCCCAGCATCCCCCGGGGCGATCCGTGCTGTCCCCGTGCCCTCCGGCAGGCCGGCTCGGCCCCGCCAGAAAGTCGTCTGAACTCCTCATGACCCGTGACCTGACCTCCTCCAACGGCATCGGCTCGCTCCTGACCGGCAAGGCCCGCACCGTGGCCGCCGTCGCGGCCTTCTCCGGCCTGGCCCTCGCCACCACCGTGTCCGTGCAGGCCGCTCCGGCCCAGGACGCCTCCGCCGACGCCCCGCTGTCCGCCGTGGCCGCCGCCACCCCCGCCGCGGCCCCCGCCGTGTCCCTCGAGCCCGTCGCCCACGTGACGAAGGCCGAGAAGCCGGCGTCGGAGAAGCCGGCCGCGAAGAAGGCTGAGAAGAAGGCGGAGAAGAAGGCCGAGCGGAAGGTGCAGACCCCGGTCGTCGCGGCTCCCGCCGTGGCCGCCCCGGCCCCGAAGCCGGCCGTGCAGGCCGCCCCCGCCCCCAAGCCGGCCGCCGCGCCCGCCCCGGCGGTGGCGGCTCCGAAGCCCGCTGCTCCCAAGCCGGTCGTGCAGGCCGCCCCGGCCCCGAAGCCCGCCGCCGCCCCGAAGCCGGTCGTGCAGGCCGCCCCGGCGGCCGAGCGCACCGTCAGCACCCAGAGCTCCGCCTCCGGCAAGGGCGCGACCATCTCCTCCGCCGCCATGGGCCAGCTCGGCGTGAGCCAGGACTGCACCGCGCTCGTCACGAACGCCCTGCGCGCCGCCGGGATCAACCACCACGGCTGGCCGGCCTCCTACCTGAGCCTCGGCACGCAGGTCTCCGCCGGCCAGGCGCAGCCCGGCGACCTCGTCTACTACGCCGACGGTGGCATGGGCGCGGCCCACATCGGCGTCTACATCGGCGGCGGCAAGGCCGTCCACGGCGGCTGGAACGGCGGCACGACCGTCATCGACAGCGTCAACGTGGGCTCCGGCCCCGTCTACGTCCGCGTGCGCTGAGCGCACGCGAGAGCACCGGTTCGGGTGCGCGGTTCCTGGTCGGCCAGACGGGAACCGCGCACCCGCTGTCGTTCCCGGGTCCTCCCCGGCGGCCGCTGCGGCGCCCGCTCCGGTGCCCGCCCGGCGGCCGATAGACTGGGACCATGTCCACCGACTACAGCCGCAACGCCCGCACGAGCCTCGATCGTGAGTACGCCTACATGGCCTACGGCATGATCGCCGGCGCCGTGCCCGGCATCGCGGCCGGGTTCGTGGTCGCCGCCTTCGTGGGCCACGCCGCGATGTGGCTCTCCGTCCTCGGCGGCATCGGGATCGTGCTGGGCCTGGTCACCGGGATCCTGCTCCACCGGCGGCGGCACGTCACGGCCGGGCGCCCGGACCGCCGGGAGGGCGGCGCAGCGCCGGAATGACGTGCTCCCGCAGCAGCGGGGCCAGGTCCACGGGGAGCGCGTCGAGGACGTCCTCGCCGACGGGCTGCCAGCGCAGCTCCTCGATCTCCGCGAGCGGCACGGGCCGGCCCGTCAGCGGCGCCGTGAACACGGTGCAGCGCACCCACGTGCGGTCCTCGTTCGCGGCCGGCGCCTCGAACTCCCCGAGCAGGCCCAGCTGAGCGGGGTCCAGCCGCAGGCCCACCTCCTCCGCCGTCTCGCGCACGGCCGCCGCCGCCGGGGACTCGCCCGGATCGAGCTTGCCGCCGACCAGCATGAAACGCTCCGTGCCGCGCTTGCGCACCGTCAGCAGCGCCCCGTCGTCGTCCCGCAGGCACACGGCGGTGATGGTCAGCACCGCGGCGTCCGCGGGGGGACCGGAGGGACCCGCCCCGACGGCCGCGCGCAGCCGGGCGATCTCGTCCTCGAGGTTGCGGACCGCCGGGGCGCCCCACCGTCGCCGGGCGGCCGGGGTCCGGAACAGCGGGCGCCGGTTTCTGAGGTCCTCGAGCACACGCAGCCTGGCCTGCGCGAACACCGCCTCCGGCACGTGCGCGTACTCCTTCCGGACCCCCGCGACATAGGCGGCGTAGCCCGCCGGGTCCGCCCCGAGCACCGAGAGATCGGCGTCGAGGAGCAGCCCTCCGGCGGTGTCGTCGTCGGTGACCCGGTGCCCGAGGGTGAGCAGCACCAGCCGTTCGACCTCCGCCGCGAGCGGCTCGGGGAAGCCGGCGGCGGTCAGCCGCGCACGGGCCAGCTCCGCGGACTCCTGCTCGTCGGACCCGGGGCGGCCCCGGTAGACCGCGTCGTGGAACCACGCGGCCAGGACCAGGGCCTCGGACCGGGCGGGGTCGAGCCGGGTCCCGGCCAGCAGCAGGTCGAGGGCCTCGAGCACCGCGAGCAGGTGCGCGGGACCGTGGTAGTGCCGGTGCGGCTCGCTCCACCGGTGCACGAGCTCCTCGCCCAGCGCCGGGTGCGCCGGGAAGCGGGCGGCCCACCGCCGCAGCAGGACCCGGGCGACCCGGTCCGGGCGCGCCCGCGCGGGAACGCGCAGCCCGCTGCGCACGAGCACGCGCGTGAGCTGCCGGCCGTCGACCGGCCGGGCACCCGCGGCCACCGCCTGCTCGTACCGGCTCTCCGGCACGTCGTAGTGGTCCCGGTCGAAGGCGCGCCGGGAAACCCCCAGCCGGTCCGCGAAGGCGTGCAGCTCCTCGTAGGAGGTGTCGGAGACCAGGTGCGAGAAGTGCGTGCCGTGGGCCGGCCACAGCGGCGGATCGATGTAGACGGGCATGCGATCGATCCTAGTGGGGCCGCACCGGCCGGCTCCCGGCGGGGCGGGCGGGTGTCCGGGCCGTCGGCCGGTGGGCTTCGCCGGACACTGACAGTCCGACGGGCCGTGGGGTTCGCCGGCCCCCTGACAGTCCGTCGGGCGGTGGGCCCGCCGGGTCCGGACAGGCTCGGGTCCGGACGCGGCCGGTTAGCGGGGGTCCGGGGGAGCCCCTAGACTGTTCGCGTCGCCCTCGTAGCTCAGGGGATAGAGCACGGCTCTCCTAAAGCCGGTGTCGTTGGTTCGAATCCAATCGAGGGCACGCACGGACGCCCCGGACCGCACGGTCCGGGGCGTCCGCACGTCCGGGACGGTTCCGGGACCGGAGCGCGGCCGGAGCGGGGCCGGGCGCAGTTCCGGCGCGGGTCCGGGCGCCCTGAGCTCCTTCGGCGCCCGGGCCCGCCGGTCAGCGCCGCGGGGCGGGCGCGCGGTCCCGGGGCGGGGCGTCGGCGGCGCCCGACCGGCGCCGGACCGCCTCCACGGCCACGGCCGCGGTCACGGCGAGCAGCAGCACGAGCAGGACCCAGCGGGCCACCACCAGCACGGAGGCCGTGGTTACGGCGGAACCGTCCCCGGGGTCCGCGAGAGCGGCGTCGATCGCAGCGTTGCCCGCCAGCGAGACGGCCGCGAAGCCGAGCACCACGGCCGAGCGCAGCCATCGCCGCGCGCGGGAGGCCGTGTTGACCGCCACGAACAGCAGCCACGCCAGTCCCACGAACAACGGGGCCAGCAGCCCGGACGAGCGGTGCACCGCCTCGTACTGGGCGCGCCCCTCCTCGCCGAGCGCCGCGGCGAGGCGCTCGGCGTGCTCCTGGCCGAACCCGCCCGGCATCCACTCGGGCAGGGCGAGCCCGCCGGCCGCCGCGGCGCCGAACCGGGGGAGGACCCAGACGTACACGTACAGCCACAGGAGCGCCGCGACGGACATGGCCACGCCCACCACGAGAGCCGAGCTCGACCGCGTGGGCTCCGGCCGGAGTTCACCGGGTGCCGCCTGGTGCAGGCGCGTTCCCCGCGGCGGTCCCGCGGGTGCCGCGGCGCCGCCGTGCTTGCGTGCCTTCTGTGCGCGTGTCAGTCCCATGCCCCCATTATCCCGTCGTGCGCCCACCGCCCAACGCCGGGACCGAGGGGTAGGCTGGGGCCACCCGCACCGGTCCTGACGGACCGCACGGGGGGCGGCCCGGCCGAGGACGACCGGGCGCTCGACGAGGACGACACGGAGGTGCCGGTCATGGAACTGTCCATCGGACTCCCGGACGGCCTGCTCATGCGGCTGACCGAGGGCAACGTGCTGACGCTGTTCGAGAAGGACCACGAGACGGTGCGCCGCACGGTGGACTGCTCCGTCCTCGGCGGCGCCCCCATCGCGGACATGGTGTGGTCGCACAAGCTCTCGGCCGTGATCGTGGCGGTGCCCTCCCTGCACCGGCTCTTCCGCTGGGACCCGTACACCGACGTGCTGTACGAGTTCGCGGGCACGGGCGAGTCCGGACGGCGGGACGGCAAGGCGGCGCAGGCGAAGTTCGCCGCCACCGTGTCCATCACCGAGGACGGCGGCGGCACCCTCTGGCTCATCGACCGGGACTCCTCGTCCCTGCGCTGCATCGAGATCGACACCGACAAGCCCGACGGCGGCCCGCAGGTCTGCACCGTCGTGGGCCGGGCGGGCGACGGCTTCACCGACGGCCCCACGGACGTGGCGCAGCTGGACCACCCCGAGGACCTGCAGATCCTCTACGACGGCTCCGTCGTGATCGCCGACACCGGCAACGACGCCATCCGGCACCTCGACCCGGCCAGCCGGGAGCTCGACACCGTCTACGGCGGAGGGGCCGAGAACTCCGTCGAGTTCGACGACGACATCCGGCTGCACCGGCCGGTCCGGGTCACGGTCGCCGACTCGGAGCTGTGGGTCGAGGACGACAACGGCCGGCACCGGCTCGAACTGCACTTCGTCTGAGGACCGTCCCCCGCCCGGCCCGGCTGTCTCCGGGCCTCGGTAGACTGGGCCCACGATGGACTACCTCTTCGACAACCCGCTCCTGCCCTCCGCGTCCGTGGCCCGCCCCGGCACCGCCGCCCCGCCGCGGCGCGGCACCGCCTCCGCCGACGCCCTCGTGGAGGGGCTCAATGAACCGCAGCGGGCCGCCGTCGAGCACTCCGGCTCACCGCTGCTGATCGTCGCCGGCGCCGGCTCCGGCAAGACCCGCGTGCTGACCCACCGGATCGCGCACCTGCTGGCCACCGGACGGGCCCACCAGGGCGAGATCCTCGCGATCACGTTCACGAACAAGGCCGCCGCCGAGATGCGCGAGCGCGTGGTGGAGCTCGTGGGGGACTCGGCGAGGTCGATGACGATCTCCACCTTCCACTCCTTCTGCGTGCGCGTGCTGCGGCGGGAGGCCGCGAGCGTGGGCCTGAAGTCGACCTTCTCCATCTACGACTCCGCGGACTCCCTCCGGCTGATCACGCTCGTGGCCAAGCAGCACGACCTCGACCCCAAGCGCTTCGCGCCGAAGAGCATCCAGCACCGGATCTCCGCGCTGAAGAACGAGCTCGTCGACGACGAGACACACCTGTCCCGGGCCTCCGAGAGCGACCCCTTCGAGAGCGCCGTGGCCCAGGTCTACCGCGGCTACACCGAGCGGCTGCGCGCGGCCAACGCCATGGACTTCGACGACCTCATCAGCCAGACCGTGCACATGCTCCGGGCGTTCCCGCAGGTGGCCGAGTACTACCGGCGGCGCTACCGGCACGTGCTCATCGACGAGTACCAGGACACCAACCACGCGCAGTACGCGCTCGTCCGGGAGCTCGTCGGGACCGGCGCGGACACCGGGCCGGGGGCGAACCCCGTGCCGCCCGCCGAGCTGACCGTCGTGGGCGACTCGGACCAGTCGATCTACGCGTTCCGCGGGGCCGACATCCGCAACATCGTCGACTTCGAGCAGGACTACCCCCAGGCCCGCACGATCCTGCTGGAGCAGAACTACCGGTCCACCCAGAACATCCTCACCGCGGCCAACGCGGTGATCGCCAAGAACAAGGGGCGCCGGGACAAGCGGCTGTGGACGGCCTCGGGCAGCGGCGAGAAGATCACCGGCTACGCCGCCGAGAACGAGCACGAGGAGGCCCGCTTCATCGCCGAGGAGATCGACCGCCTCCAGGACGAGGACGGCTACCGCCCCGGTGACGTGGCCGTGTTCTACCGCACCAACGCGCAGTCCCGCTCCCTCGAGGAGATCCTCATGCGCGTCGGGCTGCCGTACAAGGTGGTGGGCGGCACCCGCTTCTACGAGCGCAAGGAGATCAAGGACGCCCTGTCCTACCTGCGCGCGATCGTGAACCCGGACGACGACATCAACGTCCGCCGGATCGTGAACGAGCCCAAGCGGGGCATCGGCGACCGCGCGGAGGGCGCCGCCGCGGCGCTCGCCGAGCGCGAGCGGATCTCCTTCATGGCCGCCCTGCGCCGTGCCGACGAGGCACCCGGGATGGCGACCCGTTCGCTCAACGCGGTCAAGGGGTTCGTCCAGCTCATGGACGACCTCGCCTCGGTCGCCGAGGGCTCGGGGGCCGCCTCCGTCCTCGAGGCCGTCCTGGAGCAGTCCGGCTACCTCGCGGCCCTGCGCCAGTCGCAGGACCCCCAGGACGAGTCCCGGGTCGAGAACCTCGCGGAGCTCGTGGCCGTGGTCCGGGAGTTCGAGCGGGACCGCCCCGAGGCAGGGCTGCCCGAGTTCCTCGAGCACGTCTCCCTCGTGGCCGACGCCGACCAGATCCCCAACCGGCCCGCCGCCGGGACCGAGGGCGGGCCGAGCGCCGAGCAGATCGCGGCGGAGGTCGCCGAGGCCCGTGCCCAGGGCGTGGTCACCCTCATGACGCTGCACACCGCGAAGGGCCTCGAGTTCCCCGTGGTCTTCCTGACCGGGATGGAGCACGGGCTGTTCCCGCACCAGCGCTCCCTCACGGACGAGAAGGAGATGGAGGAGGAGCGGCGCCTCGCCTACGTGGGTCTCACCCGGGCCCGCGAGCGCCTCTACCTCACCCGGTCCGAGTTCCGCTCCATGTGGGGGCAGTCCCAGTACAACCCGGCCAGTCCGTTCCTGGACGAGATCCCGGCCGAGCTGCTCGACTGGAAGCGCGAGGGCTCCTCCGCCCCGGCCTCGTGGGGCTCCGCGCTGCACGGCGGCGGCTCCGGGCAGCGGGACCCGATGCGGGGCTCGTACTGGGGCGCGGCGGCGGCGTCGAACGCGGCCTTCGAGCGGATGGCCCCGTCCCGGGCCACCACGGCGGGCCGGGTCCAGCCCAACAAGGAGATCCCGAGCCTGTCCGTCGGCGACACCGTCGACCACAAGGCGTTCGGGAAGGGCACGGTGGTGTCCCTCGAGGGTGCCGGCGACAAGACCGTGGCGAAGGTGCGGTTCGGGGCCGACGAGAAGCGTCTCCTGCTGCGCTACGCACCGCTGACGAAGGTGGGCTGAGCCCGGCGGGCCCGCGGCGGTCCCGTCCGGCGAGCCGCCGCCCGCCGCGGACGCGTGCGGCCGGCGGCCGTGCCGGGACGGAGGAGCCCCCGTGGTGGGGACGGCCCTGTCGACGGGCCGTCCCCACCACGGGGGCTCTGCGCGCGGCGCACCGCCGCGGTCCGGTGCCTAGGAGGTGGGCGCTTTGACCTGGTAGATCGCGCCGGTCGAGACGTCCTCCTCGAGCGCCTCGAGGGTCCGGCCGCGGGTCTCCGGGACCTGCGTGTAGACGAAGATCAGCGCCAGCACGCCGACCCCGGCGAAGAGGAAGAACGTCCCGGTGATCCCGACCGCGTCGACCAGGGAGGGGAAGTAGAGCGAGAGGACGCCGTTGGCGACCCACAGCATGAACACGGACACGCCGATCCCGAAGCCGCGCATGTGCAGCGGGAAGACCTCCGAGAGGTACACCCACACCGCGACGTTGAGGAAGGTCTGCATGGAGCCGACGAAGGCGACGACCAGGGCCAGGATCACCCAGGGGCGCAGCGGGTTGTCCGCGCCCATCGTCATCGCGGCGATCCCGATCAGCAGGTGGCAGGTGGTCGTGAGGCTCAGGCCGATCATGAAGGTCTTCCGCCGGTCGAGCCGGTCCATCATGTACAGCGCGATGAAGCCGCCGACCACGGCGATGACACCGGGGGCGATGTTGGCGATCAGGGCCGCGCTCGCGCTGAAGCCGGACTCGATGAGCACGATCTGCCCGTAGTACATGATCGAGTTGATGCCGGTGAGCTGCTGGGCGATGCCCAGGCCGATGCCGACGAGCATGATCCGGATCAGGTGCTTGTTGGTCAGGATCGTGCCCAGGCCGATCCGGTTCTCCGCCCGCTCCTCCTCGGCGACGTGCTCGACCTCGCCGAGCTCGGCGACCGCCCGGTCCTCGGAGCGCACGGTCTTGAGCACCTCGAGGGCCTCGGCGTGCCGGCCCTTCTCGACGAGCCAGCGCGGGGACTCGGGCATCCGGAGCATCCCGATGAACAGCGCCACGGCCGGCAGCGCGGAGATCGCGAACATGATCCGCCAGACGCCGGTGACATCGCTGAAGACGTTGCCGATGATCGCGTTGATCACGAACGCGGAGAGCTGGCCGATCACGATGGCCACCTCGTTGCGGCCGGCGATCGAGCCGCGGATCTCGTACGGGGCCAGTTCCGAGAGGAAGACGGGCACAACGGCCGAGGCGCCGCCGACGGCCAGGCCCAGACAGATGCGCCCGGCCACCAGGATCTCGTAGGACGGGGTGAAGACGACGATCATCGTGCCGACGAAGAACAGCACGGCCAGCAGGAGGATCGTCTTGCGCCGGCCCCAGGCGTCCGAGATCCGGCCTCCGGAGAGGGCGCCGACGGCGGCGGCGAAGACGAGCGAGCTGGTGACCACGCCCTCCGTGAGCGGGGTGAGGCCGAGCTCGGCCGACATCGGGCGCAGGGCGCCGTTGATCACGCCGGTGTCGTAGCCGAACAGCAGGCCGCCGAAGCAGGCGACGATGGAGATCAGGCCCAGGCGCTTGCGGTGCGGCCCGGAGGTGAGCGGAGGCAGCGTGGCGGCTGCTTCGCGCGGTGACGATGTGGCCATCGGAGGTTCCTTTGTTCGTGCGCAGCCGTGGCGCTCTTCATGATGCGGATCGGTCAGTGCGACGGATCACCGGGAGCGTGACGCAGGTCTCACTGATGCTGATGTCACTATGTTAGGACATATGGGTGGGTCAGGGAACCCTGTCGGACGGATTTTTGTGACGGCCGCAACATCCGTCGTCGTCGCGCCCGGAATCGGGTCCTGGACTGGGTCCTGGGCCGGGCCCTGGACCGGACCCGGACCCGGGGGCGACGCCCGGAGCGGAGCCCTGTCCGGGGACGACGGAGGCGAACACGGCCCGGTGCGGGGAGGGCACGGGTCGGCCGGCGGGTGCCCTCAGACGAACAGCAGCACCGCCACGGCCGCGGGGGCCGTCCAGCGCAACGACCTGCCGGTGAGATTGTGCACCGCGCCCAGCAGGGTGCAGCAGACCACGGCCGTGGCGACGGAGGCCCAGCCGCCGAGAAGCAGTCCGGGCAGGGCGAGCAGGAGTCCGAGGACGAGCCCGCCCACCGGCGCGGCCTGTGCCCAGCGCAGAGGCCGGCGCAGCTCCACGGCCCGCTGCACGCACGTCAGGACCAGCGCCAGGAGCAGGGACCGGCCCACGTGGTAGGCCGCGAAGCCCACCATGCCCAGCCACGCGCCTCCGCCGTAGTCGGCGTAGAGGTCCAGGTAGAGCTGGATCGGCTGGACGCGCCACTCGCCCACGAGGAAGACGGGCAGGATCACCCCGAGCAGGACCGCCAGCACGAACAGGAACAGGGCGGTGGTGGTCCGCCGGTGATCGACCGCGGGGGAGGGAGAAGGGGTCGAGGGTGGGGGAACACCGGGGTCCAGCGCCCGGTGGCGCAGCCACGCCACGAGACCTCGCTGGATCCCGACCCATGCCGCGCCCAGGCAGAGCCAGGCGAAGACCTGCCAGCCCAGCGGATAGACGTCGGGGATCTCGCCGGTGAGGGTGAGCACCGTGCCGTCGACCACGGCCTCGAGCCCGAGGGCCACGAACGCGAAGGTCGCGATCGAGACGAGGAAGCCGGGGTCGGCGGGGGCGAACGCCCGGTTCTCGGGGGGATCGACAGAGCTCATGGGGTCAGTCAATCAAGAAACGCCGGGCCGCACGCGCGCGTCCCCGGTTGTGGCCGCCGATTCGGCATGCACTACAGTCTCGTACAGGGAGTGCACCGGAAAGTCCCGCGCCCGGAACGGCTCCGCGGAACGGTCCGGGCGCATCCGCCGGGCCTCGGCCGGGAGGATGCGGGCGCTCCGTTCACCATCCGGTCGGAGGACGACCCGCGTACTGCCCGGGTCGCCGCCGCCCACGACTTCGACGAAGAAGGGCATATACCCGTGGACCTGTTCGAATACCAGGCACGCGACCTGTTCGAGAAGCACGGCGTCCCCGTGCTCCAGGGCATCGTCGCGACCACCCCCGAAGAAGCAAGGGCCGCCGCCGAGAAGATCGGCGGAGTCACCGTCGTGAAGGCCCAGGTCAAGGTCGGAGGCCGCGGCAAGGCCGGTGGCGTCAAGGTCGCCAAGAACGCCGACGAGGCCTACGAGTACGCCCAGCAGATCCTCGGGATGGACATCAAGGGCCACACCGTCCACCGGGTCATGATCGCCCAGGGCGCGGACATCGCCGAGGAGTACTACTTCTCGATCCTGCTGGACCGCGCCAACCGCTCGTACCTGGCCATGTGCTCCGTCGAGGGCGGCGTGGAGATCGAGCAGCTCGCCGTCGAGCGTCCCGAGGCCCTCGCCCGGGTCGAGGTCGTCCCGACCGAGGGCATCACCGAGGCCAAGGCCCAGGAGATCGTCCGCGAGGCCCGGTTCGACGAGGAGACCGCCGCGAAGGTGGCCCCCGTCCTCGTGAAGCTGTGGGACGTCTTCAAGAAGGAGGACGCCACGCTCGTCGAGGTCAACCCGCTCGTGAAGACCGGCGACGGGCAGGTCATCGCCCTCGACGGCAAGGTCACCCTGGACGAGAACGCCGAGTTCCGCCAGTCCGAGCACGCCTCGCTCGCGGACAAGTCCAGCGCCGACCCCCTCGAGGAGAAGGCCAAGGAGCACGACCTCAACTACGTCAAGCTCGACGGCGAGGTCGGCATCATCGGCAACGGCGCGGGCCTGGTCATGTCCACCCTGGACGTCGTCGCCTACGCCGGGGAGAAGCACGGCAACGTCAAGCCGGCCAACTTCCTGGACATCGGCGGCGGGGCCTCGGCCGAGATCATGGCCGCCGGCCTGGACGTGATCCTCAACGACCCGCAGGTGAAGTCCGTGTTCGTCAACGTCTTCGGCGGCATCACCGCGTGCGACGCCGTGGCCAACGGCATCGTGAAGGCGCTCGAGATCCTCGGCGACGAGGAGGACAAGCCGCTGGTGGTCCGCCTGGACGGCAACAACGTCGAGGAGGGCCGGCGCATCCTCGCCGGCGCCAACCACCCGCTGGTCACCCTCGCCGAGACCATGGACGAGGGTGCGGACAAGGCTGCCGAGCTCGCCCACGCCGCCAACTGATCCGCCGACACGGACGAACACTTCTAAGGAACGAACAGCAATGGCTATCTTTTTGAACAAGGACTCCAAGGTCATCGTTCAGGGCATCACCGGCGGCGAGGGCACCAAGCACACCGGGCGCATGCTCGCGGCGGGGACCCAGGTCATGGGCGGCGTGAACGCCCGCAAGGCCGGCACCACCGTGTCCCACCAGGACAAGGACGGCAACAGCGTCGAGCTGCCGGTCTTCGGCACGGTCGCCGAGGCCGTCGAGAAGACCGGTGCGGACGTGTCGATCGTCTTCGTCCCGCCGGCCTTCACGAAGGACGCCGTGATCGAGGCCATCGACGCCGAGGTCCCGCTGGTGGTCGTCATCACCGAGGGCATCCCGGTGCAGGACTCCGCCGAGTTCTGGGCCTACGCCAAGTCTAGGACCGGTGCGGACGGCCAGCAGACCACCCGCATCATCGGCCCGAACTGCCCCGGCATCATCACCCCCGGCGAGTCGCTGGTCGGCATCACCCCGGCCAACATCACCGGCAAGGGCAGGATCGGGCTGGTCTCCAAGTCCGGGACCCTGACCTACCAGATGATGTACGAGCTGCGGGACATCGGGTTCACCACGGCCATCGGCATCGGCGGCGACCCGGTCATCGGGACCACCCACATCGACGCCCTCGAGGCGTTCGAGGCGGACCCCGAGACCGAGGCCATCGTGATGATCGGCGAGATCGGCGGCGACGCCGAGGAGCGCGCCGCGGACTTCATCAAGGCCAACGTGTCCAAGCCCGTGGTCGGCTACGTCGCCGGCTTCACCGCTCCCGAGGGCAAGACCATGGGCCACGCCGGCGCCATCGTCTCCGGCTCCTCGGGCACCGCGCAGGCCAAGAAGGAGGCCCTCGAGGCCGCGGGCGTGAAGGTCGGCAAGACGCCGTCCGAGACCGCCCAGCTCATGCGGGAGATCTTCGAGGGCAAGTGACGCCCCGGGCCCCGGCCCGCTGATCCTGCACGCACCAGGCCCCGTCCACGCACCGTCGTGGGCGGGGCCTGGTGCGTGTCCGGGGCCACGCCGGCGCGCCGCGTGACCGGGCGCCGGCCGGCGCCGGCCACGCCACGACGTGAATAAGACGGTATGTCTTTACAAACTGACCTGATGTCGTATCCTGGTTGTGATCCGGAACACTGATCGACCCGGCCTCCGGCACCCGCCCGGAGCACCGGCCCGGCACCAGAAAGCAGGTCACCATGGCGCAGCAGAACGCGACCCCCCGGACCGTCGACACGGCGGCCCAGCAGAAGAACCCCGTGCTGATCGGCACCGCCCCGGACTCGTGGGGCGTGTGGTTCCCCGACGACCCCCAGCAGACGCCCTGGGAGCGCTTCCTCGACGAGGTGGCCGAGGCCGGCTACTCGTGGATCGAGCTGGGCCCCTACGGCTACCTGCCCACCGACCCCGCCCGGCTCGCCGACGAGCTGGCCCAGCGCGACCTCAAGGTCTCCGCCGGCACGGTCTTCACCGCCTTCCACCGGGGCGCCGCCCAGTGGGACGAGGCCTGGGAGCCCGCCCGCAGGGTCGCCGAGCTGACCGCCGCCATGGGCGGCGAGCACATCGTGGTGATCCCGGCCATGTGGCGCGACGACGTCACGGGCGAGGCCCTCGAGAACGAGCACCTGAGCACCGAGCAGTGGAACGCCCTGTGCACGGGCCACGACCGGCTCGGCAAGGTGCTGCGGGAGGAGTACGGCCTGCAGCAGCAGTTCCACTCCCACGCCGACTCCCACGTGTGCGGCCAGCCCGACATCGAGACCTTCCTCCAGCGCACCGACCCCGAGCTGGTCACCCTGTGCCTGGACACCGGCCACGCCGAGTACGGGGGAGCGTCCTCCGTGGACCTGATCCGCAAGTACCCCGAGCGGATCGGCTACCTGCACCTCAAGCAGATCGACCCGGTGGTCCTCGAGCGCGTGCGCCGGGAGAACCTGACCTGGGCCGCGGCCAACCTGGCCGGTGTCATGGTCGAGCCGCCCGCCGGCCTGCCCGACCTCGCGGAGGTCATCGCGGAGGTGGAGAAGCTGGAGCGGCCGATCTTCGGCATCGTCGAGCAGGACATGTACCCCGTCCCCTCCTTCGACGTCCCGCTGCCCATCGCGACCCGTACGCGCTCCTACCTGCTGGGCTGCGGCTCCCGCACCCGCGTCCGCTGACCCGTCCGCGCACCACAGACCTGGAGAACCGTCCATGAAGATCGCCCTCGATCCCACACCGTTCCACTCGACCCACTCCCTGCTCGAGTTCCCGCGGCTCGCCGCGGACCTGGGCTACGAGTACCTGCAGCTGACGCCGCACGCGGACTTCCTGCCCTTCTTCAACCACCCCAAGGCCGACGACCGGCTCGTCGCGGACCTGCGGACGGCCTGCCGCGACGCCGGGGTGCAGATCGCCTCCGTGCTCCCGGTGCTGCGCTGGTCCGCGCCGGACCCGGACGCCCGGGAGGCGGCCGTGCGCTACTGGAAGCGGGCCGTCAGGATGACCGTGGACCTCGGGGTGCAGCAGATGAACACCGAGTTCCAGGGCCGGCCCGAGCGGGCCGAGGAGTCCGAGCGGGCCTTCTACCGGTCCATGGAGGAGCTGCTGCCCCTCGTCGAGGCCGAGGGCGTGCACATCGCGATCGACCCGCACCCCGACGACTTCGTGGAGCAGGGCCTGGCCGCCTGGCGCGTGATCCGGGGCGTGAACTCCCCGAGCCTCGGCTTCGCCTACGTGGCCCCGCACACCTTCCACATGGAGGACGCCCCGCTGGAGATCATGGCCGCCGTGGGGGACCGGCTGCGCGTGGTCCACGTAGCCGACTCCATGGACCACCACCGCTCGCACGGGCTGCGCTACATCACCAACCCGCCGGGCAGCAGCGCCCGGGTGCACCAGCACCTGAAGATCGGCGACGGGGACGTCGACTGGGACGAGTTCTTCGGCGGGCTCGCGGCCAACGGCTTCCTCGACCGCGAGGACTCCGTGATGGTCTCCTCGGTCTTCGCCGAGAACGAGAACGCGATGGAGGTCTCCCGCTACCAGCTGGAGCAGATGACCGAGCGGGCCGCCGCGGCCCGCTCCCAGCAGCAGAACGCGCAGAAGGCGGAGGCCCACGCATGAGCTACGACGTCGTGACCCTGGGGCGCATCAGCGTCGACATCTACCCCGACGACATCGGCGTCGGCCTGGAGGACGTGACCACGTTCCGCAAGTACCTGGGCGGTTCGCCGTCGAACGTCGCGGTCGCCGCGGCCCGCCACGGCGAGTCCGCCGCGGTGATCACCCGCACCGGCGACGACCCGTTCGGCGCCTACCTGCACCGGGAGCTCACCCGCTACGGCGTGGACGACCGGTTCGTGAGCCCCGTGCCGGGGCTGCAGACCCCCGCCACGTTCTGCGCGATCCGCCCGCCGGAGGACTTCCCGCTGTACTTCTACGGCCGGTTCCCCACGGCCCCGGACCTGCAGATCCGGCCCGAGGAGATCGACGCCGAGGTCGTGCGCGACACGCGCATCCTGTGGTCCACCGTGACCGGCCTGTGCCAGGAGCCCTCCCGCTCCGCCCACTTCGCCGCCCACGAGGCCCGGCCCCGCGAGCAGCTGCGGAACGACCAGCACACGATCCTGGACCTCGACTACCGGCCCATGTTCTGGGAGTCCGAGGAGGACGCCCGCGCGCAGGTGCACGAGCTGCTCCAGCACGTCACCATCGCCATCGGCAACGACAAGGAGTGCGCGGTGGCCGTGGGGGTGGGCACCCCGGACGAGCAGGCCGACCGGCTGCTGGAGGCCGGCGTGCGGATCGCCGTGGTCAAGCTCGGCCCCGAAGGGGTCATGGCCAAGACCCGCGACGAACGCGTGGTCTCGGCTCCCGTCCCCGTGGAGACCGTCAACGGCCTCGGCGCCGGGGACTCCTTCGGCGGGGCCTTCTGCCACGGCATCAACCAGGGCTGGAGCCTCGAGCAGGTCCTGGACTACGCCAACGCCTCCGGCGCGATCGTGGCGTCGAGGATCTCCTGCTCCGATGCCATGCCCACCCCCGACGAGGTCTTCCGGCTGCTGCTCGAGCGCGGCCGCGCCGTTCCCGAAGGAGCCACCCGATGACCACCACGTCCACCCTCGAGCTCGACACGGCCGATCCGCGCCGCTACGAGCACCTGAGCCGGACCCGGCTCGAGGACCCGCGCGCCGTCCAGCGCGCCGCCGACACCCGCCGGCGCCACCCGGGCCTCGTCCACGGCAAGCAGAACTTCGTGGTCGCCGCGGACCACGCGGCCCGCGGCGCCCTGAAGGTCCGCGACGAGCACGACGCCATGGCCGACCGCCGCAGCCTGCTCGACCGGCTGCAGATCGCCCTGGCGAACCCCCGGGTCGACGGCGTGCTGGCGTCCCCGGACGTGCTCGACGACCTGCTGCTGCTGGGCGCCCTCGACGGCAAGCTCGTCTTCGGCTCCATGAACCGCGGGGGGCTGCCGGGCCTGGTCAACGAGATCGACGACCGCTTCACTGGCCACACCGCGGCGGCGCTGGACCGGGTCGGTGCCGATGGCGGCAAGATGCTGACCCGCATCTGCTTCGAGTCCCCGGACACCACCTCCGTGCTGGAGAGCACGGCGCGCGCGGTGGACTCCCTGGCGGCGCTCGGGCTGATCGCGATGGTCGAGCCCTTCATCTCCCGGATCACCGACCGGGGCATCGTCAACGACCTCTCCGCCGACGCGGTGATCCAGTCCGTGGCCATCGCCCAGGGCCTGGGCGGGAGCTCCGCGCACACGTGGATGAAGCTGCCCGTCGTCGAGGACATGGAGCGCGTCATGGCGGCCACCACCCTGCCCACGGTCCTGCTCGGCGGCGACCCCAGCGGCCGGCCCGACGAGGTCTTCGCGACCTGGGAGGCCGCCCTGGCCCTGCCCGGTGTGCAGGGCCTGACCGTGGGCCGCACCCTGCTGTACCCCGAGGACGGCGACGTCGCCGGCGCCGTGGCCACCGCCGCGTCCCTGCTCAAGGGGCACCCCGTCGAGGAAGGAGCCGCCCGATGAGCACCCGCACCCTCTCCGTGTCCCAGGCGCTCGTGGAGTTCCTGGCCAACCAGTGGACCGTCGACCGGATCGGCGGCGAGGAGTACCGGCAGCGCACGATCCCCGGGATGTTCGGCATCTTCGGCCACGGCAACGTGGCCGGGGTGGGACAGGCCCTGAAGCAGTACCAGGCCGAGGACCCCACGGTCATGCCCTACTACCAGGGCCGCAACGAGCAGGCCCAGGTGCACCAGGCCGTCGGCTACGCCCGGCACACCCGGCGCCGGGCGACCTTCGCGGTGTCCACCTCGATCGGGCCCGGAGCCACGAACATGGTCACCGGCGCCGCCCTGGCCACCACGAACCGGCTGCCCGCGCTGCTGTTCCCCTCGGACCAGTTCGCCTCCCGGCGGCCGGACCCGGTGCTCCAGCAGCTCGAGCGCCCCGACGCCAACGACATCACCGTCAACGACGTCTTCCGGCCGGTCAGCCGCTACTTCGACCGCGTGTGGCGGCCCGAGCAGCTGTTCTCCGCGCTGCTCAACGGGATGCGGGTGCTCACGGACCCCGCCGAGACCGGCGCCGTGACCATCGCGCTGCCGCAGGACGTGCAGGCCGAGGCCCTCGAGGTGCCGGAGGAGTTCCTCGCGCCCCGCGAGTGGCGGATCCGCCGGCCCGCCCCGGAGGAGGAGGACGTCCGGGCGGCCGTCGCGGCGATCCGCGCGGCCGAGCGGCCGGTGGTCATCGCCGGCGGCGGGGTCCACTACGCCTTCGCGACCGAGGCGCTGCGCGAGTTCGCCGAGGCCACGGGCATCCCCGTCGCCTACACCCAGGCCGGCGTGGGCGTCCTGGACTGGGACCACCCGCAGTGCCTCGGCGCCGTCGGCTCCACCGGCTCCACGGCCTCCAACGCCGTGGTGGCCGAGGCCGACCTCGTGATCGGCATCGGCACCCGGTACGAGGACTTCACCACGGCCTCCCGCACCGCGTTCCAGCACCCGGACGTGCGCTTCGTCAACGTCAACGTGGCCGCGTTCGACGCGTACAAGCAGGGCACGGCCGTGCCGGTCGTCGCCGACGCCCGCAAGACCCTCGTGGAGCTGACGAAGGCGCTCGGCGGGTACCGGGTGGGCGCGGACCTCGCGGCGACCGTCGAGGCCGAGAAGCAGCGCTGGGACGCCACCGTGGACGCCGCCTTCGGCGAGCGGCACCTGCCGCTGCCCAGCCAGAACGAGATCATCGGGGCCGTCAACGAGGCCATGGACGAGCGCGACGTCGTCGTGTGCGCCGCGGGCTCGCTGCCCGGCGACCTGCACAAGATGTGGCGGGTCAAGGACCCGTACGGCTACCACGTCGAGTACGCGTTCTCGTGCATGGGCTACGAGATCGCCGGCGGGCTCGGGGTCAAGCGGGCCGCAGTGGCCGAGGCGGACCGGGCCGGAGCGCCCCGGGACGCGCGGGACGTCGTCGTCATGGTCGGGGACGGCTCCTACCTGATGATGCACACCGAGCTCGTCACGGCCGTGGCCGAGGGGCTCAAGCTCGTGGTGGTGCTGATCCAGAACCACGGCTACGCCTCGATCGGCGCCCTCTCGGAGCAGCTGGGCTCCCAGCGCTTCGGCACCAAGTACCGCTACCTCGACGGGGAGCGGCACAGCTTCGACGACGGCTCGACCCTGCCCATCGACCTCGCCACCAACGCCGAGTCCCTCGGGGTGCGGGTGCTGCGGGTCGAGCCCGGCGAGGGCGTGATCGACCGGCTGCAGGCGGCCGTCGCGGAGGCCAAGGCCGTGCCGGAGGGCTCCGGCCCCGTGCTCGTGCACGTGGAGTCGGACCCCCTGATCGACGCGCCCAGCTCCGAGTCCTGGTGGGACGTGCCCGTGACGGGCACCGCCACCCTCGCATCCACCCACGAGGCCCACGAGGTCTACCAGCAGCACAAGTCCCGGCAGCGTCCGCTGCTCGGGGAGTCCAGGAGGAACGCATGAGCCAGCAGACCCAGCAGCAGACCCAGCACGTCGAGCACTTCATCGACGGCAAGCGCACCCCCGGCACCGGGGACCGCACGCAGGAGATCTACAACCCCGCCACCGGGCAGGTGTCCGGCATCCTGCACCTGGCCACCGACGAGGACCTGCAGACCACGGTGGCCGCGGCACGCAGGGCCGCCGACTCGTGGGGCGACGTCTCCCTGGCCAAGCGCACCGCCGTGCTCTTCAAGTTCCGCGAGCTCGTGGCCGCCCACACCGACGACCTCGCCGCCCTGATCACCGCGGAGCACGGCAAGGTGCTCTCCGACGCCAAGGGCGAGGTGGGCCGCGGCCTCGAGGTCGTGGAGTTCGCCTGCGGCATCGCCGAACAGCTCAAGGGGGAGTTCTCCGACCAGTTCTCCACCGGCATCGACGTCTACTCCTTCCGCCAGCCCCTCGGCGTGGTCGCGGGCATCACCCCGTTCAACTTCCCCGTCATGGTGCCGCTGTGGATGGCCCCGGTGGCGATCGCCACCGGCAACGCGTTCATCCTCAAGCCCTCCGAGCGGGACCCCTCCCCGTCCCTGCTGATCGCCGAGCTGTGGCAGCGGGCCGGCCTGCCCGACGGCGTCTTCCAGGTCCTGCACGGCGACAAGCAGGCCGTGGACGGGCTGCTGACCCACCCGGACGTCGACGGCATCTCGTTCGTGGGCTCCACCCCGATCGCCCAGTACGTGCACGAGACCGCCACGAAGCACGGCAAGCGGGTCCAGGCCCTCGGCGGGGCCAAGAACCACGCCATCGTGCTGCCGGACGCGGACATGGACTCCGCGGCCGACAACCTCACCGCGGCCGCCTTCGGCTCCGCCGGGGAGCGCTGCATGGCCGTGTCCGTGGCCGTGGCCGTGGGCGAGGCCGCGGACCTCCTCGTGGACAAGCTGGCGGAGCGCGCGAAGGACATCACCGTGGGCAACGGCATGGACGCCTCCTCCGACATGGGCCCGGTCATCACCCCCGCCTCCCGGGACCGCGTGCGCCGGATCGTCACCGCCGCCGAGGAGGCCGGTGCGGCCGTCGTCGTGGACGGGCGCGACCTGATCGTGGCCGACCACGAGAACGGCTTCTTCGTGGGCCCGACCGTCCTCGACAAGGTCCGGCAGGACATGGAGGCCTACGAGGAGGAGATCTTCGGGCCCGTGCTCGTCGTGCTGCGCGTGGACAGCCTCGACGAGGGCATCGAGGTCATCAACGCCAACCCGTACGGCAACGGCACCGCGATCTTCACGTCCTCCGGCGCCTATGCCCGGCAGTTCAAGCGGCGCGTGACCGTGGGCATGATCGGCGTCAACGTCCCGATCCCCGTGCCCGTGGCCTGGCACTCCTTCGGCGGCTGGAAGGCCTCCCTGTTCGGCGACCACCACATCTACGGGCCCGACGGCGTGCGCTTCTACACCCGCGGCAAGGCCGTCACCGAGCGGTGGCCCGAGCCGCACCACGCGTCCGGGGCGTCCTTCGCGTTCCCGTCCTCGGGCGACCACTGAGCCGACCGCACCCGAGCCCGTCCCCGCCGGTCCCGCGACCGGCGGGGACGGGCCCCCAGACCACCCCGCCCTGCGAGGGGCACAGAGAGGACACAGACCATGAACACTCCGTTGCGCGTAGCCGTCGTCGGAGCGGGCCGCATGGGCGCCGACCACATCGACCGGATCCACCACCGCACCACGGGCGCCGAGGTGGCGGCCGTCGTCGACATCGACCGGCCCCGGGCGGAGGCCGCCGTCGCCCACATCGACGGCGCCCTCGCCTGCACGAGCTTCCAGGAGGTCCTGGACCGTGGTGACATCGACGCCGCCCTGATCGCCACCCCGGGGTTCCTGCACGAGGACGTCCTGCTCGCCGTGATCGAGCACGGCCTGCCCACCCTGTGCGAGAAGCCGCTGACCCCGGACGCCGCCTCGGCGTGGCGCGTGGTGCAGGCCGAGGCCGCCGCGGGCCGGAAGCTCATCCAGGTGGGCTTCATGCGCCGCTTCGACGCCGGCTACCGGTCCCTGCGCCGGCTCATCGAGGAGCAGACCTACGGTGAGCTGCTGACCCTGCACCACCAGCACCGCAACCCGACCACCCCCGCGGGCTTCACCAACGAGATGATCATCAACGACTCCGTGGTGCACGAGTTCGACGCGGTGCGCTACTTCACCGGGGAGGAGATCACCTCCGTCCAGGTCCGGATCGGACGCTCCACCCGCAACGCCCCCAACGGTCAGCGCGACCCGCAGCTCGTGCTGATGGAGACGGAGTCCGGGGTGCTCGCCCAGGTGGAGGCGTACGTCAACGCCCAGTTCGGCTACCAGGTGGCCACCCAGGCCTCCTTCGAGACCGGTGTCGTGGGCATCGGCGGGGACACCGAGCCCTACGTCCGCACGGCCGGCACGTGGGGCGGCAGCATCACCCCCGGCTTCGAGGAGCGCTTCCGGGACGCCTACGACATCGAGCTCCAGGACTGGGCCGACGCGGCCGCGCGCGGCGAGCTGGGCGGGCCCTCCGCCTGGGACGGCTACGCCACCGCGGCGTGCTGCGAGGCCGGTGTCCGGGCCCAGGCCAGCGGCGAGATCGTCCCCGTGCAGCTCGAGGAGAAGCCGGAGCTCTACCGGTGAGCCCGCTCCAGCGGTGATCTCCCACCGCTGGGCCCCCGCCCCGGGCCGGTCCCGGAGCCGCCGCGGCGGCTCCGGGACCGGCTTCTCGCTCTCCTGCGCGGACCCTCAGCCGCTCCGGGGCGCCGCGCACGAGCTGCGCAGCACCAGGCGGGGCGTCAGCAGCGCGGTCCGCACCGGGGCCGCCGCCGTCGTCGTCGCCCGCTGCACGAGGCGCTCGGCGGCGGCGGCCCCGACCTCGGCGTTGCGCCCGTCGACGGTCGTGAGCCGCAGCAGGTGGGTGGCCGCCACGGGGGAGTCGTCGTAGCCGATGACGGACAGGTCCTCCGGCACCCGCAGCCCGCTCTCGCGGGCCGCCGCCAGCGCCCCCATCGCCATGGTGTCGTTGGCCGCGAAGACCGCGGTCGTGGCCGGCGCCTCGGCCAGCAGCCGCAGCGCGGCCCGATAGCCGTCCTCCTCCGTGGTGCCGCCCGCGCCGCGCACCACCGGTGCGCGCAGGCCCCGCTCCCGGAGCGCGTCCCGGAAGCCCCGGGCCCGTAGCTCCGCCGCCCCGCCGTCACCGGTGAGGTGGCCGAGCCGCCGGTGGCCGAGCTCCAGGAGGTGCTCCGTGGCCAGCCGGCCGCCGAGACGGTCGTCGTCCGCCACGACGTCCGCGCCGGGGATCACGCCACGCCGGCTGCCCGCGACCACCACGGGCAGTCCCTCCGGCACGCGCATGGCGGGCGTCGGTTCCGTGGCGATGACCAGGCCGTCGACGCGCATGGCCAGGAAACCGTCCAGCGGGCCGGTCTCCACGTGCGCGTTCAGCGTGTGGTCGGAGACCGCGATGCGGAAGCCGTGCGGGGCCAGCCCGTCCTGCAGCCCCTGCAGGAGGGAGACGAACCAGAGGTTCCGGAAGTCGTCGAGGACCACGCCGATGGTGCGCGTGGCGGCTCCGGCCAGCGCCGCGGCCACCTGGCTGGGGCGGTAGCCCAACTGCTCCACCGCCTCCAGGACGGCGGTCCGCCGGGCCTCGGACACGCTGGGGGAGCCGCGCAGGACGAGGGAGACGAGCGACTTGGAGACGCCCGCGGCCCGGGCGACGTCGTAGATGGTGGGCGGGCGGGGCGGACGCGAGTTCACCACAGCATTCTCTCCCATCTTGTCCTGACAAACCTCTTGACCGGGTCCCGAGGAGATCCTACGCTCGTTGGAGCGCTCCAAAATGTGGCCCGGCACACAATGTCCGGCTCCACGGTGCCGCTCTTTCCCGTCCCACCCCGCGCGTTCTCCCCGCATTCCCCGTTCGTCCCGTCCCCGCTCCAGGAGAGAAGCATGACCGACAGCATCGGCATCGCCGTCATCGGCGCCGGCATGGCCGGGCAGGCCCACGCGGCCGCCTACCGTGTGGCGCCCACCCTCTACGATCCCGTCCTGCCCCCGCTGCGCTACGTCGCCGTCGGCGACGTCAACGAGACCCTCGGCGGCCACGTCGCCCGCCGCTACGGCTACGAGAAGGCCGTCGGCTCCTGGGAGGCGATCGCGGCGGACCCCGAGATCGACGTGGTCAGCGTCGTCATCGCCAACCGCTTCCACCGCCGGGCGGTCGAGGGCCTGCTGGAGGCCGGCAAGCACGTGCTGTGCGAGAAGCCGCTCAGCGACACCCTCGAGGACGCCCGCGCCATGGCCGCCGCCGCCGAGCAGGCGGAGTCCATCGCCCGGATCGGCTTCACCTTCCGGCGCACTCCCGGCATCGCCGCGATCCGCGACCTGATCCGCGGCGGAACGCTGGGGAAGGTGCTGCACTTCAGCGGCCGGTACTGGACCGACTACGGCGTGAACCCCAAGGCGCCCATGAGCTGGCGGTACCAGGGCGGCCCCGGCTCCGGGGCGCTGGCCGACGTCGGCAGCCACCTGGCCTACGTCGCGGAGTTCCTCTGCGGTGACATCGCCTCCGTGTCCGGCGGACGCCTGGCCACCACCATCACCGAACGCCCGCTGCCGGTGGGAGCGGTGACCGGGCACGACATCGGCGAGGTCAGCGACGTCCACGAGCCGGTCGAGAACGACGACTACGCGGCCTGCTCCGCCGAGTTCGCCTCCGGCGCCGGCAGTCTGGAGGTCTCCCGGGTGGCCGCGGGGCACCCCAACACCCTGACCTTCGAGGTGTTCTGCGAGAAGGGCGCGGCGCGGTTCACCCAGCTGCGCCCGGCCGAGATCGAGCTGTTCCTGCGCGAGGGGCCTGAGGCCACCAACGGCTATCGCACCGTCAACCTCGGCCCCGGGCACCCCTACCTCGGAGGCGGCCTGGCCATGGACGCCCCGGGCGTGGGCTTCGGGCAGAACGACGCCTTCGGCTACCAGGCACGGGCCTTCCTGGAGGAGGTCGCGGGTCTGGACGAGTCCGTCTCGCTGCCGCGCAACGCCTCCTTCGACGACGGCGTGCACAACATGGAGGTCCTGGCTGCGGCCGTGGAGTCCGCCACCCACCACGGAAAGAAGGTCGTCCTGTGAAGCTCGGCGTCTACAACGCAATCCTGCACGATCGCCCCCTGCCCGAGGCCCTGAAGGTCATTGCCGACCTCGGCCTGACCGGCATCGAGATCAACACGGGAGGTTTCCTGCCGGCCGTCCACGTCCCGGACATGGACGAGATCCTCGTCAGTGACGCCGCCCGCGACGACTACCTGGGCGTCTTCGAGGGCACCGGCGTCTCGATCGCCGGCCTCAACTGCAACGGCAACCCGCTGCACCCCAAGCCGGCGATCGGCGAGAAGCACGCCGAGGACATCCGCCGCTCCATCCGGCTGGCCGAGCGGCTGGGCCAGGACCGCGTGGTGACGATGTCCGGGCTGCCCGGCGGGGAGCCCGGGGCCACGGTGCCCAACTGGATCGTCAACGCCTGGAACTCGGCCTCCCTGGACGTGCTGGACCACCAGTGGGGCCTCGTCGCGGACTTCTGGCGGGAGACCGACCGGATGGCCGCCGACCACAGCGTCAAGGTGGCCCTGGAGCTGCACCCGCAGAACGTCGTGTTCAACACCGCCGACGTCCGCAAGCTCATCGAGCTGACCGGCGCCACCCATGTGGGGGTGGAGCTCGACGCCTCGCACCTGTTCTGGCAGCAGATGGATCCGGTCGCCGTGGTGCGCGAGCTCGGCCCGCTGATCTTCCACGCGGCGGCCAAGGACGTGCGGATCAATCGTGAGAACGCCGCGCTCTACGGCGTCCTGGACAACAGCTTCCGCCGGCTCGGCCCCGAGGAGGAGCGCACCAACCTCGGCGGCGACGAGTGGGCCAACGAGTGGCCGACGGATTCCGCCTGGGACTTCGTGGCGCTCGGGCGCGGCCACGACACCGCGTACTGGGCGGAGTTCCTCGCCGCCCTGCACGAGGTCGACCCGGACATGGCGGTCAACATCGAGCACGAGGACGTGTCCCTGGGGCGGATCGAGGGGCTCGAGATCGCCGCGGGCGTCCTGAAGGACGCCGCCGCGTCCGTCCCCGCCCTGCGCTGACCGCGGCCGCCCCTCCGGCGGGTCCCCTCCGGCTCCGGAGGGGACCCGCCCGCTGTCCGGAGGGGACCCGCCTGCGCTCCGGGGCTGCCGCCGCGGCCCTCCGTCCCGGAGCCGGCCGCGGGACGGAGGGCCGCGCGGCTAGAGCTCTCCGGTGAGGAACTGAGCGGTGCCCAGGCCGAAGGACCAGTCCTCGCGGGTGTTCTCGGTGACGGAGACGATGAGGTCCTGCGGGTCCAGGCCGGTGCGCTCCTCGAGGCGGTCGGCCAGGGCGCGGTACATGGCCTGCTTCTGGGCCTCGCTGCGGCCCTGCTGGGTGACCTGGACGACCACGAGGTCGTCGGTGCGGGTGTAGCCCAGCCCGGTGTCCTCGGCGATGATCTGCCCGGGCCGGTGCTCGGTGATGATCTGGTAGCGGTCGCGGGGCGGGGCGGCGAAGGTGTCGAGCATGACGTCCTGGACGGTGTCGGCGAGCTCGCGGAGCTGGGCGGGGGAGCGGCGGTCCTGGACGACGTCGATGCGCACGAGGGGCATGGTCGGAGCCTTTCGTTCGGTGCGGGCGGGAGGTGTGGGTGCGGTGCCGGGCGGTCCTGCAGGGGTGGTCCGGACGGTGCAGAACTCTGCTATGAGAATTTGACCATATGTCAGGACATATTGGAAGAGTGCACGGCATGCCCGACGACGCCGGGCGCGCGGGGCCCCGTCAGCCCCGGCGTGCGGGCCGAGCCCCCCGGGGCGGCCGCCCGGTGACGTGCGCGGCCGCCGTGGGGGAGAGCCGCAGGGCGCCGAGCAGAGGCACCAGGAGCAGGGCGGCGACGGCCACGAGGGCGGCGCGGTGCGGGAACAGTTCGCCGGTCCCGGGGAGTGCGTCCGCGGTGGTCGCGGACAGCTGCAGGACGAGCGCGCCCAGGGCGATTCCGAGCCCGGTGGCCAGCTGCGCGCTGGTGGCGGACAGGGCGTTGGCGGAGGACAGCTGGTCCGGTCCCACGTCCGCGAACTGCAGCGAGTTGTAGGCGGTGAACCCGACGGAGCGCAGGGCCCCGCTGAGCAGCAGGAGGCCGGTGACGAGCCACAGGGGCGTTCCCGGGGTGAGCAGGGCGAGCGCCGCCACGGTCGCCGTGCCGCCCGCGACGGAGCCGACGAGGACGGTGCGGAACCCGAACCGTCGCAGCAGCGGAGTGGTCGCGGGCTTGACCCCCACGTTGCCCACGAACACCGCGGTCACGAGCAGTCCGGACTCCACGGGCGAGCGGCCGAAGCCGTCCTGGAGCAGCAGCGGCAGCAGGAACGGCACCGAGCTCACGGCCGCCCGGTAGGCGAGGCCGCCCGAGTTGGCCGCCCGGTAGCCGGGGATCCGGTAGACCCGCAGGTCCAGCAGGGGGTTCGCGGTGCGCAGCAGCCACCGGGCGGCCACGGCCCCGCTGAGCGCCGCGGCGCCGAGCAGGACGACGGCGGCGCCGGCCCACTGCCCGTGCGGCAGGAGCTCCAGTCCGGCGACCAGACCGAACACGGCGGTCGTGCACCAGAACAGCCCCGGCACGTCGAGGGGTCGCGGCTCGGTCCCGGTGTCGCGGACGAGCCACAGCGCCGCGACGAGGGCCGCCGCGCCCACCGGGACGTTGACCAGGAAGATCCAGTGCCAGCTCGCCCAGGACGTCAGCAGTCCGCCCACGAGCGGTGCGAGCACGGGCGCGAGCAGCGCGGGCCACGTGATCCAGGCGATCGTCCGCAGCAGGTCCCGCCGGTCCGTGGCGCGCAGCACGATGAGCTGCCCGACCGGGACCATCAGGGCGCCACCGAGCCCCTGCAGGGCCCTCCCGGCCACCAGGGCCGCGAGGCTGCCGCTCACCGCGCACAGCACGGAGGCCAGTGTGAAGACGGCGATGGACGTGCAGAACACCCGCCGGGGGCCGAAGCGGGCCGCGAGCCATCCGCCCACGGGGATGAACGCGGCCACGGTGACGAGGTAGACGGTCATCGTGAGGCCGACCTCGGCGCTGCCGACGCCGAGGTCGGCCGCGATCCGCGGAGCCGCCGTGACGAGGATCGTGCCGTCGAGGTGCTCCATGAACAGCACCGCCGCCACGAGCAGGCCGAGCCGGCGGCTCCACGGGGGAGGGTCCGCCGGCTCGGCCCCGGGGCGGGCCCGGGCGTGGACGCCCGGACGGGACGCCGCGGAGCCGCTCAGCGGCCGAAGGGCAGCCGGGGGTCGACCGCCGACTCGTCCCAGGTCCGGCGGATCCAGCCGTGGTGGGGGTCGTCGCTGATCAGCCACTCCCGCACCCGGCCGGGGCCGGCCATGACGTTGAGGTAGTACAGGTCGTAGCCGGGGGTCGCCATGGCGGGGCCGTGCCAGCCGTAGGGCACCAGGACGACGTCGCCGGAGCGCACCTCGGCGCTGACGTCGATGGGCCGGTCGTCCGAGGCGTAGACGCGCTGGTAGCCCATGGGATCGGTGCCGTGGCCCTCCGGGGCGGGCATGCCCTCGGCGAGCTGCGTCTCGAAGTAGTAGATCTCCTCCAGCGCCGTCTCCCCGTCCTTCTCCTCGTCGTGCTTGTGCGGCGGGTAGGAGGACCAGTTGCCCGACGGGGTGAGCACCTCGCACACGATGAACCGGTCGGCCTCCAGGGCCGCGGGCGTGCCGAAGTTGTGCACCTGGCGCGAGCAGTTCCCCGCCCCGCGCAGCTCCACCGGGATCTCGTCGCGGCTCACGAGCCGCGTCGGGTGCTCCGCACGGGCGGGCGCCGAGGCCACGGCCACCCGGCCGCCGGTCGGGGCGGACACGGTCAGGTCCCGGCGGATCCCGGTGTAGAGCACGTCGGTGGGGCCGGCGAAGACGGACGGGCGGCCGGCGAGGTCGTAGCTCTCCCCGCCCGTCTCCGCCGTGAAGCTGCCCGTGAGGGGCACCACGATGCGCTCCTCCTCCGCGGCGTCCAGGCTGATCTGCTCGCCCGGGCCGAGGTCGGCCACGCGCAGGCCCGTGTGGGCCCAGCCGGGGACCTCGGTGGTGGAGTCGTGGCCGCCCAGGGAGACGAACCAGCCGTCCTGGGCGGCGGAGTCCTTGGGGTGGACCCAGTCGGGGCGGGAGCTGTCGGTGTGCATGGGTGGGTGTGCCTTCCGGTGTCGTCGTCGTGCGGTGGTTCCGGGCCGGAGCGCCGGTGCTCAGTGCTGGACGAGGGTGAGCTCGAACGTGTACTTGTCGGCCCGGTACACGTGCCGGCCGGTCTCGACCTGGCGGCCGAGGTCGTCCATGGCCGTGCGGTGCATGCTGACCAGCGCGGCCCCGGGCTCCACCCCCAGCTGCTCCGCCTGGAACTCGTCGGCCGAGACGGCGCCCACCCGCTGGTGGGCCAGCTGGAAGTTGACGCCCTGGCCGCGCATCAGCGAGTACAGCCCCTCGTCCTCGAGCTGCTCGCGCGTGAGCTCGCAGAGCCCGCACGGGATCCAGTTCTCCATGAGGGCCAGCGGCTCGCCGTCCGTGCTCCGCCGGCGCACGAGGTGGTAGACCTCGTCGCCCGGGGCGAGCCCGAGCAGCAGCGCCACCTCGTCGTCGGCGGGGACCCGGGCGAAGTCCAGCACCGTGGTGCTGGGCCGGCCCCCGCTGCGCTGGAGGTCCTCGTGCAGGCTGGTCAGCTCGAGCGAGCGCCGGACCTGGCTGCCCACCACCTGGGTGCCCACCCCGCGCTTGCGCACCAGCAGCCCGGCGCGGACGAGCTGGTCCATGGCCTTGCGCATGGTGGGGCGGGACAGGTTGAGCCGGTTCGCGAGATCGATCTCGTTGTCCAGCTTGGTGCCCGGGGGCAGCTCACCGCTGCGGATGGCGTCCTCGAGCCCCTGCGCCACCTGGTGGTAGAGGGGCACGGGGGAGGTCTTGTCGACCGTGAGGTGGAGCGGGCCGGACATGGGGACCTCCAGGGGCTGGACCGTGCGTGCACGACTGCGGACGCCCTCCATTGTGGCCGATGGCATGTGTGCATGTCCATACAATGTGTTGACATTGGTGAGCCGGGTCACCCAGGATGAACCGCGGGCCGGTCCCGGTCCGACCCCCGTCCCGCGAGAGGAACCCTGCCATGACCGTCCGGATCGGACTGATCGGCGCCGGCCGCATCGGCGCCATGCACGCCGCCAACCTCGCCGCCCTGCGCACTCCGGAGGGCGCTCCGGCGGTGCGGCTGAGCATCACGGACGCCGTGCCCGAGCAGGCGGCCGCCGTGGCCGCCCGGACGGGGGCGGCCCCGCGGCCCACGGTCCGGGCGCTGCTCGACGACGGCGTGGACGGCCTCGTCGTGGCGACCGGCACGGCCTCCCACCCGGAGCTGATCCGGGCCGGGCTGCAGGCCGGGCTGCCGGTCTTCTGCGAGAAGCCCGTGGCGCTGTCGGTCGAGGAGGCGATGCCCCTGCTCGACGAGATCGAGCGCGTGCAGGGCGTGGTGCAGATCGGCCACCAGCGCCGCTTCGACCCCGGCTACGTCCGCGCCCGGGAGCTCCACGCCTCGGGGGCGCTGGGGTGGTTGCACACCGTGCGCGCCGTGACCGGTGACATGACCCCGCCGCCCGTGGAGTTCCTCGCGACGTCGGGCGGGCTGTTCCGGGACTGCTCCGTGCACGACGTCGACGTCCTCCGGTGGATCACGGGCCGGGAGGTCACCGAGGTGTACGCCCGCGGGTCCAACCGCGGGGACCCCCGGATCGGCGAGGTGGGCGACGTCGACACCGCGCTCGCCGTGCTCACCCTCGACGACGGCACGGTGGCGACCGTGGCCGCGACCCGCTACAACGGGGCGGGCCACGACGTGCGGCTCGAGCTGCAGGGCTCCCAGGGCTCGGTGGCCGTGGGGATGGACGAGCACATGGCCATGCGCTCGGCCGAGCCGGGCGTCGGGTTCCCCGCGGGACCGCCGCACACGACGTTCCACGACCGCTTCGCCGAGGCCTACCGCCGGGAGATGGCCGCCTTCGTGCAGGTGGTGCGCGGGGAGATCCCGAGCCCCTGCACGGCCCGGGACGCCGTGGCCGCCTCCCGGGTGGCCGATGCCGCCCAGCGCTCCCTCGAGACGGGCGCCGCCGTCCGGGTGGAGCCCCTCGAGGCGGCCCCCGGGGCGGGACGGCCGGCCGGCCGCCGGTGACCGCGCCCGCCGGCGGCCCCGGCGAGGCCGGCCGGGCGGATCGGGTCGTTCAGACCAGGACGATGGTGCGGTTGCCGGAGAGCACCACGCGGCCCTCGGCGTGCCACTTCACGGCGCGGGACAGCGCCTGCATCTCGGCGTCGCGGCCCACCGCCACGAGGTCCGCGGGAGTGTGGGCGTGGTCCACGGGCATGACCCGCTGGGCGATGATCGGGCCCTCGTCGAGGTCCGCCGTCACGTAGTGGGCCGTGGCCCCCACCATCTTCACGCCCCGGGCGTAGGCCTGGTGATAGGGCTTGGCGCCCTTGAACGAGGGCAGGAACGAGTGGTGGATGTTGATGCACCGCCCCGACAGCTCGCGGGTCAGCTCGTCGGAGAGCACCTGCATGTAGCGGGCCAGCACGACCAGCTCGACGTCGTAGCGGTCCACGAGGTCCAGCAGCCGGCCCTCGGCCTGCGGCTTGGTCCCGGCCGTGACGGGGATGTGGTGGAAAGGGATCCCGTGCCACTCCACGAGGCTCCTGTGGTCGAGGTGGTTGGAGACCACCGCCACGATCTCGATGGGCAGCTCGCCGATCCGGGTGCGGTGCAGCAGGTCCGTCAGGCAGTGGGAGAAGCGGGAGACCATCACGAGCACCCGCGTCCGGCGCTGCACGGAGACGAGCCGGAACCGCATGCCGTGCTGCTCCGCGACGGGGGCGAAGCCGTCGGTCAGGGACTCGACGGTGGCCGTGCCGGCCTCGCTGACGGTGTGGCAGCGGATGAAGAACTCGTCGGTGAAGCGGTCGGAGAAGTGCTTCACGTCGAAGATGTCGCAGCCCTGCTGCGTCAGGTTGGACGTGATGGCGCTGACGAGCCCGTGGGCCTCGGGGCAGTGGACGGTCAGGACGTGTTCGACGGTCCCCTGGGCGGGCATGGGCGGGCTCCTCGGCGCTGGTGACGGGTGCGCCGCGCGGTGCGGCCCCGGCTGGGGCGTGCGCGGCCCTCCGATCCTAGCCCCAGCGGGCCGGGACGGTGTGCCGGGCGCGGTGTAGACCGATGGCCGCGGGAACGGGCGGTAGGAGTCCGCCCGGCGCGGGGAGAGATGCGCCTCCTATGGAGGACCCGCGGCCATCGGCAGGCGTTGCACGCCTCAACAGAGGAGAGCCGTGGGCTGAGCGGCTTTCAGAACACGGATGCCGCAGACGGTGCACCCCCCAGTGCGTCCGAATCGGTCCGATCCGTGCAATTTCCCCCATTGCTGTGGTTCTCACCACGTTTGCAACTTTATCCGACGCGGCACCGCGTCCGCACCCGCTTTCCCCAGAAGATTCCCGGAACGGGGCGTGCAGGGCGGGGGAGCGCCGCCCGGTGGGCCGGCCCGGCAGCCTCCCGAGGCCGCGGATCCGCCGGAAATACGGCTCCCACCAGCCCTTTCGCGCCGGGAGCGGCCGGCGTCCGCTGCGGGGGGTGCCGGCCGCTGTCCCCCGAAGTACGGACAGGACCGGTGCGCCCGCACCACCCCGCGGCGGGCGGGTCAGGCGACGCTCGTGTTGAACAGCAGGCCGAGGAGATAGGTGGCCAGGGCGGCGCCGTAGCCGATGGCGAGCTGGCGCAGCCCGCGCTTCCAGGGCGAGGCCCCGGAGAGCAGTCCGACGAGTCCCCCGGTGACCAGCAGGGCGATCCCGACCAGGACGAGGGCCACGGCCATCGCGGGGATCCCCGTGAGGCCCGCGAGGTACGGCAGGATCGGGATGATCGCCCCGGAGGCGAAGAAGCAGAAGCTGGACGCCGCCGCCCCCAGGTCCGTGCCCAGGGCCACGGTGGAGTGCTGGGCCGGCTCGTCCTCGACGGTGTCCTGGAACGACCGGGAGGGATCGCAGTCGCACTCGTAGTAGCCCAGCCGCTCCGCGGCGCGGTGCTCGGCGGCCTCCTCGCTCATGCCCCGGGCCCGGTAGATCAGCACGAGCTCGTTGGCGTCCAGATCCAGGTTCGGGGCCACGTGCAGCGTCACCTGGGTCGGCTGGGAGGCGTCGAGCAGCTCGCGCTGCGAGCGCACGGAGACGAACTCCCCGGCCCCCATGGACAGCGCGCCCGCGAGCAGGCCGGCGATCCCCGCGAAGAGCACCATCCCGGAGGAGGTCCCGGTGGCGCCCACGCCCATCACCAGGGCGAGGTTCGACACCAGGCCGTCGTTGGCTCCGAAGACCGCCGCCCGGAAGTTGCCGGAGAGCTTGTGCCGGCCCTCGGTGGCGAGCGCGCGGATGATCTCCTCGTGCACGGCCTCGTCCGCCGCCATGGCGTCGGACGCGTCCTGCTCGCGCTCGTAGGGGGAGCGGCTCTCGGCCCGCTGGAGCAGGGCCAGGACGAAGACGGAGCCGAAGTGCGCGGCGAGGAAGATCAGCAGCCGGGAGTACAGGGACGGCCGGGCCTCGGACCCGGCGTGCGGGCCGAGGAGCCGGACCCAGTGCTCGGCGTGGCGCCGCTCGGCCTCGGAGACCTGGTGCAGGATCTCCCGCTCCCGGCCGGTGCTGCGGGCGGCGAGGAGGGCGTAGATCCGTGCCTCGGCGCGCTCCTCCGCGAGGTACTTGCGCCAGCGGCGGATCTGCCCCCGCTCGGATCGGCCCGGGTGGGAGGTGTCCTCCCACGAGGTGGGGGAGTCGGGTGCGGGTGTCATGGGGCCTTCCTCGGGCCCGCGGCGGCACGGGGCGCGCGGGGTCCGACCGGGGAGCTTGCGGTGTGCTGCGGAGGGGCCCGTCCGTCCGGGGGCACGGGCGGACCGCCGGCACCGGTCGTCGGGCCCGGGACGGCGGCGGGCCGACGGGCGGCGGGCACCCGGGAGCGGCTCCCCTTCGCTACCCGACGAGTGTAGACCCGCGGGGGCGCCGCCGGAACTCGGGGCCGGTGCCTTGCGGACCGCTCAGCGGGAACCGGCCGCCGCGGGGCGGCGCAGGATCGCGTACGCGGCGATCCCTGCGAGCATGCCCCAGAACGGGGAGACGATGCCGTAGGGGGCGATCCCGGAGACCGTGACCACCAGGGTGATGAGCGCCGCCTCGATGACCGCCGGCTGGTGCCGGCCGGGGTGCATGCTGTCGAAGAAGGAGCCCTGCAGCGCGCCCAGCAGGGCCACGCCGGCGAGGGCGGTGATCATCCCCGGAGGGATCGCCGAGAACGCGGCCACGATGGTGTCCGCGAACAGGCCGAACAGGACGTAGAAGAACCCGCACGAGACGCCGGCCACGTAGCGCCGGGCGATGTCCGGGTGGGACTCGGGACTGGTGGCGATGCCCGCGGTCACGGCCGCGAGGTTGAGGGCGTGGCTGCCGAAGGGCGCGAAGGCGACCGACGCGACGCCCGAGGCGCCGAGCAGCAGGCGGTCCCGGGCGTCGTAGCCGGCCGTGTGCATCATGGCCAGGCCCGGGGCGTTCTGCCCGGCCGCGGTCACGATCAGCAGCGGAATGCTGATCCCGGCGATCGCGTCCCACGAGAACGTGGGCAGCGTCAGCACCGGCTCGGTGAGGGAGAGGTCCAGGACCACGGGTTCGATCCGTCCCCGGACGAGCGCCGCCAGCACGCCCAGCGCCAGCGCAGCGAACACCGCGTAGCGGGGGAAGAACCGCCGGCCCAGGAGATAGCCGAGGACCAGGGCGCCCGCCACCCACGGGTTCTCGACGACGGCCGCGGCCACCTTGATGGAGAAGGGGAAGAGGACGCCCGCCAGGACGGCGGCGGTGATGGGCTTGGGCACCGCGGCCAGGATCCGGCCGATCAGCCCGGTCACGCCCAGGAGCAGGCCCAGGACACCGGTGACGACGTAGGCGCCCACGGCGTCGGAGAAGGAGTAGTTGCCGAGCGAGGTGATCAGCAGCGCCGCCCCCGGGATGGACCACGCCACCATGACGGGCTGGCGGGTCCACACGCTCATGAGCGCGCACGTGAGACCCGAGCCGACCGAGATGGCCCACAGCCAGGAGGAGGTGAGCTCCGGGCTGAGCCCGCCCGCCCGCGCGGCCTCGAGGACCACGAGCACGGGCCCCGAGTAGGAGACGACCACGGCCACGAGGCCCGCGAGGACCGCCGACGCGGACCAGTCCCGCCGGAGCCCGCGGCCGGAGTGCCCGGCGGACCGGGTGGTGCTCGGCACGTGGCGGCTCATGGAGTGCTCCCGGATGACAGAACGCGCAGCGGTGGAACGGCGGACCGTGCCAGCCTAGGACCTCGCCCCGCGGGAGATAAATATCAGTCCCGCATGATTCCCGGTGCACAGCATATGAGTGCTCCGGCGGGCGTCAGGAGTCGACGGTGTCCGGCGCCGCCGGCGTGCGCCACTGCCGGCGGTCGGGGGCGATGACGTCGGCCTCGTCACGGGTCTCCGCGGGGAAGGACCCCACGCCCCAGTGGAAGCGGTACGGGTCGGCGCAGCCCCAGCCGAAGCGCAGGCCCTCGACGAGCTTCTGCGCCGCCTCCGGGAAGCCCAGCGGCGCGGTGGTCCACGGCTGGTCCCAGCCCGCGGGCTCGTTCCACTCGTCCTCGTGGAAGAAGGTGGCGTCCACGGGCCAGGCCGCGTTCGCGAGCTGGCCGCCCGAGAGCACGGCGCACTCCACGCCGTGCGGGCCGACCCCGGCCCACGCGACGGGCGCCTCCGACCGGTCGTCGCAGCGCTCGTACTCCACGACGAGGAAGTCGTTCCAGGGCAGCCGGGCGAGCACGGTGGCGATGAGCCGGCGCAGGTCCTCCCAGACGTCCTCGCCGGCCACCGGGGTGGTCTCGTCCGGGAGGACCACGCCGATGCCGGCGCGGCCGAGCATCTCCTGGGCCTCCGGGGTGGCCAGGTCGGACCAGGTCCTCGTGTCGGCGAAGCCGTCCCCGGCGGGCTCCCCGGCGGGCTGGCGGGCGGAGGCGAAGCGCATGGCCTCCTCCCACGAGCCGAAGAACCGGCGGACGCCGTCGAAGTAGGGCCTGCGGGTGCTGTGCGCCTCCTGCTCGACCACCCACCGGCCGTAGCGGGCCGTGGTCGGGTGGTGGCCGGCGCTGCGGCAGTGGGAGAGGAACGCCGTGACGGCGGTCGTGTACTCCTCCTCCGTGAAGGCGCGCTCGAGCGCCGGCTCGGCGCCGGCCCGCAGCCCGATCCGCTCGAGCGCCACGTCCCAGCGGCCGCCGCCCAGGCGCTGGGCCACGGTGCGGTCGGGCACGGGCCAGTGGTGGGCGAGCGTGCACAGGAACTCGGAGTCCGTGCACAGCCCCAGCCGCGCGATCTCGTAGCTGTGCGCGCTGAGCGGACGGCAGGCGGTCTCCCGGGCGCAGTGCTGCTGGGCCGCACCGATCAGGCCGAGGGTCCGCCGGGTGAGGGAGCCGTCGGCGTCGGAGACCGCGAGGAGCCCGGTGACGTCGCGGACCAGGTCCGTGCTGAGGTTCAGCGCGGCGTAGTCGGGGGCCGGGGTCAGCCCGAGGTGCTGGGCCATGACCAGCCACACGCCGGCGCCGACGGCGCCGTCGTTGATCTCGGGGGCGGCGGCGTCCTGCGGGAACCGCTGCCCGAGGTGCGCGATCGCCGCGTCCAGCAGGGCGGCCGGCTCCTCCGGGAACAGCAGCTGGAAGCGCATGCGCACCTGGCCGCGGGTCATCCCGCGGTCGGCCATCGCGTGGATCAGCGAGCCGTAGCGCTGCACGAAGGCTGCGAGTCCCGCCACGGCGTGAGGCATGGAGGGTCCTCCGGTCGAGTGGTCGGACCGGCTCGGGGAAGGCGCCCGGGCCGAGGGGGCTGCGCCGTCGCACGGCACCGACGCCGCCGCACGATACCGCGCACCTCCGATGCTAGTGCCTGCCCGCCGCTTCCCGCTCGTGCGGGGGAATGTGACGGGCCCGCAACCCCTCCGTCGACGCAGCCGCAGGTCAGGGGGTGAGCAGGCCCCGGATGTCCTCGGCCGTGAGGGCGCTGGAGAACATCCGGTCGTCGTCCAGCACGGCCGTGAACAGCCTGGCCTTGCGCTCCTTGAGCGCCATGACCTTCTCCTCGATCGTGTCCCGGGCCACGAGCCGGTAGACCATCACCTTCTTCTGCTGGCCGATGCGGTGGGTCCGGTCCACGGCCTGCTCCTCGGTGGCCGGGTTCCACCACGGGTCCAGGAGGAAGCAGTAGTCGGCCTGGGTGAGGTTGAGCCCGAAGCCGCCCGCCTTGAGGCTCACCAGGAACACGGGGACCTCGCCGGACGTGAACCGCTCGAGCACCCGCGCCCGGTCCGTCGTCGAGCCGTCGAGGTAGGCGTAGGGGATGCGCAGCTCGTCCAGGCGGGCGGCGGCCTTCTTGAGGAAGCTGGTGAACTGGCTGAACACCAGGGGCCGGTGCCCCTCCGCCACGATCTCGGGCAGGTGCTCGAAGAGCAGGTCGAGCTTGCTCGAGGAGACGTCGGCCGCGGGGTCCACGAGGGACGCGTCGAGGCTGAGCAGGCGCAGGGTGGTCAGGGATTGGAAGATGGTGAACCGGTTGCGGTCGAGGTCGCGCAGCAGGCCCAGGACCTTCTGCCGCTCCCGCTGCAGGCGCGTGTCGTAGATCCTGCGGTGCGCGGGGGAGAGCTCCACCTCGATGGTCTGCTCGAGCTTGGGCGGCAGCTCGAGGTCCACGGACTCCTTGGTGCGGCGGAGCATGAGCGGCTTGACGCGGCGGCGCAGCCGGGCGAGCGCCGCGGCGTCCTGCCCGCGCTCGATGGGGCGCTGGTAGGTCTCCGTGAACTTCCGCCGGGACGGGAACAGCCCGGGCGCGGTCAGGGACAGCAGCGCCCACAGCTCCACGAGGCTGTTCTCGAGCGGGGTGCCCGTGATCGCCAGCTTGAACGGGGCGTCGAGGTCCTTCGCGGCCCGGTGCGCCTTGGTCCGGGGGTTCTTCACGAACTGCGCCTCGTCGAGCAGCACCCCGGCCCAGGAGATCCCCCGGTAGGCGGCCTCGTCCAGGCGCAGCAGGGTGTAGGAGGTCACCACCACGCGGGCGCCGCCGGCGGAGTCCGCGAGCGCGGTGCCGGCCTTGGCCTGCGTGTCGGTCACGCCCACGACCGGCAGGGACGGGGCGAAGCGCCGGATCTCCGCCGTCCAGTTGGGCACCACGGAGGTCGGGGCGACCACGAGGAACGGCGGCAGGTCCGGGTCCTGCTCGACGGCGCGGCAGATCAGGGCGATCGCCTGCACGGTCTTGCCGAGGCCCATGTCGTCGGCGAGGATCCCGCCCAGGCCGTGGTCCCACAGCACGCTCAGCCACGAGTAGCCCTCGCGCTGGTACGGGCGCAGCTCGGCGTGCAGCGTCGCGGGGACGGGGGGCGCCCCGACGGCCCCGAGCTCGAGCAGGGAGCGCACGCCCTTCCGCCAGGCCTCGGCCTGCTCCGTGTCCGTGGCGACGTCCTCGAGGTCCTGCCACAGCCCGGCCTGGTGCCGGTGGATCCGCAGGGGCCCTTCGGGGCTCTCCTGCAGCGAGCGCGCCTCGGCGATGAGCTCGCGCAGCCGGTCGAACTCGGGGCGGTCCAGGGAGAACCAGGACCCGTCCGGGGCCAGCATCACGTCCTGGCCGAGGTCGAGGGCGCGGAAGACGTCGGCGAAGGAGATGTAGAACTCGCCCACCTTGACGGTGACCCCGAGGTCGAACCAGTCGCGGCGCTCCGTGGCGGCGGTGCTGACGGTGATGGTGGGCGGCTCGGCGATCTGCTGGTAGGCCCGGCGCCCGCCGGTGTGCTCGATCCGCAGGTCCGGGACCTTCTCGAGGGCGGGCAGCCACTCGCGCACGAGCACCAGGGCGTCCTGCGCCACGTAGCTCGAGCGGCGGAAGTCCACGCCGGGCGCCCGGTGCCGGACCGCGGCGGTGACCGCCGTCTCCCAGGAGGACTCCCGGTGCACGGGCTCGTCGGCGAGCGGGTCCTCGGGGCGGAACGGCAGCAGGATCCGCTCCCGGCCCTTCTGGTACTCCCACTCCCAGCGGGCGCGGATCGTGAGCTCTTGGTGCTCCAGGGTGAGCACCAGCTCGGGGTCCGCGACCTGCGGCAGCTCGATGGACCCGTCCCCGGTGTCCACGTCCATGCTGCGGTGCAGCCGCGGGAAGTAGCGGTCGAAGAACTCCTCGACCTCGTCCTCGGGGATCCGCAGCCCGCCCGCCGTGTCCAGGAACCGCCGCTGCTCGCGGGTGAGCCGGGTGGCCAGGGGCACGAGTCGCAGGGGCAGGACGTTGAGGTCCTCGGTGTCGGCGACGGCCTGCGGGTCGCCGTCCGGGGAGAACAGCCCGTGCCCGGGATCGCCGATGATCCGTGCGGTGTCCAGGGCGATCCGGCGGCCGCCGCTGTCCACCGTGGGCCGCAGCTCGAGGTCCTTTCCGGGGCCGCGCAGCACGTCCACGTGGAAGCGTCCCGGCTCCTCGAGCGCCACGGGCAGCCCGTGCTCCCGGCCGACCAGGGAGATCCCGGCGGCCTCCGCCCGGGCGAGGATGCCCCACAGCAGCGGGGAGGCGTAGGAGTCGAGCCGGATCCAGTGCCGGTCGTGCACCGCCCAGGGGGAGCGGGTGGCGCTGAGCGCCCGGAGCTCGTCGAACCAGTCGACCTGCTCGGGGCTCAGCGACCACCGGCCGGCGTCCGCGGTCACGGTCTCCCAGTCCAGTCCGCCCTTGATCCACCCGCCGCGCCGGCCCCGGCGCACCGGGCGGACGTACAGGTGCCACGGCGAGCCCGCGCGGCCCGTGCCGTGCACGTACCGGTACGGCTCCCGGCGCAGGTCGAACTCCAGGGCCACCCCCTCCGGCTCCTCGGGGGGCGGCTCCACGTGGTCCATCCCGCCCAGGATCTCGGTCAGGGCGTCCTTCCAGTCGGGGGCGTCCCCGCGCCGCGCGGACGCGCGCCCCTCCCGGGGCGCGGCGCCGGCCGGGGACGACGGCGCGGCGGTGCCGCCCTGCTGGTGGGCGCGGACCGCGGTCTCGAAGTTGTGGCGCAGCACCGCGGCGACGGCGTGCTTGCAGAACCCTCCGGCCGGGCAGGTGCACCACGCGGGCCCCGGCGCGCCGCCGGCCCCGACGTGCACGGTCACCGAGTACACCGCCCCGGAGCCCTCCACCTCGGCGGCGAGGACACCGGCCCCCTCGGCGCCCGGGGACCACCGGACGGTGCGCACGCGCCCGGTGCGGAAGTACTCCTGGCCGCGGCGGAAGACGGCGGGCCCGGAGGCGGCGACGAGCCGCCGGGAGTCCACGAGGGGGCCGGGAGGGGAATGCATCGTCCCACCGTATCGGGCCGGGGCACCGGCAGCCGCGTGTGCGGAGCCCTCCCGCGGGCTATCTATAATCGAGGCGACCCCTCGAACTATCGACAGCGGCCCCACGTGCGGCCGCGGACGGAGGACTCGTGCCCGACACTGCTGGGCTCCGCCTCGGAGACCATGCCATTGCCGACAGTGCCGAGGAGCTCGCCTACCTCCGCTGGAACGACGCCGTCTGCGCGGCCTTCTTCGGCCCGGAGCGGGCGGGGGAGCTGATCTACCTCGACCTCGACGACAAGACGCTCGCCGCGATCGGCGAGGAGCGCGGCCTCGACGGGCCCTCGACCCTGCGGGCGCTCGCGGACTCGGTGACGCCGCTGCTCGTGACCGAGGACGGGCGGCGCTCGGTGTTCGACGTGTTCAACCGGCTCAACGGCCAGTGGTACCGCGCCACCCGCCGCAGCCTGGACTCCATCGCGGAGATCTCGCCGCCGCCCGTCGTCGCCCTGCTGGCGCTGTTCGCCCTCGCCGGGCGGCACATGTCGACCCTGGCGGCGCGGACGGGCAACAAGTCCGTCTCCACGTTCTTCCTGCCCCTGACCGTGCTGCTGCAGGCCGGGCCGGAGAACGCCAAGGCCCTCGAGTCGTCCTTCAAGAAGGACACCGAGGCGTACTGGGACGCGCTGCGCTACTGGCTCGAGCTGCGCAACGGCGAGATCGGCCTGCCCACGGCGTACGCGGTGAACCAGCGGCCGGTCGGGCTCGCGCTGTCCCAGACGATGTTCGGCGAGGCCGAGCGGCGCCAGCTGCACCGCATGTTCGAGGACCTGGGGATGACCACCGCCCAGGGCCTGTCCGCCGCGGAGCTGGGCGTCTACCTCGACTTCTGGCTGGACATGGCCGAGACCAAGGCGTCCAAGGCCATGAAGCAGGTCTGGGCGAACCCGCTGACCCGTGAGCCCGGCCTCGAGATCGCCCTCGCGGAGCTCGCGGTCTGGGAGCAGTCCCGGGAGCAGGCCCGCGCCGAGGTCCGCGCCAACGGCCGGGGCCCGGGCCGCAGCGCGGTCAAGTCGTGCTCCCTGTCCCTCACGGACAGCACCGACTACGTGGGCAACCCCGTGTTCGAGCTCGGCTTCGTGGTGCCCAAGCGCTTCCTCTCCGGCCGGGAGGTGGAGCTCGAGACCACGGCGGGACCGCGCACCGTGTTCCTGTCCTTCATCGGGGACGCCTTCCTCGGGGTCTCCGCCTACACCGCGCGGATGGACCCGGGATCGCTGCTGGGCGGGACCCTGCAGCTCAGCGCCGGGGACGTGCGCTTCGAGCGCAACCCGCGCCCCGTGGTGATCTTCGCCAAGGACGGCTTCTCGGACACCTTCATCTCCGTGGACCACATCCCCGCGGCCTGGCCGTGCCGCATCATGGTCCGGGACGAGCCCGAGTGGATCGCCCAGATCAAGCGCATCCTCGACGACTCCGCCTCCCCGGACTACCGCTTCGTCGAGGCCGGCACCCACGGCCTGGCCGAGGGCTGGGTGATGTTCGACGACGTGCAGGTGCTGCGCGCGGGCAACCCGGAGCTCACCGCCAACGACAACTTCTCCGGCCTGGTGCCCCGGCTGGTCCCCGCGATCACCCTCTCGGGGGGCCTGCGGATCCCCGGGAGCGTGGTGCGCTGGTCCGCGCTGCGCCCCCCGCAGGTGACCATCACCTCGGACACGGACGCGCCCCTCACCGTGGAGTGCGAGTGGCGCAACCCGCACTCGTTCAAGCTGGAGAAGGCGAAGCTCGTGGAGGGGCGCGTGCCGCCGTTCCAGATCTCGCTGCACGGCACGCCGATGGCACGGGCGGACCGGACCCTCAAGCCCAACGACTACACCCTGGTCCTCAAGGCGGGCCGCACGGTCCGGCAGCGCCGCGAGTTCAAGCTCCGGGACTCCTCCTTCCACCTGACCCAGCGCTCCCTCGGCTACGAGGGCGAGATGGTGCACGTCGAGGAGGAGCCCCTGTGGCCCGTCACGGCCGGCATCGTGGCGGAGCTGCCCGAGCGGTACGTGCAGGGCGCCTTCGACAACCTGCCGGCGCGGGAGGCCGGCGGGGACCACGAGGTCCCCGGCGCCCCGGGCTGGCACTCCTCCGAGGGGCAGCTGCTGCTCGAGCGCAGCAACGCGCTGCCCGAGCCGGAGGGGCGCTCCTGCCTGGCCACCGGCCGGCACCGCATCGTGCTGCCCGCGATGGAGCCCAAGGCTAAGGCGCCGTGGATCTTCGGGCAGTGCGCCCAGTGCGGGCTGCAGAAGCGCTATCCGGGCCGGCTCACGAAGCCCTCCGCGCTCACCTCCACCGGCTCCGTGGACGCGCTGCGCTTCATCGGCCCGGACGAGGGGGAGTACCCGACGTCCTGGGCGCCGTTCCGGGACGCCCTCACCTTCCTGGGCGGCGGCAAGCGCTCGAGCCTGTCGATCGTGGCCCGCCAGCTCGAGGACTCCGAACGCTTCGAGGAGTGGTTCGTGGGCCACCTGCAGGCCCTCGGCTTCCTCGAGGTGGTCCGCGACGAGCACTGGATCGTGCGGCGCTGGCAGGTCTGCGGTCCCTCCCTCACCCAGCTGGTGGACGGCTCCGTGCTGCTCACCGGCGGCTGGACCCCGGAGAAGGAGGCCCTGGTCGCGGAGGCGGCCGCGGCGCAGGAGGCGTCCGTGGTGGTGCTCTCCCCCGAGGACCACGGGACCACGCTGCTGCAGGACGTGGACCTCGGCACGCTGCAGGAGGCGCTGCCGGTGGGGCTGTGCGACGTCGTCTTCGACGCCGGGCCCGCGATGCTGGAGACCCTGCCCCCTCTGTCGGAGGTCGAGGAGCGGCTGCGGCGCGCGGAGATGCAGTACAACGGGGTGGCCGAGCGCTTCGCCCCCGAGGACGCCACGTGGGAGCACACCGAGGACCGGAACCGGCCGGGACTGTACCGGATCAACCACCACCACCGGACCCGGTACGCGTTCCGCACCCCGGCGGACGTCGAGTCCGGCCACGCCCGGTTCGTGGCCTCGGGCATCGGCAAGCACTTCGCGGCCCGGCAGGCCGGGGTGCCGATCGTCTCCTACGATCCCGAGCTGGAGCTGCTGTCCGTGCCCATCGGCGCGGAGCTGGCCGGGCTCTACGCCCGCGCCGCCGTCCTGTGCTCGGGGCTGCTGCCCGCCAAGGTGGACGAGGACTTCTCGCTCAACTACGGGGACGTCACGCCCGAGTTCGCCCAGACCCTGGTGGACAAGCTCATGAGCTGAGCGGCTCCCGGCCGGGAACGGCGACGGGCCCCGGGTCGTCCGACCCGGGGCCCGTTCCCGTCGGCCGCTCGGTGCGCGGCCCGGTCCGCGACTACGCCGTCGTCGCGGCCGCCCCGACGCCGGCGGCCGCCCGGCCGGCGGCGTCCGCGGCGATGAGCTCCGCCGCGCGCTCCCCGATCATGTAGACGGTGATGTTGGGGTTGACCGTGGTCAGCTCCGGCATCACCGAGGCGTCGGCCACGCGCAGTCCCGTCACGCCCTTGACCCGCAGCTGCGGATCGAGCGGGGACATCGCGTCCTCGGCCGGGCCCATCCGGCAGGACCCGGCCGGGTGGTAGACGGTGTTGTGGGTGCGCCGGACGTAGTCGGCGATCTCCTCGTCGGTCTGCACGTCCTTCCCCGGGAACAGCTCCGTGCCCGCCCACTCGGACAGCGCCGACTGCGCGACGATCTCGCGGGCCCTGCGGATGCCGGCGGTCATGATCCGCATGTCGTAGCCCTCGGGGTCGGTGAAGTACCGGGGGTCGACCTTCGGCTTGTCCCGGAAGTCGCGCGAGCGCAGCCGCACGGTGCCGCGGGAGCGGGCGTGGGTGACGTTGGGGGTGAGGCAGAAGACGTTGTCGGCGGTGGGGTAGCCCTGCCGGTAGGTGTGCATGTCGAAGTTGACCGAGCCGTAGTGCATCATCAGGTCCGGCCGGTCGCCGCCGGGGTCGACCCGGGTGAAGATCCCGGCCTCCCACCACTGGGTGGACTCGGTGACCATGGGCTTCTTCGCCTCCCACTGGATCACGCCCTCGGGGTGGTCCTGCAGGTGCTCGCCGACGCCGGGGGAGTCCACGAGCACGTCCACGCCGACCTCGCGCAGGTGCCCGGCGGGGCCGATCCCGGAGAGCATCAGCAGCTTGGGGGTGTCGATCGCCCCGGCGGAGACGACGACCTCGCGGCGGGCGCGCACGGTGCGGGCCGTGCCGAAGGCGTTGTCGACGACCTCCACGCCCACGGCCCGGCCGTCCTCGACGACCACGCGCCTGGCCTGGGTCGAGTGCAGGACCGTGAGGTTGGCCCGGTCGGCGGCCGGGTGCAGGTAGGACACGGACGCGGAGGCCCGGGTGCCGTCCGGCCTGCGGTTGAGCTGGAAGAAGTTCGCGCCGTTGACCACGGTCTCGCCGGTGTTGAACGGGGTGCGCGGGATCCCCGCCTGCTCGCAGGCCTCGAGCAGGGCGACGCCGCAGGGGTCGTCGTCCGGGACCTGCATGAGGTGCACGGGTCCGTCGTGGCCGTGGTGGGCGCCGTCGGCGTCGTTGGTCTCGAGCTTCCGGTAGAGCCGGAAGGCGGTCTCGGCGTTCCAGCCCTCGGCGCCGTGGACCTGCTCCCACTCGTCGAGGTCCTCGGCCGGGGCCCAGAACGCGATGCACGAGTTGTGCGAGGAGCACCCGCCCAGGACCTTGGCGCGGGCCATGCGCATGAAGGAGTTGCCGTTCTCCTGCTCCTCGAGCGCGTAGTCCCAGTCGTAGCCGGACTCGAGCAGCTCCATCCAGCGGCTGAGGGTGAGCACCTCGTCGATGCCCGCGTCGTGCGGGCCGGCCTCGATGAGCCCGACCGTCACGGCCGGGTCCTCGGACAGCCGGGCGGCGACGACGGCTCCGGCGGAGCCGCCGCCGACCACCACGTAGTCGAACTCCTGCGGGGTCTGCGGGGCGGGGGTGGTGCTGGGAACGGTCATGGTCTCTCCTGGCGGGGAATTCGGGGAACGAGTGTCCGTGGGCCCACGCCGTCGTCGTCCCCGCGGATCCGGGGACGACGACGGCGCCGGTGGGCCCGGCTCAGTGCTGGGCGAACCAGCCGGTCACGGCCGGGGCGGTGTTCTGGTAGACGTGCTTGAGCTCCTGGTACTCGCCCAGGCCGGTGGGGCCGAGCTCGCGGCCGGTGCCCGACTGCTTCATCCCGCCCCACTCCGCCTGCGGCAGGTAGGGGTGGAAGTCGTTGATCCAGATCGTGCCGTGGCGCAGCCGCCCGGCCACGCGCTGGGCCCGCCCGGCGTCCTGGGTCCACACGGCGCCGGCGAGGCCGTAGATCGTGTCGTTGCCGATCTCCACGGCCTCGTCCTCGGTGCGGAAGGTCTCGACCGTGACGGTGGGGCCGAAGGCCTCGTCGTGCACGCAGTCCATCTCGCGGGTGCAGCGGTCGATCACGGTGGGCGGGTAGAAGAAGCCCTGCTCGAGGTCGAGCGAGCCGTCGGCGGAGGCGCCGGTGGCGAACTCGCCGCCGCAGCGGACGCGGGCGCCCTGCTCGCGGGCGTGCTGCACGTAGGCGTGCACCTTCTCCCGCTGCGCGGCGGAGATCAGGGCTCCGGTCTCGGCCTGCTCGTCGAACGGGCCGCCGAGGCGGATCTGCTCGGCCCGGCGGACGAGCTCGTCGACGAAGCGCTCGGCGATCGACTCCTCGACCACCAGCCGCGCCCCGGCGGAGCAGACCTGCCCGGAGTGCACGAACGCGCCGTTGAGAGCGTTGTCCACGGCGGCGTCGAAGTCGGCGTCGGCGAAGACCACGTTGGGGTTCTTCCCGCCCAGCTCGAGGGCGACCTTCTTCACGGTCGGCGCGGCCGCGGCGGCGATCGTCCGCCCGGTGACCACTCCGCCGGTGAAGGAGACGAGGTCCACGTCGGGGTGGCTCGCCAGCGGCGCCCCGGCCTCGGCGCCGGCGCCGGTCACGAGGTTGGCCACCCCGTCGGGAAGCCCCACCTCCTGGAGGACGTCCATCATCAGGACCGCCGTGTGCGGGGTCAGCTCGGCGGGCTTGAGCACGAACGTGCAGCCGGCCGCGATGGCCGGGGCGATCTTCCAGGCGGCCTGCAGCAGCGGGTAGTTCCAGGGGGTGATCATCCCGCACACGCCCACGGGCTCGGTGACGACCTTGGAGACCACGGCCGGGTCCCCGGCGTCGACCACGCGCCCGGCCTGCTCGGCGGCGTTCTTGCCGAACCAGTCGAAGCACGCGGCGATGTCGTCCATGTCGATCCCGGACTCGGCCAGGCGCTTGCCGGTGTCCAGGGACTCGGCGCGGGCGAACTCGTCCTTGCGCTTGCGCAGCCGGGCGGCCACCGCCAGGAGCAGGTCGCCGCGCCGCGGGGCGGGCACGGAGGACCAGCGGCCGTCGTCGAAGGCCCGGCGGGCCGCGGCGATCGCGCGCTCGGTGTCCTCGGCGCCGGCCTCGGAGACCACGCCGACCTCGGTGCCGTCGGCGGGGCAGACGATGGTGCGGGTGCCGCCGGCGGCGGCGGGCTGCCAGCGTCCGTCGATGAACAGGGTGTCGGTCACGGGTGTGCCTCCTTCGTCACCGCGGGGGTCTGCCCCGTCGGCACGTCGTGGATGTCGGTGGACCAGTCGGGGTGGCCCTCGGCGCCGTCCTGGATCATGGACGGGCCGTCGTGGATGCTCAGGAAGGCCAGGTGGGCCTCCCAGTTGTCGAGGACGTCGTTGATGAGCTGCTCCCGGTTCCAGTCCATGACGTCGGTGCCCTGGGAGCCGGTCTCGTTGAAGACCTCCAGGCGGTAGTAGAGGTCCGAGTCGGGGTTGGTGCGGAACCCGCCGAAGGCGGGCACCGGGGTCGCCACCGGGTAGATCTGGTAGCAGAAGCTCCGGTCGTCGCCCATGGGCACGGTCAGCGTGTACTCGGACAGCCCCTGGTAGCCGACCTCCGAGCTGGACAGTTCGGCGGCGTGGCCCTGGGCGCAGAACTCCTCGACGACCTCGGCCAGGGCCGGGGCCAGCACGTGCTCCTCGTAGCGGCGGACCGCCCGCGGGCCCGGGAAGGAGCCGATGCGGGTCAGCCGGCGCCGCCACTGGCTGTCCGGGCCGGGGGTCCGGGAGGCGGTCACGGAGCGGCGGGTGGCGGAGCGGCCCTCGCGCTGGGAGCGCTCGGCGCGCAGGGCCTTCCAGAACCCGATCATCACGAGGTACATCACGACCGAGAACGGCAGGCCGATGATCAGCGTGGCCGCCTGCAGAGTGGCCACGCCGCCGACGAGCAGCATCGCCAGGGTCAGCAGGCCGGTCGCGGCGGCCCAGAACACGCGCAGCCACTTGGGCCCGTCCTGGGTGGGGTCCTGGATGGTCGAGGTGAACGTGGACATCACGAGCGCCCCGGAGTCCGCGCTGGTGACGTAGAACAGCAGCCCGGACAGGGTCGCCAGACCGATGAGCAGCGGGGCGCCCGGGTACTGCTCGAGCAGGGAGTAGAAGGCCCGCTCGGGGGTGTTCATGGCGGCCTGCCCGAAGGCGTCGTCGCCGCCGGTGACGATCTCCAGGGCGCTGTTGCCGAAGACCGAGACGAGGATGAGGATGAACACGAACGGCACGGTGAGGGTCGCGACCACGAACTCGCGCAGGGTGCGGCCGCGGGAGATCCGCGCCAGGAACAGGCCCACGAACGGCGCCCAGGCGATCCACCAGGCCCAGAAGAACAGGGTCCACCCGGCCATCCACTCGGCCGCGCCGGTGTAGGCGAAGGTGTCGAGGGCCATCCCGGGCAGCTCCGCCACGTAGTCGCCCAGGTTCTGCACCGTGGCGTCGAGCAGGAAGGAGGTGCGCCCGGCGATCAGCACCCAGGCCACGAGGGCCACGGCCATCAGGACGTTGAGCTCGGAGAGCCGCCGGATGCCCTTGTCCACGCCCGAGACGCACGAGGCGGTGGCCATGACCACGGCCACCGCGATCAGCGCGGTCTGCGCGGCGACGCCCTCCTCGATGCCGAACAGCAGGAAGAGGCCGTAGTTGAGCTGCACCACGCCGATGCCCAGGGAGGTGGCCACGCCGAAGATCGTGCCCAGCAGCGCCGCGATGTCCACGGCGTCCCCGGCCCGGCCGTGCACCCGCTTGCCGATCAGCGGGTAGAGGGCCGAGCGGATGCTCAGGGGCATGTTCCAGCGGTAGGCGAAGTAGCCGAAGGCCATGCCCATCAGGGCGTACATCGCCCAGCCGATCACGCCGTAGTGGAACAGCGTCCACACCACGGCCATGCGGGTGGCCTCGGCCGTCCCGCCCTCGCCGGTGGGCGGGCCGTAGTACTGGGTGACCGGTTCCGCCACGGAGAAGAACAGCAGGTCGATGCCGATCCCGGCCGCGAAGAGCATCGCGGTCCACGTGAACAGGTTGTACTGCGGCTTCGAGTGGTCCGGGCCCATCTTGATGGTGCCCTCGCGGGAGACCGCGACGATCACCACGAACGCGGTCACCACGGCGGCCGTGAGCACGTAGAACCAGCCCATGTTGGTGGCGATCCAGGCGACCACGGCGCCGATCACCGTGGCGGCCTGCTCGGGGGCCAGGATCGCCCACAGGGAGAACAGGACGATGCTCACACCGGAGCCGGCGAAGACGGCACGGTTGACCTTCGGTCGCGCCGCGGCGCCGGGCGGACCCTCGCTCTCGGGGGCGGAAGTGGACAGGGCAGCGGTCATGTCGGGTCCTCCTGGGAAGGGTGGTCCGGTCTCGTGGGGTCGCCCGCACGCCGGTCCGGGCGGACGGGGCGGGGGCGGGACGTCGTCGTCCCCGCGGGGCCGGCACCGTCACGGGGAGGAGCGGCGGCCCACGTCACATGGTGTCACCAACCTTCCGGTTGGTAAAGTTCTTGGCATGAGTTCCTCCTCCCGCGACCGCATCCTGGACGGCGCCCTCGAGCTGCTGCGGGCCGGCGGCACCGTCTCCCTGGAGTCGACCGCCCGCCGCGTCGGGCTGAGCAAGCCCGGGGTGATGTACCACTTCCGCACCAAGGAGGCGCTGATGCTCGCCCTGGTGGACCGGGTGATGGACGGCTGGGACGCACAGATGGCCCGCCGCCTCTCCGCGCCGCCGGAGCTGGTGCCGGCGGAGGAGCGCCTGCGCGCCTATCTCGACTGGTGCCTGTCCGGGGAGGTCGACGAGACCGACCTCGTGATGCTCACCGACCAGCGGCTGCGCGCCACGCTCAAGAAGCGCTGGGTGGCCCGGATGACCCCGTGGGTGGACCTGCCCGAGGACCTGCCCGCCGAGCGGCGAAGCCGGCTGCTGGCCGTGCGGCTGCTCGCCGACGGCGTGTGGTTCGCCGACGCCGCGGGCGTCTTCGCCCCCGGCCCGCAGGAGCGGGCCCGGGTGCGGGCGGTCGCCGACGAGCTGCTGGCGGGCTGAGCCGTGACCCGATGGCTGCTGCTCGTCGGCGCCGTGCTCAGCGAGGTGGCGGCCACGCTGGCGCTGAAGGCGGCCCTGGACGAGCCCGGCTGGTACGTGCTCGTCGGCACCGGATACGTCGCCGCGTTCGCGCTCCTGGCCGCCGTGCTGCGCCGCGGCACCCCCGTGGGGGTCGCCTACGGCGTGTGGGCCGCCCTGGGGGTGCTGCTCACCGCCCTCGCCGCGGCCGTGGTCTTCGGCGAGCGGCTGAGCCCGGCCGTGCTGGCCGGACTCGTGCTGGTGGTGGCGGGCGTGCTCTGCGTGGAGCTCGGCTCCCGCCGCCCCGCCCCGGAGCAGGAGGGGCGCGGCTGATGGCCTGGATCTTCCTCGCCGCCGCGATCCTCACCGAGGTCGCCGGGACGCTGTCCCTGCGGACGGCCGCCCGGGGCCACCCCCGCTGGTACGCCGCCGTGGTCGCCGGCTACGTGGTGGCCTTCACCTGTCTGAGTCTCGCCCTGGCCGAGGGCATGGCGCTGGGGGTCGCCTACGGCATCTGGTCGGCGGCCGGGGTGGCGCTGACGGCGCTGGCCGGCCGGCTGCTGTTCCGGGAGCCGTTCACCTGGGTGACGGCGGCCGGGGTGGCCCTCATCGTCGGCGGGGTGCTCCTCATCGAGCTGGGCGCCCCGCCGGGCTGAGCGGCTCCCGGCGGCAGGCCCGGCGGCAGGCCCCGGGGCGGGCCCGGCACCGTTTTGCTGGTGCGGTGCCGGAACTCGTGTAGAGTGGTCCGCAGTTGTTGAGGTTCGTTTTTGTCTTTCAAGCAGTTCGGCCCACTCGGGTGCAGCAGTTTTTCTGAGAAGACGTTTTCCATGCATCACAACTGTCGTGTTTCTCGAACGTCGGGAAACGTTCATCTCATGAAGGATCAGGTCTCCCATGACTACCGGTATCGTCAAGTGGTTCAACGCTGACAAGGGCTTCGGCTTCATCACCCCCGAGGACGGCTCCAAGGACGTCTTCGCCCACTTCTCCGCGATCAACTCGAACGGCTTCCGCTCGCTGAACGAGAACGACCGCGTCGAGTTCGAGACCCAGGACGGCCCCAAGGGCCCCCAGGCCGCGAACATCAACGTCATCTCCTAAGGATCCTCCGCGGGCCCCGGCCCGTCGATCCTCCAGAACCGCCGTCGGGCTCCGCCCGACGGCGGTTCTGTCGTCGTGGCCGACGTGCATCGAGTCCCGCAGCACTGTGTCCCACAGCGCGGAACGCCACCGTCCCGTGTCACCAGCGCTGAACGCCACCGTCCCGCGTCCCACGACATCCCCTCGCCGTGCCCCGGGGCAGGGCGAGGCGCGAGAGCACCCGGAGGTCCTGCCATGACCGCACCCGATCCGTTCCCCGCGGCGGAGGAGCCGGAGGACCCCTTCGTGCTGAACCGGATCTCCGACGCCGAGCTGGAGGTCACCGTGCCCTTCGAGGTCGAGGCCTCCGAGTGGGAGTTCGACGGCTCCGCCGACGAGGCCGGAGGCGGCTGGGGCTCCGCGGGGGACTACGGTCTCGAGTGAGCGCTCCCCGGCCCGGCCCGGGGTGCGGCCCGGCCCGGGGTGCGGAGCGGCCCGGGGTGCGGAGCGGGCTGCGGGCGGCGCGCACGACGGAGGCCGCAGCCCGATGGGCTGCGGCCTCCGTCGTCGTCCTGCCCGCCGGCTACGCCGACAGCGGGAGGGTCGAGGGGTGGAGCTTGAAGAACGGGTGCCGTCCGGTCGTCGCGAGGGCTCCGGGAACGAGGAGCTGGCGGTACTTGGCGCACCATTGCGCGGTTCCCTCCGTGTGCTCCGCCGCGGCGGCGAGGTCGTCGGCCTCAGGGCTCAGGTACTCCTGCACGTCCCCGTCCGTCGACGTGAGCCGGACGAGGTGCAGATCGGGGAGGGCGGTGACGGTCACGTCGATCCACTCCTCGCGCTGGTCGGTGGTGATGGCTGATCTTTCTTCGGACATGGTCATGTTTTCTCCTGACGTTCTTGCAGGCATCCGATGGCGTTGCCCGCCGCTTCGTCATCCGATCCACCCGGGAACATCGGGTTGGCGCGCAGCGGGTCGGAGCCCCTCCGCGGGTTCGCCGGGGATCGTGTGATCTCCGGCCGAGCACGCGGACGCCGCATCTCGAGAAGCAGATCCAGGCTACCCCGGAGCTCCGACACCTCGACAAGCGCGTCGTGAGTCGTGTCACTGAAACGTAATGCTCGAGCTCGTCGCCGGCGCCGTCGCCGGTGTTCCGCGACCATTCCAGCGCAGCGATGTGTCGCCGAGATGTCGGAACGGTGACGTCCCGGGGAAGAACCGCGCACAGGGGGGGCGACCCTGGCGCCGCCGGGCGATGTGGTTCAATGGACTCAGCTTCAAGAGACCCGGTCGGCAAGCTCCGACTTGACCGGGCACCAACCCCATGTTCACGGGTGGTTCGGATGACGAAGCGGCTCGCGTCGCCGCCACGGCGGCACCCGGTGCGAGCAAGAGCGCACGAAGGATCCCGGTCATGTCCGACCCCCGCACCCCCGTCCCCGCCGTCCGCACGGGCGCGCCGCCCGGCTCCTCCCCGGGTGTCCCGGCCGGACGGGACCCGTCCCCGGGCGAGCCCGCCGGCGTCCCGGCCATCAGCGCCTCCGCCATGAGCGTCGAGGACTACGCCCGTGCGGTGCAGGCCCGCACCGAGTTCGTGGACTTCCTGCTGGCCCCGGCCCGCGGGGAGCTCGCCGCCGCCTGAGGACGGGCGCCGTGGACCTGCTCCTGGACCGTTCCGTGCTGCTCGGGGTGCGCACCCCGGAGCGCTGCCCCGAGCTGGCCGGGGTCCTGCGCCGGCAGGGTCACCGGCGGCTGTTCGTGCCGGCCACGGTGCTCGGCGAGCTGCTCGCCGAGCGGCCCGACGAGACGCTGTGGGCGGAGCAGCTCGAGCTGCGCTTCCCGGGCCGGGTGCTGCCGGTGGACGCCGCCGTGGCCCGGGCGTGGGGCGCGCTGGCGGCACGGGCGACGGCCGACCCGCTCGCCGGCCTCACCGCGGCCACGGCCCTGGTGCACGGGCTGACCGTGCTGACCGCGGAGCCCGGGCGGTACGCCGGCACCGGGACGTCCGTCCTGGACGCGTCCCCCGCCCCGCGGCAGTCCTCGCGGTAGCCCTCAGGCGGCCCGGCGGCGGCGCGGGCCGCGCTCCGGCACCGAGAGCTCCAGGGCGCGCTCGTAGTGCTCGAGCAGCTGCCCGACCAGCACGTCCCACGTCCGGCCCTGGACCGCCGCGTGCGCGGCGGCGCCGAACGCGGCCCGCTTCGCCTCGTCGCCCAGGAGGTCGGCCACGTGCCCCCGCAGCGCTCCGAGGTCGCCCGGGGGATAGAGCCAGCCGGTGCGGGACCGGTCCACGAGGTCGAGGGGCCCGCCCCGGCCGGTCGCGACCACCGGCACCCCGGAGGCCATGGCCTCCTGGATCGTCTGGCAGAACGTCTCGAACTCGCCGGGATGGACGAACACGTCGAAGGACGCCATGATGCGGGCGAGCTCCGCGCCGCTGCGCCGCCCGGTGAAGTGGGCCTGCGGGAGCCGGCGGCGCAGGACGTCCTCCTCCGGGCCCGAGCCCACGACCACGAGACGCGTGCCGGGCAGGTCCGCGACCGCGGCGAGGTCCTCGACCTGCTTCTCTGGGGCGATCCGGCCCACGTAGCCGACGATCCGCCGGCCGTCGCCGACCTCCTCCCGCCACTGCTCGTCCCGGTGCCGGGGGCTGAAGCGGGTGGTGTCCACCCCGCGCCGCCACAGGTGCACGTCCCGGACGCCGTGCTCGGTGAGCTGACGGACGGCCGAGGTGGACGGCGCGAGCGTGAGCGTCGCGAGGTTGTGCATGGAGCGCACGTGCCCCCACAGGAGCTGCTCGAGGAACGGGGCCCCGTACTTGGCCGCGTAGCCGGGCACGTCCGTCTGGTAGACCGCCACGCACGGCACCCCGAGCTGCCGGGCCGCCAGGATCGCCCGGCGGCCCAGCACGAACGGGGAGGCCACGTGGACCACGTCCGGCCGGAAGCGCTCGAGCTGCCGGCGCACCCGCGCCACGGTCCCCCCGGCCACGCGCACCGCCGGATAGCCCGTGAGCGGCACGGCGGGCAGCCGGTGCACCGGCACCCCGTCCAGGTCCTCGACGACGTCCTCGGCGGGGCGCCCGAGCGGAGCGGGGCCGTAGGAGGGTGCCACGACGGCGACGTCGTGCCCTCCGGCGACCAGCTGCTCGAGGACCCGCAGCACCGAGTGGGTGACTCCGTTCAAGTGGGGGAGGAACTGCTCGGCGACCACGGCGACTCTCATGGGCCCGAGCCTGCCCGGGCCGCGCGGCCGGACGGGAAGCGGCGCGTGGCCCGCCGGTGAAGGCCTCGTGAAGCCTCTGCCGGGGCGCCGCGCGGGCGTGGGAAGATGGTCGGTGATGAACTCCCATGGCTCCTCTTCCCCCGCCGCACGCCCCGACCGCAGGGGCGTGCCGATGCCGCTGTGGCTGCAGGGCGTGCTGGAACTCGGCTCCGTGGCCGTGGTGTCCTACCTGCTCGTCCTGCTGACCGTCCTCATGGTGTGGCTCGCCGACGGCTTCGACACCCTCGGACTGACCGGGGGGATCGTGCTCTCGGGCCACGTGTGGCTGCTCGCCCACCTCACGCCCCTCCAGGTGGCCCTGGACCCGGGCGCGGGACTGCCCGCGACCACCGGGACGCTCAACCTCGTCCCCCTGGGGCTGACCGTCGTCCCGTTCGCGCTCGCCTGGCACGCCGGGCGGCGGCTGGCGCGGGCCTGCTGGGAGGGCCAGTTCTGGCAGCCGTACCTCAGCGGCCTCGCCGCCTACTCCGCGCTCGGCGCCGCGGCGGCGCTGCTGTTCACCGGGGAGCAGGTCTCGGCGAGCCCGGCCGCGGCGGCCGTCTTCCCGCTCGTGCCCGTGGCCCTGGGCGGGTTCGTGGGCGCGTACCGGGCCTCCCGGTCCCTGCCGGGGCTGATCGGCGTCAACGCCGCCGCGTGGGTGGAGCGCACGAGCCAGTACTCCCGCTGGGCCGGGTCCTACGTCTGGGCGGTGCTGCGCGCCGGCTTCGTCGCGGCCGTCGCCGGGGTCGGCGCCGGGGCGGCCCTGCTCGCCGCCGCCCTGTTCTGGAACTGGAACGACGTGGTGGGCGTCTACCAGCGGCTCGGCACCGGCGTGCCCGGGGACACCGCGCTGACCGGGCTGCAGCTCGGCTACCTGCCCAATCTCGCGGTCTACGCCCTGGCCTGGGCCACGGGCGCGGGCTTCGACCTCGGCTCCGGCACCCACGCCTCCCCGCTGGGCACCGACCCCGGACCCGTGCCGCTGCTCCCGGCGCTCGCCGCGCTGCCACCAGAGGAGCTCCCGGCCGGCGCGCTGGGAGTGGTCGCGCTGCCGATCCTGGCCGGCGTCCTCGCCGGCTGGTGGTTCCTGCGCGAGGGCGAAAACCACCTGGACGACTGGATGGCGCTGCGGCTGCCCGCCCGCTGGATCACGTACCCGGTCTCGACGCTGCTGACCGGGGTGCTCGTGGGCGCGGTCGCGGGCGTGCTGGTGATGCTGCTGAGCTGGCTGGCGCACGGCTCGCTGGGGCTCGGCCGGCTCACGGACGTGGGGCCCGACGGTCCCGCCGTCCTGCTGCTGTTCGGCGCCGAGGTGGCCGTCGGGACGGCGGTCGGCTACGTCCTGGGACCGTGGCTCGAGCACGAGCCGCCGTTCGCCCCGCCCCGCGACGAGGAGGACGGGGAGGACCGGACGCCCGCCGGCCGGCGCGAGGCGCGGCGGCGGCACCGGGAGGAGGCCGCGGCCCGGCGCGCGATGCGCTCGGCGGGCCCGCGGGGCCCGCGGACCGCGCCGGGGGCCGACCGGGACCGGGCCGGGGCGGAGCGCGCCGGCACGGTGCCGTGGGCGGCTCAGGGGCGGGCCGGGGCGGGGTCCGGTCCCGCGGAGGCGTTCGACGTGGACGCGGTCGACGCCGTCGAGGCGCCCGCCGCGTCGTCCGACGCCGGCGCGCCCCGGTCGCCGGAGAGATAGCTCCAGATCCCGTCCTCGAGCTCCTGCTGGCACTGCGCCTCCCCGGAGAGGGTGAGGGTGCCGGCGACGCACTCCTGGTAGGCCTCGGCCAGGGGCCACAGCGCCAGGCGCGCCCCGCCGGTGAGCAGGCTCAGCGAGCCCAGCACGATCGCGGCGACCGCGCTCACCACCAGCAGCCGGCGCCGGTCCGTCCCGCGGGAGCGCACGAGGGCCGCGACGCCCAGCCCGATCCCGGCGGCCGCGAGCACAACCCCCGCCACGGTCGGCCACAGCCCGGAGCCGACGAGCACCAGGGCCACCGCCGCGCACACCAGCGCACCTCCTGCCGTGCGGGTCGCGGCGGCGCGTCGTGCGTCCGCAGGGGCTGCCTCGGGACTCGGGCGGGGAGGGGTCATGCCTTTCACTCTAGGGCACCCCGGGCACCGGTCCCCGCCCGCGCCACTAGACTCGACGGCATGCGCATCGTGGTCATGGTCTCCGGCTCCGGCACCAATCTGCAGGCGGTCCTCGACGCCGTCCGGGAGGGCCGGATCGACGTCGAGATCGCCGCCGTGGGCGCGGACCGGCCCTGCACCGGCCTGGAACGGGCCCGGCAGGCCGGGGTGGAGACCTTCCTGGTCCGGCCCGGCGACCACCCGGACCGGACGCGGTGGAACCGCGCCCTGCAGGCGGCGGTGGCCGCCCGGGAGCCCGACCGGGTCCTCTTCGCGGGGTTCATGCGGATCGTGGACGCCGAGTTCGTCGAGGCGTTCGCGGGGCGGATCATCAACACCCACCCGTCCCTGCTGCCGTCCTTCCCGGGCGCGCACGCGGTGCGGGACGCCCTCGCGCACGGGGTGAAGGTCACCGGTGTCACCGTCCACGAGGTCGTCGCCGACGTCGACGCCGGTCCGATCCTGGCGCAGGCGGCGGTGCCCGTGGCGGACGGGGACACCGAGGCGCAGCTGCACGAGCGGATCAAGGCCGCCGAGCGCGAGCTGCTGGTGCGCACGCTCGGCGAGACGGCCCGGCGGGGCGCCCTGCACGACGCCCGGTGAGCGGGCCCGGCACGGGTCCGTAAAATGGTCCCGGCGGATCCCGCCGGCAACCACGACCTCGAACGCTTGGAGAACCTGTGAGCCCCACCCAGCTTGACCGTGTACCCATCAAGAGGGCGCTGGTGTCCGTCTACGACAAGACCGGGCTGGAGGGCCTCGCCACGGGCCTGCACCGGGCCGGCGTCGCGATCGTCTCCACCGGCTCGACCGCACGGCGGATCGCCGCACTGGGCGTGCCGGTCACGGAGGTCGCGGACGTCACCGGGTTCCAGGAGTGCCTGGAGGGCCGGGTCAAGACCCTGCACCCGCGGGTGCACGCCGGCATCCTCGCGGACCGCCGCAAGCAGGACCACATGGACCAGCTCGCGGAGCTGGAGATCGAGCCGTTCGACCTCGTGGTCGTGAACCTCTACCCGTTCGCGGACACGGTGCGCTCCGGCGCGGGCCAGGACGAGGTCGTCGAGCAGATCGACATCGGCGGTCCTTCCATGGTCCGGGCCGCCGCCAAGAACCACGCGGCCGTGTCCGTGGTGGTCGACCCGTCCTCCTACGACGCGGTCGTCGAGGCCGCGGCCTCGGGCGGCTTCGACCTGCGGGCGCGGCGGCGGCTGGCCGCCGCGGCGTTCGCGCACACCGCCGCCTACGACACCGCGGTGGCGACCTGGACAGCCCAGCAGTTCGAGCAGGACGAGGACGCCAACTTCTGGCCGCCCTACGCCGGCCTGGCCCTGCAGCGCTCCGCCTCGCTGCGCTACGGCGAGAACCCCCACCAGAAGGGGGCGCTCTACGTGGACGAGGCCGCGGCGCCCGGCATCGCCCAGGCCGACCAGCTGCACGGCAAGGAGATGTCCTACAACAACTACGTGGACGCCGACGCCGCGCTGCGCGCCGCCTACGACTTCGACGAGCCGGCCGTGGCCGTCGTCAAGCACAACAACCCGTGCGGGCTCGCCGTGGCCACCCCCGGCGCCGAGGACCCGATCACCGACGCCCACCGCAAGGCCCACGCGTGCGACCCGCTCTCCGCGTACGGCGGCGTGATCGCCGCCAACCGGACCGTGACCCGGGCCATGGCCGAGACCGTGCGCGACATCTTCACCGAGGTCGTCGTGGCCCCCGGGTTCGAGCCCGCGGCCCTCGAGATCCTGCAGGCCAAGAAGAACATCCGCCTGCTGGAGCTGCCCGAGGGCTTCGAGCGGGACGTCCTCGAGTACCGGCAGGTCTCCGGCGGCGCGCTGCTGCAGGTCGCCGACCGGCTCGACGCCGAGGGCGACGACCCGGCCGGCTGGACGCTGGCCGCGGGGACGCCGGCGGACGAGGGGACGCTCGCCGACCTCGCCTTCGCCTGGAAGGCCCTGCGGGCGGTGAAGTCCAACGCGATCCTGCTCGCCGACCACGGCGCCTCCGTGGGCATCGGCATGGGACAGGTCAACCGCGTGGACTCCTGCAGGCTCTCCGTGGAGCGCGCCAACGCCCTCGGCGAGGACGGCGCCGAGCGCGCCCGCGGGGCCGTGGCGGCCTCGGACGCGTTCTTCCCGTTCGCGGACGGTCTGCAGGTGCTCCTGGACGCCGGGGTGCGCGCCGTGGTCCAGCCCGGCGGGTCCATCCGGGACGAGGAGGTCGTGGCCGCGGCCGAGGCCGCCGGCGTGACGATGTACTTCACGGGAGCGCGGCACTTCTTCCACTGATCCGACGCCCCACCGCCGCAGCCCGGCGCCGTCCGACGGCCGCCCGGCACAGCGGTGGGACGCAGCACGCACGGCGACGGCCGCACTCCCCGCGGGGAGTGCGGCCGTCGCCGTGCGTGCTGCCCGCGCCGGTGGGCGCGTTCAGCTCCCGGGGTCAGCTCATGCGCTCAGCGAGGAGAGGACCCGGTTGAAGGTCTCCGAGGGGCGCATCACCGAGAACGTCTTGGCGTCGTCCGGGCGGTAGTAGCCGCCGATGTCGGCGGGCCGGCCCTGCACGGAGAGCAGCTCCTCGTTGATGGCGTCCTCGTTCTCGGCCAGCTGCTCCGCCACGGAGGCGAAGGCCTGGGCCAGCTCGGTGTCCTCGTCCTGGCGCGCCAGCTCCTGGGCCCAGTACAGGGCGAGGTAGAAGTGGCTGCCGCGGTTGTCGATCTCGCCGGCCTTCCGGCTCGGGGACTTGTTCTCCTCCAGGAACGTGCCCGTGGCCCGGTCCAGGGTCTCGCCGAGGATGCGCGCGCGGGCGTTGTCCGCCGTCGACGCCAGGTGGTCGAGGCTCGCGGCCAGGGCGAGGAACTCGCCGAGGCTGTCCCAGCGCAGGTGGTTCTCCTCGACCAGCTGCTGGACGTGCTTCGGCGCGGACCCGCCGGCGCCCGTCTCGAACAGCCCGCCGCCGTTGATGAGGGGGACCACCGAGAGCATCTTCGCGGAGGTGCCCAGCTCCAGGATCGGGAACAGGTCGGTCAGGTAGTCGCGCAGCACGTTGCCGGTGACCGAGATGGTGTCCTCGCCGCGGCGGATCCGCTCGATCGAGAAGGCGGTGGCCTCCTCGGGGGACATGATCTCGATCTGCAGGCCCTCGGTGTCGTGCTCGGCCAGGTACTCCTCGACCTTGGCGATGAGGTTGGTGTCGTGGGCGCGGGTGCGGTCCAGCCAGAACACGGCCGGCGTCGAGGAGGCCCGGGCGCGGGTCACGGCGAGCTTGACCCAGTCCCGGATGGCGACGTCCTTCGTCTGGCACGCGCGCCAGATGTCGCCGGGGGAGACCTCGTGCTCGACGAGCACGGCGCCGGAGGAGTCGACGACCTGGACGGTGCCCTTCGCGGGGATCTCGAAGGTCTTGTCGTGGGAGCCGTACTCCTCCGCCTTCATCGCCATGAGGCCCACGTTCGGCACCGAGCCCATCGTGGTGGGGTCGAACGCGCCGTTGGCGCGGCAGTCGTCGATGACCACCTGGTAGACCCCGGCGTAGGAGCTGTCCGGCAGCACCGCGAGGGTGTCGGCCTCCTCGCCCTCGGGGCCCCACATGTGCCCGGAGGTGCGGATCATGGCCGGCATCGACGCGTCGACGATGATGTCGGAGGGCACGTGCAGGTTCGTGATGCCCTTGTCGGAGTTCACCATGGCGAGCTTCGGGCCCTCGGCGAGGCCCTTGTCGATCCCGGCCCGCACGTCGTCGCGCACGTCGGCCGGCAGGGCGTCGAGGCCGTCGAGGATCGCGGCGAGACCGTTGTCGGAGCTCAGGCCGGCCTCCTCGAGGGCGGCGCCGTGGGTGGCGAAGACCTCCGGGAAGAAGGCCTCGATCACGTGGCCGAAGATGATGGGGTCGGAGACCTTCATCATGGTGGCCTTGAGGTGCACCGAGAACAGGACGTCCTCCCGCTTGGCGCGCTCGACCTGCTCCGCGAGGAACGCGTCCAGGGCCTCGGCCCGCATCACGGTGCCGTCGACGACCTCGCCGGCCAGCACGGGGACGGACTCCTTGAGCACCGTGGTGCCGCCGTCCTCGCCGACCAGCCGGATCGTCAGGGTGTCGTCGTCCTCCATGACCACGGACTTCTCGTTGTCCCGGAAGTCGTCGGCGCCCATGGTGGCGACGTTCGTCCTCGACTCCGCCGTCCACTCGCCCATCCGGTGCGGGTTCTTGCGGACGTAGTTCTTCACCGAGGAGGGGGCGCGGCGGTCCGAGTTGCCCTCGCGCAGCACCGGGTTGACGGCCGAGCCCTTGATCTTGTCGTATCGGGCCCGGACCTCCTGCTCCTCCTCGGTGCGCGGCTCGTCCGGGTAGTCCGGGAGGTCCACGCCCTGCTGCTGCAGCTCCTTGACGGCGGCCTTCAGCTGCGGGACGGAGGCGGAGATGTTGGGGAGCTTGATGATGTTGGCCTCGGGCTTCTTGGCCAGCTCGCCGAGCTCGGCGAGGGCGTCGGCCACCCGCTGGTCCTCGGGCAGGCGGTCGTTGAAGGCGGCGAGGATGCGACCGGCCAGGGAGATGTCGCGGGTCTCCACCTCGACGCCGGCGGTCGAGGCGTAGGCCTCGATGATCGGCTTGAACGAGTAGGTGGCGAGCAGGGGCGCCTCGTCGGTGCGGGTGTAGATGATCTTGGCCATGTGCGGGCTGTCTCCCAGGATGTCGTCGGATCGGGGTGGTGCTTCCTGGTGCCAAGATACCCGAGGCGGCGCCCCGCCCGCTGGCCGCCCGGGGAGTGCGGGGGCTCCGGGCACGACGGCGGGCCCGTTCCCCGCGGGGGAACGGGCCCGGGCCGTGGCGTCCCGGCCGGTGCGGGGCGGCTGCCGGCCGGGCCGGGCTCAGCCCTCGGTGGACTGCGTGGAGCGTTCGCCGTTGACGAGCTCGCCCTCGCCGATCACGCGGTCGCCGGAGCCGTCCCGGCTCTCTCCCAGGGCCTGCTGCTCGCCCTGGCCGGAGACCTGCTCGCCCTGGCCGGAGACCACCTGGATCTTGCGCGGCTTGGCCTGCGCGGAGACGGGGATCGTCACCGTGAGCACGCCGTTGTCGTAGTTCGCGGCGATGCCCTGGATGTCGATGCCCTGGCCCAGGTTGAGCTGGCGCACGAACGAGGAGCTCTGCCGCTCCCGGGTGATCCACTGGACGTCCTGGACCTCGGGCAGCTTCCGCTCCGCCCGGATGGTCAGCAGCTGGCCGTCGACGTCGACGTCGACGCTGTCGGGGTCGATCCCCGGCAGGTCAGCCCGCAGGATGTACTGGTCGCCGTCCCGGTACAGGTCCATGGGCATCTCGCGCAGGCCCTGCCGGGCGAACAGCGAGGCGGCGAGCCGGTCGAAATCGTTGAACGGGGTGAACATCGTGGCCACGTCAATCATCTCCTCAACCATGTGAGCAATGTCTTCGACATTTAGTTGAGTCGGATCAACTCAACTGTTGACCATGATAGTGCCGCCCTGGGAGCTCTTCAACAGGTCCGGGCTCGGATCGCCCACGGCGAACCGCCCGTCGGCGGGCGCCGTGCGCGGGTGCGTCGTGTCAGCGGGTGTCGGCTCAGCGGGTGTCGTGGGGGTACCGCACGCCGATCCGCTCCCGCACCCGGTCGAAGAGCTCCACGAGCTCGAGGGAGTCGGCCCACGGCATCACGGGGGACTCGAGCAGGCCCTGCTGCACGCAGCGGGTGGCCTCCCGCATCTCGAAGACGTAGCCCGCGCCCGGCACGGCCACGCGCTCCACCGCGGGGTCGGCGCCGCCGCGGGCGCCGGCGGCGGTCTGCAGCACCAGGGTGGTGGGGCAGTTGATCCGGCCGTCCACGCGCAGCCAGCCCTCCGTGCCGCTGAGCGTCACCTGGTGCGGGACCGTGCTGGACAGGGTGCCGCTCACGTGGGCCCGGCCGTGGCCGTAGTCCAGGGTCAGGGCGGTGTCCACGTCCACGTCGGTGGCGCCGAGCTCCGCGCGGGCGCTCCAGCGCTCCGGGGCGCCGAGCACGGCGGAGGTCCAGGTCAGCGGATAGACCATCATGTCCAGCAGCACGCCTCCGCCGTCGGCCCGGCGGAACAGCCGGTGGGCCGGGTCGAGGGGGCGGTGCATGCCGATGGACCCCTCGACCGAGCGCACCCGGCCGAGCCGGCCCTCCCGGACCCAGCGCATCGCGGTGCGGAAGCCGGGGGTCATGCGGGTCCAGACGGCCTCCATGAGGAAGACGCCGTGCTCGCGGGCCAGGCGGAACAGGTCCCGGACCTCCGCCGCGGTCATGGCGAGGGCCTTCTCGCACACCACGTGCTTGCCGGCCCGCAGCAGCGCCGAGACGTCCCGGTGGTGGTAGCCGTGCGGGGTGGCCACGTAGACGATCTCCACGTCCGGGTCGGCCGCCAGGCGGTCCAGGCCCGTGGCGGGGGCGGTGCTGCCGTAGGCGCGCTCCACCCCGTGCCGGCGGGCGAAGTCCTCCGCGCGGTGCTGGTCCCGCGAGCTCACGGCCACCAGCCGGGCGTCGGGCAGCGCGGCGATGTCCGCGACCACCTTCTCCGCGATGCCGCCGGTGCTGACCACGCCCCATCCGAGCGTGCGGCCCGTCGCGGTGCCGGGGTCGTCGAGGTGGGCGGCGTCGAGGGAGGCGGCGACGAACGGGCTGAGGGTCTGAGCGGGCATGGGCGCATTCTGCCACGCCGTTCCCCGGCGCCACCCGCTGAGCGCTGCCCGCCCGGCGCCGTCGCACCTGGCCGCCCGTTCGAGGCCGCCCGCTCCGGGCCGCGGCCCGCCCTCCCCGGCCGCGCCGATCGAACGACCGTTCGTCGCCTAGACTGGCCCCGTGCCCCGGGTGAGCCAGCAGTACAAGGACGAACGCCGCCGCGAGATCGTGGCCGCCGCCAGCGAGTGCTTCCTCGAGCACGGCTTCGAGGGGGCGTCGATGCACCGCATCATCGCCGCCACGGGGCTGTCCGCGGGAGCACTGTACAACCACTTCCCGAGCAAGCAGGAGCTCGTGGCGGCGGCCGCCCGCGCCGCCCTGGACCGGGTCCTCGCGGCCGCGGAGGACGAGCCCCGCACCGACCCCGCCGCGTGGGTCGTGGGGCTGCTGGAGCGGCTGGCCGCGGACCCGGCCACCACCCGCCTGCTGCTCATCACGTGGGGCGGCGCCGTGACCGACCCGGGTCTGGCCGCGCTGGCCGGGGAGCACCTGGGACGTGTGCGGGACCGCGTCGAGGAGCGATACGGGCGGTGGGCGGCCGAGGAGCTGGGGCTCGACCCCGGCGCGGCCCGGGAGTGGGCCGGGATGTTCGCCCAGGCCATCCTCTCGGTGCTGCAGGGCTGGGTGGTGCAGTCCTGCCTGCTGCCCGGCTTCGACCACGGCGCGTACCTCGACTACGCGCGCACCCTCGCGGCGCAGTGACCGGGTGCCGTGTCCAGGAACCACGGCCCGGTGCGGCGCGGAGCCGGGTCAGGCATGGAGCCGGGTCAGGCGTTGAGCCGCGTCAGGCGTTGAGCCGGCGGTGCTCGGCGGAGAGCTGCACGTAGGTCCGCGCGTTGGCCCGGACCTTCTCCTGCTCCTCCTGCGTGAGCTCGCGCCGGACCTTGGCCGGCACCCCGGCCACCAGTGAGCGCGGCGGCACCACGGTGCCCTCTAGGACGACGGCGCCCGCGGCGACCAGGGAGCCCGTGCCGATCACGGCGCCGTTGAGGACGGTCGCGTTCATCCCGACCAGGACCTCGTCCTCCACGGTGCAGCCGTGCACCACGGCGCCGTGGCCGACGCTCACGTCCGCGCCGATCGTGCAGGCGTGGCCGGGGTCGGAGTGGACCACCACGTTGTCCTGCAGGTTCGAGCGCGCCCCCAGCCGGACGGGGGAGCGGTCCCCGCGCACCACGGCGCCGTAGAAGGTCCCGGACCCGGGGCCCAGCTCGACGTCGCCCACGACCGTGGCGGTCGGGGCCACGAAGGCGGACGGGTCGATCCGGGGCTCGTGCCCGCCGTGCGGGAGGACCAGGCCGGGCGTCGTGGAGTGTGCCATGCGCCCAGCCTAGCGGCGGAGCAGCGGCCCGCGGCTCAGGCGTCCTGCCGGGTGACCGCCGGGCGCGCGGAGCGCTGGTGCCCGTGCTGGAGGGCCACCCGGATCTTCTGGCCGCCCTTGAGCACGTACTCCGCGCCGTGCACGTGGATCGTGACGTCGTCCGCGCGGCGGGAGGAGCCCTCGAGCTCCAGGACGTGGTGGTCGATGCAGACCCGGATCACCTGCCCGCGGTACAGCACCGTGAACGTCACCGACTGCAGCTGGCTCGGCAGGGCCGGGTCGAACTCGAGCCACCCGCCCCGCACGCGCAGCCCCGCGTAGGCGCGGGTCACGACGTCGACCGAGCCGGCCATGGCGCCCAGGTGGATGCCCTCGCCCGTGGTCCCGCCCTGGGTGTCGTCGAGGTCCACCAGCAGGGCGTCCTGGAAGGACGACCACGAACGGTCCGGGTGCAGCCACGCGAGCACCGAGGCGTTGACCACCCGGGAGAGCGAGGAGCCGTGGGAGGAGCGCGCGATGTAGAAGTCGACGGTGCGCTCGATCGCGGCGTGGTCCACGTCGTAGCCCATCCGGCCGAGCTCCTCGACCAGGCCGTCGGGACCGAAGAGGTAGACCAGCATGATCGTGTCGGCCTGCTTGGCCAGCTTGTAGTTGTTGGTCATGTCGCCCTCGTTCTCCAGCAGGAGGTCGAGGCGGCCGATGTTGCGGTACTTGGCCCGGTAGTACTCCCAGTCCAGCTCGTCGAGGTCGTCGTAGCCGTGGAACTGGCTGATGGTGCCGTCCGCGTTGAACGGCACGAACATCCGCTCGGCCATCTGCTGCCACGTCCCGACCTCCTCGGGCGAGAGGTCGAAGCGGGCGGAGAGCTCCTCGCGCTGGTGCTCCACCATGTCGTGGAAGATGTGGGCGCTGTGCCGGAACAGCCAGGCCGCCAGCACGTTCGTGTAGGCGTTGTCCTTGAGGCCGCCGCCGTGCTGGCCGCGCGGGCCGTCGTGGTACTCGTCCGGGCCCATGACCCCGGCGATGTGGAAGCGGCCGTCCGCGGGGTCGTAGTCCGTGAGGGACGCGAAGAGCCGGGTGATCCCGATGATCAGCTCCGAGCCCTGGCCGGCCAGCCAGTCCAGGTCGCCGGTGGTCTCGTAGTAGATCCAGGCGTTGTAGGCGATCGCGAGGCCCACGTGGAACTGGCGCCACGAGTTGTCCGGCAGCCACCGGTTGGAGTGGTGGTTGAACAGCTCCGGCGGGGTCTCCTCCCGGCCGTCGGAGCCCGACTGCCACGGGAACGCGGCGCCCTCGAGCCCGAACTCGGTGGCCCGGTGCTTCGCCATGGGCAGCCGGCGCCACCGGTAGGACAGCAGGGCGCGCGTCACCTGCGGCTGGTGCAGGTTGACCACCGGGAGGATGTAGAGCTCGTCCCAGAAGATGTGCCCCCGGTAGCCCTCGCCGTGCAGACCGCGGGCGGGGACGCCGGCGTCGCGCAGGGACATGTGCGGGGCCAGCGTCTGGGCCACGTGGAACAGGTGCACCCGCAGCGCCAGCTGGGTCAGGCACAGCTCCCCGGTGCTGTTCTCCGGGTCCGGGCACACGTCCACGTCGAAGCGGTCCCACAGCAGCGACCACTCGATCTCGTGCGAGGGCAGCAGGCCCCGGACGCCGCTGGGGTTGCGGTCCAGCTCCGCGAGCGCGCCCTCCCGCGGCGAACCGATCGCCGCGTCGCGGCTCGTGACCACCGCCGTGGTCGAGTCGATGATCACCGGGCGGCCGTCGGCGATGTTGACCTGGTGGCGGCGGAACTCGGTGCCGCCCGGGCGGATCTCGCGGCGCTCCCGGACGTTCTGGCCGCCCTCGATGGTGGTGCGCTGGGCCGTGGTGATCTCGATCTTGGACTGGGTGGTGCGCACGTGGGAGAGCAGGGTCTCGTGGTCGTCGGGCAGGGACGTCGACTCGAGGTCCACGAGGTGGTGGTCGTTGAGGTCCTGGTACTCCGCGACCCCGTTGTTGCGCACGCTGGGGTCGATGCCCGTGCGCAGGTGCAGCCGTCCGGAGAACCCCCGGGCGGTCACCGTGGTCTCCTGCGCCCCCAGGTGCCGGAAGCGCAGCGACACGAGGCGGCGCTGGACGATCTCCAGCCGGGCGCGGGCGCCGTCCTCGCCCCGGTCGCCGTTGAGGTCGGTGAGGGTCAGGGAGCGGATGAGCAGGCCGCGGCGCAGGTCGAGCTCGGTCCGCTCGTCGGACGGGACCAGCCCGCCCTCCGACCACCAGTCGCCGCCGGAGACGCGCAGGTCCAGATGGGTCCAGTTGGGGGCGTTGACCATGGACTCGTGCTCGACGTCGCGGCCGCTCAGGTGGCTCACCACCCGGTTGAAGATGCCGGCCAGGTAGTTGCCGGGGTAGTGCACCCCGTTGTCGGGGAACTCGCAGGCGGACCCGCGCACGCCCATGTAGCCGTTCGCCAGCGTCAGGAGGGTCTCCCGCCGGGCCTCGGTGGTCGGGTCGAAGCCCTCGAAGACCAGCTTCCAGGGGTCGTCGCGGCGGGCGCCGAGGTCGAGCTCCCCGACGTCGTTGAGCACGATCGTGGCCCCGGCCCGGTACAGGTCGTTGCGCTCGCCGTGGCGGCGGATGCCCACGACCATGCCGAAGCCGCCGGCGGCCGCGGCCTGCACCCCGGACACGGCGTCCTCCACCACCACGGACCGGGCCGGGTTCACGCCGAGCATCTTCGCGCAGGTGAGGAACGTGTCGGGGGCCGGCTTGCCGGGCAGCCCGTGCTCGGCGGCGAAGTGGCCGTCCACGATGATGTCGAAGGAGTCCTGCAGCCCGGCCGCCGCGAGCACCGGGACGCTGTTGCGGCTCGCGGTCACGAGGCCCACCGGCACCCCGGCCCCGCGCAGCCGCTCGATGAGCGCCACGGTCCGGTCGAAGACCCGCACGCCCTGGACCTGCAGGGCGTCCTGGAAGTAGGTGTTCTTCAGCACGGCCTGGCCCTGCACGGTCCACGCCCCCGGCGTCTCGTCGCCCTCGGGCAGGCGTGCGCCGCGGGCGGCGAGCAGGGAGCGGATCCCGTCCTCGCGCCGCCTGCCGTCCACGTAGTGGCGGTAGTCCGCGTCGGCGTCGAAGGGCCGCCGGTCCACCGTGGTGCCCTCCTCGGCCGGCTCGAGCCGGTCGTCGGCCAGGATCGCGTCGAAGAGGGTCTTCCAGGCCGCGGCGTGCACGGCGGCGGTGTCGGTGACCACCCCGTCCATGTCGAAGATGACGGCCTCGTGCGGGATGCGCAGCTGGTCGACCGCCTGGGCCGGTGCGTCCGGGCCCTGGATGCGCGGCAGGGACGCGGTGAACGGGGCGGTGGGCAGTGCGTTCACGAGAGTTCCTCCGGAAGTGGGTGTGTTTCCCGTGGCCCCCGGAACCGCACGGAGAGACCCCAGCACACGGCACGCGACGGACCCCGGACGCGTCGTTGCGGTTTGGCACGGGAGCGGTGACGGCCGTCCGTGCCGACGGTTCCTGACCAGTTCATTAAACGGCCCGGGGCCCGCAGGGGCAAGCCGCGTCCGCTCAGTGGTCCGCCCGGGGCAGGCGGACCGTGAACCGGGTGCTGCCCGGGACGCTGCTGACGTCGATCCGCCCGTGGTGCGCGTGCACGATGGCCTCCACGATCGAGAGCCCCAGACCCGTGCCGCGGGAGGTCCCGGCCCGGGCGTGGTCCTCCCGGGCGAAGCGGGCGAAGATGTGCTCGAGGAAGTCCGCGCCGACGCCGGGGCCGTCGTCGGCCACCGCGAGCACGGCCTCGCCGCGGGTCCGCGGCCCGCCGCCGGGCTCCACGGTGCCGTCGGGCTCCACGGTGAGGGACGCGGTGACGGTGGTCCCGGCGGGCGTGTGCTGGTGGGCGTTGGCGAGCAGGTTGATGAGCACCTGGCGCAGCTGGGCCGGGTCGCCCCGCACGAGCACGGGCTCGTCGGGCAGCTCGAGGCGCCAGACGTGGCCGGGCGCCGCCACCCGGAGGTCGCTGACCGTCTCGATCACCAGCTCGAGGAGGTCGACGTCCTCGGTGACCACCGCCCGGCCCTCGTCCAGGCGCGCGAGCAGCAGCAGGTCCTCGACGAGCGCGGTCATCCGCGCCGCCTCGGACTCCACCCGGGACAGGGAGCCGCGGCCCTGCGGGCTCATCGGCTCGGTGAGCCGGATGAGCTCCGCGTAGCCCCGGATGCTGGCCAGCGGGGTGCGCAGCTCGTGGCTGGCGTCGGCCACGAACCGGCGCACGCGCGTCTCGCTGCGCTGGCGGGCGACCAGGGCGTGGCTGACGTTGTCCAGCATCCGCCCGAAGGCGTGGCCGAGCCGGCCCACCTCCGTGTCGGGGTGCGCGGCCGGCGCCACGGCCCCGACGGGCAGGACCACCTCCCCGTGGTCGAGGTCGAGCTCCGAGACGCGGGTCGCCACGTCGGAGAGCCGTTCCACGGGGCGCAGGGTGCGCCGGACGACGACGAGGCCGAGCAGCCCCGTGGCGGCGATGGCGCCGGTCGAGATCGCCGCGGTGCTCACCCCGAAGCTGCGCAGGGTCTGCTCCTTGTCGGCCAGCGGCAGGCCGGTCAGCACGAGCCCCCAGTCCCACGGGTCGTCGACCACCAGCACCCGGTAGCCGCCCACGGCCAGCTGCACGTCCACGGGACCCCACTGCTCGCCCCCGTCCTCGTCCGACTCCGCGCCGAGCGCCGTCACGAGCTCCCCGAGCCGCCGCCGGTCCGCGTCGGTCAGCTCCTGCCGCGTCCCGTCGGCGGCGAAGAGCCCGGCGCGGACCACCTCGCCGTCCACGATCCGGGCGTTGAGGGTCCCCGCGCCCTGCGCGGGGACGTCCATCATGGCCTCCAGCTCCTCCGAGGGCCCGGCGGCGGCCCGGACCCCGTACTCGATCGCGCGGAAGGAGGCGTCCCGGACCTGGCGGTCCAGCTGCTCGCCCAGGGACACGTTGAGCGCGGCGAGGCCCAGGGCGCCCACCGCGGCGCAGGCGACGGTCAGCAGCGCCAGGACCGTCAGCAGCAGCTTGGTGCGCAGCTGCAGCGCCCGGCCGGGTCCGCGGAGCCGCGGCCGGGCACCGGCGCCTCCGGCGCTCATCGGAGGGTGCTCACTCGGCCGGTCGGAGGACGTAGCCGGCGCCGCGCACCGTGTGGATCATGGGCGGCCGGCCGGCGTCGACCTTCTTGCGCAGGTACGAGATGTAGAGCTCCACGACGTTGGTCTGGCCGCCGAAGTCATAGCCCCAGACCAGCTCGAGGAGCTGCGGCTTGCTGAGCACCCGGCGCGCGTTCTCCATGAGGCAGCGCAGCAGGTCGAACTGGGTGGCGGTCAGCGCGATCTCGGCGCCGCCCCGGCGGACCTCCCGCGTGTCCGCGTTGAGCACGAGGTCGCCCACGACCAGTTCGGCGGAGTCCGGGTGGGCGATGCCCGCACGCTGCACCAGGCGGTGCAGCCGCAGCAGCAGCTCCTCCATGTCGAACGGCTTCGTCACGTAGTCGTCCCCGCCCGCCGCGAGGCCGGTGATGCGGTCCTCGGTGCTGTCCTTCGCGGTGAGGAACAGGGCCGGGACGGTGGGGGAGAAGGAGCGGATCCGCTCGAGCACCTCCACCCCCGAGCAGCCCGGGAGCATGACGTCCAGCACCAGCACGTCGGGCCGGAAGCGGCGGGCCTCGGCCACCGCGGCGTCGCCGTCGTGGGCGGAGCGCACCTCCCAGCCCAGCATCGACAGGCCCATGGACACCATCTGCGCCAGCAGCGGCTCGTCGTCGACGACGAGCGCGCGCACCGGTGCGCCGTCGGGGTGCCGCAGGCGCGGGAGGTCCACGGCGGTGGGCCGCTGCACGGGCTCGGTCACGGCGTGCTCCCTCCTGGTCCCCGCCGGCGGCACCGGCGACCTGGGACCGACCTCAGCGTAGCGCCGCACCCGCCGCCGGGTCCTTCGCGGACGCACTTCACAGCCGCGGCACAGGAAGCCGATAAGAGCGCCACATCCCCGTCTGCTGAGGTGGAAGCAGGAAACGGGCCGGGGGCCCGGACCCGGCGGGCCGGAGCCCGCCGGAGCACCACGAGAGGGGAACCGCCGTCATGCTGCACACCCACCACCCGGTCGGGGAGGCCCGGTCCGCGGAGCCGTCCGCCGCGCCGCGCGCCCGCCGGCGCCTGGCCGGGATCGACGCCGCCCGTGGCCTCGCCCTGCTCGGCATGGTCTCCGTGCACATCCTGCCGTCCTGGGACCCGGAGACCTTCGAGGCCACCGCCCAGTGGACCCTGTTCTCCGGCCGGGCCGCCGCCCTGTTCGCCCTGCTCGCCGGTGTGGGGCTGGCGCTCGGCTCGGGCGGGACCCGGGTGCACGAGGGGCCCCGGATGACCGCGGACCGGGCAGGGCTGCTGGTGCGGGCGGTGCTCATCACGGTGCTGGGGCTGCTGATCAACCAGCTCTCGCCGGGCGACCCGCCCGCCTACAACATCCTCGTCTACTACGGCGTCTTCTTCCTCCTCGCCCTGCCCTTCCTGCACCTGTCCGCGCGAGCCCTGCTCGCCTGGGCGGCAGGGCTCGCGGTGCTCGGCCCCGTCCTGGTGCACGCGCTGGGGCCCGCCCTGCCCGGGTTCGCCGTGCACAACCCCGACGTCGCCGAGCTGCTCGCCGAGCCGGGCACGACCCTCGCCCAGCTGCTGGTGACCGGCTCCTACCCGGGGGTCACCTATCTCGTCTATCTCCTGGCGGGCCTGGCGCTGGGACGGCTGGACCTCTCGGCCGCGCGCACCCAGCTCGGCCTGCTGCTCGGCGGGGCCGCGCTCGCGGCGGTGGCCGCCGTCACCTCCTGGCTGCTGCTGCACCCCCTGGGCGGCATGGAGCGCCTGCTCGCCGCGAGCCCATTCCTGGGCCGGGAGGACGTCCAGGACGTCATCGTGTACGGGCCGGACCCCGTCCTGCCCTCCTCCAGCTGGTGGTGGCTGGCCGTCACCGGGCCGCACACCAACACCCCGCTCGCCCTGCTGAGCGGGGTGGGCACCGGGGCCCTCGTGCTGGGCCTGTGCCTGCTGGTGGCCCGCCGGGCGGAGCACGTGCTGCTGCCGCTGGTCGCGGCCGGCTCGATGACCCTGACCCTCTACTCGGCGCACCTGCTCGGCCTCTTCCTGGAGCTGCACTACGAGCGGCCGGTGCTGTGGTTCCTGGTGCACGTCCTGACGGGCACCGTCCTCGCCGTCCTCTGGCGCCGGGCCCGGGGGCAGGGACCCCTCGAGCGGGTCGTCGGCCGGTCCGCGCACGCCGGGCGGGACCTGGTCCTGCGGCATCGCCTAAACTCGTAGACGGTCCACCCACGGTCCCCGACTTCAGGAGCGGCATGTCCACGAGCACGTCCCCGTCCGTCACCAACCAGCCCCTCGCCGAGGTCGATCCGGAGATCGCGGCGGCCATCACCGACGAGCTCGGCCGCCAGCGCGGCACCCTCGAGATGATCGCCTCCGAGAACTTCGCGCCCCGCGCGGTCCTCGAGGCCCAGGGCTCGGTGCTGACGAACAAGTACGCCGAGGGCTATCCCGGGCGCCGCTACTACGGCGGCTGCGAGTTCGTCGACGTCGTCGAGAACCTCGCCCGGGACCGGGCCACGGCCCTGTTCGGCGCCGAGCACGCCAACGTCCAGCCCCACTCCGGGGCCCAGGCCAACACGGCGGTCATGCAGGCGCTGATGACCCCCGGCGACAAGCTGATGGGCCTCTCCCTGGCCCACGGCGGCCACCTCACGCACGGGATGAAGCTCAACGTCTCCGGCAAGCTCTACGAGATCGCCGCCTACGAGGTCGATCCCGAGACCTACACCATCGACATGGACAAGGTGCGGGAGCAGGCCCTCGCCGAGCGCCCGCAGGTCATCGTGGCCGGCTGGTCCGCGTACTCGCGGGAGCTGGACTTCGAGGCGTTCCGCTCGGTCGCCGACGAGGTCGGGGCGAAGCTGTGGGTGGACATGGCCCACTTCGCGGGCCTCGTGGCCGCGGGCCTGCACGCGAACCCCGTGCCGCACGCCCACGTGGTGACCTCCACCGTGCACAAGACCCTCGCGGGTCCCCGCTCCGGCGTGATCCTGACCACGGGCGAGCTGAAGAAGAAGATCGACTCCGCCGTCTTCCCGGGCCAGCAGGGCGGACCGCTCATGCACGCCATCGCGGGCAAGGCCGTGGCCTTCAGGATCGCCGCCACCGAGGAGTTCCGCGCCCGCCAGGAGCGCACCGTCGAGGGCGCGCGCATCCTGGCCGAGCGCCTCGGCGCCGACGACGTGGCCGCGGCCGGGGTCTCCGTGCTGACCGGCGGCACCGACGTGCACCTGGTCCTCGTGGACCTGCGCCACTCCGAGCTGGACGGCAAGCAGGCCGAGGACCTCCTGCACCAGGCGGGGATCACCGTCAACCGCAACGCCGTGCCGTGGGACCCGCGCCCGCCGATGGTCACCTCCGGGCTGCGGATCGGCACCCCCGCGCTGGCCACCCGCGGCTTCGGCGCCCCCGAGTTCGAGGAGGTCGCCGAGATCATCGCGACCGCCCTCAAGCCCGGGGCGGACATCCCCGCCCTGCGGGCCCGCGTGGACCGGCTCGCGGCGGACTTCCCGCTCTACGACGGCCTCGAGGAGTGGTGAGCGTGGGCGCGCAGGTCCTCGACGGACGGGCGGCCTCCGCCGCGATCAAGGCCGAGCTCGCCGAGCGCGTCGCCGCGCTCGCGGAGCGGGGGGTCACCCCCGGTCTCGGCACGGTGCTGGTGGGCGACGACCCCGCCTCGCACTCCTACGTGGGCGGCAAGCACCAGGACTGCGCCGAGGTCGGCATCTCCTCGATCCGCCGCAACCTCCCCGCGGACGTCTCCCAGGAGGAGCTCGAGCGCGTCCTCGACGAGCTCAACGCGGACCCCGCGTGCACCGGCTACATCGTCCAGCTGCCGCTGCCGGAGCACATCGACACGAACGCGATCCTCGAGCGCGTGGACCCGGACAAGGACGCCGACGGGCTGCACCCCACGAACCTCGGCCGCCTGGTGCTCAACGTCTCCGAGCCGATGACCTCCCCGCTGCCGTGCACGCCGAACGGGGTGATCGAGCTGCTGCGCCGCAACGGTGTCGAGCTCGCGGGCCGGCACGTGCTCGTCGTGGGCCGCGGCGTGACGGTCGGACGGCCGATCGGGCTGCTGCTCACCCGCAAGGAGATCAACGCCACGGTCACGCTCGCCCACACCGGCACGCAGAACCTCGACGAGCTGCTGGCGCAGGCCGACGTCGTCGTGGCCGCCGCCGGCCGACCGCACATGATCACGGCCGACCGCCTCAAGGACGGCGTGGTGCTCCTCGACGTCGGGGTCTCCCGGGTGGAGGACCCCGAGACCGGGAAGAAGAAGCTCACCGGGGACATCGACCCGGCCGCCGAGCAGAAGGCCTCCTGGATCTCGCCGAACCCCGGCGGGGTCGGGCCCATGACCCGGGCCATGCTGCTGCTCAACGTCGTGGAGACCGCCGAGCGGCACGCCGGCCTCCGCTGAGCACCGCCCACCGCGCCCCGGGAGCCGCCGCTCCCGGGGCGCGGCCGTTCCCGGCACCGGGCGAGCGGGCGCCCGCGCCGGTTCGTGGCCCGGGCCGGGATTTGCGACAATGGGACCATGCGCTCCCTCGGATCACCGACCCCGTCCTCCTCCCCGGCCGCCGAGCCCGGCGGCCGTGCCGCCCGGTGGGGCACGGCGCTCGGCCTGGCCGTGCTCGTGGTCATCTTCGTGGTCGCCCTGCTGCAGGCCGCGAACGCGAACTCGTGGCTGGGCTGGACGCTGGCCGGCATCGCCCTCGGCTGGCTGATGCTCGCCACCTGGGTGGTGCTCATGGTCCGCAGGGCCGCCCGGTTCGGCCGCCGGCAGGTGGACGAGGCCCGGGAGCAGCTGCGCAGCGGCTCCGGCCGTGCCCCCGCCGCCACCCGCTCCGGTGCCGCGGACTCGATGCGGGACGAGAAGCTCTCGCACAGCTTCCAGATCGTCCTGGTGCAGTCCAAGGTGATCAAGCAGGAGCTCGCCGCGCTGCCGGTCGAGGGCCCCGAGCGCGAGGCCCTGGACCGCGCCCTCGACACGATCGACATCACGGCCGGCAACGGGATGAGCATGCTGCGCCAGGAACCCCTCAGCGGCACCGTGGTCGACTGACCGCAGCCCGCCCCGCAGCACTCCCCGAAGCACGCCCCCCGCTCGTCACCACCCGGAAGCCAGGTGCCCCCGCATGTCCCGCCCCGAGAACCTCCTGCGCGTCGCCACGGTCAACGTCAACGGCATCCGCGCCGCCTACAAGCGCGGCATGGCCGGCTGGCTGAGCGGCCGTGACGTCGACATCCTCTGCCTGCAGGAGGTCCGCGCCCCCGACCGGATCGTCCGGGAGCTGCTCGACGAGCAGACCTGGGACGTCCACCACGCCGAGGCGGCCGACAAGGGCCGGGCCGGCGTGGCCGTGGCCACCCGCCGCGACGCGCACGGCGGGTCGCTGCTGCCGGTCGCCCGGCGCGGCTCCATCGGCCCCGAGCACTTCGAGACCTCGGGCCGGTGGGTCGAGACCGACCACGCCCTGGCCGACGGCAGCACCCTGACCGTGGTCTCGGCCTACGTCCACTCCGGGGAGGTCGGCACCCCCCGCCAGGACGACAAGTACCGCTTCCTCGACGCCATGACCGAGCGGCTGCCGGAGCTCGCCCGGAGCAGCGACCACGTGCTCGTCGTCGGCGACCTCAACGTGGGCCACACCGAGCTCGACATCAAGAACTGGAAGGGCAACGTCAAGAACGCCGGCTTCCTGCCCGAGGAGCGTGCCTACTTCGACCGCTTCCTCGGCGAGCAGGGGTACCGGGACGTCGCCCGGGATCTGGCCGGACCGGTGCCCGGGCCGTACACCTGGTGGTCCTACCGCGGCAAGGCCTTCGACACCGACGCCGGGTGGCGCATCGACTACCACATGGCCACCCCGGGGCTCGCGGACCGGGCCGTGACCGCCGTGGTGGACCGTGCCCCCAGCTACGACACCCGCTTCTCCGACCATGCGCCCGTGGTGGTCGACTACCAGTTCTGACCCCGTTCCCGTTCCGCGCCGCCCGCGCACGCCCGATCGAAGGACCCCGCACCGTGACCCCTGAGCCCGCCCCGTTCGACGTCCCCACCGCCTCCGGAAAGCCCCGTGTCGTCTCGGGGGTGCAGCCCTCGGCGGACTCCCTGCACCTGGGCAACTACGTGGGCGCGGTGCGCAACTGGGTGGACCTGCAGGACGACAACGAGTGCGTGTTCTTCGTGGCCGACCTGCACGCCGTCACCGCCGAGCAGGACCCCGCCACCCTGGCCCAGCGCACCCGAGTCACGGCGGCCCAGTACATCGCCGCGGGCATCGACCCCGAGCGCTCCACCCTGCTGGTGCAGTCCCACGTGCCCGAGCACGCGCAGCTGGCGTGGGCGCTCAACTGCATCACGGGCTTCGGCGAGGCGTCCCGGATGACCCAGTTCAAGGACAAGTCCGCCAAGCAGGGCGCCGAGAACGCCACGGTGGGCCTGTTCGCCTACCCGGTGCTCATGGCCGCGGACATCCTGATCTACCAGGCCCACCAGGTCCCCGTGGGCGAGGACCAGCGCCAGCACCTCGAGCTGACCCGCAACCTCGCCCAGCGGTTCAACGCCCGGTTCGGGGACACGTTCGTGGTCCCGGACCCGAAAATCCTCGCCGAGTCCGCCAAGATCTACGACCTGCAGCACCCCACCGCGAAGATGTCCAAGTCCGCCGCGTCGGAGAACGGGCTGATCCGGCTGCTGGACCCGGCCAAGAAGAACGCGAAGAAGATCAAATCCGCGGTCACCGACGACGGCACCGAGATCCGCTTCGACCGGGAGGCCAAGCCCGGCATCGCGAACCTGCTCACCATCTACTCGGCGCTCACCGGCCGGGCCGTGGACGACGTCGTGGAGGAGTACGAGGGGAAGCTGTACGGCCACCTCAAGGTCGGCCTGGCCGAGGTGGTCACCGAGACCCTGGAGCCCATCCAGGCGCGCGCCCACGAGCTGCTCGACGATCCCGCGGAGCTGGACCGCCTCCTCGCCCGGGGTGCCGAGAAGGGCCGGGAGATCACCGTGCGGACGCTGGCGGGGGTCTACGACCGGATGGGCTTCCTGCCGCGCCTGGGCGGGTCCGGGGGGCTGGGCTAGGCTGGGTCCCGTCCTGTGAGGAGTTGAGTTGACCCGTACGCAGCAGTCCCCCACCATCCGCCCCGGCCAGGTGTACGCGGGCGTGGTGATCGAGCTGCCCGAGCCCGTGGGCCGGGAGCTGCAGGACTGGCGCGCGTCCTTCGGGGACCCGGCCTCCTACGCGGTGCCGGCGCACATCACCCTGATGATCGCCCCGCAGGCGGAGAGCTGGGACGAGGTCGTGGAGCGGGTGGGCTCCGTGGCCCGGGAGTGGGAGCCGTTCCGGGTGGAGATCAACGGCACCGGCACGTTCCGCCCCGTGAGCCCGGTGGTCTACCTGCGCATCCAGGAGGGCGAGGAGCAGTGCCGGGCGCTGCACGAGGCCCTGCACGAGGAGCAGCTCGTCTCGGCGTCCCCCTTCGAGTTCCACCCGCACGTCACGATCGCCCAGGCCGTGGAGGAGTCGGACCTCGACCGTGCGCAGGACATGCTGCGGACCTACCGTGCCGGGTTCCTCGTGGACCGGATCGGCCTCTACGAGCTCGACGGCCTCGGCGTCTGGCAGATCCGCGAGGAGTTCCCCTTCCGGGGCCGCGACCGCGACCGGCGCTGAGCCGCCCCGGCCATGAGCACCCGCGCCGGTCCCCGCACCGCTCCCGCCCCGGAGCTGCCGCCCCGCGCGATCGACCGGCACGGCATGCGGCGCGAGGCCCTGCGCCAGCGGGCGCTGCTGCGCGAGCAGCGGGCCGCCGGCGCCGGCGCCCGCGCCGTGGCCGGCGCGGCGCTCGGGGCGGCGCTCACCGCGGTGTACCGGCGGATGCCGGTCCGCGTGGTGCTGCACTACCTCTTCCACGGCGGCCCGCTCATGGCAGCGGGCCTGTCCTTCGTGCTGATCTTCGCGTCCACGGCCCTGCTGGTGATGGGCTTCTCCGTGATCGGCGTGTTCCTCGGCAACGATCCCCTGGTGCGGGACGCCGTGGTGGAGGCCGTGACCGAGCGCGTGCCCGGTCTGCTCGACACCGGGGACGGGGGAGTGGTCCCCCTGGAGCTGCTCGAGGACACGCGGCCCTTCACCCTCGCCACGGTGATCGGCGCCGCCGTCCTGTTCTTCGCCGGCTGGCGCTGGGTCTCCGGGGTGCGGCTCGCGTTCCGCCGGCTCTTCGAGGTGCCCCCGGCGCAGGGGCTGCCCATCGCGGCCGTGCCCAGGGACCTGCTCGGCCTGCTCGTGCTGGGCGTGCTGCTCGCGCTGTCGGTCGTGGCCAACGGCGCGGCCTCGGGCTTCCTGGGCTTCCTGCTCGACATCACCGGGGAGCTCGGCTGGGGCCGCGGACCCGAGTGGCTGCGCACCGGGCTCACCTGGGCGCTGAGCACGCTGCTCGTCGTCGTGCTCGACGCGCTGTTCGCCCTCGAGCTCGTGCGGGGCGTCGCCGGGCTGCGGATGACCCGCCGCGCCCTGGTCGTGACCGTGCTCTCCGCGGCGGCCGGCAACTTCGCGCTGCGCTACATCGGGGGAGCGATCGTGGCCGGGGCCACCACCAACCCGTACCTGCTCTCGGTGGCCCTCGTGGTCGGCGTGCTGCTGTGGTTCTACCTGTTCAACCAGATCCTGCTGTTCTCCGCGGCGATCGGGGCGATCGTGCACGCGGACCAGCGCGGCGGGCGGGTGCAGCCCGACGGCGAGCCCGTGGCCGTCACCGTGGTGCCCATGGCCTCCCTCCCGGTCCGCCGCTGAGCCGGCGTCCGGGCCGGCGCCCCGCCCGCACGACGGCGGCCCGCCCCCTGCCGTGCAGGGGACGGGCCGCCGCGGCCTCGGGGCACGCTCACATGGAGCGGCTCAGGATGGCGTTCTTGACCTCGGCGATGGCCTTCGTGACCTGGATGCCGCGCGGGCACGCCTCGGTGCAGTTGAAGGTCGTGCGGCACCGCCACACGCCCTCCTTGTCGTTGAGGATCTCCAGGCGCAGGTCCCCGGCGTCGTCGCGGGAGTCGAAGATGAACCGGTGCGCGTTGACGATCGCCGCCGGCCCGAAGTACTGGCCGTCGGTCCAGAACACGGGGCACGACGACGTGCACGCGGCGCACAGGATGCACTTGGTGGTGTCGTCGAAGCGCGCCCGGTCCTCCTGGGACTGGTAGCGCTCCATGGTCGGCTCGTTGCCGCCGGCCACCAGGAACGGCATGATCTCGCGGTAGGACTGGAAGAACGGCTCCATGTCCACGATCAGGTCCTTCTCGCACGGCAGGCCCTTGATGGGCTCCACCGTGACGGGCTTGGACAGGTCGAGGTCCTTGAGCAGCACCTTGCAGGCGAGGCGGTTCTGGCCGTTGATGCGCATCGCGTCCGAGCCGCACACGCCGTGGGCGCAGGAGCGGCGGAAGGACAGCGAGCCGTCGATCTCCCACTTGACCTTGTGCAGGGCGTCCAGCACGCGGTCGGTGCCGTACATGGTGAGCTTGAACTCGTCCCAGTGCACCTCGTCGGAGAGCTCCGGGTTGTAGCGGCGGATCTGCAGGGTGAGGTCGAAGGTGGGGATCTCCTGCTCGCCCTGCTGCTCCTCGGGCAGGTCCACGCGCGCGGCGGGCGCCTCGCCCTCGGCGTTCTCGGCGGCGGGGTCCACGGCCGGGGCGTCGGCGTCGTCGCGCTCGTCGGCGGACCCGGCGTCCGCGTCGGTCTTGTAGCCGGCCCGGTCGTCCTGGTCGTGCCCCGGCTCGTGGCCGTGCTCGGGGGCACGGTCCTGCGGGTCGTCGTCGCGGCCGTCCTCGGGGCGGTCGGGAGTGTGTGCGGTAGACATCAGTACTTACGCTCCATGGGCTCGTAGCGGGTGAAGATGACGGGCTTCGTCTCCTGCCGGATCCCCGCGGTGGGGGAGGAGGGGTCGAGGTAGACCATCGAGTGCTTCATGAAGTTGGCGTCGTCGCGCTCCGGGAAGTCCTCCCGGAAGTGCCCGCCGCGGGACTCGGTGCGGTGCAGGGCGGCCACGGTCATGACCTTCGCGAGCTGCAGGAGGAAGCCGAGCTCCACGGCCTCCAGCAGGTCCAGGTTGAAGCGCTTGCCCTTGTCCTGGATGGAGATGTTCGCGTACCGGGCCTCGAGGGCGGCGATGTCGTCCAGCGCCGCCTGCAGGGTCTCCTCGGTGCGGAACACCTGGACGTTGAGGTCCATGGTGTCCTGCAGGTCCTTGCGGATCGCGGCGACCTTCTCGGTGCCGGTGCCGTTGCGCGCGTTGTCGAGCAGCGCCACGGTGCCGTCGAGGGCGGTGTCCGGGACGGGCACGAACTCGGCCTGCTGCGCGTACTCGGCCGCGTAGATGCCGGCGCGCTTGCCGAACACGTTGATGTCCAGCAGCGAGTTGGTGCCCAGGCGGTTGGAGCCGTGCACGGACACGCAGGCGACCTCGCCCGCGGCGTACAGGCCCGGGACCACCGTCTCGTTGTCCTGGAGCACCTCGGCCTTGATGTTGGTCGGGATGCCGCCCATGGCGTAGTGGCAGGTCGGGAAGACCGGGACGGGCTCGGTGTAGGGCTCCACGCCCAGGTACGTGCGGGCGAACTCCGTGATGTCGGGCAGCTTCGCGTCAATGTGCGCCGGCTCGAGGTGGGTGAGGTCGAGCAGGACGTAGTCCTTGTTCGGCCCGGCGCCGCGGCCCTCGCGCACCTCGTTGGCCATCGAGCGGGCCACGATGTCGCGGGGGGCGAGGTCCTTGATGGTGGGGGCGTAGCGCTCCATGAACCGCTCGCCGTCCGCGTTGCGCAGGATCCCGCCCTCGCCGCGGGCCGCCTCGGAGACGAGGATGCCCAGCCCGGCCAGGCCGGTCGGGTGGAACTGGATGAACTCCATGTCCTCGAGGGGCAGGCCGTTGCGGAACGCGATCGCCATACCGTCGCCGGTGAGGGTGTGGGCGTTGGAGGTCGTCTTGAAGACCTTGCCGGCGCCGCCGGAGGCGAAGACCACGGACTTGGCCTGGAAGACGTGCAGCTCCCCGGAGGCGAGGTCGTAGGAGACGACGCCGGCGACGCGGCGCTGACCGTCCACCTCGGTCATGATCAGGTCCAGGACGTAGTACTCGTTGAAGAACTCCACGTTGTGCTTGATGCAGTTCTGGTACAGCGTCTGGAGGATCATGTGCCCGGTGCGGTCCGCGGCGTAGCAGGCGCGGCGCACGGGGGCCTTGCCATGGTCCCGGGTGTGGCCGCCGAAGCGGCGCTGGTCGATCTTGCCCTCGGGGGTGCGGTTGAACGGCAGGCCCATCTTCTCGAGGTCGAGGACGGCGTCGATGGCCTCCTTCGCCATCACCTCGGCGGCGTCCTGGTCGACCAGGTAGTCACCGCCCTTGATGGTGTCGAACGTGTGCCACTCCCAGTTGTCCTCCTCGACGTTGGCGAGGGCCGCGCACATGCCGCCCTGCGCCGCGCCGGTGTGGGAACGCGTGGGGTACAGCTTGGTCAGTACGGCAGTGCGGGAGCGCTGACCGGCCTCGATGGCGGCGCGCATACCGGCACCACCGGCGCCGATGATGACCACGTCGTACTTGTGAACCTGCATACCGGTAGTTCTTTCTGTTGGGTGTTCCGTCGGATGTGCTGGGGTCCGGTCGCCTGTGACCGGACGGCGGAGGCGGCCCGCCGCGGGGGGCGGGCCGCCTCCGGCAGGGCGCTCAGCCCGCCGCGCAGAAGCTCGCGAGCAGCGCGGGGTCCGCGCCGGCCGGGCAGGGCTCGAAGGTGAAGATGACCAGGGTGCCGAGCAGGATCACGAAGGCGGACGTGGTGAAGAGGAAGACCTTCAGCCAGAACCGGGTCCGGTCCTTCTCCGCGTAGTCGTCGATGATCACGCGCAGGCCGTTGGTGCCGTGCAGCATGGCGAGCCACAGCAGGAGCATGTCGAAGACCTGCCAGAACGGGCTGGCCCACTTGCCGGCCACGAACGCGAAGTCCACCGCGTTCACGCCGCCCTCCGGGCCCACGAGGTTGACCCACAGGTGGACGAAGACGAGCACGAGCAGGACCACGCCGGACAGGCGCATGAACAGCCACGCGTACATCTCGAAGTTGTTGCGGCGGGAGGAGGAGCGGTTGTACTTGACGCCGTTGACCTCGAGGTCCTTGCTCCGGGGGACCGAGATGCGTGCCTTGAGCGGAGTGCTCATTGTGAATTAACCCCCGAAGACGTGGGACAGGTGACGGATGAGGAACGGGACCATGACGACGACCCACAGGAGCAGGACGCCCCAGAGCATCTGCTTCTGGTACTTGGTGCCGCTGGACCAGAAGTCCACCATGATGATGCGCAGGCCGTTGAACGCGTGGTAGACGATGGCCGCCACGAGGCCGGCCTCGCCGAGGCCCATGACCGGGTTCTTGTAGGTCGCCATGACCGCGTTGTAGGCCTCGGGCGAGACCCGCACGAGCGCGGTGTCCAGGACGTGGACCAGAAGAAAGAAGAAGATGGCCACGCCGGTGATGCGATGGGCCACCCAGGACCACTGGCCATGAGCCTGGCCCCGGTACAGGGTGCCCTTGGATGTCTTCGCCACTGAAAAACCTCCCTGAGTCGCTCGCCGTCGTGCGCTCTAGAAATGTTCGGGAATTCGCACTGCGCACGACGTGAGCGGAGCCCTCCGGCTCTGTGTCGGATGATGCGCGAGTTCCCTCCCACGATACCAGCACGGACGCTGTTTACTGACAGCCTGTCCCGCGCCGGAGCGCGGTTCCCGCCGCGGGCGGACGTCGATTTCCCCGGCTTCCGGGGGCGAGGTCGTATGGTGTTGTCCGTGACCTCCCCACTCGCGCACTTCCACCCCTTCATCCCTGCCGGAGGGGTCGGCTCCCGGCTGTGGCCTCTGTCCCGGGCCGACGCCCCCAAGTTCCTGCTCGACCTGACCGGCTCCGGCTCCTCCCTGCTGCGCGCCACGTACGACCGGCTCGCGGGCCTGGGTGGCGGCCGGGTCATGGTCGTGACCGGGCGCACGCACGCCGCCGCGGTCTGCCGGCAGCTCCCGGAGCTCTCCGGCGAGGACCTCGTGCTCGAGCCGTCCCCGAAGGACTCGGCCGCGGCCATCGGCCTGGCCTGCATGCTCGTCCAGCGCCGCGACCCCGAGGCGATCGTCGGGTCCTTCGCGGCCGACCACGTGATCGAGCCCGCCGAGGCCTTCCAGGACGTCGTGCGGGAGGCCGTGGCCGCGGCGGCCTCGGGACGGATCGTGACGATCGGCATCCCGCCGAGCTCCCCGGCCACCGGCTTCGGCTACATCCGGGCCGGCGCCCAGCTCGGGCTGGCGGACGCCCCGCACGCCCTGCAGGTCGAGGAGTTCGTCGAGAAGCCCGACGAGGACACCGCCCGGCACTACGTGGCCGGCGGCAACTACACGTGGAACGCCGGGATGTTCGTGGCGCCCGCGTCCCTGATGCTGCGCCACCTCGCGGCGAGCCAGCCGGAGCTGCACGCGGGGCTCACCGAGATCGCCGAGGCCTGGGGCACGCCGGCCCAGGACGAGGTGGTGGACCGGGTGTGGCCCGGGCTGCCCAAGATCGCGATCGACTACGCCGTGGCCGAGCCCGCGGCGGCCGCCGGGGACGTCGCCATGGTCCCGGCGAGCTTCACCTGGGACGACGTCGGGGACTTCGCCGCGATCCGGCGGCTCAACCACGTCGACCCCGAGACCGACCCCGACGTCACGGTGCTCGGCGACAACAGCCGCGTGCTCTCGGACAGCTCGAGCGGCATCGTGGTCTCGGACACGGGCCGGCTGATCGCGCTGATCGGGGTCGAGGACATCGTGGTGGTCGACACCCAGGACGCCCTGCTGGTGACCACGCGCGAGCACGCGCAGCGCGTCAAGGACGCGGTGGCCTCGCTCAAGCAGAGCGGCAACACGGACGTCCTGTGAGCGTCCCGGGCCGTGCGCGCCCGGGAGTAGTCTGGGCAGATGTCTGACGCGCCATCCTCCTCCGCGGCCCTGGAGGCGGGCCTCCCGCCCGCCATCGGCCCCCTGCTCAAGCGGTACCTGCCGGACCTGATCGCCTTCCGGCGGGACCTGCACCGGCACCCCGAGCTGTCCTACCAGGAGTTCCGGACCACGGACCGGATCGTGGGCGCGCTGGAGAACATGGGCCTCGCCCCGGTGCGGCTCTCGGACACCGGGTGCTACGTGGACATCGGGCACGGGCCGATCGCCGTGGGCCTGCGGGCGGACATCGACGCGCTGCCCATCCAGGAGGGCACCGGCCTGGAGTACTCCTCCGTCAACGACGGCGTGGCGCACTCGTGCGGGCACGACATCCACGCCACGGTGATGGTCGGCGTGGCCAAGGTGCTCGCGGACCTGCACCGCACCGCCCACATCGCCGGGACCGTGCGGATCGTCTTCCAGCCCGCCGAGGAGCAGCTGCCCGGCGGCGCCCTCACCGTGCTGCGCCAGGGCGTCCTCGAGGGCGTGCCCCGGATGTTCGCCCTGCACTGCGAGCCCAAGGTCGACGTCGGCCAGGTGGGCACCCGGATCGGCGCGATCACGTCCGCCTCCGACACCGTGCGCATCGAGTTCACGGGCCGCGGCGGGCACACCTCGCGCCCGCACCTCACGCAGGACCTCGTCTACGCGATGGCGCAGATCGCCGTGAACGTCCCGGCCGTGCTGTCCCGGCGGATCGACGTCCGCTCCGGCGTGGCCGTGGTGTGGGGGCAGATGCACGCCGGCGTGGCCCCCAACGCCATCCCCGCCACCGGTTTCATGTCCGGGACCATGCGCTGCCTCGACGCCGACGCGTGGCACCGGGCGGGCAAGCTGCTCGACGAGGTCGTGCACCAGGTCGCCACGCCCTACGGCGTGGACGTGGAGCTCGAGCACATCCGCGGCGTCCCTCCCGTGGTCAACGGGGAGGTCGAGACGACCCTGATCGAGAACGCCGCCCGCGCCGAGCTCGGCGAGGACGCGGTGGTGCTGGTGCACCAGTCCATGGGCGGGGAGGACTTCGCGTGGTTCCTCCAGGAGGTCCCCGGGGCCATGATGCGGCTGGGCACGCGCACGCGGGGCGGGCACACCTACGACCTGCACCAGTCGGACTACGTGGCGGACGAGGCGGCGATCGGCTGCGGCATCCAGGTCATGGCCAACACGGCCCTGCGCGCCATCCGGCTGCACTCCCGGCAGGCCCGGCCGGACGTCGCGTCGGACTGACGCCGGCCTCCGGCGCTCCGGGCCTACCCGTGGGTAGAGTGGCACCACGTCGCGCTCCCGCGTGACCGGGCTCACGTCCCGGCCGCGCCCGTCTCCTGGAGGAACCATGACCTTCTCGCCCCGGACGTCCCGAGGACGCCGCCCGCTCCCGGCCGCCGCGCTGCTGGGCCTCTCCGCCCTCGTCCTCGCCGGCTGCGGCGCCGCCCCGGAGGAGGGCGGCGAGGCGCAGGAGCAGGCCACCGACTTCACCGGCTGCATCGTCTCCGACTCCGGCGGGTTCCAGGACCGCTCCTTCAACCAGAACTCCTACGAGGGCCTGCAGGCCGTCGAGGAGTCCATGGGCATCGAGGTCAACCAGGCCGAGTCCCAGGCCGAGACCGACTTCGAGCCCAACCTGACGTCCATGGTGCAGGCCGGGTGCGACCTGACCGTGTCCGTGGGCTTCCTCCTCGCCGACGCCACCCGGACCGTGGCCGAGGCCAACCCCGAGTCGGACTTCGCGATCGTCGACGACGCCTCGATCGAGCTGCCCAACGTGAAGCCGCTCGTCTACAACACGGCCGAGGCCGCGTTCCTCGCCGGCTACGTGGCCGCGGGCAGCACCGGCACCGGGACCGTGGCGACCTACGGCGGCATGGACATCCCCACCGTGACGGTGTTCATGGACGGCTTCGCCGACGGCATCGAGCACTACAACGACACCAAGGGCGAGGACGTCCGGCTGCTGGGCTGGAACAAGGACACCCAGGACGGCACCTTCGTGAACAGCTTCACGGACACCTCCGCCGCGAAGACCACCACCCAGAACTTCGTCAACGAGGGCGCGGACATCGTCCTGCCCGTGGCCGGGCAGGCGGCCCTCGGCACGATCGACGCCGTGGTGGAGGCCAACAGCGGCGACCGCGACGAGGTGCGCTTCGTGTGGGTCGACGCCGACGGCTACGAGACCCTCGAGAAGGGCAAGCAGTACCAGCTCACCTCCGTGCTCAAGCAGATGAGCACGTCCGTGCAGGACGTCGTGCAGAACGCGGCGGAGGGCGAGTTCAGCAACGAGCCCTACGTCGGCACCCTCGACAACGACGGCGTGGGCATCGCCCCCTACCACGACCAGGAGGAGGCCGTGGGCGAGGAGCTCGCGGCCGAGGTCGAGCAGCTGAAGCAGGACATCATCGACGGCACGCTCACGGTCGAGTCCGAGAACTCGCCCCAGGCCTGAGCCCGGGCCGCACCGACCACCGCACGCCGCCGCCCGGCCGCAGCCGGGCGGCGGCGTGCCGGCCCGGGGGCCGGCGGACGGCCCACGAGGAGGACCACCCCACCATGAAGCTGGAACTGCAGTCCATCACCAAGCGGTTCGGCTCCTTCGCGGCCAACGAGGACGTCGACCTCGTCGTGGAGCCCGGGCAGATCCACTGCCTCCTCGGCGAGAACGGGGCCGGCAAGTCCACCCTGATGAACGTCCTCTACGGCCTGTACCGGCCGAGCGGGGGACGCATCCTCGTGGACGGCTCCGAGGTGTCCTTCCGGGGACCCGGGGACGCCATGGCCGCCGGGATCGGCATGGTGCACCAGCACTTCATGCTGGTGCCGGTGTTCACCGTCGCGGAGAACGTGGCCCTCGGCGCGGAGAGCACCCGCGGCGGCACCCTCGACCTGGAGACCACCCGCCGCCGGATCCGGGAGATCTCGCAGCGCTACGGCTTCCACGTGGACCCGGACGCCGTGGTCGAGGACCTGCCCGTGGGGGTGCAGCAGCGCGTCGAGATCATCAAGGCCCTCGTGCGGGACGCGCAGGTGCTCATCCTCGACGAGCCCACGGCGGTGCTCACGCCGCGGGAGACCGACGAGCTGCTCGAGATCATGCGCCAGCTGCGCGGCTCGGGGAGGTCCATCCTGTTCATCTCGCACAAGCTGCGGGAGGTCAAGGCGATCTCCGACGTCATCACGGTGATCCGCCGCGGCCGGGTGGTGGGGCAGACGTCGCCGGAGGCCTCGACCGCCGAGCTGGCGGCCCTCATGGTGGGCCGGGACGTGTCCCTGACGGTGGCCAAGGACGACGCCGACCCGGGGGAGCGGGCCCTCGAGGTCTCCGGGCTCACCGTGCTCGCGGACAGCGGCGTGCGGCTGCTCGACGACGTCAGCTTCGACGTGGCCCGCGGGGAGATCCTCGCGGTGGCCGGGGTGCAGGGCAACGGCCAGACGGAGCTGGCGGAGGCGATCCTCGGCCTGCGGCCGCGGGCCACCGGCTCGATCCGGCTGGGCGGCACGGAGCTGCTCGGGAGGTCGGTGCGCCAGGTCCTCGACGCGGGCGTGGGCTTCGTCCCGGAGGACCGCTCCACGGACGGGCTCGTCGGCTCGTTCACCGTCGCCGAGAACCTCGTGCTGGACCTCTACGGCGACGACCGCTTCTCCCGCGGCCCGTCCCTGCGGCTGGGCGAGGTCCGGGCCAACGCCCGCCGCGCCGTCGAGCAGTTCGACGTCCGCACCCCCTCCGTGGACGCACCCGTGCAGACCCTGTCCGGCGGCAACCAGCAGAAGGTCGTGCTCGCCCGGGAGCTCTCCCGGCCCCTCGAGCTGTTCCTCGCCTCCCAGCCCACCCGCGGGGTGGACGTCGGGTCGGTCGAGTTCATCCACGAGCAGATCGTCGCCGAGCGGGACAAGGGCGTGCCCGTCCTCATCGTCTCGACCGAGCTCGACGAGGTGTACGCGCTGGCCGACCGGATCGCCGTGTTCTTCCACGGCCGTCTCATGGGGATCGTGGGTCCCGACACCCCGCGCGACGTCCTGGGGCAGATGATGGCCGGGGCCACCGCCCCTGAGGCCGCCGCGCCGCGGACGGAGGAGCGGGCATGAGCGCCACCGGCACGGCCCCCGCGGCCGCCGACCAGCAGGAGGCGCCGCCGCCCACGACCGTCGCGCCCGGGGTCACCCGGCGCGCGTGGACGGGCTCCGCGCTGCAGTCCGTGCTCGCGATCGTCGCCGCCCTGGTCCTGGGCGGGCTGCTCATCGCCCTGACCGACGACCGCGTCGCCGACGCCGCGAGCTACTTCTTCGCCCGCCCCGCGGACACGCTCGCGGCCATGTGGGCCGCCGCGTCCGCCGCCTACGAGGCGATGTTCTACGGCGCCGTCTACAACCCGAACGGCACCACGCTCGCGCAGCGCGTCTATCCCCTCGCGGAGACCCTGACCGTGGCCACGCCGCTGGTCCTGGCCGGTCTCGGCGTGGCCGTGGCCTTCCAGGCCGGGCTGTTCAACATCGGCGCCCAGGGGCAGCTGCTCATCGGCGCGGCCCTCGCGGCCTGGGTCGGCTTCGCGTGGCAGCTGCCGGTGGGCGTGCACCTGCTCGCCGTGGTGCTCGCCGGGGCCGCCGGCGGAGCGCTGTGGGGCGCCGTCGTCGGCGTCCTGAAGGCCCGCACCGGCGCCCACGAGGTGATCCTGACGATCATGCTCAACTACATCGCGCTGAACCTCGTCGCCTGGCTGCTCACCCGCCCGGCGTTCCTGCGCCCGGGCTCCTCCAACCCGGTGAGCCCCCAGGTCGCGGAGACCGCGATGTTCCCCAAGCTGCTGGGCGAGCAGTTCCGGCTGCACTGGGGGTTCGTGCTCGCGATCCTCGCCACCGTGTTCGCCGCGTGGCTGCTCAAGCGCTCCACGATCGGCTTCGAGCTGCGGGCCGTGGGCGCCAACCCGCGTGCGGCCCGGACCGCCGGCATCTCCGTCACGCGCGGCTTCGTCGTCGTCATGGTCCTCGCGGGCGCGCTCGCGGGCCTCGCGGGCGTGGCCCAGATCTCGGGCACCGAGCGTGCCCTGACCACGGGCGTCGCCGCGTCCTTCGGCTTCGACGCGATCACGGTGGCCCTGCTGGGGCGGTCGCGGCCGTGGGGCACGTTCTTCGCGGGGCTGCTCTATGGCGGTTTCCGTGCCGGCGGCGTCACCATGCAGTCGATGACCGGCACGAACATCGACATCGTCCTGGTCGTGCAGTCCCTGATCGTCCTGTTCATCGCCCTGCCGCCGCTGGTGCGCACCGGACGGGCCCGCGCCCGCCGCGGCCGGCGCAGCGCCGCTGCCACCACCGCCACCACTGCCACCACCGAAGGAGGCCGGGGATGAGCCCGCAGCACCCGGAACCGCGCCCCGGACAGGCGCCCCGGTCGTCCGACGGCGCAGCCGGCGGTCCGGCCGGCAGCACCGCTTCCGGCACGGCTTCCGGCAGCGCTTCCGGTGGCACGGCCGGTGGCACGGCCGGTGGCGCTCCCGGCCGCACGACCACGGCGACCCTGCCCCCGCCGGGCGGGACCGAGCCGTCCAGCTCCGCGGCCGGGGCGGTCGTGGGCGTCCCGAGCCGGCGCACCCCGGTGGTCCTCGGCCTGCTGAGCCTCGTGGCCCTCCTGCTGTTCGGGCTCAACGCCCCGGACAACACCGTGAGCTTCCGCGTCTCGGAGGCCGGCGACCTCTTCCGCGTGCCCGACCTCGTGGTGCACGGCGTCCTGTGGGGCTGGGTCACCGTCGCCGTGCTCACCGGGCTGACGGTCCTCGCGGTCCTGCGCGCCCGGACCGGGGCGCACCTGCCCCGGTGGGCGGTGCTGCTGTTCGGCTTCTTCTTCGTCAGCGGCTTCCTCGTGTGGGTCGTGGGCAGCGCCCGCAGCCCCGACGTGTCCCTGTCCGGGCTGCTGGCCGGGTCCGTGGCCCTGGCCATCCCGCTGATCTTCGGCTCCCTGGGCGGCCTGCTGTGCGAGCGCTCCGGCGTGATCAACATCGCGATCGAGGGCCAGCTGCTGTTCGGGGCGTTCTCCGCCGCGGTGGCCGGCTCGCTCTCCGGCAGCGCCTGGGTGGGCCTGCTCGCCGCCGTGCTGGGCGCCGGGCTCGTCTCGCTCGTGCTCGCCCTGTTCTCGATCACCTACCGGGTCAACCAGGTGATCGTCGGCGTGGTGCTCAACGTGCTCGTGTCCGGGCTGACGGGCTTCCTCTTCGCCACGGTGCTGGAGTCGGACCCGGGCGTGTTCAACTCCCCGCCGCGGCTGCCGCGCTTCGCCGTGCCCGTGCTCTCGGAGATCCCCCTGGTCGGGCCCATCGTCTTCGACCAGTCCGTGATCGGCTACCTGATGTACGCGGCCGTGGCGCTCGTGTGGTTTGCGCTCTACCGGACGCGCTGGGGGCTGCGCACCCGCTCCGTGGGGGAGCACCCCAAGGCCGCCGACACCCTCGGCGTGAAGGTCAACGCCCTGCGCTTCCGCAACGTGCTGCTGGGCGGGATGGTCGCCGGCCTCGGCGGGGCCTTCTACACGCTGGTCTCCGTCTCCGCGTTCACCCGCGACATGACCTCCGGCGCCGGCTACATCGCGCTGGCCGCCCTGATCTTCGGCCGGTGGAACCCGGTCGGGGCGCTGCTCGCGTCCCTGCTGTTCGGCTTCGCGTCCAACCTGCAGTCGATCCTGTCCTTCCTGGGCACGCCCGTGCCCAGCCAGTTCCTGGCCATGCTCCCGTACGTGGTCACCATCCTGGCCGTGGCCGGGCTCGTGGGGACCTCCCGCGGCCCGGCGGCCATCGGCAAGCCCTACACCAAGGAGTGAGCGCCCCGTGCACGAGAACCAGCCCACGGGCGGCGGAACGGACCGGATCGACTGGGACCGGCTGCGGCAGGCCGCCGTGGCCGCCCGCGAGCACGCCTACGTCCCGTACTCGCACTATCCCGTGGGCGCGGCCGCCCTCACCGAGGACGGCCGGGTGGTCTCCGGGTGCAACGTGGAGAACGCCTCCTACGGGCTGACCCTGTGCGCCGAGTGCGCGCTGGTCTCCGCGCTGCACATGTCCGGCGGCGGCCGGCTCGTCGCGTTCGTGTGCGTCGACGGGTGCGGCGACGTCCTGATGCCGTGCGGGCGGTGCCGGCAGCTGCTCCACGAGCACCGCGCGCCGGAGCTGCGGCTGCTGACCGTCTCCGGGGTGCGCACCATGGCCGAGGTCCTGCCCGACGCCTTCGGCCCCGAGAACCTCTAGCCCCCGAAAGGACCTCCCATGACCGAGCAGTTCGACGTCGTCGACGTCATCCGGACCAAGCGCGACGGCGGTGCGCTGTCGCCCGAGCAGATCGCGTGGGTGCTGGACGCCTACACCCGCGGGGTCGTGGCCGAGGAGCAGATGAGCGCCCTGGCCATGGCCGTCTTCCTGCGGGGCATGGACCGGGACGAGATCGCGCACTGGACGCGGGCGATGATCGCCTCGGGCGAGCGGATGGACTTCTCGGAGCTCGTGCGCTCCGGGGCCCGCTCGGCCACCGCGGACAAGCACTCGACCGGCGGGGTGGGGGACAAGATCACCCTGCCGCTGGCCCCGCTCGTGGCGGTCTTCGGAGTGGCCGTCCCGCAGCTGTCCGGGCGCGGGCTCGGCCACACCGGCGGCACCCTGGACAAGCTCGAGTCGATCCCGGGCTGGCGCGCCGCCCTGTCCAACGAGCAGATGCTGGCCCAGCTGCGGGACGTGGGCGCGGTGATCTGCGCGGCGGGGTCCGGCCTGGCGCCCGCGGACAAGAAGCTCTACGCGCTGCGGGACGTCACCGGGACGGTCGAGTCCGTCCCGCTCATCGCGTCCTCGATCATGTCCAAGAAGATCGCCGAGGGCACCCAGTCGCTCGTGCTCGACGTCAAGGTGGGGTCCGGGGCGTTCATGAAGGACCTCGCGTCCGCCCGCGAGCTGGCCCGCACGATGGTCGACCTCGGCACGGACGCCGGGGTCACGACCACGGCGCTGCTCACCGACATGTCCACGCCGCTGGGCCTGGCGGTCGGCAACGCCGTGGAGGTCCAGGAGTCCGTCGAGGTGCTCGCCGGCGGCGGCCCGGCCGACGTCGTGGAGCTCACCGTGGCGCTCGCCGCGGAGATGCTCGCCGCCTCCGGGATGCCCGACGCCGACCCGGCCGAGGCGCTGCGGGACGGCCGGGCCATGGACGTGTGGCGGGCCATGGTCGCCGCCCAGGGCGGCGACCCCGACGCCGCCCTGCCGCAGGCCCGGGAGTCCGAGACCGTGGTGGCCGAGTCCGACGGCGTGCTCACCGAGCTCGACGCCCTCCGGGTCGGGACGGCGTCCTGGCGCCTCGGGGCGGGCCGGGCCCGGCGCGAGGACCCGGTCCAGGCCGGCGCCGGCGTGCTGCTGCACGCCAAGCCCGGGGACACCGTCCGGGCCGGGCAGCCGCTGCTGACCCTGCTCACGGACACCCCCGAGCGCTTCGCGCGGGCCCGGGAGGCCCTCGAGGGCGCCGCCGTGATCGCCCCGGAGGCCCCGGCCGCGCGCCCGGACCGCGCCGTGGTCCTGGAGACCGTGCGCTGAGGGCAGCCTGCCGGGCGCACCGCACCGAGGACGGGCCGGGGGCCCGCCTATACTGCGGAGAGAACCAGCGCGAAACGAGAACCGAGGGCGTGCGCACACGCTCGGAAGGGTGGGTCCAGTTGGGTCTGCGAGGCATTTTCCGGAAGAACACCGAGGACAGCACGCCGCACCGCGAGACCGGCCGGCCGGAGCAGCCGGCCGACTCGACCGCCGGCCCCGACCGACGCGACACGGAGGCCCGGGACACCGGCGCCCGTGACGCCGGGGACCAGAGCACCGGGGGCCAGGACACCGGTCCCCGCCGCCCCGACGGACGCGGCCCCGAGGAGCAGGGCCCGCGGGAGCACGGCACTGAAGAGCACGGCACCGGGGAGCAGGGCACCGAGGAGCCCCGGCCGCTGCCGGACCGCGGGCCGCTGCCCTTCCTCGTGGACCGGCTGACGTCCCGGGGGGCCGACCGCGCCGTGCTCACGCTCGTCCAGCGCGGCAACACCATGACGCACCAGACCGAGCAGTCCGTGGGCGGCGCCGACCCGTCCGTGGAGTCCGGCACCGTGGACCAGGACTCGCCGCTGTTCGACCCCGTGGCCGACCTCTACAGCGAGGCCATGTCCTCGCCGCGCGGCGCGTGGCAGAACGCCCGCATCGAGGTGGGCCCGGAGCAGGACGGCGTCCGGCCTGTGGTGACGACCTACGGGTTCCCCGACGGCGGCGAGGAGGTCCGGACCTGGCGGTCCGGCCGGCCCGCGCCGGGTCACGCCGGGACCGGCGGCGGGCAGCGCGTCGCCGGCACGGAGCACGCCGCCGACGCGCGGACTGCCGGCGAGCCGCAGCCCGCCGACGCACGGGCCGCCGGCGAGCAGCACTCCGCCGACGTCGCCGACGGGCCCACGGCGCCGGGCACGGAGCGCGCGGGTGGCGGGCTCCCCGCGGCCGCAGCCGCCGCCGGGGCCGGGTCCTCCGCGGCCGGTGCCGCCGCAGTCCCTGCGTCCGAGCCGGCCGACGTGTCCGCACCCGAGCGGACCGGGGTCCCGGAGCCCGAGGCGTCCGCCGCGGCGGAGCCCGCCGCCGCGACGGAGAGCCCGGTGGGCCGGGCGGACGACGAGCAGCGCGCCCCCGACCACGACACCCGCCCCGACGAGGCCCCTCGCGCCGGCACCGCGCACCACGACGTCCCCGAGCACGTCGACCACGAGGAGTGGCACGAGGACGTCGAGCCGCCCGCGCCCACCGGGGCGGCGGCCGCGACGGCCGCCGCGGCCGCCGCCGGCACCACCGCGGACGACCACGGCTCCTCCGCCCCGGAGACCGCGGTCTCCACCGACGTCTCGCCGTCCTACCGGGCGCCGGCGGGGACCCCGGACCGGCCGTCCCAGGACAAGCTGGCCGAGGGCAACCTCGTGCTCAAGGAGGTCGACGTCCTGCGCCGGCTGGGCGACGCCCAGCGGCGGCTGTTCGGCGAGGACGGCACGGCCATGGACGTCTCCACCGTCCTCGTGCGGGTGCGTGCCCTCGGTACGTACTACGACGCGCTCACGCACGTGCGCAAGAACGGCTTCTGGGACCAGCGCCGCACCTTCGACCTGATCCCCGAGGAGCTGCTGCACGTGCAGGAGCTCAAGGACGAGTCCTACGTGGAGGGAAACGGCGCGCCGCTCGCGATGATGTTCCGCTTCCGCCCGGGCATCCCCCCGGAGGTGAACTTCGACTACGCGGACGAGGAGGCCTTCGTGCGCTACGAGGAGCGGCTGCCCGCGCAGAACTACCTCGAGGAGCTGCGCATGTACCCCCGCACCGGGGCGCACATCCCGCAGCACATGAACGAGGCCCTGCAGGACTGGAACTACTGAGACCGACCGAGACACCGACCGAGACAGGGGCCGTCCCGACCGTGATGCTGACCGCCGCCGAACGGCACCCGGGCCGCGTGCCGGACCGGGTCCTGCGCGACCTGCCCAAGGTGTGCCTGCACGACCACCTCGACGGCGCCCTGCGCCCGGCCACCGTGGTGGAGCTGGCCGCCGCCGCCGGGCACCGCCTGCCGGTCGAGGAGCCGGCGGCGCTGGGCCGGTGGATGCGGGAGAGCGCCGGGTCCGGCTCCCTGCTGCGCTACCTGGCGACCTTCGAGCACACGGTCGCGGTGATGCAGACCCCCGAGGCGCTCGTGCGCTGCGCCCGGGAGTACGTCGAGGACCTCGTGGCGGACGGGGTGGTCCACGCCGAGGTGCGGTGGGCGCCCGAGCAGCACACCGCGGGCGGGCTGTCCATGGCGGAGGCCGTCGAGGCCGTGCGGCTGGGCCTCTCGGAGGGCGTGCTCGCCGCGGAGGACGCCGGCCACATCGTGTCCGTCACCCAGATCCTGTGCGCCATGCGCCAGGCCGACCGCTCCCTGGAGGTCGCCCGCCTCGTGGTCTCCAACCGGGACCGCGGCGTGGTGGCGTTCGACCTCGCCGGCCCCGAGGACGGCTTCCCGCCGGCCCGGCACCGCGCGGCCCTGGAGCTGCTCGCGGACGAGCTGATGCCCGTCACCCTGCACGCCGGGGAGGCCGCGGGCATCGAGTCGATCCGGGACGCCCTGGCCACGGGGCGCGCCCTGCGCCTGGGCCACGGGGTGCGCATCGCGGAGGACATCGACATCGACTACCTGGCGGACGTCGCCGTCGTCGACCTCGGGCGCACGGCCGAGTGGGTCCGCGACCGGGGCATCGCCCTCGAGGTGTGCCCCACGTCCAACCTCCAGACCGGCGCGGTGGCGGCGTTCGGCGGCAGCCTCGACCGGCACCCGGTGGACATGCTGTACCGGACCGGGTTCACCGTGACCGTCTCCCCGGACAACCGGCTCATGAGCGGGACCACGGTCACGGACGAGCTGGCACTCCTCGTGGCGCACTTCGGCTACGGGCTCGACGACCTGGAGCGGCTGCAGCGCAACGCCGCGGCCGCCGCGTTCCTCCCGCTCGAGGACCGCACCGCCCTGGACGGGATGATCACCGACGGCTTCGAGGGGATGCACGCATGAGCCAGGGGCACGGCACGGACGACGTCGCGGCGGGACTGGGCGTCCCGGAGCAGACCGCGCAGCGCTTCGCGGAGCTCGTGGCGGTCATGGACCGGCTGCGCTCCCCGGGCGGCTGCGCCTGGGACGGGCAGCAGACCCACGAGTCCCTCGTGCGCTACCTCGTGGAGGAGGCCTACGAGGTGGTCGAGGCGGTCGAGGCGGTCGAGGCCGAGGGCGGTCCGGCCGCGCACGCCGGGCTGCTCGTCGAGGAGCTCGGCGACGTCCTGCTCCAGGTCGTCTTCCACGCCCGGGTCGCGCAGGAGCGCCCGCGCGCCGAGGGCGGCTTCGACGTGGCGGACGTGCTCGAGGCGATCACGGCCAAGCTGGTCCGCCGCCACCCGCACGTCTTCGACCCCGGGGCCACCGGGGACGTGGCGGGCGAGCACTCCCTCGAGCAGCTGCACTCCCGCTGGGAGGACCTCAAACGGGCGGAGAAGCCCGAGCGGACCGGTCCCTTCGACGGCATCCCGCCGCACCTGCCGGCCCTCGCCCTCGCGGAGAAGACGCTGGCGCGGGCCCGCAAGCACGGCCTCGAGCCGGCGGCCCCCGGCGCGGAGGAGCCCGGCGGCCCGGACACCGAGGAGGAGCTGGGCGCGGCGCTGTTCGCGCTCGTGCGCACCGCCTCCGCCCGCGGCCTCGACGCCGAGCGGGCCCTGCGCGGGGCCGCCCGCGCGTACGCCGCGGCCCGGGACGGGCACTGATCCCGTCACGCGCCGCCGCCCACCGCGGGCCTCCGGCGCCGAGTCGCTAGGCTGGAGCCGCCGGGGGTGCCCGGCCCCGCCGGAGCGGGACCTCGGCCGGTGCCCGGCACCGGAGCCCCGGCCGACCCGCCGCACCCGCACCACCCACGACAGCGACAAGCCCAGCACCAACGTCAGGAGCAACCCATGGCCATGATCACCGCAGTGCACGCCCGCCAGATCCTCGACTCCCGCGGCAACCCGACCGTGGAGGTCGAGGTGCTGCTGGAGGACGGCAGCTACGGCCGGGCGGCGGTGCCCTCGGGCGCCTCGACCGGTGCCTTCGAGGCCGTCGAGCGCCGTGACGGCGACCAGAAGGTGTACCTCGGCAAGGGCGTCCTCGACGCCGTGAAGGCCGTCGACGAGGAGATCGCCGAGGCCGTGATCGGTCTCGACGCGACCGACCAGCGGCTGGTCGACCGGACCATGCTCGACCTCGACGGCACGGAGAACAAGGCCGGCCTCGGCGCCAACGCCATCCTGGGCGTCTCCCTGGCCGTGGCCCGCGCCGCCGCGAACGCCTCCGACCTGGAGCTGTACAAGTACCTGGGCGGGCCCAACGCGCACGTGCTCCCGGTGCCGATGATGAACATCCTCAACGGCGGCTCGCACGCCGACTCCAACGTGGACATCCAGGAGTTCATGATCGCCCCGATCGGCGCCCCGACCTTCTCCGAGGCGCTGCGCACCGGCGTGGAGGTCTACCACTCCCTCAAGGCCGTGCTCAAGGAGCGCGGGCTGGCCACCGGGCTCGGCGACGAGGGCGGCTTCGCCCCGAACCTCGAGTCCAACCGCGCCGCCCTCGACCTCATCTCGGAGGCCATCGAGAAGGCCGGGTACACCGTGGGCACCGACGTGGCGCTCGCCCTGGACGTCGCCTCCTCCGAGTTCTTCGAGAACGGCAAGTACAGCTTCGAGGGCCAGCAGCTCACCGCCGCGGAGATGACCGCCTACTACGAGGAGCTCGTGCGGGACTACCCGATCGTCTCCATCGAGGACCCGCTGGACGAGGACGACTGGGAGGGCTGGCAGACCCTGACCGCCTCCGTGGGCACCCAGGTGCAGATCGTCGGCGACGACCTCTTCGTCACCAACCCGGAGCGGCTCTCCCGCGGCATCGAGGAGGGTGCCGGCAACGCGCTGCTCGTGAAGGTCAACCAGATCGGCTCCCTCACGGAGACCTTCGACGCCATCTCCCTGGCCCAGCGGCACATGTTCCACTGCATGATCTCGCACCGCTCGGGCGAGACCGAGGACACCACGATCGCCGACATCGCGGTGGCCACCAACGCCGGGCAGATCAAGACCGGGGCCCCGGCCCGCTCGGAGCGCGTGGCCAAGTACAACCAGCTGCTGCGCATCGAGGAGGAGCTCGGGGACGCCGCGCGCTACGCGGGCGCCTCCGCGTTCCCGCGCTACACCGCGAAGTGACGAGCCACGGCGGCTGACCGGCCGGGCCGGCCCGTCGTCGTGCGGGTGAGCGGCCGTCCCCGGGCGGCCGCTCACCCGTGAGCGCTAGACTGGTCCCCGTCCCCGCCCTTCCCCCGTGAGGTCAGCATGCCCGCTCCCCGCCCGCGCACCACCCGCCTGCTCGGCGGGCGCGACGCCGCGCAGGGGACGCGCGGGCGCGACGCCGGGCCTGCCGGCGGATCCGGCGGCGGGTCCAGCGCCGTGGGGTCGCCCGTTCCCGCCCGGACCTTCAGCGGCCGGTTCCTGGTCCTCACGCTCGTGGCCGTCCTCATCGTCTTCCTGGCGGCGCCGACCACCAAGATCTTCCTCGAGCAGCGGGCGGAGATCGCCCAGCTCGAGCGCGCCATCGCCGACATGGAGGCCCAGAAGGCCTCCCTCGAGGACCAGGTGGACCAGTGGTCGGACGAGACCTACGTCCAGCAGCGGGCCCGGGACCGGCTGCTCTACGTCATGCCGGGGGAGCGGTCCTACCTCGTAGTGGGCGCCGAGGAGATGGACGGCGCCGTGGTGGACTCCTCGGCGGCGCAGGTCGAGGCCGAGAAGCCCGCGTGGGTGGACGCCCTCTGGCAGTCCGTCGTGGCCTCCGCCTACGAGGACGCCGGCCCCGTGGCGGGCGCCGCGGCCGTCGAGGACACGGAGTCCGGCGGCATGGACGCCGACAGCACGGACGCCGACAGCACGGACGCCGGCGGCACGGACTCCGCCGAGGAGCCGGGCGGCCCCGCCGCCCCCGGGGAGTCCGGGACGGCCCAGGAGCCCGGCGCCGCCGGGCGGACAGCACAGACAGAGCAGACGGAACCGACAGACGAGACCGTCCCGGCCGCCCCGGCGGACGGGGCCGACGCGCCGCAGGACGCGGCGACGGACAGCCGCGGCAGCCCCGCGGAGTGAGGAACGGCGTGAACCCCCAGCACGGACACGAGCCCGGCGACCGACCCGCCCCCCGGGGGCTCGGGGTGACGGCCGAGACGGTCGAGCCCACGGCCCTGGACCTGCAGGTCCTCTCCCGGCAGCTCGGGCGCCCGGTGCGCGACGTCGTCGAGATCCCGGCCCGCTGCACGTGCGGGAACCCGCTCGTGGCGGCCACCGCCCCCCGGCTGGCCAACGGCACCCCGTTCCCCACCGTGTTCTACCTCGCCCACCCCGTCATCACGGCCGCGGTGTCCCGGCTCGAGGCGGCCGGCCTGATGTACGAGATGACGGACCGCATCGCCGCGGACGAGGCCCTGGCCGCCGCCCACCGCGCCGCGCACGAGGACTACCTCCGCGAGCGCGCGCGGATCGGCGCCGAGGCCGGCACCGGGCCCGTCCCCGAGATCGAGGGCATCTCCGCCGGGGGCATGCCCGTGCGGGTCAAGTGCCTGCACGTGCTGGCCGGCCACGCGCTCGCGGCCGGGCCCGGCGTGAACCCGCTCGGGGACGAGACCCTCGAGGCGATCGCCGAGTGGTGGACGCCCGAGGCCTGCCACTGCGACCCCGCCTGGCGCGAGGCCTGAGACCCACCCGCGGCGCCCGCCGCGGCGGCCCCGCCCGGCGCGGGCCCGAGACCCACCCGCCCCCGACACCCCGAGGACTCTCCATGCGTGTAGGCGCCATCGACTGCGGCACGAACTCCATCCGACTGCTCATCGCCGACACCCGGGAGGAGCACCGCCGCACGGTGCTCGACGACGTGGTGCGCGAGATGCGCGTGGTCCGCCTGGGCCAGGGCGTGGACGCCACCGGGTGGCTCGCCGAGGCGGCGCTCGAGCGCACGTTCGCGGCCACGGACGAGTACGCGAAGCTGCTGAAGAAGCACGACGTGGAGCAGTTGCGCTTCGTGGCCACGAGCGCGACCCGCGACGCCGGCAACCGGGACGTCTTCCTCGCGGGGATCCGTGAGCGCCTCGGCGTGACCCCCGAGGTCATCAGCGGCGACGAGGAGGCGGAGCTGTCGTTCCGCGGCGCCTCGGCGGCCGTGGGCGGGGCCGATCCCGAGGACCGGGTCCTGGTGATCGACCTCGGCGGCGGGTCGACCGAGTTCGTGCTGGGCAACGCCCAGGGGGTCCTCGCCGAGCGCAGCATGGACATCGGCTGCGTGCGCCTGACGGAGCGCCACCTCGGCTCCAACCCGCCGACGATCCAGCAGCAGGACGCGGTGCTGCGCGACGTCGACCACGCCGTGGACGTGGTCCTGCAGAGCGTGCCCCTCGCCGAGACCACCCACCTCGTGGGCGTCGCCGGCACCATCACGACCGTCACCGCGCACGCCCTCGGGCTGTCCGCCTACGACCCCGCGGCGATCGACGGCGCGGAGCTGCCGGCGGAGCGGATCGCGCAGGCGTGCCGGGAGCTCACGGGCATGACCCGCGCGGAGCGCGCGGCACTGCCCTACATGCACGAGGGCCGGGTCGACGTCATCGGCGGCGGCGCCCTCGTGTGGCGGCGGATCGTCGAGCGGGTGGGGGCGGCCACCGGCGGACGGGTGGACTCGGCGATCGCGAGCGAGCACGATATTTTGGACGGGATCGCCCTCTCCCAGGTCGGCTGACCCGCCCGGACCCCCCCCGACCCGGAAGGACACATGTCTTCCAGCGCATCCCGCCGTCGTTCCCCGCGCCACCGCGCCCTCACCCGGTGGGGCGCGGTGGCCGCGGCCTCGGCCGTGCTCGGCGCCGGCGCGCTGGCGCTGTCCGGGGCGGGGCCCGCCGAGGCCCGTCCCGCGGTGCCCGGGCCCGCCCCGAGCATCCCGCTCGAGGACCCCGTGAGCGTGGCGCCCGTGCCGAGCGAGGGCGCCACGCGCGCCCCGGACACCTCCCGCATCGCCGAGGACGGGATCCGCCCCCTGCAGTACTGGCTGGACGAGTACGGCGTGCGCGAGGCCTGGAAGGAGTCCACGGGGGAAGGGGTGCGGATCGCCGTCATCGACACCGGGGTGGACGGCTCGCACCAGGACCTCGAGGGCGCCGTGGTCGGCGGCACCGACGTCTCCGGGGGCGGTGCCGCCGACGGCCAGGAGGGTCTCGGCACCGAGCCGGAGCACGGGACCCTCGTGGCGTCCGTGGCCGCGGGCCGCGGGCACGTGGCCCCGGGCGGGCGGGACGACGACGCCCCCGGCCGGCCCGCCGGCATCGTGGGCGTGGCCCCGGACGCCGAGGTGCTCGCCGTGTCCACGTGGCTGGGGAACGAGAGCCCGGAGGTCCGCAGCGTCGACGAGCAGCTCCCGGACGCCGTCCGGTGGGCCGTGGACAACGGCGCGGACGTCATCAACATGTCGGTGGGCTCCAACGCCACCTCCTGGCCCGAGAGCTGGGACGAGGCCTTCCTCTACGCCGAGGAGCAGGACGTGCTCGTGGTCGCCTCGGCGGGCAACCGGGGCTCCGGGCTCGTCCAGGTCGGTGCCCCGGCGACCATCCCCGGCGTGCTGACGGTGGGCGGCGTGGGCCGCTCCGGGGAGGCCAGCTGGGAGTCCTCCTCGCAGGGGATCTCCATCGCCGTGGCGGGCCCCTCGGAGGACATGGTCGGCGCGATCCCCGGCGACCGGTACGCCTCCTGGGCGGGGACGTCCGCGTCCGCGCCCGTGGTGGCCGGCACCGCGGCGCTGATCAAGTCGAAGTGGCCGGACATGAGCTCCGCCCAGATCGCGAACCGCATCGTCTCCACCGCCCGGGACACCGGGGCGCCGGGCAAGGACCCGCTCTACGGCTACGGGGTCCTGGACGTCGAGGCCGCGCTCACGGAGGACGTCCCCGAGGTGGACCGCAGCCCGCTCGGCAGCATGGAGCAGTGGGTGCGGGTGCACCGCAGGAGCGCCGCGGCGACCCCCACGACGGGCCCCACGGAGAGTGCGGCGCCCGTCACGGAGGAGGTCGAGGCGGAGGTCGCCCCGCCGGAGCCGGTCGCCCCGATCGACGAGACCGGGCTGCTGCCGGTGGTGGTGCTCGCCGGGTTCGGGCTGCTCGTGCTGGGCCTCACCGTGGGCGCCGTGGTGCACATCCGCCGCATCGTGGCGGACGGCGCGGCGGAGGGGCCGGAGGGCCGCTCCTGAGGCGTGCGCGGGAACACGCTGGGGGCGCTCCGCACGAGGACTGATATCGACAGCGTTCTGAGTAGACTCGGGGCATGTCTTTCACTCAACTGGCCAAGGACCGTCCTCGCCTGCTGATCGTCGGCGGAGGCTACGTCGGCTTCACCGTGGCGCAGGAACTGCAGAAGCGGATCAAGGACTCCGGCGGAGTCGTCACCGTGGTGGATCCCAACCCGTACATGATGTACCTTCCCTTCCTGCCCGAGGTGGCAGGCGGCAACGTCTCCGCCCGCAGCGCGGTCGTGCCCCACCGGCAGCACCTCAAGGACTGCGAGATCGTCACCGGGCACGTGCTCGGGGTCGACCACGCCAACCGCACCGCGACCGTCAAGGGCATCGACGAGGGCGAGACCTTCGAGCTCGCCTACGACGAGGTCGTCGTCGCCGGCGGCTCCGTCACCCGCGCCTTCCCGATCGAGGGCCTCGCCGAGAACGGTATCGGCCTCAAGACCATCGAGGAGGCCGTGGCGGTGCGCAACTGGGTGCTCGAGCGCATCGAGGTCGCCTCCCTCACCACCGACGAGGAGGCCAAGCGCCGGGCGCTGACCTTCGTGGTGGTCGGCGGCGGCTACGCCGGCACCGAGACCATCGCCGAGATCGAGGACATGGCCCGCAGCGCGGTCGAGCGCAACGAGCGGCTCCAGGTCTCCGACCTGCGCTTCGTGCTCATCGAGGCCATGGGCCGGATCATGCCCGAGGTCTCCGAGGAGCGTGCGGAGAAGGTCGTGGCGCACCTGCGCAGCCGCGGCATCGAGGTGCTGCTCAACACGTCCCTCGACTCCGCGGTGGACAAGCACCTGAAGCTCGTCAACATGGAGGACAAGTCCCCGGCCGGCGAGTTCGGCACCGACACGCTGATCTGGACCGCCGGCGTGCAGGCCAACCCGCTCGTCAAGTCCACGGACTTCCCGCTCGACGATCGCGGCCGGGTCCGGGCCGGGGCCGACCTGCGGATCACCGGCGACGACGGGCCCCTCGAGGGCGCGTGGGCCGCCGGCGACGTCGCCGCGGTGCCGGACCTGACCGGCGGGGGAGTCGGCGGGTTCTGCGTCCCCAACGCCCAGCACGCGGTGCGCCAGGCGCACACGATGGTCAAGAACATCCTGGCCGCCCGCGCGGGCAAGCCGCTCGAGGACTACTACCACGAGAACCTCGGCGCGGTCGCCGGGCTCGGGCTCTACAAGGGGGTGGCCAGCATCAAGAACCTCCCCGGGCTGCCCGAGAAGGGCCTCGAGTTCTCCGGCGTCGCCGCCTGGGCCATGCACCGGCTCTACCACGGCTACGCGATCCCCACCGTGGACCGCAAGGCCCGCGTCTTCACCGAGTGGGCCCTGAACTTCGTGTTCGGCCGGGACACCACCACGCTGCGCCACGAGCGGGATCCGCGCACGCGGTTCCAGGTCGCGGCCGGCAAGGCCCCGGCCCCCCGCAAGGCCAACCTCTGACCCGATCCGTGCCCTGCTCGACCCCGTCCCGGCCGTGTGCCGAGGCGGGGTCGAGCCGTTTCCGGGCGCGGTGCTCCGGGCCGGCCGACCGGAGGTCCTGGCCCGGCCGGCGGTCGGCCTCAGGTGGAGGGGATCCGGCGCAGCTCGCTGTCGTGGGCGTGGACCATCCGCCGGTAGCCGTCCCCGGCCTCGCGCATCCAGGCCACGCCCAGGGCCGGGCAGACCTCCTCCACGGTGCCCCGGCAGTGCAGCAGGCCCTGTTGCCACACCTCGATCCGGTCCCCGGGGCGCAGCTCGCCCAGGTCGTGCAGCACCTCGCCGGTCCCGACGGCCTCCCGGGCCGGCGGCTCGCTCCCGGGAACAAGCACGATCGAGGGTGCCGACTCCGGTGCCGGCGAGGGCCCGCCCGAGCGCTCTGTCATCTCCTCGGGTGCAGGCTCCTCCCCGGGCGCCGGCTCCGATCCGGACGGCACCTCGGTGAGACGGACCGGAGGGGCGAGGAACTGCTGACGGGTGTCGAGCTCGGCCACCAGCTCCTGGCAGCGGTCCTGCGTCACGGGATGGGGACCGTCCGGATCGGTGAGGTACTCCTGCTCGAGCCGGCGGCAGACACGGCTGTGCAGCACCTGCAGCTCGGTGAGGTCCAGCTCCGCGAGGGCGGAGGGGAACGGGTCCGCGGGGGACAGGAACGTGTCGGGCGCCGAGGGCGCCACCGGCGGCAGGGACGGGGACGGAGCGAGCTGGGGGTTCATGAGGGCAACCTCTCGACCGGGAACGGTGCGGCCGGCTGCTCGACCCGTTCCCAGGCTAGGCCGCCGCTCGCCCGCTGACCAGTGCTTTGCATGATTTGCAGTCCGGAGCGGAGAGCGTCAGCGGCCGGAGCGCGCCCGTCCGGGCGCTCACCCTCCGCCCCGTCGTCCCCGGCCGGCTCCCTCGTCCGTCAGACGGTGCGCTCGGGGTGGGCGATCTCGCGGGCGTCGAGCTCCACGGTCAGCTCCTGGTGACGCTCGAGGGTGACCGGATGTGCTCCGGCCGCGTCACCGAGGTACTCCCGGTCGAGCTGGCGGCCGACCCTGCTGTGCAGGACGTGCAGCTCGGCGAGGGACAGCTCGGTGAGATCGGCCGGGAACGCGTCGTCGGGCATCAGATAAGTCCTGCCGGTGGGCGGGGCCACGACCTCGCTCATGCTGCTGTGGTCCCGCGGAGTGCCGGGATGGACCGGGCCGGGGCGGGCGCCGGGCGGTGCCCGCCGTCAGGGAGGAGCCGGTGGAACGAGGGGAGGGGGTGGTGCACGGGGGCAGCCTCCTGCGGGTACGAGGACGTCGCGGCCGGCTGCTCGACCACGGTGCCAGACTACTGGATCCGGGGCCCGGTCGACGAGACGGGATTCCCCGGCGGCGCGGGCCCGGACCGGCGAGGTGACAGGGAGGAAACGATAGGGTGGGGCGGCGGCCCGGTGACGTGGCCGACCCCGGCCCCCATAGCCCAATCGGCAGAGGCAGCGGACTTAAAATCCGCTCAGTGTCAGTTCGAGTCTGACTGGGGGCACGCTGCAACCGCGGTGTTCCGCGGCAGCTGGAGGCTGGACCGAGTGCCCAACTCGGGCCGGCCGACGTCTGCTCGTCGCGCAGGGAGCACTTCGTGCTCGAACACCAACGTGGACACCTGCCCTGCCGGGCGCCGGGTCTACCCGCGGCCGGCGTGGTCGGCGATCATGGGGCATGACCGACCGAGCGGAGCGGGGGACACCGGAGTTCACCCGGTTCATGCCGTGGCGCATCCGCATCCCGATCGCCGCCGTGATCTTCGCGGTGATGCCAGTGGCTCTCGCATCGGTGCCGCAGGAGCCGATCCTCCTGTGGCGGTTGCTCGTTGTCGCGGTCGGAGCCGTCGCGTTCAACCGGCTGGTGCTGAGATCGCTCAGCCTGCAGCTCGATGAGCGGGCCGAACGCTGAGACAACCGTGCCGGTGCCACAGCAAGGGAGAACAACGAGATGAGACCACTTCGATACTCGATCAACGTCACGCTCGACGGCTGCTGCCATCACGAGGCAGGACTTCCCCCGGACGAGGAGTCGATGCGCTACTGGACCACTGAGATGGAGCGAGTCGATGCCCTGCTGTTCGGCCGGGTGACCTACGAGATGATGCAGTCGGCGTGGCGGAGGCCGCCCACGGGCACGTGGCCGGACTGGATGGATGAGTGGGAGATCCCGTTCGCCGAGGCCATCGACCGGGCGAAGAAGTACGTCGTGTCGAGCACGCTGAGCGAGGTCGATTGGAACGCCGAGCTGGTGCGAGGCGACGTGGGGCCAGCGGTTCAGCGGCTCAAGCAGGAATCGGGCGAGGGCCTGTGGGTGGGTGGCGTGACGCTCCCGACGGCGTTGGTGGATCTGGGACTGATCGACGAGTACGAGTTCGTGGTGCAGCCGGTCCTTGCCGGACACGGGCCGACGTTGCTCGCCGGTCTGCGCGAGCGCATCCAGCTCGAGCTCGTGGACCGCCATGAGTTCCGGTCGGGGGCGGTCGCCCAGCGATACCGGCCCACGCGAGTTCCGGCTTGACGTGTTTTGTCCTGGCACGTCGGCCGCTCCCGCGCGACGGAACGACGGCTCGGGGTCGCGTTGCCCCGCGCTGCCCATGCCCCGAGCGCACGGACATATCGATGGGGCATCACCCAGAGGTGTCGGTAGCGGACAGGGCAAGCGTTGCCTGGCGCGGCCCTGCTAGGTTCACGCCATGGTGATCGAAGTGGAGCTGCGCGAGTGGGAGCAGCAGTGCTGCGGTGAGCCGTTTCGGATCGGCTCGACCGTCACCTGGAAGCTGGTGGCCCGCGACCCGGGCGAGGACAGCGGCCGGCCGGTGCCTGGGTACTGGGCGGAGCACCACGACCAGACGCCCGAGCACGTACCGCACCTGCCGGTCACCGGCGTCGTGCGCTCCGCCCAGGCCCTGCACTACGCCTTCGACGAGGGTGCGAACCCCGGAGAGATGATCATCCGACCCGGCAGCGAAGTGGCCGTGGAGCTCGACGCCGTTCCCGGCGCCGGGACGCAGTTGCCGGGGTGCACGAGGGAGCACGAGGTGCTGGCCTACCGGGTGCAGCTGGAGGTCGCCGACGACGCAGTGCTGCCGGTCTACGTGCCCGACGAGTAGTCCTGGCCCAGTTCAGCCCGACGGATCGTCAGCCGGTGCGGCCGGCGGAGTGCAGGGCGCGCAGGTAGACCCAGGAGCGGCGGACGCGTAAGGCGTTGATCCCGGTGAGGACCACGAGGGCGCCCAGTGCACCCAGCCACGGGAAGCCAGGGGCGGCCAGTGCGCTGAGGGCGACAGACACAACCATGGCGATGCCGACCACCACTCCTTCGATGTTCTGGCAGGCGACGACACCGACCGCAGCCCGCACCTCGGGGTGCTCGGGCAGCGACCCGGTGTTCGCGGCCGCCGCGAACGCCGACTTCCACTGCGCCCCGCCGACCCGCTGGTCGAACCGAGGGCGAGGAGCCCGGGCCCAGCGGTCGACGAGCATGGCCAGACCGACCAGTGCGAGCAGCGGCACCGGCCACCAGGGCGTGCATGTCTCGCCGTTCTCGTCCAGCACGAACCGGACGACCAGTGGCAGCCCGATGATCATCACCGCTGCCTCGGGGAGTGCGCGCACCAGGGCCTGACCCGCGGTCGGCACGGGCACTTCTGTGGTCTGTTGGGTTGCTTGTCGCATGGCACTGATGCCACCGGATGGCGTCGGCCGGCCTGTGGAGTGCACAGCTTGCAGGTAGGCCCAGCCGTGGCGGGCTTGGCGGCCCGCGACCACGGTGGCCGCAGCGCAGAGGGCCGCGAGCACCAACCACAGCCACACCGCACGAGTCGCCCAGGTGACGGTCACGCCAACAGCAGCGGCGCCGAGCAGCACGGACTTCTCGAACTGCCAGCAGGCCAGGGCCGCGGCTGCCTGGGCTGGAGATCGCGGTGGAAGTTCACCGCTCTCAGCCGCGATCGCCAGGTCCCACTTCAACGTGTCCAGCTCGGTGGTCGGTGACAGATCGGGCCGGGGCGCCTTCGTGAGTCGGTGGAGAAGGAGCGCGGCTGGAACGAGCAGTCCGGGCAGGAACAAGAACCAGTCGGATCGTGCGTTGCCCTGCTCATCCAGGCCCCACAGGGCCAGTCCTGGAATACCGAGGGTCAGCATGAGCGCGGCAGGCAGCGTTCGCACCAGCACCTGTCCGGCCCGCGGTACGGGCACCTCGTCGGTGCGTTGGGCGGGCTGGTCCATAGCGCCGACGCTACCGGCGGGCCGACGGGGAGTGGCAGGTGCACATGAGGGGAGCGACGACGCGGTGGCCGGCCTGCCAGGATGCGAGGGGGGCGGGACGGGGCGGGACGGGGCGGGCGGAGAGGGACACGGGCACCACGGTCGGAAGACCCATGTGTGCGGACGGACACGACGCGGTCCCCGTCGCTACGCTGGGGTCCACGACGAGGCGGACGGGGGAGCCGATGCCCGCGGAACCGGAGGCCGGAGATACCACGGCGCCGAAGAAGGCCCGGACGTGGCTGTGGTGGGTCGCCGCGTGGTTCCTGTGGACCTTCGTCGCCGACGAGATCCTCGAGGCGGTCCTGGACTGGATGGTGGCCGCCTACGACTACGTCACCCGGGCTCAGGCCGGCCTCTGCCTGGGCTGGGGCGCCGCGGCGCTGGGCATCGTCGTGCTGGCCGGCGCCCGGCCACGCCGTCGGCGTGCACCGGACCCGGAGGCGTGAGCCGGGCGGAGCGGCGGTCCACGTCCGCGAGCACGGGACCGGTGGCTGTGTCCCGGCGAACAGGACGGGACCGGCCCCGGTGCCGGTCCCTGGGCGGGGCTACCGGGGCAGGTGGCGCTGCAGCCACAGGGTGCACCACATCTTCACCCGCAGCTCGTCCCAGTCCGGGACGTCGACGACCAGGGCGGCGGGTCCGTAGCGGTGGACGGAGGTGACGCCGTCGCGGTCGCACAGCTCGGCGATCAGGTGCTCCACCAGGCCCGGGTGCTGGGCGGGGATGTCCTCGCGCAGCCCGACGTCGAAGCAGTCCAGCTCGGCGACCACGGTCACCAGCGGCTCCTGCAGAGCCGCCGCCTCCGGGCCGTCCCCCTGGAGGGCGTCGATGGTGCGGCGGGTGTGGGCCAGCATCTCGGTCCCGCTCATGGCCGGCCGTCCGTGGGCGGACTGATAGGCGCTGTAGAGCGGCAGGCCGGGCAGGAAGAGGTGGTGGTGGTCGGTGCCGAGCACCGGATAGTTCAGCAGCGGGTGGTCGGCCATGATGTGCTCGCCGACCTGCCAGGTCGCCTGCGGCACGGCGGTGGCGAGGACCTGGCCGAGGTAGGAGACGAAGCCGTCGACGAGGGCGATCGTGGCGGCCGGTGGGTGCGGGTCCACGAGCCGGCCGTGCCGGGCCCAGGACGGCCAGTCGGGCCGGGTCGGATCCTCGGTCAGGGAGTGGGCGGCCGTGCCGAGCTCGACGGCCCGGGCGGAGATCCAGGCCCACAGCGGGGAGACGGAGTAGACGGAGCCGTCGAGCATCTCGGACGGGTCCATGCCGTGTCCGGCCAGCGCTGCGCGCAGGTGCTGGAGCGCCGGGTCGCGTTCGGCGAGGTAGGCGTCGAGCGCGTCGGCGGCTTGCGTGGCATCCATCAGCTCGTACGGCACATCACCCATGGGGCGACTCTACTGCCCTCCGCGGCGGTCCCGTGGCGCGCGGGGTCGGCCCGGTCCGCCGTCGGCGTCCGGAACGACTGCGGAAGAAGACACCTCCCCACGGTCACCCCGCACCCGGACGCGCAGCGGCCCCGCTCCGAGGACGGAGCGGGGCCGCTGCGGGAACGGTGCCGGATCAGCGGTAGTCGATCCGGATCTTTCCGCCGGGGCTCCAGGTGATGGAGCCGCCCTGGAAGTACTGCACCACGGACCGGTCGGCGCGGGTGATCTCCCCCGTCCGGGGGAAGCCCAGGCGGCTCTTCGTGCCGCCGAGCGCGAGGTAGGACCGGCCGATCGAGCCCTTGATCTCCTGGGCGTAGGTGCTGGGGCTCCAGTAGATCCGGCCGTTCTGGAACACCTGGTAGACCCCGCCCGTGCCGGTGGGCGCCTCGTCGGACGTCGGGTGGCCCAGGGGGCCGGCGGTGCCGCCGGAGCGGTCGTGCCGGCCGCCGATCGAACCCTTGAGGGGGTGCGCCCCGGCGGTGGCGCTCCAGACGATCCTGCCCCGCTGGAAGGACTGGGAGGTGCCTCCCCGGCCGTCGGAGACGGCCGCGGCCGTGGGATAGCCCAGCGAGCCCTGCTCGCTGCCGGCCCGGAAGTAGGCGGCGCTGGTGGCGCCGGTGACCGCGTGCGCCCCGTGGGCGGAGCTCCACAGGATCCGCCCGTTCTGGAAGGTCTGGTAGTACCCGCCGATGCCGTTGCCCCGGCGGTCCGCGGTGGGGTACCCGAGAGCGCCCTTCTCGCTGCCCGCCGCGGCGTAGGTCCGGTCGATGTCGCCGGTCAGGGCGTGGGACCCGCTGCGGGAGGACCAGAGGATCCGGCCGTTCTGGAACAGCTGGTAGGCCCCGCCGATGCCGTTGGACCTCTCGTCGGAGCGCGGGAAGCGCAGGACGCCGGCGGCGGTGCCGTTGCGCTTGTACGCGGACTCGACCCCGCCGCGCACCCAGTGGGCGCCGGTGGCCGAGGTCCAGTAGATCGTGCCCTTGCTGAAGGTCTGGCGGACCCCGCCGGCGATGGGCTGCTCGTGCGAGGTCGGCGCCCCCGTCTCGCTCTTGATCCGCTGGTACAGCGAGCCGATCGCACCCTTGGTGGTGTAGGTCGGCGTCGGCGCGGCCGGTGCCGCGGTCTCGGCGGGCTTCGTGATCCAGAGGGCGTCGTGGGTGTTCAGCGTCTTGCCCCCGGGCAGGGTGGACCAGACGTCCCCGGAGTCCAGGATCAGCTGCTTGTACTGGTCGGAGTCCAGCGTCGGGTTCTTCTGCTTGAGCAGGGCCAGGGTGCCGGCCACGTGCGGGGTGGCCATCGAGGTGCCGTAGTCGAAGCGGCTGTTGGGCGCCACCGGCGTGGTCCTGCCGGTGTTGCCCGCGGAGAGGATGTGGTGGCCCGGGGCGTAGATGTCCACGGCGCTGCCGTGGTTGGAGTAGCTGGCCCGGACCCGGTCGGAGCCGATGGCGCCGACCGTGATCACGTTGTAGCAGTTGCCCGGGGCGTACTCGATCGCCGGGCGGCCGCTGTTGCCCGCGGCCACGGCCACGGGGATGTTCCGGAACCAGGCCGTGTTGATGGCGTTCTGGAGGGTCGGCGAGCACGCCCCGCCCATGGACAGGGACATGTTGATCACGTCGGCGCGCTTGCGCGGGGCGGGGGCCCCGGCCACGGGGTCCCCGGCCAGCCACCGCACGGCGTCGGCCATGTCGGAGACGTAGCCGAAGCCGCACGCGCCCAGGGCGCGGGCGTTGAGCAGGGTCGCGTCGGGGGCGACGCCGACGGTGCCGTAGCTGTCGCGCTTGGCGGCCACGGTCCCGGCCACGTGCGTGCCGTGCCAGATGGAGTTGGTGGCCGCGGAGCCGCTGTAGCACTGCCCGGCCGTGGAGTAGGTGCCCGGGTCGCGGGCGTCGGTGTCCCGGCCGTTGCCGTCGTTGCCGAGGGCGGCGGTGGAGACGAAGTCGTAGCCGCCGATGGTCTGGGAGTCCAGGTCCGGGTGGTTGGCGAAGCCGGTGTCGACGACCCCGACCGTGACGCCCTTGCCGGTGGCGGTGTCCCACGCCTCGAAGGCCCGCAGGTTGGTGAGGGCCCACAGGGACGGGACGCCCGGGTCGGTGGCGGTCGCGGCGACGGAGCCCATGCCCTCCGGCTCCGCCTCGTCCGTGCCGGGGATCCGGGCGGTGGAGACGAGGCGGTCGGGCTCGGCGTAGGCCACGGCCGGGTCCTTGGTGAGCTCGTCGGCCAGTTTCTCGGCCTGGTCGGTCGAGACCTCGCCGGCCAGCTCGACGACGGCCGCGCCGTCGCCGGTGGTGCGGACCTCGGTGGTCTCCTCGGCCTCCGGGACGTCGGCCTCGGCGGCGGCGTCCTCGACGGCCCGTTCCGACTCGGCCTCGCTCACGGGGGTGCGGTACTTGACGATCATCCGGTCGGTGATCTCCGGAGGGGCCTCGCCGCTGAGCTGCTGGGGGCGCAGGGTCGTGGCGTTCTCGGCGGGGGAGGCCGTCGCGGGCGTGAGGGGAGCCAGCACGAGGGCCAGGGTGAGAGCGGACAGGGTGGGGGCGAGCATGGATCGTTGCATGGGCGAACTCCTGGGGGGTGGGGGGATCCCGGAACAGGTTCTCACATGCAAATCAATGCGAATAGATCTAAGTCAAGATCACGGCTTCATCACGAAGTGTGACGCTCCGGGGTCGGTGGGGCGGCCCGGGCGGACCGGGTCAGGCGACTCCCACCAGCACGGCGAGCCACCGGAGGTGCTGCAGCAGCGACGGGACACCGGCGGTCAGCAGGGCCACGGCGGCCGCGGACGTGGCGCGGCCCAGGTGGCTCCGGGCGGCGGCGCGGGCCGTGGCGCGGACGGCGGGGGAGCGGCGGCGCGCGGCCGGCGCGAGGTCGAGCGCGGCCTGGACCAGGCTCCACAGGGCCGTGGCGCCGGACCCGGCGACGAGGAGGCAGCCGTAGAGGAGGACGGCTCCGGGCAGCTGGACCACCGGTGAGCGCCCGGTTCAGTCCGCGAGCACGGCGGCGCCCAGGCCCACGGCGAGCACCCCGGCCACCGCCCAGGTGAGGCGGTAGGCCCGGCGGTAGTGCTCGGCGCTGCGGAGCTCGAGCCACGCGGCGGTGTGCGGGGCGGGGGCGGTGCTCGGGGAAGTGCCCGGGGAGGCCTGCGCGCGGCGCAGCCGGCCGATGGCGCCGAGGTAGCGGCTCCAGTGCAGGACGGCGAGGGACCCCACGGCGAGCAGGACCGGGATCGCGGCCAGCGGCACCCAGTGGGCGGCGGACTCGGGCATGACGGGCCTCCGGAGCGGGACGACGGTCGTTCCTCCCAGCATGTGTGCACCAGCAAAGAACTGTCTGTCCGCTCTCCTGGGGCCGCGGCCCGGGCCGCATGCACGCCCTCGGCTTAAGCACAGCAGTTCTTCTGCTTCCGTGCGGTTCCCGTTGCTACCCTGGAGACACATCTCGCACATCAGTGCCACGGAAGGACCCCTCAATGGCCGGCGGTAACCCGCTTCTCCGCGATTTCTCGAAGCCGGGCGCAGGCAGCGCCCAGCCCTCCGGGAACCAGTACGGACAGAACTCCTACGGAACCCCCTACCAGCAGCAGCCCGGCTACGGGCAGACGGGCTACCAGCAGGGCGGCTACGGCCGGCCGCAGCAGGGTGTCCCGTACTCGGCCGAGCGCCTCGACTCGATGTACAACGCCCCGGCCGCCGGGACGAACCAGACCGGCCGGATGACCTACGACGACGTCATCATGCGCACCGCCACGGTGCTCGGCGCCGTGGTCGTCGGCGCGCTCGCCGGCTGGATCATGCCGATCCTCACCATCCCCGGTGCCCTGATCGGTCTCGTCCTGGGCCTGGTCAACGCGTTCAAGCGCCAGCCCTCGCCGGCCCTGATCCTGGCCTACGGCCTGTTCGAGGGCATGTTCCTCGGCGGCATCTCGCAGATGTTCGAGGCCATGTACCCGGGCATCGCCGTCCAGGCCGTGATCGGCACCCTCGCGGTGTTCGGCTCCGTGCTCGTGCTCTTCCGCTCGGGCAAGCTGCGGGCCTCCGCGAGGGCGACCAAGATCTTCATGGTCGCGCTCATGGCCTACTTCGTGTTCGCCCTCGTCAACCTGGGCGCGGTCCTGCTGTTCGGCTTCAACATCCGCACCGACAGCCCCCTCGGCCCCTGGCTGGGCCTGGCCATCGGCGCGATCGCCATCCTGCTGGCCGCGTACAGCTTCGTGCTCGACTTCGAGAACATCAAGCGCGGCGTCGAGGTCGGCGTCCCGGAGAAGATGGCCTGGTCCGCGGCCTTCGGCCTCACGGTCACGCTCGTGTGGCTCTACATCGAGATCCTGCGCATCCTGGCGATCATCCGGGAGATGACCTCGAACTAGGTCCTCACGCTCCGGCCCAGCGCGGCCCACGACGGCCCGGCACCCGCCCACCGCGGGTGCCGGGCCGTCGTCGTGCCCCGGCGCGCGGGTGCAGAACGGGCGTCAGTGGTAGGAGATCCGGGGCCCGGGGGTGGGCCGGGTGGCCGCGTGCTCGGCCGCCACGCCCCGGGGCGGGCGGCCCACGAACAGCCAGCCGAGGAGCTTTTCCTCCGCGGCCAGCCCGTAGAAGGCGCGGACCGCGTCCTCGCGCGCGCCGTCGCGCTCGGCCCACACGGTGCCCCAGCCGGCCGCCCAGAACGCGGCCTCGAGCAGCGGGCGGGCCCCGTGCGCCGCGTTGAGCTGCTCCTTGCGGGAGAGGCCCAGGGCGTCGTCGGGACTGAAGACGAGGGCGCAGCCCATCCCGCCCGTGCTCGCCCACTTCAGGGCGCCCCGGAACGCCGCGAGCCGGCGCAGCTGCTTGCTCTTGAGCCGCGGGAACGGCGCCGACATGTTGGGCACCCGGGTCATCCCCGCCAGTGCCGCCGCGAGCTCCGGGGCGGAGCGGCGGGTGGTCACGGCCACCCGCCAGCTCAGTCCCGGCTCGGCGGCCGCAGTGCCTGCGGCGGCGCGGAGCACGGCCTCCAGCTCCTCCCGGGGAGGGGCGTCCGGGGTCAGGGCGGGCGCCGGCCGGCGCTGGGCGAGGACGCGGAGGAACGTGCGTGACATGCCGCCAGTCTTCCACCGTGCGCGCGCCGCGGGCGGGAGCGGCGTCCCGGGGGCGTCCCGGGCCCCGGCCGGGCGTCGCCGGCCGGTCGCGCGGGCGTGCCAAGATGTCTTCATGCCTTCGACTTCGCACGACGCCGAGCGGCCTCCGCTGCCCGGGCCGAGCAACGAGCTCCCCCCGTTGCACGGCAACGCCGCGGGAGGGGTCGCGGTCTCCGTGCGGGTCGCCGCGGCGTGGTCGTGGCGGCTCATCATCATCCTCGCGGCCGTGGGGCTGCTCGGCTACATGCTCTCCACGATCACGGTGGTCATCATCCCCGTGCTCATCGCGGGCCTGCTCGCCGGGCTCCTGTTCCCGCTGGTGAAGTGGCTGCGGGGGCGGCACGTGCCGGCGGGCCTGGCCTCGGGCCTCGCGGTGCTCCTGCTCATCGGGCTCGTGACGGGCCTGCTGGTGCTCGCCGGCCGGCAGATCGTGCTCGGCTTCGCGCAGCTGTCCGAGAACGTGGTGGTCGGCACGCAGCAGCTCCTGGGCTGGCTCGAGGACGGGCCCCTGAACCTCAGCGCGGACAGCGTGAACGACTGGATCGACGATCTCGGCACCACGATCCAGGACAACAGCGAGGCCATCCTCTCGGGGGCCATGTCCTTCGGCTCGACGGCGGGCAACGTGCTGACCGGCATCATCATCATGCTCTTCACCCTGCTGTTCTTCCTGATGGACGGGGAGCGGATCTGGCTCTTCCTGGTCCGGCTGTTCCCGGTCAGCGCACGGCGGGCCGTCAACGGCGCCGGCCGCCGGGGCTGGACCTCGCTCGTGCAGTACGCGCGGGTCCAGGGCTTCGTGGCTTTCGTGGACGCGGTGGGCATCGGGCTCGGCGCGGCCCTGCTCGGCGTCCCGCTCGCGCTGCCCATCGGCATCCTGGTGTTCCTGGGCTCCTTCATCCCGATCGTGGGCGCCGTGGTCACGGGGATCGTGGCGGTGCTCGTCGCCCTCGTGGCCGACGGCTTCGGCACCGCCCTGGCCATGCTCGCCGTGGTGCTCCTGGTGCAGCAGATCGAGTCCAACGTCCTGCAGCCGCTCGTGATGGGGCGGGCCGTCTCCCTGCACCCCCTCGCGGTGTTCCTGGCCGTGGCGTCCGGCACCATCCTCTTCGGCATCACCGGGGCGCTCTTCGCCGTGCCGCTGATGGCCTTCCTCAACACGGTGGTGCGCTACCTCGTGAACGGCGCGTGGCGCGCGGACGACGAGATCCCGTGGGAGCCGTACTACTTCCCGTGGGAGATCAAGAAGCACGCGCGCCGCAACGACCTCACCCGCGACCAGGTCATGGCCCAGCTCCAGCGCTTCCGCCGGACCCGCGCCAAGGAACGGCTGCAGGCCGCCCTCAAGCGCGGCCGCCGGGACGACCGCGCCCGGGCCGCGGCGGGAGCCGGCCGGCGCCCCGGCCGCGGGCCCGGCGGCAACGGTGCCGGTGGGGGGCCTCCGGCCGCGCCCGAGCGGCCCTCGGGCAGCGACTAGGATGAGGACCGCGCCCGCCGCCGGCGGGCGCTCACCGTGGGCGGGCCCAGCGGCCCGCCGCGGTCCCGCCCCACGCCCCGACCGGGAAAGAAGACGCACCGTGAGCCTGGCCGAACTGCCCGTCCGCCTCGCCGACATCCAGGACGCCGCCGCGCTCCTCGAGGGCGTGATCGACCGGACCCCGGTGGCCCACTCCCGGGCGCTGTCCCGGCTGATCGGCTCCGAGGTCAACCTCAAGGCCGAGAACCTCCAGCGCGCCGGCTCCTTCAAGGTCCGCGGCGCCTACGTGCGGATGGCCAAGCTCACCGACGAGGAGAAGGCCCGGGGCGTCGTGGCGGCCTCCGCCGGCAACCACGCCCAGGGAGTGGCCCTCGCCGCGGCCAAGCTCGGCATCACCGCGCGCATCTACATGCCCCTGGGCGCGGCCTTGCCCAAGATCGCCGCGACCCAGGACCACGGGGCCGAGGTGATCCTGCACGGCACCACCGTGGACGAGGCGCTCGCCGAGGCCCAGCGCCACGCCACCGCGACCGGAGCGGTGTTCGTCCACCCCTTCGACCACGCGGACATCGTGGCCGGACAGGGCACGCTCGGCCTCGAGGTGCTCGAGCAGGTGCCCGAGGTCGACACCGTCATCACCGGGGTGGGCGGCGGGGGGCTGCTCGCCGGCGTGGCGGTGGCGGTCAAGGCCCGGGCCGAGCAGCTGGGCCGGCCCATCCGGCTCATCGGCGTGCAGGCCGAGAACGCGGCCGCCTACCCGCCCTCCCTCGCGGGGGACGCGCTCGTGACCCTGGACCGGGTCTCGACCATCGCGGACGGCATCGCCGTGGGCAAGCCGGGGCAGCTGCCGTTCAGCATCATCAAGGAGCTCACCGACGACGTCGTGACGGTCTCCGAGGACTCCCTCGCCCGGGCGCTGATCTTCCTGCTCGAGCGCAACAAGCTCGTGGTGGAGCCGGCCGGCGCCGTCGGCGTCGCGGCCCTGCTGGACGGCCGCCTGCAGAGCGCGTACCCGGACCTCGGGAACACGGTGGTGGTGCTCTCGGGCGGCAACGTGGACCCCATGCTCATGCTCAAGGTCATCCAGCGGGGCCTCTCGGCGGCCGGCCGGTACATGACCATCAAGATGATGCTCACCGACCGCCCGGGCGAGCTCGCGCGCATCTCCCAGCTCATCGCGGTCCAGGACGCCAACGTCACCGGCGTGGACCACACCCGGATCGGCGGCTCGCTCAGCCTGGGGGACGTGTCCATCACCATCGACATGGAGACCAAGGGCCACGAGCACTGCCGCCAGGTCCTCCGGGCGCTCGAGGCGGAGGGCTACCACCCCGTCGTCGTGCACTGACCGTGCGCGGGGCACGGTCCCGGGCCGCGGACGACGACGGCGCCGGTCCCCGCGGGGACCGGCGCCGCTGTGGGCGGGCGCGGCGTCAGGAGCGGCGCCGGCCGGTGAGGTAGGTGGCGAACGCGCTGACGAACGTCGCGAAGACGACGACGTTGCGCAGGCTGCCGGGCTCGCTCGCGGCCGGGTCGCCCTGGCCGGCGAAGTGCAGCACGACGGCCACGGCCCCGAGCACCACCGTCAGGACCAGCAGGACCTTGGTGCCGGGGCCGGGACTGCGCAGCCAGTGGGTCGTCACCGGGGCCTCAGCCCTTGAACGGCTTGGCGTCCAGGATCTTGACCGGGATGTCCTTGCCGTTGGGCGCGGTGTAGGACAGCTCGTCGCCGACCCGGTGGCCGGAGATCGCGGAGCCCATGGGGGACTTCTCGGAGAAGACCTCGAGGTCGCTGCCGGCGGCCAGGTCCTCGGCCACCTCGCGGGAGCCGATGAGGAAGGTCATCGCCTCGCCGGCGATCTCGGCGGTGACGACCATGCCGGCCTCGACCACGCCGTCGTCCGCCGGGGCCTCGCCGACCTGGGCGTTCTCGAGCAGGTTCTTGAGGTGGACGATGCGCCCCTCGTTCTTGCTCTGCTCCTCGCGGGCGGCGTGGTAGCCGCCGTTCTCCTTGAGGTCGCCCTCCGAGCGGGCCTGGTCGATGCGCTCCACGATCTCCTGCCGGTACGGGCCGGAGATGTGGTCGAGCTCCTTCTTCAGGCGGTCGTAGGCCTCCTGGGTGAGCCAGGCGCCGGTCTTGTTCGTGGTGGTCACATTCTCTCCTCGGTGGACGGTCGGTCGGGCCGCGGCTGCCCGCCCGGGAGTCCGGGCGGGTCCGCGGCGGACCGGGACGGCGGTGCGGGCCGCCGGTGGTGCAGGGGCCCGCTACGCAAAGACCCCGCCCCGGTGCAGGTCGTCCGTTCGGACGGTGTCCGGCTGCCGGGGACGGGGAGTCCTGGTCCCCAGTCTAGGCGGGGCGGGCGGACAAGCCCAAAGAACGGTGTCGGCGGCGACACACGGGCGCCGCGCGGCTCACTCCTCGACCCAGCAGGAGTCCACGACCGCGGTGGTCGCCAGGTTCGTGGTGCGCACCGCCGCCCGGTGGGAGCTCGTCCCGCCCTCGCTCAGCCGCTCCGCGGGCACGGCCCCGACGGTCACCTCGGCCCAGCCCACCACGGCGTACTCCTGGTTGAGCGCCTGCACCGCGCACGTCACCACGTCCTCGGGGCGCTTGGTGAGCTCGAAGTCGGCCGTGGCCCGGGCCTCCGAGACCACCTCGAAGCCGATGTCCTTGAACGTGGGGGCGCCCTGCCGGGCCGTCACCACCCAGACGACGAACACGGCCGTCAGCACGGTGGCCGCCGCCGCGAGCCCGATCCAGCCGCGCGGCCCGATGCGGCGCTCGCGGCGGGGGGCTCCGTAGCGGTCGGAGAGCAGGTCTGAGGAGTCGGTGGACACGGCGGCCTCGGGTCTCGGGGGCGGAAGCGGCGGCGGCCGGAGCCGGCCGCCGCCCGGCCACTGTAGCCGAGACGCCTGGGAGCATCCCGGGCGCGGGCCCGCCCGGCGAACGCGTAAAATGGGCGGCGGCCCGTGCCCGCACCGGCCGCACCCCGTTCCCCCGACCGTTCCCGAGAGGATTCCCCGAGTGACCTCCCTGTCAGAGATGCGCCTGCTGGCCGTCCACGCCCACCCCGACGACGAGTCGAGCAAGGGCGCCGCGACCATGGCCCACTACGTCCGGCAGGGGGTCGAGGTCATGGTGGCCACGTGCACCGGTGGGGAGCGGGGGTCGATCCTCAACGCCGAGATGGAGGGCCACCCGCACGCCGAGCGGGACCTGACCGGCCTGCGCCGGCACGAGATGGCGCACGCGGCCGCCGCGCTGGACGTCCGCCACCGCTGGCTCGGCTTCATGGACTCCGGCCTGCCCGAGGGGGACCCGCTGCCGCCGCTGCCGCCGGGCTGCTTCGCGCTGCAGCCGCTCGAGCGCGCCGCCGCGCCCCTGGTCCGGCTCGTGCGCCGGTTCCGGCCGCACGTGATCCTCACCTACGACGAGAACGGCGGCTACCCGCACCCGGACCACATCCAGACGCACAACGTCTCCGTCGAGGCGTTCCGCGCGGCCGGGGACCCGGAGCGGTACCCGGGTCTCGGCGAGCCGTGGACCCCGCAGAAGCTCTACTACGACCGGGCGTTCAACCTGGAGCGCTTCGTGGCCCTGCACGAGGCCCTCGAGGAGCGCGGCCTGCAGTCCCCGTACGCGGCCCGGATCGCGATGCTGCAGGAGAGCGACCCCGAGGGCCACCGCCCGCCGGCCCCCCGGCACGAGACCACCACCAGGGTGCGGTGCCCGGACACGTTCCCGCTGCGGGACGAGGCGCTGCGCAGCCACCGCACCCAGGTGGCGCCGGACGGGATGTTCTTCGCCGTCTCCGCCGAGCTGCAGTCCGAGGTCTGGCCGTGGGAGGACTACGTGCTCGCCGAGTCCCGGGTGCCCACCGAGCTGCCGGAGCACGACCTGTTCGCCGGGATCGTGGGCTGAGCGCCGCGATGAGCACCGTGCTGAACGCGCTCGCCCTGCTGCCCGCGATGGCGCCCAACCCGATCGACGAGGGCACCCTGCGCCCCGGCCTGGACCCGAGCCAGGTGACCCCCGGCGTGCTGGGCTTCCTCATGACGCTGCTCCTGGCCGTGGCCGTCATCTTCCTGGTGCGGGACTTCAACCGCCGCAACCGCCGCCTGCGCTACCGTGCGGAGTACGCCGAGCGCCGGGCCGCCGAGGAGCGGGTGGGCGGCTACGCCGGGGCGGACGACACCCGGACCGCCGGGGACGCCCGGGACGACGGCGCCGGGAGCGCCGGGGCCCGGGGCGCCGGGGGAGACCCGGTGGCGCCGGCCGAGGAGCCGGAGGGCCCCGACCGGCGCGGCTGAGACCGGGGCCCGCCCGCGGGCCCGTGTGCAGGACCCGAGATCCGAGGAGCTCCCGTGGCCAACCGATTGACCGGACAGTCCTCCGCCTATCTGCGCCAGCACGCGGACAACCCCGTGGACTGGCAGCCGTTCGACGCCGCCGCGTTCGCCGAGGCGGCCCGCCGCGACGTGCCGGTGTTCCTCTCCGTGGGCTACGCCGCCTGCCACTGGTGCCACGTGATGGCCCACGAGTCCTTCGAGGACCCCGAGGTCGGCGCCTACCTCAACGAGCACTTCGTGCCCGTCAAGGTGGACCGCGAGGAGCGCCCGGACGTGGACGCCACCTACATGGTGGCCACGCAGCTGATCACCCGCCAGGGCGGCTGGCCCATGAGCGCGTTCCTCACCCCGGACGGGCGGGCGTTCCACGCGGGCACGTACTTCCCGCCGCGGCCCGCGCACGGCATGCCGTCCTTCCGGCAGGTCCTCGAGGCCGTGGCCGCCGCGTGGTCGACCCGCCGGGACGAGCTCGAGCAGGCCGCGGACACGGTCGCCCGGGCCATCGCCGGGCAGGCCGAGGACCTGCGCTCCGCCCTTGCCGGCGGCGCCGTGACCGTGCCGGCGGCCGGGGAAGCGGAGGAGGACGGGCCGGACCTGGCCGCCGCGGCACTGGACGTGCTCCTGGCGGACGAGGACCCCGCGCACGGGGGCTTCGGCGGCGCCCCCAAGTTCCCGCCCTCCACGGTGCTGCTCCTGCTGGAGCGGCTCGCCGCCGGCGGGGCCCCGCGGACCGCGGACCGGGCGCGGGGCCTGCTCGGGCGCACCCTCGGCGCGATGTGCGGCTCCGCGCTGTTCGACCACGTGGGCGGAGGCTTCCACCGGTACTCCGTGACCCGGGAGTGGTCCCTGCCGCACTACGAGAAGATGCTCTACGACAACGCCCAGCTGCTGCGGGCCTGCGCGCGGGCTGCGGTCGCGGACCCCGGCGCCGGCCACGCGCGGGCCGCCGCGGACACCGCCGGGTTCCTGCTGGCGGAGCTGCGCCTGCCCGGCGGGGCGTTCGCGTCCTCCCTGGACGCGGACACGGTCTCCGCGGACGGGGACGTGCACAGCGGCGAGGGCGCGTTCTACGTGTGGAGCCGGTCGGAGCTGCGCGAGGTCCTGGGCGCCGACCGCGGCACGGCCGTGGCCGACCTCATGGGCGTGGCGGCCGGGGCCCCGCAGCCCCTGCACCCCGGGCGGGTCCTGGACGGGACCGACCTGGCGCTGTGGGACGACGCCCGCCCCGAGCTCGCCGCCGCCCGCTCCCGGCGCCCCGCCCCGGCCCGGGACGACAAGGTCGTGGTCGGCTGGAACGGGATGACGGTCACCGCGCTGGCGGAGGCCGGGGTGCTGCTGGAGGACCCGGCGCTCGTGCTCGCCGCCGAGGAGGCCGCAGCGCACCTGTGGGCGGTGCACTGGGACCCGTCCCGCCGGAGCCTGGCGCGCACCAGCCACGCGGGCTCGGCGGAGCGCTCGATCGAGGGCCTGCTCGAGGACTACGCGATGGTCGCCGAGGGCTTCCTCGCGCTGTACCGGGCCACCGGGGCGGCGCCCTGGTACGAGCGGGCCCGGGAGCTCGCCGACGTCGCCGCGGAGCGGTTCTCGCACCCGGGCCCGGACGGCGGGCCGGAGCGGGTCTGGTCCGACCTGGCGGACGTCCCGGCGCCGCTGCTCGCGGCGGGCAGCTCCGGGCGGGCGGAGCCCCTCGACGACGTCACCCCGGCCGGGACGGCCGTGCTCGCCGCGGTGCACGTGGAGCTGTGGGCCCTGGAGGAGGACGAGCACCGGCTGGGGGCGGTCCCCTCCCTGCTGGGGCCCCTGGAGCTGCTGGCCCGCCGCTCGCCCCGCAGCGCCGGCCGGGCCCTGGCCGTGCGGGCGGAGCTCGGGTCCGCCCCGGCGCACGTGGTGCTCGCCGGCGGGACCGCCGAGGACAAGCTCGCGGCCCGGCGGGCCGTGGGCCCCGCCGCGGTGCTGAGCACGCGGGTGGTGGACGCCGACGCCCCGGGGGCGCCGGGCTCGGCCCGCGGGAAGGCCGCGCTCGGCGGGCGGTTCACGGTGTACATGTGCCGGGACTTCGCCTGCCGCGCCCCCGTGCACTCGGTCGCGGAGCTCCAGGAGCAGCTGGCCGGGGCGGACCCGCTCAGCTGAGCATCGCGAGCATGATCGCCACGTAGTGCAGCGCGAAGCCCAGCACCGTGAAGGCGTGGAAGACCTCGTGGAAGCTGAACACCTCGGGCAGCAGCCGCGGGCGCCGGGTGCCGTACACCACGGCTCCGGTGATGTAGGCCACCCCGCCGGCGGCGGTGAGCGCGGCGGCCGGTGGGCTGGCCTGCCAGAACTGCGGGAGGTAGAAGAGGGCCAGGCAGCCCATCACCACGTACAGCGGGGTGTACAGCCAGCGGGGCGCGAGGGTCCACAGCAGCCGGAAGGCCACCAGGCCGGCGGCGCAGGACCAGATCACGACGAGCAGCAGCCGGGACTGCGCCGGGGCCAGCAGCGCGACGGCCAGCGGCGTGTAGGTGCCGGCGATCAGCAGCGCGATGTTCGAGTGGTCCATCCGGCGCAGGACCATGTGCAGCCGCCGGGGCCAGTAGGCGCGGTGGTAGATCGCCGACACGCCGAACAGCAGGATGCCCGTTCCGCCGTACACGGCGCACGCGATCCGCAGCTCGGTGCTGGGCGCCAGCAGGATCGCCACGAGGCCCAGAACGACGACGACGGGCGTGAAACTCGCGTGGATCCAGCCCCGCCACGCGGGCTTGCGCTCCACGAGGTCCTCGATCCGGTGCTCGACCGCCTGCTCGACGCGGCCGGCGGCCCGGCCGACGGCGCCGTGCGAGTGCTCCATGATGATCCTTCCGGCGTGCTGTGCGTGAGTCCGACCGGTCTCCCACCGGGTAGTTTAGGAGGCGTCCCCGAGAGCCGGCCGGGTCCGTGACGGCCGCCACGTCCGGCACCGTGGCCCCCACCACGTCCGGGACCACCACCGACACCGTGCGCGAGAACCCGGGAGGAAGCACAGATGCCCAAGCCACGGCCGCTCTACCGGTTCTACGAGCGCCGGCTCTCCACCGGCCTCGACCCGCGGCGGCTGCCCAAGCACGTCGGCGTCCTCGTGGACGGCAACCGGCGGTGGGCCAAGCAGTTCGGCGCCTCGACCGCGGACGGGCACAAGGCCGGGGCGCAGAAGATCGTCGAGTTCCTCGGCTGGTGCCGGGAGCTGGACATCGAGGTGGTCACCCTCTACATCCTCTCCACCGAGAACCTCAAGCGCCCGGCCGCCGAGCTGGAGCCCCTGCTCGAGATCATCTCCGACCTCATGGACACCCTCACCGAGGCCGGCATCTGCCGGGCCCAGCCCGTCGGCGCGCTCGAGATGCTGCCGCCGCGGCTAGCGGACTGTCTGGCCGACCTCACGGAGCGCACCGCGGGCAACGCCGGACCGCACCTGAACATCGCGGTCGGCTACGGGGGCCGGCAGGAGATCGTGGACGCCGTGCGGGAGGTGCTCACGGAGGCGCTCGAGGCCGGCACGGACGTGCGGGAGCTCGCGCAGAGCCTGTCCGTGGAGGACATCTCCCAGCACCTCTACACGCGCGGGCAGCCGGACCCGGACCTGCTGATCCGCACCTCCGGCGAGCAGCGGCTGTCCGGGTTCCTCATGTGGCAGTCCGCCTACAGCGAGTACTACTTCTGCGAGGCCCTGTGGCCGGACTTCCGGCGCGTGGACTTCCTGCGGGCGCTGCGCGACTACGCGTCCCGGCAGCGGCGCTTCGGCGGCTGAGCGGACCCGGCCGCGCCCGTCGTCGTCCCCCGTCATCGGTGCTGCCGCCGGCCCTGCCGCCGGCCCCTGACGTCGGCCCCTGACGTCGGCCCCTGACGTCGGCCCTCGCCGGCGCCGCCGCGGTCGTCCCGGGTCGTCGCGGGCAATTTCCGCGCCGTTCACCGTTTCTGCTCGCATGGTGGGGCCGGTCCGCATACGTTGTCCTCAGGTGGACGGCGCGGACGCCGCCCACCGCACCGGAGAGGAAGGGCCGCCATGAGCATCTCCAAGAAGCAGGAGCGCATCGTCGACATCACCGCCCCCCTGGGCGCCGGGGTGCGCTCCTACGTGATCGACACCTCGGTGCTGCTGTCCGACCCCCGGGCGATCCTGCGCTTCGCCGAGCACCAGGTGGTGCTCCCCGTCATCGTGATCACGGAGCTGGAGGGCAAGCGGCACGACCCGGAGCTGGGCTACTTCGCCCGGCAGGCGCTGCGGCTGCTGGACGACCTGCGGGTGGAGCACGGCGGGCTCAACCGGCCCGTGCCCCTGGGGGACGAGGGCGGGAGCCTCGTGGTGGAGCTCAACCACGTCTCGGACACCGTCCTGCCGGTGAGCTTCCGGCTCAAGGACAACGACTCCCTGATCCTGGCCGTGGCGCTGAGCCTCGCCAACGAGGGCAAGGACGTGTGCATCGTCTCCAAGGACCTGCCGATGCGGGTCAAGGCCTCCGCCCTGGGCCTCGAGGCCGAGGAGTACCGGGCCGAGTGGGTCGGCTCCGACGTCGAGTGGTCCGGGACCGCGGCGCTCGACGTACCCGACGACGTGGTGGACCGGCTCTACGGCGGTGAGGCCGTCGTGGTCCCGGGTGCCGAGGGGCTGCCGGCCAACACGGGCCTGACCCTGCACTCCGTGCGCGGCAGCGCCCTGGCCCGGGTCCGCGCCGACGGCTCCGCCCGGGTGGTGCGCGGGGACCGGGACGTCTTCGGCGTGCACGGCCGCTCCGCCGAGCAGCGCCTCGCGATCGACCTCCTGCTGGACCCCGAGGTGGGCATCGTCTCGCTGGGCGGGCGCGCCGGCACCGGCAAGTCCGCCCTGGCCCTGTGCGCGGGCCTGGAGACGGTGATGGAGCGCCGCGAGCACCGCAAGGTCATGGTCTTCCGGCCCCTCTACGCGGTGGGCGGCCAGGAGCTCGGCTACCTGCCCGGCTCCGAGGAGGAGAAGATGAACCCGTGGGGCCAGGCCGTCTTCGACACCCTCGGGGCGCTGGTCTCGCAGGAGGTGGTCGAGGAGGTCCTCGACCGGGGGATGCTCGAGGTGCTGCCGCTCACGCACATCCGCGGCCGGTCCCTGCACGACGCCTTCGTGATCGTGGACGAGGCCCAGTCCCTCGAGAAGAACGTGCTGCTCACCGTGCTCTCCCGGATCGGGCAGAACTCCAAGGTGGTCATGACCCACGACGTCGCCCAGCGCGACAACCTCCGGGTGGGCCGCCACGACGGGGTGACCGCCGTGGTCGAGGCGCTCAAGGGCCACCCGCTCTTCGGCCACGTCACGCTGACCCGCTCGGAGCGCTCGCCGATCGCCGCCCTGGTCACGGAGGTGCTGGGCGACCTGGACGGCTGAGCCCCGGCTCTGCCCGGCCTCCCGTCCGGGGCCCCGCCGCCGTCCCCGGGCGGTGGGGCCCGGACGTGCCGGGGGCCTCCGGAACCCCGGGGGCGCCAGGGGTCCGAGCGGCCTCAGGGGCCGACGGGCCAGGGCAGGTGCCGGCTCACGTCCGTGAGGTCCAGGCGCACCGAGGCGAAGAGGTCGTCGATGAGGTCCTCGTCCACGGCCTCGATGCGCAGGTCGTGGCCCGTGCCGGCCAGCGGCCCCTCGAGCACCTCGGAGCGGACGCAGATCGCCGTCCGCTCGTCGAGGAGCACCCGGGTGCGGGCCGGGGCGAGGGGGTGCCCCGGAGCGGCCGGGGCGTAGGCGTGGCCGGGGACCACCACGGCGTCGCGCACCCGCCGCCCGTGGTGGGTGCCGGTGCTGACGTCCTCGACCGTGCAGGGCTGCCGCTCCGGCAGGTAGGGCGGCACGGGGGCGTCCCCGGCCAGCTCGACCGGGTCGAGGATGGCCTGCCAGCGTCCGCCGCCGAACACGGGGTCTCCGTAGGCCGCCTCGGGCCGGCGCTCCACGAGCCCGGAGTCCGTGTACACCGGGGCCACGAGGCGCGGCGCCAGCAACCACGAGGCCGGGGTCGAGGCGACGTAGAAGTCGTCGAGCGACTGCTCCCGCGTGCCGGCCGTGTACAGCGGGGTGCCGTCCAGGGCCTCGACGCGCAGAGCGTCCGGGCGGCGGACCCAGGCCCGGACGGGCTCGCGGGGCACGGTGCCCTCGGGGGCCGGCCAGGACAGGACGAAGCGCACGGTGTCCCAGCGCCACGGCGAGGAGCGGCTCAGGGCCCGGAACTCGTCCGGGTCGGTGGGCGCGGGCACGGGGGAGCGGGGCATGGGCCCAGTCTAGGGAGCGGTCCCGGGCGTCCACAGGAGTCCTGCCCGGCACGCGGACCGGGGCTACGATGCCCGGTGTGGGCACCTTCCTGACCGAGCAGCTCGCCCGCGGGGACGCCGCCGGCTGGACCGCCGTGGCGCTCGCGGTGCTCGGCACCGCCGTGCTCACAGCCGCGTGCGCGTGGCTGTGGCGCACGGACGTGCGGGAGCACCGCCTGCCCGGCCGCGTGGTGCGCCCGCTCTACCCCGTGTGCGGGGCGCTGCTGGGCGCGGCGGCGGTCGTGGCCGGCGAGCCCGTCCGGCTCCTGTGGATGCTGTGGGGCCTGGTGGTCGTGGGCGGGCTCTACGTCCTGCTCCGGCTGCTGAACCCGGCGGGGATGGGCATGGGCGACGTCCGGCTCTCGGGGCTGCTCGGCATGTGCCTGGGCTTCGTCTCCGTCTGGCACGCCGTGCTGGGGGCGGCGGCCGGGTTCGTGCTCGGCGGCCTGGCCGGGGCCGTGCTCGTGGCGCTGCGCCGGGTGGACGCCCGCTCCCGGGTGGCGTTCGGGCCCGCCATGATCACCGGGGCCCTCGGCGTCCTCCTGCTGCTGTGACCCGTGCCGGCCTGCCAGAATGGGCCGGACCCCACCGACCGGCGACCCTGCACGAGGAGCCCGCATGCCCACCCCCGAGTTCGTCCTGTCCCTGCGGGAGAAGATCGGCCACGACCTCCTGTGGCTGCCGGCCGTCACCGCCGTGGTGCTGCGCGACGACGGGCGGGTGCTGCTGGCCAGGCGCAGCGACAACGGCAACTGGGGACTGGTGAGCGGGATCGTCGAGCCCGGCGAGGAGCCGGCGGTCACGGCGGTGCGGGAGTGCCTCGAGGAGACCGGCGTCGTCGCCGTCGTGGAGGACCTCGTGGCGATCAAGGCGGGGGAGCCCGTGCAGTACCCGAACGGGGACCGCTGCCAGTTCCTGGACCACACGTTCCGCTGCCGCTGGGTCTCCGGCGAGGCCCGCGTCAACGACGACGAGTCGCTCGAGGTCGGCTGGTTCGCCCCGGACGGCACCCCGCCGCTGCCGCCGCACCAGCGGGCCCGGCTCGACGCCGCCCTGGTGCACGACGGCCGCGCCCGCTTCGTGGTCTGAGCCCGGACCTCGTTCCCGCCGGGCGCGCCCCCAGGACGCCACGAGAAACACAGTGTGCTTACTTGTGGGGCGGAGCACACGTTCCTAGACTCGGAAGCGTCCACCCGACGAGCACCAACGAGCAAGGAGGAACGACATGCCCGCAGGACAGACCGGTTTCGACGACGTGACCTACGACCTGGTCTCCGTGCAGTACCACTCGCTCAAGGCAGGCCACGACTACGGCCAGTACGTGCGGGACGCCCGCAACGCCGGCCGCGACGACATCGCCGAGTTCTTCGAGCAGGTGATGAGCCAGGACGCCGAGCGTGCCCGGAAGTGCCACGAGTTCATCAAGGAGCTCTCCACGTCCGACGAGTCCGGCCCGGCCGTGACCTCCTGACCCGGTCCGGCGCGCGAGCCGCCGCCGCACGACGCGAGGGGTCGCGCCCGCCCAGGATCCTCCTGGCGGGCGCGACCCCTCGGCGTGGGGAACGGCGGATCAGGCGTTGGGGCCCGTCATGGTGGTGACGTCCAGCGCCCGGTCCAGCTGCTCCTCGGTGAGCCGGCCGTCCTCCACGTAGCCCAGGGCGACGGTCGCCTCGCGCACCGTCATCTTGTTCGCCACGGCGTGCTTGGCGATCTTCGCGGCGGCCTCGTAGCCGATGGCCTTGTTCAGCGGGGTCACGATGGACGGCGACGCCTCGGCGAGGAAGCGGCAGCGCTCCCTGTTCGCCTCGAGCCCGTCGATCATCTTCTCCGCCATCACGCGCGAGGAGTTCGCGAGCAGCCGGACCGACTCCAGCAGGGCCGAGGCCATGACCGGGATGCCCACGTTGAGCTCGAACGCGCCGTTGGTGGAGGACAGCGAGACCGTGGTGTCGTTGCCGATCACCTGCGCGCAGACCTGGATGGTGGACTCGCAGATCACCGGGTTGACCTTGCCGGGCATGATCGAGGAGCCGGGCTGGAGATCGGGGATCAGGATCTCGCCCAGGCCGGTGTTGGGCCCGGAGCCCATCCAGCGCAGGTCGTTGTTGATCTTCATGTAGCTGTAGGCGACGTTGCGCAGCTGGCCGGAGGCCTCGACCAGGCCGTCCCGGTTGGCCTGGGCCTCGAAGTGGTTGCGGGCCTCGGTGATGGGCAGCCCGGTCTCCTCGGCGAGCAGCTCGATCACGCGGGCGGAGAAGCCGGCGGGGGTGTTGATGCCCGTGCCCACCGCGGTGCCGCCCAGCGGGACCTCGGCCACGCGCGGCAGCGAGGACTGCACCCGCTCGATGCCGTAGCGCACCTGCGCGGCGTAGCCGCCGAACTCCTGGCCCAGGGTGACCGGGGTGGCGTCCATGAGGTGGGTGCGCCCGGACTTCACGACGTCCTGGAACTCCGCGGCCTTCCGCTCGAGGGACTCGGCGAGCTGCGTCATGGCCGGGACCAGGTCGTTGACCAGCGCGCCCGTGACGGCCACGTGCACGGAGGTCGGGAAAACGTCGTTGGAGGACTGGGAGGCGTTGACGTGGTCGTTGGGGTGGACCTCGACGTCCGTGCCCTCGAGCGCCTGGTTGGCGAGGGTCGCCAGCACCTCGTTGGTGTTCATGTTGGAGGACGTCCCGGAGCCGGTCTGGAAGACGTCGATCGGGAAGTGCTCGTCGTACTGCCCCGTGGCGACCAGGTCCGCGGCGTCCGCGATGGCCTTGGCGCGCTCGTCGTCGAGCACCCCCAGCTCCGCGTTCGCCCTGGCGGCGGCCTTCTTGATCTGCGCCAGCGCGACGATGTGCTGGGGCTCGAGCGGCTTGCCCGAGATGGGGAAGTTCTCGACCGCCCGCTGGGTCTGCGCGCGGTACAGGGCGTTCGCGGGAACGCGGACCTCGCCCATGGTGTCGTGCTCGATGCGGTACTCGGTGGTCTCTGCGGTGGTATCAGCCATGGCGTCAGTCTAGGACAGCCGCAGGTGACGCCCGGCACGCCCGGCCCGCCGTGACGGCCGCCGGCCGGGCGGTCCGGGTCAGCGGGCCGGGAGCCAGGTGCCGTGCCCGTGCACGAGCTCCGCCTCGCCGTCCTCCAGGTGGTAGAAGACGCCGACCACGGCGACGTCCCCGTTGGAGACCGCGTCCGCGATCACCCGGGACTGCTCCATGAGCCGCGACGCCGTCTGCTTGGTGTGCTCCACCACGGCCGAGTTGACGTCCTGGCGGCCGGCGCGCTGGGTCTCCAGCACGGACGGCATGATCCGCTCGATGAGGTCCCGCTGGAAGCCGCGGGGCATCTGCCCGGAGCCGGCGACGGCGTGCGCGGCGGTCACGGCCCCGCAGGAGTCGTGGCCGAGCACCATGATCAGCGGCGTGCCGAGGTTCGCCACGGAGTACTCGATGGAGCCGAGCACGGCGTCGTCGATGACCTGCCCGGCGGTGCGCACCACGAACGCGTCACCCAGTCCCAGGTCGAAGATGATCTCCGCGGCCAGCCGTGAGTCCGAGCAGCCGAAGATCACGGCGAACGGGTTCTGCCCGCCCGCCACGGACTGCCGGCGGGAGGCGTCCTGGTTGGGGTGCAGGGACTCGCCCGCGATGAAGCGGGCGTTGCCCTCGCGCAGGCGCTGCCAGGCGGCGGCCGGGGTGCGGGGCGAGGTGTCTTCGGGGCGGCTGTCCGGGTTCATGGCGTCTCCGTGGTTCGCGGGGCAGGGGCATCGGTGAGGTCCTCGGCGACGGCGGCGGCCAGCCGGTCCAGCTCGGCGCCGGGCGCGTCGCCCTTGAGCACCACGGTGGAGCCGTTGACCTCTCCCGTGTACGCGGTCAGGGCGTCCTGGTTCCGGGACTCCTCCCGGACGTGCACGTCCCACGCCACGCCCCCGACCTCGACCTCCGCCGTGGCGGGGACGGCCTCGGTCTGCTGGGCCAGCCACGTGGGGTTGGACAGGGACGTCTGCACGAGACCGATGAAGCTGCCCTGCGGGGTGGCCCAGCCGATCTCCCAGAAGGGCACCCCTTCGGCGGCGCCGCCGTTCCACCGGGCGTAGTTGGCGGTCCAGCCCTCGCCGGGCTCCGGCACGACCGGGGTGAAGGGCGCCTCGTCCGCGACGTAGTCCGCCTCCTGCGCCACGTCGACGTCCGGCCGGTACGGCTGGGCGTCGGGGCGGGGCTGGAGCCACACGAAGGGCAGGACCAGCAGGAGCAGGACGGCCATCGAGATGATCATCCCCTGCACGGGGGCGTTGAGCCGCCGGGCCTGCTTCTCCGTGATCTGCGGGAGCGGCTGCTCCGGGGCATCGGTGCCGGGGGACGCGGGGTGCTCGGGCGCGGGCTGCTCCGCCGCAGGGGTCTCGGCGGGACGGTCGGGGGTCGAGGAACTCACCCGTCCATTGTGCCCTGTCCGCCGCGCCCTGTCCGTCCCGCCGGGAACCTCCCAGCTCCGCCGGCAGCCGCCCGGCCGTGAATGTGGCGCGCGTCGCGGTCCCCGGGGGAGCGGACGATATGCTGGGCGGGACGTGGACCGCGCCCGCGGCCGAGCCCGGCCCGGGGGTCCCGCAGAACGTGAACTCGAAGGTGAGGAACAACGTGGCCGAAGAAACCACCGGAACGATCCCCGCGCGCACCAACAACGTGGCCGACCGCAACCTGGCGATGGAGCTGGTGCGGACCACCGAGGCGGCGGCGATCGCCGGCGGCCAGTGGGTCGGCGCGGGCGACAAGAACGCCGCCGACGGGGCTGCGGTCGACGCCATGCGGTCCCTGCTCTCCACCGTGCACTTCAACGGCACCGTGGTCATCGGCGAGGGCGAGAAGGACGAGGCCCCGATGCTGTTCAACGGCGAGCAGGTGGGCGACGGCTCCGGGCCGTCCTCCGACGTCGCCGTGGACCCCATCGACGGCACCCGCCTCACCGCGCTCGGCATGAACAACGCCCTGGCCGTCATCGCGGTGGCCGACGGCGGGTCGATGTTCGACCCCTCCGCGGTCTTCTACATGGACAAGCTCGTGGTGGGCCCGGAGGCCGCCGATTTCGTGGACCTGCGCCTGCCCGTCAAGCAGAACCTGCACCTCGTGGCCCGGGCCAAGGGCGTCAACATCAACCAGCTCACCGTGTGCGTGCTGGACCGCCCGCGCCACCAGCAGCTCGTCGACGAGATCCGCGCCACCGGCGCCCGCACCCGGATGATCCTCGACGGGGACGTGGCCGGGGCGATCGCGGCCTGCCGCGAGGGCACCGGCGTCGACGTCATGATGGGCATCGGCGGCACCCCCGAGGGCATCGTCACGGCGTGCGCCGTCAAGGCCACCGGCGGCATCATCCAGGGCCGGCTCGCCCCGGTCGACGACGACGAGCGGCAGAAGGCCCTCGACGCCGGCCTGGACCTCGACGCGGTGCTGACCACCGACGACCTCGTCACCTCGGACAACTGCTTCTTCTCCGCCACGGGCATCACCGACGGCGACCTGCTGCGCGGCGTGCGCTACCGCGGCCGCCGGATCACCACCCAGTCCATCGTGATGCGCTCCCGCTCCGGGACCGTGCGCATGGTCGAGGCGGAGCACCTCGCCTCCAAGTGGGAGAAGTACGCCCGGCACTGAGCCCGGCGCCGAGCCCGCCGGTCGCGGCCCGCGGCCGCGACCCAGGACCCCCGTACCGTCCACCGGTGCGGGGGTCCTCCCGTCCCCTGTCACACCGTGTCCGGCGCCTGCCGGACCCCCTCCCGGCTCTAGACTGGAGCCCGAACTGCGGGCGCCGACCGCGGTCCCCCAGCCGGGGCGGAGCGCCCGGGTGACGAGGAGGATCCCCACGTGAGCACGACGGTCAGCCCCTGCCCCAACCGCAAGACCTGGGACGCCACCGTCCGGGTGACCGGCGGGCACCCGCAGCAGCTGTGGGGCATCGGCGAGGCACAGGTCTCCGCCGAGGGCCCGGCCCTGCGGGTCGACCGGGTCATGGTCCACGACGCCGAGCAGCGCACCGTGGGCTACGCCCAGCTCTACCTGCGCTCCGAGGCCGAACGGGTGGTCGCCGGGACCGTGCACTGCCACGTCCACCGGCCCGAGGACCTGCCCGTGGTCGCCGCGGCCCTCGCCGACTGGGCGCGGGAGGAGCACTCGGCGGTGCTGCTGCGCTTCCAGGCCGACACCCTCCGCGGCCCCGGCACCCGGGAGGCGCTGGAGGCCGCCGGGTTCTCGCGCCCCGACGCGGGCCCCGGCCCGGAGGAGCCGCGGCGGCTGGAGGTGCTGCTGGGGGAGACCGAGCGGGACCTCTCGCGGCGGCTCTCGGAGGCCACCCTGGACCGGTGCCGCGCGGCGCTGCGCACCCCGGGCGTGACCGTGCGCGAGGTGACGGCCGGCAGCCGGGTGCTGGCGAACATCGGGCTCCGGACCCGGCTCATCACCCAGCTGCTCGAGGACCTGGGGGAGGACTCGCTGCTGCTCGTGGCCACCGAGGCCGCCGAGGACGGCCGCGAGGCGGCGCTGGGCTACCTGTGGTTCGTGCACACCCGCGGCCTGGCGATGATCTACCGGCTCGGCTTCACCCGCCGGGGCCGGGACCTCGGCGTGGACGACGCCCTGCTGCTGACCGGGATCGTGGAGCTGCAGAAGCGACGCGTCCAGCGGCTCGACGGCGGCGACCCGGACGAGACGGAGGTGCCGCTCGTGGTGCGCGAGCTGGCCGGGGCGGAACGGCCGGTGCTGGGACCGTGGGAGAAGCCCCTGGGCCGCGGGCCGGCCGGGGAGTTCTCGCAGGACCGTGCCGAGGCCGCGGCTGCGGCGACGGGCACGGCGGTCGCCGCGGAGCTGGGCCTGGGCGAGTCCGTCCCCGCGTGGTCGCCCGAGCACGGCGAGCCCGACGACGAGCCCGAGGCCGACGACGAGGCGGGGCGCCCGGCCCGGGGACGGGCCCGGCGGGCCCGGGACCTCACCCGCCGGGTGGTCACGGAGGGGATGTCCGCCCTGCGCGACGCCGCGGGGCGCTGACGGCGCACGGGCGCAGTGCCGCTCCGTGCGGTGCCGATGTCGGCGGGTCCGGAGCGGGCCGCGCTGAGCCGCACCGTTCCGTGCCGCACCGGACTGTGCGGCGCTGATCCGTTGGGTGCCGGGGGCCCGGAGTCCAGCAGTCCCGTCGCGGGAGCGCTCAGCCCTCCCGGCGGCGCACCCCGGCGACGGCCTGCCGCAGCCGGTCCGGCAGACCGGGAAGGCTCTTGCGGGCCGCGAGCGCGGCCTCCCGGGCGGCGCGCACCCCGGTGTACGCGGCGTACCTGCCCCGGCTCACGGGCAGGTCCCAGGTCCCGGGGTAGGACTCCGGGCGGCCGCCGAAGGACTTCTTGAACTTCGTGAAGCCGTGCCACGCGTGCTCCGGGCCGGCGTTTTCGGGCGCGGTGCCGAAGAGGTCGAACCGGCGCAGGCCCTTCTGCTTGGCGTCGAGGACCATCCGCACGACCAGCGGGATCCCCGCCGAGAGCCTGCGGTGCTCGAAGTCCATCGCGGCGTGGGCGTAGGTGCGGGTGTCGTCGGAGTCGTAGACGAGGGAGGCGCCGATGGGCTCCCCGTCCAGCCGGGCCACGTACAGGGCCGCCGCGCCCACGGGCATGAGGCTGCGGGCCGCCTCGCGCAGATAGGCGTCCTGCTGGCGGGCGAAGTCCTTGCGCTCGGCGGTGGCCTCGAGGAAGCCCAGGAGCACGTCGACGTCCTCCGGGTCGGTCGAGGTCGTGAAGGTCACGCCCTTCTTGGCGATGTTGCGGTGCAGGTTGCGGTTGGTGGACTTCATGTCCTTGAGGATCGCGTCCTCGTCCTGGGTGAGGTCGATGACCTGGGTGTGCCCGGGCTGGACCTGCCGGGGCGCCGGGCGCAGTCCGCGCCGGCGCAGGGAGGCCTCCGGCGTCTCGAGCCCGTCCGTCACCGCGGCGTCCACGGGCTCCACCCGCACGAACCAGCACCGCTCGGCGCGTGCGGTGCTGGTGAGGTCCTCGAGCGCGGCCTCGAAGGCCTGCGGGGTCTGCGCCTCGGGGCCGTACGGGCAGTAGAGGTAGCGGCCGGTCCGGCCGCCCTCGAGGACGGCGAGGTAGCGCCATCCGTCCCCGGAGGCCTGGAACACCTTGTGCCCCAGGTTCCGCTGGAAGACGGCCCATGCGTTCGACTGCAGTATGTTCGCCACGCCCCCACTGTACCGGGGTGTCCGGGCGCTGCCGTCGCCCTGCGGGACGGCCCGGTCAGGGCACGGAGCAGGTGCCGTTGGGGGTGAGTTCCTGCGCTCCCACGAGGGGTTTCGCCGCCGGGACGGGAACGGTCATCGCGATCCCGGGGCCCACGGGTGTGCCGGCGGGCAGGGCCTCCGCGTCCCGCGCGCCGCGGTCCGTGGCCTCCTCGAGCACCCGGTCCACGTCCTCGTGCAGCCGGTCGTAGTCGGGGTAGGTGGGGAAGGACGGGTCGTAGTAGGGCGGGCCGGCGGCGAACTGCACGAGCTCGTGCTCCTTGGCCTTGAGCGCCACGTCCACGAAGGAGCCGATCTGGCTTTGCGGGATGTCGGTCTCGACGACCTGCGTCCCGGACTCCGCGAGGTCCTCGAAGCGGGTCAGCACGTTGACGGGGTTCAGCTGCTGGAGCATGGCGGCCTGCACGCAGCGCTGGCGCGCCTGGCGGTCGTAGTCCGTGGCGCCCTCGCGGGACCGGGCGTACCAGAGCGCCTCGTAGCCGTCCAGGTGCTGGACCCCCGGTTCGATGTACCCGAAGATCTCGTTGGGCAGGCCCGTGACCAGGTCGGTGCCGCCGCCGATGGGCACGCGCCCGCCGACGTCGATGGTGATCCCGCCGAGAGCGTCCACGAGCTGCTCGAAGCCGTTCATCTCGACGATCGCGTAGGCCTGGACCTCGATTCCGAGGATGCCCTCCGCGGCGTCCTTCATGGCCTCGGCGCCGGGGTCGGCGGCGTCGGGGTAGAGCTCGGCGTGGTTGTTGACGACGTCGGTGTAGAGGGCGTTGAGGATGCACGCGTCGCCGCAGTCGAAGCCCTCGGGGTAGACGTCCGCCAGCGGCGAGTCCTCGGGGAAGGGCGTGTTCTGCAGATTGCGGGGCAGGGAGATCGTCACGGTCCGCCCGGAGTCGGCGTCCACGCTGAGCACCGTCATCGAGTCGGGGCGGCGGCCCGAGCGGTCCTCCCCGGAGTCGGTGCCCATGAGCAGGATGTTGTACCGCCCGTCCGAGGGGCGGAAGGGCAGCCCGCCGCCGAAGACGTCCGAGACCGCCCCGCGCGTCACGGACAGCAGGTAGGCGGAGTAGGCCAGCCCGCCGGAGGTGAGCAGCATCAGCGCCACGGTGGCCGCGGCCACCGCCCGGCGGGTCCGCCGCACGAGCAGACCGGGGCGGATGAGCCGGAACGTGTCGAAGAAGAGGAACGCCCACCCGAGCGCGAGGGCCACCAGCCCGGCGATCACGAGCAGGGACGTGAACGAGTTCGTCAGGAACCAGACGAGCGGGGTCCGCCACAGGAGCAGGCTGAGGAGCGCGAGGGCCGCCGCGGCCCAGACGACCACGTCGACCTTGAGGGCGGCACGCCCCGTGGCCCGCCGGCCCGCGACGAGCTGGGCGCTGCCGGGGACCACGAGCGTGGACAGCAGCAGCGTCCAGGCGCGCCGGGCCCGGGCGCCGTCCCCGGCGTGCTGGGGATGGCGCAGCGGGTCCGTGAGCCGGGGCGGGCTCGCCGCGCCGTCGTCGACGCCCCGCACGGCCGTCACGGCGTCCGGCGGGAGGTCCCGGGGGCGGGAGTCCTCGGCGGACGGGTCGTGCGGCGGACGGGGGTCGTGCTCAGCGCGGGGGGTGTGGCCGTTCACGGGCAGCTCCGGCGGGGAAGGGCGGGCAGGGCAGGTGCGGGGCGGCCGGTCAGCCGCCGAGGCGGGTGCGCAGGGCGGCGCCCTTGTCGTGGGCGGTCTGCCGCAGCTCGGCGGCGAAGCGCAGGAGCTGTCCGCGCAGCGCCTCGGCCTGCGGGTCCGTGCCGGCGGCGAGGATCCGGGCGGCCAGGAGCCCGGCGTTGCGGGCCCCGCCGATGGACACCGTGGCCACCGGCACGCCGGCGGGCATCTGCACGATCGACAGCAGCGAGTCCATCCCGTCGAGGGTCTTCAGGGGGACGGGGACGCCGATCACCGGCAGGGGAGTCACCGCCGCGAGCATCCCCGGCAGGTGGGCGGCGCCGCCGGCCCCGGCGATGATCACCCGCAGCCCCCGCTCGTGGGCCTGCCGGCCGTACTCGATCATCTCGGTGGGCATCCGGTGGGCGGAGACGACGTCGGCCTCGTACGGGATCCCGAACTCCTCGAGCGCGGTGGCGGCGGCCTCCATCACGGGCCAGTCGGAGTCCGAGCCCATCACGACGCCCACGGCGGGCTGCTGCTTCTCGTTCACTGGTGCTCCTGGGCTGCTCGGCGGGCCGGGGCCGCCGTCGCGGTCCGGTCTGGGGCTACGCTATCCGTCCCGGCTGGACGGGCCGTGGGAGGCACGCTGGTCAGGCCTGCCCGTCGCGCAGCACGGCCGCGGCGCGGGACGCCCGCCGGCGCAGCTCCGTGATCTCGTCGGCGGCGCCGGTGACGTTGACGTGACCGATCTTGCGCCCGGGCCGCACGGCCTTGCCGTAGTTGTGGATCTTCGCGCGGGGCTCGGCGCTCATCGCGGCCCGGTAGGCGCCGAAGAGGTCCTGGTTCGCCCCGCCCAGGTAGTTCTTCATCACCGCGGACCCGCCGATCAGCCCGGTGTCCCCGAGCGGGAGGTCCAGCACGGCGCGCAGGTGCTGCTCGAACTGGCTCGTCACGGACCCGTCCATGGTCCAGTGCCCGGAGTTGTGCGGGCGCATGGCCAGCTCGTTGACCAGGAACCCGTAGCCGCGGCCGGGGGTCTCGAAGAGCTCCACGGCCATCACCCCGGTCACCCCCAGCTCCGTGGCCAGCGTCCGGGCGGCGTCGGCGGCCGCGGACGCGACCTCGGGCAGCAGCTGCGGGGCGGGCGCGAGCACCTCGTCGCAGACGCCGTCCACCTGGATCGACTCCACCACCGGCCACGCCCGCACCTCGCCGGAGGGGGTGCGGGCCACGAGCGCGGACAGCTCGCGGGAGAAGCCGACCTTCTCCTCGACCAGCAGGGGGCCGTCCGTGCGCGCGAACCACTGCGCCGGCTCGGCGCCGCGGGCGTCCTCGGCCGTGCCGAGGACCATCACGCCCTTGCCGTCGTAGCCGCCGCGCGGCGTCTTGAGCACCACGGGCCAGCCGGTGCGCTCGCCGAAGGCGATCAGCTCCTCGACGTCGGCGACCGCCGCCCACTGCGGGTTCGGCAGCCCGAGGCGCTCCACGGCCGCGCGCATCCACAGCTTGTCCTGGGCGTGCACCAGGGCGTCCGGGCCCGGGCGCACGTCGACGCCCTCGGCGAGCAGGGTCCGCAGGTGCTCGGTGGGCACGTGCTCGTGGTCGAACGTCAGGACGTCGACGCCCCGGGCGAACCGGCGCAGCACCTCGAGGTCGGTGTAGTCGCCCACGGGCGCGGTGGGCACGGCGGCGACCGCCGAGACGTCGGGGCCCTCGGCGAGCACGCGCAGCTCGATGCCCAGGGCGGTGGCGGAGGGCGCCATCATGCGGGCGAGCTGCCCGCCTCCGACGACGCCGACGACAGGGACGGTCACAGAAGAATTCACCCGACCAGGGTATCCCGGTCCCTCGGGCCCTCCCGGCGGACTGTGCTGAAGCTCTCCGGTGCCGCGGAGGAAGGGCGGGGTAGGATGTGCCGAGGTCCGCCGCGGGCGCTCTCCCGTGCTCGTCGACCGCTGCGCCGGCCGGCGCCCACCGACTCACCACCTGGGAGACCTGAAGCCGCGTGAACCGTCTCGTCGACCGTTTCGATGCCCTGTGGCACCTCTTCGTCAAAGAACTCATGAAGTTCGGTGTCGTCGGCGCGCTCGCGTTCGTCATCAACGCGTCGCTCACCTGGATCCTGATGCACACGGTCTTCCAGGACGGCCACCTCAAGGCCAAGTTCGTGGCGACGGCCGTGGCCATCGTCTTCGCCTGGGTCGCCAACCGGCTGTGGACCTTCCGGCACAAGCGCCAGTCGGACAAGCGCCGCGAGCTGATCCAGTTCCTCGTGGCCAACGGCATCGGCATGGCCATCGAGCTCGGCTGCCTCGGCTTCAGCTACTATGTCCTGGGCCTCACCAGCGCCTACGCGTCCTTCGTCTCCGGCACGATCATCGGCACCATCCTCGGCACGGTCTTCCGCTACTTCGCCTACCGCTTCTGGGTCTTCACCGAGGAGCTCGACGAGGACCCGAACTTCGCGGACACCGCGGCCCTCGAGATCGCCCTCATCACGGGGCGTCAGACGGGCGAGGGCACCGAGCGCTCCGACCGGGAGCACGGACAGCACCGGGCGCACGACCACCCGCGGACCCAGGACCAGCCCCGGACCCACGACCGCCTCCGGGCCCAGGACCAGCCCCGGACGGAGAGCACGGCGGTCCCCGGACCGGACGCCCACGGGGGCGCGGGTCCGGCCGAGGGCCGCTGAGGCTCCCCGCTCAGAAGCCCACGGAGTTCTCGGCCGCCAGCACGGACCGCCAGGCGTCGTCGGCGGCGTCCTCCGGGCGGTCCGTGACGACCGCCGCGCGGCCCCCGGCCAGCACGGCCAGCACCCCCAGCAGGAACGCGGCGTCCATCCGCCGTCCCGGCACGTGCACCGCGGCCGCCGTGCCCCACGCGTCCTCCCGCCCGGACCGGAGCTCGCCCGCCGCGGGCAGCAGCCGGCCGTGGGCCAGGAATCCGTCGGTCCCCGCCGCCCGGAGGGCGTCGCCCTCCGGGGCCGGCTCCTCGAAGCCGGCGTAGACGTCCGCGTGGGAGCGGATCTCGGCGCAGTAGTCCAGGACGTCCCCGCCCGGCAGCTCGCCGCGGTAGCCGAGCGAGAGCGCCGGCCGGTCCAGGACCACCGCCCGCGCACCGGAGGGCACCCGCTCCAGCAGCGGCGGTGTCGCCCCCTGCGCGTCGACGAGCCCCACCACGGCCCGGTCGCCGGGCTCCGCCGCGCCCCCGAGCGGATCGACCGTCCGTACGGCCGCCCCCATGGTCCACGTGCCCAGGGCGACCGCGAGGCTGCGCCAGTGCACCTCCTCGCCGAGGGCCACGACGTCGCCCGCCTCGAGGTCCAGCTCGTCCACCCACAGGTTGGCGGTCTTGGCCGCCCAGTTGTCGAGGACCCGCCCGGAGAGCTCCACGCGCTCGCCGTCCCGGCCGTACCAGATGAGGGCGGGGCGGCTGCTGCTCCGCAGGTTGTCCATCAAACGGGGGACAGAGTCCGGGATCGGGGTGGCCATGGTTCCTCCTCGTGGGTGCCCGCCACCGGTCACGGCAGCGGAGCATATGCGTGGGACCGTATTCTTCACGGTCCCCGGCGACTTCCCGAAATCGCGTCGTGACGTGGAAAAACGTCTACTCCCAACGGCATTCATCACGGTTAGGGTCGTAGGGGCGCCCTCCCGACAAGGGTTGACGCCACAGTAGTTACACACGTGTAATTGGGAAGTCCGGCAGACGATCAGCAAGGATACGTTCTCCGGGATGCACGGGGCCGGCGCCCCCCGCAGTCTGCCGGACCCGGGCAATCGTGTCGGATGGAAGGAAAGTCATGGGAGAGGCCGCACGCCAGCAGGTCGTGGACACCACCCCCCTCGGCGCCCGTCGCCGGAGCATGCGCTCGGTGCCCGAGGACTGGTTCGTGGACCCCGTGGACCCCCGGGCCGCCGAGCGGCACGTCCGCCGGGTGGGCGGCAGCCTCGAGGACCAGGCCACCGCGTACCTCAAGGCCCACGAGGCCGTCCAGGACCTCTCGGGCGGGGGAGCGGCACCCGCCCTCGACCTGCTCGAGGCGCCCGCCGCCGACGAGGGCTCCGACTGGAGCGCCGTGGCCGGTCTGTACGCCGTGGAGGAGGACGAGGGGGAGCTGGCGTGGCAGACCGACGCGCTGTGCGCCCAGACCGACCCGGAGGCCTTCTTCCCCGAGAAGGGCGGATCCACGCGTGACGCCAAGCGCGTGTGCGAGGCCTGCCCCGTGCAGGCCGAGTGCCTCGACTACGCGATGAGCAAGGACGAGAAGTTCGGCATCTGGGGCGGGCTCTCCGAGCGCGAGCGCCGCCGCCTGCGCCGCCTCGCCCGCTGAGGTAGTTTCGGGCCATGACCTCCTCCGGCAGCGCCACCCGCCTCTGCTCCCGCCAGACCTGCACGCGGGACGCTGTCATGACCCTCACCTACGTGTACTCGGACTCGACCGCCGTGGTCGGCCCGCTCGCCGGGCACGCCGAACCCCACGCCTACGACCTGTGCGCCGTGCACGCTGACCGGCTCACGGTGCCGCGGGGCTGGCGCGTCGTCCGCCTGGAGCTGCCGGAGGCCCGGGCCCGGCGCGAGGACATCGGTGCCGTGGCCGAGGCCGTCCGGGAGGACGAGCCTCCCGCGCGCGTGCGCGACCGTCCGCGGACGGTGCTGCGCGACGTCTCCCTGCCCCGCTCCTCCTCGCCGCGTCCCTCGGCGTCGCGGTCCGCCGCTCCGCGCTCGGCGCGTCCTGACGGGCTCGGGGCGAGGAACCCGGAGGACGGTCCGGCGGCGACCCCTGAGCCTGCCCCCGAGCGGCCCCGGGCGGCCGGCCCGGAGAGCGGCCCGCGGGCGACCCCGGCGCCCGTGCCCGGGAGCCCGCGGACCACCGCCCCGGCCGCGGCGTCCGGCCCGGCCGCGGCGCCGGGCCCCGACGTGGTGTGGCACGACGTCCCGATGCCCAGCACCCTGCAGCGGGCGCACCTCCGCCGGCCCGCCGCCCGCGGAGGCTCCGCCCGGCCGCCGGCCTGAACCCCGCCGGGATTCCGTCCGGGCCGGCACCGCGCGTCCCCGCCCGGTTGCGGACCCGGCGCTCGCTCCGGCCCTAGGATGAGCCGCAGACCGCGCCTGCCCGGTGCGGGACGCTCTTCCCCCCGGAGCACCAGGAGCCCCCATGACTGTCCCTGCAACGACGCAGCCGACGCACGATCTCCACGCCGAGCCCCACCACGAGAGCGGGCCCGTCCGGCAGCACGAGGCCCCGGGCGGCCTCCGCCCGGCGCCCTGGGAGCTGCCGGCTCCCGGACCGACCCCGGAGCCCCCGGCGGTCGCCCTGGCCCCCGGTCTCGTCGAGATCCTGCGGTGCCCCCTGACGGGCGGGACGCTGATCCCCGTGGACGCCGACCGGCTGATGAGCGACCGCCCGTTCCGCGACGGCGTGCACCCGGTCTACCCGATCACCGGCGGCATCGCCTGCCTCACCCCCGGCCGCTGAGGACCGGGGCGCAACGCCCTGGGTCACGAAGGAGTTAACATTCGTGATCCACGGGGTCCGGGTGCGGCCGGGCACGGCCCGGGGACCTATCGTGGAAGCAGTTCCCCCAGCGTTCCCCCCACCCCCCTGACGCCCGAGGTGCCGTTCCCCATGCCCCTGCCCTCTTCCCCGGATCCCGTGCTGCCTTCCCCGCGACCGACGCCGGCTCCCCGGCGCCTGCTCGCGCTGGGCGCGGTGACGGTCCTGCTCGCCACCGGATGCGCGCAGGCCTCCGGCGCTGCCGCGGAAGGACCGGCCGCCACCGCCTCGTCCCCGGCGTCGTCCGTGCCGTCGTCCACGCCGGTGCCGACGAGCCCGCCGGCCACCGTCGCCCCGGCCGAGGTCACCGTCGCCCCCGCGGACGCCGCGGTCGAGCACAACCCCGTGGAACCGGTCGTCGTGCGCGCCGACCGGGGCGAGCTGGCCGACGTCGTCCTCGTCCCCGCCCTGGGCGGCGAGCCCGTCCCGGGAGAGCTCTCCGCCGACGGGCGCACCTGGACCAGCACCGAGGTCCTGGACTTCGACACCCGGTACGCGCTGCACTGGAGCGCCGCGTCCGGGGCCGCGGCCACGACGACGGGCAGCAGCACGTTCACGACCGTTCTCGCCGCCCACGAGGTGGACGCCCGCCTCAACGTGGCCGACGGCGGGACCTACGGCACCGGGCAGGTCCTGGAGTTCACCTTCTCCGAGCCCGTGGTGCACAAGGAGCAGGTCGAGCAGGCCGTCACCGTCGACGGCGGCGGCGACCGGGCGGGCGCCTTCCGCTGGTACTCGGACACGATGGTCCGCTACCGCCCCGCCGAGAAGTGGGCACCGCACGCGCGGATCACGGTCACCCTCGACCTGCTCGGGCTCGACGTGGGCCACGGGATGGTGGGCAACCACGACCTGCGCCGGAGCTTCTCGACCGGCGCCGAGCACTACGCCCGCGTCGACAACGAGACCAAGACGCTGACCGCCTGGGTGGACGGCGAGGTCGCGGGGACGTTCCCCGTGACCCTCGGCAACGAGGACTGGCCCTCCACCACGGGGCAGAAGGTGATCATGGAGCAGGCCCCGGAGTACCTGTTCAAGGCCTCCTCCCTGGACCTGCAGCCGGGGGACCCGCACTGGTACGACACGTTCTGGGCCTCCAACGTGTCCCGGCTGACGGCCAGCGGCGAGTTCGTGCACCAGGCGCTGCCGTCGGCGATGCCCGTCCTCGGGGTCGCCAACGTCTCCCACGGGTGCGTGGGCATGCCGCCCGAGGGCGCGAAGTTCATCCACGACGTGTTCCGGCCCGGGGACGTCGTGGAGGTCGTGGGCACCGGCTATCCGCAGGCCGACCCCGACGACGGGTACGGCGACTGGAACATCCCGCTCGAGCACTACGCGGACGAGCAGTGGAAGGGCAACTGGTGAGGGTCCGCCGCTGAGACCCCGGTGCGCCTGGCGTGGGAGGACGCCGTGCCGGTCGTGGGTAGGATCGGACCGGCCGGAGCGGTCCCGCCCGCCCCGCCATCGAACCCCACCGACCGAAGGACCGCCCGTGGCCACCCCCAGCAACGACAAGGCCCCCTGGCAGCAGGCCGATCCGCCCGCTGACGAGGACCGGCACGAAGAGCCCGTGTGGACGGGCCTGCTCCCCGCCGTCGTCCCCGCGGACACCGCCCCCGACGACGAGCAGCACGACGGGCACGACGACGCCCGCCGCGGCGCCGGGCAGCGCCGCGCGCCCGGCCGCACGGGCGGGGGCTCCCGCGCCGTCGGGGCCGCCGAGGCCGCGGGGGACGACGACCCGGACGAGGAGGCCCGCCGCCGGGCCGCGCTGCGCCGGGACGCCCTGGCGGACGAACCGCGGCTGCCGAAGCTGCAGCAGGTCCTCCTCGTGCTCGTGCTCCCGCTCGCGCTGCTGGCCGCGGCGGTGCGCGTGGTGGCCACGCCCCTGTTCCTGTGGGCGGAGTACCACCGCCCCGGCTTCCCGGCGGACTCCTACGGCTTCTCCACCGAGGAGCGGATGACCTTCGGGTCCTACGGACTGGACTACGTCATGAACTGGGCCCCGCCCGCGTTCCTCGGCGGGCTGCAGGACGCGGACGGCGCCCAGCTGTTCCTCGGCTCCGAGGTCGCGCACATGACCGATGTGAAGATAGTGCTGCAGAGCGCCCTCGCCGCGGTCGCCGTCCTGGCGCTGGTCGGCATCGTCTCGTGCCTGTACCTGCGCGCGAAGGCCCCCGGGGCCGCCTCCGGCGCCCTGTTCTTCGGCTCGTGGCTGACCGTGGTGCTGCTGGTCGTGCTGGCGGTCGCCGCGGTGCTCGGCTGGCAGCAGTTCTTCGCCCTGTTCCACTCCCTCTTCTTCGCCGACGGGTCCTGGACCTTCCGCGCCTCGGACACGCTCATCCGGCTGTATCCCACCCAGTTCTGGATGGACGCGGCGATCGCGGTGGCCGGGCTGACCCTTCTGGGGGCGCTCGCGGTCATGGTCGCCACCTGGCCCACCGCTTTCCGCCGGCACCGGGCCCTCGACCGGGTGCGCCGGCGGCAGGAGCTCAAGCGCCGGCTGGCCGGCCGCTGAGCCGGTCCGTGCGCCGTCCTTGGGGACCCGGCCCGTACCGCCGGATCAGATCCAGGCGTCGAACCACATCCGCTCCCGCCACTGGGCGTACTCGACGGTCTCCGCGTACCAGATCGGCGCGAAGTGCGCGCTCAGCAGCAGCACCGCGGCCGTGAACACGCCGACCAGCGCGAGGCCCGCGCGCCGACGCCGCACGGTGTCCCCGGGCCGGCCCAGGACCAGGCCGAGCATGCCGGCGAGCACGAGCATCAGGACCGGCTGCACGGGCAGCGCGTAGAAGTAGTACATGGTGCGCTCGGGGAACAGGAACCAGGGCAGGTACCCGGCAGCGAACACGCCGGTCAGCGCCCCGAAGCGCCAGTCCCGCCGCACCGCCCACAGCCACGCGGCCACGAGCACGGCGGCGATCGCCGTCCACCACAGCAGCGGGTTGCCGATGTTGAGGATCGCCTGCGAGCAGTGCTCCGCCGCGCACCCGGCCGTGCCCCGCTCCGGGTCCTCGTAGAAGTAGGAGGTGGGCCGGCCCAGGGTGAGCCACAGCCACGGCAGCGCCTCGTAGGAGTGGTCGGTGCCCAGGCCGCTGTGGAAGCCGTAGGCGGAGGAGTGGTAGGCCCACAGGGAGCGCAGGGGCGCGGGAAGCCACTGAGCGCCTTCGCCCGGGTGCTGCTGCGCCCAGGTGCGGTCGTAGGCGTCCGAGGAGGCGAACCAGCCCGCCCAGGTGGACACGTAGACCACCAGGCCCGTCCCGACGACCGCGAAGAACGCGGGCACGCCGTCCTTGAGCACCCCGGCGGCCGGCCAGCGCCGCACCCCGGCCACCCGGCGGGCGTTGAGGTCCCACAGCACCGTGAGCACCCCCAGCGCCGCCACCAGGAACAGGGCGCTCCACTTCACCCCGACCGCGAGCCCGCAGGCCACGCCCGCCGCGATCCGCCACCAGCGCACGCCCAGCCACGGCCCCCACTCCAGGCGCCGCCGCAGCTCTGCGTCCGGGACACGGCCGCCGGGGGGCACGCCCAGCCTGGCGACCAGGCGCCGGCGCCCGTGCTCCCGGTCCAGCAGGAGCAGCACGAACGCGAGCAGCACGAAGAACATCAGGAAGACGTCCAGCATCGCGAGCCGGGACTGCACCAGGTGCAGCCCGTCCACCGCGGTGAACAGCCCCGCCAGCGTGGCGACCGTGACCGAGCGGAAGAGCAGCCACCCCGCGGCGCACACCAGCGCGATGGAGAGCGTGCCGACCAGGGCCGCCGAGAAGCGCCACCCCAGAGGGTCCTCGGCGCCGAACAGCCACATGCCGAAGGCGATGAGCCACTTCCCGGCCGGCGGGTGGACCACGTAGGAGGGGGAGTCCAGGGCCTCGGGCGGGGTGCCGGCCACGAACTGCTCGTCCGCGCCCTCCGGCCACTGCCGCTCGTAGCCGTGCAGCAGCAGGGAGTAGGAGTCCTTCACGTAGTAGGTCTCGTCGAAGACGATCGCGTCCGGGTGGGAGAGCCGGTGGAAGCGCAGCAGCCCGCCGAGCAGGACCACCAGCAGCGGGGCCAGCCACGCGAACCGGGCCACCGCGGCGGGGGCCGGCAGCAGCCGCTCCCGCAGCGCCGCGGGGGCGAGGGACCCGCGCAGCGTGCCCACCGGTGCCGCGGGCCGAGGCTCCGGGGCCAGGACTGGGGCGCGCACCGAGGAACTCACGGTGTCATCGTAGGGGACGCGTCCCGCCGCCCGCGGACCCCCGGAGTCGCCCCGCGGAGCGCGCCGTACAGTGGAGCCGTGCACACGGAACCTCACGACGACGCCCCCGCCGACGCTCCCGCCGGCTCCGACAGCGACCCCGGCAGCGGCTCCGACGGCGATGCCGGCAGCGCTTCCGGCGGTGGCTCCGGCAACGGCTCCGGCAACGCTCTCGGCGGCGACGACTTCGGCAGCGGCCCCGCGGGTCCCGGGCAGGTGGTCCTGGCGGGCACCCCGATCGGCAACCTCGGCGACGCGCCGCCCCGGCTGCGGGCGGCCCTCGAGACCGCGGACGTGCTCGCCGTCGAGGACACCCGGCGGCTGCGCCGGCTCACCGCCGGCCTCGGCGTCACCACGCGCGGGCGGGTGCTCACCCACCACGAGCACAACGAGGCCGGGCGGGTCGCCGAGCTGCTCGACGCCGTCCGCGCCGGGAGCACCGTGCTGGTCCTCTCCGACGCCGGGATGCCCACCGTCTCCGACCCCGGCTACCGGCTCGCGGAGGCCGCGGCGGCCGAGGGCCTGACCGTCACCGCGATCCCCGGGCCCTCGGCGGTGCTCATGGCCCTGGCCGTGTCCGGCCTGCCCACGGACCGGTTCACGTTCGAGGGCTTTCTGCCGCGGAAGTCCTCGGAGCGCGCCGGCCGGCTGGCCGAGCTCGACGGCGAGCGGCGCACCATGGTCTTCTACGAGGCGCCGCACCGGCTCGAGGTCATGCTCACCGCGCTGCGGGACGCCTTCGGGGCCGGCCGCCGGGCGGTCGTCGCCCGGGAGCTCACCAAGCTGCACGAGGAGGTCGTGCGGGGCTCGCTCGCCGAGCTCGTCGACTGGTGCGGGCAGGGTCAGGTGCGCGGGGAGATCGCCGTCGTCGTCGCCGGTGCCCCCGCCCCCGAGGCCGCCCGCCCCGAGGACCTCGTGGCCGAGGTCGAGGCGCTCGTGGCCGGTGGGACACGGCTCAAGGACGCCGCCGGCCAGGTCGCCGCCCGCACGGGCGTGGGCAAGCGGGAGCTCTACGAGACGGTGCTCGCCTCCCGCAAGGGCTGACGAGCGACGGATCCGGGCCCCGCCTCACACGCGGGCCGCGACCCTGTGAGACCGAGTTGACCCGGGACCCCGGCCGGCGACACGGTGCGGAAACATCGCCCGTCCAGACTCGGACGTACCGGGACCCGCGCACGTGCGGCGCGGGCCCCGATGTCCTCCCGTCCGTCGAACAACGGAGCCATGCCATGTCCTACGTGCTGCCCGCAGACTTCGTCACCAAGATGATCGACGCCGGAGAGGCGAAGGTCTTCATGTCCACCCGTGACACCCTGATCAGGGCGTTCATGGCCGGCGCGATCCTCGCCCTCGCCGCGGCGTTCGCCGTCACGGTCACCGTGCAGACAGGCCAGGCGGTGGTCGGGGCCCTGCTCTTCCCAGTCGGCTTCTGCCTGCTGTACCTGCTCGGCTTCGATCTCCTGACCGGGGTGTTCACCCTGGTGCCGCTCGCGCTCATCGACAAGCGCCCCGGCGTCACGGTCCGCTCGATGCTGCGCAACTGGGGTCTGGTGTTCACGGGCAACTTCGCCGGCGCGTTCACCGTGGCCGTGATGATGGCGATCATCTTCACCTACGGCTTCTCCACCCCGCCCAACGAGGTCGGCCAGGCCATCGGCTCGATCGGGGAGGGCCGCACCGTCGGCTACGCGGAGTACGGCGCCGCCGGGATGCTCACGCTGTTCGTCCGGGCCGTGCTGTGCAACTGGATGGTCTCCACCGGGGTGGTCGCCGCCATGATGTCCACGAGCGTCTCCGGCAAGGTGATCGCCATGTGGATGCCCATCCTGCTGTTCTTCTACATGGGCTTCGAGCACTCGATCGTCAACATGTTCCTGTTCCCCTCCGGTCTCATCCTCGGCGGCGACTTCTCCGTCATGGACTACCTCGTGTGGAACGAGATCCCCACCGTGCTCGGCAACCTCGTGGGCGGGCTGACCTTCGTGGGGCTCACCCTCTACGCCACGCACGCCCGCACCGGGGCGTCCCGCGCCCGGCCGGTCCCGCAGGAGGACCGTGTCCCGGTCGCGTGAGCGAGGCGCCCGGCATCCGGTCCCGCACAGCGCCGAGTCCCCCGTGTGCTCGCAAGTCCCCTGGATCGATCGGGGGGAATTGCGAGCACACGGGGGACTCGGCGTCCGGCCGGGGACCGTGCTCAGCGGCGGGCCGTCACCGATCGGGGGAGCCACCGGGCGCGCCACCGGGCCCGCCCGGCGCCGGGGCTGCCGCGCTCGGCCAGGGATGCCCGCAGGGCCGTGACGTCCGCCGGCGCGGCCTCGGGCGACCACGCCGCGGTGTCCGGCGCGTAGAGGGCCCGCTCCACGTCCCGGCCGAGGCGCCCCAGCGGCGCCGCGGCCGCCGGGAGCACGGCGCCGAGCCGGTCCACGAACGCCCGGGGCGTCTCCGCGGCGGCGCGGCCCACGCCGTGGTCGACGGCGAGGTCCTCGACCTCTGCCCAGCCGGCCAGGGCCCGCTGCGGGGCCGGGGCCCCGTCGTCGGCCAGGACCCGGAGCCGGCGCCGGCGCCGCCGCGACCGGAGCAGCCGGGGGAGCGCGGCCAGCAGGGCGAGCAGCGCGGCGGCCAGGCCGCCGGCGAGCCAGGCCGGCCACACCGCCGGGTCGGCGTCCTCCTCGGGCGCCGGCGCGGCGGAGGACTCCGGGGTCGGCACGGCCGTCGGCTCGGCCGAGGGCGCGTCCGTCTCGGAGCTGTCCGCCGTGCTCGCGGGGGTGGGGGCGTCGGTCGGCTCACCGGTGGGCTCCGCGGTGCCCTCGCCCTCCGGCGACTGCCCGTCCCCGTCCTGGGAGCCCTCGGCGGCGTAGCCGGGGAGGTCGCCCGTGCCGGGGGTCGGCTCGAAGCGCACCCAGCCGGAGCCCTCGAACCACAGCTCCGGCCACGCGTGGGCGTCGCGCGGCAGGACCGGAAAGGCGCCCGGGTCCGCGGCGGCCCCGAAGGGCTCCTCGGTCTCCGGCGCGGCGCCCGGAGCCGCGTCCGCGGCGTCCGTCCCGGTGGCCGGGAGGTAGCCGACCGCCACGCGGGCGGGGATGCCCAGCTCCCGGGCCATGACCGCCATCGCCGGGGCGAAGTGCCCGGCGTAGCCCGCGCGCACGGCCAGGAACTCCTCGAGGGAGCCCATGCCGCCGGCGTCGTAGCCCTGGGCGAGCGGGGCGTCCACGTCGTAGCGGAACTCGTCGGAGCGCAGCCACTCCTGCAGGGCCAGAGCCTGGTCGAACGCCGTGGGGGCGTCACCGGCGCGCTCCCGGGCGGCGTCCCGGAGGGCGGCCGGGGTCTGCTCGGGCAGCTCCCGGTACGGGGCGAGCTCCGGGGTCTCCGGCGCGGCAGGGGCCTCGCGCAGCCGCGCGGAGGTGGGCTCGGGGGCGACCGAGCGGACCTCGTAGGCCGTGCCCTCCGGGGGGATCCGCTCCCCGAGCACGGCGAGGTCCCGGGGGCTCCAGTCCCAGTCGCCGTCCTCGAGCCCCGTCACGCCCACGGGCGCCCACGGCAGCGGCAGCCAGCGCTCCGACCAGTCCCGCAGCTCCACGGCGGTGGTGCGCTCGGGGCCGTCGCCCACCGGCTGCAGCGGGGTGGGCGCGAGGTCGCCGGGCCCGGGTTCCAGCCCGGTGCTGTCCGGGAACCACTCCGCGCCGGAGAAGTCGGCCAGGGCGAGCACCCGCAGCAGCTCGGGCTCACCGGTGCTCGTGGTGTACTCCAGGCGCGGCAGCTGCTCCGCGGAGCGCAGGTCCTGGCCCACGGCCCGCAACGGGCCCACCCCGGAGGCGCGCTCGCCCGCGAGGCCGCTGCCCTGCGGGAACGCGCCGTTGACGAAACCGGGGACCAGGCCCGGGACCAGCAGGGTCACGGCGAGCACCCCGGCGCCCACCACCAGGGCCCGCGGCCAGCTGCCCGGCGCCGCCGCGGTGCGGGGCTCCCGCACCGCGCCGAAGCGCCGTCCGCCGCCGAGCAGGACCAGGGCGGCGAGCACGGCGGCCGCCGTCCCGGCCGCCCCCACGCTCTCCGGGAGCACCAGGGCGGGCACCACCAGCAGCGCCAGCACGCCGAACGCGCTGAGCCCCGGCAGCCGCAGCGCCACGAGCACGGTGTCCACGAACAGGGTCACGACCCCGGCCACCAGGGCCGCGACGAACGCGAGCGCCGCGGCGTCCGGGTACGGGGCGGGCCGCTCCGCGGCGACCCCGGCGGCTTCCCGCCACAGCTGCGCGGCGAGCCCCAGGCTCCCGGGGGTGGGGACCAGGCCGAGCAGCGCGGGCTCCCGCAGGAACAGCACCGTGAGCACGAGCACCAGGGCGCCGGCGCCGAACAGCGGGGCCAGCGCGCCCGGCAGCCGCAGCACCCGGGACGTCGCGGTCGCGGCGACCACGGCGAGGGCGGCGAGCAGCGACCCCGGCACCCACCCGGTGCCGTCGAGGACGCCGGTCAGGGCCACGAGGGACAGCCAGACCGCAGCGAGGACCGTGCCGGCCAGGCCCAGGACGGCGCCCACCGGGCGGCGGACCTGCGTTCCCGGGGTCTCCGGCGGCCCGGCGGCGACCGGTGCGGCCGACGGGGCGCGGACGGCGGCGCTCACCGGACGGCTCCGGCCGTGCGGGCCCCGGTGCCCAGCTGCGCCCACGCGTCCTCGGGCGCGGCGGAGGCCGGCACGACGACGACGGACCAGCCCGCCGCCTCCAGCACTGCCGCCCCGTCCGGGTCCCGGCCGGGGGAGGAGCCCACCAGCACGGCGCTGCCGGCGGCGGCCCGCTGCGTGCCGCCCAGGACCCGGTCGGCGGCCGGCGCGGAGAGGTCCCCGGAGACCAGCAGCACCGGGTGGACCAGGCCGTCCCGGTCGAACCGGTCGGCCAGCGCGTCCTCGGCGGTCCCGCCGGTGGCCGAGGTCCGCGGCGCGGGCTCCGGACGCACCCGCGCCAGTCCGTGCCGGGCGTCCTCGGCGCCGTCGTCGGTGACGGCGGTGACGGCCGCGGTGCGGGCGGGTGCGTCGTCGTCGTCCTCGCCGCCGCGGGGGAGCGGGCGGCCGAAGGTGTCGAGGGCGTGCACGGCGGTCTCGCGCTGGGTGAGGTGCTCGAGCACGGCGGCGGTGAAGGACACGGCCCACTCGAACTCCGCGGTGCTGGGGAGCACGCCCGCCCACAGCCGCTCCCCGGGCCAGGAGGCCTCGTCGCGGTCCAGGACCAGGACGAGGCGGCGGGTGCTGCGGGGGTCCTCCTGGCGGACCATCAGCCGGCCCTGCTTGGCGGAGGCGGCCCAGTGGACCCGCCGCATGGGGTCCCCGTGCCGGTACTCGCGGGTGGTGACGTTGTCGGGGCCCGGCTGCGGCTGCGCCGTCCGGGACGGGTCGGTGCCGGACTCCCGCAGCCGGTCGGCGCTGATCTCCGGCAGCTCCACGGGGTCCGGGGCCACGTGCAGGGACGTCCGCTCGGAGGCGTCGAGCAGCTCGGCGGCGAGCCCGAACGGGTCGGCGACCCGCACCGTGGCCGGGCCCAGGGCGTACACGCCGCGGCGGCGCGGCCGCACCGTGTAGGCGGCGGGCTCCCCGCTCGCCGTCACGCTCAGCTCGCGGTCCCCGCCCAGCGGCTCGGGCACCGTCTCGTGCACGGCCACCGCACCGGTGATCGTGCCGCCGCGCCGGGTCCGGTGCCGCACGCGCAGCCGGACCACGGCCGAGTCCCCGGCCGTCACGAGCGCCGGCTCCACGCCGCGCTTGAGCAGCACCCTCGGCTTGACCACGTACAGGGACAGCGCCGCGAACAGCGGGGCCCCGCCCAGGAACAGGGCCAGCGCCAGCACGTCCTTGCGGCCCAGCCAGGTGGCCAGCAGCAGGCACAGCGCGCCCGCCCCGAGGAACGCCCAGCCGCGCCCCGTGAACCGGGCACGGGAGTCCACGGGCTGCTCCGCCCGCTCGCCCTCCGCCGCCGGGCCCGGATCCGGCCGGCGGCTCATCGGGTCCGGGGGGTGTGCTCGGCCGGGACCCGCACCTCGTCCAGCACCGCCCGCACCAGCTCCTCCGCGGAGTCCGTGCCGGCGCGGCGGTCCAGGATCAGGCGGTGGGCGAGCACGGGCACCGCGACCGCCCGCACGTCGTCGGGCAGGACGTACTCCCGCCCGCTCAGGGCGGCCTCCGCGCGGGCCGCGGCCTGCAGCTGGAGCAGCGCCCGGGGACTGGCGCCCAGCCGGATCTGCGGGTGCGAGCGCGTGGCCTGGCCCAGGGCCACCACGTAGGCGCGCACCGCGTCCGAGACGTGGATGCCGCGCACGTGCTCCACCAGGCGGGCCGCGTCCTCGACGGAGACCACCGGCTGCAGGCCCGCCAGCGGGGAGCCGCCGCCGTGGTCGGTGAGCATCGTCATCTCCGACTCGGTGTCCGGGTAGCCCATCGAGATCCGGGCCGTGAACCGGTCCCGCTGCGCCTCCGGCAGCGGGAACGTGCCGTCCATCTCCACGGGGTTCTGCGTGGCCACCACCATGAACGGGCTCGACAGCCGGTAGGTGGTGCCGTCCGCCGTGACCTGCCCCTCCGCCATGCACTCGAGCAGCGCGGACTGGGTCTTGGCCGAGGCGCGGTTGATCTCGTCCCCGATCACCACGTTGGCGAACACCGGGCCCGGCTTGAACTCGAACTCGCGGCGGGCCTGGTCGTAGACCGAGACGCCCGTGATGTCCGTGGGCAGCAGGTCCGGGGTGAACTGCACGCGCGAGACCGTGCCGCCGATCGCGCTCGCCAGCGTGCGCGCCAGCATGGTCTTGCCCACGCCCGGCACGTCCTCGACCAGCAGGTGCCCGCCGGCCAGCAGCACGCTCAGGGCCGTGCGCGCCGCCTCGGGCTTGCCGTCGATCACCGCGTTGATCCGGTCCAGGATCGTCTGCGTGTACTGGGGGAAGGACTCCATGGGCTCCTCGGCTTCCTGCTCGGGCTGCTGCTCCCAGTATGTCCGCACGGGGCGCAGCTCGTAGATTGGTCGGGGCGGAACGTGCCCGCGTGTTCCGCCCCGGTCCCGGACCGGCCGGAGCTCACCGGATCTGTCCGTCTCTTCGCGACCCGCTCTTTTCCTTCTCCGTTTCCTCCCGACCCTTTCCGAGGTGCCGCCCGTGACCGACCCCAACGCCACCCTGCTCACCGCCTCCCTGTGGCCGGACCCCGCCGCGCGGCCCGCTCCCGCCCCGGGTGCGGTCCCCGCCGCCTACGAGCCCGAGCACTACGCCGTGCCCGAGGACGTCCCCGCGGGGGAGGGCACCCGGCGGCGCTCCGCCCAGGCCGACGACGGGCGCCGCCGCAACCTCTCCCACCCGCCCGCGCCGGAGCCGCTGCCGCACCCGGTGGCCGACAACCACACCCACCTGGACCTGCAGGACGGCCGGGTCCAGGTCTCGGTGCGCGACGCCGCGGACGCCGCCGCCCTCGCCGGCGTGGGCGGGCTCGTCCAGGTCGGCTGCGACGTCCCGTCCTCCCGCTTCGCCGTGGCCGCCGCCGGGGCCGACCCCCGGGTGCTCGCCGCGGTGGCGCTGCACCCCAACGAGGCGCCGAAGCTCGCGGCCGCCGGGACCCTCGACGAGGCGCTCGCCGTGATCCGGGAACTGGGGGAGCACGAGCGGGTGCGGGCCTTCGGCGAGACCGGCCTCGACTACTTCCGCACCGAGGGGGAGGGCCGGGAGCACCAGAAGGCGTCCTTCCGGGAGCACATCCGCTTCGCCCGCGAGACCGGCAAGGCGCTGCAGATCCACGACCGGGACGCCCACGCCGACGTCGTCGCCGTCCTGCTGGAGGAGGGCGCCCCCGAGCGCACCGTGTTCCACTGCTTCTCCGGGGACGAGGAGCTCGCGCGGATCTGCAACGAGCACGGCTGGTACATGTCCTTCTCCGGCACCGTCACCTTCAAGAACAGCCACGACCTGAAGGCCGCGCTGCGCACCGCCCGCCCCGAGCTCGTGCTCACCGAGACCGACGCGCCGTTCCTCACCCCGCACCCCTACCGGGGCCGGCCCAACGCCAGCTACGTGGTCAACTACACGGTGCGCGGCATGGCCGGGATCCTGGAGCAGGAGCTGGAGCCGCTGTGCGAGCGCCTCTGGTCCAACACGGTGGAGGTGTACGGCGAGTTCTGACCAGGCCCCTGGCCCGCCCCGTTCCACCCCACCCGCATCGCCGAGTCCCCACATCTCGGCTGCCCGCGGCTACCGATTCCCCACGTTGTGGCGCCTGACATTGCCGAGCCCCCAGAGAGTGGCGTCATGCATCGCCGAGTCCCCAGACTGTGGCGCCTGACATTGCCGAGTCCCCAGGCCGTGGTGCCTCGCATAGCCGAGTCCCCAGGATCCGGAGGCTCTCTGGCGCCGAGTCCCCACGCTCGGGCGTTCACGGGCGGTGAGCCCCCAAGGCACTCGCATTTCCCCATGAATGTTCGTGGGGAAACAAGAGTCACTTGGGGACTCGACGGCATGCCGCCGCTCAGCGCCGGCAAGCGAGGAAGCACAGCAGGGCGGGTGGTGCGGCACGGCCCGGTCACCGCGGTGGCGGTGTGCCGCAACGGTGGAGCGGGGCCGGGTGGTGCGGATCAGCGGGTGCGGGTCAGCGGGTGCGGGTCAGCGGGTGACGGCTGAGCGGCGCAGGGCGGCTTCGACCCGGGCGACGGTCGTGGCGGGGGAGCGCACGACGTCGTGCCAGCCCACCCGGATGACGGTCCACCCCAGCTCCTGGATCTCGATCTCGCGCCGTCGCTCGTTGCGGATCACGGTGGCGGCGGAGTCCGCGTACTTCGTCTCGCCGTCGAACTCGAGCACCAGCCGCTGCTCGGGCCATGCGAAGTCCGCCCGGTAGGACCCCGTCCGTCCCACGATCACCCACTGAAGTTCCGGCTCCGGCAGGCCGGACTCCGCCAGCATCAGGCGGGTGAGGGTCTCGCCCACGGACTCGGAACGCGTGTCCATGGCGTCCAGCACGCGCCGCGCCCGGCGCACGCCCCGCCGGCCCGCCCACTCCGACAGGCGGTTCTCCAGCGCGATCCGCGTGAGACCGAAGCGATGCGCCTGGTCCGCCAGGACCACGGCGTCGGTGAAGGGCAGCAACCGGGCGCAGTCCAGCAGCGTGCGCTCGCCCGACGTGGCACGCAGTCCGTGGATCGTGACGATGTCGGTCTCGGGCAGCGGCTCCTGATGCCTGACGACTCCGGCGTATCCGTTGTGGGTCCCCCGGCCCGGCCGGGTGAGCGTGTGCAGGCGGGCCGGGACACGGCGCAGATGGAGGCCGTGCACGAGGGCGGCCGAGGCGAGACAGAACACCGGTGGCACGGAGGCAGCGCGGGTGAGCGCCCGGTGCCGGAGCAACGACTGCTCCTCGGGCCTGAGCTGCCGGTAGCCGTCCGACGACGCGAAGTAGCCGGGGTGGACTCGGTGGAGCTCGCCGACGCGGAGTCGACGCCGGATCTCGTGGCCGCTGAGGCCGGTGTCGTGCAACTGGGTAAGGCTCATGAGCTCGGTCATGCCCTGTTGATAGCTGGAACGAAACCGCGGTGGTCCGGCGCCGCCGCGATGACGAACAACCGCGCGACATGGACATGCCACACAGAAATGGGGAGTGGGAATGGCGTGCCCGCCGAGCCCCCAATCCAGTCGCATTTCCCCATGCCGATTCGTGGGGACACGAAACAACAGTGGGGGCTCGACGCCCGCGGGGGGTGGAGCTTGGGGACTCGGCGGCAGACGGGCGGGGAGAGAAGAGGGAGAGAAGGGGCAGGGGGCGGGGGAGGCGAGTGCGGCCGATACGATGGCTCGGTGACTGAATCCAGTGCGCCAGAGCCCGCTGCCCGTGCCCTGCTGGGGCCCGCGGAGATCCGCGCGCTCGCGGAGCAGCTCGGCATCCGGCCGACCAAGACGCTCGGGCAGAACTTCGTGATCGACCCCAACACGATCCGGCGGATCATCGCCGCCGCACGGCTGGGCGAGCACGAGACGGTGCTGGAGGTGGGACCGGGGCTGGGCTCGCTGACCCTCGGGCTGCTGGACGCCGCCGAGCAGGTCGTGGCCGTGGAGATCGACCCGCCGCTGGCGGCGCAGCTGCCGCACACGGTGGAGCAGCTGCGCCCCGAGCTGGCGGGCCGCCTGACCGTGCTCGAGCAGGATGCCATGCGCGTCGAGGAGCTGCCCGCCGAGCCCACCGCCCTGGTGGCGAACCTGCCGTACAACGTGGCCGTCCCGGTGCTGCTGCACCTGCTGGCCCGCTTCCCCTCGATCCGCCGCGGGCTGGTGATGGTGCAGGAGGAGGTCGCGGACCGGCTGGCCGCCGCGCCGGGCTCCAAGGTCTACGGGGTGCCGTCGGTGAAGGCCTCGTGGTACGCCGAGGTCACCAAGGCCGGGACCATCGGGAAGAACGTGTTCTGGCCGGCCCCGAAGATCGCCTCGGGGCTGGTGCGCTTCGTGCGCCGCGAGCAGCCGGTGGCGGACGTGGACCGGGAGCTGGTGTTCGCGGCGGTGGACGCGGCTTTCGCCCAGCGGCGCAAGACCCTGCGGGCCGCCCTGGCAGGGTGGGCGGGCTCCGCCGCGGCGGCCGGGGAGATCCTCGCGGCGGCTGGGATCGACCCGGGGGAGCGCGGGGAGAAGCTGGACGTGCACGCGTTCGCCCGGATCGCCCAGGCCGGCGCCGCCGCAGGACTGACCGCGGGGGTGCGCGGGGCATGACCACCACGCCGCGCCCGGAGCGGGCCGCCGCCCCCGGGAAGGTCAACCTGTTCTTCGCCGCGGGCCCGCCGCGCCCGGACGGCTACCACGACGTCGCGAGCCTGTACTGCGCGGTGAGCACGGGCGAGACCGTGACGGTCGCGCCGACCCGGAGCGGCGGCACCACCGTGGGCGTGGCGGCGGTCCCGGGCTCGCTCGTGGCCCAGCAGATCGACCGGGGGACGTTCACCCTGGACGCGGTGCCCACCGACGGGTCCAACCTGGCGGTCCGGGCCGCCGAGGCCGTGCTCGCGCGCTTCCCGCGGCTCTCGGGCGGGCTGCACCTGCAGATCGACAAGGCCGTTCCGGTGGCCGGCGGCATGGGCGGGGGCTCCGCGGACGCCGCGGCGGCCCTGCTCGCCGTGAACCGGCTCGCCGCCCGCGTCTCCGGGGAGCCCCCGCTCGACGACGACGCGCTGCTGGAGCTCGCGGCCGGTCTCGGCGCCGACGTGCCGTTCGCGCTGACGGGCGGGGCGGCGGTGGGCACCGGGACGGGGGCGCACCTGCGGCCGGTGGCGGTCGGGGCGCCGCTGCACCTGGTCCTGGTGGCGGCCGAGGCCGGGCTGTCGACGCCCGCGGTCTACGCCGAGCTGGACCGCCTGCGCGCGCGCGAGGACGTCCCGCCGCCCCGGCTGCCGGCGGGTCTCGAGGAGGCCCTGCGCGCCGGGCAGGCCGGCGAGCTGGCCCCGCTGCTGGTCAACGACCTGCAGGCCGCGGCCCTCTCGCTCGCCCCGCAGCTGGCGCCCGTGCTGGCCGCCGGTGCGGCCGCCGGCGCCCTGGCGAGCTTCGTGTCCGGGTCCGGGCCCACCGTGGCCCACCTCGTGGCGGACGCCGCGGCGGCCGAGGACCTCGCGGACGTGCTCCGGGGCCGGGGAGCGCCGGCTCTCGCGGTGCGGGCTCCCTGACCCCGGGGGACGCGGAGGCGGCTGCGGCCGAGGATCTCGTGGACGTGCTCCAGGGCCGGGGAGCGCCGGCTCTCGCGGTGCGGGCTCCCTGACCCCGGGGGACGCGGAGGCGGCTGCGGCCGATGACTTCGCGGACGTGCTCAGGGGCCAGGGAGCGCCCGCTTCCGCGGTGCGGGCTCCCTGACCCCTGGCGTTCGACCGCCGGCGCCTGGATCGGACCTGACCTCCCGGGTTCAGGCGGCGCCGGCGGACGGTCAGCGGTGCTGCGGACCGGTCTCCTGGGCGGGCGCCGGGTCCGCCGCCGGGCGGGTCTGGCGCTGCACCACGAACGCGGGCACCACTGCGGCGCCGCGGCCGCTGAGCCGCTCGAAGCGCTCCTCGAACCGGCGCAGCCGGCCCCGGGGCTCCACGGCCAGCACCACGCCGTCGACCCGGTCGGTGAGGGCGGCCAGCTCGGCCGCCCCGGCCCGCGGCGGGACCGTGGCCACGAGCAGCGAGGGCGTGGTGTCGTCCATGCCCAGCCAGTTCGTGTCGCCCAGCGGACCCACGGCCTCGGTGAGCGTGTCCGCGCCCACGACCTCCACGGTGCCGCCCCACGAGGAGACCACGTTGTCCAGGGCCCGGACGACGACCGCGGCCTGACCGGGCAGGGTCGAGTGCACGGCGATCCGGGATCCCGGCCGCGGCACGGCGCGGTCCTCGTCCTGGGAGAGCCGGCGCAGCAGCTCGAGGGCGCCGTCCTCGTCGTCCTCGGAGCTCAGCACCACCACGGGCGAGCCGGTCGCGTCGGCGAGCCGGTCGGGCCGGCGCACGCTGCGGTCGGCGCGCTCCCGGAAGGCGCCGGCGAGGGCGCCGAGCACCAGCCCGCCGACCAGCCCGCCGGCCACGAAGAGCAGCAGCCCGGCCGAGGAGGGCTCCTGCGGCGGCGTGGCCTCGCTGATCACGCGGCCCGGGGTCGGGGCGATGAGGGCCAGGGCGGTGCGCTGCTCGCGCAGCTGCCGCAGGGAGGAGGAGTCGTCGTCGCTGCGCTCGAGGCCGGCGATGGACTTGTCGATGCGCTGCAGGGTGTCGTCGGCGGTGGTCTGCACGTCCTCGCCGCGGTCGGCGAGGTACGCGGTGGCCAGGGCGTTGGCCCGCTCGGCGGCCTGGTTCGGGTCGTCGGCGGTGACCGTCACCCGCAGCACCTGGGTGTCGTCCGGGGCGGTGGTCGAGAGCCGCTCGAGCAGGTCCTCGGCCAGCGCGGGGTCGGCCTCCTCGACGGGGACGTCCTGCAGCAGGGCCGCGGCCCGCAGCGTGATGCGCTGGGAGGCCATCGTGGCCATCTCCGTCTGCATCTCGACCTCCTCGAACCCGGAGTCGCCCGTGAGCGGGTTCACCGCGCTCGGGGTGACGGTCATCGAGGCGGTCGCCTGGTAGGTCGGCGGCCACAGCAGCCCCGCGACCACGGCGGCGGCCAGGACCACGAGCCAGGTGCTGAGGATCGTGGGCCAGCGGCGCAGGACGCGGCGCCACGGCGGCGTCGGGTCCGCCGGCTCCGGGCGGCGCGGACGGGTCCGGACGGTGTCGTCCCGGGTCCGGCGCCGGTCGGCGCCGATGGTGTTCAGAGTCTCGCTCATGTGGATTTCCCCCCTGGTGGATCGCGGGTCGTCTCGGACGGTGCGGCCGTGCCCGGCGTCCGCCCCCCGGCGGATCGCCGACCCCGGCCTGTCGGAAGCGCTGCCGAGTCCAGCCCGGCCGGCGGCGTCCTGATCCGATGTCGATCGATTTGAATGTTACAGATGCAAACTCAGCGGGACCACAGCAGGACCCGGGAACTGCGTGGCCTCTTCGGGCCACACGCCTCGGCGTCCGTCCCCCGGACGGCGGTCCGGCCCCGGAGCACGAGCACCGCCGCGGCGCCGGCCACGAGCAGACCGGTCAGCGCGAGGTGCACGAACAGTCCGGTGGTGCCGGGGCCGAGCAGGGCGCGGACCGCCAGCCCGCCGCCGCCGGTGAGCACCGCGGCGGCCGCGGCGATGGCGCCCACCACGGACCAGCGCGGGGCGATGCCGAGCAGCCGCACGGACTGGAACAGGGCCAGTCCCGTGTCGGTGAGCACCGACGCCGCCCACGCCGTGGCCGCCCCCACGAGGCCCCACTGCGGGATCAGCCACAGGTTCAGGGCCACCGCCACGGCCAGGGCCGCGGACTTGTTCATCAGCTGCCACCGGCTGCGCCCGGCCATCAGCAGCAGGGACTGCACCCCGCCGGCCGAGACGGCCAGGAGCATGGCGGAGGCGATGACGAGCATCGCGGGGTAGCCGGACTCGAAGCCCTCGCCGAAGAAGGACAGGATGACCGGGCCGAACAGCAGCAGCGTGAGGTAGAACGGCCAGGCGCCGGCCACGAGCACCGCGGTGGTGCGGGTGAACACCGACCGGGCGGTGGCGAGGTCGTCGACCGCGAGCGCCGCGCTGATGGACGGGCCCGTGACGATGCGCGCGGTGTGGTCGAGCATGGCGCCCACCCGGATGCACCGGTTGACCACGCCGTAGACGCCCGCCGCGGCGGGGCCCAGGAACGCGGCCACGAGCAGCACGTCGAGCCACTCGAGCAGCGCCTCGACGAAGGCGGTCACGCCGCGGGCGGAGGAGAAGGACCAGAACGCCCGCCGCTGCACCGCCGTTCCCGGCGGTGCCGCGGCCCCGGGCTCGTCGCGCAGGCCCTTCAGGTACCGGCGCAGCAGCACGAGGGCGAGCACGGCGACCACGGCGACCGGCACCGTCCACGCCGCCGTGAGGGCCAGCAGCCCTCCGCCGGCGAGGACGACGGCGAGGACGCCGAGCACCCGCAGCGAGGGCAGCACCACGTTCTGCAGGAAGGAGAAGGTCGGCACCCGGTGCAGCCCGCGCAGGGCGCCGAAGGCGAGGTTGAGCACGGCGCCGAGCACCAGGAAGGGCGCGGCGAGCAGGACGGCGGGGCCGACGCTTTCGGGCAGCACCCCCGGCAGGGCCGTGAGCACGGCCGCCACAGCGGCCACGCCCGCAGCGAGCACGAGCACCGGGCGCCCCGCGATCCGCAGCACCCCGGTCACCGCCGAGCCCTGGCCCCGGGCGGTGAGGGCGGGGACCGCCCGCACCAGCCCGGTGTCGGCGCCGAAGGTGGACAGGGTCGTGGCGATCGCCAGCACGGCCACCACCTGGAAGAACTGGCCCGCCGCCGCCGCGCCCGAGGCGTTGGAGACCACCAGCGTGGCGGCGAAGGCCAGCCCCGCCCCGGTGACCACGAAGGCGAAGGTCAGCGAGCCCGAGCGCGCCAGCGGCTGCGGGCTCACAGCCCCTCCCCGTAGCGCCGGGAGCGCAGCAGCACGGCCAGGGACAGGCTGATCAGGATGAACTGCACCGCGTCCAGGCCGTAGTAGGTGAAGAACAGGCACGCGGCCACGGGCGCGGAGTGCACGAGCAGCCCGGTGGTGCTGCGGACCTTCAGGGTCATCAGCGTGGTCCCGTGCAGATAGGCCATGAACAGGCCCAGGCCCACGAGCCCGTAGCAGAACATCAGGGTCCAGACGTATCCCTGGGTGCCCATCTCGATGCCGACGGTCTCGTCGTAGAGGGGCGCTCCGTAGCCCAGCAGCGGCGAGTCCAGGGTGGCCAGGAAGGTGTCCCGGTACAGGTCGGAGCGGGTGCCCGTGCTGTCGCTGTACTCCTGCCGGCCCATGATCCGATCGACGGCGCCGCTGGCCACGAGCCAGCCGCCGACGGCGGCCACGCCCGCGATCCCGGCCAGGGCGACCCCGATCCGGCCCCGCAGGACCATCCGGACCATCACGTACCCGAGCGCCACGGCGATGCCGAGGAACATGCCCCGGTTGGTCGTGGCCACGGCCGGGGCGAGCGAGGCCAGCAGCCCGGCCACGATCAGCAGGTGCCGGGCGCGGAAGCGCACCGTGGTCAGGTAGGCGAGCACCAGGGGCGTGAGGAGCACGAACCCGGAGCCCCACCCGTTGGTGTACGGGAACGGGGCCGCCGGCCGGTTGTAGGGCTCGGGCGCCCCCCAGGGCATCTGGACCTCCGCGAGGGGTGGGAAGAAGTAGTTCTGCACCAGCGCGTTGGAGGTGATGCCCTCCGGCAGCAGCAGCCCGATCGGGGTGGTCAGCCGCGCCTCGGGGATCACGAACGTCAGCAGGCCGAGTCCCACGAGCGTGGCCCACGCGACCACGGCGGCCCGCAGGAACCGCCGGTGGTCCAGGGTCTCCCGGGCGTTCCAGTAGTAGACGAAGTAGATCAGCGCGGCGAAGATGTTCACCCAGCGCAGCGCGAAGCCCATCCAGGAGCCGAAGCCCTCGATCTGCACCGAGCTCGCCGCCATCCAGAGCAGGAACACGCCGAGCACCCACGCCGGCCACGGGACCGTGGTGCCGCGGCGGAGCACGAGCAGGAAGAGCATGGCCACGGCGAGCAGCGCCGGGGCGAACTGCAGGGCCCCGGAGGCCCAGATCAGCGGCAGCCCCCAGAACAGGACCAGCAGCGGCCAGGCGGGCAGGGCGGCGGTGGTGCGGCGGACCGGGGCCGGCCGCACCACCGAGGGGCTCAGGAGGGCCACGGCCGCCTCACACTCCTCGGCCGAAGAAGGACACGGCGTTCTGCAGCCGCTCGGCGCTGACCGCGCCGGTCGCCACGGCCAGGGCCCCCCAGGCGCGCAGCTGCCCGCGGTCCCGGCGCAGCGCGGCCCGGGCCCACCGCACGGCCTCCCGGCGGTCGCCGCGGGCGGCGTGGGCGAAGGCCACCTGGCCCGCCATCAGGGCGGTGCCCCGGTCGGAGGTCTCGAACTCGGGGAACTTGCGCAGCATGTAGGTCAGGGCGCCGGCCATGTCCCCCCACTGCTGGCGGAAGAAGGAGGGCCGGTCCCAGCGCACGGTCAGCACGGTCTCGGGCACGGAGTGCACCGGGGCGTGCCGGGCCAGGCGCAGCAGCAGGTCGTAGTCCTCGCCGTAGGAGGAGGGCAGGTCCTCGTCGACGAGGCCCACGGGCCCGTACAGGTCGGCGCGGCGGCAGATCAGCGCGGAGGGGTGGATCTCCATCATCCGGTCGGCCAGCAGCTCCGGGAAGGTGGCCACGGCCTGCGGGACGCGCCGGATGGTGCGCTCGTGGGAGACGATCTCGATCGCGCCGGCGATCGCCGAGGCCTCCGGGTGCCGGTGCCAGTGCGCCACCTGCCGGGCGAGCTTGTGCGGGGCCCACACGTCGTCGTCGTCGCAGAAGGCGATGATCTCCCCGGTGGCGGCGTGGATGCCGGTGTTGCGGGCGCCCACCAGGCCCGGGGAGCGGGTGTTGGGCACGGTGCGCAGCTCCACGCCGGCCGGGACGCGGACGTCCTCGAGCGGGTCCACCTCGATGCGGTCGAAGACGACCACGACCTGGACGGGGCCGGCGTAGTCCTGCTCGACGATCGCGCGGACCGCCTCGCGCAGCATCTGCGGCCGCCCGGCGGTGGCGATCAGGACGGACACGGACGGGTGCTCGGTGCGGAAGCCGGCGGCGGTGGCCGGGGCGGGGGTGAGGACGTCAGCGGACATGGCGGGTGCTCCTGTCGGTCGGGAGGGCGCCGACGGCGTCGGCGTCCGGGGCGGTGTCGGCGGGCCGGGCGGTCAGGCCCAGGTACTTGCGCCGCATCGAGACCGCGCTGATCGCCGCGAGGGCGGCCAGCAGGATCGCGTAGGCGGGCAGGAAGAGCGCGGGGATCCCCCAGAGGAGGAAGATCCAGCAGGTGACCCCCGCGTCGGTGGGCAGGTTGAGGAAGGAGCGCAGCGTCCCGCCCGAGGGCGGCCCGGCGATCCCGCCCTTGCGCCGCAGCTGCTCGGCGAGGATCTGGCTCATGAACTGGCCGACCTCCACGAGCACGAACAGCGCGGCGAGCACCGCCAGGGCCGCGGCCGGGAAGGCCTCCGGCCGCGGGTGCAGCAGGGCGGCGGCGGCCACGGCCAGGTGCAGCGCCGGGGTCCGGATCGAGTCGACCACGTGGTCGAGCCACTCCCCGGCCGGCGAGCCGGTGCCCGTGAGCCGGGCCACCTGCCCGTCGGCGGAGTCCAGGACGTAGCCGGCCGCGAGGAGCACGGCGACGACGACGCCGGTGGCCGGGGCCGGCGGGAGCGCCACGAGCACGGCCAGCCCCGCCGCGGAGAGGACCCCGCTGAGGGCGGTCACCCCGTTGGGGGTCAGCCCGGCCGCGGCCGCCTCGGCCGCGGCGTAGCGGGCCAGCGGGCGGTTGACCCACCGGGTGTAGGCCGGGACCCCCTGGCCGGGCTTCTGCGCGGCGCGCAGCCCGGCCAGGGCCTCCGGGAAGGTGGGCCGGCGCCGCGGGGCGCCGGCGCTGCCGGTGGTGGTGCTCATGCCGCGTCCTTCGGGCGGGGCGCCAGCTCGAGGTCGAAGCTGGCGTCCGGGGTCGCCCGGTAGTCGAGGTGCATGCTGACGGTGACCACGTTGACCCCTGCCTTCAGGGCCGAGGCCGGCACCACGGCGGTGACCGGGTCGGCGAGGGCGGCGGTGGTGCTCCGGGCGCCCAGCGTGTAGCTGGTCCAGTCGAGGGAGCCCTCCGGCATGTTGGATCGGACGATCTCCTTGCCGTTGACCCGCACCACGATCCCGTCGTCGGCCCGGGTGGTGAGCTGCAGGTCCCCGAGCGCCGCCGGGTCTGCCACCGTGAACTCCTTGCGGAACTGGGTGGCCACCGGCCGGCGCCCGTCCGTGGTCAGCTCCGTGGCCACGGGGGTGCCCCAGCCGAACGGTGCCTTCCCCTTCAGCCAGCCCGTGACCGCGCCGGCCTCCTGCCAGTCGGCCTCGGGCGCCGAGTCCTCGTGCCGGTAGGACCACTCGGCCCCGCGGGCGATGACGTCGGGCAGCACCGCGGGCGCCTCGGGCTGCTCGCCCTCGGTGACCACGGCCTTCAGGTCGAAGCTGGCGTCGGTGGTGTTGGTCCAGTTGGAGTGCATCTCGGCGGCGATGACGTTCTTGCCGTCGCGCAGCATCCAGCCGGGGACCTCCACCGTGACGGGCTCGGCCACCGCGGTAGCGGTCCGGCGCGGGGCGGTCGCGTACGTCCCGGAGGACAGCAGCCCGTCCGGCAGGTTGCTGCGGGTCACCTCTTCCCCGTTGACGTAGACGGCGATGCCGTCGTCGGCCCGGGTGGTGAGGGTCAGCTTCTCGATCGTGGAGGCGTCGGCCACCTGCACCGACCGGCGGAAGTAGGTGGTCAGCGGGCGGGTGCCGTCGGCCACCAGCGTGGTCCTCACCTGGTCGCCGCCCCAGCCGAGCACGGCCGAGCCCTGCTTCCAGGAGGCGTCGTCGAAGTCCGTCGACGCCCAGCCGCGGGCCGGCGGGTTGGCGCGGTCGTGGTGGTACCTCCACGTGGCGCCCTCGGCGACGAGCGCGTCCGGATCGGCCGGCTCCTCGGCCGGGGGCTCCTCGGCGGGCGGCTCCTCGACAGGGGGCTCCTCCGCCGGCGGTTCCTCCGCGGGCGGCTCCTCCTCGGCGGGCGGCGCCGGCTGCGTGCCGGCGGTGGCCACGGCGGTGAGGTCGAAGCTGGCGTCAGTGGTGTTCGTCCAGTTGGAGTGCATCTGGGCGGAGATCACGTTCTTGCCGGTCTTCAGCGCCGATCCGGGGACCTCCACCGTGACGGGCTCGGCCACCGCGGTGACGGTCCGGCGCGGGGCCAGGGCCCAGGGGTGGTCCTCGAAGGAGCCGTCGGTGACGTTGGAGCGGACCACTTCCTTGCCGTTGACGAAGACGACCACCCCGTCGTCGGCGCGGGTCGTGAGGGTCAGCTTCGCGACCTTCGTGGCGTCGGCCACGTCCACGGTCCGGCGGAACTGGGTGACGATCGGGCGGGTGCCGTCGGCCACCAGCGTGGTCTTCACCGAGGCGTCGCCCCAGCCGAGCACGGCCGAGCCCTGCTTCCACGCGGAGTCGTCGAAGCCGGTGGACGTCCAGCCCGCACCGGGCGCGACGTCACGGCTGTGGTGGTACTTCCACGTGGCGCCCTCGGCGATCAGGGTGCTGGTGCCGGGCTCGGGCTCCGGCTGCGGCTCGGGGGCCGGCTCCGTGCCCGCCAGCACCACCGGGGTGGAGGCGGAGACGTTGCCCGCGGCGTCCGCCGCGCGCACCGCGTACCGGGCGCCGTCCACGTGCGGGACCTTCAGGCTGGTGCCCGTGGCGGTGCCGACCGGCCGGTCGTTGCGCAGCACCTGGTAGGTCACCCCGGACTCGGGGGCCGCCGTCCAGGTGAGGACGTCGGAGGTCCCGTCGAGACCGACCTTCAGGCCCGTGGGCGCGGCCGGGGCCTTGGCGTCCCGCGGGGCGAAGCGGAGGAAGCCGCCGGACCACTGCGGGGAGCCGGTGGAGGAGATGCTGCGGTTGATGTCGCCGCCGGTCCACAGGACCCCGTTGCTGTCCATCAGCGTGGCCCAGACGCCCCAGCCGCCGAAGCCCTTGATCTCCGGGTTGAAGCCGGGGATGAAGCGTCCGGTGCCGGCGTCCCAGGCGCCGATGGCGTTGATCCGGTCGGCCACCGTGGTCGGCTGGGTCGAGAGCCGGGTCCACTTCGTGGCGCCGGCGTTGAACCAGTTGAAGCAGTGGCACGCCCCGAAGACCGTGCTGTCGGTCGAGGTGATCGCCTGCATGTCGCCACCGGCGGTGGTGATCCCCTGGGAGGTGCGCTGGAAGGTGGAGCGGTCGTAGCCGAACATGGAGTGCTCGGCGCCGCCGGCCCACACGGTGTTCCCCTGCTCGCGCACGGCGAGCTGGAAGGCGAGCTGGCCCGGGTCGGCGTAGTCCACCGGGACGGACGGGTCCCAGGTCCAGGTGTCCAGCGGGGCGCCGGCGGTGGTCCGCACGGACGCCAGCCGGAACGCCGAGGCGTTCTGGGACTGGTTGAAGTAGCCGGCCGCGTAGAGCCGGTCGCCCTTGGCGGAGGCGTCGATGCTGGTCACCGTGCCGTTGAACTCGGGGTTCCAGGAGGAGTCCGGGGTGCGCGTGGAGATCTTCACGCGGGCGCCGGCGCGGGCGTAGACACGGCCCGTCTCCTGACCGCCGCTGAGGTGCGTGAAGGCGCCGCCCAGGTAGAGCCAGTCGCCCTGCACGTCGAGGGTGCGGACCTGCAGCACGCCGTTGGTGAGCAGGTTCTCCACCTTGAGGTTCCAGGCGGTGTCCACCTTGCCGGTCGTGGCGTCGAGCACCACGAAGCCGGGGGAGCTCACGCCGTTGACCGTGCTGAAGCGCCCGCCCACGGCGAGCCGGTTGTTCGGCAGCTCCGCGAGGGACTTGACCTGGCCGTCGAAGACCGGACGGAAGTCGGTGCGCAGCTCACCGGAGTTGACGTCGAAGGCCGCGAGGTAGGACTGGGCCACGCGCCCGGTGCCGGCCGCGCTGCGCTGCATGGCCTTGAAGTTCCCGCCGGTGAAGACCGTGCTCCCGATCTGCTCGAGGGCCTGCACCTCCGTGTTCATCTCCTCGCCCTGGCCGTCGGCGCGCTCCACGGCCCCCCACTTGGTGGGCTCGGCGCCGCTGTTGGGCAGGGCCCGCTGGGCGATCGCGGCGGTCCCGGAGTCCGGGATCGCCTTGCCGCTGAAGGCCTTCTGGTCGACCTTGGGCCGCAGGTACACCTGCGTGAAGGGCATGGCGCCCTTGCCGCCCGCGGCCGGGGACCACAGGTAGGTGGTCGACGTGTTGCTGCCGGCCATCTCGTCGCCGTAGCGGAAGCCGCGCTGCCAGCTGGTCTCGGCGGTGTCCTCGAAGCGCATCCGGGCCGTGCCGGTGGTGCCGATGTCGTTGGTGGTGCCGCTGGTCCCGGAGGCCACGCTCCCGCCGTAGGCGAACGAGTAGGAGGTCACCGGGGTGCGGGAGCCGAAGGCCCAGTTCCAGTACGGCTTGGCGGAGATCTTCATCCGCCCCTCCTGCCAGGTGGTGCCCGCGGCGTCCCGGGCACGGCGCAGCCGGATGCCGTCGTCGAGGGAGTCGGGGCGCTGCCCGTTCAGGAGGTCGTCGACCGTCTCCGAGGACAGCTGCTTGGGCGTGAAGGCCGCGGTGCCCGTGACCGTGGAGGAGACGTCCTTGGGCGTGCCCACGCCCTGGTAGTACTCCTTCCAGTCGTTGCGGCCGCGGCCCACGAGGACCCAGCCGCCGCCGTCGGTCACCTGGTCGCAGTAGAACTGCTCGGGCGCGGTCATCGCCGGGGTCACCAGCCAGTAGACGCCGGAGGCCGACTTCGGGTCCTTCTGCTTGATCTCCCAGCAGGACGCCGCGGCCGAGGCCGCGGTCCTGCCGTCCACCGGGGGCGCCTCGGCGGCGCCCACCGGGGCGAAGGTCAGCAGCGTCGTGGCGACGGCCAGCACGGTGCCGATGCTCAGGCTCGCCCTGGTGCGGGCCGTGCGGGCCCGGCGCCGGGCCCGGTCCGCCCGGGTCGGGGTGTTCGTGTTTCCCATGGTGTGGTTCCTCAACAGGTTCGTGCGGACGGATCAGCAGGTCGGGTCGTCGGGGAAGCCGTGCTGGACGACTTGCCAGGACTCGCCCGGTTGGCGGAAGAGGTCGTAGTTGTGCAGGGCCTTGCGGCCCTTCTGCTTGCCGCTGACGACCACGCCGTCACGGTCCACCACGGTGACCTCGGAGGAGTCCAGGCAGACCGTCACGCGCACGGCCTCGCCGTCGTCCGTGGGCAGCGGGGCGGAGACGGGCTCGCCGACGACGACGGGCGTCCCGCGCTGCTCCCAGCCCTGGTGCTCGAACTCGGCCAGGGACGCGAGGATCTCCTGGAGCGCGGCACCGGTGGCGGACTCCTCGGCCACCGCGACGGCGGCCGGGTCCAGCTCGGCGGGCTCCTGCGCGGCGTCCAGCTCGGCGGCGGACTGCGGCTTGCCGGGGTCCTCCGGGGCCGGCTCGTCCGAGGGGACGAAGGCCTCGTGGGCCTCGAGCGCCGCCTCGATCTGCTCGACCTCCGGCGCGTCGGCGGCCACGGGCTCCGCCGAGGGCAGGTCCTTGGCGCGGACCTCCTGCGGCGTCTCCAGCTCCACCACGGTGTTGGCCTCGAGGGCCTCCGCCGCCGGGTCGTCGCCGGCGCCGCCGGCGCCGCAGCCGGCCAGCAGACCGGCGAGCACGAGCCCGCCGAGCAGCCGGTGCGCGGTACGGACAGTGGGACCTCGAGTGCTCGATGCGCACGACAGGTCAAGGATCATGTCAGCTCCCCCCAGATCTGAACTTCCGGCGCCGATGGCCGGCGCCGCGGTGATCCGCCGCAGGTTGTGGGTCGAGGGACCCCCGCGGCCTCCCGGACGACCCCCCGTCCGGATTCATTGGATCGCATGGAGTCTAACCCCGGTGTTAACGATCGGGAACGAGTTTCGATGTCCCCTTTTCTGACCCTCCTTTTCGGATGCAAACGCAGGTTTCTCCGCAGTAGGGTGAGGCGATCACCGGAATTTCTTCAAGCAAATGGGGAGTCCGGACGCAGCACGGGACGGCCGAGGCTCGGGGGAGCGCGGCGTCCGGCGAACGCAGGGGGACGTTGTGGCGGGGGAGACACCAGTACCGGTACCAGCAGGGGCGCGCCGGCGCCGCAGGGCGCAGCTGCCCGTGCGGCAGTTCGCGCACCTGGACGCGATGCGGGCCGCCGCGGTGATGCTCGTGGTGCTCGCGCACGCCGGCCTGGAGCTGGTGCCGGGCGGCAGCGGGGTGACGATCTTCTTCGTCATCTCCGGGTTCATCATCACGCACCTGGTGCTCAAGGAGCACCGGCGCACCGGCGGCTTCGACATCGCGGGGTTCTACCGCCGGCGGGCCCTCAAGCTGGCCCCGCCGCTGCTCGTGGCCCTGGTGCTGCCCACCGCCGTGTACGCGTGGCTGGTCCGGCCGGTGGGTCTCGGGGACTTCCTGGGGCAGGTCTTCTTCTTCTTCAACTGGCGCTACACGGACTCCCAGGTGGACGTGCTGCCCGGCTCGATCGTGGTGTGGAGCCTGTCCATCGAGGAGCAGTTCTACGTGGCCTTCGCGCTGATCTGGCTGCTGCTGGTGGGTCGGCGCCGGCCGGCCACCGCGCTGGCCGTGCTGGCGGGGATCGCCGCGCTCGCCTCGGCGGGCGCGCGGGTGGCCCTGCACCTGGGCGGGGCCAGCGCGGACCGGATCTACTTCGGCACCGACACCCGGCTCGAGGCCATCGCGATCGGCGTGCTCGCCGCGATCTGGTACGCCCGCGCCACCCGGGAGGGCGCGGCCGGGGCCCCGGCGTGGTGGGGCCGGGACCGGGTCCTGGTGCTGGCCGTGCTGCTCTACCTCGGCTCGCTGCTGATCCGGGACGAGCTCTTCCGCGAGACCGTCCGCTACACGGCGCAGGCGGTCGCGGCCTGCCTGGTGGTGCTCTGGGGCCTGCACGGGCCCACCGGCCGGCTCGGCACCCGGGTGCTGGCGGGGATGCGGTGGACGCCGATCCAGCTCCTGGGGCTGGCCAGCTACAGCATCTACCTGCTCCACCTGGGGGCCGGGCACGCGCTGACGGCGGTGTTCGGCGAGCTGCCGGGTCCCGCCGGGGTGGCCCTGCGCGTGCTGGTGGGCACGGCCGCCGGCATCGCCTGCTGGTGGTTCGTCGAGGAGCCCGTGGCCCGCTGGCACCACCGCCGCCGCACCGGCCGGCGCGCTGCGCCGGCGGCCGCCCCGGTCCCGCCGGAGCCGTCCGGAGAGCAGGCCGCCGTGCCCTCGGGTGGGCACGCCGCCGGGCGGACGGCCGAGCCGGCGGCCGGGCAGGCAAGCGGGCAGCCGGTCGGGCAGCCGTCCGGCTGAGCCCGCACCCGCCCGTCCGCACGCGACCTGCCGTTCGCGGGCGGACGGGCCCACAGATTTCCGCCGCGCGCCTCCGGGGCCGCGGCGAGCAGACCGAGAAGGACTCCCGGCGTCGTCCGGGCGGTCCACCGGGCCGGGGCACAGGAGGCCCCGGCAGGATCCCGAGGGGGGAATGACTGACATGAGCACCGACAAGCACGCACCGCGCGTGGGCTACGCGGCCGGGGCGTTCGACCTGTTCCACGTGGGGCACCTGAACATCCTGCGCCAGGCGAAGCAGCACTGCGACCACCTGATCGCCGGGGTCGTCTCGGACGACCTGATCGAGATCACCAAGGGCCACCGGCCGGTGGTCTCCCTGCGCGAGCGGATGGAGATCGTCGAGCACATCCGCTACGTGGACCAGGTCCACGCCGAGGTGCTGCTGGACAAGCTGGACACCTGGGAGCAGCTGCGCTTCGACGTGTTCTTCAAGGGTGACGACTGGCGCGGCACCCCGAAGGGGGAGCGGCTCGAGCGGGAGTTCGCGGCGGTGGGCGTGGAGGTCGTGTACTTCCCGTACACGGTGCACACGTCCTCCACGAAGCTGCGGGCCGCCCTCGAGGTGCTCTCGCTCCCGGTGGGCTGAGACTCAGCGCGGGGACTCCGGGGGGAGCTCCCGCCCGGAGTCCCCGCCGGACCACGGCGGCCGCGGGCGCCCCTGCGGCGATGCCGGCGAGGAGCCCTGCGCGCGAGGTCCCTGGGGCGACCCCGGGCCCTGCGGGGACTCCCGCGGGGCGTGCCGCTGGATCGGCTGCCCCGGGGGCGGGCCCATCTGCGGCGGCCCCGCCGGGGAGCCGTACCCGGGACCCGCAGGCCCCGAGTCGGCCTGCCCCGATCCCACGGGCCCTGATCCCGCAGGTCCCGAGCCCGCCGGCCAGGACCCGCCGTACCGCGGGTCGCCGGACGGCGCGCCGGGGTGCCCGCGGCCCCGGTCCGCGCTCCGGCGTGCCCGGCCGCGGCGGGCGGCGTCCCAGGCCCACACCACCAGGGCGCCCACGCCGAACAGCGCCACGAGCAGGGCGACGACGGGACCCAGGAAGGGCACGGCCCGCAGCAGCACGTAGATCAGCAGGCCGAGCGCCAGGGCGAGCACGCGCTTGCCGAAGCGCGCCGGGGCGCGGTCCCGCAGCAGCAGGGCCCCCGTGGTGTACGCGACCACGACCGGTGCCAGCAGGGCCAGGGCGAGCACCAGGCCCAGGACCAGCACGAGGTCGAGGACCACGCCCGCGGCCACGACCGCGGCGGCCAGCCCGGCCAGGGTCAGCCAGCCCAGGGCGATGGCCAGCAGGACCGCCACGGCGAGCACCGCGAGCACGGCGACGGCCGTGCCGACGACCGCCAGCGCACCCCACCCGAGACTCACCCAGGGCCGGGCCCGGAGCGTGCCCGCCGCCCCGGTCGTGACCCGGGGCATCAGCCGCAGCGCGAGCAGACCGACCAGGAACAGCGTGACGAACAGGCGCAGGCCGTCGATCAGCAGCGCGAGCGGGCCGGCCGGTCCGACGGCCTCCTCCTCGACCACCACCGGGTCGTAGACGACCTCGCCGGCGATCTCGGCGCCCGGGGCGATCGCGGCCTCCGTCCCGGACCGGTAGGACAGGTCCCCGCCCAGGCGCGCGGCGTCGGTCAGGGTCAGGCCCGGGTCCACCCGAGGCACGGCGACACCGGTCGTGGGCGCCCACGCGGCCCCGGCCTCGTCGGCGGCGCCCACGTCCGCCTGCACGTCCCCGCCGATCGCGCCGGCCAGGGTCAGGGCGGCGGCCCCGGCGGTCACGTCGCCGTCGACGGTGCCGGCCAGCAGGGCCTGGTAGGCGCCGAGGAGCACGTCCCCGCCGATCTCGGCGCCGGGACGCGTCTCGAGGCTGAAGCCGGCCGTGACCAGGTCGTCGGCTACTCGGGCCTGCTCGCCGAGGAGGAGCACCTGGCTCGCCACGCGGGCGTCGTCGCCCACGGTGCCCTCGATCACCACGGTCTGGGCCGCGGCCATCAGGTCCCCCTCGACCGTGCCGTTGACGGTCACCGTCCCAGCGGCGACCAGGAGGTCGCCGCGCACCGTGCCGTCGACCACCACGTCCCCGCCGGTCACGTACAGGTCGTCGTCCACGACCTCGTCGGCCGGCACCACCACGTTCTCCTCACCGCGGATCTCGGCCGCACCGGCGGGGGCGGCGAGCAGGAAGCCCGCGAGCGCGACGGCCAGCAGGCTCAGCAGGGCCAGGAGAGTCGGCAGGCGGCGGCGGAACGGGACGGGCGAGGTGCGGGGCACCGGCAGGGTCTCCATGTCCTCGAGTCCACGCCCGGGCCGGGACGGAGTCAAGGAACCGGCCAGTGTGACGGCACCCCGCCATGTACCCGCGCGTAGGTGAAGAGGTGGTCACGGTTGCGGAGCGTTCCTGGTGGGGGTGCGGCACCGGTCCTAGCCTGAGGGCGGCGCGCGGCGGGCGCGCGGCGGGATCCGACCGGGGGTGGGTCATGACAAGAAGACTCGGAGCAGGCGTGGTCACGGCAGTCGTGGTGCTGGCGGGGCCGCTGCCCGCGGCGCTCGCGCACGGGGACGACCCGCCGGCGGGGCCGCGCGTGGTCGCGGACGGACTGGACAACCCGCGCCAGCTCAACCGGGACCAGGACGGTGCCCTCGTGGTGGCCGAGGCGGGCCGCGGCGGCACGGAGTGCGTCGGGGCCCGGTGCGCGGGGCCGAGCGGTGCCGTCACCCTGATCGAGAACCCGGGACGGGACACGCCCACGGTGTCGACGGTCGTGGAGGGGCTGCTGTCCGTGGCGGGCCCGGACGGGACCTTCGCGGAGGCGCCCGCCGGAGCGGACGCCACGGACGTGGCGGGGCAGTACATCATGACGGGCTACGACCCCGAGCGTCTCGACCTCTCGGTGTTCGAGGCCCGCGGCGGGGCGATGTTCGTGGCCGGCACCAAGGAGAACGGGGAGACGTACCTGGTCTCCTACGCCGACCTGCAGGCGGCCGAGGAGGAGCTCAACCCGGACGGCGCGCAGGTCGACTCGAACCCGTACGCGATCCTCTACGTGGACGGGGACGACGAGGTGTCCCCGGACGGCTATGCGCTCGTGGCCGACGCCGGGGCCAACACCGTGTGGAAGGTCGAGCCGGACTTCGCCACCGCCACGGAGGACTCGCTGCCGGCGTACGAGATCACCGCGTGGGCCACGTGGCCGACCACCGCGCTGCCGGACGGGACGGACGACCCCGAGGGCCCGGCCGAGTTCGTGCCGACGTCCCTGACCGCGGACCGGCACGGCAACGTCTACGTGGGCGGTCTGGGGTCGGTCCGGCCGGGTGAGGCCTCGGTCGTGCAGTTCTCCGCGGACGGCACCGAGCTGCAGCGCTGGGACGGCTTCACCGCGGTGACCGGCGTGGCCGTGGACCGCGGCCATCTGTACGTCTCGCAGCTGTTCGGGCCGACCCCGCCGATGCCTCCGGGGGAGACCCCGGCGGACGAGGCGCCGTCCACCCCGGGGAAGGTGCCCGGCCAGGTGGTGGTGCTGCACCGGCACCACGAGGACGCCGCGCGGTACGCGATCGACGTCCCGCTCCCGGCGGGCCTGGCGACCGGCCGGCACGGCGAGGTCTACGCCTCGGTGAACAGCGTGGCCACCGCCGAGGGCATCGCGGCGGGACCGCAGAACCCGTTCGGCGCCGTGGGCGGCGGAGCGGTCTGGGAGCTGGACTTCTCCGAGGCCTACCGTCTGGAGGACGCCGAGGAGTAGGACGAGGAGTAGGACAGGACGGAACGACGACGACGGCGGGCGGTGGCGGGTCCAGCCACCGCTCGCCGGCGCCTGGCGCGACTCCCCGCGCACGTGCCGCACGATCCGTTCCGGGCCCGATGACGGCGCCGGAGGACCGGGCTATTCGGCGTGCACGGAGCTCGCGCCGAGCACCTCGCCGGAGGCGTCGAGGGCCTCCACCGCGACGTACGGTGCTGCGGGCGGTGCCGGGATCCGGGTCTCGAAGCCGTCCTTGTCCACGACCGCGTGCTCTGTGGCGCCGGCCTCGTCGGCACCGGCCAGGAGCCGCCACTGCGCGACCTCCGTCGCGCCGTTCCAGCTGACGTAGGCGCTGTCGCCGTCGACGACGAGAGCGGGTGGTTCGGTCGGGGTCCCCGTCCACTGCGCGGCGTAGGCCCGGTAGCTGTCGAAGGGTGCCGTGGCGGCGTCGTAGACGACCTCACCGTCCGGGGTGTATTCGGTGTAGTAGTGCTCCCACCCCCAGCCGACGAGCAGGTTGCCGTTGTCGAGCCGGGACGCATTGGCCATGTAGTCGGACAGCCGCGGCTCGGGCGGGTCGAGCTGCCGTGCGATGCCGGCCGTCCCGGCGTCCTCGTCGAGCTCGAGCCACAGCACCCGCGAGTTCTCGCGGTAGGCGGGTGTGGCCGCGTTGTCGAAGAGCCGGATGGTGCCGTCCTCGGCGCGCTGGGCGTCGTGCTGCCAGGAGAAGTAGGCCTCCTCGGACAGCTCGAAGTCGCTGTCTGCGCCGCCGAGGGTCCAGTTCACGTCGCCGGTCCCGACGTCGATGCTGTAGACGGCGTGGGTGTTGCGGCCCGAGACCAGCAGCGATCCGTCGTCGTCGATCTGCGCCGAGTTGATGTGGAAGTAGTCGAGCGGGTTCTCCTCGGTGCCCAGGGCCTCGCCCCAGTCCTGATCCGTGACGGCGACGTGGCGCGTGGCCGAGACCGGGACGTGGTCCAGGGCACTCCACTCGAACAGCACGTCACCGCTGGCGATGTCGACCTCCTGCACCACCCCGTCCAGGACCCATCCGTCCGTGGGTCCCCCGATGCCGCTGAGATCGGCCCGGGTGGGAACGTAGGCCACCCACAGCATGGTGCCCCGATCGGTGATGCGATATTCGTGGAAGTCGGGCCCTTCCACGGCCAGACCGCCGGCGGCGGACATCCGGCGGACCTCCTGATAGGACGAGTCGACCATCACCACCTCGCCGTACCCGTGGCCGCCCTGGTCGCTGCCCTCCCACCAGGTCAGCACCGGCTCGCCGTCGTAGGTCTGCACCAGGGCGTTGTGGACGTAGTCGTTGGCGTCGTCCAGGGCATCGAAGCTCTGCAGCCACAGCGGATCGCCGTTGCCGTCCAGGACGGCATTGGCGATGGACTGCTCCTCGGCTTCCGTGTTCCTCGGGGACAGCACGATCACGCCCTCGTAGGCTTCCTCGGCAGCCGGTCCCGGGGTGATGTCGGCGCCGAACTGCTCCAGGTCCGGCCTGGTCCGGTAGGCGTCGTGGTCGCCTTCGAAGACGGGCGACTGCGCGATGGGCGCGTCGTCGGTCGGCGACGCCTCGGCGCTGTCGACTGCCTGACCGGTGGAGTCGCTGGGGACGGAACACCCGCTCAGCACCAGGAAGGCCGCAGCGGTTGAACCCAGCAGCAGAGGGCGACGTCGTCGTGGAGAGGGGGTCATGTGGTCCAGCCTACGTTCGTGCTGGTCAGAGCGGGTTTGCCACACCGAGTCCTCGTTCGTGGTGAGCAGGATCCGGTCATCAGCCGATGGCCGCGAGGAACCCCTCCGCGACCTCCAGGCGCCGCCGGGCCCGGTGCGGCGGGCCGCCCGAGCGGCGGGCGCCCGCCACCAGGGACAGGGCCACCCCGGCGCAGCGCACCCGCAGCGCGGCGGGGTCCACGACCTCGTCGAAGCCGGCGAGCAGGCGCTCCGCGAGGGCCGGTGCGTGCGTGTAGCGGTCATGCACTGTCGGCAGGACCGCCAGGTGGGCGACCAGGCAGGCGAGGTCGTCCACGCGGTGGCCGGGGCCCACAGCGTCGACGTCCAGCAGCCCCGTCAGCGGACCGAACGGTCCGCAGGCGTCCGGGCCCACGAGCAGGTTGGCCTCGTAGAGGTCCCCGTGCGCGGGCACGGTGGGACCGGGGTCCGTGTCCCGGCGGGCGCGGTCGATCGCCGCGGCGAGTCCCTCGATCCGCGCGCGCTCCTCGGGCAGGGCCACGGCGGCCGCGTGCCCGTAGGCCAGGATCCGGTCCGTCCAGGACGGGCGGGAGGGCAGCTCGAGGGCGGCGGTGGGCAGGGCGTCGAGCAGCGCGAGCACGTGCTCGGGGCCCAACGCGGCGGCGCCGTCCGCCCGCACGGACGCGGCCAGCGGCGCGCCGGGCAGCTGCCGGAGCACCACGACGTCCTGGACCGGCTCGCCCTCGGGCGCGGGCACGGGCAGTCCCGCCTCGAGGAGCATCCGGTGCCGGGCGTGCAGGACCGCGGCCCTGCCCTGCCGCAGCACCTTGAGATAGCGCACCTGCGACTCGTGGCAGACCCGCAGCACCGCCCGGCGGGTGGGCCGGTAGGAGACCTCCGTGAGCTCGGCGGGCACGGCGGAGGCGAACACCTCCCGGCCCACGGCCTCGGGCGAGGACGCCCAGGGCAGGCCGGGCAGCCACGGGTCGTGCGGGTGCCGCCACGCGACGAGCTCCACGCCGGCGTGCCGGCTGCGCACCGTTCCCGGTGGTGTGCCGGCGGGCGGGGAGGCGGTGCTCACGCAGACCACCTCGGCGGTGTGCTGCTCGCCGTCCAGGGCCACGACGTCGAAGACCGCGGTGACCCCGGCGCCGGGGCGGTGGTGGACCCGCCGCCGGGTCCACCGGAGCACGGACAGCCCGGCCGGGGCCAGCGCGCGCTCCAGGACCGGTCCCATCCCGGAGCCCGACAGCAGGGCCAGGGCGCGGGACTCCGGGTGGGGCGCGGGCGGGCGGTCGCGGCCGGGAGGCTCGTGGTGGCTCAGGGGACGATCCAGCCGTCCTCCACCGTGAAGGTGATGGTGGTGGCCGTCAGCGGACCCGGCTGGTCGCTGGTGGTCGCCTGGAGCGAGTAGTTCCCGTCCGCCAGCTCGCGCACCACGGTCACCGGCCGGTGGTCGGTGTTGAGCCGGACCGGGACGCCGTCCCGGGCCAGCGTCCAGTAGACCTCGTCGACCGTCGCCGCCGGCACGGCGATCCGCACCCCGGCGCGGCCGGCCTGCCACAGCGCGACCTCCTGTCCGCGAGGATAGGAGGGCGTCATGACCTCGACGAGCCGGCCGTCCTCCACGACCGCTGTCGCCTCGCCGATGCCCAGGATGGCGAGCCGGCTGTAGTCGGTGTCCAGGTAGCGGATCTCGTAGGTGCCGTCGCCCTCGAGGGGGATCACGGCCCGGCTCCCGTCGGTGACGGCCATGGCGCTCCCGCCTCCCGGCAGGCTGTGGCTGACCTCCTGCTTCGAGGCCTCGCTCAGAGTCGCGGGGTGGGTCACCACCAGCGACCCGTCGGCCGCCTGGGTGACCTCCAGGGGCAGATCCACCGCCTCGACGACCTGCACCCCCTGTTCCTGCCCGTCCTGCGCTGGGGCGGGAACGGTGGGCGCCGGCCGGGGCGTGGACTCCGCGGGGTGCGGTGTTGCCGCGATGGCCGGTCCGCCGGTGAGCGTGACGGCAAGGGCGACGGCACTCAGGGTGCCCAGGGCGGTGCGGGTGCTGCGGGTCATGGGAACCTCCTGTTCGGGCCCGGCTGCGGGGGGCCGTCCGGTACTGGTCGTTCCACGCTAGGCACGCGGTTTGCGGACGTGACCTCACGTTTGCATCACGATCGATTCCGCCCGGGCACCGGCCCCCGTCCCCGTATCCGCCCTCGGCCACGGTGCCCCGGCGAGGTTTCCGGACCGGGTCCCCGACACGAGGCTCGGACTGGGTCATCCGACCGGGTCCCGCACCTGAGGCTCAGGCCAGGTCCTCGGACAGCTCGAGCCAGCGCAGCTCGAGCTCCTCGATCTCGTCCTGGACCGCGTTCAGCCGGGCGGTGATCCTGCCCAGGCCGGTGTAGTCGGACTGGTCGTGCGCCGCCATCTCCGCGTGCAGGGCGTCGACCTGGGCGGCGAGCTTCTCCAGCTTCCGCTCGATCGAGCCCACCTCCTTCTGCGCGGCCCGGGCCTGGGCACCGGAGAGCTTGGGCGCGCCCTGCGCCGTCGTCGTCCCGTTCGGGGACGCCGTCCCCGTGGCCGCCAGCGGGTTCGAAGCGCTCGCGGAGCCGGCGGCCGTGCCGGTGCGGGACTGGGAGGCCAGCTCCAGGTACTGCTCCACGCCGCGGGGCAGGTGCCGGAAGCGGCCGTCGATCACGGCGTACTGCTGGTCGGTGACCCGCTCCAGCAGGTAGCGGTCGTGCGAGACCACCAGGAGGGTGCCCGGCCAGGTGTCGAGCAGGTCCTCCATGGCGGCGAGCATGTCGGTGTCGAGGTCGTTGGACGGCTCGTCGAGGATCAGCACGTTCGGCTCGTCGAGCAGGATCATCAGCAGCTGCAGGCGCCGCTTCTGCCCGCCGGAGAGGTCCTTGACCGGGGTGGCGAGCTGCTCGTTGGTGAAGCCGAGCCGCTCCAGCAGCTGGCCCGGCGTCATCTCCTTGCCGTCCGCCAGGTAGGTGGAGCGCTTCGAGGCGACCACGTCCGAGACCCGGTCCTCGGCCACGTCCTCCAGCTCGGACAGCTGCTGGGTCAGGGTCGCGATCTTCACGGTCTTCCCGCGCTTGACCCGCCCGCTCGTGGGCTGCACCTCGCCGGTGACCAGGCCCAGCAGCGTGGACTTGCCCGCGCCGTTGACGCCCAGGATGCCGGTGCGCTCCCCGGGGGCGATCAGCCACGTGACGTCCCGGAGCACCTCCCGGGGCCCGTTGTCCTCGGTGGGGTAGGAGACGGAGACCTTCTCGAGGTCCACCACGTCCTTGCCCAGTCGGGAGACCGCCAGCTGGGACAGCGCCACGGTGTCGCGCGGCGGCGGGACGTCGTTAATCAGCTGGTTCGCGGCCTCGATGCGGAACTTGGGCTTGGCCGTGCGGGCGGGCGCGCCGCGGCGCAGCCACGCCAGCTCCTTCTTCATGAGGTTCTGCCGCTTGGACTCCACGGTGGCGGCCTGCCGGTCCCGCTCCACGCGCTGCAGGACGTACGCCGCGTAGCCGCCCTCGAAGGGCTCCACCATGCGGTCGTGCACCTCCCAGGTGTCGGTGCACACGGCGTCCAGGAACCAGCGGTCGTGGGTGACCACGGCCAGGCCGCCCTGGTTCTTCGGCCAGCGGTTGCCGAGGTGGCGGGCCAGCCAGGTGATGCCGTCCACGTCCAGGTGGTTGGTGGGCTCGTCCAGGAAGATGACGTCCCAGTCCCCGGCCAGCAGCGCCGCGAGCGCCACGCGGCGCTTCTGCCCACCGGAGAGCTCGCCCAGCTTCGCGTCCCAGTCGAGGTCCTTGACCAGCCCCGAGATCACGTCCCGCACCTTCGCGTCCCCGGCCCACTCGTGCTCCTCGCGGTCGCCGACGACGGCGTGCCCCACGGTCAGCTCCGGGTCCAGGACGTCGGCCTGGTCGAGCATGCCGACGCGCACGCCCGAGCGCACGGTCACGCGGCCCCCGTCCGGCTTCAGCCGCCCGGCGAGCAGCTTCATGAGCGTGGACTTGCCGTCGCCGTTGCGGCCCACGATGCCGATCCGGTCGCCCTCGTCGATGCCGAGACTGACGGCGTCGAAGACCGTCTTGGTGGGGAATTCCAGGTGCAGGTTCTCGCCGCCGAGTAGATGTGCCACCCGTCAAGGGTACTCGCGTGCCCGCCCGCCCCCACCCGCTGCCCCGAGCCCCCAAGCTTCTGCCCGCTGGTGCGCCGAGCCCCCAGCTCTCTGGGCCCCCTGGCGCCGAGCCCCCAACTTCCTGGGCCGCTTGGCGCCGACTCCCCAGTATCTCGAGCCCCCCCCTGGTGCCGAGTCCCCAACTCTCTGGGCCCACTGGCGCCGAGCCCCCAGACCGGTCGCATTCCCCCAGGAAGAATCGTGGGGAAATGCGACGTGCTTGGGGACTCGGCGGAGCGGGAAGGCCGGGGCATCGAAGCGATTCACTATCCGGCGATGCATCCCCGGGTGTAGTCGAATCCTCATGCTGGGGGTGGACGCTTCGTGAATGCATGACTCCGCATGCTGTAGATGGCGTCACGAGGCGCCGCAGGCGAAGACCAGCAATTGCGGAGGCACCATCATGGCAACAACACAGCGTCCCGATGCATCTCGTTCCTGTCCCGACGGCAGGGGAGGCCGCACTTCACCGCGCAAGCGGCTCGCCGGAGTCGTGGCGGCCGGTGTCCTGGCCGGCTCCACGCTCTTCATGGGGTTCACGCCGGCCCAGGCCGTGAGCACCGGCGTGGCGGTGGAGGGCAGCGTCCTGAAGATCGCGGCCAGTCCGGGAAAGAACAACAACATCACCGTGGCTCCCTACGTCAAGGGCGGCAAGGCCTACTACAGGGTCACGGACACCGGTGACTCCGTGGTCGCCGGCAACCAGTGCGTCAGGCTGAGCACCACCACCATCCGGTGTGCCGCGGCGGGCGTCTCGTCCGTCCGGGTGGACACCGGGGGCGGCAACGACAGGGTGAACCTGACGTCCGTGACCAAGTCGTCGCGCGTCGATACCGGGACGGGCAACGACGTGGTCTACGGCGGGACCGCCAGGGACATCGTCTACGGGCAGAGCGGCAACGACTACCTGTTCGGACAGGCCGGCAACGACTACCTGTTCGGCGGATCGGGCAATGACTACGTGTCCGGCGGATCGGGCATCGACTTCATGCGTGGTCAGGACGGCGACGACAGGCTCTACGGCAGTGCGGGGGACGACACCCTGTATGGCGACGCTGGAAACGACAAGCTCTACGGGCAGGCGGGCGACGACACCCTGCGTGGTCAGGACGGCGACGACACCCTCTACGGCAGCACCGAGGACGACACCCTGTACGGCGACGCTGGAAACGACAAGCTCTACGGGGAGAAGGGGAATGACAAGCACTACGGCGGTACCGGCAACGACTACCTGGACGGTGTGGACGGTGTGGCCTTCAACGACTATCTGAACGGCGAGCAGGGCGTGGACAAGTGCCAGGCCGACGGCGGTGACACCGTGCTCAACTGCGAGTCGGTCAGGAGGATGAAGGCTCTCTGATCAGCGGTATGACGGTTGCAGTGCAACGGTGGCGGTGGCGCTCACGCACTGGTGAGGCGCCGCCGCCACCGCCAGCACGTCCACCGAGCCCCCACCCGTTGGGTGCATGACCCGCCGAGTCCCCAGTCATGTCGCACATCCCCAGGAATATCCGTGGGGAAACGCGACGGGACTGGGGGCTCGGCGCGTCGGAGCCCAGTGAGGTGGGGGTTCGGCGGCGAGGGAGCGCCAGGAAGCGGGGCTCGACGTGTCGGAGTGCCGGGAACTGGGGGCTCGGCGGCGGGGACGGCCGGTGTGCGAACAGAAATTTCTAAGCGGCGGCACAAGCACGGGTGAGAGCATGGGGCCATGGAGCAGAACCCGACGGAGCGATCCTCCTCGACCCCCAGCACGCGACCCCTGGGCACCAGGCTGAACGGCATCACGGACCTGGAGACCGCCGTCCGCGCCGTCACGGAGCACCCCGGGCCGGTGGAGATCCCGGCCGGGCCCGGCCAGCTGGTCGGCCGCCACCTCGGCTCGGTGCCGCAGCGCCAGGTGGGGGAGGCCCTGCGCGGCGCGGGGGCCGATCCGCTGATGATCCGGGCGGACATCTCGATCGACCAGGACATCCCGGACGAGGGCGTCATCGCGGTGCTCGACGACCACCTCTCGCTGGCCGCCGGCGTGGGTGCTGCGTACCTCGTGGTGCCGCGGGCCGGCGTCGGCGGGCGGGGCCGCAGCGAGGACCGGATCTACTCGATGCTCGCCGCGCTCGCGGAGGCCGCCTCGGCCCACCAGGTGCACCTGCTGCTCGAGACGGAGGGCGCCACCGCGGACGAGGTGGAGCTGGTCCAGTTCCTGGAGCGGGCCCGTGCGGCGGGAACCCTGGACGTGGACCCGCACTACCTGGCGTCCGTGGCCTGGAACGTGGCCGCGTCCTCGGAGGCGGGGGAGGGCCCCGCTGCCGCGTTCGAGCGGATGCGGCCCCTGCTGGACCTCGCCCCGCTGATCATCTCGGGGGTGGACGAGGACACGGTCGAGGACCTGTTCGCCGCCGTCCCGGAGCTGCGGGAGGCCGCCGCCCAGGCCCGGATCATCGTGGTCCTGGGACGCCCGGGAGCGGCCGGGGCCTGATGCCCGAGTGGTAGGGTGACTGCCTGTGCACTGCGTGCACCACTGCCGTTCCACGGCGGTGCTCCGCCTTGGTGTAATCGGCAGCACCCCGGCCTTTGGAGCCGTGGAGTCTAGGTTCGAGTCCTAGAGGCGGAACGTCCGCATCCCGCCAGACAGCCCGGAAGCTCGGAAGTGCCAGAGCCGAAGAGCGCAACAGCTAGTGAGACGGAACGGAGCCGGAGCCGGTGAGCCCACCGGCTCCTCTCTACGATCGACGACCGAGGAGCTGCATCCCGCTGTGAGCACCCCCCAGACCCCTGCGAATCGTCCGGGGGCGGCCGTCGGGCCCGCCGCCGTCATCGTCCTGGCCGCCGGCAAGGGCACGCGCATGAAGTCCAAGACCCCCAAGATCCTGCACCGGATCGGGGGTCGTTCCATGGTCGGGCACTGCCTGGTGGCCGCGCGGAGCCTGCACCCGCAGCGGCTGGCCGCCGTGGTGCGCTTCGAGCGGGACCTGGTGGCCCCGCACGTCCTCGAGCAGGACCCCGAGGCGCTCATCGTGGACCAGGACGAGGTCCCCGGCACGGGCCGGGCGGTCCAGGTGGCCGTGGAGGCGCTCGACGCCCAGGAGCGGCTGGCCGGCACCGTGGTGGTCACCTATGGCGACGTCCCCCTGCTGACCCCGGAGGTCCTGCGGAGGCTGGTGTCCCACCACGAGGAGCGGGCCAACGCGGTGACCGTGCTGACCGCCGACCACGAGCAGCCCGGCGGCTACGGCCGGATCCTGCGCGACGCCGACGGCTCGTTCCGGGAGATCAAGGAGGCGAAGGACGCCACCGAGGCCGAGCTCGCGGTCGCCGAGATCAACTCCGGCATCTTCGCCTTCGACGCCGACGTCCTGCGGGACTCCCTCGCGAAGGTCACCTCGGACAACGCCCAGGGCGAGATGTACCTGACGGACGTCCCGCTGCTGGCCCGCGAGGCCGGCCACGCGGTGGACGCGCTGAAGATCGAGGACCGCTGGGAGGTCGAGGGCGCCAACGACCGCGTGCAGCTCGCCCAGCTCGGCGCCCACCTCAACCGCCGGGTCCTCGAGGCGCACATGCGCAACGGCGTGACGGTCGTGGACCCCGCCAGCACCTGGATCGACGTGCAGGTGCGCATCGCCGCGGACGCCACGATCCTGCCGGGGACCCAGTTGCACGGGGGCACCCGGGTGGGCGAGGACGCCGTCGTCGGCCCGGACACCACCCTCACGGACGTGGAGGTGGGCCCCGGCGCGCACGTGGTGCGCACACACGGCTCCGGGTCCGTGATCGGACCGCGCGCGAGCGTGGGTCCCTTTGCCTACCTGCGCCCGGGCACGGTGCTCGGGGACCAGGGCAAGATCGGCACGTTCGTGGAGACCAAGAACTCCCGGATCGGCACCGGCTCGAAGGTCCCGCACCTGTCCTACGTGGGGGACGCCACGATCGGCGAGCACTCCAACATCGGGGCGGCCTCGGTCTTCGTCAACTACGACGGCGTGCGCAAGCAGCGCACCGTGATCGGGGACCACGTCCGGATGGGCTCCGACAACATGTACGTGGCGCCCGTGCACGTCGGCGACGGCGCCTACTCCGGGGCCGGCACCACGATCCGCAAGGACGTGCCGCCCGGAGCCCTGGCCCTGACCGAGGGCGCGCAGCGGGTCGTCGAGAACTGGGTCCTGGAGCACCGTGCCGGCACCGCCGCGGCCGAGGCCGCCGAGCGGGCCCTGGGCAACGGCGCGGCCACGGCCGCACCGGGGACTCCCGAGCACTCCAGCGCAGGAACCGGCGCGGACACCACCGAGGAAAGCGAGTAACAATGACCGCAATCACCAACGCAGGTGCCAAGCAGCTGGTCCTGGTCTCGGGGCGGGCCCACCCGGAGCTCGCCGAGCGCATCGCCTCGGAGCTGGGCACGGAGCTGATCCCCACGGACGCCTACGACTTCGCCAACGGCGAGACCTACGTGCGGTTCGGGGAGTCGGTGCGCGGCACGGACGCCTTCCTCATCCAGTCCCACCCGGCGCCGATCAACCAGTGGATCATGGAGCAGCTGCTCATGATCGACTCCCTCAAGCGGGCCTCCGCGAAGTCGATCACCGTGGTGTCCCCGTTCTACCCCTACGCCCGGCAGGACAAGAAGCACCGCGGCCGCGAGCCGATCTCGGCCCGCCTCATCTCGGACCTCTACAAGACGGCCGGCGCGGACCGGCTGATGTCCGTGGACCTGCACACCGCGCAGATCCAGGGCTTCTTCGACGGTCCCGTCGACCACCTCATGGCCATTCCGCTGCTGGCGGCCCACGTGCGCTCCGTCGTCGACGTCGACAACGTCACCGTGGTCTCCCCGGACACCGGGCGCGTGCGCGTGGCGGAGCAGTGGACCGAGCTGCTGGGCGGGTGCCCGCTCGCGTTCGTGCACAAGACCCGGGACATCACCCGGCCCAACCAGGCCACCTCGAAGGAGGTCGTGGGCCAGATCGAGGGCCGCACCTGCGTGCTGATCGACGACATGATCGACACGGGCGGGACCATCTCCGGCGCCGTGCAGGTGCTGCGCGAGAAGGGCGCCAAGGACGTCATCATCGCCGCGACCCACGCGGTGTTCTCGGATCCGGCCGTGGAGCGGCTGTCCACGTGCGGCGCCCTCGAGGTGGTCGTCACGGACACCCTGCCCGTGCCGCCGGAGCACCAGTTCGAGAACCTCACGGTCCTCTCGATCGCCCCGCTCATCGCCCGGGCCATCCAGGAGGTCTTCGAGGACGGCTCCGTGACCAGCCTCTTCAACGGCAGGTCCTGACCCGGCTACGGCCGACGACGACGCAGCCCCTCGCCTTGCGGTGAGGGGCTGCGTCGCTGTCCGGGTGGCGGAACGGGTCAGCGGGTGACCCAGTTGCGCTTGGTGATCGAGGACCAGTGCACGGTGTAGCCGTTGGAGAACCGCTGGCGGACCTCCGAGCCGTACCGGTACTCGTCGGTGACCGGGTAGCCGTAGCCGCGCTCGGCGCCGGCGGCCTTCCAGCGCTGGCCGATCGCGCCGGACTCCTTCACGACCTTCGCCCCGGTGCGGGGGCTCCACAGCACCTTGTGCACGGCGCTGCCCTTGCGGAAGACCTGGTAGGCGCCGCCGCCGGTGAGCCCGGTGATCTCGCGGGTGGTGGGGTAGCCGAAGCCGTTCTCCCAGCGGTGGGCGGCGAACTTGCGGCCGATGGCGCCGTTGAAGTTCACGGGCCACGCCCCGGTGCCGGAGCTCCAGTAGAAGGTGTGCTTGTTGGCGAAGCCCTGCAGGACACCGCCGTAGAGGAGCCCGCCGCGCTCGTGGCCCGTGGGGGCGCCGAACACGGGCGCCCCGCCCAGGGCGTGGTACTGGCGGCCGATCCCGCCGCGCACCTCGTAGCCGGCCGAGGTGATCGGCGCGGTGGTCGGCGGGGGAGTGGGCTTCGGCGCCGGCGCGGGGGCCGGTGCCGGGGCCGTGCCCACCGTGGTGCGGACGTCCGTGGGCCCCTTGCCGTCCGGGTAGCCGTAGGACGTGACCGTGCCGACCAGCCGCCAGCCCTGCTTGGTCCCGGCCAGCGAGCCGTCCGCGTAGGTCAGGCCGATCCCGATGACGGTCATGTCCGGGTCGGTGAGCACCTTGTTGTGCGCTTTCGAGTTCTTCCACCAGGTCATCAGGTCCGCCACCCGGCCCTGGTAGGAGATCGCGTGGATCTCGCCGACGTGGTTCCAGCCGGCGGCCCGGGGATCCGTCATGAAGGTGTTCGTGTGGTTGATGACCTCCTGGCGGACCAGGCGGTCGGACTCGCCCTGGGCGATGCCCGAGACGGTCGCGGAGTACTTCACCGGGGCGAGGCCCTTGGCCTTGCGGTGGGCGTTGATCAGCTCGAGCAGCTGCTGGGCGTCGGCCGAGCGGGTGCTCGAGGGGACCGTGACGATGTCCGAGCTCGCCGCGGCCGCGGGGGCCGCGGTGAGCATCCCGGTGGCGGGGACCGCCAGGGCGAGGGCGGCGGCGGTCAGCGTCAGCGGACCGGGGGTGCGGGTGCGCGCCGGGGCGCGGTGCTTGGCGGGGCTCATCGGGTCACCCAGGTCCTCTTCGTGGTGGTCGAGTAGTGCACGGTGAAGTTCTTGGAGAACCGCTGGCGGATCTCGGAGCCGTACCGGTACTCGTTGGTCGTGGGGTAGCCGTAGCCGCGCTCGGAGCCCGCGGCGATCCACTCGCGGCCGATCGCGCCGTTCTCCTGCACCGCGTGGGCGCCGGAGGCGGAGCTCCAGACGATCCGGTAGACCTTGCTGCCGTTGCGGAACACCTGGTAGGCGCCGCCGTTGAGCAGCCCGCCGCGCTCGGAGGTGACCGGATAGCCGTAGCCGCGCTCGTGACCGGCGCGCTTCCACAGCCCGCCGATCCCGCTGGTCTCCCGGACCGGCACGGCGCCGGTGGCCGGGCTCCACAGCACCTTGGTCACGGCGCTGCCCTTGCGGAACACCTGATAGGCGCCGCCGTCGACGAGCCCGCGGACCTCACGGGTGGTGGGGTAGCCGTAGCCGTTCTCCCAGCGGGTCGCGGCGAACTTGCGGCCGATGGCCCCGTTGAAGTTCACGGGCCACGCCCCGGTGGAGGGCGTCCAGTAGAAGGTGTGCTTCTTGGAGAAGCCCTGCAGGACGCCGCCGTGGAGGAGTCCGCCGCGCTCGTTGCCGGTGGGGGTGCCGAACACGGAGGAGCCGCCGAGGGCCCGGTACTGGTTGCCGATGGCGCCCTTGACCACGTAGCCGGCGGGGGCCACCTCGGTGGGGGCGGCCGGGGCGCCGGACGGGGTCCGTCCGCCGAGCGGCTTGTAGTAGGCGTTGCGCGCCAGGTCCCGCAGCTGCGTGGAGCTGCCGCGGTAGACGTTGGCGTCGATCTGCTCGGTGAACCCGGCGTCGGTGTACTGCCAGAAGTCGTAGGTGGACCACGCGCTGGGGACGATGGGGGCCGCGGTCTCGTAGGCGGCGATGTGCATGGGGTGGTCGTTGAACGCGCTGGAGTTGCCCGTGCAGTCCCGCCACCAGTAATAGTTCGTGTAGATGGCCGGCAGCCGCCCGGTGCGGGACTTGTACCGGTCGGAGAAGTCCCGGATCCAGCGGACCATCTCGGACGGGGAGAAGCCGTAGCAGGCGTTGCCGTAGAGGGAGGGGTACGGGTTGTTCTCGATGTCCAGCAGGCCGGGCAGGGTCCGGCCGTCCGCGGACCAGCCGCCGCCGTTGGCCAGGAAGTAGTCCGCCTGCTTGGCGCCGGAGGAGTCCCGGGTGGGGATCGCGAAGTGGTAGCCGCCGCGGTACATGCCCACGGCCCCCGCACCGGCGTACTGCTGAGTGAACAGGCTGTTGCGGATGCTGTCGCCCTCGGAGGACTTCACGTAGGCGAAGCGCGAGCCCTGGTTCCACAGGCTCGTCCAGTTCAGGGACGGCTGCCAGTTGGAGACGTCCGTGCCCTTGATGCCGCTGGGGGCCCAGGAGGCGGCGGCGCCGAGGGAGGACGCGGACGCGACCCCCGCGCCCGCCTCCTCCGCGGCGTCACCGGCATCGGAGCCGGCAGCGGCATCCGTGCCGTCGTCGTCGGCGGTCCCGGAGAGCTCCTCCGCGGTGCGGGCGGAGCTCGCGGCGAGCTGCTCGAAGTGCTGGTCGGACTTGGCCCACTGCCCCATCACGGCACCGCCGTGGGGGTCGCCGGGGGTCGGCTGCGTGCCGGCGCGCTCCGGGTCGGGGAGGACGGCCTCGCCGGTGGTCCCGTCCACGAGGGTGGAGACGACCTCGCCGTCGGACTCCACGACCTTGGAGACCAGGTTGCCCTGCCGCTCCTCGGAGAGGGTGGTCGAAGAGGTGGTGGCGGCCCCGTCCAGGGCCGCGACCGGGGTGAGTGTGGTGATGGCCAGCACCGCCGCCGTGAGGGCAGCGGGCAGCGTCAGTCGGGGGGGTGCTTTCACGCTGGAACGCCTATCTCGCATGGATCGTTGGGGGAACGACTCGTGCAAGGCCATGGGGATGGGGGGAAGATCCTCTGGAGCCAGGTCGAGTATAAAGGTGCGTTTGCATAAATAATCAATAACGATGGGCCGTGTTACGCACCCGTACACCTCTGCGCGTAGTCATTCGGACCCGGGAACGACGACGGCGGGCTCGCCGCCTTCCAGCTCGGTCCCGCGGCGCGGTGCCGATGAGCGGGGAAACGCCCTGCTCAGGGCGGTCCCCCGGATACGATGAACCGGACTCGACCCCCCAGAGGAGAACCATGGCCCCCACGCGCATCCTGACGGTCTGCACGGGCAACGTGTGCCGCTCGCCCATGGCGGCGGTCGAGCTCGACCACGGCCTCAACGAGATCTCGCCCGGCGGCTTCGAGGTGACGAGCGCCGGGATGCACGCGCTGGTGGACGAGGGCTTCGAGGAGCGGGTCGGCCAGCTGGCCCGGGACCGCGGCCTGGAGGCCGCCGCCGCGCACAAGGCCCGGCAGGTCACCCCGGACGTGCTCCGGGACGTGGACCTGGTGCTCGTGATGGCCCGCGAGCACACCCAGCTGGTGCTCCAGCAGTCCCCGCGGCTGCTGAAGAAGGTCTTCACCCTGCGGGAGTTCGCCCGGATCCTGCAGTACCTCTCCACCGACCCGGAGCTGGACCGCGCTGTGCCGGCGGACCGCGCCGAGCGCTGGGCGTGGCTGGTCCAGCAGGCGCCGCGGCTGCGGCAGCGGGTGCCGGTGCGCCACCCCGAGCGCAACGACGTGATCGACCCCTACCGCCAGGAGGACGCGGTGCTCCAGCAGATGGCGGACGAGCTGTTCGAGGCCACGGACGCCATCCTCGCCTTCGAGCGGCGCTACGCGGAGCGGGCGCCGACGGCAGGGTAGTCCTCCCTCAGGTCGGTTTTACCCTGAGGGAGTTGTCCCGCCGAGGTGGTGTGCCTGACGGATCGCTGAGCTGTGCGACGGCGGAGTGCGTCGCGCGAGCGGTCAGCCCTGGCCGAACCTCTGCTGGGCAGCCTGGCGAGTGGTGTCGAGAGCAGCGCCGATCACGGCCCAGGAGTCACCGGCCTCGCGGGCCGCCTTCACCGCCTCGCGCAACTCCTGTTCCGCCTCGGCGATGTGCTGCCGAGCGGCCAGAATGCGCCGGAAATGCACAGCGTCGCGCGCTGGGTGTGACGACACCTCGAGTTCATCAAGTCCGGTGCGGTCGTGCGCGGTGGTGATGTCCATGGAATTCCACCTCATCTCAAGTAGTCGTAGAACTTCGGCCGGAGCAGATGTCCAGGTCCTCAGGATGCCCGATCCCCTCGGGGTGTCAAGGTAAGCTTGACATCACTGGTCGCGACCTCGATGGTCGCACGCCCGTCAGGCGGGCATCCTGCGCAGCGTGAGGTAGGAGCCGACCGCGAGCAGGGCGCTCACCAGCACGGCCCACATCGTCAGGCCCAGGGACCCGGTGTCGAGGATCCACGTCCCCACCTCCGGCCAGGCCTGCCGCAGGCTCACCAGGGCGATGAGCCCCACGAGGGCCAGGCCGATCGCGAGCATGACGATCACGAGCTTGGCCGTGCCGAAGCGCTTGAAGATCGTCGCGAACCAGAAGCCGATGATGAAGAACAGCATCGTCGAGACGAAGTACGTCAGGCCGGCCGCGAGCGGTCCCGCCTCCCACACCCACTCGAGGTAGGCGAAGTACCCGTTCAGGCCGTACCCGTCGGTGGCCTGCTCGACCAGTCCGAGCAGCACGAAGATCAGCGACATCCCGAGGCCGCTCACCGCGGCGGCCGCCAGGGAGCCGACGTAGAACTCCCGCCGCGTCAGGCTCATCGCCTGGGAGAACGGGAAGGTCAGCGTCATGGCCTGGACGCCGACCACGAGGAAGTACCACAGCGGAGCCTGCGAGCCTCCACCGATCTTGACGTCCACGCCGCCCGCGCTCTGGATGATCCAGTAGATGAGCAGCGTGATCACCCACGCGCCGCCGAGCACGAGGGCCGGCACCCAGACGAACGTCTGCGTGTTCACGAACTGCAGACGCACCACGTTGAGGGTGCGGTGGCGCACCGCGGCGGGGCGGGTGACGCTGCCGGCATCGAGGGCGGTCATCGGAGTGCTCCTTCCTGGGTGGCCGCGGCGGAGGCGTCGTGGCCGGGGGAGCGCCGTTGCGTGCGGCGCACGATGAGCTGCTGCAGCGAGACGGGCGCGAGCTCGAGTCCTGCCGCGGTGAGCGCGGCGCGCTCGGTCTCGTCGAGGCGGCCGAGGAACGTGACGGAGGCGACGCGGCCGAGGATCTCCCGGTGGATGACCTCGCGGCCGCGCACGGCGTCCTCGACCGCGGACGCCTCGCCGACGACGTTCGTGGCCTGGGCGCGGGCGTCGTCGGTGGACTCGTCCATGATGATCCGGCCCTCGTCGATCACGAGCACCCGCTCGAGGAGGTTCGCGACCTCGTCGATGAGGTGGCTCGAGAGCAGCACCGTCCGGGGGTGCTCCGCGTAGTCCGCCAGGAGCCGGTCGTAGAAGATCTGCCGCGCGACGGCGTCGAGGCCGAGGTACGGCTCGTCGAAGAAGGTGATCTCCGCGCGGGAGGCGAGACCGATGATGACGCCGACGGCGGAGAGCTGCCCGCGCGAGAGCTTCTTGATGGTGCGCTTCACGGGCAGCTGGAACTCCTCGACGAGCTCGTCGGCGAGGTGCTGGTCCCACCGCGGGAAGAACAGCCGCGCCGAGGTGAAGGCGTGCCGCGGGGTGGCGTCGTCGGGATACTTCTGGCTCTCGCGCACGAAGCACATCCGGCTGAGCACCCGGGCGTTCTCGTAGGGGTTCTCCCCGAACACCCGCACGTCACCGCTGGTGGGGAGGTTCTGGGCCGTGAGGATCGACATCGCGGTCGTCTTGCCGGCGCCGTTGCGCCCTAGCAGGCCGTAGATCGTGTCCTGCTCGACGTCGAAGCTCACGTCGTCGAGGGCGACCTTGTCCTTGTAGCGCTTCGTGAGGTTCCGGACCTGGATCACGGGGTTCATGGTGTCCTTCGATCTGGCGTGGCCTGTGGTGCGGTGCCGGCGGCACCGGCTCGGACGAGATCGGCGACGTCGTCGGGTCCGAGCCCGATCTTGCGCGCCTCGGCGAGCAGCGGGTGCACGTAGCGGTGGGCGAAGGCGTTGCGGCGCTCCTCGAGCAGGAGTTCGCGGGCGCCGGATGCCACGAACATCCCGATGCCCCGGCGCTTGTGGAGCACTCCCTTGCCGACGAGCATGTTGATGCCCTTCGCGGCGGTGGCCGGGTTGATGCGGTAGAAGGCGGCGAGCTCGGTGGTGGACGGGGCCTGCGCCTCCTCGGCGAGGCTGCCGTCCACGATCGAGTCCTCGACCTGTTCGGCGATCTGCACGAACAGGGGCCTGCCTTCGTCGACCACCACGACCTCCGAGTTTCTCGGTTAGTTACTCCACTAGTACACCGCAGGAGCAGAGAAGGGGCAAGGGTATTCCGAAGACGCGGACATGTTGCGCTCAGGCGCCCACGTAGGCGGCGAGGTGCTCACCGGTGAGGGTCGAGCGGGCGGCGACGAGCTCGGCAGGGGTGCCCTCGAACACGACCCGGCCGCCGTCGTGGCCGGCGCCGGGGCCGAGGTCGATGATCCGGTCCGCGTGGGCCATGACCGCCTGGTGGTGCTCGATGACGATCACCGACTTGCCGGAGTCCACCAGCCGGTCGAGCAGGCCCAGCAGTTGCTGGACGTCGGCGAGGTGCAGGCCGGTGGTCGGCTCGTCGAGGACGTAGACGCCGCCCTTCTTGCCGAGATGCGTGGCCAGCTTGAGCCGCTGCCGCTCGCCGCCGGAGAGCGTGGTCAGCGGTTGGCCTAGGCTGAGGTAGCCCAGTCCAACGTCGGCCAGCCGGTCCAGGATCGCGTGCGCGGCGGGGGTGCGCGCCTCGCCGGCGCCGAAGAACTTCTCGGCCTCCTCGACCGGCATCGCGAGCACCTCGGCGATGTTGCGCCCGCCCAGCGTGTGCTCGAGCACCGAGGCCTGGAACCGCCGGCCCTCGCACTCCTCGCACGTGGTGGCCACCCCGGCCATCATCGCCAGGTCCGTGTAGATGACGCCGGCGCCGTTGCAGGCGGGACAGGCGCCCTCGGAGTTGGCGCTGAACAGCGCGGGCTTCACGCCGTTGGCCTTGGCGAAGGCCTTGCGGATGGGGTCCAGCAGTCCCGTGTACGTCGCCGGGTTGCTGCGCCGGGAGCCGCGGATGGCGGCCTGGTCGATCGACACCACGCCCTCCCGGCCGAGCACCGAGCCGGCGATCAGCGAGCTCTTGCCCGAGCCGGCCACGCCCGTCAGCACCGTCAGCACGCCGAGCGGGATGTCGACGTCCACGGAGCGCAGGTTGTTCGTGTCGGCGCCGCGCACCTCCAGGACCCCGGAGGGTTCGCGGACCGACGGCTTCAGGGCAGCGCGGTCGTCCAGGTGCCGCCCGGTGAGGGTGCCCGCGGTGCGCAGACCGTCGACGGTGCCCTCGTAGCAGACCGTGCCGCCGCCCGTGCCGGCGCCGGGGCCGAGGTCGACCACGTGGTCGGCGATCGCGATGGTCTCCGGCTTGTGCTCCACGACCAGCACCGTGTTGCCCTTGTCCCGCAGGAGCAGCAGGAGGTTGTTCATCCGCTCGATGTCGTGCGGGTGCAGCCCGATGGTCGGTTCGTCGAAGACGTAGGTGACGTCGGTGAGCGAGGAGCCGAGGTGGCGGATCATCTTGGTGCGCTGAGCCTCCCCGCCGGAGAGCGTGCCCGAGGAGCGGCTGAGCGAGAGGTATCCCAGCCCGATCTCCACGAAGGAGTCGAGGGTCTCGCCCAGAGCCGTGAGCAGCGGTGCCACGGACGGCTCGTCCAGCTCGCGCACCCAGGCGGCGAGATCGCTGATCTGCATCGCGCAGGCCTCGGCGATGTTGATCCCGCGGATCGTGGAGGACCGGGCGGCCGCGCTGAGCCGGGTGCCGCCGCACTCGGGGCAGGCGGTGAACGTCACCGCCCGCTCCACGAAGGCGCGGATGTGCGGCTGCAGGGCGCTCACGTCCTTGGTCAGGAAGGACTTCTGGATCTTCGGGATCAGCCCCTCGTAGGTGAGGTTGATGCCGTCGACCTTGATCTTGGTCGGCTCCTTGTGCAGCAGGTCGTGCAACTCGTCCTCGGTGAAGTCGCGGATCGGCTTGTCCGGGTCGAAGAAGCCGCAGCCGCTGAAGATCCGGCCGTACCAGCCCTCCGTGCTGTAGCCGGGAACGGTGAGCGCGCCCTCGTTGAGGGACTTGGCGGAGTCGTAGAGCTGGGTGAGGTCGAAGTCGTTGACCTGGCCCATGCCCTCGCAACGAGGGCACATGCCGCCGGTGATGGAGAAGCTGCGCCGCTCCTTCACGGTCTTGCCGCCGCGTTCCATGGTCACCGCGCCCGCGCCGCTGATCGAGGCGACGTTGAAGGAGAACGCCTTGGCCGTGCCGATGTGCGGCTGACCGAGCCGGCTGAAGAGGATCCGCAGCATCGCGTCCGCGTCGGTGGCGGTGCCGACCGTGGAGCGGGCGTTGGCGCCCATCCGCTCCTGGTCCACGATGATCGCGGTGGTGAGGCCGTCGAGGACGTCGACGTCGGGCCGGGCCTGCGTGGGCATGAAGCCCTGCACGAAGGAGCTGTAGGTCTCGTTGATCAGCCGCTGGGACTCCGCGGCGATCGTGCCGAACACCAGCGAGCTCTTCCCGGACCCGGAGACACCGGTGAACACCGTCAACCGGCGCTTGGGCAGCTCCACGCTGATGTCCCGGAGGTTGTTCTCCCGGGCGCCCTGGACCCGGATCAGGCCGTGGCTGTCGGCCACGTGCAGCGCAGTGGACGGTGCGGGGGAGTGCGGGTCCTGGCTCGGGGGCGTGCTCATCGTGTCTCCATCCCTGGGGCGCCCTGCCGTGACGGCCTCCGGCGGCGTCGCCCGGTTCGATCCGACCGGTTCCGAGCATACGTCCGGCCCGTCGTGGTGGGCAGGCGGACGTCCCTCGGTGCAGTACGTCGTCGTCATCGGTGCCGGGCGCGGCCGGCCGGTGCCATCATGGGCCCATGGCGAGCACCGATCCGATCACTCTGGAGCAGCAGGGCTGGCAGGCCCTGTCCTCGACCGGCGAGCAGGCCGCGGCCTTCTACGACGACGTCCTCGCCCAGGAGGTGGTGATGCTGCTGCCCGGCGGCCTGCTCCTGGACGACCGTGCGGCGATCGTGGCGTCCATGGCCGGGATCCCGTGGTCCTCCTACGAGCTGTCCGAGCTCCGGGCGCTGCACCCGACCCCCGACACTGCGGTGGTCTGCTACCGCGTGGTGGCCCGCCGGGGAGAGTCCGCCCCGTACGACGCGCTCGTCAGCAGCACCTACGCCCGCCGGGACCGGGGCTGGAAGCTGGTCGTGCACCAGCAGACCCCCTGCTGAGGCCGCCGCCGGAGCCCCGCCGAAGCAGGCCGGTGACTCTTGACCAGCAACCATAAGGTTGCCTATTCTGGACGTGTGGACATCCTGTTCCAGGCCCTGGCCCACCCCGCGCGGCGGATCCTGCTCGAGGAGCTCGCCGCGCGTAACGACCAGAGCCTCTTCGAGCTCACCGTGCGTCTCATCAACGACCACGGCCTGGCCATGACCCGGCAGGCCGTGACCAAGCACCTGGCCGTGCTGCGCCAGGCCGGCCTGGTGACCACCACCGTCCAGGGACGCACCACGCTGCACCACCTGGACACCTCACCGCTCACCGCCGCGCGGCAGTGGATGGACTCCCTGCCGCCCCCGCCGAAGGACACGCCATGATCATCACCACCGCCAGCATCTTCGTGGACGACCAGCAGAAGGCCCTGGATTTCTACACCTCCACGCTGGGCTTCCAGCTCAAGACCTACGTGCCGGCCGGGGCCCACCGCTGGCTGACCGTCGTCTCGCCGCAGGCCCCGGAGGGGGTGGAGCTGCTCCTGGAGCCCTCCGAGCACCTGGCCGTCCGGCCGTTCAAGGAAGCGCTGGTGGCCGACGGCATTCCGTTCAACAGCTTCGGCGTGGAGGACGTGCAGGCGGAGTACGAACGGCTCGTCGGCCTGGGCGTGCGCTTCGTGCAGGAGCCGACGGCGATGGGCCCGGTCACCGCTGCGATCCTCGACGACACGTGCGGCAACCTCATCATGATCGCGGAGATGACCGACCCGGAGGCCGCCGGGCAGTGAGCGCCGCGCCGCGGGGGATCGGGTCGCGGGATCTACTCTTCGGTCAGGCGCAGAGCACCCGACGGGCACCGGGCGACCGCTTCACGAGCCGCTTCCTCCTGGTCGGCGGAGGGGGTGTCGGTGAGCAGGACGACCAGGGCGTCCTCGTCCTGGTCGAAGATGTCGGCGGCGGCGAGCACGCAGTTGCCCGAGCCGATGCACACGCTGCGGTCGGCGTGGATGCCCATGGCGTCCTTTCAGGTCGGTGCCGGATGAGGTGGCGTCCGGAGCGTTCATTTCTCCTCCGCCGGGACGGCCGCGCGGTTCAGCCCAGATGCACGGGCAGGCTGCGGTAGCGCAGCCAGAGGGGCAGAGGCTCGAACTCGAGCGCGGAGCGGTCCACGGCCAGCCGCAGGCCGGGACTGCGCTGGAGGAGGACGCTCAGGGCGATCCGGGTCTCCAGCCGGGCCAGGTTCGAGCCGAGGCAGAAGTGCACGCCGTGGCCGAACGCGAGGTGGTTGTTGGGGTGCCGGTCGATGTCGAATCGGTCGGGGTCCGTGAACTCCCGGGGATCGCGATTGGCTGCCTGGAGCAGGGGGACGACGGAGGCTCCGGCCGGGATGGTGGTGTCGTGCCAGGTGACGTCCGTGACGGCGGTGATCGGTTCGGTGCTGCCGATGGGGCTGCTGTAGCGCAGGAGCTCGTCGACGGCGGTGCGCCAGAGTCCGTCGTCGTCGGGCGCTGCGCGCAGCCGGCCGAGCTGCTCCGGGTGGTCCAGCAGGGTCACGACCGCGTTGGTGATGAGGTTGTAGGTGGTCTCGTAGCCGCCGGTGACCAGAGTGAACACCATGGCGAGCAGTTCGTCGTCGCTGAGGCGGTCGCCGGCTTCCTCCGCGTGGATCAGCCCGGTCAGGATGTCCTCGCCGGGGTCGGCGCGCTTGTGCGCGATCAGTGCACGCACGAGGTCGGTCAGCGCGTTCACGTCCCGGGCCCAGCTGTCCTGGCCGACCGCGGCCATGCCGTTGATGAGGGCCTGCACGCCCTGCTGGAACCGGTCCCGGTCGGCCGGCGGAACGCCGACCATCTCGTTGATCACGGTGGCGGGGATCGGGAGGGCGAACTGCGTGCGCAGGTCGATCTCGTCGGCCGGTCCCCACCGGTCGAGCAGACCGTGGGCCAGCTCCCGCACCCGGTCACCGATCCGGGCGATCGCCCGCGGGGTGAAGGGTTTGGTCACCAGTCCGCGCAGCCGCCGGTGCGCGGGATCGTCCATCAGGATCATGCTGTTGGTGAGCAGCAGCCGCATCGGTTCCCGCACGGCCTCGGGGAGCTGGTCCAGCAGCGCGGGTCCTCGTCCGCCGGGCGAGCGCTGGAACCGCGCGTCGGTCAGCAGCGTCCGGCAGTCGGCGTAGCGCGAAACCATCCACAGGTCCTGTTCACCCACGTACGCCATCCGGCCCTGGTAGACCGGGGCGTTGTCCCGCAGCCACGCATAGTGGCGGTAAGGGTCGGCGAGGAACTCCGGGCTTCCCATGGTGATGGGATGGGCGATCGCGTATTCAGGGACGTTCATGATGGTCCTGCCCAACTCGTGGTGCGACGGAACCTGACCGTGTCGTGGCTGCTCCCGCCGTGCAGGGTCCACGGTAGTGAGCCCGCCGGGGGGCGACAAGAGGAAGGCCTGCAGCCCCTGACGCTCGGTCCCGGTGTGGTGCCATCGGTGGGTGCCGATGGATGTCGTCGTCCGCGGCATGCAGCACGGGGCGCCTTCCCGGAGGAAGGCGCCCCGTGCACGGGCGGACCGGGAGCCGGACGGAGTCAGTGCCCCTGAGCCGTGGACCCGGTGGAGGAACCGGAGCGCCCCCACGCCTCGAGCCCGAAGGACTCGTGCTCGGCAGAGCCCTGCCCGTTGGATCGCTCCGCCCGCGGAGCGGGGGCCGCGTCCTCGGCCGACGGAACAGTCGGCTCCTGCCGGGTTGAAGCCCCCGCCGGCTGATGGGCGTCGGAGCTCTCCGCGCGCGGCGCGGTGCCCCAGGGCTGCTTGGCGGCCGGTGCGGCCACGACCGGCTGGGCGCCGGTCTTCGGCGCCGGCTGGTCGTCCGAGTTCGCGTAGTAGGACTTGCCGTAATAGCCGTAATAGCCGGCGTCCGCACCGGTGGTGGGCACCCGGTTGAGCACCACGCCGAGCACGTTGCCGTGCACCTGGTGCAAGTTCTCCAGGGCCTTGGACAGCTCGTCCGTGGTGGTCTTCTGCGCAGTGGCCACGATGATTGCCCCGTCGGCGGAGGCCGTGAGCAGCGCGGCGTCGGTGACCGGCAGCAGCGGGGGAGCGTCCACCAGGACCAGGGCGTCCTCGGCGAGGGTCTCGAGCATGGCGTGCATGGCCTTCGAGGACAGCAGCTCCGTGGGGTTCGGGGCAGTCCGGCCGGCGCCGAGCACCTGCAGGTTCGGGAACTTGTCGTAGGTCTGGAGGACCTCGTCCACCTGCACCTGCCCGGTCAGCACGTCCGTGACGCCCACCCCGGGCACGAGCCCGAAGAGGTCGGTGATCACCGGCCGGCGGAGGTCCCCGTCCACGACGACGACGTTGCGCCCGGTCGAGGCGATGGCCACCGCCAGGTTCGCGGTGATCGAGGACTTGCCCTCACCCGGCAGGGCGGAGGTGACCACGATCATCTTCGGCGGGCTGTCCACAGACACAAAGCTGAGGTTGGTGCGCAGCTCGCGCAGGGCCTCGGAGAACTCGTGGTGCCCTCGGCCGGCGGAGAAGCCCGTCTCGACGATCTCGCGGTGGTCGGCCAGCCGGTCGTCGGTGGGGATGACGCCGAGGACGGCGACACCGAAGCCGTCGCGGATCTCCTCGACAGACTTGATCCGGCGATCCATCTTGAAGCGGGCGAACGCGTAGAGCAAGCCCACAATCAAACCCAGTAGAGCACCCAACATTACATTTAGGGAAACATTCGGAGCCACCGGAGCGAGGGGCTCAGCCGCCTCACCTAACGGCTGCAGGAGTACGGAAACGTCCCCGCCCCCATTTGCGGCAAGGCCCTCTACGTCCTGGACTTGCTCTGCTAAGACCTGCATCCATGAGTCAGCAATCAGCGCAGCCTCACGCGCCGAATCCGCACTGGCCACTATCCGCACTTCCGCGGAGTCGACTGGCGTCATCGATGTCACTCGGGGTATCAGCTGTTCGGGGGTCGCGCTCAAATTCAGGTCTGCGATGACGCGCTCGGCGATTGGGCGCGAAACGGCCAAGGTGCCGTATGATGCGGCCTTCGACTTAGCCAAATTGTCACCGGCGTAGGTGCTCGCGATGTCAGTGCTGCCAGTGACGATCACGAGACCTGTCGCAGTGGACTGGTAGGTCTTCGGCTGCAGGGAGGAGTAGCCCAGTGCGAGCAAAGCGCTAAGTACGACGAGGGCGACAATACCCTTCCAGTGGGTCCGCACGATACGAAGGACCGCTCGTGTGTCCAGGCCCTGTGGCTGAGACTGGGCGTGGTTGGTCTCCAAAGGAGCTCCTTTGTGGGGGGAGGGGGAGGAGTCAACGGTCAACTAGCAATGTTCTTGTCCGAGAGTATCTCCGGGAAGCGCCTAAGTGGAGCACGTCGGCCAAGTGTCGTGGGACTAGCGGTCGCGTGCCCAAGGGAAAATTAGGGCCTGCCACGGTAGCATGCAGCGACGCGGTGGCGCCCGGGACGCAGGTAGAGTCGCCACCACTAGCGCGTGAACACCACTTATGTGGTCCAAACGAGTCCCCAGCTCCTTCAAATCGGTCGAGGGGAAAATGGCCAATATTATGGGGCAAATAGTTCATCGCCTGTTTGTCTTAATTTTTCCTGCCTGCTTCTATCAAGTTATTTCCAATAACTTCCAAGTTCACGCGACGCTCGTGGTGAAGGGTATAAATAGTGGTCTATGTGAATGATTCCAATACAAGGACTCGATCGAAATATGCGCAGTTGCCAAGCCGGGATTTGGAGCTCCGATGGCCGTGGTGGCTTCATCCGGCCTGGGCTGCCGTAGTGCTGGTCGCGAGCACAGCTCTGTTAGCAGTTCTGCTTCCCTCACAGTATTATGAAACCTGGGGTGTCGAGAAATTTCTGGATATTGAGCTGTCGCTAAAAGTGCTAATTGGGGTGACGCTAGTCATTGTAGGTATTGTCGTAGGCGGTGGCGGGAAAGCCCGCAGTGGAAATGTTCAAATAAAATTCACTGGACAACGCCTCCGGTATCTCAAGAAGGCATACCAAGTATTGCTTTGGTTGACGATACTTGGCTACGCATTTTGGACGCTTATTGCAATTTCTGAGGGCGTCCGGGTGGACAGTCTTTTAGCAGTAATGCAACGCGACACGGGTGCCATTAGCGAGCTAAAGCAAAGCAGTCGCCCGGTCGGCGGCGTAACGACCCTCACGCAATTTGGCCCCATTGCGGTGGTTATCGGATACGTCTTGCGCAGAGTGGGCGTTGGGGGGCGTAGTTATTGGTCAATTATTGCCCTGGCGGTAGTTCGCGCCGTTTTTTATGCAGAAAGACTGGCACTCCTTGAGATACTAGTTCCACTTGTCTTGGTCGCGGGCCTGACCATACGGCGAGGATCAAAGTGGCGCCCGATAGCCCAAGTCATGCCTCTTGTCCTCGGTCCGCTTGTGTGGCTAGTTTTCGCGCTTTCAGAATATTCCCGGTCTTGGGTTTACTATCAAAAAATTGTCGCCCTGCCCTTTAACGAGTGGGTGACGTCGAGACTGCTGGGCTACTATATTACTTCGTACAATAATAGTGCACTTTTTGCTAGGGAGCACGAGTCGGTATATGCACCTCCATATATGACTCTGCAGGCATTCTGGAACGCACCTGGCATTGACGGCGTAGTTGCAACTCCTCAGTGGATGGGCTTGAGTCCCGAGGGGTGGTGGAGGTCCATACTCCAGGCCCATAGTAATCCAGAGTTCAACAACACGGGATCGTTCCTTGTTGTCTATGCGGAAATGGGCTGGTTATTTGGATCTATTTTCTTGTTGCTGATCGGGATTTTCATGGGCTCCTGCTTTTCATCATTGAAGCGGGGAAGTTTGCCCGGATTCCTGGCTTACACCTCTTTGTTTATTGGACTGCTGGAACTACCCAGATTCCTGTACTGGACGCAAGGTCGAGCCGTGCCCGTATTACTAGCACTCGTGGTGATTGCGTGGACATGGGCGCGTTATGGTCGGCAATTACAGCCAAGCCGGAAAGGTGTTCCTGCAAATCGGCATCGTTGATGACTGATGCCATAGGGTAGGTCTTTGTTAACCGGGGCTCATGGCTGCAGGCTGTCCGCAAAGCCGTTGATGCTGGAAATCGCAGACCGGACGTCGATGGCGTGTTTATTGTGGGTCATGGGTTTTCTTGGTGCGGGCGCGTCGATGAGGCGAGGACCACGCCCTTGGTTCCATGATGGAATTCTCTAACACGAATTATCCGACTCGCGAGAGCCCATTCACCATCCACGTTATGCACCTCTGCCCACGACTGGCTGGCTACGCATCGGGGACTGCCGCACCGATAGGGACATCTTGATCTGGCTTGCCCGTGGGGCGGCCTGGAAGGATGTTGCTGTGCCCGCTCCTGATCCCCAAGAGTTCCGTGACGACGTCGTGGGCGTGGCCCGCACCCGCGAAGAGGGCGTGACGCTCGCGCAGATCGCCAAGGACTTCGGCATCCACGAGATGACCCTGTCGAAGTGGATGCGCCACGCCGACATCGAGGACGGCGAGAAGCCCGGCGTGACGAGAGCCGACTCCGCGGAGAATCGTGAGCTGAAGAGGCGGATCCGTCTGCTCGAGCAGGAGAACGAGGTCCTGCGCCGGGCAGCGGCCTACCTCTCGCAGGCGAACCTGCCGGGAAAAGGCTCTACCCGCTCGTGAGTGAGCTCGCCGCGACGGGGTCCCCGTCGCGGTGACGTGCCGGGTGCTCAAGCTCTCCCGCCAGCCCTACTACCGCTGGCTGGCGGACCCGGTCACCGCTGCCGAGCTGGCCAAGGCGTACCGGGCGAACGCCCTGTTCGACGCCCACCGGGACGACCCGGAGCTCGGCTACCGCTTCCTGGTCAATGAGGCCAAAGAGGCCGGCGAGGTGATGTGTGAGCACAGCGCGTGGCGGATCTGCCGGGACAACCGCTGGTGGTCCGCCTTCGGGAAGAAACGCGGCAAGAACGGGAAGAAGCCCGGCACACCGGTCCATGACGACCTCGTCGCCTGCGACTTCACCGCCGGCGGGCCGAACCAGCTGTGGCTGTCCGACGTCACCGAGCACAGGACCGCCGAGGGCAAGCTCTATTTGTGCGCGATCAAGGACGTCTTCTCCGGGCGGATCGTCGGCTACTCCATCGACTCCCGGATGAAGGCCCGGCTGGCTGTACAGGCACTGCACAACGCCGTCGCACGGCGCGGGGATGTGGCCGGCTGCATCGTCCACTCGGACCGCGGGTCGCAATTTCGTTCGCGGAAATTCGCCCATGCCCTGAATCGGCACGGACTGGTCGGCTCGATGGGCAAGGTGGGCGCGGCCGGGGATAACGCCGCGATGGAGAGCTTCTTCGCCCTGCTGCAGAAGAATGCCCCGGACCGGCGGTCCTGGACGACCCGGGACGAGTTGCGGATGGCGATCGACACCTGGACCGAACGGACCTACCACCGCCGCCGCCGGCAAGTCCGTCTCGGGCGGTTGACCCCCATCGAGTACGAGACCATGATGAAGCCCGCCATGACCCCTCGCGGCATGAGACCTCACCTATCGGTGCGGAAGTCCCAAGCCTCCAACAGACCCGTCACGGGATAGGCATGCTGAAGAACGCTGGTGTTGCGACGAGCCGCTGAATCTGCCGATGTGGGACTGCCAATACAAAAAAACCCCGCAGGATGGCTTGCGGTCGCGTCATGTGGGTAGTTTAGGGGACACCCGGGTACGGTTAGCGCATGCGAAGGCTCCCCCCCACAGCGTCGAGCCAGGTCCATTTGCGGAGCTTGACGTCATTACGCTTCTTCGCCGCCTTGATGGTGGTCATGCTCCATGCATCTCAGCAGCTTGAACCCATGGCCGGTACGGACTCAGTCGTCGGCTTCGGCTACACAGGCGTCGGCTTCTTCTTCGTGCTCTCCGGATTCGTGCTCGCCTGGTCACGCAATCCCGGGCTCAGCAAGGGACAGTTCTACTGGAGGCGCTTTGCCCGAGTCTGGCCGTTACACGCACTCACCACGTTGCTGGCGGTCCCGGTCGCACTCTTTACCGGAGCCGGATTAGCTTGGGCTGCTCTGCCATTCGTCCTCACAATGACGCAGTCGTGGGCCCCACCGGGAGAGTTGCGATACGCCTTCAACGGTGTCTCATGGTCGCTGTCCTGCGAAGTGTTCTTCTACCTACTGTTTCCCGCACTAGTTGGCCCTATCAGCCAACGCATCCGGCTCATGCCGGCCATCGCCGGGGCGTTCCTCGCGATGGGCGTCCTCGGAGCGATCGGGGTAATCGCTCTTCCGAGCGAGGTCCTAGGATATCTTTTCTACACGATGCCGCCGTTCCGGCTCGGTGAGTTTATCATCGGCATTTGTCTTGCTCTCGCGTTGCAGCGCGGATGGCGGCCCCGGTTCACTGTGGGGCAAGCTCTGGTAGGAGCTGTCCTCATGTATGCAGTGCTGATGGCGGGAATGCTCTTGACCTTCGGGGAACCGGCCCGTTTGCCTTACGTGGTGGCGGACCTGTGGATGCTCCCGAGTTTCATGGCCATCATCGTCGCCGCTGCCGCAGGGGACATTAACAACGATGGTGGGTTCCTGCGTTCGTCGGTTCTTGTCCGGTTGGGGCAATGGTCCTTCGCCCTGTACTTGATCCACGAGCTGATTCTGAAGACCGCGGGGCTCTGGGTAGACTCTCTCAACCCCGGCATGGGGGCTTTTGCGGCGCTGGTAGTTGTGGCGGTTGCAGTCGGTGCATCCGGGGTGCTGTACGAGTGGTTCGAGCGTCCTGTCGAGAGTCGCCTGCGCAAGTGGGGCAACAGCCGAGCTGCGACGAAAGTTGACGTACGCGTCTAGATATGCCCGGGCATGACGTCGGTGGCAGTGGGGTGTTGACGTGAGAAAAGCCCCCGGTTGGGGTATGGCTTGTCGAAGCTCACAACCACCACGGAGGCACCCATGTGTCACCGAAATTCCCGCACCACCGTTTACGGCAGGCTTCTGATCGTGAGACGGCATCAAGTCGGGATGCTCAAGGTCCACATCGACGGCGCGATGGGTGTGTCCCGCGAGTGTGTGGCCCACCACTGGATCAGCCGCTACGAGCACGAGGGCGAAACCGACCTGCACGACCGGTCGTCCCGTCCGCACACCACCCCGGCCTGAACCATCCCCGGTTCTCTGCTACTCCTATGAGGGGGCGAGCGGGACTATCGCAGTAACGGATGTAAGAGGCCCAATCACCCCGAGTGGGGTCGGAGGGTCGACATGAGCGAAAAGGTTGTCAACGCCGAGTAAATATTGATCCCTCAGCGCCGTTGAATCCGCCCGGCGCCCGCGGGTCAGTATTCAGAGGGCATCGACAAAGGTCGAGACAGTGGTGGACGTGAGCCCACCGCAGCCCGGTGATCAGCCGGAAGAGAACGCGCAGCTGAGCGCGGCCGAACAGGACACCGTCCGGGAAATGGTCCGCGCCGCCCGGGCCAGCGGGGCGGCGTTGACCGGCCCGGGCGGGCTGCTGAAGCAGCTGACCAAGATGGTCGTCGAGGCCGCCCTGGACGAGGAGATGAACGAGCACCTTGGCTACGAACCCGGCGAGCCAGAGGGCCGCAACCGCGGTAACTCGCGCAACGGGAAGCGGACCAAGACGGTCATCACTGAAGTGACTCAATCGGCCGGACTCCTTCAGACTTGGCAGAAGCCAGGGAAGGAGGCCCTGATGGGTCGAGTGAGCAAGTACCCGCCGGAGTTCCGTGAGCAAGCTGTGCCGCTGGTGCTGGACGGCAATCGCAGCACCTGTCAACGCCGAACGAACATTGACCCCCTATTGCCGGGCGGATTCACCGTTGAATCCGCCCGGCGCCCGAGGGCCAGTATTCAGACGGCATCGACAGCACCCGGGAGGTAGCTTGGGAGTTGGGCATCAACCACGAGACGCTGCGGACCTGGGTAACCGAAGCCCGTCGTGACCGTGCCGCCGGGCCAGCGGCCTTGAGCAGCGATGAACGCCTCGAGCTGGCCCGGCTGCGCCGGAAAGTCGCCGAACTCGAGGTCGAGAAAGAGATCTTGAAAAAAGCCGCGGTCTTCAACGCGTGAGGACAACCGATGACCTCCCGAATGGACCTGTGGGAGTTCATCGATGCGCCAGATGTCCGTCTACGGGGTCAGCAAGTCCGCCTACTACGAGCACCGCCGGCGTGAGGGCGGTCCTTCGGCTGCTGATGAGGCCGATGCACATGAGGCACATCAGGCCCGGGTCGCCTGGTGTCAACGACGGTCGAAAAGTGAGCAGTTGGTGTCGCTAGTTGGTCTGGTGGGTGGTGCTGGGCAGGGAGTCGGTGCCCAGGGTCTTGAGTCGGTAGCTGGCGCCTTTGAGGGTGTGGACCTCGGCGTGGTGGACGATGCGGTCGATCATGGCCGCGGCGATGGTGACGTCGCCGAAGACCTCGCCCCAGCGGGCGAAGGGCAGGTTGCTGGTGAGGATCAGGGAGGCCTTCTCGTAGCGGGTCGAGACGAGCTGGAAGAACAGGTTCGCGGCCTCTTGCTCGAAGGGCAGGTAGCCGACCTCGTCGATGATGATCAGCCGGTACCGGCCCAGCTTGCGCAGCTCTGCGTCCAGGCGCCCGGTGTCGTGGGCGTTTTTGAGCCGGTGGATCCAGTCCACGGCGGTGGCGTAGAGCACCCGGTGGCCCTGCTGGCAGGCGGTGATGCCCAGGGCCGTGGCCAGGTGGGTCTTGCCGGTGCCTGGGGGCCCGAGGAGCACGATGTTGCCGGCCTCGGCCAGGTACCGGCCCGAGGCCATCGCGGCGTAGTCGGTGTGGGTGATCGCCGTCTGGGCAGTGAAGTCGAAGTCCTCGGCGGTCTTGATCGCGGGGAAGCCTGCGGCGGTGATTCGCAGCCGGGCCCCGGAGGCATTGCGGGCGGCGACCTCGCGCTCGAGGACGGCGGCCAGGTATTCCTCGTAGGACCAGTGCCCCGCACGGGCAGTGTCGGCGATGCGGGCGGCGGCCTCACGGATCCGTGGGGCCTTCAACGAGGCGGTGAGGTACTCCAGGGTCTTGGCCGTCTCGGCCGGTGTGGTGGCCATCAGGCGACCTCGATCCCGAAGGCGCGGTCGTAGTCGGCCAGATCCCGTACCAGCGGATCCGGTACGGTGCCCGGGTGCGGGCGCTGCTGGTAGGCCCGGCGCAGCACCGCGGCGGTGGCCACGTGCGCCGGGTCGGTGACCGTGGTCGCCCTTGCCCAGCAGCGCGCGTGCTCGGCCACGACCCGGCCCTGGTGGCGCACGCGCACCCGGTGCAGGTCGGCGGTGACCTCGACCATGGATCCGATCACGGTCGGGTCCACGGAGTAGTCGTTGCCGGCGACCCGCACGTAGTAGTCCCGGCCCAGCCGCACCCAAGAGCGGTGCCCGATCGCCGGGGCGACCGGCGGCACAGGGAGCATCGCGGCCCGATCAGCGGCGATCAGCTCCGCCGGGCGGGCGGCGATGGCCCGCACCCGCCGGGTGTTGGCACCCACCAGCCACTGGCGCAGTTGGGCGTTGAAGTCGGCCGGGGAAGCGAAACTGCGTCCGGGCAGGAACGAGGTCTCGAGGTAGCCGTTGGCCCGCTCCACGATGCCCTTGGACTCCGGGTCGTAGGGCTTGAGCTGCACCAGGGTCGCCGCCATCGTGCCCATGAACGCAGCCACCCCCTCGGCCGGGCGGCCCCCGCGACCGATGCCGGACTCGTTGTCCCAGACCCACCGCCGCGGCACGCCCTGGATCTGCTCGACCACCAGGTGCCACATCCCGGCCAGCAGATCACCGGTGGTGCGGGATGGAATCATCACCGCGGTGATGAACCGCGAGGAGGAGCAGACCATCACCAGCACCGGCGGTGATCCCTGCTGAGCGCCACCCAGCGGAATCCGTGCCGGCGGGAACCACAGATCGCACTGGACCTGGTCCCCGAGCCGGTAGGACAACCGGTCCGCCGGATCAACCGGGGCGTACTCGCTGCGGATGGCTCGAAGATTGTCCCGGAACCAGGTGATGGACCCCGACCACCCCACCCGCTCGGCCAGCACCGTGGCCGGCATGGACGGGTGCTCGGCCAGCAGCGCCCGCACGGGCTGCTCGACATCGCTGAACGCGTTGGGTCCGGCGGACCTTTCGTAGCGCGGTGGTCGGGAGGCGGCCACGGCCTTGGCGACCGTGTTCCGCGAGATCCCCAGCCGCGAGGCGATCTGGGACTTCGGCACCCCCTCGGCATGCAGCCGACGGATCAACGCCCAATCTTCCACAGTGATCACACTCCAATCGTCGAGTGCTCACTTTTCGACCGTCGCATCTGCTCAGTATTCGTCCGGCGTCGACACCTGGGCGGATCACCGCCGCGTGTACGGGGCCCGCCGACTCACCGCTGAACTGCGCCACCGCGGGCTTGCGTGGAACCGCAAGAAGGTGGCTGAAGTTGATGCGTCTTAGCGGCATCGAAGGGGCCCACCAGCGCCGCCGCGGCAAGTACGGCAAACGCTCCGCCTCAACGGCCACGGCCCCGGATCTCGTCGAGCGGCAGTCCACCGCCGGAGCGCCGAACAAGCTCTGGGTCGCCGACATCAAGTATCTGCAGACCTGGGAGGGATTTCTGGACCTCGCCGTGGTGATCGACGTCTGTTCCCGCAAGGTCGTCGGGTGGGCCATGGCCGACCACCTGCGCACCGAACTGGCACCGGACGCAGTCGGTATGGCCATCTTCACTCGGAACCCAGATCCTGGACTGATCCACCACACCGACCGCCGCCCAGTACACGACCTACGAGTTCGGCCGGACGCTGCGCACCTCAGGCATCCTGGCTTCGATGGGCAGGGTCGGCTCGGCCTTTGATAACGCGATGGCGAGACGTTCTTCGCCCCACCCTTAAGGCCGAGCTCGTCTACAGCCGCCCCTGGCCCACACCGTACGAGCTCGAGATGGAGGTCTTCTCCTACCTCGAAGGCTTCTACAATCCTCGCCGGCGCCACTCCCGGCTCGGAAACCTCAGCCCCACCGACTACGAGCAGCAGTTCGTGACACCAAACGAGGCGTCCGCCTGACGGGGGTCACTTCACTCGCGAGCCACACCGAGCTAAGCCCCGTCGGCGATACTGGCCGCGGTCACCGAGCCGTAGTAGGCCTGATGGTCCTGAACCATCCGCACCGTCCGAGCCCTGAACTCGGCATCGAACTTCTTTGGCATGTCGTCATCCTTCAGCGCAACGAAGTGGCATCAAACGCATGACGCTTCATTATCGTCTACTGGGACTGACTCGCTTCAGTAGTGCATGCAGCCAATTCGGGGTGCGGAACAAAAACGCCGCACCCAGTTGTTTAGCCAACTTCTCAAGTCCGATGGCGAGAAAAAGTACCCCGATGCCGAGGACCAATGGATAAAAAAAACCTAACCACGATGACTGAACAAACCATGACGGAACCAACCATGCATAGTCGGTGACGAGCCTGCTCCAGAAAACAACAATAAGTGGGTGGATGACATAAATACCCAGCGTCCTAGACCCGACCCATTCACCAACTCGAGATAGCGGTGACAATCGGACCGTGAGCGAAAGTGCTCCTATGCATGACAAAGCCAGCACCATGGATCGCACAAGATAGGCCAGTTCATGCAACAACTCGGTCGATAATGTTGAGGAAAAAAACATAAGCATCAAACCAAGAGCAGACCCTATGCTCGTCAGAAGAAACGCCCGAAATTCAGCGAGCGTAATTATAATATTTTTGAAGTAAACGCCAACTGCAAAAAATACGAAAAGCCGGGCAACCTTCACTGCCATCAATTCTGGCTCGGCACCAAAAGTCGCAGTCGCGACGCTAATAACAAAAAGTGTGCCGACGACTATGGTGGGGGAGATTGACCGGAAAAGCGCTAGCAAAGGGGCATAGACTGCAAGGGCAAATACAAACCACAAACTAGTGTCCGGCAGGACCACTTGATCGAGGAAACCATACAAACCATCAACGCTATTGGGAGAACCGGTGCCGAAAATCCAGAACCCGAAAAGGGCGTACATCGCGAGCCAGATTAAGTATAAATAGTAATTTGCAATTGAATAGTGAAATACTCCAGCGAGTCCGTCAGTACTTCGAATTCTACTTGATGCCAGCATGCCGGAAACGATCAATAGTAGGGGCATGCGCACGGCGCCGAGCAGTCGACTGACGCCTTCCCATATGTGTCCAGAAAGTGCATCCATTGGCATGTCAATTGATGCAAAATGCCATATATAAACATGATACAACACTACGGCCAAGACGCTAAACGTCCGGGCAGCATCAATCCATGCTATGCGCTGAGAGGCTTGACTGCCTATTGCCTTGTGCGACATATAATACCCACCTATTTATCACCACTACGCTCTGGAAGTGCAAGTCGCATCAACAATGCCGTAATACACAAATAGTAAGCTGTATCGACCATGAAGGCCCCTGGCGCGCCAGCTAAACTAGAAATTACGGGAGCCAATAACAATAATGGAACAGTCAACTTCAATCTGATCCGCGTGGCACTCCAGGCCACTCCTTGCACTCTCAAAATTATGAGGGGGATGACTGACAACCCTGCAGCCATCCTGTTTACGGCAGCCCATGGAGCGAATTGCGTTACTAAAGACCATGTTCCACCAAAAGCCGCATAGCCCCATTTATCAGGGACTAGTAAAACCAAAATAAGAGTCAGAGTGGAAACTGCGAGCACAAGGCCTGCTAGTAATGCAGAGGTCGTCCAGAAATACTTCCATCTGGATAACCCTTCAGGGGACAACTCCCTCAGTATCGCAGTTCTAAGGAAATTAATAACGAGGCTTGTCACACCAAATACCGATATGGTAGCTCGATACCCTGCAACCTCGGCTGGTGAAGACACCGTGCCCAGAACCACAACGATGGCATACCCAACTAAGGCGCCGAGTGAAGCCTCAACTACAAAAGCCGAACTTGATGGCCATATCGCCTTAAGCCAATTGAAAGCCCCTGCGAACGAAGGTCTTACTCGCTCACTAACCACAACAAATAAAGATCCTAAGGTTCCTGCGACTCCCCAGGTAAGAATCATTATGTCTGGCCCAAAGCCGCGAAGACCTACAAAATAAATTCCTGTCACGCTGGCAAAAAGCACTAGAAAATCAGCACCAAGTAAAGGAGTCGTACGCCGCCGCGCTATACAAACATGCCGCATACAATCCTGTGCAATAATGGGTACCACTGCAAGGGCTGAACAAAATAGCACCTGTCTCGGTTCTGACCACATAAGCCCAACAATTGCTATTGCGACAGACGATCCTAGTCCAAGGCATATTGACAACCCGAAGGCGAAGCGTGATTCGCCGCGCACAAGGGTCTCATCGCGCTTCTGGCCCAAAAAATTCGTGACACGAACTAAGTATGTCTCGCCCGTCATTGATCGAACAATTGCCACGCACGAAACGATGCTAGCCATACCAATCGAGAATAGCCCTAATTTTCCAGGATTCAAAGACTGCGCTGCACTGGCAAGGACGAGAAGAGATGTAAGGCTGACAATTCCTTGATCAACCAAGCCGTATAAAACCGTTCGTTTTCTTCTCACCCGCCAATTCTCGATCCATTTCTGAGGGCTTCTCTAGGTATACGTAAGAGATAAGTTGCCATGAATACAGTCACCGTTTAAGTCTATTTATCTATCGAGCTCAATAAACCCTTGGGGACCTGATAGAGTCGGGCAGTCTGAACGCATGCAGCGTGATGCCTTCCCATCGCCCAATGGCTGACTGAATTCGCAGGTTGGCTTTTCCTGTGTTTCCAGTGGCGAATGATATGACGGCACCTATGCATGGACGGAGAACCTGCCAAAGGCATGTATGAAGCGAGTAGTGAGCGCGGTATACACGACCGGTTCCGCGTGCGTAATTCCTAGTTTTTAGTGTCATAGAATTCAACGGACCTTTTCGTTGGTCATGTTCATAAACTTTGCAGGATGGTGTGTACCAAACAGAGTAGCCGCCTTTCATTAGTCGAAGCAGTAGGTCTGTGCCTTCCCCCGATTGCCAAGGCGTTGAACTGCCTATGCCAAGAGATTCATCAAACTGCCCTACTTTTTGAAGCGCATTCATCCGGCAAAAGGTTGTGGCTTCAATAGCTTTTGTCCACACCGTTTTCCGATTCAGACGGGCATCCTTGTCGCCAAATGCTAAGCGATTTTGGTGGCTCTCCAGGCGCCCCGAAATTGCTCCCACCATATCGGTGCCAAAGTATTGGGTAGCCTGAAACAGGCAATCCTCCGCATAAGTGCAGTCGTCGTCTAGAAATCCAACAATGTCTACGCCCGGGGGGAGATTATCTATGCCTACGTTTCGTGCGTGTGAGGCTCCTGTATGCGAGCGTACGTGGATGACGTTGCTAGCATGAGAGCCATCGTTGCATATTTGCTCAATACGTTGGCTGGAGCTTTGATCTATGACGATCACACATTTGGCGGGTACTGACTGTCCTGCTATGGAGGCCAAAGTGGCGTCCAGACAATCATTGACGCCCAAGGTCGGAATCACTATGCCGACGGAGAGTTCAGGTGTTTGTTTTTCTCTTGTCACCGAGGGAAGGCTGTCGCCCGAGTAATCAGGCCGACAGACGTTTCGTGCGGGCGTGCATTGGGAGTTTCTATTGGAGTGTGAGAAAAGTTTGCTGCCTTTTTTAAATTTATGCCAGAAGGCAATAAGTGCGGAAGTCACTTCTGGGTTACTCCTCTTATGTCTCGAAGTGACTCGATGATTTTTGCGTTTTTAGCATTGTGAAGTTCGAGTTGACCAAGTAATCGTTGCTCGTAGCAGTCCCGAGAGGATGGATCATTCTGTAAAGTCTGAATTTGGCGCAAGACTAAGGCCGGATCAAAATTGTTCACATTGTGAACATAATCGCTTAATTCAAGATCGTTAAAGGCTCCAAATCCTTTTCTTTCGTAGGCTAAATGTATTACATAGTGCCCTGCTGCGAGGGCCATCAAAGCAGCGTGCAAGCGAACTGCCACAACCACGCGGCTTTCCTGGTTGTGGGTCATAAGCTCGGAATATTCCAATATCCTCCGTGGGAGAAGTTCCTGTACCGCATGCACATCAGAGTTTGAGCTAACGTCGCTCTGCACATAGCTGTCGACGGAACCCAGTTGATCGCGGAGTTCTTTCACGGGCCTTGTCAGTTCACCGTTGACATGCCTAACACTCATAACTACGCGATTCCGCAGGTCAAACGGCCGTCGCCGGCGTGCCATGCCAAGCACCGCGAGGTCGGGTGCTCGGCGGGCGTTTGGCAACTGTAGTTCGGCAACGGATTTGTCATCCCGTAGCCAGACCACGCCTAAACGCCTAAGAATCGATCTAATTGCAACCCACAGCACTGGGGAAAATGGCCCGATACTTTGAGGCAAGTAAACACTCGCATTCCGGCGACTCGCAGAAAGCAAAGCCTGCGGGCCGTGAACGAGTATCGTCTTTGTTGCCTCTATCCATGTCTTTCCCCTCAGAAAACCTCCACCGACCGAAACTATGGCGTCGTATTCTTTGGCACGGCTCAAAAGAAGTTGGAGGTACTTAAGGTCGTACCCCAGTCTGGAAGGACGGCTGTTGTACATCGGAAAGCCAAGGTGTGCAAAAGACTGAGGATAAGACGCGACGACTGCGAATTCGGTTTCAGGGCCGTAAGCTTGTCGCACCATGTTCACGGTCTCTTCGACGAGCAGGCCATCTCCTCGGTTTTCTGCGCTGTACGCATGGGCAATCAGCACTTTCATCGTCCAACCGCCTTTTTTTGAACCTTTTGATACAAGTTTATGTGTTTCCCAACGCTGGTATCCCAACTAAATTTCGCAGCCCAAGCTTGCCCCTCGGAAAGGCAATGGCGGCGGGCACCATCATTGGCTAGGGCGTGTTCCAATGAATGAGATAGGCCGGCGGGGCTCAGGTCGTCGATGGCTATTGCGGGGCCAGAGACCTCCGCCAGTGATCCACGCTGGGAACATGCAACTACCGCTCCAGCCGCCATGGCTTCTAGCACGGGGAAACCGAATCCTTCGTAATAACTGGGGAAAGCAAAAAGGGCACAGTTTTGCATAAGCGCGATGCGGTCCTGGTCGGACACGAAACCTAAGTGGATCACGTTATCCGCTTTTTCGATTTGAGTCATTGTCTCTGCGTAATTCCATGCAGGTTTTCCGGCGATCACCAAAGGTATTCCGGCAGCGCGGAGCTCCGGCATTTGGAACGCCTTGACTAGATTAGCCACGTTTTTGCGCGGTTCGATGTTCCCCAGGTAAAGAACGTACTCTGCGGGCAAGTTCCAGTTGGTTGCAGTTTGGCTGAACTCTGTGGTGGCGGAGAACATGTCGGCGTCGATGCCATGCTCAATGACGTTAATTGCCGATTTCCTTACATCGAAAACTGCGGCGATGTCTCTGGCGCTTGAATGCGACACTGTGATGAGCGCGTCTGTACTATGAATAGCCCTTCGGACCCGGTGGCGCCACACGGCTTCTTGCGCGGAGGAGCGCGCAACCCTAGTCCAGCGGCTTGCAATTCCGTGCACTGTCACGACTGAGGGATTTCCGGTACGCACGAGCGGACCCGTGTCCGCCACGTAGTGGCACACCGTGCTCCTGTGCTTTTTGCTGAGCCCGTAGCCGGTTTCCTTCAGCATTGTTATTTCGGGTCTGGCGGATGCTGGCATCCGGACCACCTCGTGCCCTCTGAGTGAAAGGCCTTCAGCGATACGTCGAGCGTATGTCGTATTTCCGCCCGTATGCCGGTCGAGGATTCTTGTTGGCATCGCGATCTTCATGTCATTTCCTGGAATTCTCGTAGGCGATGTTCAAAGCATCCGTTTGTGCTTGTTCGTTCATGGATTTCAGCAGGCTGTACCCGTGCTCAATAACGGATGAGCGCGTGTGTTGGTTGGTAAGGGCGTCTATAACATGTCTTGCCAATTTCTTTGGGTCACGGGCTTGCAGAAGTGGCGTTCCATTGAAGCATGGGATGCTTCGCGCTATGATCGGCACTCCCTGAGAAGCTGCGTCGAGGACGCTGAGTGGAAACCCTTCGTAGGACGCGGTGTGGAGGTAAACACCAGCCGTAGAAAGTTCGGCGGTAAGGGCATCAGCGCTTAGCCATCCCGTAACCCGAATGCCTTTCGCTTGTAGTTTTTCGACCTGTTCTGTCTCGCCATCGCCTATCCAGACGAATTCGATGTCTTTCAACCGCTGGCGTACTTGATTGGCTACCGATATAAAAAACTCCGGATCTTTTTGGGGGGTCACCCTCCCAATCATGTATACCGACTTTGTGTATGGCCGGGCATTGGCGACTTCTGGGGATAGCACAGGCAATGTTGGAACATTAGGTAGGTGATATGCCGGAATTTTGGCGTTCAGACGGATGGCGAGATCCATTTCGTGTTTCGAAAGTGTCAACACACTCGAGGTGCGATGCGAAACTACGTATTCTGCTGCCCAAAATGCAGCACGTTCGACCCAGCTCCGGTTGGGGGCCTCGAACGCATAACAGTGTGGCTGGTATACGACGGAAGAAGGGAGGGGTATCGTGCGAGCATAGAAGCCGCCCCATGAAGAGTGTGCATGAACGACGTCTGGGGTCAAATTTCGTGTGACTGCCCGGATCTTGCGAATGGCTTGTGCGGGGTTGGATGGCAATCTAACCACGGATGCGAACAAGTCGACATCGGATGTTAGGTCTTTGCCAGTGCCCAGCAGAAGGTGTACGTCCTCTGGCACAAGTCGCACGATACTTCGAATTGCTCGGCTAATACCACCCTCGTAGCACTCCGTGACATGAAGAATGGTACGGGGGGTATATTTGCCGACTGGGGGATGTGTGCGATTCACGCTATAACGCCTTTTGTTGGTTGGCGGCTACGTTTGATTGGATTTTTGGTGTCCATTTGGGCGTCTTTTATTTTAGAAGTGAAATGTATATACTGACTGCAGGATTGGGCAGTGCGAGCCGCTCGGCAGATCGGTGTAGTTACTTTGTATTGGCGCTGTTTGTTTGTTAAGAGCATGTCAGTTGTGGAGTTAGTTCCCGCTTTGGAAAGTTACATTAATTTCGATGAGACTTGCCTTATGCCTTATGCCTTATGCTGAGGCGCAGCACGTGGTGCTAGCCAGCGAGCCCCTCTTTCGCTAGCGGCTGGATGTCTGCCTCGGAAGACCAATTAGTATGCCCCCTCCTTGGCCACGACGGCTTTGAAGGTGCGTCCTAGAATGAGCATGTCTTGCACCGGGGACCAGTTCTCCACGTAGTACAGGTCCAGACGCACGGACTGTTCCCAGTCAAGATTGGACCGGCCTGAAACCTGCCACAGGCCGGTGATGCCCGGCCGTACGCGCAGGCGGCGGTGGACGTAGTCCTCGTACTGCTCCACCTCGGCGGGGAGCGGCGGGCGGGGTCCGACCAATGACATCTCGCCTTTGAGGACGTTGAGGAACTGGGGGAGCTCGTCCAAGCTGTAGCGGCGCATCCACTTCCCGGGCCCGGTGACGCGGGGATCGTCCTTCATCTTGAACAGCAGGCCGGCGCCCTCGTTCTGCTCCTTGAGGCGCTGGAGCACCTGCTCGGCGTCGGTGCGCATGCTTCGGAACTTCAGCATCTTGAAGCGGTTGCCGTCCTGACCGATGCGCTCCTGGGCGAAGAAGGCGGGGCCCTTGTCGTGCCTCTTGACGATCAGCGTCAGGGCCAGCAGGACGGGGGAGAGGAGGAGCAGAGCGGCTGCGGAGCCGAGGATGTCCATGAGGCGCTTGGTGAGCGCCCGGCTGCGGCTTAGCTTGGGAGTGGCCACGTGGATGAGGGGGAGCCCGGCCACCTGCTGCATGTGGATGCGGGGGCCCGCGATGTCGGTGAGGCCGGTGTCCATGACCAGCCGGATGTGGGCGTCGGCGAGCTCCCAGCTGAGGTGGCGGATCTCCGTGGTGCTCAGCGGCACGTTGGAGGACAGCACCACGGTCTCGATGCTGTGCCGGCGGCAGGCGTTCATGACACCGCGCACGGAGGGCCGCTCACCGGGGGCCAGGGCATTGGGGGGCAGATTCAAGCGCTGCAGCTCGGCGTGGATCGGCTTGCGGGTCTCGGGGACGTAGACGGCGGCGGCCTCGAGTCCCGAGGTGGGGTACTGGCGCAGTGACTTGATGAGGTCGACCGCGCCGCCCAGGCGACCGACCACCATCGTCCGGGAGAGGGCCTCGCCCCTATAGCGGGCCTTGACCAGTCGGTCCCGCACGCCGAACCGGCCGAGGATGAGCAGGCCGATGCCGAGGGGCAGGGCGATGAGGACGTAGCTGCGGGCGGTGGGGATCTCGAAGCCGAAGGAGATGATGGCGATCGCGCCGAACAGGATGAGGCTCGAGTGGACCACCTGCCGGGTCTCCTCCATGCCGTGGCCGATCAGTCGGACGTCCCGGGCACCGCGCAGGCCCAGGTGCATCCACCAGACGAACGCGAGCACGATGCCGACGATCCAGTACGGCACGGAGAGCGGGCCCAGGTGCAGGCCGGCGTGCTCCAGCTGGAAGCGCACGAGGTGGGTGCCCAGAAGGGTGACCATCAGCGCGACACCGTCGGCCCAGCGCAGTCGGTTGAGATAGGCGGAGCGCCAGCCGGTCTGAGACGCCGGGGTGCGCTCGGCGTGGACCTGATGACGCTGGTCGCCCTGCCCCTGGATGTGATGCTGCGCTGCCGCGTGGGCGACCTGATCGACCTTGAGCATGCTGGTGCTCCCTCCCCGAACAAAGCACGCGGCCACCTGGGGTGGTCTCCTCCAGCCCGTGAAGGAGACGGTGGGCCGCGCGCTGCATTGCACTTGTCACCAGTTTAGGGGCGCAAATGGATGAAACCGACACTATGACGAAAGGTGTTTGCATTTGCATCAGCTGGTGCCGGGAACCTGCGGAATGGCGTTGTGCCTAGTGGTGACGCGGATCACGTCGTCGGGCGGGGAGGTCGGCCCGGCCTTCAGAGTGCGATTGCGTGTCCCCCATTCAGGGGACCTTTGCGGTGGTGTGGGTGGTGCTCAGGCGGCGCGGACCTGCGGTGCAGTGAGCCCTGCGGCGCGGAGGTGCTCGGCCTTGAGCCGGCGGAGGCTCAGCGCCAGGCAGTCCGGGGTGTAGGCCGGGCGGAACACGACGGGCGTGCCGTCGTTGCCGTGGACGGCCAGGATCTGGCCGAGGGCGGCCTCGTGGCGTTCGAGGAGCAGGTGGCCGAAGTAGTGCTCGTTGAAGAGGTAGGCCATGTCCAGGGCGTAGGCCCAGGTGGGGGTACCGGCCTCCATGGACGCCTTCGGGCAGTCCCAGTCGCTCGGGGCGCCGGTGATGCGCAGCTGGTTGCGCAGCACCTGGTCGAGGGCCTCGGGGGTGAAGGCCAGGGTGAGCTCGGCGACGTCCTCGACAATGTCGAGGTCCAGGAGGGTGAGGCCGGCGGGGGAGCAGGACTCGAGGTAGCGCTGGACGTCGGTGGCAAGGGGGGTGGTGTGCATCGGATTCTCGCTTGTCCGTCGAGGGGTACGGATTCTTGGGGTGCTCCGAGCGTATCCGGGCGACGGCCCTAGTGGGGGCCGTTTTCTGTCCCCACATGGTCCCCATCGGACCGGACAAAAGTCTATTGTCAGTGCCTTGTTCCTATGCCGGAAGTGCTTTGCTGTGCACCATTGTCCAGACCGTGCTGTAGGCAGGTGTTGGGGAGCTCACAACCAGTGCCAGGCGTAGGGCCTCGTTGCCCCGGCTCGAAGACGGTGGGCACCGCAGAACCCTGGTACGCGAAATTCTTCCTGGACCACGTCTCGACTGATGTCGCCGCTGCCTCCGGGGCGCCGCGCCGGGGCCACGAGGCCGGCTCGTCAGTGCGCGCCCTCCTTGGCGACCACGGCCTTGACCGTGCGCAGCAGGATCACGAAGTCCTGCACCGGGGACCAGTTCTCCACGTAGTAGAGGTCCAGGCGCACGGCCTGCTCCCAGTCCAGGTCGTCGCGGCCGGAGACCTGCCACAGCCCGGTGATGCCGGGCTTGACCCGCAGCCGGCGGTGGACGTGCTCCTCATATTGGGCGACCTCGGAGGGCAGCGGCGGGCGCGGGCCCACCAGGGACATCTCGCCCTTGAGGACGTTGAGGAACTGCGGGAGCTCGTCGAGGCTGTACTTGCGCATCCAGCGGCCCGGGGTGGTGACCCGGGGGTCGTCGGCCATGAAGAACAGCACCCCGCCCTTGGCGTCGTTGGCGGCCATCAGCTCGGCCTTGCGCTCCTCGGCGTCGGTGTACATCGAGCGGAACTTCAGCATCTTGAAGCTGGAGCCGTCCAGGCCGGTCCGCTCCTGGGCGAAGAGCACGGGCCCGCCGTCGTGTGCCTTGACGATGGCGGCGAGCACGAGCATCACGGGGGAGAGGACCACCAGGGCGGTAAGCGCGCCGGCGAGGTCGACCAGGCGCTTGAGCAGCAGTCGTGACCGGCTCATCCGCGGTGTGGAGACGTGGATCAGCGGCAGACCGGCCAGCTGCTGGGTGTGGATGCGCGGGCCCGCGATGTCGGTGAGCCCGGTGTCGAGGACGAGGCGGATGCGCTCGTCGGCCAGGTACCAGGACAGGTGCCGGAGCTCCTCCGAGCTCAGCGGCGCGGACGCGGCCATCACCAGGGTCTCGATCCGGTGGGCGCGGCACGCGGCCACGATCCCCTCCACGGACGGCGCCTCCCCGGCGGGCAGCATGTTCTCGGGCATCGGCACCCGGGCCAGGTGGTGCGGCAGGACGCGCGACGACGACGGGGCGTAGACCGCCACCGGGTCGAAGCCCGCGGCCGGGTGCTGCTGCAGGGACTTGAGCATCTCCACGACTCCAGGCACGCGTCCGACCACCAGGGTCCGGGACATCGCCTCGCCGGTCAGCCGGCGGCGGGTCAGCCCCCGCCGGACCAGGCCGCGCCCGGCCAGCAGCAGGAGCGTGCCCAGCGGCAGGGCGATCACCACGTAGCTGCGGGCCATCGGCACGTTGAGTACGTAGGACAGGATCGCCAGGGCGCCGAAGAGCACCAGCGTGGCGGAGACCACCTGCCGGTTCTCCTCCACGCCGTAGCCGATCAGGCGCACGTCGCGGGCGCCCCGCAGCTCCAGCCAGCCCCACCAGGCGGCACCCAGCAGGGCGCCCACCAGCCAGTACGGCATGGTCAGCTGACCCAGCCTGAGCGCCTCCTGCTCGAAGCCGAAGCGCAGCAGCTGCGTCAGCACCAGTGTGGCGGCCAGGGCGGTCGCGTCCACGCGCCGCAGGCTGCTGATGTGGGTGTCCCGCCAGGCGGCAGGCCGCACGGACATGTTCTTCTTGAGCACGTTGGTCACTCCCCCCGAGTGTGATGGGGGCCGGAACACTCCTCCTACGCCCCCCGGCGTGGTTCCGGCCCCCATCGATGACTTTACAAGTGCACATCTATGCAAACAGGCCCTTAACTGGGGACAGTCCTGCTGGCGTGATGCGGTCACTGCTTTGCTAGCGTAAATGCAGGCGCATGATCCCGGCCACCAGGGCTGGTGGGCACGGGACCGGCGCTCCAGGGGGTGCCGGTGTGCCGGCGGAGATCCGGGGGGATCCCGCCGCACCACGGACGGCGCTCCCTGCCGAAGCCGCCGACCCGATCACCAGGTGCCGGCGGGGGAGCAAGGCGCCGCCGAGGCGCAGCACAGGGGGAGTTCGCATGTTGAAGCACCAGAGCCGTGCCCAGAGCACGGGCCCGATCGAGATCCCGGTCAGCGGTGTCCGGGTGACGCCCATGGACGCCGAGGAGCTGCACCGCTGGATCTCGGCCACGTGGCAGGAGCGGCGCAAGGCCGCGGTCCTCGCCCACAACCTGCACAGTCTCTACACGTGGGAGGTCAACGCCACGTTCCGCGCCTTCTACGAGAAGGCCGACGTGGTGCTGACCGACGGGTTCCCTGTCCTGAAGCTGGCCAAGTGGCGGTCCGGGCGCGACCTCAGCGCCAAGCGGCACCGCCTCGGCACCCTGGACTGGCTGCCCGGCCTGATGGGGCGCACCCCGGTGCGGCGCGTCGCCGTCGTCGGCGCGACCGCCGCGGGCAACGCCCGCACGGTGGACATGCTCCGGCGGGACGCAGCCGCCGGCCAGGTCGAGGGCTGGCCGGGGGAGGGGTGGAACCCCGTGCTCGAGGAGCACATCGTCCGGGAGCTCCAGGAGTTCCGGCCGGACTTCGTCATCGTGGGCCTGGGCATGCCGCTGCAGGAGGAGTTCCTGAGCCGGCGCTGGGCGGAGCTGCCCACGGCGATCTACGCGGCCGTCGGCGGCGGCATCGACGAGTACGCCGGCATCCAGAAGCCCCCGCCGCGGTGGCTCGGACCCATCGGGCTGGAGTGGGCCTACCGGCTGGTCACCCAGCCGCGGCGGCTGGGACACCGGTACGTCGTTGAGCCGTGGATCCTCGCCTACCTGCTGGCGACCAAGGCCATGCGGAAGGACGAAGTCGCGCCCGTGGGCGCCTGAATGTATCGCCGTACCTCAACCGTGATCGAAGAAGTGTCTTGGCTCTGCGCCGGGCGGCGAGGTCCTCGGCGCGCAGGGGTTCAAGGTGCAGGGAATGGTGTGCCAGTGATCGCTCGAACTGCAGGCGGAAGGGTGGTCAGGTCCAGGATCCCGAACTTCTTGCCGCTCCCGTCGCCGGGGTCGACACTCACCGCATTGGCCAGCACGGGGCAACACCAATGGGACGTCCTTCAACTTCTTTGTGCTTCAGGGCGTCCCACTGGTGCCGCCCGAAGGTTGGCATCGCCCCGACTCCTGTTATGGCTAGTCGGGTCGGGCTCGGCAGTATCAGTACGCTCCCTCTCGAGCGACAACTGCTTTGAAGGTACGGAGCAGGATGACGAAGTCCAGCACGGGTGACCAGTTTTCGACGTAGTAAAGATCCAGACGAACCGTCTGTTCCCACCCCAGATCGGCGCGGCCGGAGACCTGCCACAGACCCGTGATTCCAGGTAGCACCCGGAGGCGGCGGTGAGCGTAGTCCTCGTACTCGGCCACCTCCGCCTCCACCTGCGGGCGTGGCCCCACCAGAGACATCTCTCCCTTGAGGACGTTCACAAACTGCGGCAGTTCGTCGAGGCTGTACTTGCGCATCCAGCGCCCCGGACTGGTCACACGCGGGTCGTTTTTCAGGTGGAAGAGTAGAGCATTGCTCCCCGCCTCAGCCATGAGTTGTTTCTGCAGAGACGAGGCGTCCGTGCGCATGCTGCGGAACTTGAGCATCTTGAAGCGCCGCCCTTCCATGCCGATGCGCTCTTGGGCGAACAGGATGGGACCGCCGTCGTGGAGCTTGACGATCAGTGCGAGGGCCAGAATCACCGGGGAGAGCACCAGCAGAGCCGAAACAGATCCGACGATGTCGACCGCACGCTTGCTCCACTTTTTGCCGAGGGTCATCTTGGGCGTGGAAACGTGGATGAGCGGCAGGCCGGCCAAGTGTTGGGTGTGGATTCGCGGGCCTGCGATATCAGTGAGTCCAGTGTCGAGAATCAGGCGGATGTTCTCATCAGCCAGATGCCAGCTCAGGTGGCGGACCTGCTCAGAGCTGAGGGGGGCGCTTGCGGCCAGCACGAGCGTCTCAATCTGGTATTCACGGCACGTGTTCAGGATCTCTTCCACACTGGCGCGCCCATTCTCTGGCCACAGGTTCGGAGGCATCTGTACGGTCGCGAGCGCCGCTGAAAGTGGCTCCTCTGCCGGTGGGGAATACACCGCTACAGGTGTGAAGCCTGGGTCGGCGTTGTCCTGCAGATACTGGACGAACTCGGCCGCTCCAGGTTGGCGACCAACGACGAGTGTCCTGGACATGGTGAGTCCGCGTGACCGCTGAACCAGCAAGTGCCGCCGCATCAAACCACGAGCCAGGAGCAGCAATCCGAGACCGATGGGAAGGGCCAGGATGACGTAACTGCGTGCCACCGGGATGTCCAAGGCGAACGACACGATGGCGAGAGCGCCGAAAAGCATGAGTGTTGCAGAGACGACCTCGCGGGTTTCCTCGACCCAGTAGCCAATCAGGCGGACGTCTCTGGTCCCGCGAAGGTCCAGCAACATCCACCAAGCGATGGCCAGCAACAAACCCACCAGCCAATAGGGCATGGGTGCGTTCTCCAGCGGTAGCACCTTGTCGTCGAAACCGAAACGGGCAATCTGAGCTGCCCCGACGGCCAGCGCGAGCGCAACCGCGTCAATCCTGCGTAGGCTGTTGACATAATTCTCGCGCCACGCTGTCGAACGTGTTGCTGTTGTCTGTTTGAGCACGGGTGTTGTCCTTTCCCCCCGCGGCCTCACTATGGCCGAACTCCTCCGAGTGAACAGGGCCGTGCCGGGACTCGCGAATGCATCGTCGGCGAGTTCTCTGGACTGCCCCGGTCAGCCGGCTCCGGAGTGCGTGCCACTGTGAACCAGTCAACCCCCATCGACTGGCACCTCCTCGCCGGATCGGATCGATCCGACTGGTCGTGGTTGCCGCGGTACCGACTCTAAAGCGAAGGCGCTCCCGATACTTACTTTTGTCCAATAATGGCCGAATGTGAATTCACATATGCGATGACATGGGGCAACGTTCGCGTGAGTCGACCGTGCTAACCTTGTGCGGTTGCCAAGGCGAGGGGACCCCTGCGGTCCCGTGATCGACGACGGCTGGTTGAACGTTCCCGCCCCACCGGCGCGGCGCCCCTCCGGGTGTCCCGCCCAGCGTCCAGAACGCGGGGGAGGGTCTGCGGCCGGTATCGCCTGGCCATTCCGACGACAGACCCGCTACCGAGGAGTTCCCATGGTTGACACCATCCGCATCCCCGCCACCACGCGCACCGACTTCGGCAAGGGCTACGCCCGCCGCATCCGCAACAACGACCAGATCCCCGCGGTGGTCTACGGCCACGGCGCCGAGCCCAAGCACGTGATCATCCCCGGTCACGAGACCATGCTGGCCGTGCGCCACTCCAACGCCGTGCTCGAGCTCCAGCTCGACGGCGGCACCGAGCTGGTCATGGTCAAGGACATCCAGCGCCACGCCACCCGCCCCGAGATCCTGCACGTCGACCTGCTGGCCGTGCGCCGCGGCGAGAAGGTCGAGGTCGAGATCCCCGTCCACGTCATCGGCGAGGTCGAGCCCAACGCCGTGCACAACGTCGAGGAGAACACCCTCACGGTCGAGGCCGACGCCCTGAACGTGCCCGAGGACGTCGTCATCAACCTCGACGGCCACGGCGTGGGCGACCACGTCTACGCCGCCGACGTCCGCCTGCCCCAGGGCGTGACCATGGTCTCCGACCCGGAGCTGCTGGTCATCAACGTCTCCGAGCCCCAGGCCCAGGACCTCGGCGAGTCCGAGTCCGCGGGCGAGACCGAGGCCCCCGAGGGCGACGTCGTCCCCGAGAACGAGGCCTGAGCCTCACCGCTCGACTGATCCTCCGGAGTGCGGGGCGGCTACCGGGCCGCCCCGCACTTCGCATGACCGCACTCTGCACCTTTTCGATGGAGGCACCGATGTCCGACGCATGGCTGGTCGTGGGGCTGGGCAACCCCGGCCCCGAGTACGCCCGGACCCGGCACAACGTGGGGCAGATGGTCCTCGACGAGCTCGCCTCCCGCCTCGGCGGGAGCTTCAAGGTGCACAGGGCCCGCGCCCAGGTCCTCGAGTCCCGGCTGCGCCCGGGCGGACCGCGCGTGGTGCTGGCCAAGCCCATGACCTACATGAACACCTCCGGCGGCCCCGTGGCCGGCCTCGCCAAGTTCTACGGCATCCCCGCCGAACGGGTCGTCGCCGTGCACGACGAGATCGACATCCCCTTCGCCGCCCTGAAGCTCAAGATCGGCGGGGGAGAGGGCGGGCACAACGGCCTGCGGGACATGTCCAAGGCCCTGTCCACCAAGGAATACTACCGGGTGCGCGTGGGCGTGGGCCGGCCGCCGGGCCGGATGGACGCCGCCTCCTACGTGCTCAAGCCGTTCTCCTCCACCGAGGGCAAGGAGCTGCCTTTCCTGCTCGACGACGCCGCCGACGCGGTCGAGCAGCTCGTCGAGAACGGCCTGCTCGAGGCGCAGCAACGCTTCCACGCACGCTGAGTGACCGCAATCCCCTCTCCGACATGGGCAGACATTCCCCGCTTCACAAATGACTTGAGCTACTTCTGTCAACCGCCTGTCTCTATGCTCGGGCGGTGGGTGAAGGATAGCGAGGTGCACAGGGGTGGGGCAGGAGTCACCAATTCCGATACGTGAAGAAGGCGCCCCTAGATCGATCGCCATCGGCATCGCAGTGTTCCTGCTTGATGCGTTGTTGCTGGTGGGATTCGTGCTGAACCACCTTGCAGGTGCGGTCGACCCGGCCCAAACCTGGACCACGCCGTTCCGACCGCTCACACCGTGGAACCGTGCAGGTGACGGCTCGGTCATCGAACTTTTTGGCCATTTACAGCTGGCCCTCGCGGCAGGATTGCTCTTTCGGCTGGCAGCCCGCCAGAAGGGACATGAGGTTCTCCGTGCTTGGGCTGGGATCCTGACCATACTGATGGCGGACGACTTTTTTACCCTCCACGAGCGAGCTGGGCAAGCTATCGCCCCCGTGTTTGGAAGCACGGGTTTGTCTGCGACGAGTGTCCAGGAACTTGGTGGGGCCTTCTTCTGGTTCGTCGTAGCGATGCCTTTGAGCGCCTGGCTGTTTCGCGCTTACCGGCGCAGCCATCGTGAAGCGCAACATGCGTCTCGCATATTGCTGTGGTGTGCTTCGCCCCTCGGCATCGTGGCCTTGGGGTACGTCCTCCTCAGCGTGCTCGCGCCAGAACACCTCTACGAAGCCTTAGGACTCACAGCGGTGGCCATCCGTGTCGCCGTGAAGGTCTTGACCACGTCAGTCATCCTGTTGTTCGCGTCTTGGTGGAGCGAGCTTGGGCTTCGAGGCAGTCCCGACCAAAGCGAACAGTGAACATTCCTGTCGGCAGGACTCCAAGGATGTACAAGCGGTGATTTTGCGCTCGGGCAACGGCAACCGCCCGAGCGCACCGCCGTATGCCCCTACGTCTAGAGGTCGCCGATGGCGGAGCCGAGCAGGCGGACCGGCTCGAAG